>CAZOYE010000016.1:0-35030 GCA_964584025.1 uncultured Ignavibacteria bacterium
AATGAACAAAGGGAAAACAAAAAAGAAAGATACAAGGGCAGGTCTCTGATCGCACTCACCGGGGATCTCGAATGCTCTCTGCCGGAGACCTGCCGCCTTCAACCCGGAGGCCGCGTCCCCGCGATCCTGACGCTCTCTCCTCCCGAAGCAACCAACCTTTGTCAATGCGAGGAGCGAACGACCTTCAACACCCTCGCCGTCACTCTGCCGCGACGAATCAATCCCCCTTGTCTGCCACACCCACAGCCCCCGCTACCCTTCCGCCAATTCTGTAGCAATTCCCTCCATAAATCCAAAGCCACGGATATGTGAGGGACATGATGTAGCCCGACAGCCTCCCGGAAGCCGTCCGGTGGCGCGCAACCTGCGCATGATGACGTCTAACCATTCGCAGGTAACAGTCCATGGCAAGCGCGTTCGCTGGATGCTCTTCTTGGTGTGAATCTTCTACTTGAGGCCGGATCGCCTTCGCAACCGGTTGTGAGAGTGGAGGTTCTGGCTAATGCCTGCTGTGGTACATCATGCTTTGCCTGATCCGGATTGGGCTTATTTAACGATGGAAGCCCGGTTAGAGCCGGCGTAAGACTTGCTCGACATCAGACTTGCGCCGCCGGCTTACCGGGATCGAGGTTCCATCACGAAGTGTCAATCTCGCTTCGCCTTCGCCGTTCGATTCCAGCCGCGAAATCCGGGCTGGATTAACGAGAAACCGCCGGTGCACGCGCACCATTTGCCCGGGAGGTGCCAAGGATTCGATCTTCCTCAAGCTGATTTTGGCCAAATGTGACTCTTGTCTGGAAAAGATCTTGCAGTAATAATCGGCTGCCTCGATCCAGTCGATTTCTTGCCAGGCCAAGACGACAGTCTTTGACCCGTCCCGAATCACAAGTGGTGGCCGCTGTCCTTGATTGTGGCTTTGGTTGCCGAGCGCCTCTGCGAAGGCCTCAGTGCTCGCGGGCAAGTCACTCCGGGTATCAGACGACTCGATCGTCCGCCAGGGGCGGCTAATGGCGAGCAAGGCAACCGCATAAATCGCCAAGTCGAGCACGACGCGCTGACTGAAAAAGTAATCTCCCCAGGCAAAGCGCTGGAAGATTTCGCCGTAGTCGCCGCCACGAAACAACATCTGCGGCAGCGGTCGCATCAGACGCAAGTAAGCCATGTGACTTGTGGCAACAGCAAGCGCCGCTGCAGCGTGGCAAACGAGCGACCGCATTTTGACGCCAGAGCCGATCGGCCAGCGTCTCTGCAGTCGATCGATCACAGGGACATAAACCAACCAGGGAATCCAGACCAGTATTCCCCCCGCCAGCATCTCCCAGCGAACTACCGCCGGAAGCGTCTGCCGGGCGCCCAGTATGCTCAGTAACGCACCGAAGATCGCCCAGACAATGACGATGAGCGATAGACGCTGCGTTGTTACCGAAGTTAAACGTGCCATTCGCGAAACCTCCGAGTGCCCATAATCCCAAGACGCACTGTGGCGGCGGGGCGTCCAATCCCGCTTGCTGCCTCATTTCTGCCGCTCACTGAATTTGATCCCACGTCTTGCCGCCGCCATCGTTGAATGCAGTACCGGGACACCGTTGGCTCGACCCTGACGCAACTCGTTTCATTGGAAAGGAAATGTCGCATGCTCTCGACCCTGTCAATCCTGATCACTCCTTGCCGTCTCGCGGCGATCATAACACTTTTCACAACGACGACTTTCGCGCTTAGCTTCACCAAGGTCACGACGGGTTCGGTTGTTACCGACGGCGGCCTCGCGCGCAGCGTCAATGTTGTCGACTATGATGCCGACGGCGATCTCGATCTATTTTTCGTCAATCAGACCGGCGGCAATGCCGCGGCGTTCCTGTACCGTAACGACGGGGCAGGGACATTCACCCGCATTCTCGGCGACCCGATCGTCACTGATATCTACGCCGGCGACGGTTCAGCCTGGGGCGACTACGACAACGACGGCGACTTGGATTGCTTCGTGGCCACTTGGACGAATCAGAACGACTTCCTGTACTCCAATGATGGCGACGGCACGTTCACCAAGATTCTTTCCGGCCCAGTGGTTTCCACGCCGGCTTACACCGACTATTGTGCCTGGGCTGACTACGATCTCGACAGCGACCTCGATTTATTCGTCAGCGTCGGCTTTGGGGTCTTCAAGAACTTGTTATATCTAAACGCCGGCGGCGGTGCGTTTGTTGCAGTCTCCACGGGACCGATTGTCAACGACGGCAAGCGGGCGCATGGAGCCGCCTGGGGCGATTACGACAACGACGGTGACCCCGACCTTTTTGTCGCCAATATCCAGCAGGATAACTCGCTCTTCAAAAACCTCGGCAGTGGAAACTTCGTCAAGCTGACAGGCGCCGCCCCATCTGATGATAGCGGCTTCTCCGAACGCTCCTACTGGATCGATTGCGATAACGACCTCGATCTCGACCTCTTTGTAACCAACTACAATCTCGAAACCAATTTCCTCTATCGCAACAACGGCGACACGACCTTCACGCGTGTCCTGACTGGTGCGCTGGTCACCGATCCGGGCTATTGGTTTTCTGCAACCTGGGGCGATGTTGACAATGACGGCGACCAGGATGCTTACGTCACGCAATCGTTCCACGCCGCCAATGACAAGAATCGCCTCTATCTTTCCGACGGCGCCGGCAACTTCACGATCTTCGCGGGCGATCCATCTGTGACGGACTCTGGCTGGACGACCTCCGCAGTCTTCGGCGATTTGGACCGCGACGGCGACCTTGATCTCGTGCTTGCCAAAGCCTTTGGCGGCAATGAAGACAACGCGATCTACCTGAACGATGGTAATGCCAATCACTGGCTTGTGGTTAAACCGACCGGGCAACTTAGCAACCGTTCCGCCATCGGCGCACGCATCTCCGTCAAGGCAACAATCGGCGGAACTCCCCGCTGGCAGATGCGTGAAATCACCAGTGCTTCCGGATTCGGACAGAATGGACTGGAGGCACACTTCGGCTTGGGCGACGCCACAGTCGTCGATTCTCTGGTCATTCGCTGGCCCCTCGGGCGCATCACCACGGCCGTGGGGCTGCCGGCGGATAGCGTTTATGAGATTCTCGAATGCGGACCGACCGACGGCGATGGTGACGGCGTCTTCGAGCCATGCGACAATTGCCCCAGCGTATCAAACCCGATTCAGGAAGACTCAGATCATGACGGAATCGGCGATGCCTGCGACTACCTCTGCGGCGATGCCGATGGCTCGCAAATTGTCACAATCTCCGACGCCGTCTTCCTGATTGGCTTCATCTTCGGCGGAGGACCGGCGCCCGCACCGTTGCTTGCCGGGGACGCCGACTGCAATCAGATTGTAACAATTTCGGACGCGGTCTATCTCATCGCCTACATCTTCGGCGGTGGTCCCGCGCCTTGCAGTAACTGTTAACTGGAGGAACGCCATGCCCGGTGTTTCACGTCGTTTTCCCTTAAAGGAATCCTCAATCTTCCAGAATAGATCTGCGAAGACAAAAATGTGATTGACGCCGGAGTCTTTCTGTGCAGATTATGGCTCCATAGCGTCAACATTTACCGTTTCCAGATTGGAGGATTTGATGAAACTAAGAATGTCTCTTCTGGTGCTGCTGGCTTTCATGCTCGCAGTCGCTGGTGCGGCATTTGCCGATGAAGCCAAAGCCGGCGCCGATCAGGCCATGCCCGAAATGGGCCCGCCCAAGGAATTAGCCGAAATGGAGTGGATGATCGGCACCTGGGATGTCGCTATGAAAAACCGCATGGACCCCAGCACCGAGAACTGGACTGAGTCGAAGGGTGTTGCGGTATACACCAAAGTGGCCGGCGGTGCAGCGATCAAGACGGATTTCACTTCCACGATGATGGAGATGCCGTTCGAGGGCTTGTCACTGACTTGTTATGACCGCGAACTCAAGCAGTGGCAAACCACCTGGGTCGATAACTTCTCCGGCAGAATCACTCTCTACACCGGCAAGTGCGATAAGGCTGGATCGGTCTTTCAGGGCGAAGAAGTCTGGATGGGACAGAAGTCGCTCAGCCGGCTTTCCAGCGTCAACAAGTCTGCGACCGCCTTCGACTGGAAAATGGAAAGCTCCATGGACGGTGGCAAGACTTGGGCGGTGATGATGACGGCCACTTACACGAAGCGCGGCAAATAGGGACTGCGTTTTTCCCTATAATCGCAACGGCGCACTGTACCGTGCGCCGTTACGTTTCTATTCTGTGAAGGCGGCTTGTGGTCTCGCAATCTATGCGCCGCGATAGGTGCAGCGCGTAAACGGTGTTTCGCTGATCGTGATCGCGCTGAGATTGGGCAGGGAAGGTTGCAGCCGCAGCCACAGCCAGCGTGCAATAAACTCCGTCGTCGGCTTTTCAAGTCCGGCCACATCGTTCAGATGTCGATGGTCCAGCTGCTCGATCAGCGGCTTGACGGCACGATGGATTTCCCGATAGTCAATCAGGAAGCCGCTCGACTCGTCCACCTCTCCACTCGCCTCAACCACGACCGTATAGGTATGCCCGTGCAGGTTGTGGCACGGATGATCGGCCGGCAAGTGCGCCAACCGATGTGAGGCATCAAACATGAACTGCTGCGTTAGACTGACCTTCATATGTCCCCTACATCGATTTCACAGCCCTCGGTGCCCCACCGCTTGCCTGCGTCCCGAGGAACGAGGGATTGCGGTGGGAAATCTCGTGCCTCGGTGCCCCACCGCTTGCGGTGGGAAATCTCGAGTCACCTTCCGCGCTCGTTCCCCCAGCCAAGGATGTGCAGCCGCGGCGAGAAACGATATCCGCGCCTGGCGCACTCCTCCATCAGCCAGGGCATGAGGCGTAATTGCACTTCACTCGTCACCCCCTCCGGCATCAAGATGACTTTTTCGGCCGGAATTGGGGGGAGGTAATAACGCTCCATCTCATCAATATCCTTCGGACTTTGGATCACGAACTTGAAGTCACACTTGTGCGTTGCGATGATCGTCCCCAGCGCCGCCGGAACGCGATTGCGCAATACGGGGATCCCGCTATTTGAGAGCTTCGGTGAGCAATTCCACCAGTCGATCACTGCCAGCATGGCCGTGCTGGGCACGTACATCCCGTTGGTCTCGATTTCGATGAAGCCGAATCCTTGCGCGCGGAGGCGCTCACAAAGTTGGGGGAGCTGTTCCTGATGCAGCATCGGCTCGCCGCCGGTAATGACGATGTGCACATCTTGCGGCCGCGCAACGTGTGCCTCGATCAACCCGAGACACCGTTCGACGATCTCGCTGGGTGTCATCAATTCTCCGTCTTCGATTCGCTCAGCATCCCAGGTAAAGCGCGTATCACACCAGGCGCAGCCAAGATTGCAGTACTTGAGACGGACAAATACCGCCGGCGAACCGACAAACCGGCCCTCGCCTTGCAGCGAATAAAAGATCTCGGTGACCGGCAGCTTGTCTTTCGCAGGCTCCGGCACGGCAGACAGATTGGGCTGATAGCTCATCGAGAGGAGCCGACTCCGGCGAGTGGGGAATAGTGCGTCGGATCCGGTAGCTCGGCGGCTTCAAAGCCGCGCTTGCGGATGATGCAACTGTCACAGGCGCCGCAGGCCAGGCCGTTCAGGTCGGGATCGTAACAGCTCAAGGTGAGAGCATAGTCGATGCCGAGCCGCGCTCCTTCCTGGATGATCTGTGACTTGCTCAGATTGATCAGAGGCGCATTGATGATAATGCGTGTCCCCTCGACGCCGGTGCGCGTCGCGTAATTCGCCATGGCTTGAAAAGCTTCGATGAACTCGGGCCGGCAGTCGGGATAGCCGGAATAGTCAATCGAGTTGGCGCCGATGAAAACCGAGCCCGCGCCGATCACTTCCGCCCACGCCAGGCCAATGGTCAGAAAAATGGCATTTCGTGCCGGCACGTAGGTCACAGGAATCTGGCGGCTGAGCAGCGATTCGTCCCGGTGCTTTGGTACTTTGATATTGGCCGTCAGCGCCGAACCCCCGATTGCCGACAGGTCGAGGGGAAAGATCAGGTGCTGCTCAACACCGGCGGCCTGCGCGACACGGCTGGCAGCGGCGATTTCGTGCCGGTGCCGCTGGTGGTAATCGAACGTCAGAGCGGCTACGTGATAGCCGTTGTTCTGGGCCAGCGCCAGCGCCGTCGCTGAGTCGATGCCGCCGCTCAACAAGATCACTGCCCGATTTTCATTCAGCATCGGAAGAGGTGACATGCTGCGAATATAAGACTTGACAGGGAGCGGTCAACCGTTCTTTGGCTTTCAATAAGGACAAATTGGCTCCTTGCCCGTATCCTTTCAAGGGTGTATATTTGTCACATGGACTCCCACTACGACGGCCGGCAGGACCACATTCGCGATTGGCAAACCCCGCCAATCGAGACTTTCCGCAACGTGTATGCAGATCGCGATTACGAGATTCGCATGGAAACTGAGGAGTTCACCTGTGTCTGCCCCAAGACGGGCTTGCCGGATTTCGCGACGCTCATCCTGACCTACACGCCGGCTGAACTCTGTCTCGAACTGAAGAGTTTCAAGGAGTATCTGCTGGCCTATCGCAATCAGGGCATTTTTCACGAGAACGTCGTCAATAGAATCACCGACGACCTGATTCGCACCCTGCAACCGCGCCGTCTTCACTTCGAGGGTCGCTTTCACAATCGGGGCGGGATTACGACCACCGTCCAACGCAGCTACGACGCTTCTTAGAGTGCCATCCTGAGCGCTCGCACGAAAGTTTTTGACTCTGTACGCCCCCGGCGATATACTGCTCGGAGCATGAATACTGCATCATCGAGCTATTTCGTCGAATCTCTCGCCGTCGGTCCGCTTGAAGTGAACTGCTACATTCTCGGTTGTGCCGTCACCAAGGAAGCAGTTCTGATTGATCCGGCGGGAGACGCGCACTTGATCGAGGATGAAGTCTCGCGCCTGGAGGCGAAGATTACGGCAATCCTGCTCACCCACGGTCACTACGACCACCTGGGGGCCGTCGGCGAGATGAAAACGAAGTACGGATGCCCGATCCTGATTCACCGCCTCGACGCTGACTGTCTCACCAACCCCATGCTGAATCTCAGCGCCTTGACCGGCGATGCCTTCGTTTGCCCGAAGGCCGACCGCCTGCTCGAGGATGGTGACAGCATCCGTGTCGGCAATCTCGAATTGAAGGTGCTTCACACGCCCGGCCACACGCGAGGAAGCGTCTGCTTCATCCACGAGACATTGATTTTCGGCGGCGACCTACTGTTCTACGGCAGCATCGGGCGTACCGATCTTCCCGGCGGCTCGTTTGCGGAAATCGAAAGCTCGATCACCAGGAAAATCTATTCACTGCCGGACGATTGGATCATCTATCCCGGCCATGGCGAGCCGACCAGCGTGGGCTTTGAGAAAAGACACAATGCCTTTGTCAGGGACTCTGCATGAGATATCCGATCGGCGACTCGCACGTTCACTCCGACCACTCCGTCGATGCCAAGGGCACAATCAGGGAGTACTGCCAGAAGGCATTCGAGATCGGTCTCTACGAGATCACCTTCACGAATCACTACGAGCTGATGCCTTCGCGCAAGGATCGCATGGGATTCTTTGTGGTCGGCGGCGAGAAGTTTCCCTCCGGGCCTGAACCGGTCAAGCGCTACATCGAGGAGGTTCGTGCGATCGGCGAGGAGTTCTTTCCTTCCGGCCTGAAGGTCAATGTCGGGCTGGAGATCGGTTGGGACATTAGTCTCTACGACCGTCTGGCCAGGGAGCTGCGAGAATTGGATCTCGACTTCGTCATTGGCTCCGTGCACGATATCGACGACGAGCCCATTCTCGAGCGACCCTACGGGCCGGAGTTTTTCAAGACGCGTCCGATCGAAGCTTGGATCGATAAGTACTTTAAGAAAGTCGAGGAAATCGCTGACTCCCAATTGTTTAACGTGATCGGCCACTTCGACGTCTACAAGCGTTATGGCAGACCCGCCTATGGCGATTTGCTCACTGGCGCGCACCGGCCGTTTCTGGATTCTGTGTTCGAGAGAATGAAAGAGGGCGGTCTTGCGCTCGAAATCAACACCTCCGGAGTTCGTCACGGGATGGGTGAGTACTATCCTTCAGTTGAGATCATTAACGCCGCGCGCCGCGCCGGAGTATCGATCTCGTCGCTCGGCTCGGATGCCCACAGCCCCGATCAACTTGCGCTCGATTTTGAATCCGCGTTGCCGTTGATTCCCGAACTTCTGCCTTGCGGCCTTGAAGAAGGGTATGACTTATAGGCGGCTGACCCGGGGGTTCTTCCGGCAGCCTACGCTTGAAGTTGCCCGCGCGCTAATCGGCAAGCGTTTCGTCATCAATCGCGCCGGTAAAAAGCTGTCCGGCCGCATCGTCGAAACCGAAGCTTACATCGGTGAGGACGATCCGGCTTGTCATGCGCGTTTTGGCCGCACCGGGCGCAACGCGGTGATGTTCGGCGACGCCGGCGTGCTCTACGTCTACTTCATTTACGGCATGTACGACATGCTCAATTTCGTCACCGAGCCCAAGGGTAGTCCGGCGGCCGTGCTGATTCGCGCGCTGGAACCGCTGGAGGGCATCGACGTTATGATGCGCAATCGCGGCGTCGACGACCGTCACCGCCTCACATCCGGGCCCGGCATGCTCTGTCGCGCTTTGGCGATCGACACGGCTGACACGGGCAGGAGCCTGTTCGGACGGGAGTTTGCGGTGATTGACGATGGCAGTTCCAGCCCGTCGATCCGGCAAACATCGCGGATTGGGATCAGTGATGGCCACGATTTGTTGTGGCGGTTTTACGACGCGGAAAGTAAATTTGTCTCCCGATATAGGAGGAAGGATGCAGGGTCAAATGCAAGGCCAGATCAAATCTAAAGATGTGCCGCTGTCGATCTTCGACAATGTACTCGCGCAAATTGACGCGGCCGCCTCGCTGCTGAAAATCGACCCGGCGATGGTGGAAATCATGAAGCAGCCGCGCCGGAGCGTAATAGTCAAACTGCCGATTCAGATGGATGACGGCAGCTTTCGCGTCTTCACGGGTTACCGCGTGCAGCACTCGATCGTGCGCGGCCCCGGCAAGGGCGGGATTCGCTTTCATCCGAATGTCACGCTCGACGAAGTCCAGGCGCTGGCCAGTTGGATGACCTGGAAATGCGCCGTGGTGAATATCCCCTTCGGTGGCGCCAAGGGCGGCATTACTTGCGATCCCAAGAAGCTCTCCAAAGGCGAACTCGAACGTCTGACGCGTCGCTACACGGCCGATCTGCTCGATGTCTTCGGCCCCGATTCCGACGTCCCGGCGCCCGACGTAAACACCAATGAGCAGACGATGGCGTGGATCATGGATACTTACTCGATGCACGTGCGCCACACGGAGGCGGCGGTTGTCACCGGCAAGCCGTTTGCCGTCGGCGGTTCGCGCGGTCGGCGCGAGGCCACCGGACGCGGCGTGATGCTCGCGGTGCGCGAAGCTTACAAAGCCCTCGGGCGCGACCTCAAGCACGCTACGGCAGGCGTGGTCGGATTCGGCAACGTGGGCTCGATCGCGGCCGAGTTACTACATGGCCTGGGCGTAAAGATTGTTGCCGTGACCGACGTCATGGGCGGCGTGATGAATAAGAACGGATTGGATATTCCGCGACTGCTGGAGCATACGGCTGCTACCGGCTCGGTTGTCGGTTTTCCCGGCACGACACCGATTACTAATGATGAGGTAGTGGCGCTTGACGTCGAAATTCTGGTCCCGGCGGCGCTGGAAAATCTGATTACGAAGGACAATGCCGGCGATGTCAAGGCGATGCTGATTGCCGAGGGTGCTAATGGTCCGACAACGCCGGAGGCGGATGCGATCCTCGACAAGAAAGGCGTGTTTATCATCCCCGACATTCTCTGCAATGCCGGCGGCGTGACTGTGTCGTACTTCGAGTGGGTGCAGAATCGCATCGGCTATTATTGGACTGAAGACGAAGTTAATCGCCGACTCGAGCTCGCGATGGTGGCGGCGTTCAGCGATGTGCACGGCATGGCGCTACAATACAAGGTCAACATGCGCACCGCCGCGTTTATGCTTGGCCTCAAGCGAGTCGTCGATGTCATCATCTTACGCGGAGTGTACGCGTAGGAAGAGACGACACAGAGACGGAGTTGATTAGCAATAACCGCTGCTCTGCGCTCTGCAGAGCAGCGGTTTTCGTTTCTTGTCGGCGCAGGGTTTCGCGCCGACCGGGGAATTTTATGGGGAACGAGGGGCAGGAAATCGTATTATACTAGTTGATGAACGGAGGAATGACCGCGTGATCGACTGGCAACAAGCGCTGATTGCGCTGCCAATCTTGTTTTTCTCGCTGACCGTGCACGAATTTGCCCATGCCTGGTCGGCCAACAAATTGGGCGACCCGACCGCCAAGCACCTGGGGCGGATGACGCTCAACCCAATCGTCCACATGGACTTGATGGGGGTGCTGATGATGGTCGCCAGTGGCTTCCGCTTCGGCTGGGCCAAACCAGTGCCAGTAAACCCGGCGAACTTTCGCAACTGGCGACAGGGGATGCTCTGGGTCAGCCTCGCCGGGCCGATTTCGAACATCATTCTTGCAGCCGGCGCGGCGCTGATCTTTCATTCGCTTCCTTTGCTCGGCCTGAGCGAAGGCGATACGGCGCTGGGTTACAACTTCGTGTTTCTGGCGATCATGATCAACTGCTCGCTGGCATTTTTCAATATGATCCCATTGCCGCCGCTCGACGGTTCGAAAGTACTGATCGCGCTCTTGCCGCCGCAGTATGAGAACTTCGCCATCAATCTCGAGCGCTTCGGCCCGATGATCTTGCTGGGCATTATTTTCATCGGCTTCATCGCGCCCATCTCGCCGATCTGGGCCATCATCGGCCCCTTCGTTAAGACGACCGTTTGGATTCTCACCGGCTTTCGCACCGCTTGATCGTGCGACCGCTCCTGCTCCTGATCTGGGCGGGATTTCTGGCCATCGGCGGCTGCGCGTCTACTGCCGTGACCAGTGCGCGCCCCGACGGCAGACTCTGGGAGTTAATCACCCGCCAGAATTCTGAATTGACAACATTCGCATCCCTCGTGCGCGTCAAGTTGCAACGCGACGGCCGATTCGACGATTTTCGCGTCGAGGTATTCAGTGAATCAGATCAGCGGCTTTCGCTCTATGTGCGCGGCTTCCTCGGCCAGGCGGTGCTCAAGGCGATCATTGCCGGCGATTCACTCACCGTCTATTTCGCGCGCGAAAACCGCATCTTCGTCGGCTTTCGCAGCGATCTCGATGTCGGCGAGTTACGGCAGGCGTCGCACATCGTCGATGTTGTTCTCACATTGCTGCACGGCTATGTGCCGGCTCCCGATGAGACGCAATGGAAGAGCCATTTCCGCACCAGCAAGCAACTTCTGCGACTGCAGCTGATTGACGGCGAGCAAGAGTTCGAAATCAACGGGCGGATCGCCATCAAGGAGCAGGAAACTCCACCGCTGGAAATCGATGAATTGGAACTGCTGTCGCACGATCGTCGTTTCCGGGCGCGGCTCGACTTCCAGAGCGTCACGTTCAGCCGCGAATTGCCTGCCGCCAAATTTGCAATCGAGATTCCACCCACGGCTGTCAAGATGAGCCGCGACGAGGTCGTGGAGCTGCTCACCGGTCTGACCCCGTAGAACCGCTTTTGCCGGTTTGACAAATCGGCTTGCGCCCGCTACCTTAACAGGTTAATGACGGAAGGCGTGATTTCATGAATTCAATCCTGCGCTTATATCGCTACTTTCTGCCGTATCGCAAGCACCTGCTGTTATCGTTGGCGTTTATGGGGCTGTTTGTGGCGACTTCGCCGATGCTTATCTATCTCGGCGCGACGCTACTGACCTCGCTCTTTTCCGCCAATATCTCGACCGCCTCGCCCCTAACCGAAGCCGCGCCGGGGCTCGTCAACGAGTGGCGGCAGAGTTTCGATCAGTTCTTGAGTTCGTTGCTGCAGGGGTCGACGCAGGAGGGGACGCTCTTCAACGTCTGCCTGGCACTCGTGATGATCACGATTTTCAAGAATCTTTTCTTCTATTTCCAGGGCTTCTTCGCGGCGTACGTCGAGCAGGGGATCACGCGCGATCTGCGCAACCAGATTTACGGTCATTTGCTCAAACTGCCGTTGCCGTATTTCCACCGCAACCGCACCGGCAATCTGATGTCGATCGCGATGAACGATGTCACCAAGATTCACGAGACGTTTAACAACACCTTCAATTTCCTGATCCGCGACCCGCTGCTAATCCTGGTTTATCTCGGCACGATGCTGGTAATCAGTTGGCAGTTGACGCTGGTGATCATTGTCGTCATACCGTTGATATCACTCGGTATCTACCAGATTGGCAAATTGGCACGACGTTACAGCAAGCGTGCGCAGGAGACGGTCGCCGACATCTCCAGTTCGCTGGAAGAGACGCTGAATAGCATCCGCATCGTCAAGGCGTATGCGGCCGAGCCGAGCGAGATGCGCAAGTTCAGCGACCGGACGAAGCGCTATTTCCGGACGATGCTCAAAATCAATCGCGTGCGGCTGTTTCCAACGCCGATCAACGAACTGTTGGGCGTAACGGCAGTCGCGATCGTGCTCTGGTTCGGCGGGCGGTTGGTGTTGCATAATGAATTGCTCGATGCGCGCTCATTCGTGTTCTACCTCGGCGCGATGTTCTCTATCATAGCGCCTGCCAAGTCAGTGTCGAGCGTGCACGTGCGGCTGAACGAAGGACTCGCGGCGGCGCGGCGCATCTTCGATCTGATCGATGCTCCGGTCACGGTTGCGGAAGCTCCCCGCCCGGTGCAGATTGAGACGTTCAAGAGCGAAGTCACCTTCGAGCGCGTCGGCTTCGAGTACAATCACGGCGAACGCGTCCTTGAGGACATCTCGTTCTCGCTGAAGAAGGGGCAGATCGTGGCCCTGGTCGGACCGTCGGGTTCAGGCAAGTCGACGTTGGTCGATTTGCTCTGCCGATTTCACGACCCGGTCGGCGGGATCATCAAGATCGACGGCGCTGATTTGCGCGATGTCTCGTTTGCCTCATTGCGCGGCTTGCTGGGTGTCGTGACGCAGGAGACGATTCTTTTTAACGATACCGTCAAGAACAACATCGCCTATCCACAACGTGAATTTGACCCGGCGCTCGTCGAACAGGCGGCGCGCGCAGCGAATGCTCACAACTTCATCATGGAGATGCCGCAGCGGTACGACACCGTAATCGGCAATCGCGGTATGATGGTCTCCGGCGGCGAGCGCCAGCGGCTGGCGATTGCCCGCGCGTTGATGAAGGACCCCGAAATCCTGGTCTTTGACGAAGCGACCTCTGCGCTTGACACCGAATCGGAGCGGCTGGTGCAGGGTGCGATCGACCGCTTGATGAAGGGGCGAACGGCAATCGTGATCGCGCACCGGCTGTCGACGATCCTCCACGCCGACTTGATCCTGGTATTGAAAGACGGACGGATCGTTGAGCAGGGGAGACACGAAGAGCTATTGCGGTTAAACGGCGTGTATCGACGCCTGTACGATCTACAATTCGAGCACAACCATGCAGCAGAAATTAGAACGGAAAGCGCCTAAGCTGGCGCGCTTTCTGAAAGAAATTGAAATCCAATTCAAGTGGCTGTTTATCTGGCTCTTTCTCAAGGCGCTGGCCGGGCCGAGCCGTCGCCGCCCGAAGCCGATCGACCCCCGGCGCGTCAAAGCCGTATTGTTCCTGCGTCAGGATAAGATCGGCGATATGGTGGTGATGTTGCCGACACTGCACACTCTCAAGCACCATCGTCCCGACATCACGGTCGGCGTGCTGGCCTCGCCGGTCAACCACCGGATCGTCGAGCACGACCGCTCGGTGGACAAGATCCATATCTATCGCAAGTCGCTTCTGCCGATGATCAAGACATTTCGCGAAGTTCAGAAGGTCAATTACGACATGGTGGTCGACTTGATGACCGGCACGTCGATCACCTCGCTGGTGATCGCGATGCTCTGCTCGCCGCGCGCTTATCGGGCGGGGATCGGCAAGGAGTCGTTCCGAAAGTATTATGACTACTACACCCTAGAGGCGATGAATCACGAGCGCAAACTGCATATCACCGAAATGTTTCGCGCGACAATCGAGCCGCTGGCGATTCCGTTGCGCGACGGCATCACCAACGGTAAGATCGCGCTCAGCGAAGCGCAGCAGGCGCGCGGCGAGGAGTTGGCCCGACAGATCCGCGACCCGCGCTACCGCGGCCTGATCATGCTGAATGTCTCGGCGGGCAAGACCGACCGCACATTGAGTCAGGCAAAGTTCGTGCGGTTGGTGGGAGAAGTCTCGCAGAAGTACCCCGATCTGCAATTCATGATCTCTTATGCTCCGAATGAGGCAAACCTGGCGCGCAAGGCCAGGGCTGCGGGCGGGGAAAACGTCACGATGCTGCCGCCCGGCGTGAAGATCATGGAATTGGCTGCCTTGATGACACGGCTCGATGCGATCATTTCGGTGGATACCTCGATCTGCCACATCGCCGCGAATCTTGATGTCCCCTTGCTCGCCATGTACAACGGCAATCACTACAACTTTGCGCGCTGGTATCCCTATGGGAACCGCGTGTGGATTCTGCGCTCGCCCGACTGGAAGTCAGTAGATGGGATTACATACGAACAGCTTTCGGTGGCGGTAGACAATTTCATTACCGATCTGACCTCCAAATCGATTCTGCAAAGGACGGCTTGAGTGCCGCGCCTTTCGGTTATCATCATTACGCTCAATGAAGAGCAGAACCTGCGCCGGTGTCTCGATTCCGTGCGTTTCGCCGACGAGATCGTGCTCAACGACACCGGCTCCACCGACCGCACTCTGGAAATTGCCGCGGAATACCATTGCCGCATTCTGCAAATGCCGTTTCCCGGATTCGGAATCGCCAAGCAGAAGGCGCTTGAGGCCGCGAATGGGGAATGGGTGCTCTCAATCGATGCGGATGAAGAACTCGATGAAGAACTGCAGCGTGCCGTGCAGGCTGCTATCGCCGATCCGACGCATGCCGGCTATCAATTCGTGCGCAAGAGCCAGTTTTTGGGGCGCTGGATCATGCATTCAGGTTGGTATCCGGATAAGATCCTGCGGTTGTTTCATCGCAACGCGGCACGATTTACACCGGAGAGCGTTCACGAACGCGCCGAAGTTGACGGCAGCGTCGGCGTGCTTTCCGGCCACATGCTGCATTACACGTACACGAGCGTTTCGCAGTACATCCGCAAGATGGACCAGTACTCGACTCTTGCCGCGGAGATTCTCCACCGCGACGGGAGGAAGTTCCTGACGTCGTATCTGCTCATCAAACCGCCGGCGTACTTCGTCAAGATGTACCTGCTCAAGAGCGGTTGGCGCGACGGCATGGCTGGCCTGATCCTGGCGCTGTTTTCGAGTTTTCATGAAATGGTCAAGTACGCCAAGCTCTGGGAACTGGAGCGGCGGTGAAACACCTGATACTGGCCCGGACCGACGCGATCGGGGACTTGATTCTGACGATTCCGGTAGCCCGTGCGATCAAGACGAAGCACCCCGAGATGACTTTGACGATGTTGGTTTCACGCTACGCGGTTCCGCTGATACGGAAAGAGTCCTATCTTGACCAGATCGTGACACTTCCCGGCCGCGACCTGGATAACATCGGACGTGTGGCTGCGTTTGCGCGCGATCTGCAACGTCTGAGCGCGGACGCGATACTGTTCTTCTACCCGCGCCCCAAGCTCGCGCTGGCAGCCTGGCGGGCCGGGATCCGCGAGCGAATCGGTACCGGACGCCGCGCGTACAGCATGTTGTTTAATCGCCGCGTCGATCTCTCACGGCGGCAGAGCGGTCTGCACGAATTGGAACTCAACTATCGATTAGCCGAAGCGGCCTTTCCGGGGCTGGAGCGATTTGAACCCGAATTGGCGCTCGATGCAGAGGCCATTACGAGCGCAATGGGCTTGCTTGAACAACTGGGATTGGGCGACAAGGGATATATCATGATTCATCCGCTCTCGCATGGCTCGGCACCCAATTGGCCTGTTGAGCGGTACGTCGAGCTCACCGGTCGCCTGGCAGCCGGCGGGGTGGATTGCGTCATCACCGGCACTGAATTGGAGCGGGAGACGATAGAATCAGCCTTTGGGCCTCTGGGCGGGCGGGTGCACGTCGTCGCGGGGCGCACTGAATTGGCGACTCTGGTCGCGCTGATCCGCATGGCGCGCCTGCTGGTCGGCGGGAGTACCGGGCCGATTCACATCGCTGCTGCGGTAGGGACCTTTGCGGTTGGCATTTATCCGCCGGTAGCAGCCTTGTCGGCAGTCCGCTGGGGTCCGCGAGGCGGTGCAAACAAATTGTTTGCGCCCCCGGTAGATGAAGTAAGGGGCGATGGGCGCGGCGCGATGGAGAAGATCAGCGTCGAGGAAGTTACCGGCTTCATTGTCGAACGCCTTCGCGCCGATAATAGCTGCAAGTAGGTTGTTTGTGGATAAGTTCGTTTACCCTAATACCAGCGAATTGTTGACCCGCTACCGCACGCCGGTCGGGCTGATGAATTTGGCGGAGTTTATCATCCAGGTCGAGGCGATGAACTCCAACATCAGTATTCCGATTGTTCGCAAGGCCTACGAGTTCTCCAACTGGGCTCACAAGGGACAGAAGCGCGCCTCCGGCGAGCCGTACATCGAGCATTGCCTCAACGTCGGATTCATTCTCGCCGAACAGCACCTCGACGGCGCAACCGTCGCGGCCGGGCTGCTGCATGATGTCGTCGAAGACTGCAAGGTCAGCATCGATGAACTCGCGCGCGAATTCTCACCAGAGATTGCCGCGCTGGTCGACGGAGTCACCAAGCTCGGCCACTACCAGTACACGAGCAAGACCGAGGAACAGGCGGACTACTTCCGCAAGATGCTGATCTCGATGGCAAACGATATTCGGGTGATCCTGATCAAGCTGGCTGACCGGCTGCACAACATGCGCACGCTGGAATATCTGCCGCACGAAAAGCAACTCGAGATCGCCACGGAAACGCGCGAAGTGTTCGCGCCGCTTGCGCACCGTTTCGGTATGGCGAAAATCAAGTGGGAGTTGGAAGACCTCTCGCTCAAGTATCTCAAGGGTGACGCGTACCGCTACCTGATGGAGCGCATCGACCTGACGCGCGCCGAACGCGAGGGCTACATCGACGAAATCTGCAGTACTCTGGGCAAGGCCCTGCGCGACGAAGGTCTGCAGGTAGAAATCACGGGCCGCGCCAAGCACTTCGATTCGATTTATCGCAAGATGGTCAAGCGGCAGAAGCCGTTCGAGGAAATCTACGACCTGATCGCCATCCGCATTGTGACGCCGACGATCCGCGACTGCTACCATACACTGGGCGTAATCCACCAGATGTGGACGCCGGTGGCGGATCGCTTCCACGACTACATCGCGACACCGAAGCAAAACGGTTATCAATCGCTGCATACCACGGTAGTGGGGCCGAACGGACGGATGGTCGAAATCCAGATCCGGACGCCTTCCATGCATTACATCGCGGAATACGGTATCGCGGCGCACTGGCTGTACAAGGAAGGGAAACATATCCTCGACGAAGACGATCGGCAGTTGTCGTGGCTGCGCGAGGTGCTCGACTGGCAGAAGGATATGACCAATCCGGAGGAGTTCATGGAATTCCTCAAGATCGACCTCTTCCAGGACGAGGTGTTCGTCTTCACACCAAACGGTGAATTGAAGCACTTGCCGCTCGGCGCGACTGCGCTCGATTTCGCCTTCGCCGTTCACACCAACGTCGGCGTACACTGCGTCGGCACCAAAGTGAACGGCCGACTGGTGCCGTTTGAGACCGTCCTGCGCTCGGGCGACGAGGTGGAAGTGATGACCTCGCCACACGCCGAACCTTCGGCGGACTGGTTGAAGATCTGCAAAACGACTTCGGCGCGCGCCAAGATTCGCAAGTACCGCAAGCAGAAGGGTTACGAGGAATCACTGGCGCTGGGGAAGGAGATGTTCGAGCGCGCGATCAAGAAGCGCGGCGGCAAGTTCCCCGAGGACGAGCAGATTCTGGACGCCGCGATGGCGCTATCGTATTCCGGTGTTGAGCAGATGTTCTCCAAACTCGGCTCCGGCGATCTGGCTCTGGGCAGCCTGATGGCCAAGCTGTTCCCGGAGGATACCGCGCCGCCGGAGAAGCCTTCGATCATCAAGAAGTTCGTCGACAAGGCGCGCGGGGGAAAAGGCATCAAAGTCGAGGGAATGGGGAATATGATGTTCCGCTTCGCCAATTGCTGTCAGCCGGTGCCGGGGGAACGGATCGTCGGGTTTATCACGCGCGGGCGCGGGCTGTCGATTCATCGCGCCGACTGCGTGAATGCCATCATCGCCGCGCAGGAACCGGAGCGACGGGTCGATGTCTCGTGGGATGTCGGCGCCGAACAGAACTTCCTGGTGCGGCTGGCGATTGTGGTTGAGTATCGCAAGAATATTTTGTACGATATCACGGAAGTGATGGCTAACTGCGACGCGGAAGTGCGCGGCGCCGAGCTGTCAACGAAGGGACCGGTTTCCATCGGCAATTTCGTACTGGAGATCAAGAACATCGGCCATCTCAACCGGGTGGTCGCCGCAATCAAGAAGAAGATACCGCGCGTGGTGCGCATCGAGCGCGTCTACGGCGGGGAAAGCGAATCAGCAGAGACAAATGGCGAAGGCGAATCCTGATAAGTGCCCGCGCTGCAGCGCGCCGCGCACTGGACAATTCAAGTACTGCCCGGAGTGTGGCGCCAATTTTGAGGCCCTGGAGAAGTTGCAGCAGCCAAAACCCAAGAAGGAGTCGGCGCGCCGCCGCCGCTGGGAATGGGCGGCGCTCGTCGGCGTCGTGCTTCTGACAGCCATCATCTTCGTCATCTATACAGCCGCCAAAGACAACATCGTGCCGATGCAGCCGCAGGGGCAAACGCAACCGCCGCAACAGCAGGGGCTATCGGCTGCGATGCCGTTGGGCGACGACTTGAACAGCATCGTTCAACGCGGTCACCAGTTTATGGATGCCGGTCAGTTCGGCCAGGCGATTCCGCTCTATGAGAAGGCATTGTCGATGGACTCGCTGCAACCGGATGTTATGGTCGATCTCGGCGCCTGCTACCATGCGGTCGGTGACTACAACGAAGCCACTTTCCAGTTCCTGCGGGCGTTAAAGCAGAAGCCTGATCATACAATCGCCTTGTTCAACATGGGAGTTGTAGCCATGACCATTGCCGACACCGCGAGCGCCAAGCAGTGGTGGAACCGGTTTCTTGAGGTGGCGCCCGATTCGCCGCAGGCGCCGACCGTCCGCGAACGGCTGAAGAATATGTAGCCGACCGTGAACAGCGCGCCGCAACTTACCCTGCGCAGCGTCTGGCGCAACCTTCTCGACTTTCTCTATCCACCTCTCTGTCAAATCTGCCGCAACAGCTTCGAGTCATCCGACCAGAATATCTGGATCTGTCCGGGCTGCCGCTCGATGCTGCAATGGCTGCCGTCGGTGATGTGCCCGGTGTGCCGGGCATGGCTGAGCGATCCTGAGCGTGGCTGCGAGAATTGTCGCAGGCGCGCGCAGTACTCGTGGGTGTATTCGCTCAGTGTTTACGACGACAAGTTTTCGCACCTGATCAAGGCGTTCAAGTATGAGGGGCGCGTCGAACTGGGAACCTACCTGGGCGAACTTCTCGGCGAACAATTGCGTAGTTTCCCACAGGCGGCCGGCATCGAAGCTGTGCTGCCGGTGCCGATTCACATCCGCAAAGAGCGCAAGCGGGGCTTCAATCAGACGGAGATTATCGCCGCCGCCGTCGCTCGTCAACTGGGAGCGCTTTTCGTAGTCGATCAGGTGACCCAGGCGCGGCGCAATCGCGACCAGATCGGACTTTCGGTGGAAGAGCGATTTCGCAACGTGCGTGACGTGTTCGAGGTTGCCGAGCCATTTGAGCTTTATGGCAAGTCGGTTCTCGTTGTCGACGATGTCACGACCTCCGGCGCCACGCTCAATTCCATTGCGTACACGCTGCGCGAGGCGGGTGCGCGCAAGATAGCGGCCGCGACTCTGGCGCTGGCGCTGGAAGATGGCGTCGATCCGGCAGAGTTGCATCAAATGACACCGGGGGAGTTTTGATATGAAAGAAGAGATTGGGCTGTATCTCAACTTCCTGGCGCTGGAACATAATCTCGCCGACCACTCGGTGGTCTCCTATCGGCACGACTTGGAGCAACTGGCAGAATTTGCGTCCTCGTTGGGGATCAAGGCGTGGCGCGAGGTCAACAAGTCGGCACTGATCGAGTTTCTCTCGGTGTCAGGCAAGGTGGGCATGGCGCCGGCAACGATTTCGAGACGGCTGTCGGCGCTGCGCGGTTTCTTTCGCTTTCTCGTGCGGGAGCGAATTGTGGCGACCAATCCAACGGCGCACCTGGAATCACCGCGGCTCTTCCGTAATCTGCCCGTCGTGCTTGCTGTCGACGAGGTCGAGCGCATCCTCAATGCTGTTGATCTGGATGCCCGCTTTGGCTTGCGCGATCGCGCCGCCCTGGAAGTGCTCTACGGGTCGGGGCTGCGCATCTCGGAACTGATCAATCTGATGTGCAGCAACCTCTTCCTGGAACTCGATGTCGCGCACCTGCGGGTCATCGGGAAGGGGAGCAAGGAGCGGTTGGTCCCGATCGGTGGCGAGGCGGTGCATTGGCTCAGGCAGTACCTGGAGGTCGAACGACCAACCTTGGTAAACGAGAACTCGCACGACTTCGTCATTCTGAACCGTTTCGGAAAGAAGATCTCTGCGATGGGGGTGTTCAATCTGGTACGCAAATACGTGACCAAAGCGGGAATCACGAAAGCCGTTACCCCGCATACGTTTAGACACAGTTTCGCCAGTCATCTGGTCGACGGCGGTGCCTCTCTGCGGGCTGTGCAGGAAATGCTCGGCCATGCCGATATATCTACTACACAGATTTACACCCAACTGAATCGTTCATATTTGAAATCTGTGCATGTAGAATTCCATCCGCGTGAGAGGAAGAGCCGTGAGAAGCGCCAGTGATGGCCCCGCTTTGTTGGTCCCGCCGCCGACCGTTCGCCTGACCCATCCAGCCAAGAACTGCATCGCGCTGTACGATGAAGTCGGCAACGCGACGTCGCTCATTCTTGATGTCCCCGGATGGCAGGACGCGATCATCTTCAAGTTCCAGAAGATGGAAGATTTGTTCAAGATCACGCACCGTCACAAACTCGACTTCGTCTTGATCTGCGTTGACAAGAGCCTGACCCAGGCGATTAAGCTCGTGCGCCAGATTGAATCGCAACTCTCGCTGGCGACGGCGCCGACGATTATTTACCAGAAAGAGCCGACACGCGAACAGATCAAGAAGGGGCTGTCCTCCTCCGCCGATGACTTCATCTGGGGACCATGGGACGGTGAATTGTTCCAACTGCGGGTGAAGATGATCCGCGAGCGGACGCAGCGCGACATCGGTGTCAATCCAACTTCGCAACTGCCTGGCCCGATCCTGATTGAGCAAGAGATCAACCATCGGCTCGCCACCCAGCAGGAATTCGCGGTCTGTTATCTGGATATCGACAATTTCAAGGCCTACAACGATTATCGGGGCTACGTCTATGGCGATCGCACGATCCGCCTGGTGGCGCACATCATTCGCGATGTCGTGGCTGATCTATCGCCCGCCAGTTTTGTCGGGCATATCGGCGGCGACGATTTCATGTTTCTCCTCCCGGTCGCGCACGTCGATACGGTCTGCTCGAACATCGTGAAGATCTTCGACCGCATCATTCCCTCGCGCTACGAGGAAGACGATCGCAATCGCCGCCAGATTGTCTCGATCAACCGGCGCGGCGAGCGGGAAGTCTACCCGCTGATGACGATCTCGATTGCCGTCTTAATCGCCAATTCAAGCTTCACACATCTCGGCGAGATGTCGCACATGCTTGCCGACCTCAAGAGCTACATCAAGTCGCTCTCCGGCTCGAACTACGTGATCGAGCGACGGAAGAAGTATTAGTCGAAGACTCGGTAAGTAGAAAACTACATCCTACCGCTGTGTATCCAACCGCTGCAGCATCTGTCGGGCGGGAACGTAATTGGGATCGTGATCTAAAATCCTCTCGAGTTGCATTCGCGCTGAATCGGGGAAGTTTTGCTTTATGAAAAGAATCGCCAGATTAAACCGAGCCTGATCTAATCCGGGGTCGAGTTGCAGCGCGCTGTGATAGTATCGTCGCGCGGCGAGGAGGTCGCCGTTCTCCTGAGAGAGATTAGCCAGGTTGGCATGGGCGATAGAGTATCCGGGCGCGCGCTCCGTTGCGGACGTGAGCACGGCAATAGCCTCCGAAAGGCGGTTGAGCCTCAGGAGCAGATTTGCCAGACCATTGTAGAGCGGCCCGAACTCCGGGGCAGCCGCAAGACCTTGGCGGTAAGCCTGCTCAGCGGCGGCAGGAGCTTCACGCCGCTCGTGTAACTCGGCAAGGTTGACATATACCTGGGGCAGGTTGGGATTGCTCTGCTGTGATAAGTTAAGGTAGTGGGCGGCCGAGTCGAGTTCATTGACGTTGAGGAACAGCAGCCCCAGGTTAGCAAGTACATCGGCGCCGCCCGGTTTGACTTGCAGCGCCTGCTGATATGCCCGGTAGGCGCCTGCGAAATCGTTACGACGTGACAAGGCGTATCCAAGATTGTTGAGAGCTTCAGCGCTCGGCAAGAAGTTCACCGAAGCGCGATATTCGGCTATGGCCTCGTCGAGCCGACCCTGCTTCTCCAAGACCTGCCCGCGCTGATAGTGGTACTGCCACGAAGTGTCAAAGCCGAGTTCGAAGGGGCGCAGGTTTAGTCCGACCAGCAAGAGCGCGAGAACAGCGCAGGCGGCGACGAGCTTTGCTGCCTGGCGTTCGCGAGACCATTGCCAGAGCCGTTCTACCGCAAATGCAGCGAAGATCAAGAACAACACGATCACTGCCAGGCGATGGCGTGCCGTCACCAGGAAGAGGATGATTGTGGGAATGTAACCTAACAGGAACAGATAGAGCGGCGCCAGCCGTTGCCGCTGCGGCCAGGCGAGAACCAATCCCAGCAAGGCCAACGGCGCAATGACACCGAAGGGAAACTTGATGCCACGATTGAAAATCAGCGTCTGAAGTATTGGCGAGTTCTCGGAGAAACGATAAATGTCAGCCTGATCGGAATTCTCGAAACCCGAGAAGAGATAGAGTAGCCGCTTCGCAGTCAGGGCGGCGAAATCAACCGGATTATCGAATATCCAGCTCCAGGCACGGCGCTTCCAGAAGTTCGAGATTTCCGACGGCTTGAGCGAACCACCAACCGCTGTCTGCGCGTACGCATCAGTAGTGTCGACAAAATCAGACCACGGAATCGACAGATCGAGCTTGATCTCCGGCATCTGCATCGTCAGCCCATCGGCTTCCGGGTTGTTGCCGAGATAGAAATTAATGCCTCCCTGCGCAGAAACCAGAATCAGGTCGTGGCCGACGACATAATTACGGATTGTCACCGGCAAGAGGCAGAGAACAACCCCGAAAAGAAGTGCCGCCGGTCTCTTCAACGAGCGGAGCCAGCCGAGTTCCCGGCGCGTATCCCACCAGGGCCAGACGAACAGCAGGGGGAACACGAGCAGCACGTTGGGACGAGCGATTGCGGACAAGCCACCGAACAGGCCGATTCCCACCCACCGCGAGAGGGAATGGTTTTCGCGGTACCGGATCATCAGCAGCAGCATCCACAGATTGAAAACAATCGGTAACCATTCGATCAGAAGTTCCGACTCGTAGAGAATCAACGTACCGTAGAACACCGCTAACAGCGAAGCCAGGCGTCCGACGCGCTCGGTAAACGCTTCTTTTCCCACTTGGTAGATGAGAATGCACGTGAAAGCCCCGCCGATAGCCTGAACGAACTTGGCAACAAAGAGTTTGATACCGAAAATCCAGTAGATCAGCGCGAGAAAATAGGGGTAGAGCGGCGCACGGAAAAAAATCTCGTCGCCCCAAAAATTCTTCGTGAGGATTTCAATCGCCCAACGGTGATGCCAGAGCGAATCGACCTGCGGGACATAGAATGCCGGATCGTTGCGCGAGAGGAAAATCAGATTGACGACGCGCAGCAGAAGAGCAGAAAAGAAAACAAACAACGACCAGCGAAATCCTGAGTCCGACCACTTGTTTGTGAACCAGTTAACCATCAGCGCGATCGAGTTTGCGAGCCGGCAATGAGCACAACTCGCTGCTGCTCCTCGGAAGTACGATTACCGAAATTTCCCCGAAACTATGGCGGCTGTCCCGGCAAGTCAAGTCAATTGGCTCGGCGCGGCGTGAGGAGAAGAAAAGCGTTGCCGCGGCGATTCTTTGCGTTATCGTACCCGTCCGTGGGATGATGACCATGAATGACTCGCAAACGACAATGCCTGAACCCGCCCCCTGGCCGCAGCGCCATTCGCCACTCCGGCGGCTGGTCGGTCGAGTCTATTCACGGGTTGCCTACTCCACAGGGGTTTGGAAAGGTGGTTATTTCGCGGCGCGAATGTTTCGCCGGCAACCGCTGTTGGTCGTGTTCACGTTTCATCGCGTAACAGGCGACAACAACCAAGTCGATCACCTGGTCACTTACGACCGGGGAATTCCGGCGTCGGTATTCGATATCCAGCTTTGTGAGATCAGGAGACGCTTCGCGGTTCTCTCCATAGATCGATTTATTGAAGTTATCAATGGGAAGGAAGTTCCGCAGCGTCCTTCCTGCCTTTTGACATTCGACGATGCCGATTCCGAGTTCCTCACGGCCGCGCTACCGGTGCTCCAGCGGCACAATTGTCCAGCGGTAGTATTCGCGCCGACCGACTACATTGGCACCACCCGGCGCTTCTGGCACCTGCGTGTATCGAATGCATTTCACAAGGCCGACGAAATGGCTTGGCCGAAGATCAAGAAGCTGGCGGAGTACTTTTCGCCAAAACGGCGTCATTGGCTTGACAGCTTAAACCTCGGCCAACGGGCATTGGCATGCTGGCGTTTCAATATCGCGTTGGACTCTCTACCTGAGGCCGAGATCGAGTGCGCCTTGAGCGAGCTTGAGACGATCACCGGACCGGAATATGTTCTGGGGATCAAGTGCATGGATTGGGAGCAATTGCGCAATCTTGAACAGAGCGGGATCGCGGTCGAATCGCATGCCGTGTCGCACCGGAAACTGGCAAGAGTCTCGTTGTCAGAGGCCGCCGGCGAGTTGGCAATAAGCAAGGCGGCCATTGAATCCAAGTTGGGCAAGAAGGTCCGTGCGGTATGTTATCCGGCGGGGTCGTGTTCCGGTGAAGTCGCCCAAGCCGCCCTGGAAGTTGGTTACCAGCTTGGGTTTACGACGCGGATTGGTGGCGTCAGCTATCCCGTTTCCGAACTTGATCGGTTGACCTTGAAGCGATTTGATATGAGGGGCAATGACTGCTACGAGGCGGCCAGGTTCCTTGGCGGACTGGCTCTCCGTTAAATCGATCGCCTCAATTGTTCGATGGGTGGCCTGCTTACGTCAGAAAGTCCCCCTTGATGTTCAATCTTCGCTCCCTGAAAAAAACTTGAAACCGGGCAAACTCTGATCGGTAGAACAAGCGCAGAAAGCGAAACCATTGACTACGAACCGGCAGGTCACGAACGCGGCTCAATTTCCGAAAACGGCGCGAGAAATCGTTAAAGTGTACGGAACGCGGTAACGTGTCATCTGTTGTAAGATTGGGAAGTAAGAACGGCATACGAGCCGGACAAGCACTGCCGAGGTAATGGGAGACCCGTTGATCAGCCACGAAACCGTCATGGAAGCCTTGCGCGAATGTTACGATCCGGAGATTCCGGTGAATATCGTCGATCTGGGGTTGGTCTATGCGGTTCGGATTGACGACGACAACGTCGAGGTCGACTTCACGTTGACGGCTCCCGGTTGCTCGATGTCCGGGATGATCAGGGATGATATACACGCGCGACTGATGCAATTGGAAGGCATCAAAGGCGCCACAGTCAACATCGTCTGGGATCCGTTGTGGACGCCGGACAAGATGTCCGAGGATGCCCGTAAGGCATTGGGGTTCGGATAAAAAGAGTTGACAAGAATTTCGGCGGCTCGTACATTGTGAACGAGCGGGAATCCTCTCCACCCGTCACCGCACAAAACATAGCTGACTTCGCACATTTCAAAGATTTACTGAGCACACTGCCATTTCGGCGGTTAGACCAAGGACCAAAGTGTTTTTCTATGAGTAACAGAAACCAGCAAACCCTTAACCCTAACCCTGTGAGGGGGTGATTCTGGATGAAGCGTTTTATTACGCTGGTGCTCGCACTTTCATTACTCGTCATGCCGGCCTTGCTGGCAAAGGACGCCGGTAACCGGGATGTGTTCCGTGTTGGAGAGGCCTCGTTCATTTCAGAATCGGAATTTGTGATTCCGATTTTGATTAGCCACGATGAGGAATTGGCGGCAATGGATATTCCGCTGACCTACTCCGCGGGCGTGACCTTGACTCAGGTTTCATTCGAGAACACCGCGGTCGCCGATTTTGACGTGAAAATCGCCAATATCGACAGCGACGCGAATCGTGTGACAATCGGATTGGTCAAGATGGTGCATGCTCCGCAGCAGAACCCGTACTTGAAGCCGGCCGCTAACGGCGGCAACAACGTGGCCAATCTTCATTTCCGTTTGGACGATCTCAGCCTGCAGTCAATCGAGATCGGCACCTTTACGGAAGTTGATCCGGGTCACGAACTGATGTTCGTCTACAACGAGTACATCGACGGCGTACCGCACGTGCGCGATCTGACCCCCGAATTCGTCGGTGGACAGGTCAGCCTCGCCGCCCGGACTCCGGGTCTGGCGCTGCCGACGGAGTTTGCTTTGTCGCAGAACGTGCCGAACCCGTTCAATCCGTCAACGCAGATCAGCTTCGCTCTGCCGGTCGCGGCCAAGGTAAATCTCGCGATTTACAATGTGCTCGGCCAGCATGTGAAGACTCTCGTTGCCGGCGATCTGCGCGCGGGATATCAGACCATCACCTGGGATGGCACTGATTTTACCGGCCGGACCGTAGCGTCAGGCGTCTACTTCTACAAGTTGAATGCGGGTGACTTCGCCGCGACGAAGAAGATGCTGATGCTGAAGTAATTTTCCCGAACTGTATTCGAAAGAAGCAGAAAGCGAAAATTCGCCAACACAAGTGAAGACTTAGCGCCCCGTCGGGAGACGGGGCGCTTTGCATTGGGGGTGGACGATTTCATCAAGGTAGGATATAGACATTCTTGTCTGTCGTTGTGGAGGTGGCAGACAGGAATGTCTACCCTACCTGGGGCGGTTGTGTGGAGTGTCGTCAGGATCGCGGGGATCCTGACCTACGATTGATCGAATAGGCGAATTGTGAGACGATTACCAGAACCAGCCAACACCGAGGGTCAGCGAGAAGACGTTGACCTTGTACTCGTCAAACTTCTGATAGAACCACTGTGCCGACGGCACAATCGCGAAGCGACGGGTCAAGCGAAGTTCTCCGCCCGCGCCAAGCATCAGGCCGGCGCCTTCGTCTTCGACCGTGCCGCTAAACGGAGAATCGGGAACCTCGAACTCCAACTCCGATTGGGCAAAGGCCGGGCCACCCTTGAGGAAGAAATACTCAGTTGGATAATAGGTCAAAGCGATAGCGAGATTGCTCACAGTAACGCGGGCGTCAAAAGTACTGCTGCCGATTTCGACTTCGTAGTCCTTGACCCAGGAATTGGCTTCGACGCCGAGCAGAAGTTTGTTGCTCAGGGCGCCGCCAAGGCGGAAATAGCCGGCGCCACCGTCTTGCGCGTCGGTGATGTAGTTGACGTCATCATCGTAGTCGTCTTCCAGTTCAACCTTAAGGCTGCCCCAGCCAAGACCAAAGCCGATGTAGAAGCCGGAATGGGTCGCGGGTTTGAGGCCGGCGAAAACGGGTGTTGCGAAAAGCGCAACCAGCATGGTAATGACGGCAATCTGAATGCGAGGGTTCATGGCGTCCTCCAGATGAGTTCGTTGAAATAGTCAGCGCTTGAAGGAAAAAGATTGAGCTTGAAATCGCAAGTGGGAAGTAAGGCAGGCGGCACGCCGCCCGTTCTCGCGCGCAATGGCATCGGCATCGACAAGTTGTGTGGGCGCTGCGACGGAAGACCTGCCGCAACGGACAATGGCTTGCGAAAACGAGATTGCTTCGTCGCGGTCAGGTGAGTAGCCGGAGAAAAAGTTTCGTTCGCTCCTCGCAATGACACCTTCGGGCTGCGCGGGAGTCATCGGCGTAGGGGCTGGGTTTGCCTGCCCGCGATTAGCATCCTGCTGCGGCGATGGGTAGGCAGACCCGACCCCTACGGTGCGTGCGAAGACGAGATTGCTTCGTCGCGGTTGAGTGAGTTGTGGCTGAATAGGTTCCGTTCGCTCCTCGCAATGACATTGCCCCACCCTACGCTGACGCTACGGGTGGGCTACGGAATTGGTGATTACGCGACTGACGTCACGGAGTTGAGAGCGTGGTCGAGGAGCAGAGAGGTATTCTGTTTGCCTTCGCGGCCAACCTCGATTTCGGGACCGACACAGGATGGGCATCCAGTCTTGCAGGGACAGTCTTTGATCAACTGAATGGCCGCCGAAAAGATCTCGGGTGCGACACGGAACAGTTTCTGTGCATAGCCGACGCCGCCGGGCACCGACTCGTAAATGTAAATCGTCGGTTTCTCCGTAAACGCCGACTTCACCTGCGATACAGACCGCAAGTCGCGCGCGTCGCACATCAGATAGAGGGGAGCGACGATACCGAGAACGTTCGCCATACCTCGCAATGCCGAACCCAGATTGGCGCGGCCAAAGCCGAGCTGCTCGCCGATGTCTTCCGCATACTCGTGCCAGAATGAAGTCGTGTGCATCTCGATTTCAGGAAGCGAGAGTTTACCGGAACCGACATTTTCGTGGGTCTCAAACTTGATCTTCTTGAAGAGCACGGTCACGTTTGTGATCGAGACCTCGCCCCAATTCGTGTCGCCCGCGGTATCATTGATTTCGATCACTTTCAAGTCGGCCTTCGTCTCGGCATCGGTGTAGTAGTCGACCTTGTCTTCCTTGACGTAGGCCTTCTTGCCTTCCCAATCGAGCTTTTCGACCTGGAACTGATTGCCGAGGTGGATATAGATCGCTTCCGGGTGCAGAAGCATCGGCGCGGAAAAATAGTCGACTTCGCCGATGACGCGATTGTTATCGGACGTGTTGAGAATCACGAAATTGTCGGGTGAGGCGGAGCGTAACGACACCTCGGTAGCCGGATAGATCTCCGACGACCAATGCCAGCGATTGGCGGAAAAGCGCAGGACGCCGCGGCTCTGCAAGTATTCGAGAATTTCTGCGGTCGTTTGCACACCCATCACTTCTTCCTGATGAAACGGCAGTTCGAAGGCGCCGCACTTGAGATGCGAAGTCAGGATAACGAAGTTATTGGGGTCGATCACGCCCATTTCGGGTGGAGCTTCGAAGAAGTAATCGGGATGAGCCACGACGTATTGATTCAGCGCCGAGCTGGAGGCGATCATGATCGAGATGCTCACCGTGTTTTTGCGCCCGGCGCGTCCCGCCTGCTGGCGCGTCGAAGCCACAGTGCCCGGGTACCCGCAGATAATCGAAACGTCGAGCGAGCCGATGTCGATGCCGAGTTCAAGCGCGTTGGTCGACACGACGGCAGTGATGTTACCGTTGCGCAGATTGTGCTCGATGTCACGTCGTTCGTTGGGCAGATAGCCGCCGCGATAGCCTTCGATGCGCACGCCGGGGCAGTCACGGCGCAAATAGGTCAGCAGCAATTCGACGTTGAGGCGGTAGGGCACGAACACGATGCTTTGAATCCGGTTGGCGATGAAGCGCTGCGCGACGCGACCGGCCTCGAGCAACGACGACTTGCGAATGCCGAGCTGCTGGTTGATCACCGGCGGGTTGTAGAAGATGAAGTGCTTCTCACCTGCGGGCGCGCCGTTGTTGTTCACCAATTCCATCGGCTGGCCGGTGAGCTGTTCCGCAAGCTCCTTGGGATTGCGAATGGTCGCCGAACAGCAGATGAACTGCGGGTTTGATCCATAGAACTTGCAGATGCGCTCCAGGCGCCGTAGGACATTCGCCAAATGCGAACCGAAGACGCCGCGATAGGTGTGCACTTCGTCGATTACAATGTACTTCAGATTTTCAAACAGCTTGATCCACTTGGTGTGATGCGGCAGCACGCCGGAATGAAGCATGTCCGGATTGGTGACGACGATATGCCCGGCTTTGCGCACCTTGCGGCGCACCTCGGCGGGGGTGTCGCCGTCAAATGTATAGGTATTGATTTCGAGACCGAGATCATTGATGACCTCGTGCAATTCGGTCATCTGATCCTGCGAAAGCGCCTTGGTGGGGAAAAGGTAGAGCGCGCGCGTTTCCGGCTCGGCGATCATGCGCGAAAGAATCGGCAGATTGTAGCAGAGCGTTTTGCCCGAGGCCGTCGGCGTTACGACCGTAACGCTGCGGCCGGCGTTGACGTGCTCGAAAACCTCCGCCTGATGCGAGTAAAGACGGTGGATGCCGCGCTTCTCGAGAACGCCGCGAAGCACCTGCGGAACGGCAGACGGGAAATCGACATACTGCCCGGCGCGGGGTTGCTGGACATGCCACTTAGTGACGTTGTCCATGAAACTGCGGTCGGAGCGGAGCTGATCGAGCACCTGGGCGACCGAGAGCATGCTACATCACCTTCATGTATGTGCGCTTGCAGATATCGCAGAATTTTTCGGACTTTTGATCGATGTCAAACATCTCGTCGGAGTTGAACATCACGCAGCGCGGGTTGCGGCATTGCGGGATCGAAAAGAGCATGCCAACAACGCGGGTCGCTTCTTTCACCAGGCGGTGGTAAATGAGCTTCTCGTCGTCGGGCAGTCCGTAGAACTGCTGCTTGAGCTGGTAGAGCGAGACTAAGCCCGTCGCGCCCACCGGATCGGTGTCGCTGACGAGAACGTGGTGACGTGTGTTGTAGATGTCGTCTTCGATGATGCCGAGAATCTTTTCTTTATCGCTGGCCTTGAGCAGCTCGAGTTTCTGCAGGATCATCGTCGAGAAATACTGGCCCTTGATGACATCGTATGCTTCGTTCGGCACTTTGATACCCTGCAGGATGTCGACAGAGTGACCGAACCGGCTCGAGAGCGCCGTCGAGAGTTTATTGATTTGAAAATAGTCGACATCGCCGAGGGGGACGATGACGATTTTGGCACGATATCTTTTCATCAAACTAAGTCGCTTCGAAGAATCGGGAATCCGTCCCGTCGGGTGAAATTTTGATGCGCATCGGCTTGGCGCAGCGCGGGCACCAGCCGACAAACGCCGTCCCCTGCTTGTTGATGTAAATGCGGCTGTAAACGTGGCAGCACTTGAACATCACTCCCAGATAAGGTCGTTCTTCGCGCTTGGCGGACATCTTACATCCGTGCCAACACCAACTTGGCTCGTTCCGGCGGCGACGCGGTGATTTTGACGGACTCGAGATACGCGGCCGCAAAATCAGCGAGTCGCGCTTCGTCCGTGGCATAGCCGATCGCCAACGGCATTCCGGGTTCGATCGGGTCACCAACGGCGGCCAGTAACTCGATACCGGCGAGATGATCGACGGCATCAGTGACCGCCTGCCTGCCGGCGCCCATGCGAACGGTTAGTTGGCCGAGCCGCCCGGTGTCAATCGCAGCAATATATCCCGCGCGCGGCGATTCAACAACCACCTTATGCGCCGATTCGAGCCGCTTGCGCGGCTGCTCCAGAGTCTTCGTATCGCCGCCGCAAGCGCGGACGTAACGGCAGAAAGTCTCATAGCACTCACCGCTGGCCAGCCGTTGCGAAATGTTGCCCTGGATTGAGCAGGCAGAATCGCTGAGCCCGGCAACTTTGAGCATCTGCGAGCCGATTTCGAGAGTCAGTCTCACGGTGTCTTGCGGCCCTTCGCCTTTCAGGACTTCGACAGTCTCGATAATCTCCAACCAATTTCCGATCATGCGGCCGGTCGGTTGGTTCATATTGGTAATCACGGCGCGCGCCGGCAGACTGTGGGCTCCGGCGACTTCGATCAGCGCCCGCGCGAGATCGAGAGCCGCATCCTGGCTTTTCATAAACGCGCCGGATCCGGCTTTGACATCGAAGACAATGCCGTTCGATTTAAGCGCCAGCTTCTTGGACATGATGCTCGCGACAATCAAGGGGATCGATTCGACCGTGCCGGTGGCGTCGCGCAGGGCGTAGATTTTCTTGTCGGCGGGGGCAATCCGGGCGGTTTGTCCCGAGATGGCAAAGTAGTGATCACGAACGAGCGCGCCGAATTCCTCGGGCGAGTGAAACACCTTCATGCCCGGGATTGATTCGAGTTTGTCGAGTGTGCCGCCGGTGTGGCCGAGGCCGCGCCCGGAGAACATTCCGACGGCGATACCGCAATTCGCCAGCAGCGGTGAAAGCGTCAGGCTGAGTTTATCGCCGACGCCGCCGGTCGAGTGCTTGTCGATCATGGGCCGGTCGAGGCCGCTGACTTCAACGGTGTCGCCGGAGCGCAGCATCGCGGAAGTGAGCGCGCTAGTCTCCGACGCCGAAAGCCCATTGATGAATGCTGCCATCAGGAAGGCCGACATCTGGTAGTCGGCGAGCTTGCCGTCAGTGTACTGCTCGACGAGCCAGGTGATTTCTTCCGCCGTGAGAGCCTGCTTGTCGCGCTTGGCGGCAAGTAATTGGTAGATTGATCTCATTTGCGATTACGCAATTCCTTTAAGATGGTCACGCCGGAAGAGGTTCCGATGCGCGAGGCTCCCGCTTCAATCATCGCCAGCGCCTGCTGCAGCGTCCGGATGCCGCCGGAAGCCTTGACGCCGGTGCGGCTGCCGACCGTCTCAAACAAGAGCGCGACGTCCTCCACAGTTGCCTGACCGAACATGCCGGTCGAGGTCTTGACGAAATCGACGCCGCAGTCGGCCGCGATCGTGGCGGCAGAGATTTTTTCCTCTCCCGTGAGGAGCGTGCACTCGAGAATGACTTTCAGGACGGTATTTCGCGACAGCGCCTTGCGCACTCCCGCCACGTCTTTTTCGAACAGCGCCCAATCGCCCGACTTGATTGCACCGACGTTGGCGACCATGTCGACTTCCTCGGCGCCGTGGTTCTCGCCTTCCTGAGCTTCGTAGACCTTGACTTCCGTTGTCGTGGCACCGAGCGGGAAACCGGCAACCGAGCCGACGCGGACGCCGCTGCCTTTGAGCAGCCTGGCACAGAGCGCGGTATAGGCTGGATTGACGAACACCGCTTTGTAATGCATTTCCGCGGCTTCACGACAAAGAGCTTCGATTTCTGCGCGCGAAACCTCGGTCTTTAGCAACGCCGCATCGATGTAGCCGGCCAGGTCGATATCGTTGCGAATGCGGCCGCGAAAATCATCGCGCCGCTGGGGGTCAGACATTGATGAGTTTTCCTCCTCTGCTGACAATGTTACTGCTCACGGGAGCCGAGTGTATCACTTTTTTGCCGATTTGCGCTGGAATACAAACGGTTCCGGATAGAGCTTCTTGAGAGATGAACGCCGCACACGGCCACTGCGATTGACAAGCAGGATCGGCAGGTCGTCGCAGAACTCGGAAAGGACCTGTAAGCAGGCGCCGCAGGGCGTGATAAAATCATCCAGCGCCGATGCGATTGCCAGGCGCTGGAACTTCAACTCCCGGTTCGTGACTGCCGCGACGACGGCAGTGCGTTCGGCGCAGATTGTCAAGCCGTAAGAGCGGTTTTCGACGTTGGCGCCGGTGTAGAGAAAGCGTTTGGTTTCGAGCGCGGCGCCGACCCGAAAGTGCGAGTAAGGCGCGTAGGCGTTGCGCAGCATCGCCTGGGCGGCAGCGACTAGTTCAGCTTCGGTCAATTTCAACATAACGATCAGCCTTTCTCTACCTTTTGTACGCGGTGTAAAACACGCGGTGGGCATTGCGCAACGTGCGCTCCGGATTTTGTGGGATGGCGGTGATCCTGCTGAACCCGCTGCGCCGCAACAACGACATGATCTGGGTATGCGTATAGCCCCGTTCGTGGAAGGTCTCCCGGAATTTGTCGACCTTGCCGCCCGGGAGCCGCACGAAACCATGGATCGTGATCGATGCCAGGCGCGTGCTGCGTTCGTACTCGCCTTTCATCATGACGGCGTGCTGACCTTCGCGGGTGAAGAGCAGGGCGTCCCAGCAATTCAGGCCGATGGGCGTGTTGACATCGAACATAAAGAAACCGCCCGACTTGACGTGCGCGGCAGCGGAGGAGATAAACATCTCGAACCGCTCCGGGTCGACGATGTGATTCGCGGCATCGAAGAAGCAGCCGACGGCGTCAAATTGCCGGTGGAGATTGAAGCGGGTCATATCGCCGTAAATGATCGTGGGCTTGTTTGCGCCGCGATAGAGACGCATCCGGTGCGCGGCCATCTTGAGCATGTCGCGCGACTTGTCGAGCCCGACCACTTCGAGCCCCATCGTGGCGACGCTGCAGGCGAGCATTCCCGTACCGCAGGCCAGATCGAGGTAGGTTTTGCTGCCATTGTCGATCAACAGCGGTTTGAGACGGGGCAGAGCGATCGCATGAAATTCGTCCCAGCCGAGCAGGTCGTAATATTTCGCGATAGATTTGTACATCAAACGGAATTTAGGGAATTGCTTTTGAAGTGCAAGGGAAGAGGGAGAAGGTTGCGTAGGGGCCGGGTTTGCCTGCCCGGATTGTAGCGCATGGATGATTTTGGGTTGGCAAATCCGACCCCTACGGTGTGCCTGTCTTTAGATTGCTTCGTCGCGGTGGTTCAAGGTGTGAAAAATTATGGTTCGTTCGCTCCTCGCAATGACACTGCAAAGTGCTGAGGTCTTTGTTGCGTAGGG
>CAZOYE010000016.1:35130-101534 GCA_964584025.1 uncultured Ignavibacteria bacterium
AGGTCGAGGTGAAGGGTAGGCAGACCCGACCCCTACGGTGGAGAGTGGTAGCCGCTACTTCAACAGAGAATTGTATTTGCCGCGATCTTTGATCAGGGCGAGCGCCTGCAGAACGACCGGGTCTTCGCGGGTAATGATCTGCTCATAGACGCCGGACTCGCCGAATTTGGCGTGGAGAATTTCACGGCGGAGCATCTGCCTGATGTAGTCACGCGAACTTTCGAAGTCGTGTTGCTTCTCGCGCTCGATCGCTTTTCGCAACGAGAGCAGGTCTTTAGCGAGAACGGCGGCTTTGCGCTCTGAGTCGGCGGTTGCTTCGAGCTCGCTGACAAGATGTTCGAGATTCGTGGCGTAGGCGAAGCTCTTTCCCTCAACGTAGCGGCGGAATTCCTCCAGCAGCGCGTCGTTGACCACGAAATCGCGCGAGACGCCGTCGTTCCTGGCCGCGTAACTGACAGCGAACTGAAAGAAGAGGTTTTCACGCGTGAGGTTGAATTCGATCGGATTGAGCTGTTCTGCGATCGACGCAACGTCGGGGGCGATACCGCCGCCGCCGTAAACGCGGCGACCGTTGCTCGTCTTGTATGCCTTGCGATTTTCCAGATCGACGGTGGAGATCTCGCCGTTCTTGTGCGATCGTTCGGGACGTTGGATCGATCGGCCCGAAGGTATGAAGTACTTCGAGGTCGTCAACTTCAGCGCATGACCGCCGCCGGGCATCTCAAAGACGTTCTGCACCAGTCCCTTCCCGTAAGTAGCGTGGCCGAGGATGACGCCGCGATCCCAATCCTGAATGGCGCCCGCGACAATTTCGGCGGCCGAGGCGGTTCCGGAATCAACGAGAACGACCAGCTCGCCCGCCGGAAAGAGCGGTTCATTCGGAGTTTCGTAGCGTCGCAGCGCTGTGGCGGACTTCCCCTGGGTATAAACGATCAGGCGATCTTTCGGGAGGAACAGATTCGCGGTCGCGACCGCCTGGTCGAGCAAGCCTCCGCCGTTGGAACGCAGGTCGAGAATCAACGACTTGAGTCCCTTGTTTTGCAGGCTTCGGAGGGCTTCACGCATTTCGATATCGGTACCTTCGCCGAACTTGGCAATGCGGACATAACCGGTAGTCGGGCTGACCATTCCGGCGAAGCGAACGGGGTGGACTTCGATGACGGCGCGCTCGACCCAGTAGTCCATCGGGAAATCGAACCCGGGGCGCTCGACGGTGAGCTTGACACGCGAGCCCGCCTTGCCGCGCACGAGACGGTTGATTTCGGCAGTGTTGAGAGCCGCCGTCGCGACATCGTCGATTTTGACTATCCGGTCGCCCGGGCGGAAGCCGAGACGGGCCGCCGGGGTGCCTTCCAGCGGGGCAATGACCGTGACCTCGCCGTTGCGGACATCGATGTCGATGCCGATCCCCTCGTAGCGTCCGGCCGTGCTTTCCTTGAGCGAGTTGTAGTCTTCGGTGGTCATCAGGACGCTGTACGGGTCGAGGTTCGAGAGCATACCGTCGGCGGCATCATTGAACAACTGATCGCTGCCGACTTCCTCCATGTAGCTTTCGCGAATCGAGAGCGCCATGTCGGAAAGCAACTTGCTCCAATAGGCGATCGAGCGCTCCTTGGCGGGTTTTGATTTCGTCGTCGATTGTGCCAGTGCCTGCCAGGCGAGTGAAGCGCCGGCCAGCGCGATCAGGGTAACAATGATTGCGGTTTTAAGTCGACCCAATTGATCCACCTCCATGTGTACTATTGTCGAATTTAGAAGTTAAAGGTTCGCTGTCAAATCGAGAAAACGCCCGGCACAAAAAGAAAGGGCGGCCGCGATAGCGGCCGCCCTTGTCTTGCAGCAGTCTTGATCGTGGTTTAATCGCCTTAGCCCTGGTCCTTCTTCGCCACGGGCTTCAGCAACGTACCGTACTTGGTCTTGTCTTTGAGCAGATCGAGCGCCTGCTTGACGTGCGGGTCTTCCTTGAGGGTGATTTCCTCGTAGATACCTTTCTCGCCATATTCCTTGCGCAGGATCTCGCGCTTGATTGACTGCTTGATATACGGCAGCGACTCATCGAAGTCCTTGGCTTTTTCGGCTTCGATTAACGCCTTCATCTGGGCGACGTCGGCCGCAAAGAGATTTTCCTTCTTCATCTCCCGCGCAGTCTCCTCGAACTTTTCGAGGTCGAGTTCCAGGGCCGTTTTGTAATCGAAATTCTTGTCTTTGATATATTTCCGGAATTCAGCGACGAGCTGGTCGGTGACTTCGAAGTTCTTCGGGAAGTTCTGATGCGCGGTTGTGTAATCGATCGCGAATTCGAAGAACATGTTCTTGCGGACCAGATTGTATTCGATCGGCTTCCAGGTCTCGTCTTCGACGATAACATCAGGAATTACGCCGCCACCGCCCACCACGCGCCGTCCACCGGCGGTCTGGTAGACTTCGCCTCCAGCAGCTTCATCACTCTTCTCTTCGAGCGTGATCTCTTCTTCGGTTTCCGGATGCCAGTTCTTCTTGGCGCGTTCCGGCTTTTGAATACAGCGGCCGGAAGGGATATAGTACTTGGCCGTCGTCAACTTGAGCGCAGCTTCGCCGTTCTGGCCGCCGAAGATCTGCTGAACAAGTCCTTTGCCGAAGGTCGTATTGCCAACGACCACGCCGCGATCCCAATCCTGCAGAGCGCCCGAGACGATTTCAGATGCCGAGGCCGTACCGCCATTCACCAGAACGACGAGATCGCCGTCCGGGAAGATCGGCTCTTCCTTCGAGAAGTACTTGGACTGTGAAGTCGGATACTTGCCTTGAGTGTATACAATCAACTTGTCTTTCGGCAGGAACAGGTTGGCAACGGTGATCGCCTGATCGAGCAGGCCGCCGCCATTAGAGCGGAGGTCAAATACCAGCGACTCCATCCCCATGTTTTCCTTCATGTCGAGAATCGCGGCTTTGAGTTCATCCGTCGTGGTCTCCGCAAACTTGTCGATGCGGACGTAGCCGATGCCGGGCTGAACCATGCCGTAATAGCGCACGGAATGCAGTTCGATGACAGCGCGCTCAACGTCATACTCCAGGGGGTAGTCGATACCGGGGCGCTGAATCGTCAGTTTGACCTTGGAACCGGCCGGTCCGCGCATCAGGTTGGCGGCTTCGTCGGTCTTCATGCCCTCGGTCGAGACAGTGTCGATTTTCATGATCTTGTCGCCGGCGCGGAACCCCATCCGCCAGGCGGGAGTGCCTTCCATCGGGGCGATAATCGTCACCCGCTCGTCGCGGAGGTCGATTTGCATCCCGACGCCCTCGTATTTGCCGTGGGTGTTCTCCATCAGCGATTCATACGATTTCGGCTTGAGCACGACGCTGTAGGGGTCCAGGTTCGAGAGCATGCCTTCGATACCGGCCTCAATCAGACTCTCCGGATCGACATCTTCCATGTAGCGCGAATGGATTCGGTAGGCGATGTCGGCCATCATCTTGGTGTAATAAGCGATCGAATGGCGTTGTGAGGGCGCATTCTCGGTGGTCCTGGGACTGCCGGTGGTCGCCTGCGCGTAGACGTTATTGCCATAGACGACGTTTTGGAGCGTGGACTGAGCGGCGTCGCCCGATCCGACAATCCAAATGACGCTCATCGCGACGATCGCGAGCATGAGTGCGTAGATGCGGACGCGCAACTCAGTTTTCATGGGTTGTTCCTCCGTGATGTGGTCGCATGATTTTATCTCCACAATGGTACATTTTCTGCTTCGGGCCGGCGAGTGCTGGATTAAACGTGGCCTGCTATCCTCTTCATTTACAACGCTTATACACCGCGTTTTGTTTCATGGTTCGGTCTTGAATCCAATTCCTGACAAATGGCATTGATTTTAACCTAAATTCACCAAAAGCCACTTTGCCGGACAACTATAGTGTCAAAATCATGCCGAACGAGGATGATTCTTCAACAAAGCAGTAAGTATCTGAAACTGCACAGTTTAAAACCCGTACGCAAGCTTGTCGTGAGCGAAATCCGGGTCGGGCAGGCGATTCGAGTGATTTGACTTGCAGGATTCGTCCAATATATTGCACGCTCCTGACCAATAGGGATGAGCGGGCAGAATGGGAAAGCAGTCCGAACCACGGGGGTTCGGACCTACAGGGATGACAATAATCTGTTTCGATTGAGGTGAACAATGGATCCACGGGTTGGTAAGCTGGCGAGTGTTATGGTCGACTACTCGCTGTCGATCAAGAAGGGCGACTATTTCCAGATACGCGGGCCGTACCAAGCGCTGCCGCTGATTCGCGAAGTCTTTCGCCTGGCGCTGCGCAAGGGGGCGCATCCGTTTGTGCGGTTTTCGAGCGAAGCGCTTTCGGAGACGTTCTTCAAGGAGGCGGACGAAGAGCAGTTAACGTTTATGCACCCACTCGATAAGGAAGAGGTCAAGCAGATCGACGCCTACCTGCATGTCTGGTGCTCCGAGAACACCAAGTTCATGAGCAATATCGATCCGCAGCGGCAGGCCAAGACGCAGGCCTCGCGCAAAGACTACCTGCAGATCTTTTTCAATCGCGTAGCCGACGGTTCGCTGCGCTGGTGCGGGACGCTTTATCCCGGTGCAGCGGATGCGCAGGAAGCCGCCAAGTCGCTGACCGATTTTGAGGATTTCGTTTACTCGGCAGGTTACTGCGACACCGACGATCCGGTGAGTCACTGGTTGAAGATTTCGGCCCAGCAGGCGAAGCTGTGCGAGCGGCTGAACAAGCTCTCGGAAATTCACGTCAAGAGCGCCGACACCGATTTGAGGATGAAGGTCGCTGGACGCAAGTGGATCAACTGCGACGGCAAAGAGAATTTCCCGGATGGGGAGGTGTTTACATCTCCTCTGGAAGACTCGACCAATGGCGTGATCACCTACACCTATCCGGCGTGCTACGGCGGCCGCGAGGTGGAGAATGTCCGGCTGCATTTCAAAGACGGCGTCGTGACTGACTTCAGCGCCGACAAGAATGTCGAGTACCTGCGCAAGATGCTCGAAATGGACGAGGGCGCCAAGCGGGTCGGTGAGTTTGCGATCGGAACGAACTACCATATCCAGACCTTCTCGAAGAACATTCTCTTCGACGAGAAGATCGGCGGTACTTGCCATCTGGCAGTCGGCAACTCGATTTACGAAGCCGGCGGCACGAATCAATCCGGCCTGCATTGGGACATGGTGTGCAATCTCAAGAACGGCGGCGAGATCATTGGCGACGGAGAAGTGATCTACAAGAACGGCAATTTCGTGCCGGGGTTTGGGGAGTAGGGGAGCATTGCGGACGAAAGTGTCTTAGTAGGTAGCCAACTCGGAATGTCAGCAGAAGGGGGATTACTGGTTAGTAATCGCTACACTCGCAGTCTGCGGGAGGAAATCCGTCGCTGTCTCCCGGGGGAGGTCCTCCTGCAAACACGAAATCGATTAGCTTGATACAATCAGATATGGTGACGGTCATCGAGCAATCAGCATCACCAGATCCTAATGCATGTGGCGCCGGAGCAGGACCGCCGCCGAAGATATAGGTTATCAAATAGACCGCGTCAGAAATAGTATATAGGCCATTCCCGTCGGCATCACCAACCAGAAACGTGCACCCAGTCGCATCGCAAACACTGACGACATCCTGCTTGGTGTCACCCAGATCCAAATAGGACTCTCGAAACATCGCTAATGCTGACACCTGAACCTGGTACTCCCCTGCAGGAACATTCTGCCCGCTGTTGTTCCTGGCATCCCAAATGATGGACTGTACGGCTGATGCAAGAGGCTCATCCTCGCGGAGTGTTCTGACGATTGTTCCACTCATATTGCGAATGATAACATCCACCATGCTGTACTCTGCCAAGCTGAAGGTAATGATTACCTGACAATTTCCAGCTTCACCCTGGGCTCTGGCATTGAGGTCGTTTATTTGAGTACCGCCAATATAGTATCGAACCCCAGAGTCGTCGTCCCATGATTCCGTGATTGAGGTGTTCATCCAGCCAGCATATCCGCCACCGTCACAGATGCTATTCGGATGATCAAGCCGGTCGGGTTCTGCGATTGGTGCATAAATGCCGATTGGCTCGAGGCCAGATGTAAACTTCAGAACTGTAGCTTGGTTGGTCGTCGCCCAGATTTGTCCAAAGTAGTCGACGTCAATATCAGTTACATATCCTGCATATTGGTTCCTCCACTCTTCGATCCATTGGAATTGCGAACCAGTCCACAGGATTTGAACAATGCGAGAGTTGCCTCTGTCTACGACATAAATGATGTTGTTGTTCTCATTGTGCGAGAGCGGAGTAATTCCAACTGCGACCGCAATTGGTGAGAGAAACTGCCCATTACCGCTCCCTGAACCACCATAGGCGGCAACATTGGAACCAGTTGATGCTACATACCCCACCAATCTATCAGTGCCCGTGACTGCCCAGATAACGTCATCATCATCGGTGTTCCAGGTACCTCGGTTGTCGTTGTCTATATCTTCAGGCCTGTATAGCCGATAGTCCTCGATCTCTCGAACCACTTGCATGGTTTCATTCGGGTAAAACTCATACTTCACATGAGTGATTCTGTCATTCTCACGGTCTGCGACGTAGAAATTGAAAAAGTTGGAAAAGTGAGGGGGTGAATAATTCGTGTACACTTCATTCGATACAACGACTGCAACCGGTCTCTTGAATTGGCCAAACCCGGGTCCGTAGTCTGCAATTCCGATAACTTGCAGAGGATCCATTTGGATTGTATTGTCAATTACAACGATTAGTCTGGACCACCCAGGATCAGTGTAGATCCCCATCTTTACCGCGAGGCCAGACCAGTCATTGTAGAGTGCATAGCCATACGCAACGGAAGTGGGTTGACAGAACATTGATTTATTTGCGTGTGACCAGATTGACTGACGCGTCACGGTTAGGAGGTCCGGATCACTGAAGATCGGGACTGGTCTAAGGAGCTGTCCACCATTTGCCTGCGATACGAGCAATGTCGCAATGACGGCGAGTGTTTTCAGGCTACTTCTCATCAGTAGGTAATGCACTGTCACTCTTTTCTTGTTTCGTAGTCGGTCGTATACGTGCAGCTTCAGCATCAAGCAGCTCTCTTAGCCCGTCTATTGCGAGGACAACGAGTTCACCATTGACAAAACTGAACTTGATTACACCCTTGTTACAGTGAGTGCCGGAAGAATACAGACAATAAGTGCATAGAGCCGCTCTTTCGGATTGTCCCAATATTAGAGAATCCACAGTTATCTGCAAGTCCCACAGGGGACCAAGCTTCTCCGGAAGCGGGTTAAACAGAACCTTGTCCCTGTTAGAAAAATCCAGAATTCTTGTGTTAACAAGTGATGCCACTGAATGACGAACGGGGCTTGGCGATAGTCCGACGACTCGTTCAGACGACGGTGACGTCGCTTGCTCAATTCCAACGGTTTGAACATATCTCTGCAATTCACCTACCAAGTACCTTGCTTTAAGGCTATCCGAGACGATTGCTCGCACGAGATTCTGAGAGTAGAGTGGCTTAAATCCACCAAAACCACAGAGAAACAACGCCAAAGAGAAGTATAGACTTACGATGCCAAGACTTTTTCTGATTCCCCGAAACATGGCGATCTTATAACCGCATGAGAATTCCGCCATCAATCGATCCTTTAGCAAAATAGTCTCTTAATAGCTGCGAAGCGAGATAGGATGCATGCGTTTCTGGATGTGCAGTGCTCATTTTCTCAAGTACTTTGACAAAGTCTGATCTCTCGACACTCAGATTTAATCTAACGTACGCTAAACCACAGAGAGGTGAATTCGGAAATTCCTCGAGGAGTCTCAAGGCATAGATGTTCATTCGACTCCTATCAACTGCGCCCAGAGCGCTGAGGACAGCAGCTCCCTGAGGGGAGCCGGGATGCTGGTCCAAGAATTTTAGATAGGCCGCGGTTCGGTTAGCCCGCGTTCCCTGAATATCTTCAGTTATGTCCATCTTAACAAAGTCTGACCATGTGCTGTCGTCAACCTCGGATATGGCGACAGTGAACGAAGTCAAGTTGGACCAAACAGTTTCGCCACTCGGAGTCAGACAGCCACACTTCAATAGGTAGGTTCCTGGATCGAGAAGTGGAATAAGGCCTCCGGAGTTAAGCACTCTACCATGAGTTGAGCAAATGTCAATGATTTGCACGACAGTTTCAGCAGGCTGGACGCAGACTCTTGCATCATGGGAGAAGTCGTCGAATTTCAGTCCGGTGAAATCGACAGTGTCACCCCAGTAACGCGTTAATAGTATTTCAAAGTCTCGATCATTCGGTCGCAACGACCGTACACAAGAAGAAGAGTCTGAGGCGTTGGTGATAACCAACTTTACTCCGACTGGCTCGCCTCGAGAATACAGCTGTTTGTCGGCGGCCAGCTTCAGAACGAGTTCCTGAGCAATCGCAGGCGAAGAATACCCAATAGCAATCACCAGACAAAACCACAGTAAAGTCAGAATAACTCGGTAGATCATAGACAAAATCCGCTCGAAAAGGGTTACACGACAGCCTGCATAGAACTATCACCTTGCCGATATGCTCTAGATTGGCCTGTATAAGAGTTTAAAGTTGTCTGCGCACTTGTTACAAAAGGAATTTCTGCCAGAGCCATCCAAAGTCCACCGACAGCCGCATTCTTTTGTGCTGCAGCCTGATTCCCACGAGCAAATGCGTTCCCAGTCGGTGGCCCCATCGCAATGAATTGTTGACATTACACAACCCACGCTCGTGAGGTTCGTAGTATGGTTCTCAAGATGTTCACAAAAGTGGGTTAACTCCGCCATGTAATGACCAAATTCATGCAGTAGAGTTGAGGCCGCTATTGATCTCCCGTAAGCCCACCCACATTGATTGGTACCCAGTCCAGTGCAAACAAAGATGCAGTCACTGATAATCTCGCCTTCGCCGCCAAATACGTTGGTCATCTTGTTTCCTCCCACATCGAGGAACCAGTTAATGGAAAAGACGTGATTAGAGTACTTTGGAGCTTGGGGGTCGCCTTCCGTTGGCTCTGGTTCCCAGCGATTCTTCACCCAATTCTCTAGGTAAATTCGGTCATTAAACGGAAGTTCGTCAACGTCATCATAATGGACTCGTGCTGGTGTAAACTCGACATTAACTGAACACTTTTCCAAAGGCTGGCTGTTGAACCAGTCTTGGTCGTAGCTTGTACTGAATATCTCATGATCATTTATCTTGACGTATTCGAATGTGAACTTCTTGTATCGATCATCGGGAACCGGTGCTTGACTTTCCGAGCACTGCACGACAAGAAAGGCCGCGAGGAAAACGCCGAGTAACGTCTCTGGCGTTCGCAGAGGCTGGGATCTTCGAGTCGATCTTAACAGCCGATTGAGACGACAAAGGAAAATCGTCTCTCTCGTAGTAGTTTCTTCAGATGCCATTGATTTTCGCCAGCCCACACGAACCACCTCTTAAACAGCCTACCTAATAACAACGAATGAGTGCGTGTTTTGTCAAGTGATCTTTTATATTTCTGTTAGTTCTTAGGGCGGATTTAAGCTGCAACCCACCCTTCGCTGCGCTGCGGGGGGCTACCGGTTATAAAACAGACATCTGGAATGTGACCTACGTGGCGACGCAACTCCCATCGCAAGCGATGGGGCACCGAGGTAGCGGTAGATCGTGCGGTCGTTCGAATTCATTTGCCTTTGCCGTTATCACACTGTTTAATCTTCACCGATTATGCCGCGCATTCAACTGACACGCCCGATCACGGTGTCGTTTAAGCCACTCAAACGGCTGGCGCCGGAGAAGATTCTGGCACTGAGTTTCGCCGGGTTCATCCTTTTGATGACCTTGATTCTCATGCTGCCGCAGTGCACAACGATGGGGTCAATCAGCTTCATTGACGCGCTATTTACGATTACTTCCGCGACCTGCGTAACCGGATTGACGGTCGTCGATACCGGCACCTATTTCACCAGCACCGGTCAATTCGTGATTCTGCTGGCGATGCAATTGGGCGGAATCGGGATCATGACGTTCTCGACATTTCTGCTGTACATCTTTGCAGGTCGCCTGTCGTTGCGGGATTCGTCGTTGCTCTCGCAGAGCCTGGGCAAGACCAACAAAACGAGTCCACGCGGCCTACTGTGGACGGTTGTGAGCATTAGCCTCATTATCGAAGCGGTCGGGGCACTGCTGCTCTATACGCGTTTTGAGCGTGACATGCCCAGCAATGAAGCAATCTGGTCGTCGATCTTTCACGGAGTTTCCGCATTCTGCAATGCCGGCTTTGCGCTCCATCCCGATAATTTTGAGCGCTACGTCGGTAACGCCACGGTCAATTTCACGGTCATGGGGTTGATTATCCTCGGCGGTATCGGGTTCATCGCGTTCCTCGAGCTTTTCCAATTCATCAGATCGCGTGGGCGACTATTCCTGGAGCGAATCGGCTTTATCCGCGGCACGAGTTATTGGAAGCAACCGCCCTATCGCTTCTCCACGCATTCGCGCATCGTGATTACAGCGTCGATGCTCCTGATCGCGGCCGGCGCGGTCTTGATCGGGTTTCTGGAATACAACAACGCGCAGGCAGGAATGGGCTGGACGGAGCGCATCTACAGTTCGCTCTTTCAATCGGTATCGCCGCGCACGGCCGGCTTCAACACGCTCAGCATCGGCGCGATGTCGGGGGCGACGCTGTTCGTCATCATGATCCTGATGTTTATCGGCGCCTCGCCGGGATCAACCGGCGGCGGGATCAAGACCTCGACCTTTGCTGTTTTGATGGGCATCGTGCGAGCGCGGCTCAAGCGCCGCGACGAAGTCGTATTTTTCGGGCGGCGCCTCGGTTTGTTCGTGCAGGCCGAAGCGGTGACATTCACGATTCTGGCGACGATTATCGTGATTGCCGGAGCATTACTACTGCAGGTTTTTGAGACCGGCGGTGTCGGGCATCGAGCTTCGGGAGAGAAGTTTGTCGAGTTATTGTTCGAGGCGATTTCGGCGTTCGCCACAGTCGGCTTGTCAACCGGGATTACGCCAAAACTGGCGCCGCTCAGCAAGGTGACACTGGTGTTGCTGATGTTTGTCGGTCGTGTTGGGCCGCTCACACTGGCGCTTGCGATCAGCCGAACCCGGCCGGCAAGCCGGATCAGTTATCCGGAAGGGCGTGTGATTATCGGATGATGATTTTGCATTTGCGCGCGGTGGGATAAATCGGTTCTATTGAGCACGGGAGAAGTATGGCAAGGCGTTCATTTGCGGTAATCGGTCTCAGCAGCTTCGGCTATTTTCTCGCCCTCGATCTGGCGAAGAACGGTCACGATGTGATCGTCATTGACACCGACAGCGAGAAGATTGAAGACGTCAAAGACTACGTGACGCAGGCGGTGGTCGGTGATGCCTCCGACCGCAAGACCCTGCAAGAACTCGACCTGACGAGTTGCGACGTTGTTGTCGTCAGCCTTGGTACCAGCGTCGATGTGTCGATTCTGGCCACCCTGTATTTGAAAGAGATGGGGGTCAAACACATCATGGTCAAGGCGATTTCGGATGATCAGGGCAAGATCGTCGATCTGATCGGCGCCGACTCGGTCGTGTTTCCGGAACGCGATACGGCTCTGCGCGTCTCGAATCAATTGCGCTTTCCGAATGTCATCGAACAAATCGAGATTGGCGAAGGCCTGCAGCTTCTTGAGCTGGCCGTGCCAGATCGCTTCGTGGGGAAGACACTGGCCGACCTGAACATTCGCCGCGATTACAACGTGCTGGTCGTATTGATTCGCCAGACGATGCCCGCCAAAACGACTTTGTTGCCCGAGGGAAGCCGTGTCTTCCAGCCCGACGAAGTGCTGGTTCTCCTGGGCGAATCGGGCGCCCTCGAGAAACTTCAGGACGAATTGCGTTAAGCCATTTAGTCACGCTTCCGTGCCAACAGATTTCACTCTCCCTTCGTTGTTATGGTCGATTTGTGATTCAACTTCTGGAAATGGATTTCAAGTAAGGAGAAGAATATGAGACGAGCCCTTTTTGCACTGATGATCATCGCGCTGGCCGTGCCGGCTCTGGCGCAGAATAATCCCGTCAACGTCGATTCGATCATCGCGTTGCGCTGGCAGAAGACGATGGTCTTCGATGTCCAGATGGCACAGACTGCCTATAGCGATTCATGGACGGGCGGCGAAGCCGGGACGTTCACCTGGGTGAGCAATCTCAACGCCAAGGCGGAAAGACGTTTCAGCCACAAGTTCAACCTCAAGTCCACATTGAAGCTCTCCTACGGTCAGACGACGACCCAGGACGAAGAGTCGAAGCAGTGGAGCAAGCCGAAGAAATCGACCGACTTGATCGACTGGGAAAATGTGGCGACATTCCCCTTGAATCTCGTAGTCGACCCGTACCTTGCTTTACGCCTCGAAAGTCAATTTCTCGACGCCTCTTACCAGCCGAAGAAGCGCTATCTCAACCCGCTCAAGCTGACCTACTCGACCGGTGTGGCGCGCAATTTCTATAAGAAGGACAAGGACGAAGTCAGCAGCCGTCTCGGTTTGGCGCTGCGGCAGCTGTTCAAGAACGTGATCACCGACACGGCCAGCCTGGCGACAACCGACTCGACGTTGACCGATGGCGGTCTGGAATCGGTCACCGATGCGCAATTGACACTCGGCCAGCGCGTGAAATACGTCGGCAAGTTGACTCTTTACAAGGCGCTGTTCTCCTCGCAGTCGGATGAAGTTGAGGGCACGGAGTTCGAGAATTTCTGGAAGGCGATCGACGTCAATTTTGAGAACTCCGTGAAGGTGTCGGTGAGCAAGATCATGTCGGTGTTTCTGTATAATCAGTTTTTGTATGACAAAGAGGTCAGCAAGAAGGGTCGCGTAAAGCAGACGCTTGGTGTCGGATTTACATTCACAATGTGGTAGACGGGCAAAAGAACTTGCATCGTTTTGGCAATTTGCCGATCAAATCAAGAGAAAGGATGATGCGGTTTCATGCTTGTAGTATCTGACAACGCTCGCGACTCGTTAAGTCGCATTTTGGCATCCGAACACGCCACCGGCAAGTCGCTGATCATCTATCTTCAGGGCGCCGGCTGAGGCGGTCCCCAAATGGGGATGGCTCTGGAAGAGTCCAATGATGGTTTAGAGAAGCTGGAATCGAACGGCATTAACGCCTATATCGATTCCGGGTTGTACCAGATGATTACTCAGAGGGGCAATATCTATGTCGATTTCGTCACGGACCGCTACGGCGGCGAAGGATTTACCATCGCGGTGAAGCGCACGCCGGACGAGAAGAATTCCTGCTGTTGAAACAAACGGTCGAAGGTGTCACGCCTTCGACCGATCCAATTCGCCAATGAGCTTGGCGCCCTCTACGATCGGGGGAATACCTCGAGCGATGCAAATCACTGCGGTCACGATCGCCGCGATGTATCCGACCAGATAACTCGTGCTGATGAAGCGCTCGGTCAGAAACGGGAGTTCATGCCAGAGGCGGTCGCAGGCAGAAATCAAGAGTAGCCAGCTAAACGTGAAAGCCTTGAGGACGGCATAGCCGGTGCGCATGATCGGCGATCCGGTGATGAAGCGCCCGAACGCGCTGCGCATCATGGTTGAATCTCCAAACGCCGTGTAGCCGTATTTCAGGAGATAGTTGCGGATACTGTCCGTCAGGATCGCGCGCGATGTAACGGCGATCGGTATCCAGACCGGCACGAGTTCCAGGTCGGCGAGAACAATCCAAAGAACGGTTTCGATGATGCGGTCGCCGGCAATATCGAGGACGCTTCCGAGCTGCGAAGATTGGTGCAGCTTGCGAGCGAGAAAGCCGTCAAGCCAGTCGCCGACGATGACCAGGATGGCGAGAAATGCCGCCAGCAAGCGCGCCCAGAGATTGTTGTCGTAAACGAGGAAAACGAGCCAGAATACCAGTCCGATGCGGGCGATCGTGACGCGGTTTGCCCACGAGGAGAGTGTTGACATATTACGGTTTCCTCCCGAAATGTCATTTCATACAGGTACTACAATAGGCGTCATTAGTTTCCCAGGCAATTAATAAGAGGCGATGACGACTTGTCAGGCATCACAGGATTTGCTATTCTGCCAGCCATGAAACTGCGACCCGAACAAATCATCAAAGGACTATTCCTTGTCGTCGGGTTCTACGCATTGTTCACGCGGCTGTGGGCGTGCGAAGACGCCTATATCACCTTTCGCTACGTGCAGAACTGGATCAACGGGGACGGGTTAGTATACAACGTCGGAGACAGGGTCGAAGGCTTTACTCACCCACTCTGGCTGTTTCTGATCTCGATTCCGACCTTCTTCGGACTTCACGTCCGGGCTGCGGCATTGATTCTCAGCCTGATCATCTCGCTGGCAGCCATGTACCTGATTCTCTTCAAAGATCGCGGCGAGGATGGCGCTCCGGTGACGATTCCGTTGGCGGCGCTGCTGCTGTTTACGCACAGCGGCTTTCGCGATTTCTCAGTGAGCGGACTTGAATTCCCGCTGGTTGTGCTGCTGATGGCGTGGTTTTTCATCTCTTACAAACGGCATGATCTGCTGACAAAACCGTATCTTCACGGCGGACTCTTGGCGGCGCTTTATCTGACGCGCCCCGAACTGGTGCTGATGATACCGGTCTTCTACGCAGTCTATGGAGCCAGGTGGGTGATCAGCACAGCCAAGAGGCGTTCGGAAGAAGCTCGCGCGCTGTGGCGGGGTTTGGCGCAACTAACGCTGCCCATCGCGCTGATTGCCGGAGCGTATCATCTTTTCCGCTGGGCCTATTACGGTGAGTTTTTTCCTAACACTTATTATGCCAAGCAGGGTTTAGGCGCTTACTGGTCTCAGGGCTGGGTGTACTTCGATCATTTCTGGAGATATTCGCCGGTTTTTCTGGGGGCGGTGATTCTCGCCGGGGCGCTGATTCTGTTCACCCCGCGGCTGCGGCGGCTTTACTTCACGAATGTGCCGCGCGTCGTGATGCTGCTTCAGGCTGTAATCTTGACGATCTATGTCGTGCGGCTCGGCGGTGATTTCATGGGATATCGCTTCTTGTTACCGTCAATGTTGATCGTCGCGATCCTGCTGAACGACCTTCCGGATCGGATACTGACATCTCAGAAATCCAAGCTGATCGGCGCGGTGGCGCTGCTCGTGCTGACAATCGCGTTCGTTCTCATTCCGCTGAAACCGCCGCAACGGGCAGTGCATATCGCGGACGAACGGCAGTACTACGACCTTTACCATCCGCCATATCGGGCGTTGTTCGAAGATCCCGTAGAGCATGTCTGGTGGAAGATGGGCGCCGAGTTGAAGGGGCTGAGCGATGCGATCGACTATCGGATCGTCTACTCCGCGGGAAACATCGGCTATCTCGGCTTTGCCGCCGGGCCGGGGGTTTACATTCTCGACGCCTACGGGCTCGTCGATCGCCAGACGGCCCGTGCGTGGCACGTGCAGGTTAAACGCGGGCGTCCCGGTCACGAGCACAAACTCACGATGGATATGGCGATAGATCGCGGGGCGACCTTCTTGACGACACCGTTCCCGGAGTGGGAGAAAGCGATGTCCTCTGGATTCGGCTCAGTAATTACTCTCGACCCGAAATTCCTTCGTCATGTGCCGGATAAGTTAGAGGCACTCAAGAAGTTAAAAGAGGCAGGGCGGCAGGGGCTGATCACCGACGGTTCGTATGAATTCCTCCTGGAGCTGGAAAAACGCTACAGTGTGGATGTTGACAAGCTCTAAGAAAAAAGCGGCAGATTGCGCTTGACTGATTGCGTATAACAGGTAGAATTAGGTGCCTTCGGGGTGAGGTGAAATTCCTCGATCGGCGGTAAAGCCCGCGAGTCCATAAAAAATGGACAGAACCGGTGAGACTCCGGTGCCGACGGTAAAGTCCGGATGGAAGAAGGCCAGATCGCGAACGCATGTGCGAAACGCGGTCGGTTGTGTGCTTGTCGTGCGCTATTGCGTCAATGCCGGCAGGTGACAGCCTTGAACCCCGAAGGTAACTTCGGGTTTTTTTATGCCAAGTATCGACTACATGCAGCGAGCACTCAAACTGGCTGAAATGGGCCGCGGTAAGACGCGAACTAATCCTTTGGTGGGTGCTGTGCTTGTCAAGGATGGCCGGGTCATCGGGGAAGGTTATCACCGCGCCTTCGGTGAAAGCCACGCCGAAGTTGATGCTCTCGCGCATGCCAGCGAACCGGTAGAGGGCGCCGACCTGTATGTCAATCTTGAGCCCTGTGCGCATTTCGGAAAGACGCCGCCGTGCGTGGATGCCATCGAACAGGCGGGAATTCGGCGCGTGATCGTGGCGATGGCCGATCCGAACCCGCAGGTGAACGGGGCGGGACTGGATCACCTGCGAACCGCGGGCGTTGAGATTGTCCTCGGCGTCGAGGAAGAAAAGGCACGCCGACTCAATGAGGCGTACCTGAAATTCGTTCAGACCGGCTTGCCGTTTGTGACTCTGAAGATTGCGCAAACGCTGGACGGCAAGATCGCTGACGCGGCAGGGGATTCTAAATGGATTACGTCGGAGGAGTCGCGCCGCCGGGTCCACGAACTGCGCGCCCATCATGATGCCATCGTGGTCGGGGCGAATACGATCAGAAAAGATGATCCTGAGTTGACTGCGCATGGTCACGGGAGCGATCCATTGCGACTTGTGGTTACAGCGAGGGCAGAGTTTGATTGCCGTTTCAAAGTGTTCGCTCCAGATCGGCGCGAAAGGACCGTGCTTTGCTTGCCGAGTGCGACGGACGGAGTGAGTTCTGGCACGAATTGGCTTATTCAAGGCAGCAGCGACAAGGTCGATCTGCGCGAGCTGTTGCGGACCGCTGCCGGAAACGGTGTCGCGAGTGTCCTGGTTGAGGGCGGCAAGACCATCTTCAGTCAGTTTCTTACCGAACGACTGGCTGACAAAGTCATCTTGGTCATCGCACCCCGGCTGTTAGGAGGCGGAATCGCGGCCTTCGAATCGTCACCGCTGCGGTCGATAAGCGACACACTGAATCTTGAGATTCACTCCGTTACGACCAGCGGCTCTGACATTTGGGTGGAGGCTTATCCAAAGGCTTAGCATGTTTACCGGCTTAGTTCAGGACATCGGCGCCCTTCAAGAAGTGAAGCGCGCGGGCGACAATCGACGCTTGACAATTGCGACAAAACTGGCCGGCGAGATAGCCGTGGGCGATTCCGTAGCGATCTCCGGAGTCTGTTTGACTGCGGAGTCTATAAGCCGGGTAAGCCATCAGTTCACTGCGACGGCTGTTGCCGAGACGCTGGCGAAGAGCAAATTGGGAAGTCTTAAGAGCGGCGACAGCGTCAATTTGGAGTTAGCGTTGCGACCAAGTGATCGACTCGGCGGGCATTTCGTGCAGGGCCATGTGGACGCAATCGGACGTTGCGAGAGCATCGCGCCGGCTGCAGGAAGCTGGATTCTGACGTTTTCCTATCCGCGCGAGCATGCCGCCCTCGTCGTCGAGAAGGGCTCCATCGCGATCGACGGTGTGAGTCTGACGGCTTATGACATTGCGGCGGAGAGGTTCAAGGTGAGTATCATTCCCCAGACCTGGACCGCAACCACCTTGGGCCAGTTGCGTCCGGGCAGCAGCGTCAACCTTGAATTCGACATTTTGGGCAAGTATGTGGAGCGGCGAAGAGAAGTGAAAAACGGACAACTAAGTTGGGAGGCTCTGGAACGGTATGGCTACTAATTCTTCCGATACAGGAGGTCAGGGCATGCCTGACATTACGTTGAAGCAAGGCGAAGAGCGGCTGTTTGACAACGTTGCCGAAGCGATCAATGACATTCGCGCCGGCAAGATTATCATCGTTGTCGACGACGAAGACCGCGAAAATGAAGGCGATTTCATTGTGGCAGCGGATCGCGCCACGCCCGAAGCGATCAACTTTATGGTGACGCACGGCCGGGGCCTGGTCTGCGTGACCTTGACGCGTCCGGCGATCGAACGACTCAAACTGGGGCCGATGACGCACGAAAATACGGCGCTGCTCGGGACGCGGTTCACGGTCAGCGTGGACGCGCGCCGCGGGACAACCACGGGCATCTCCGCATTTGATCGCGCGGAGACGATTCGCCAGATCATGGATGACCAGTGTCAGGCCGAAGACCTGGCGCGTCCGGGACACGTGTTCCCGATCGAGGCTTTGCCGGGCGGTGTGCTGGCGCGCGCCGGGCATAGCGAAGCTTCCGTCGATTTGGCGCGCCTGGCCGGGCTCAAGCCGGCCGGGGTCTTGTGTGAAATCATGTCTTCGGACGGCACGATGGCGCGCGTTGACGAATTGCGCGGGATCGCCAACAAGTTTGGATTGAAACTTATCACCATCAAGGATTTGATCGCCTATCGCCACAAACACGAGAATCTGGTGCACAAAGTGGTCGATGTCGATTTCCCGACTGAGCACGGGCACTTTCGTCTGCATCTTTATCGCTCAGACATTGACGATCATCATCACCTGGCTTTGGTCAAAGGCAATGTGAGCGGCAAGGCGAATGTGATGGTACGCGTGCATTCGCAGTGCCTGACCGGAGACGTCTTCGGATCGTGCCGTTGCGATTGCGGCGGGCAATTGCGCGCGGCGATGGAAAAAATCGAGCGCGAAGGGGAAGGGGTCTTGCTTTACATGCGGCAGGAGGGCCGCGGAATCGGCCTGGCCAACAAGATCCTGGCGTATGGACTGCAAGATCAGGGGCGCGACACCGTGGAAGCGAATAACGACCTGGGCTTCAAGGATGACCTGCGCGATTACGGTATCGGCGCCCAGGTTCTGGCGGACCTGGGATTGTCGACGATTCGGCTCATCACAAACAATCCGCGCAAGATCATCGGCCTCGAAGGTTATGGGCTGAAGGTAACGGAGCGGATTTCATCGGTAGTGCCGCCAACGCTGCACAACCAGCGCTATCTTGAGACGAAGCGCGATAAGCTGGGACATTTATTGGGAACGATCAAGTGAGGGAGAGGATATGGGAAAAGTCTACAAAGCAGAACTGAATGCTGGTGGCCGCAAATTTGCACTCTGCGTGGCGCGATTTAATTCGCTGCTCACCGAGCGGTTGCTGGAAGGCGCCAAAGATTGCCTCGTGCGCCACGGTGCCGACGAAAAGGCGATTGACGAATTCTGGGTGCCGGGTTCGTTCGAGTTGCCGTATCTGGCGGCAAAACTGACGGCGGCGAAGAAGCATGATGCCGTAATCTGTCTTGGCGCGGTGATTCGCGGCGACACGCCGCATTTTGAGTATATTGCCGCAGAGGTGACCAAGGGTATCGCTTCGTTGTCGATGCAGAGCGGTGTGCCGGTGATCTACGGTGTAATCACGTGCGACAATCTTGAGCAAGCCATCGAGCGCGCCGGGACCAAGGGCGGAAACAAAGGCTGGGATGCTGCCTTGTCGGCGATCGAAATGGCGAACCTCTTCGGGATGATCAAGTAGAAATGGGGCAGCGGAAGAAAGCGCGTGAATTGGCGCTCAAATGCCTGTATGCATTCGAGTCGACCGGGGAACCGATCGATTCGGTGACCAACGGCTTGATCGCCGAATCAGACCTGAGCGAAGAAAATCAACGTTACGCCGACCGGCTGTTTCGCAAGGTGGTTGAGTTGACGCCGGTGCTTGACCATCGGATCGAGCGTTTCTCGGAGCACTGGCGGTTAGAGCGCATCGCGATGGTCGACAAGAATATCCTCCGGCTCTCGATTTGCGAGTTGATTGCGTTTCCCGATATTCCTTCGCGGGTCGCGGTGAACGAGGGCGTGGAACTGGCCAAGAAGTATTCTTCGCAGGAGGCCGCGCGATTCGTCAACGGCATTCTCGATGCTGTGCTCAAGCACCTGGAAGAAGTGGAGTGGAGCAAAGAAGGATAAGCGCGGCCCGCGACGGCGCCAGAGGGAAGTACCAGATCGGACCAAGGGAGGCAAGGTCTACTTTTCGGTTGGATGAAAGGGGCGTTCGTAGTATATTCCGCGCCAAATTCCGTCAACCGTAACGACGCGCCGTTGTATACCTGATGTCGTTGCGACGCTGTGAATTGAGGAGGATGGATTGGCTGAAACCGAGCAGAGATTCGGACTTGAAAAGGTCGATAAGCTCAACCTGGGTCTGGGGCTTTTTGTATTCTTCTTTTCGTTTTTGATCTACCTGATGACAGTTCAGCGCACGGTCTCATTCTGGGACTGCGGCGAGTTTATTGCCTGTTCCTACATCCTGGGGATACCCCACCCACCCGGCGCGCCGTTGTTTGTTCTGCTGGGCCGGATTTTCTCGATTCTCCCAACGGCGGCCGACATCGGCTTTCGCATCAACCTGCTTTCCGTTGTCAGCAGTGCGGCGGCCTCGATGTTCGGCTATTTCGTGATCGTCAAGCTGGTGCGCGACTGGTTTGGCGACAATATTGATACGCTGCGCAAGATCGGCATGCACACCGGCGCTGTGATCGGGGCGCTCTTGATGTCGTTCTCCACGACGAATTGGGGTTCTTCCGTTGAAGCGGAAGTCTACGGCCTTTCGATGTTGATGATTACGGGGTTGATCTGGCTGACGCTCCGGTGGGCCGAAGTGCGCGGCACCACTGAGGCACCCAGATACCTGGTGCTGATCTTCTTCCTGGCCATCTTGTCCACTTCAGTCCATCTGACCACCTACCTGATCATGCCGTTTCTGATCATGATGATGCTGATTCTGGACGACGGTTTGCGCAAGAACTGGCGCTTCTGGGTCACCTGTGCGGTCATGATCATACCGGTTTCGTCGCTCGTCAAGTTCATTTACGTCGGCGGAGTCTGGACAGTCATCCTCTTGATCGATTGGTCAATCGCCAAGCATCGCGCGAAGGTGAATCTGCCGTTCGCCATCATGGTGGCTGCAGGGATTGCCTTCAGTTGCCAGTTGTTCATTATCGTTCGATCGGCCGAAAAGCCGGCGATCAATGAGAACGCGCCCGACACGTGGCAGAAATTCGAGGACTTCCTCGAGCGCAAGCAATACGGCCAGATGTCGATGGTTGAACGGATGTTCACGCGGCGCGGCAGCTGGGAGAACCAGTTCGGCACGCATCCGCGGATGGGCTTCTGGGGTTTCTTCCAGGACCAGTACGGCGTCAGCGGCGCGAAGTTCGTGTTCACGCTTTTCCCGTTGGGGTTGCTGGGCATGTTCGAAGTAGTGTTGCGGCGCTGGCAGAAGGGGGTGCCGTTTTTCCTGATGATACTCGCGGCCACGATCGGGCTGGTGATCTACATGAACTTCGCCGACGGGACACGACCATTTGTCATACCGGGTGATGAAGCAAATCTCGAGGTGCGCGATCGAGACTATTTCTGGCAGCCGGGGTTCATCCTTTTCGGGCTGGCCATCGGCATCGGCGTGATCACGCTCTGGGAGATGGTTTCGAACTGGACGCGCAAGAAGGGCATCCCGCAGGTGACCTACGTGCTGCTGGTGTTGCTCGTGCTTCCCTTGAATGCGATCCGGGCCAGTTATTTCGAAAACGATCGCTCGAAGAATCATATCCCCTGGGACTACGCCTACAATTTGCTGACCTCAGCGGATTCCAACGCTGTGGTGTTTACGAACGGCGACAATGATACTTTCCCCGTATGGTGCTTGCAGGAAGTCTACGGCGTTCGTCGGGACGTGAAAATCGCCAATCTCTCGCTGCTGAACACCGACTGGTATATCAAACAACTCAAGCACGAAATGGGCGTGCCGATCAGCCTGACCGACGCGCAGATTGAGGCCTTGATGCCGGAACGCCTGCCGGACGGCAGCATTCGTCGCATCCAGGATAAGATGATCGACAATATTATTGGCACGAACAATTGGAAGGTGCCGATTCATTTTGCCGTCACGGTCTCGCAGGAAAACCGCTTGTTCCGCGGCCAGCCGATCGAAGATAATCTTGAGATGAAGGGAATGATGTACCGGCTGAAGCGCGAGAAGGGCCGCAATATGGTTGATCTTGACGCGACGGTGGACCTCTATCTGAATCAATTCAAGTATCGCGGGGTGGCGGATTCTTCGATTTACAAGGATGAGAACGCGGCGCGTCTCACGAACAACTACGCTGCAGGATTCTTGTATGCCGCCGAGGAATTGCGGCAGCGCAACGACCGCGCCAACGCCATGGCGATGGTGAAGAAGTCGATTGAGGTTGTTCCGGGCGAATGGCGGAGCTACGTCTATCTTATGCAGTTGTATGCCGACATGGATTCTCTTGAAAAAGTTGAAGAGTTGATCCGGTCTGCGCCGACCAACGTTGAAGCCAACGATGTCTGGTTGTCGATTGCGGGGGATTTCCACCGCACCGGGCGTAAGCAGCAGGCGTATGCGCTGCTCAAACGTAAGCTGGAGGAATTTCCCAACGAGAGTCGCTTCCACCGCCAGTTGTTGAACCTGTATTTCCGCGACTCGCTTTACGATAGCATGGAAGCCTCGCTGAATGACTGGGTGGCGAGCAATCCATCAGATACCGACGCGCAGGCGGCCTTACGCGAAGTGCGCGAACTCAAGGCCGAGCAGAGTGGCGTCCACTTGCGCGGCGTGGACATTCCCGGCGGATCCAAGTAACAGCACGTTTGGCTTTTGCGAATCTTAGCGGTTAACTGGCAGGACCTGACCAACCCGCAGGCGGGTGGCGCCGAGGTCCATTTTGAAGAGATCCTCTCGCGGGTGGTCCAATGGGGGCACCATGTGACGCTGGCGTGCTCCAACTATCCCGGGGGGCGCGCCGAGGAAGAAATCAACGGCATTCGCATCGTTCGCTCCGGCAATCGCTACAATTTCAATTTCGTGGCGATGCGCATGATCACCCGTTTGCTCGACCGTGAGCCGTACGACGTGGTCGTGGAAGATATCAACAAGATTCCCTTTTATCTCCCGCTGTTTATCGACCGGCCGCACCTGGCCGTGATTCCGCATCTATTCGGCAAGAACATCTATCAGGAAGCGAACGCGGTGATTGCCAGCTATGTCTATCTGGCGGAGAAGCCGATTCCGCGCGTGTACCGCAACTCACGATTCTTGGCAATCAGCCAGTCGACGCGCGAGGATCTGATTGCGCGCGGGATTCGCTCCGAGCGCGTAGCGGTCTCCGAGTGCGGTGTCGATCATTCCGTCTACCGCCCCGATCCCGCAAGCCGGCGCTACGAGCGGCCGACGATCTTGTACCTGGGCAGGTTGAAGAAATACAAATCGGTGCAGCACATGATCGAAGCGCTGCCGCTGATCCGGCAGGCCGTGCCGACAGTGCGGGCGCTGATAGTAGGTGATGGCGACCATCTGCCAGCGCTCCGCGAACTGACGGAGCGACTGGGACAAAGTGACGCCGTCGAGTTTACAGGATTCGTCACGCTGGAAAGCAAGCTTGAGTACTTGCGCCGCTCGCACCTTTCGATATATCCTTCTCCCAAGGAGGGATGGGGAATCACAAACATTGAAGCGAACGCCTGCGGCACACCGGTAGTGGCAGCAAACGTGCCGGGTTTGCGCGACTCGGTGAGCGACGGCGTGTCGGGATTGCTCTACGAGTACGGCAATATCCGCCAACTGGCCGACCAGGTCATAGAGTTGCTCTCCAATTCAGTCCGGCACCAGCAGATGAGCGAGGGCGGTATCAACTGGGCGGCGAAGTTTACGTGGGAGCGCTGCGCGCGCGAGTCGTTTGCCGAAATTGAGCGCTCCGCCGCAGAGGGAGCACGCCGTGGGTAAAAAGCTGCTGATCGTCGTCGGAATCCTCATCGCAGCGTTCTTCCTCTACCTCTTTGTCGAGAAGATCGAGTGGGCCAAGGTGGTCGAGGCGATTCGCCAGGCCAATTATTGGTGGTTGATTCCGAACATTATCATGATCTTCGCCGCGATGGCGCTGCGGGCGTGGCGCTGGGGCGTCATGGTTAATCCGCTCAAGAAGTGCTCGTTTCGCGGCTTGTACGCCGCGACGATGATCGGGTTCATGGCCTCGAACATACTCCCGGCGCGGCTGGGGGAATTAGCGCGGCCTCTGTCATTGGGTAAGATCGAGGATGTCTCTCGTTCGGCGGCAATGGCAACGACTCTGGTAGAGCGCGTCTTTGACCTATTGACGCTGCTGGCGTTGTTTACGGTGATCATTCTCTTTAAAGAGTTTCCGGCCTCCGTAGCGGACGATCTCCGGCATTTGGAAGCCGCGGGTTGGGCGTTTCTGGCGGTCACGATGTTTGCCGTGCTCGTGCTGTCGATGCTGAAGCTGCGCACCGATTTCACCCTGCGCATTCTCAATAAGCCGCTGAAGATTTTCCCGGCGCGCATTCAGGAAGTCGGCAGCGATATTCTTGCGAAGTTCGCTTCCGGTCTGCAGGTATTGTCCGATCCCAAGTCGGTGCTGATCATCTCGGCGCAATCGGCGCTGCTCTGGGTGATTATGGCACTGTCGAACTACTTCATTTTTCTCGCGTTCGATATGAGCTACTTACCGATCGACGCCTCTTTCGTTGTCCTGGCGGTTGTCTCGGTCGGAATCATGCTGCCGAATGCACCGGGGTTTATCGGGCCATATCAGTATTTGACCGTTTTGAGTCTCAGTCTCTATAACGTGCCGGCGGATAACGCCGCCGCCTGCAGTATCGTCATGTGGGCCACGCAGTATTTCACGATTACGCTGGCAGGAATCTACCACCTCAAAAAAGAGCACCTCTCGCTCCGCGAAGTCGAAAACCAGCCGGTGACGGACTGATCTCTCTCACGCAGAATTTCAGGCAAAGAAAAACGGCCGGAATTGAATTCCGGCCGCTGCAAAATTGCTCTGAAGCACGCCTACTGGTTTTCGAGCAGTGCGAAGAGATAGTTCAGAAGTGTAACTGCATCGCCAATCGAAACAATGTCATCGCCGTCGTAGTTACCGTGCAGGAAATCTTTCGGGGCGCTGCCGGCCAGGAAGATGTAATTGACCATGTAGGTGATGTCGGCCAGGTTGAAGCGGCCATCGCCGTTGACGTCCCCGTAGACTCCCCAATCCTGGGAAATCTGCACACCGCCATTCGTGGTATTGACGGCGCGGATCTGCACTGGCTCACCGGGAGTGATACAACCGGGCAGTGTGCCGCCGAGAAACGGATCAGCGCCAGTGATGTTGGTGCCATCCTGGTCATAGGCAAATCGCCCATGAAATACCGTGTCTTGCGCGACCGAACTTAAAGTGTTACTTGAACAGTCGATCCAGTAGAAGGCAACGTCGCCGAAGAAGCCGGCTTCGTTGGTGTCCGTGGTTACAGTGAATCTGAGTTTGGCGAATTCACCGATCGGTGAGTAGCAATCCGGGGTCCCCGGAACCGACGGATCGTCAGCGGTACCCCAGATCTCTATCAATTGGTAATCGCAGTTATTGCAGGGATGCACGACGAAGGTCAGTGTGTCCCAATCGCAGAGTGAGGGCACGAACCCTTGCTCAACTGAGTTCAGAGTCAGTCGGTGGACATCGAAACCAACGAGCAGATGAAACTGCCCGAACACCTCGCTGCCGGTGTTATTGATCAGCGAAATTTCGACGTTATCGCCCAAACGTGCGGAGTCAATCTTCTCGATGCCGAGTTCGAAAGGCGCCAATGGCTCGGCAAACAGGGGAAGAGCGGCGCACAGCAGGACAAGGGTCGCCTGAGTCGCAATACAACGGATAATGTATTTCCGCATAGATCTCCGTGAAGTAGCAGTTTCGAGCCCGGATATGTACTTACCCCGCGGAAATATATCGCATTTGCCAAACCTGTAAAGGGCTTTTTTGACGCTGTGCAAAGTTTAACCCACACAATACGGATTGAAGCTTACCTTTCGTTATCATCGGTAACTCTTTCTTAAGATTTAGGTTAAGAGAGGCGCCGAATCGCAGAAAATCAGGTGTTCTCACTCTCATCGACCAGCCTTCTGGAGGCGGCAACATGGGCTAATTCACTCACGACATACGGCATCTTGCCTGCCTCGGTGAAGGGGGGCTTGTCGAGTTCTTCAAGTTCGATTTCGAAGTAGTTCGACAGGCCTTCACGGGCCAGGCGCTGGAGCAGCAGGCGGTCACGTTCGGGGACAAAATGAGCGTTCGGCAAAAAGCGGACTACCACACTCTTGATCTCTCGCTGATAGATCTGGATGTAGTCGGCAGCGATGAAGCCGTTCCTCGCAAGGAACGTATCCAGATGGCAGTTGACAAAGCCATCAGCCGTCACGAGGACATCCTTGCCGCGGCCGCCGAGAATCTCCATCGTGGGATGGGGGAGCGTGCAGCTTGAACAGAGACCGAGCGGGCGACCGAGATCACCGGTATCGTAACGGATCAGGGGAACAGAGTAGTTTTCAAGAGCGGTTGAGACGATTGAACCAGCGTGGCCGTGTACCGCGGTCTTGCTCTCCGGTACGAACTCGACATAGCCGAACTCGGATTGTATGTGATAACTGCCGCATGAGAATTGGGCGACGGCAAGCGTGTTCTCGCGATTCCCGTAGTAGTCAAAGACGCGGCCGCCGAAGAAGCTCTTGAATTTCTCAATGTGATGTGGATAGAGCTTTTCGGAATAGCTGTAAACGATCGGGATGGCGAGCGGCGGCAAGTTAGACTTCTCGGCCTGCAGGCAGAACGCGTAGAGCGATGAGGGGTGGCCGACGATCATCTTTGGTGAGAATCTGACGGCAGCCTCATAGAGGTTGCGGAAGTCTCCCGGATTTAGATGAAACGTATTGAGCCACAGGTTGGCTTCGAGCAGATCGAGGTGCGTATAGCGATGCTTCTGTGGAAAATCCAGGGGGCGCCCGAGCGTGACACGGCGATCTTTGAAGTCATAGCCGAGATCGGCGTAGTGCCGCCAGACCACAGCCTTGCGGAGCGCCTCTTGCGCCGCGCTGCGATAGAGCGTCAACGGAAAGCCCGTAGTCCCAGAGGTCGTTGTCTTGATCGGGTGCGTCAAGCGGAAGCTGCGCGGCTTCATCCGTTCCAGATTTTCGCGCACGATGCGACGATTGGTCAGCGGCAGGCGCGCAAAGTCGTCAAAATCGCGGATGTCATCCGGCGTGCAACCGACGGCCGTGAGTGACGAACGATAATAATCTGTTTCCTCGTACACAAAGCGTAGCAGCGCGCTCAGCCTTTGCCAGACGTAGTCGCGCAGTTGTTCTTCCTTGTATAGCCGCGTTTCACCCAGAAAGTCCGCGTAGCGTCGGAACTCCCGACCATAGCTCCATTGGATAGGAATCAATCGATAGCGCCAGCGGACCGCGCGTTTGGCCAGATCGAGCCAACTCATGCGACGCCGTTGATCGCCTGCTGCCCGAGCCGGGAGACGACTTTGGACTTTTTGAAACCGGCGCTGGGGGCAATGAAGTCGACGTACTCGACGCGAATCGTAAACAGGTTGCGGGTAGCAGCCTTGAGTTGATCGACGAGGATCGCTTCGTCGCGTTCGCGGAGGTAGGCGGCTCCGGGAACCATGCGCAGAATCAACGTATCAAGATCGACCTGCTCGACCTGGATATCTTCCGGCATGGCGATTTTCTGTTTGTGAAGAAAATCGTCATACTGACAATGAAGTAATCCCTGGCGCGAGATCAGGAAGTTTTTTTCGCGTCCGCCGACGAATCTGATGATCGGATGTCGAATCACGCAGCGATCGCATTTGCCGAGGTGCGAACCGAGATCGCGGCTGTCGTAACGAATCAGCGGCATCGCATAGTTGACGAGATTGGTTCCCACGACGCGGCCGAGACGAGTCCCGGCAAACTGCTCGCTGCTCTCGACAAGTTCAGTGTAAACGAACTCCGAGTTGATGTGGTAGTTGCCGCACTTGATCTGTGAAGCGCTGACCGAGTTTTCGCGGTTACCGAAATGATCGTAGACGTTGGGACCGATCCAGCGGCGAATCGTCGAAAGAGTCGCTTCGCCGAGCACTTCGGAGTAGACATAAACTGCCGGGAGATTCAGCGGCGGTAGACCTCGTTTCTCCATGCACTTGCCGAGAACCGCCAGGGCGGTCGGGTGCCCATAAAACAAACGCGGGTGGAACCGAAGAATGACATCGTAGAGCGCGGCGACGCACTGTTCATTGAGGAAGCGCCCGTTGAGCATTACAAGATTATCAATCGGATCGAAACGATAGAGCAGGTCGGCCTCGTCACCGACGAACGGGACATTCAACGAGACGCGCGGCTGCTTGAACTCATATCCGATCTGGTTGAAGTGACGCCATTGCACGGCGCGCCGCATGCTTTCCGTAGCCCAACTGCGGTAAAAATGAAGCGAGCGGCCGGTCGATCCGGAGGTCTGCGCCGGCGCCCCGCGATGGGCGGCGAATTCTGAAGAGGTGAAATCGGCCAGGTTTGCATCCAGGTGAGAGCGATCGATAATCGGCAGGCGGCGAAAGTCGCTCCAGCCGCGAAAGTCGGCGACGGTTGCCTGGTTCTCCTGCGCCCAGCGCTGGTAGAAGGGGACTGTCCGGAAGGCGTGCTCAATTAGAGTTACGATGCGGCCCCATTGGTAGGCATTAATCTGATCGTCTTTCCAGTAGAGCGACTGACCCAGCATGAGATAGTAGTCGACAAACTCCGGGCCGAGGTAGGCCGGGATACCCTGCAGCAGCCAACGCAGTTTCCACGGGCGGCGCAAGTAGTGCCACCATTCGAAACTGAATTCGGGATTGCGAAACGACGGAGTCATCTGTCTGTCTATCGGAGCGTACGCCCTGGAAGTTATCGCCGCCACCGGAGTCTTACCGGCGTGTTTGAAGAGAGGTTACGAGAAACCGCGGCCGCTTCAAGCAAAAACTTTGCGGGCGATGGCGGGAAGTTCGCGCCAATCGCTGATCACGTAATCGGGCTGGTAGCCGTCAACCGGATCGTGATGAAAGCCGGTATAGAGCACAGCGCGCAGGCCAAGGGCCTTGGCGCCGCGGACATCGTGGGTCGGCAGATCGCCGCAGTGCAGAGCCGCCTCCGGCGCAATATCCAGCTGCTTCAAGGCGCTGTTGAACTGGTGCGCGTGCGGCTTGGCGCGTCCGGTTTCGTCGGAGAAGGCAAACGCGCTGAAGTGCTTCAGGATGCCGTAGCACTCCATGTGTTTTCGCAAGATGCGCCCCGGGGTGTAGCCGGTGTCGGACACAATGCCCAGCTTGAACTCACTCGCCAGTTCAGCCAGAACCTCCGCGGCGTGCGGTGAAAGTGCCGGGTCGAGCATCAAGCCCATCTCGCCAAACTTGACCGAGAGGGAACTCAGTTCGGCTGGTTTGAGTCGAATGCCCAGGTGGCTCAAGACCCAGGTCAAGCGTTCGTCGACCAGAGGGGTCCGCTGGTCATTCAGATAGATGTAAGTGAACCACGGGCGAGACGCTTCAAAGGCGCTGTCGAGATCAAGATCGCCATCAATGCCGCAGTCACGAAGAAACTCACGCATGAACTGCTTACGGGCGGCAAAGGTCTCCCGCTCTTTGGAATCCGCAAAAAGGGTCTGCCAGAAGTCAAACAAGATCGCGTGCTGCCGGGTTGCCATCACTCTTCCTTTCGCCGCGTTCTCCGACGGCCGTGTATCTTGTGATACGAAGAAATGAGACTGGTTGCAAGCGATAGTAACGTGCCGAGACAATGCTGACAATTTGAAGGGGATTTCGCTTACAAAACCTGATTGCGAGTGTCCTGACATCGATTATCATAAAGCCGGTGCAACGTATCATCGTGATCATACCTGCTTTCAATGCGGCTGCGACGCTGCCGGCGCTGATCGAAACCATCAAGACTGATTATCCGCACTTGGGTGTGTTGGTCATCGACGACGGATCAACGGATGGAACCGGCGAGCTTGTACGCTGCCACGGCGCAACTCTCCTGATGCACGAACGCAACCGGGGCAAGGGCGCGGCGTTGCGAAGCGGGTTTGACTATGCACTCTCAGAGAACTATGACGCTGTGATTACAATCGATGCCGACCTACAGCATGATCCCGGGGAAATGCAGTTGTTCCTCGACGCCTACACCAGTGAGGAGTCAATTTTGGTCGGCACGCGCCGCCTTGATTCCGGCATGCCTTGGGAAAGAAAGTTGTCGAACACGCTTTCGAGCTTTGTCACTTCGGTCGTGTCGGGCGAGCGCATTGCCGACAGCCAATGCGGCTTTCGCCTGATCCCGACGCCGGTGTTGCGTCGACTCCACCTGTCCGGCGACCATTACGAATTGGAGCCGGAACTGCTGATCCGGGCCGCGCGGGCGGGCTATCACATCACAAGCGTGCCGATTCGGACCATCTACAACGGTAGCGCCAGTGCGATCCATCCGCTTCGCGACACGCTTCGGTTCTTGCAAATGCTGCTGCGTTCGCTATTTTGGTAGTCTCATGTTGGCGCTCCTGACAAACGACGACGGTTATGAAGCCGAAGGTCTCCGGCGGCTGGCGGACGAAATCCGCAAGCTCTGCGAGGTTTTGGTTGTCGCGCCGCACGTTGACCAGTCGGCGAGCGGGCATTCTCTGACGCTGCAACGGCCGTTGCGCATAAATAGAATTAACGGCGATTTCTACTCCGTCGACGGCACACCGACCGACGCCGTGATGGTCGCGCTCTACGGCATTCTCAAGCACAAGCGGCCGGATATCATCCTGTCGGGAATCAATCGCGGGTCGAATATGGGCGATGACGTCACCTACTCAGGAACAGTGTCAGCAGCATTCGAGGGGGCTATCCTGGGGATTCCTTCCATAGCGTTGTCGTCGATCGAGACCGAGAACGTGAATTACCCAGCAATGGCGCGCTTTGCGCGCAAGCTCACGAAGAAGGTGCTGGAAAACGGTCTGCCTGATTTTACTCTACTAAACGTGAACTTGCCGAATCCGCCGGCAGGTGGGTACAAGGGCGTACAAGTTACGCGACTGGGGAAGCGAGTCTATCGCGACGTCGTGATAGAAAACATCGACCCGCGTGGTAAGAAGTACTACTGGATCGCGGGTGAGCCGGAGTGGAGCGAATCAGATCAATCGGACTATTCAGCCGTCAAAGCGGGCTACGTGTCGATTACGCCGCTCAAGATGGACATGACCGACTACGCATTCCGAGAAATCCTGTCGAACTGGAAACTGCGCCCGTAGGTAGCGCTCCGGCTGTCGATCGGATACGAATGGCCGTTTTCAGCTGAAGCGCGACGCGAGCCACTCGCGGGCGTGAGCGATCTCCTGCGAAATCAAGCCATGCCCGGCCTCCGCCCAATGGATCGATACGGTAGCGTTGGATTCATGCAGCAGCTCCGCCAGGCGAACGGCCTCTTCCGGCGCGACGATCTCATCACGGCGGCCGCTGGATATGAGCACCTGGACTCCATTGAGATCAGGAAGCGGCGAGGGGACGAGCGGCACCATCGGGCGGAAGAGCACTGCGGCCGTCAAAGACTGGGGCGCAAGCAAGAGCAAGCTGGCCGCCATATTGGCACCGTTGGAGTAGCCGGCGGCGACGACTTTTGCGGGATCGAACTTATGCTTCTCGGCAGCGTGTGCGAGAAACTCAGACAGCTCTCTCGTACGAAAGCGCAGATCGTCCAGGTCAAAGACCCCCGGTGAGAGGCGACGGAAGAAACGCGCCATCCCGTTTTCCGAAACGCGACCCAGCGGGCTGACGATGCCTGCCGTCGGATAGAGCCGCTCTCCCACCGGTATCAGATCGAATTGGCTGCCGCCGGTGCCGTGCAGTAGCAGAAGCGTGACGCGATTTTGTTCGTCGCGCGGCGGCAAGTATTCGTAAGTGAAGGCGACTTCGCTGGGATGCTGCATCAAACTACACACCAGGGAGTTTTACCGGTGAAAGCCTCATTTCAATCGACTCGCGACGCGGCTCGAGCCACGAGGGCAGGGCCAGCCGGGTGCCGAGTTCGGCCTCGGACTGGTCGACCGTGAAGCCCGGCTCGTCGGTGGCGACTTCGAAGAGTACGCCACCCGGTTCCCGGAAATAGATCGAATGGAAGTAATTGCGGTCGATGATCAGCGTTACGTTGTAACCCTCGGCGGCAATCGAACTGCGCCAAGCGACCTGGTCGCGATCGAGGCAGCGCCAGGCGATGTGGTGGACCGTGCCTGCGCCGGGGAGTCCGCGACTGGAGCCCGGCTGGATTAGCAAATCGACAAACTGCGCCTTGTTGCCCTCTCCGACGACAAAACGCCGGCGGTTCTCATTGGAAGGCCCGGCGACAAATCCGAGCTTGTTGGCGAGCAGACTGGCGGTAGCGTCATGGTCGCTCAGAAGCAGCGTGACCCCGTGGAAACGCGTGATGGCGTGATCGGCGGCGACGTTCCCAGGACGCCAGACGGCTCCGATGGCAGAGTCATCGGCGACCAGTTCGAGGGGAAGGCCGTCGTAGTCGCGAAATGACAGCGTCTCGTAGCCAAAGCGTTCAAAGGGGCCGTCGAATGCGATTCCCGCCCGAGACAGGCGTTCGACCCAAAAGGGAATTGATGCGCGGCGGATGCTGAAGGCGATTGCCGATACCTGGCCGGTTCCGACTTTACCAGCGCCCGCTCCCGCGAACGGGAAGAAAGTCAATATTGAGCCAGGGGTCCCAAGCGCATCCCCGAAATAGAGATGATAGGTGGCGGGATCATCGTAGTTCACGGTGATCTTGACAAGGCGCAATCCCAGTACACGGGTATAGAAATCGATGCCGCCCTGGGCATCGCTGGAGATGGCCGTGATGTGATGAATGCCGTGCAGACGATCGGTCATGAATCTCCCTGAAAAAGTCCCGCATTCTATACGGAGGCAGGGAGCAGATTTTTTGTTTTGCCGGAGGTGATTAGCGAGCGTCAGCGCTTAATCTTCGTGAAAATGTAGCCGCCGCGCGTTGCTCCCCAAACTTGTTTACCTGCAGCGTCGAAACCGCGGTCCCAGCTAATCATCCGGTCGGCGTAGATCTCAACCTCGGACAGAGCGTACGCGGCGCCGCGCAAGCTGCTCTCGCAGACCCGGCCGATCGTATTGCCAACAAAGGCATAGTCAGCGAACGGGCGAAGTACGATCGAGCACCCGTCGCGCAGATCGAGCGAATCCAAAGGCAGGTCAAGAAAGATATCGGGGGATCTCCAGGCGCCGGCGAGAACGGAATCGTTCTTGATCGTGTAGACGCTGCTCTCGATATAACCGGCGTCGAGAGCGCGCAGGTGATAGATGCGCAGGCGGTAGGGTTTATCAAGAGCCGCGGCGGTTGCTTGCTCGACATAAAGCCAGTAGCCGTCATCGCGCTTCGGCCAGATCCGAACGACTTCGAGGCGAATGTCGTAGTATTCGGCATCGAGTGCAGCTTGCTCGGCGCTGCTAAACGAACCGATCATCCAGCCGGCGAGCCGATCCAGGTTGCCGGTGGATTCTGCCCACAGGCTCGATGTGACGACTATGACTGACAAGAAGATTAATCGAACTGCGATTTTCACGTTCATCTCTCCCATGGTGAGGTCCTTCTCGGGTGTTAGTGCTTATATCGTCACGCCCTGGTTCTTTGCTTCACCCTCGGTTTGCTTAAACGACGGCTCTCGACGCAACCACACGACGATTTTCTTCAGCCGCGGAAAGCGGTGCCGGGTGAGCACGATGCAGCGATAACGCACTCCGCCAAGGCGTTCCTTAAATCCTTCGAGATTCGCCCGCCCCAGGCTCATGCCGAGGCTGTATTCCTGAATGCCGTCATTTGCCAAATGCTTAATGATCATGGCGTGTACATAGTTCGTGGCGCGCAGGTGCTGATACTCATAATTGAAACCGCCGAAGAGATACGAGCCGGTGCGTTGATACTTGCCGAAAATCACGCTCGATATCGGTTGTCCTTGATAGTACCCGACGGCGATGCCGACAGAATTGCCCGGAAAACTAAAGAGGCGTTCAATGCGATCAAAGCGATGATACGATGCGCGCGGATCGCGCCCCTGCCAGCGGCGTACCGAGTGCTGGTAGATCTGGTAGAATTGATCAAGCTGTTCCCGGCCGCCGAATCTGACTTCGATGCCCGAATTCTCGGCGCGGCGCAGGACATTACGTTGGACGGCTTTCTGGTGAAACCAATCGTCGTATCCATTGGGCATAAAGGCTTTGTGAAAATCGTAGCCGCCAGTCGGATAGTAGTGCAGCCGGGCGAAATCGCGCTCCAGGGGTTTGAAATCATCAAACGGTACGTGCAGGGTAATCACGCAAGCGCGCGGCAGGCGCGCCAACGCGGCAATGGTTTCATGGTTGGGACTGGCAATACCCAAAAGACTATTGTATTGGGTGGCGACCCAATTGTCGGAGGTCATCAGCCCGAGGTGTGAAGACTTCCGGCGCGAGAAGGCCATAAACAAATCGCCGGCTTTGAAGACAAACGTGTTGTTCCAAGCGACATCCATCGATGCGGCGTATTCGGGGCCGCCGGTGGGACAGGGCGAAATCCCCGTGCGATCTACAGCATCGCGCCAGCGCTGGGAGTGTTCTGGTAACAGAGGCGTCAGAATCATGGCCGTACTCGGAGGTTACGATAACTGTCTTTTCGTGCGATGCACAAGAACTACTCGACACTTTTGTCGACAACAAATGTCGCTCGGGCCACGCGTGATGACTCCGGGAACTCTTTACGGAAATGATTGTAAATAGCGGTGAATTCGATTTACTTAGATTAGAGTTGCTTGACAGAGGTCGATCCGGGAAGCCCGGAAGGAGGGAAAATTGAAGATTTGGATAAAGATTGCGACGGTGGCAATCGCGGTGGCATGGACCATGTCGAGTGCGTTCGCCGACGCCAAGCTGGAAGTAAGCGAGACGACTTTTGACTTCGGAATCATCCCGCAGGTCTGCAAGGTCAGCCACAGCTATGTAATGCGGTCGACCGGAACCGATTCGTTGCGCATCCTCAGCGTCAAGCCGGCGTGCGGTTGCACCAAGGCGCCGCTTACCAAGGACGTCGTGGCTCCGGGCGATTCAACGGCGGTCGAATTGATCTTTACCTCAACACAGGCTTACCGCGGCAAGTCGACAAAGTCCACAACCGTGACCTGCAACGATGACGAACGCGGCAGCTTCCTCCTGCGATTCTCGGCGAATTTCAATACGTACCCCGATTCCGCCAAACCGATCCAGCTGGCGCCCTGGAGTCTCGCCATTTCCGAGGCGGAGCGAGGCAAAGAGTTTCCCATAACGGTCAAAAACGTCGGCAATGCGCCGCTCTACCTGAACCTCGTGGCCGTGCCGGGTGGATTCGTCAGTGTGACTATGCCCAAGGAGGAAATCGCTCCGGGAGCGACAGCGACGATCAAGGCCAAAGTTGATCCGAAGTGCACGGAGACGTCATTCGAGAAGTCGTTTACAATCGAATGCAACGACAATGTGACGACACGTTTTACCGTCCCGGTGGTCTTTGGCAAACCGCAAACAGCGGCTGCCGGCGGGCATTAGAAGTCAGTCAGTTTGTTACTCAGTGAGTAGCGGGCGGTCACGCGACCGCCCGCTTTTTATTTGGATCTTGCCAACTCGCGGGCCAACTGGACGATGGTCTTGACGCCGAATCCCTTGGCGCCTTTGCCCAAGTGGTCGAGCGGGGCCTCCTTGCCGCCCGGACCGGCGATGTCGATATGCGCCCACTTCGCCGTGTCGGCTACCCACTGCTTGAGAAACACCGCAGCCGTGATGGCGCCGCCCCAGGCGTCCCCGCGATTCTTGACGTCGGCAATTGTCGTCCTGATCTTCTCGACGTGCGGCAGATGCAGCGGCAGCTCCCAGTAGAGTTCACCTTCAGCTTTGCCCGCCGCAATGATCTGCTGGCACAATTTTGGATCGGTGCCGAAAAGGCCGGCGATTTCTTCTCCCAAAGCAACCACGCAGGCGCCGGTGAGAGTGGCGGCATCGATAATCCAATCGGGCTTGCGCTCGCCGGCAATGGTGAGCGCATCGGCAAGGATCAAGCGTCCTTCGGCATCGGTGTGCTCTATTTCGATCGACTTGCCGGAGCGAGTGGTCAGAACCGCCGTTGTGTGCATCGACTCGCCGGAAATGTCGTTTTCCGCCAGCGGCGTAATGACCGTGATTTTTAAAGGCAGTTTGAGTCGCGCAATCGCCGTCCCTGCGCCGAACATCATCGCCGCTCCGCCCATATCGTATTTCATCCCGATTTGCGATGCGGCAGGCTTGAGCCCATAGCCGCCAGTATCGTAGGTAACGCCCTTGCCGACCAGACAAAGATGCTTGCGCGCATTTCGTGGCGAGTACTCGGCAATGACCATGCGCGGTTTGGCCTTGGCGCCCATGCCGACGCCCCAAAGTCCTCCGCAGCGCTCTTTGATGACCCGCTTGTCGTCCCAGACCGTCACGCGCAGGCCACAGCGGCGTCCCCAGCGCTCGAACTCTCGCGCCAGGGTAACTGGATTTTTGACATTTGACGGTTCGTTCATCAGGTCGCGCGCCGTGTTGGTCGACTCAAAGACAGTCTCTCGTTCCCGCAATTGCCTGGACAAGGCTGCCCCGAGACTAAGGCCCGCTGCTACGACGGGCAGTGGCTTGGCCTTCTTGGTCAGGTATTTGTCGAACGAATACCCGCCCAGCCACGCAGCCTCGTGCACGTCAAGAACCGACTCGACAGAATGCGAACTAAGGAGAACGACGATCCGTTTGCATCCCTCGCCGGCCGCTGTCGCGAGAGCCTCCGCAACCGTCTTACGCAGTTCGCGATGACTGTCGGAGTAGCGCTTGTCGAGGCGCACACTCCGCGCGAACACCTCGTTTGCATCGATCCGTCCTCGAAAAACCGTGAGTTTGCCACCGGCATCAGCATGCGGCCGGACTTGCCGCTGGATTTCCGCCGGCAGCGCTGTCTTGAGAAACAAAGGTTTTTTGTCGTCGAGATAGGGAAGAAGCAGACAATCGCCATCTTTGAGGGAAAGTGCGCTCGCAACGGAGAATCTTGAAACCGGCATCCGGGCTCCTTTCTATGTCCTACTTCTTGGCCTTGCCCTGAGCCGCAACGGCCGCGATTGCAGCCTCGACCTTGGTCGGGTCGCCGATGTAATAATGCTTAATCGGCCGTAGACCGGAATCCAATTCATAGACCAAGGGCAAACCGGTAGGGACGTTGAGGCCGACGATGTCAGCCTCTGAGATGTTATCGAGATATTTGATGAGCGCTCGCAGGCTGTTGCCGTGCGCCGCGATCAAGACTTGCTTGCCGGAGGTGATCGAAGGTGCAATTGTTTCGTGCCAGTAAGGCAGGACGCGCGCAACAGTGTCTTTGAGGCATTCGGTGCGTGGCAATTGCTCCGGTGTTAATGACCGATAGCGCGGGTCGTGGCCGGGGAAGCGCTCGTCCGCCGGCTCGAGAGCCGGCGGCTGGATGTCGTAGCTGCGGCGCCAGATTAGAACCTGCTCTTCGCCGAACTTGGCCGCCATCTCAGACTTGTTGAGCCCCTGGAGCGCACCGTAGTGGCGCTCATTCAGGCGCCAACAACGCACCACCGGAATCCACATCAAGTCCATGCCGTCAAGGACATACCAGAGCGTGCGGATCGCTCGCTTGAGCACGGACGTATACGCCAGATCGAAGCGATAGCCGTTTTCCCGCAGTACCTGACCGGCTTCCTCGGCTTCGCGTCTGCCGGTCTCGGAAAGATCGACATCGGTCCAGCCGGTGAAGCGGTTTTCTTTGTTCCAGGTTGATTCGCCATGACGCAGGAGAACGATTTTGTACACGCGGACTACACCTCCACCAAGTCTTAATCAGTCTTGCGGACAAGATGCAGAGACGGAAGTCAATCGCAAAGCAAAAAGCAGAAGGGGATCGAGGAATGGAGAGCGAGTGTTCCGACTGAAGTCGGATCTACAGACAGAGAGGCGGCTGCGAGAAAATCACCCGATCCAGTCGGCCAGGAATGGCTGATGGCGACCCGGCACAAATTCTATTGCTTGAAATGTCGCTACACGATTAATGGCGTAGGGATCGGCAGCGATGAATTGCTCAAGAGCGTCGAGCGAGTCCGCGCGGACGATCAGTATGCCGCCGGTGCGCGGCAGTTGCGGCCCGGACACCAGAAGCAGTCCGGCCTCAACGCCGCGCTGCAGGTGTTCGCGATGCGCCGGGAGTAGCGACTCAAAATTGGCAAAGGGTTTGACGTAAGTGATGATTACGACAAAGTGCTTCATGGTATGCAGTCTCCTGTCTGACACTCGCAAGATAGTGATTGCCGGATCGGTCGCACGCGATTTATATTGGACTAAAATCATCGAGGTAACGAGGAGTAGAGGAGTGACTAAGGCGAGAAATACTCTACCAAGTAGCCGTCGCGTCAAGGCAGCGGTCGAGCAAGTCGGGGGTATTTCCTCGGATGCCGTTGCCAGGGCCACCGGACGCAGTTGGGCGGAATGGACGCGCATTCTCGACCGAGCCGGTGCCCGCAAGCTCGTGCACAAAGACATCGCCGAGTGGTTGCATCGAAATTACGGCCAGGAGATCAGCGGCTGGTGGTGCCAGATGCTCACGGTCGGGTACGAGCAAAAGCGGGGATTACGCGCGGTCGGGCAAAAAGCCGACGGTTACTCGGCGAATGCCAGCAAGACGATTGCGGCGCAGATCGGAGAGGTCTATCGCGTTTTCGCCAATGCAAAATCGCGAAGCCGACTGCTCGACGGTGCAAGACATCGGATCACGACAGCGACCGAATCAAAGTCGATGCGCATCGCCTGGGTCGACCCGGAAAGTCGTGTTTCGATCAATTTCTACGCCAAAGGCAAAGACAAGTGCCTGGTTCAAGTCGAGCACATGAAGTTGCCAAATGACCGGGCCCGGCTGAAACTCAAATCTTATTGGCGGCTGTGCCTCGAGCGGTTAAGCGCTTCGATTGTCGAGTGAGCGCTTGCACTCGGACTGACTCTCACCCTCAAAATGCGAATTCTACGATCGCCACAAGGCCAGTCTAGATGCATCCACCCGTGCCGAAAATACGCCGGCCTTGATGACAGGATCGTTTGCGAGCAGTTGCCGCGCGTGCTGTTCGTCGGGGCAATCGACAACGGCAATGCCGTATTCGGCATCGTCGCGGCGCCCGGCCATGAGAACTGCGCCGGCGTCCAGGTTGGTTTTCAGATATTCAAAGTGACGGGCTACGAGTTCAGCTTCCTCCGGCGTTGCTTCCGCCGTGAAGGTCGCGCGCGGCGGCCGGTACATGATGATAAAGTGGGGCACTGGTGTCTCTATCTCCTCTTTGGATCGATTCAACTTGTTTCAATTAAAGAATCTGTAGATTTTACGTAGAATTGCGGGGCGAAGTTTTGTCGAGGCGGCACACCGAATAGGCAGTCAACTGCCGGAAGCGAGTAGAACTAGTGGCTGGCGACGCACATCAGCATCAATGCCCGTACTGCAAGAAGATTTACACCTGCACGGGGAATTGCTTCACGACTCGGATCAACAACATGATCTGCGACGAATGCCGGGTGAAGTGGGAGCGGGAAATGGTAGAGATCAAGAGTCAGGGGACGCTCTGGCACAAAGACATTCACTTCTGATCGCACGAACGCGCAGGGCGGAGCTTACACCGAAAATGTACGCTCAAGGGGAGCATTCTTGGCAGGCGTCAAGCGAGGCAATTCGCCCTTCTTGGCGGCAATCATCTTGTGCATGAATCGGCGGAAGGGCGCAAAGTGGCAGGGCTGCCGGCAAATCGATAGATCTTCAAGATTGACGCAGTGCTGCTCGCAACATTCCCGCAGAGCGAGCTTCGCGCTCGGAATCGGTTCATCGATGTAAGGGGCGAATTCCTCGGCACGCACGGCAAAGCTGGTGCCGCAATTTCCGACATCGTGCTGGTAAAAGTAAAAGACCCACTCGATCGAGTCTTCGACAAACGACATGCCGATTAAACGCGACTGGGGATCGTTGACCAGTTGGTCGAGCGTGAGGGTCGCTTTGCAGTACGGGCACTGCTTGGAGAAGTGCTGGCTCAAATCTTGCCTCTGCCTCTTTCGTTAGTAAGCTTATCGGCACTTTTCCTGCATTGTTAAACTTCGTCGGCGATTAGCGGCGGGAACCGGAGTGTCAAAGAGCCGGAACGGCCGAGCCGTATCTGTTGTGTCATGTGCGGTAAGGTGTTAAATTCCCAGTCTATGCGAGCAGCGAAGCGATGATGCCATCGGCCTTCACAACGACGCCGGAAAGTTATCGGTTGCTAACCGACGAGCAGCTTCGGGATATGATACGCACCCGCAAAGCGGAATACGGCAAGCGATTGGTGATCTTGACGCATCATTACCAACGCCGGTCGGTCGTTGAATTCGGCGATCATCAGGGTGACTCGTACGCTTTGTGTAAGATCGGAGCAGCGCTGGAAGCGGAATTCATCGTCTTCTGTGGTGTGCATTTCATGGCCGAGGCTGCTGTGATACTGGCGCGGCCGGAACAAAAGGTGTTTCTGCCCAATGCCCTTGCCGGTTGCCCGATGGCTGATATGGCGGCAATCGATTCGGTTTATGCCGCCTGGGACGAGCTTGCTATGGCACTACCGGACACGAAGATCATTCCGATCGCTTACATGAATTCCGCGGCCGACCTCAAAGCGTTCTGCGGCAAGAACGATGGTGTGATTTGCACCTCATCAAATGCGGCCAAGGCCTTTGAATGGGCGTTTGCGCGCGGCGAGCGGATTTTCTTTTTCCCTGATGAACATCTTGGCCGCAACACAGCCAATCGTTTCGGAATCGAGCCGGACGAATTCTTCGTGTGGGATTTCAACCTCAGGTCCGGCAAGCGCGATCTGACTTCTGTGAAGAAGGCCAAGGTAATCGCGTGGAAGGGCTACTGCCATGTGCACTCGGTCTTCCAGCCGCATCACATCAGCGAGATGCGGCAACAGTATCCGGGAATCAGGATCGTGGTGCATCCGGAGTGTACTGCCGAAGTTGTCGCGCTGGCGGACTCGGTCGGCTCGACCAGCCATATCGTGAAGTATGTCTCCGAGCAACCGGGCGGCAGCGTGATCGCAATCGGCACCGAATTGAATCTCGTTGACAGGCTGGCGCACCTTCACCCCGATAAGAAGATTCTTGAACTGGCCGGACAGACGTGCGCCATGTGTGTGAACATGTATCGCACAACTCTCAACGATCTCGCCTACACGCTCGACAATCTGGAGACGCTCAAGCCGATGACGGTCTACGATGACGTCAAACACAACGCGCGCATCGCGTTGGAAAGAATGCTTGCGATCACCGGATGAGCGTGTTATTATCAAAAACTCATCCCGCGACAGTGATCCAAGAGAGACGCGTCAGGGTTTTAGAACGAAATTTATGCTGTTGCTATAAGGAGATGCGCTAATGGCTTATGTTTTGAAGGTCCCGCAAATGGGGGAATCGGTGGTGGAAGGGACCATCAATCAGTGGTTTGTCCAGGTCGGTGAAGCTATCAAGAAGGACCAGCCGATCGTCGAGCTGCTTACGGACAAGGTAAACGTCTCGGTCCCGGCGGAATCGGATGGAGTCCTGCTGGAAATCAAGGCCAAAGTTGGCGACGTCGTACCGGTCGGCCGAGAAATCGCCGTTATTGGCGCTCCGGGCGAAAAGCCGGGTGCGGCACCCTCAACGGCTCCGGCGACAGGTGCTCCCGCCCCGAAGGCTGCGGCCAAATCGGCCCCGGCAGCACCGACACCGGTAGCGGCTCCAGCAGCCAGCGCGGGCCCAATTAAGTTGTCCCCGGTCGTGCGCCGTTTGATCAAGGAACACGGAATTGACGTCACACAATTGCGCGGCACCGGCACCGATGGTCGGGTGACCCAGAAAGATGTTGAAGACTACGTCGCGCGGTCCGGCCGCGCCGCCACCACGACAGCCGCCCCAGCACCGGCGCCGGCTGCCTACGCTCCGGCAGCTCCCAAGCAGGTATTCGATACCAGCAAGCGCGTCGAAGAGATTCCGTTGCCGCGCGTGCGCAAGCTGATCTCCGATCACATGGTGAAATCGAAACAGACCTCGCCGCACGTCACGACCTTTGACGAGTGCGACTTCACGCGCCTGGTCGAGTTTCGCGCGAAGTACAACGAGCGAATCGAAAAAGAACACGGCGTCCGTGTGACCTATATGCCGTTCTTGGTCGCCGCGGCCTGCAAGGCGCTCAAGGAATTTCCGCTGATGAATGCCTCGATGACCGAAGACAAGATCATCGTCAAGCACTACTACAACATCGGCATCGCGGTGGCGCGCGAGTCAGGGCTGATTGTTCCGGTGATCAAGGCTGCCGACCAAAAGGGCGTCGTCCAGTTGATGAAGGAACTGAAAGACCTCGGGGACCGCGCGCGCGCCGAACGCCTGCTGCCGCAAGATATCGAGGACGGCACGTTCTCACTGACAAATGCCGGCGGCTACGGCGCCCTCAATTCGACGCCGATTATTAGCCAGCCGCAAGTGGCGATTCTGGGCATTCACGCCATCCAGAAACGTCCGGTGGTGCGCGACAACCAGATTGTGATTCGCGACATGATGAACATGGGCTTGTCTTTTGATCATCGCCTGATCGACGGCCATTATGCCGTGCAGTTTCTGCGCAAGCTGATCGGCTACATCGAAGAGCCGGAGTTGATGCTGCTCTAAAGGCACGAAGTTAATAATCCCACCGCGAGCGGTGGGGCACCGTGGCATAAGAGAAGATGAGAAGAGGCGGGACGGGCAGCGAAGCTCGTCCCGATGTTTATGAGCGATAATCCGACAGCGACACCAGCCAAATCCAAAGCCCGCATCTTCGATCTCGGCTTGTCAGACTACGAAAAGACCCGACAGCTGCAGCAGCAGATGGTCGATAAGGTGATTGCCGGGGAAGCGCCCGATACTTTTATCTTCACCAGCCACCCGCCGACAATTACAATCGGCCGCGGCAGTGATGTTGCCAACGTTCTCGTTTCTGACGAGGTCCTCGCGAAACGCGGTGTTGTCAAGTACGAGGTCGAACGTGGCGGGGACGTGACATTTCACGGGCCGGGACAACAGATCATCTACCCGATTATGAACCTCGAGAACCGCGGCCGCGATCTGCACAAGTTCTTGCGCGACCTCGAGCAGGTCGTGATCTCATTTCTCGCGAACTACGGCATTCGAGGGGAGCGAATTGCGGGGAAGACGGGTGTGTGGGTCAGCGGCAAGAAAATCTGCGCCATCGGCATCGCCGTCAAGCGTTGGGTGAGCTATCACGGACTGGCGCTGAATCTTGATACTGACCTCTCTTACTTCCAGCTAATTAATCCCTGCGGTTTCGCACCCGATTCGGTGACGAGTCTCTCGGAGATCACCGGTCAGCCGACTGACGGCAACCGCGTTTTTTTCCTTCTTGCGAACGCGATAGAAGAGACCTTCGGCGTTTCAGTTCAGCTTTAGATTCCAGGGCGGTTCATCAGCTAACGTGCGCCGTTTGGAAACGATGCGCCATGTTCAACGCGCGCACAGCCGCTTCGCAGCAATCTTGGATACAGCGTAAGTGATTAAGAGATAAGGGGTTTCTACGACGGGCCTCCGCTGTTCATTTTGTTGGCAAATTCTGCCGCCACCCCCTAAAGCATCAAGCTGAAACGCCGATCCCTTTAGCAAAGCGCTGATCTCTCTTGTAGTTAGCGAAAAGTTTTATGTTGACAGAATCGCGTCGCGAGACGCACTTATTGACTGCGGGTGCTAAAAGCCCATTAACTCACTTGGTCTCCGGCAGGGAATGGCGGAGCGATCCAGGCGATCGACAGCAGGCAGGGGAAGTGCCGCGCCTCGATTCGCATGCTTTGCCTTCCGACATCTGTGGTTCTGCCATGGCTAAGGGGATATCGCGATACACGAAGATGGGTTTTCCGCGTCATTTTGAGTGGAGGTATAAGAGCTTTGAAGGTGAACCCCAAGAATCGATCAGAGGAGGACAGTTATTGAACCCGTTAGTTAACTCTGCACTTTTGAATGCAAGTTCAAATCATTAACAGGAGGTTTTGGTTTTGAAACTCAAACCAAAAGTAGCGCTGGTGCTGTTCCTGGTCCTCGCTCTTTGCAGCCTATCAATGGCGGCAACCGTCGGAAAGATCTCCGGCAAGGTGACGGATAAGGAAACAGGCGCTCCCCTGCCGGGCGTCGCAGTGACGATCAACGGCACGACGATGGGAGCGCTCACGGATGTAGAAGGGAAATACTTCATCCTCAACGTTCCGGTCGGAACTTATACACTCAAGGCCGAAATCATCGGCTACGCTCCGGTGGAAGTCCAGGGGCTGGCGGTCTCGGTGGACCTGACCTCGACGGCGGATATTCAGCTGTCGTCCAAGGTCCTCGACATCGGCGAAACGCAGATCGTCATCGCCGAGCGGCCGCTGGTTATTCTTGACCAAACCAAGTCGCTCAAGATCGTCAGCGGCGAAGAAATTCAGCAGCTGCCGACGCGCGGCTATACCGACGTGGTCGGTTTGTCGTCGGGTGTTGTTGCCTACACGGAAAACGTCGAAGCGTCCGCCGTCGGTACGCGCGGCGGCCGTGAAGCCAGCAATCAGCCGGCGCTGAATATTCGCGGTGGCCGCCAGGGCGACGTCGCTTACTTCGTCGATGGTTTCTCACAGCAGGACCCGCTGACGAACATGTCGACGACCGCGATCAACAATAACGCCATCGAAGAAATCTCGATTTCCAACGGCGGTTTTAACGCCGAGTATGGCTGGATTTCGTCGGGCGCGATCAACGTGACCACGAAAGAAGGCGCCAAGGCTTATTCCGGTTCGCTGGAAGCCGTGACTGACGAATTTATGGGCTCGGACAATCGCTACAACTACAACGTCCTGGCCTTCAATCTTAACGGGCCGTTACTGCCGAACAACGACAAAGCGAGCTTTTTCGCTTCGATGGAACGCCGCCGTCTTGGTGACCGCGCTCCGCGCGCGACCGCCGATGGCCGTCTGCCGCACAATGATCTGTCGGGTTGGTCGTGGCAGGGTAAGCTGCGTTGGGATCTCAACAAGAAGAATATCGTGCGTATCGGTACGCTCGGTTCCTACGAAGAGTGGGACGAGTTCCGCATGAACTACTACTACAACCCGACGCACGCCCCACGCTATCTCGATGAAAACTATTCGTACTACGCCAAGTGGACGAATAACCTGACGCAGAAGACCTTCTTCGAGTTGGGGGCAACGTATTACGTGACCAAGCGCTTCCGTGGCGACGAAACGCACTGGGACGACATCTTTGCCTACGCGCGGCCGAACGGCAATCCGACGTTCGACGATACGCGCCTGTTCTGGGCGGGTGACGATCCGGCGACGGAAGAAGACGAGGGTCACGTCTGGGAGGACGTATTGAAGCGTCGTTCCGCGTATGTCGGACTAAACTTCGATATGACCAGCCAGGTCGATGACAACAACGAATTGCAGTTTGGTATTGATTTCGAACGCCATCAGCTGCGCTATTACAACCATCTGGATCCGACCCGCATCGATACCACGATTGCCGATCCGATTCAGGAAGCGCGCGTGTCTTGGCAAGATGCCAACTTCTTTGGCTACGATCAATCGGGCCAGGAGCATGTGGACGACGGTCCCGACGGCGCCAAGAAGCCGTACACCTTCGCGCTCTACTTGCAGGACAAGTTTGAGTGGGAAGGCCTGGTGCTGAATGCCGGTCTCCGCTATGACTATCTGAATGTCAATACTGATCGACTCCGTAACGAAGAGCGCCCGCTTGACCCGGATAATATCCTGGCCGATCCGGATGCGCATACGCCGGAGGAGATTCAGGGTGCGACCGAATTGACCGCCGAAGACTTCGAAGAAGCCAAGGCTGAGCAGAAGCTCTCGCCGCGTCTTGGCGTGGGCTTCCCGGTCTCCGACCGCACAGTGCTCCACGTCAACTACGGCAAGTTCTTCCAGCGTCCCGAGCTGCAATACCTCTACGTGGGTTCGCAGTTCCTCGAACGCATGGTGAAGGACGCCCCGTACTACTCGCCGATCGGCAACCCGAATCTGCAGCCGGAAGAAACGACGGCCTACGAAGTCGGCATGGCGCACCAGTTGGGTGATTTCACTAGCCTCAACCTGACGGCCTACTACAAGGACGTCAAGGGCCTGACGCAGGTTATCAACCAGCCGTCTTCGCCAAACTCGTTTGCGACCTATCGCAACGTCGACTTTGGCACTGTCAAGGGCCTTGAAGCGGCGATCAAGATTCGCCGCACGCGCTCGATCTCGGGTGAATTGAACTACTCGTTGTCGTATGCGTCGGGTACCGGCTCGTACGCCACGTCGCAGGGCAACATTGCCTGGACGAACACCGAGCGCCCGATCCGCGTCTCGGCGCTCGATTTCGATCAGCGCCACAAAATCACGGCTATTCTCGACGTCCGCGCCGGGAACAACCAGGGTCCGAAGCTGGGCACGATGCAGCCGCTGGAAAATGCCGGCATCAATTTTGTATTCCGCGCGGGCTCCGGTACGCCGTACACGCCAATGGAAGTCTACAACGAGATTTCGCTGGCGTCGGTGACCCCGACTCCGGTGGGCAAGATCAACTCACGCAGCGGCCCGTGGACGTACCGCTTTGATATCAAAGCGAACAAGTCCTTTGAAATCGCGCGGCTGAGCTGGGACGTCTACCTCTGGGTGCTCAACGTTTTTGACACCGATAATGCGGTGGACGTCTACGAAGGCTCCGGCCGTCCGGACAACACCGGTTGGCTGGCGACCGCGGAAGGTGAGCAATTTGTCGAGACTTACGGCCAGGACGGGCTTGACAAGTACAATTTCAAGCAAGCCAGCCCGGCTAACTATGATACGCCGCGCCAGGTCCGCATGGGCTTGCGGCTGAACTTCTAATGGTGGCTCATAGGATGGCTTCAGGAGGAAGCAGATGAAAAAAACGAAGATTATACTCTCCCTGGCGATGTTTCTGATGATGACCACGTTGGCGTGGGGCGTCAGTAATGTCACAGGGAAATGGGAGTCTTCCTCGACGGCGTTGTTCTCGGACACGGATACGCGTTTGGATGTAAACAATCTGGAAATGTTTGTTTACAACGACGGTAACTTTGCCTACGACAATGCCAACGTCTTGGGGAAGACGGACGGTCTCTACTTCCCGCGCGGAACGAAGAAGACCGTGATTTACTCCGCCGGTATTTGGGTCGGCGCCAAGGTGGGTGACGATATCCGCCTGGCCCTTGCCGAATACTCTTCGGAGTTTGTTCCGGGACCGATGCAGGATGGTACCTACCAACCAGACAACGCGTCTTTCAAAGTGTACAAGGTGCGCAAAGGCGATACCCCACAAAGCAATCCCGATTACGCCAACTGGCCGGTCGAGGATGGCGCGCCGGTCGATGAAGAGGGCAATCCGAAGATTCTCGGCGACCAAATGTGCTGGTCAGTCTTCAATGACGCCGATCCAGCCGGTCATATCAATGACGCTGGTGGCACCGATCCGCTCGGCATCGAGATTCAGATGTCGGCTTTCGGTTACTCTCGCGGCGGTGCCCTGGGCAACACCTTGTTCATGAAGTATAAGATCATCAACAAGGGTGAGAATACGCTCGATTCGACGTTCGTGGCGCTCTGGTCCGATCCGGATCTGGGAAACGCTTCCGACGATCTCGTGGGTTGCGACACGACCATCTCGCTCGGCTACTGCTACAACGAGGGCGATGACACCGACTATGGCGGTAATCCGCCGGCCGTCGGCTTCGACTTCTTCGAAGGCCCGATCGTGCCTTCGCCGGGCGACTCAGCACTGGTCGACGGCAAGTGGCGGCAAGGCTATCGGAACCTGCCGATGTACTCGTTCAACAAGTACATCAACGGTACCGATCCGGCCAGCCGTATCGAGACCTACGGTTATATGCAGGGTCTCACGAAGGACCCGAACTCTCAGGCGATGATTCCGACCGTGAATCCCGAGACCAATGAAGTCACGACTTTTGCCGTCTCCGGCGATCCGGTCACGCAGTCCGGTTGGGTGGACGAAGCTGCCGCTGACCGACGCTTCATGATGTCGGCCGGACCATTCACGATGGCGCCGGGCGACACGCAGGAAGTCGTCGCGGCCGTGATGGTCGCCCAAGGTGCGGATCCGCTGAACTCAATTATCGCGTTGAAGGAAGTTGATCGCCAGGCGCAGACCGTTTTTGACCTTAATTTTGATATTCCATCTCCGCCGCCGCCGCCGAACGTGTTTGCGCGTCCGATGGACAGCGAGGTGGAGCTGATTTGGGATGACGAGCCGGTCGGCTACGTAGATTCCAATGCAACGCTGAACCAGGAGTTTCGCTTCGAGGGGATCAATCTCTACCAAGGCGAGACACCGCAGGGCCCGTGGAAGAAGTTCGCCACTTTCGACGAACATAGCACGGCGATCTGTAACATTGACAGCTCCGACGTTGTGTGGGATACTACCGATTGCGTCGTGGCGCTGATCTATGCCGACGTTGTTGACCCGACGGCCGGCGGTGTGCAGCGTCTGATTACGCAACAAGGGTCCGAATCCGGTCTTGATTTCCAGATCAGGATCAGTAACAGCCAAATTGACGGCGTACCGCTCATGAATAATCGGCCGTACTACTTCGCGGCCACGGCCTATGCCTACGACGTGCGCAACATTCGGCCTTTCCGCGATGACAAGGGCAACTTCCTCGGGTTCATCACCGAGGCCTTGGAAAGCGCGATTAATCCGGTAGAAATCCGACCGCTGACTTGGCCGGGTACATACGCCGACACCGCTACGCACATCGGGGGATCCGACGGCAGTACCGTAATCGAGTACATCTATCCCGACGATATCACCGGTCACGACTATGAAGTCACTTTCAGCGAAGAGAATACTTGGACGCTGACCGACGAGACAACTTCCGAGGTTGTCCTTACCGATCAGACAAACCAGGATCCCGGTTACGAGTTTCCGATTGTCGACGGCTTCATGATTCGCGTCATGGGTCCGCAACTGGGAGTGAAATTCGTTCAGGAGGTTGCCAACGCTGCTGGTCCGCTTGCGGCTCCCGACAATGTCAACTACTCGCTTAATTCAGGAGGCGACTGGTACATCGATCCGGGTTCTGGCGGCAGCTTAGCTCGCTATTCGTGGAACGGTGCTACGACTCACGACTACGAAATTCGCTGGACCGAAAATGCAGACAACTACTGTCTCGACTTCTTTGAAGCCGATGACGGCAACTATTCGGGTATTGAAACGTTCCAGGTTCCGATCGAATTCTGGGATCTTGGTATCGGTACTCCGAATGACGCATCCGATGACCGTCGCATTGCCTTCATCATCATCGATGACGACGTCTCGAACAGCTTCACTTGGGGCGACGGCTTGTACATCTGGGACATTGACTATGATGATGTGCCATGGACACAAGCCGGCTGGCATACCGGGATGCTCGATCCTGATTACGCCGGTCTCCACTACGGTCGCTTCTGGTTCTACGATGCTTCCGGTGAGCTCGATCGACCCGACCCGGGAACGATCGTCCGGGTGACGACGAACAAGCCCAATACGCCGGATGACGTGTTCACGTTCAAGACGATGATACCGAACGAAGGCGACGGCACTTTTGTCCGCCAAAGCCTCGATGAGATCAAGGTCTGGCCGAATCCGTACTACGCCTTCAATCCGGAAGAGTTGGATCAGTTCGACCGGATCATCTACTTTGAGAATGTCCCGCCCGGAAAGGAAATGACATTCCGGATCTACAATATCGCGGGTGATCTTGTCCGCACGCTGACAAAGTCGGCGGACAACTCGACGCGTTTTGAGTGGGATCTCAAGACCGATGCCGGCCTCTGGGTCGCTTCGGGCATTTACGTTTGGGTCGTCGAAGCCGACGGCTTGGGAACCAAGTTCGGTAAAATGGCGGTCTTCCCCGAAACCGAACAATTGGATACTTACTAGAGGAGAGGAGTGAAAACGATGAAGAAGATATTCTTACTTTCGTTGGCGCTGCTTGTGGTTATGAGCGCGATGCTCCTCGCCGGAAATGAGCAGCGGATCGGGACGGCGGGCGCGCAAGAGTTGCGCATTCCGATTGGATCGCGCGGTTCAGCGCTGGGCGGATCATTGGTCGCCAGCGCCAGCGGCGCGGAGGCCTTGTTCTGGAACCCGGCCGGCTCGGCCAGCCAGAGCGGCACCGAGGCGATGTTCTCGCATCTCGAGTATTTCGCCGATATGAGCCTTGAGTATGTTGCCATGTCAACGAAGATCGAAGGCTTCGGGACGTTGGGCGCTTCCGTAAAGGTCTTGTCGGTCGGCGATATCCTCAAGACCACAGCCAGAGACCCGCAAGGGACTTCAGGCGAGATCTTTGGCCCGACGTTCACCGTCGTGGGCCTGACCTATGCGCGTCAGTTTACCGATCGTGTCTCATTCGGCGCGACCGGCTATTTTATCAACGAGAAGATCGACCTGGTCGAGGCGCGCGGGGTGGCGTTCGACTTTGGTTTCACCTATGTCCCGAATTGGCGGGGCATGAAGTTTGGCGTCGTCTTGAAGAATTTCGGACCGCAGATGAAATTCCAGGGTTCGGGATTTGACATCAAGACGCAACCTCCGGGCACCGATCCGAACTCGGCGAACAAGACCTTGCGCAGCGAAAGCGAAGGGTTTGACTTGCCGTCTTCGATCCAGTTCGGCGCCGCCTGGAATGCTCTGCAGAATAACGAGATGAACGATCTCGAACTGTCGGGCACCTTCCAGGCCAACAACTTCTCGCAGGACGAGTTCAAGGGTGGAGCCGAGTACGGCTACAACGACTTGTTCTTCCTGCGCGGCGGTTTCGTCGGTTCGAGCCAGGATGACTTCGCGTTCGGCGCGTCATTTGGCGCGGGACTGAAGCTGCACTGGGGTGAATCAAATGTCATCTTTGACTACTCCTGGCAGCAGGTGGACGTCAATGGCTTTGACGACAACCAGTACTTCACGGTGAAGTTCGCCTTCTAAGGCGTCATACAAATCGCACCTTCAGCCGGTGGGAAGTCGCTTCCCACCGGCTTTTGTTTGCCGGCAGATTCTGACTTTTTGTTGAAGCTCGACGAGCAAGGACGCTAATTGATCGCCATGGAGAAGCGAATTGTCGCCGTACCGGTGGCAGACATGCGTGTCGAGCCGCAACACCGCAGTGAACGGGCTTCACAGGCGCTCTATGGGCATTCGATCGAGGTCGTTGAGGTCCGCGGCGAGTTTGTGTTGGCACAGGCTGACGACGGCTACCGCGGATGGATTTTGGGCGCCTACCTGCATTCGCCGGCCAGCGAACTTAACTCCGAGACACTTGTCACATCGCAAATCGCTGTTTTCAGCGGTCCCGGCGGCCTACGCCTCAGTCTCCCGTATGGCGCCCGCCTGCGATCGCTGGGAGGCGAGAGATTCGCGGGTGTAACCGGTGACGCATTAGATCTAGTCTTCGGGCGAGTGAGTCTGGTTGAGTCGGTTCCCCTCGCGGACGCCCTCAAAGAGGCGTTGTCGCTGGTTTCCGTTCCCTACCTCTGGGGCGGAACGTCGAGCTTTGGTTATGACTGCAGCGGCTTCGTACAGGCCATATTCCGGCGTCTTGGCCAAACGTTGCCGCGTGACAGTAAAGACCAGGCGACCGTGGGGATGGAAGTCAAACCGGAGGAAGTCACGAGAGGCGATCTCATCTGCTTTGCCGGGCATATCGCGCTGGCTCTGGGCGACGGGACGATTCTGCACTCCTCGCGGCTGCGCGGCGGTGTTCAGGTGGAAGCGCTGTTACCGCATAAGCCGGGTTTTCGCGAAGACCTCGCCGGCTCGATCACAACGATCAGGCGGGTGCTGTGATGACTCTGCCGAAGCGATTGAAACCGAGAAGCCGGATCAAGATCATTTTCCCCGCTTCAGCCTTGCGGAACGGCCGCAACATTGCGCGCTACTACAATGCCGGAATCGCGTTGCTCGAAAAACATTTCACGGTTGAAGGCTCGCGGCTGCTTGAGAGCCAGGATGATGGATTCTCAGCCGGCGATGATGCGCGCGCGAACGAATTCAACAGCGCATTGAAATCGGCTAAGATTGAAGGCTTGATTGCCGGGCGCGGCGGATATGGCTGTCTGCGACTCCTGAACGGAATCGATTATGACCAGGTCGCCGGGTCGCCAAAAGCGCTGATCGGATTCTCCGATATCACAATTCTGCAGGCGGCGCTGTTTCAGAAGACCGGATTGATATCATTCTCCGGCCCGATGCCGCTGACGCTTGATGCTGAGGGATTGCAGTATCTCTTGCCGCTCCTGCTGCAGGAGACGACCGGCCGTGACTTGATTCCGGGGCGGGCCAAATCCCGTATTGAAATCCTCAGCCACGGTATCGCGGAAGGAACGCTCTTGGGCGGAAATCTCTTTTCATTGGTACAACTGATCGGTACCGGATTCTTGCCGCGCCTGAACGACGCGATTTTGTTTTTTGAAGACATTAACGAGACGGTGGATCATATCGACAGCTTCCTGCATCACCTCAAGCTTGCCGGTCTGCTTTACGGCGTACAGGGCGTGGTCGTCGGCGACCTCGACTGGCGCGAGGGCCGGCAGTATCCCTCCGCCGCTAAATCGAATGAACAGGTCAAGCAGCGATTGAAGAAGATTTTCCGTAAGGAAATCCCGGTGCTGTTTGGCGTGCCTTACGGACACTGCGACAAGTCTATCACGATCCCGTTTGGAGCGCGCGCGCGCTTGCAGACGGAGACGAAGTCGCTGACGCTGCTTCAGGAGGTAACGATTGGCTGAGCAAAGGCTATCGGCAAAATTGCTCGAATTGCGGCTGAAGCGCGCCTTCAAGCTCTCGCAGGCAAGCGCCGAAAGAAAGCAGACGCTGATCGTGCGCTACGGCGATGGCATCGGTGAAGGATCGTCGTCGATCCATTATGGGCTTACATCGGAAGAGAACTTCAGCCGTCTGCAAGAACTGCTTACCGGCAATTCCAACGGTTTTTCGGATTCAGAGCTGCAGGGCTTGATCAGTATCCTTCCGCCGGAACTGAATGTGGCACGTTGTGCCATCGAAATGGCGTTGCTGGACTTGCTCGCGCGGCGCAAAGGCGTCCCCTTATACCAATCGTTGAGCTTGGCGGCTCCCGGATCTCCGGCAAGTTCATTCACTGTGACGAGTGGGTCGGAGGATGAGATCAAACAACAGATGGAAAGCGCATCCGAGTTCCGAGCCATCAAAGTCAAAGTCGGATTTGCTGGCGATGTGAAACTGGTTGAAGAGATTCTCCGAATCAGGGAGGTCAGGCTGCGTCTGGACGCCAATGGTGGTTGGACGCGCGACGAGACCGTCGAACGTTTGAAATCGTTGCGTGGCTATCCCATCGATTTCGTCGAGCAACCACTGGCTACCCCTGAAGTGCGGGAATTGGACTATATCAAGACCAAATGCGAGTGTGTCATCGTTCTCGACGAGTCAATCAAGACCAGCCAAGACATCGAACGCTTTGCGAAGGTTGCCGACGGAGTCAACCTCAAGCTCTCCAAGTGCGGCGGAATTTCCCGCGTGGTCGCCATGGCAAGGCAAGCGAAGGAGCAGGGGTTGAAGCTGCTTCTCGGCTGCATGGTGGAATCGGCGGTCGGGATTACAGCCGCGCTTCATCTGGCGTCGCTCTTTGACTATCTGGATCTCGACGCCATCCTCTTGACTGAAGACGACCCTTATTGGGGGGCGCTGTTCACAGGCGACAATCTCTTGCTGCCCGCCGGGCCGGGGATTGGAGTCACGACGAGGGAAAATGTACTGGCATAGAATTGCAATCTTCATCGCTTTGGCGTCAGTGATGGCCGCCTTCCCAATCGGCTGGGGTCGAAGTCAACTGCTTGCACAAGAAACCCCGAAGATCGAGGTGATTTACCCGAAGCCCTCGCAGCGAATTGCGGCCGTTGATTCACAGTTCATCTTTGGCAATGTCAGCCCGGGAGCGACCCTCAAGATCAACGGCACGGCGGTTCCGGTCTATCCCAACGGCGCGTTCCTTGCGTACTTACCGGTCAAGTCCGGCCGGTTTGTCTTCGTACTGGAGGCGGAACTCGGCGGCCTGCGGCGTATTTCCGAAGTCCCGATTTCAGTACCCGAGCCATATCTAGCGCCGCCCGCAGAATCGACGAAAATCATGCCGGGATACTCGACTCCCGCGGCCGATCAGACCTGGATGGAAGGCGACGTTCTCGCGGTTGGCTTTCGCGGCACGCCGGGATTGCATGGTTACTTTCAGTTGTCGCGCGACGAACGCTTATCCGCGATGGCTGAAGCAGCCCCGGTTCCGCAGAGTTATTGGGCGCAGTCGCTGTTCGGCTCCGGCGAAATTCCCGACTCGCTGCTGGTGCGCGGCAGCTACAACGGCAATCTCCAGCTCACGGCTCAGCACGTTGCCGATTCTCTGCGCGTCTATTATTACCTTTGTCGCAAACCGATGACTGCACTCGACAGCAAGAGCAGGGAGTTCAGGCGCGCGCTGAAAGAATGTCAGTGTGAGGTTGACACGGCCAAGGCGAAGTTGACCGTTTGGCCCGAGAGCAAGATTATCGCGGGCGAACTCACAGACTCGCTGCAGACACTTCGGGTCGGCCCACGGCGAGGTTATTTCGCGGTCTACCAGCCCAAGGGTCTACGTTTTCGCCTGACCGGGTTCTCCGGCGGTTTCTGGCGTGCGCGATTGGTCGAAGGGCAGGATGTCTGGATAGCTGATACAAGCCTCAAAGTCCTGCCCTCTGGATCAAAGATTCCCAGCGGTGAGTTCAGCCTGATCAGGACGCGCAAGACTGATGACGGTGTGGTTATCACGCTGAACCCCGGGGCAAAACTGCCGTTCGACGTGGATTACGATCCGCTTCGCAAGTCGGTCAAGTTGCGCTTATTCAGCTGTACTTCAAATATCGACTGGGTGCGATACGACACCGCCGATTCGCTGATTGCGGCAATTCGCTTCGACCAACCGCAGGCCGGCGTGGTCGAGCTGACGATGGACTTGCAAGAGGAACTCTGGGGCTATGATTGCTTCTATGAGTCAACTCTTCTTAATCTGAAGCTCGACCGCAGCCCGCAAATCGCCTCCGGTCTGGCCGGTCTGCGGATCATGATCGACCCCGGCCATTCCCCGGATCCGGGCGCTGTTGGTCCCACCGGATTCGCCGAAAAAGACGCCAATTTGCAGATCTCGCTGGAACTGCGCAAAATCCTTTCGGACCTGGGCGCCACGGTGGCGATGTCCCGCGATGCCGACGTACCTTTGCCGCTCTATGCCCGTCCGCCGCTGGCTTATGACTTTGACGCCGATATTTTCGTCTCGGTGCATAACAACGCCCTGCCGGACGGGGTCAATCCCTTCGTGAATAACGGTAGTTCGTGTTTCTACTATCACCCGCACTCGATGCCGTTGGCCGCCGCTGTGCACCGGCGCGTGGTAGCCGCCGCAGGCTATAACGACTACGGACTCTGGCACGGCAACTTTGCGGTGATCAGGCCGACCGGCTATGTTTCCATCCTCGTTGAATGCGCGTTCATGATGCTGCCTGAGCAGGAAATTGACCTAAGATCGCCGGATTTCCAGCAACGGCTCGCTGCTGCGATCGCCGACGGAATCTGCGATTTCGTCGAGGCCAACCACGCGCAAGGGAAATAGCGTTCAGCCCTTAAGAGCGCCGGCGATGATTCCCTCGGTGATGCGCTTGGAGAAGATCACAAAGAGCAGCATTGTCGGAAGCGCCGAGATTGTGGCGGCAGCGAATAACTGCGGAATGTCGATGCTCTGATAACCCTGCAACAAAGCCAGGGCAACCGGCAGCGTCCGCATTGACTCTGACGAGGTGAGAACGAAGGGGTAGATAAACGAATTCCAGTTGACCAGGAACACCTGTACGCCCAGCACAGCCAGGGCCGGCTTGCAGAGCGGCATGACCACGCGCCAGATAATTGTCCACTCGCCGGCGCCCTCGATGCGCGCGGCTTCCTCCATGTCCGCCGGTATCGCCGAGATGTACTGGCGCATCATAAAGACGCCGAGGGGCATGACGAGAAAGGGAAGGATCAGCGCCAGGTAGCTGTCGAAGATGCCGAGCCAGTTGGCCAGCAGGTACATCGGGATAATCACGACGTGGGCGGGAATCATCAGCACCAGTATCACCGTCAGCATCACGAGTTTCTTCCCGCGAAAATCGCGCCGGGCGAGCACGTAGCCGCACAGGGTACAAAAGAGCAAGTTGCCAAGCGTAACAATCCCGGCAACCAGCAGAGAATTCAGCAATGGAATGTAGATCTGCGATTGCGAAAAGAGATAGGCGTAATTGGCGAGAGTAAACCTGAGCGTCGAAAAGTCGAGCGTCCCGGCTAAGGTGAAATTCGCCGCCAGCGACCCAATGACGAGATAGGCAAAAGGAGCCAGAAAGACGGAGGCAATAGCCAGGGCGACAAAAAGCCGCAGCAGAGACGATCTACCCGCCGTCATCGATCAGACCGTCCTCTCGCGGATGAGTTTGAGCTCGAACCAGGCAATCAAGGCGATAATGGCGAAGAGAATATTGGCCGCCGCGGCGCCATAGCCGATGTTGAATTTGTGCAGCCCTTCTTCGTAGACGAAGTACACGATCGTCGTCGTCGAATTAAGCGGTCCGCCCTTGGTCATGACGAACACCTCGACAAAGATCTGAAATGACTTGATCGTGTTGAGAACGACGACGAAGAGCAACATCGGTTTCAAATGCGGCAGCGTGATGGCGCGAAAACGCTGCCACCACGAGGCTCCCTCGAGGGAGGCAGCATCGTTCAGTTCGTTTGGGATCGACTGCAGTGCCGCCAGGAACAGCAGCATGTAGTAGCCTGTGGACATCCAGATATCCATCGCCATGATAGCAGGCAGGGCTGTCGCCTGCGAGAACAGCAATCCGTTGGCCGGCGTCTCAAGACCGATCATGCCGGCGAGCATCTGGACATATCCCCCGCGCGCATACAGTGAAGAGAAAATCAGGGCGACCACGACCAACGAAACTACCGAGGGAAAGAAGTAGACCGATTGAAACAAGCGCCGCGCCGGCAGCCCGGAGTTGACAAACATCGAGAGCAAAATCGCCAGTGCCGTCGTGAAAGGTAGTGTTCCGACGGTGAAAATCGCAGTGTTCGTCAGGGCGCGCAAGAAATCGGCGTCGGCGAAAAGCCGGCCAAAGTTGTCTAATCCGACAAACGAATAGCGGCCGGACAGCAACTGGTAGTCGGTCAACGATACAACCAGGGAAGCTATGATGGGAAACAGCCAGAAGAGCAGGAGCGTCAGTACCCAGGGGGACAGGAACAATAAGTCGGTGCGGCGAAACTGGCGAGAGCTACCGGACATGGCCACGCAGGAGAATTTCAGCGCACTCGCTGTCGATACCGGCGAGAGCATCGGCGACGCTCGCTTTTCTGTATATCGCCTGCTCGAGGCCGCGTTCAAGTACCTCCTCGACGGCAACCCATTGCGGATGCACCGGCGTTGAACGCGCCAGCCGGATTTGCCCCTGGAAAGCCGCCGCTTCGGGAAGCATCGCCGGGTCAAAGCGGAAATCGGTGTAGCGATTCACCGGGTTGTAGCTGCCGGTACTGCGCGTGAAACGCTCGTCATTTTCCGGCTGCACCAGGTGTCGCAAAAGGGCGGTCGCGGCCTCGGGGTTTGCAGTGGTGGCGTTGACTGCCAGGTATTCGCCGCCCACGAAGGAAACGCCGATTCCGGTCGCGGTATCTGCCGGCATTGTTGTCGCGAAGTAGTCGAACGCCGGAGATTTTTCGCGCAGACGCCGCGCCAGCCACTCGCCGGAAATCACGAAACCGACTTTTCCGGCCACGAAGTATTCCTCGATTCGTGTCTGCGTCTCGATCAGACCGGCATCGGAAAGCTGAAGATAGAACTCCAGACTGCGTCTACCGGGTTCGCTGTTGAACCGCGTTTCGTTCCCGGCTAGATTGAAGACCTCTCCGCCGGCGCTCCAGAAGAAGGGGAGAAATTTCTTGTAAAGTCGGTGACGCTCGGCGGAGTTGCTGCCGAAACCAAAGACGTCTTCCCCGAGCGCGTCGACCTTCTGCGACATCTCAAGAAGTTCCGGCCAGGTCCGCGGAACAGCGTCATCAGGGTAGCCTGCAGCGGTGAGCAGGGAGCGGTTACAAAAAAGCACGCGCGTACCTAGCATCCACGGGATCGCATAAACCTTGCCGCGATAAATAGCCGGATCCCACATCGTGAGGCTGTCGCGCAGACCGCCAAGCAGCTCACTCAAGTCGAGCAGTCGGCCGCCCTCGGCAAATTCCGCAATCCAATCGGAGCCAAGTTCGACGACATCAGGTCCGTTGCCGGCCGCCAGTCCGATCGCAATTTTCTCGTGACCGTCCGACCAGGTCAAATCCCCCAACTCCACTTTGGTGCCCGATTGCGTTTCGAAATCGACGGCCATCTCTGCGATCAGCGGCCGAATCTCCGGGCTGGTCCAGAACTGCCACCAGGTGAGAGAACTGGATTGATCCGCGCCGGGAGAACAGCTTAACAACAGGGCGATCAAGAAAACCGCAATGAATAGGAGGGAGTTTCTCATAGACTTATCGAACAAAGAGCGGAGTGCAAAATCAACCAAAACACTAAGCAAGCGGGCAAGTTTTAGTTGACCGATCGCCCCGTCAATAGCACCATCAGGGCAGCTTTTGGCTTTGGATAAAAACATTCTCATCAGGTGACTGGCGGGCAGTGAATCGATTTTTGCAGACCTGCTGGATGGTCACCGGTATTTGCGAGCATTGTGGTGGCTCAGTCTTCGTTGATTCTTCTCGTTTGGGTGTTGGCAATTGCGGCTGCGGTTGTCGGATTCTCGGTGTTTGCGTCTCGGTTCAAGCGCGAACTGCGGTTGATTCCGGGGCTAAAAGCAATCGATGAGGCGCTGGGGCGCTCGACCGAGCAGGGCCGTCCGATTCTCTTTACCACCGGGTGGGGCGGAGATATTCAGCGCGCCACCACTATCGCTGCCTTGAATCTGCTTCGACCGGTTGCCGAGAAAGCCGCCAGTTATGGCACTCGCTTGATCTTTCCCACCCATGATCCGGTGATCGCCGAAGCCGCACGCGAGATCATCAAGACCGCCTATGCGGAGCAAGGCCACGCTGATTTGTACCGGGATGAAGATGTGGTCTTCGTCTCGCCGTCGCAATTCGGTTACGCTGCCGGCGTCGATGGCATCGTCGCGCGCGAGCGTCCGGGAGCCATGTTTCTCCTGGGGAGCTTTGAAGGCGAAGCCTTGATCCTGGCGGAAACCGGAAATATGAGCGGGGCGATGCAGATTGCGGGCACCGATTCGACGATTCAACTCTCGTTCTTTATCGTCGCTTGTGACTACACGCTGCTCGGTGAAGAACTTTTCACGGCGTCGGCTTACCTGGCGGCCGATCAACGTGTGCGCTCCTCGATGGTTGCCCAGGATGCAATCCGGGTAGTAATCGTCGCCCTGCTAATCATCCTGCCGATCCTGGCTTTGCTCGGACTCAATCTCCACCGGAGCCTGCTGCCATGACTGCACGGATCGGCGCCATCGTCGCCACTATCGTCGGCCTGTTCATGGTGGTTCAGTACTTCGTACAAACGTCCACGACGACGGCGATCTATCGCACGCTCCTCGACTACTACCAGATCATCTTCGCCGCTACAATGCTGGTGGGCGGCATCAGCGTTCTCAAACACCACGCGCTGAAGTTGCGATCGAGCGCCGGAACTGGGATCTACTCCGGCCTGACCATCGCCTCGCTGATGTTCATGATCGTCGCCGCAGTGATATTCGGGACAGGAGTCGACAGCCCGTATGAATGGGCGTTCAACAATCTGCAGGCGCCCATGCAGGCGACGACATTCTCGCTGTTGGCATTCTTCGTCGCGTCCGCGGCCTATCGAGGATTTCGTATCCGGTCGCGCCCAGCCTTTGTCCTTGCCGCGGCCGCAATCATCGTGCTGCTGGGTCGAAACGCTCTGGGTGAAATGGTCTCCCAGTACTTGCCGGATGCCGCGACCTGGATCTTCAACAATCCGTCTACCGCCGCCAAACGCGGGCTGCTGATCGGAGTCGGTCTCGGTTCGGTGGCGACGGCGCTGCGCGTGATTCTGGGAATCGAACGGAGCTACAACTGAGGATGAAGCCATGAAATTCACCGCGCGCCAAGTTGTCTTCCTCGTCGTCGCCGTCGCCGTAGTCGCGCCGGTGCTGCTGCAATTGCACAGCCCCAGTCCCCCCAGTGCGGAAACGCGGCGTTTCTTCGAGGTCGTCGATTCGCTTCCGGCGGGCTCGACAATACTCGTCTCCTTCGATTTTGAGGCCTCATCCTTCGCCGAAGTTCGACCGTTGGCCGATGCCCTGGTGCACCACGCCTTCCAACGGAATGTCCGAGTACTGGCGCTGTCGCTTTTTGCCGAAGGAACGGCTTTGGGTGCGCAGTTGCTGCAGGATGCCGGCAGTGAGAACGGCAAGCTTTATGGGATCGACTATGTCTTCCTGGGATTTCGCCCGCAATTTCGCTCGGCAATTTTGGCGCTCGCAGATTCGATCGCCCGGGAATTTCCGCTCGACTACTACGGTACTCAGGCGGCCGAACTACCGTTGTTGCAGGGCACTCACAGCTATGCAGACATTTCACTCGTCGTGTCGATTGCCGACGGCAGCATGCCGACGTATTGGGTTGAGCATGCCGTGACACCCTACAAAATCAGGTTCCTCACGCTTCTGACCGCAACGATGGCGACCTCGTTTTATCCGTATCTGTCCTCTGGGCAGATCGTCGCCATGGCTTCGGGACTTAAAGGCGCCGCAGAATATGAAACGCTCTTGCACAGCCCCGCCGCCGGGGCGCGCGGGTTGCTGGCGCAGTCGGTAGCGCAAGTTGTGATCGTGCTGATCATCATCGCCGGCAATGTTGCTGATCGAGTTCGCCGGCGCGGCGATTCGGAAAAGGCAGGCTGAACATGGACTGGGCGACATTAACCGCGGCCGTTGCGACACTGGCAATCTTCTCGTTTCTCTATCGCGACAACCCGCTCTATCGGGCGGCCGAGCATGTCTTAATCGGCCTGTCGGTCGGATTCACGGTAGTCTTGCTCTGGGAGTCGGTCTTGAAACCGAAACTGCTCCTGCCGCTGTTTGATCATGGCGATCTGTGGGCAATAATCCCCTTTGCCATGAGCCTGCTGATGCTTCTGCGGCTGAAACCCTCCTGGGTTGGCTGGAGCAAGCCTGTGATTGCGCTCGTGATCGGTGCTGGCGCCGGACTATCAATTCCTGCCATGCTGGATGCGCGCATACTCAAGCAGATGTCGGCCACCGTCGCGCCGTTTGCCACGCAGAAGATCGAGTGGGTCGGATTGACTGAAGCGCTGATCGGCCTGATAGGCTGCGTTTCGGTGCTGGTGTACTTCTTCTATACGAGGAAGGATAAGGGAATCGCCGGTTGGACCAGCCAGATTGGCGTATACTTCTTGATGATCTTCTTCGGCGCGACCTTCGGCTATACCGTCACCTCGCGAATCACACTCCTGGTCGGCCGGATCGAGTTTTTGCTGGGAGATTTTCTCGGTCTGCTATGACGTGCCGAAAGTGCAAGGTTCAGATGCGCGAAGAAAAGCGATCCTTTCATAAGCAGCGCAAGTGGATTTGCCCCAAGTGCGGACGGGCACGGTTTCAACAAGTGAAGAAGAAGGGAACTTCAACGTGAAGGGCGACGTTCGCATCGGGACATCGGGGTATTCCTTCGCCGACTGGCAGACGGTCTTCTATCCACCCGGACTGCCGAAAACGAAATGGTTGGACTACTACGCCTTGCAGTTTGATACCGTTGAGATCAATGCTACCTACTATCGGATTCCGCCGCCGCGAACGTTCGAGAGTATGATCAGGCGAACGAAACCCGGATTCGATTTCATGATTAAGGCGCACGAATCGCTCACCCATAAGCGATTGCAAGCCAAAGATTTAACGCCGGTGTTTACGGCTGCTATCGAGCCGATGCGGGAGGCGGGTCGGCTGCGGGGGATTCTGGCGCAATTCCCCTGGTCGTTCCCGCGAACCCTTGAGAACATTGAGCATCTTAAGGCTTGTCGGGAGCTTTTAATCGATTATAATCTGTTTGTGGAGTTCCGGCATGGGAGCTGGATTCGCGAGGAGATCTTTGAGCTGCTGCGTTCACTCTCGATTGGCTATGTCTCGGTAGATGAGCCGCAGTTGGAGCGAATGGTACCCCCGGTGGCGGTCGCAACCCTTCCGGTTGGGTATATCAGGTTTCATGGCCGAAATGCCGATAAATGGTATAGCGGCGAAGGGTCTGATCGCTACGACTATCTCTATAGCCAAGCCGAACTACGGGAATGGGTTAACAAGATAGACACGCTGCGGCAACAGACCCGGACAGTTTATGTCTTTTTTAACAATTGCCACGAGGGGCAGGCGGTGACCAACGCCAGGCAGTTGATGGAGATGCTTGATGTTTCGTAAAGCGCTGCGACGGATATTGATCTTTATGAGCGCCGTTCTCGTGACCTGGGCTCTGGCGCTTGTCTCTCCGGCCAACTTGGCTGTCACCGCCGGAATCGTCGGTCCGCCACCTCCACCGGAGATAGAATTTGACCGTCCGGCGCCGCGGTTGAATTGCGAATCCGCCTGCTTGTTTGACAACTACAATAGCGTGAAGCTTTACGGCAAGGATGAACACATCGTCCGGCCGATCGCCAGCATCACCAAACTCCTCACGGCCCTGACATTTCTTGAATTTGACGTCGACTGGGACAAGGAAATCGAAATGATCAAGTCCGACGTCGAGAACTCAAGCCGCTCCGTGCTACGGGCGGGGCATGTCTACCGGGTGAGAGACCTGATTCACGCGAGCTTAATGGGTTCCGATAATCGTGCGACTCGGGCACTCGCTCGCGCCACGGATGTCTCCCCCGACAGCTTTGTGAATGCCATGAACGCAAAAGCTCGCGAGTTGGGACTGCTATCGCTTCACGTCGAAGAACCGACCGGGCTGTCGGAACAGAATGTCGCCAATGCCGAGGATGTCGCGCGCCTGCTCAATGCCGCCGCCAACAACGAGACGATTTCCAAAATCCTGCAGGAGAAGCAATATTCTTTCTCCTCGGTCAACAAACGCCGGCAGTATGTGTTCGGGAATACCAATCGGCTGTTACATGGCCGCTATGAAGTCGAAGGGGGCAAGACGGGTTACATCGACGAAGCCGGTTGGTGTTTCGCCGCCAAGGCGACCGACCGTCACGGCCACGACCTGACCGCCGTCGTGCTGGGGGCGCATTCCAACGGCCAGCGCTTCAATCAAGCACAGAAGCTCTTTGACTGGGCGTTCAACCAGATGGAATAGCTCGATCCCGGCACTGCAAAAGTGCTTGTTGACAACTCGGCCCGCAACTGTCTATCCTTCCGCATCGCAAAATCCGAAAACTTGTCGAAGGAGAAAATCCATGACAGAACTAACTGCGTTATGGCTGCCGATCGTTCTCTCAGCAGTGGCGGTGTTCATCGTGAGTTCAATTATCCACATGCTTCTGCCCTGGCATAAGGGCGATTTCAAACAGGTCCCGAATGAGGAAAAGGTCATGGATGCCATGCGTCCTTTCAACATTCCTCCCGGCGACTACATGATGCCGCGCTGCAATAGCTCGCAGGAAATGAAATCGCCGGAATTCGCTGAGCGCCTCAAGAAAGGGCCGGTAATGGTCGCCACAGTGATGCCCAGCGGAGTCTGGAGCATGGGGCCGGCGCTGATTCAATGGTTTGTGTACTGCTTGGTTGTTGGGCTGTTCGCGGCCTACATTGCCAGCCGTGCGCTACCGGTCGGCGCGCACTACCTCCAGGTGTTCCGCTTCGTCGGCACTGCGGCATTCATGGGTTACGCTTTTGCCTACTGGCAAAACTCGATCTGGTACCGGCGGTCGTGGTGGGTGACTTTCAAAGTAACCGTAGACGGCTTGATTTACGGGCTCATTACGGCCGGGATGTTCGGCTGGCTCTGGCCAAAGTAGTTCTAGGCTAACTTTGATAGTCGAGTGAGCTTGCGCCGGCGTTCTCTGCCGAATGCCGGCGCAGTTGTATAGAGTCCCAGCAAGTTCGCCTCGTTTCCTGACCACCGTTAATTCACGGGTCCTTTGACGGCCAGAATACGCCGTTGACCACCGACGAGTGCATCGGCCGTTACGTAAGCTACCCAGAACGGCCCGCCCGGGTGCACCGATGACCACGTATCGTCGGTATCAGAGTAGACCAGATGTTTGCTGCCCGCGACATAGCCAGTTGGGCCGGCCGTGTTAGGATTCTGCTTGTACAGCGCGACGTAATCGTAGAGTCCTTCATCGCTCGCCTTCCAGGTCACTTCAAGAAATCCCAACGGTCGGCGCGTCAGCGTCAATTTTGAGGGCGTTTTCGCCGTGTACGGCGAGGAACGGGCCAGGACGCGGCCGAAACCGTCAACATAGGCCGCCCGAAGGCCCTCACTCTTGGCCTGCGGAGTCTGCTTGGAACTGGCTTTGACGACCCATTCCCAATCGTTTGCCAAGGGGTTGAAAAAGTCAATCACCGACGGGCAATCGTCGCAAAGAATCACGCGATCGCACGGCCCTTGCACGGTGCCGCTCCAGGAGAGTTTCATGCGGCCGTTGTCGACGCTGATCGAGACAGTCGGCAATCCGGGCGTTTCGACCTCCTCCAACCGCGTGATGTATTTCTCGCGATCGTGACCTTCCAAAGCTTCGTAACTCCACGGTACCAGTTGCGTGACCGGCCCGCAATCGCTTATGTCTTCGCCGCCGGCAAACTCGAGGCGAGTTGCCGTGATTGCGCCGGAGCCGGAAACACGCGAATTGATGATTGCAACGCGCCAAACGTGCTCGTACGTAGGAAGCAGGTAGGGGACGGGATCGGTTTTTTCCATGATGGCACAACTGTTCGGCACCCGCGCTGAAAAAGAACTTTGCAACGACGGCTTAAACGCCCGCGGCGCCGCAACTGAATACATTACGATGTGATCGCGTTGAAAGTCCTTCGTGTCAACCAGCCAGTCGACGAGATCGAGAGCAGCAATTGTCGCCAGCGCGCCTCCCAGACTATGTCCGGTGAAGTAAACGCGCACATCCGACACGTCGTCAAGGTCGTCTATGGCAGATTCAAGATCATTCTTGAGTTCAGCCTCCACACTTTGGTAAGCGCAGAGGAATCCCTTGTGCACGGCATTGCTGACACTCGTGCCGTCATCGAAGTTCCAATCGACGGCATCGGCAAACTGCGCGTTGCTGATCCAATCCTCAAGCGTGCCCGACCCGCGAAACGAAACGACGAGATCGCCGGTCCAGGGGTCGCGCGCCAGGAAAAGCTGCGTATCTTCAAAACTGGGAATCTGCGGAACATCGCAGTCAAAATCGGGGTCGGTCTGGATAAACCGAATCCCCTCCCAACAACTCGTGATGATATCCGCCGCTGACAGTGTTGGCCCGGCCTTGTAGGCGTGATTCGCGAGCTTGGCCATTTGCAGCGCGGTTACCAGATCAAAACCGGTCGTTGTCGGGCGCGGGCAATAGTCGGCACCGGTTGGGCAGCAAGGCGCCGGCCCGCCGAGGTCGTAAAGATAGGAGATGAGGTATACGCAATCGGCGATGTCGATCGCGCCGCTGCAATCCTGATCGCCCAACTCGTATGGATCGGGTGCGGGTCCGCCGCTGAAGAGGTAGTTAATCGTGAAGTTAACATCCGTGAGATCCACGTCGCCCGAGCCGTTGGCGTCACCGCATTCGATGTCGAGGAGCTTGGCGATTCTGGCCTCGACACGTCCGGAAAAGCAAACTACAGCCAGCCCGATTCCCACGAGAAAGAGAGCCTTACGACTTGCATGCATAACCGCGTCTCCTATGAGAGATTATTGACAACTGCCGAAGCGAAACTCGCTCGTGACCTGCCGGGTGACGCATCAGGCTCCCCGTTGGGGCTATCGCAAAGGCGGGGTCAGCGAACGAGAGACTTATCCTGCTGTTGAGTATTGACCTATTGTTTACAGTATATCATGGATCAATTTTGTCAAGAAATTAGATTGCGCCGCCGACCCACTTCGGTCGGCATTTTGTGACGCTTGCGAGCAGAAGTGCATCCATCCAAAGCACCTGAGTACGCATCCTGGGGCAGGAATTGCGCCGGCGAGGCAACGCTGCTAAAATCGTTGACATTTTGAAATCAATCAATAGATTACCCGCCTTGCAAACTGGCGCCCTAGCTCAGTTGGTAGAGCAGCAGACTGAAAATCTGCGTGTCCCCAGTTCGATTCTGGGGGGCGCCATATTGTTCGATCGAAACCCCAGCGGTTTCGATACTTGTTTTGGCTGCCAAGCTTCCGGCCACCCTAGCTCAGTTGGTAGAGCAGCTGATTCGTAATCAGCAGGTC
>CAZOYE010000017.1:0-99026 GCA_964584025.1 uncultured Ignavibacteria bacterium
TCGGGATGGCCAACGCGGCCAAGATACCGATGATCACAACCACGATCATCAGTTCAATCAGGGTGAAGCCCTTCTGGCTTCTCTGAAGCTTTGAGAACATTACAACCTCCTCATGAGACGGTTTGTTATTCGTTTTGCTGTTTTCCATATCGTCAAACAGTGTTCCAGAACTGAACGCTTTCTTAATCTTCCGCATCGTTCATTCCCACAGTGACTTGCAGGTCACCCCATTCGTCGATGGTCCATTGATCCTGGGTCGGATCGTCATCGAGAATACCGCTGGTCGCAGTAGCAGTAAACGTGGTCGCGGTACCGACTATCGTATACGAGTAGCGTGCGGGGAGCTGGATATCGACCCAGATTTCCGCGAAGGCAACCGGCGTCACGGAGTTGGCGACGGTACCACCGGCGGGAATCCAGTAGGTATTGTTCTGCTGGAAATAGGTCTGCTGGTTGTTGTGGATTTGTTTAAGCACCATCTTGGCTTCAGCTTGCTTCGATTTTGTGCTGACCGCGATGAAGCGCGGAATCGCCATCGCTGCGAGGATTCCAATGATCACCACAACGATCATCAGTTCGATCAGCGTAAAGCCGCTATGATTAGCTGTTCTGCGTTTCATCTGTTCTCCTTGCCAAAGGTCACGCTTAGAGAAAGCAAGGACGATGCCCAAGCCTGCCTGTTTGTAAGTCGCTATTAGCTTGCCCCTTATGTGCCGTGTGCAACCGATTGTCAACCGAGCCGCTGCTTCTTCCGCGAATTCTGCACCCGATTCATTGCAGTTTGCAATGCCCGGAGTGAAACCGAAACGAGGTCAACTGCCCTCTTTGACTCCGTCCTTCTTCAGACCGTACCGCTCGATCTTGCGATAAAGCGTCGAGGCATCGATTCCCAGGAGCTTGGCCGCCTTAGCTTTCTGCCAATTGGTCTGGTTGAGTATCCAATAAATATAGGCCTTTTCAATCGACTCCAACGTCGGATTACCGGCATCACCCGAGGCTGCGGCCACTTCGGTCTCTTCCGTCTTCTGCAATTTGTCCGGAAAATCACCGGGCTGAATGATGTTGCCCTTCGACAGCAAGAACGCGCGCGTGACCGTATTTTCAAGTTCGCGGACATTGCCCGGCCAGTCGGCCTGCACCATCAACTCTTCCGATTCAGGGGTAAGTGTCTTCGGCGTTGAGTTGTGCTTGGCCGCCAATTTCTGCAGGAAATGATTCGCGAGCAAGACGATGTCTTCGCGGCGTTGTCGCAAGGGCGGCAGTGTGACCGGAAGGACATTTAAACGATAGAACAAGTCCGCGCGGAAACGCCCGGCCTTAACGTCTTCTTCGAGGTTCGCATTTGTTGCCGCGAGCAGCCGAACATCGACGCGCACCGGTGTGGTCGATCCCACGGGCGTGAATTCTTGCGATTCCAGGACACGCAATAGCTTCACTTGCAGGGCAATCGTGAGGTTGCCGATCTCGTCGAGGAAGAGAACGCCGCCGTCGGCAACTTCGAACAAGCCTTCCTTGTCCTTGATCGCTCCGGTGAACGAGCCGCGTTTGTGGCCAAACAGCTCCGATTCCAGAAGCAATTCCGGGATGGCGCCGCAGTTGATCGCGACGAACGGTTTCTCGCAACGGCGCGAATGGCCGTGAATAGCGCGGGCGATCAGGTCTTTGCCGGTACCGCTTTCGCCGAGAATGAGAACTGTCGAATCGGAAGTCGCAATCTGCTTGACAAGATCCTTCAGCTTGAGCACTGCCGCCGAGTTGCCAATGAAGCGATCGAGAGTGAACTTCCCCGCGATCTCATCTTTAAGCTTCTGATTTTCGCGACGCAGTTCCTGGTTTTCAAGCAGGTTCTTAATGACGTGCTTGATCTCGTCGACCTTGAACGGCTTGGTAATGTAGTCGTCGGCCCCGCGCTTGAGCGCATCGACCGCCGAATCTACCGACGCGAAAGCTGTCATCACGACGAAATGCAGATCGCTACGCTGTTTTTTCGCCTCGACCAGCAATTCGATTCCCGACATCTCCGGCATCATGATATCTGAAATCACCAGATCGGGCTTTTCCTGATCGAGTAGGTTCATGGCATCCTTGCCAGATTGCGCCGTCGAGACGTTGTAGCCCTCTTTGCGCAGCATGATTTCCATGAAGTTGCACATCGACTCTTCGTCGTCGACGACCAGTATGCGGGGGATCTTGCTCACTCATTGAAATTTCGGCAAAATGCAATACTTCTGAAGGCAGCTGTTTCGTCCTGAAAGCATGGCAGGTGACATTCCGAGAAAGCAAAGCTATTGACCGGGAGTTCAAGTTCAGTATCCTATGTGGACAAACGTCTCGATTACCAGGAGGTACAAATGAACCGCTTTTGTTTGATTGCCATTATTACCGTTGGATTGCTTCTCGCGGCATGGCAACTCTCCGCTCCGCAATCCGCGCCGGTCCGTGACGGCGTCTTTGTTCACCTTTCTTCCGGATCGGAAAACGCTCATCGCGCCTTGATGGGGCTGCAGATGGCGGTGACGATGTCGCAAGACCGGGACGTCGCCATCTACGCCGACATCGAAGCCGTGCGCCTGTTCCTGAAAGACGCCGCTGAGCTGAAGATGGAGCCCTTTCTGCCTGCTGCCAGTCTAATCGACACTCTCGCCGGGCGAGGAGTCAAGATTCTGGTGTGCCCCACCTGTCTCAAGGTCGCCGGCAAGTCAGCCGAGGATCTGCGCGTCGGTGCTCAACTCGCCAACAAGGATCGTTTCTTTGACTTCACGAAGGGTCGGATACTGACGATCGACTATTGATTTCAGCTTGCCATCTGGGCGGTGGTCTGTAGCCCACCCGCAGCGCCAGCGGAGGGTGGGGCCAATCGAAAAGTTCGCCGCCCCCAATGTTCGCTTCAGACTGGCTATCCGCTTACTGCTGATACCCGGGTATGTTCTTGCCGAGTTCGATATCCCTTTTCACTCGCCAATGTCCCGCTGCGTCCTTGGTCGGCTTAACGATACCGCTGCCGCCGCGGCCGCGATCGAGGTGCCGGCGTTGCTCGGCAGTCAGCCGCGGGTCGTCGTCGAAAAGGATATCGTCAATATAGTATGTGCCACGCCCGGGCTCGATGATGTGCATGTGGATATGTTGGGGGATATCGGTCCCCGGATACCCTGCCGGCCGAATCGTGTCGAAACGGTAGCGCCCCGATGCATCCGTTTTCGCCCACCCGCGCAACTTGCCGTGACGAACACCGTGCTGATCCTGCATCGCCTTGTCGTAAGGATAGAGCCCTTTGTTGTCGGTGTGATAGGCATACACGATGATCCCCACAGCCGGCCGACCGCGAACGTCGCGCACGATACCCTCGATGATCAGAGGCTGGCCCGGCTCACCGACAGGCGCGATGCGCTCCATCGAAGTTATCGTGTCCGGCTGACCATAGAAGACGGCATCGCAGCCTTCGCACGGCCCCCCAATCACCGGCTCCTGCGCGATCGGTGCAGACTGCAATAACCCGCTTGCCGCAAGAATCCCGAGTATCGCCAGTAGGCACATGCGAAGCATCATGATCCAGTAGACGTACTCGACGAACAAAAGTTCAGTACGCAAGTCCGGTTTCCGGCGCTACCGAATGCCTGGCACACTCGGACTCATGTTTGCAGCGCGAAACCCGACACCCGCTCTAATCGCATTAGGACCAAACACACCGCAGCCCGGCCTCCTCCCCTCTCCCCTTGGGAGAGGGGCCGGGGGTGAGGGCTTAAGATGATTGACAAACGTAGCCTGTCGTCTTAGGCTTTTGTTGCCCATGTACCGCGATGTTCCCGAATACATCGTCACGCTTTGCAGGTCATTTCGTGATTCATCAACACCGCCGGAGCAAGCTCTGTGGCGTTGCCTACGCAATCGCAGACTCTGTGGATTGAAGTTTCGTCGCCAACATCCGGTCGGCAGATACATTGCCGATTTCTACTGCGATGAGCTTCGACTGATCGTGGAAATGGATGGCCGCAAGCACAGCTCGGTCGAACAAGCTGAGAGGGATCGCGAAAGAGATCGCACACTGCGCGAGAATAACTATCGAGTCATTCGATTCGCGGCTTCTGAGGTTAATCACAACCTGGAAGCGGTATTGATGACGATTCTTGAGATGCCGGCCCCCTCACCCCCGACCCCTCTCCCAAAAGGAGAGGGGAGAAAGACACGTTGAGACGGACATTTGTAGTCGCTTATCCACTCAAGATTGTTGACTTCCGTAGACCACCCGCAGCGACGGCGGAGGGTGGAGCCAACCGTAGGATTCGCTGCCCCTGCCTTTTGCTTTGAGTATGCTGAGAATCGATGTGCTTCTGCTTCGGTAAAGACCCGCCTCTGCCATCCGGTCAAGTGAATTGGCTTCGGGTGAGCTACCGGATTGGGCGGTCAAGAGATGTACTTGAGATAGCGAGCCCGAACGATCCACCCTGTCGTACCACGCTCCAAGCAATAGAATACTCCACTTCCAGAAAGACCCTCTTGCTGCTGAGCGACGTAAATCAGTGCTTGCTCACGGTTGGCATCGAAGCCCACTCGCGAGACGCTCGTAACACCTATGAACCGCGGGTAGACCTCATAAAACGCTTCCCAGTACCCGTCTTCCGATTCTTCGTACTTGTCGTCCTCGCCTTCCTGCATCAGGTGGTATGCAAAATCAAAATCGAACTTGGTGTCCAGCCAAACCCTTAAAAAGTTCTTCATTACAAAATCATCGTAAGTTTCTATTTTCAGGTTTGCCCACTCTCGCTTCAGCGCGCGATAGAGCCTATCTTTGAAGACATCTTCCACGTTGAAACCCGCTTCGGTCAATGGGTAGATGACGACTTTGAGGCTATCCCGGGCGACTTCATCGATTCCTGTATAGGCAGAAATCTCCGAGCGGGGCCCGGGTGAATTCACGAGTTCGTCTGATATGACGGCAGACATGACTTCATACTCAAGAGCCTCTATCTTGTGAGAAACATTGACATTTTTCCGAGCGGCGATATCCGTTTTCGCAGACTTACCCCAACAACCACTGATCATCAACAACACGGCAATGAGGAGTGCACACATGACTTTCATCGTGCCCTTCTTTCTCTCAAACAGTGGTTCGCCAGAGAACCCAATTCCTGTATTCAATACAGTGATATAGACGGATCATTCCTGAGGGTGTGCAAGAATTTCGGCTTCAAAGTCAGGTTCCATTCGATGCCGATTTCCGGTCTCTTGATCGAGCGCACAGCCAAGAGACCCGACAACCCCTCACATTGGATTTAGATCGATGACTCCGCGAGGACGATCCACAGCTTTCTCCCCTCTCCTCTTGGGAGAGGGGCCGGGGGTGAGGGCGCTACCTCCGCGGTCCCGCCGCCACAATCTCCTCCGGGCATCCGTCCTTGAACTTCTTGAAGTTCTCGACATAAAGCGACGCGAGTTGCTTGTAGCGATTCGAATACGCTGCCTTGTCGGGCCAGGAGCTTTCCGGATAGAGCGCTTCATTCGGCACGTTCGGACAGGTCAACGGCACCTTGAATCCGAAAACGTTGTCGGTACGATACTCGACGTTATCCAGTTGCCCGGTCAACGCCGCTTCCAGCATCGCGCGCGTGTAGCGAATGCTGATGCGCTTGCCGACACCGTACGGCCCGCCTGTCCAGCCGGTATTGACCAGCCAGCACTTGACATCGTGGCGAATGATCTTGCGCTTGAGCAAGTCCGCGTAGAAGTACGGATGATGCACCATAAACGGCGCGCCAAAACACGCTGAGAAGGTAATTTCCGGCTCCTTGCCGAGATCGATTTCAGTGCCGGAGACTTTGGCCGTGTAGCCGGAAATGAAGTGGTAAAGCGCCTGGTCGGGTGTCAGCCGCGCGATCGGCGGCAGCACGCCGGAGGCGTCGCAGGTAAGCATGATGATATTCTTCGGATGCCCGGCGCGCTTCTGCGGTAGAGCGTTCTCGATGAAATCAAGCGGATACGAGGCGCGTGTATTCTCCGTGCGTTCGTCGTCATCAAGATCCAGATTGCGCGTGATCGGATCGAAAATCACGTTTTCGAGAATCGTGCCGAACTTGCGCGTGCAGGCATAAATCTCCGGTTCGGCCGTCGACGAGAGATTGATCACTTTCGCGTAACAGCCGCCCTCGAAGTTGAACACGCCTTCATCGCTCCAGCCGTGCTCGTCGTCGCCGATCAGATGGCGCCGCGGATCTGCCGAGAGCGTCGTCTTGCCGGTGCCCGACAATCCGAAGAACAATGCGACATCGCCCTCCTTGCCGACATTGGCCGAGCAGTGCATCGTCATCACGTTTTGCAGCGGTAGCAGGTAATTGAGAATCGTAAACGCCGACTTCTTGATCTCGCCACCGTAGCCCGAGCCGCCGATAATCACCAGCTTCTGCTCGAAGTTGAGCAAAATAAATGTCGGCGTGAGTGTCCCGTCGATCGAGGGCACACCTTGGAATGACGGCACGGCAATAATCGTAAATTCCGGCACGTGGCGCTTGAGTTGGTCGAGCGCGTCGATCTTGATAAACATGTTGCGCGCAAACAGCGAATGCCAGGCATACTCCGTGATCACCCGGATCGGAAGCTGATAATTCGGATCGGCGCCGACATAGCAGTCTTGCACGAAGACGTCGCGGTCCTGCAGGAACGCCTGAAAACGTGCATAAACCGCGCTGAACTTTTCGGGGCTGAAGGGACGGTTATACTGCCCCCACCAGATCTTCTCCTCGGTGCTGGCTTCCTTGACGACGAATTTGTCGTTGGCGGCGCGCGCCGTGTGCTTGCCGGTATTGACGACCAGCGGCCCGGCATTGGAAATGTTCCCTTCGCGGCGGAACATCGCCTCCTCATAAAGCGACGGCTCGACCAGGTTCCAGTACACCATGTGGAGATTCGCCAAGCCGTGATTTTTCAAACCGAATTCGCTGGCGCGCTCCTTGGCGATATCCGCTGCCGGCGACTTGATATTCAGATAGTTGCTGTTCATTGCCAGTCCCTCACAAGCTTTCTGTCGCCGATATAGATTTCGTTGGGCGATTTCGGATCGAGCACCCACTTGATGCGCGCCACGCCTTCCATGATATCCTTGATCGTGCCGCAGAAGCTCAAACGCAGATGCCCTTCCATGCCGAATTCCTTGCCCGGCACGGCAACCACCATCGCCTTCTTCAACAACGTCTTCGAAAGTGCCACCGAATCGTTGCTGTACGCGCGGAAGTCGGGCAGCGCGTAGAAGGTGCCGTCCGGTGGAATCAGTTTGACGCCCTCAAATGCGTTGAGTTCCTGTACCATCACCTTGCGATTGTTCTCAAGCATCAGGCGCAGGCTTTCGACGCCGGTCTGCACGCCGGTCAAAGCGCCGACCGCCGCCAATTGCGACAACATCGCCGGGCACGAGGTCGTTTGCGCCTGCACGTTCACCATCGTTTCGATAATCTGCGTGTTGGCGATCGTCCAGCCGATGCGATAACCGGTCATCGCGTAGAGCTTGGAAATGCCGTTGATCACGATCAGGCGCGACTTGTCGGTGTGATCTTTGGCATACTTGTAACACGACGTCCACGACTTGCCCGAGAAAACGAGCTTGTGATAGATGTCGTCCATGATCAGGTAAATCCCCTTCTGCTCGCAGTACTCGACGACTTCGGCGATAAACTGCTCGGAGTAGACGACGCCGGAGGGGTTATTCGGGCTATTGATAATGACCGCCTTGGTGTATGAGCTGGTCATGTCGACGATGTCTTTCAGGCGCGGCTCGAAACGACCGTCGCCCGGCGTCACGATCACCGGCTTGCCATACACCATCTTGACCATCTCGGGATAGCTCACCCAGTACGGCGCGAGGATGATCACCTCGTCCATCGGATTGATCAACGTCGTCAGAAGCACCGACAAGGCTTGCTTGGCGCCGCCCGAAACGAGCACGTTGTCCTTGCCGATGACCTTGCCGTAGTTCTCTTCGGTGTAGCGAATGATCGCTTTGCGCAGCGGCGAAATGCCCTCGGTCGGCGTGTAGCGAACTTCCGCGGTCGAGAGCTGGGCCGCGCAATTGAGAAGCGCCTCAAACGGCACCTTGCTTTTCGGCTCCCCTGCGCCCAGATGGATGACGGCTTCGCCGCGATCGCGCAAATCCTGGGCTTCTTCGTTGAGCTTCAGAGTCGGCGATTCAGCGATTTCTCTCGCCAGGGTGCTGATACTCATGAATTACCTGCCTAACATAAAGTTGTCATATCTTCTATCTTCAGATGACACGCGCTCTCTTCATCCACAATCATGTTCGATCGCGTCATTCACTCACGTGTCATTCCCGCGAAAGCGGGAATCCAGCTTCATCATCTCCCGTAGGTCAGAATCCCCGCGATCCTGACGATCAATCATTCTCCCGTTGCGGCAGGTCTTCCGTCGAAGCGCCTTCCGCACTCGATCAAGCTCGCCACTCTCGCGCTGAGACGGGCGACCTGCCGCCACCTGTCACGCCTTAAACTCATCTCGAGCGTTCCCGTTGCGTCGGGTCTTGATCCCGGTCGAGCGCCAGCGAGGACGGGATTGTGACCCGACGCCCTTCTCCACCACCCAAAGCAAAAAGCCGTTTCCGACCCGCCCCTGTAATGACTATCGGCGCGCCGAAACGACGGTTAATATTATCGCGTTTTATCTCCCTTTGCACAAGCAAAAAATGTGAATTTTTTCACGAGGAGGGGCTTCGACCACCGGCTCAAGCTCAAACAAGACGGTACGAGTGCCGATAATAATACACAGTGGGCAACAGTCTGTTACAGCGCAAAATCTCTCTTCCTCCAGCCGACGGGGAAAGTAACTTCACCCGCGCCATTCTATCCAATTCAGGGATTCGCTTCATTCTGGTTCCGTTCATCAGCTCGTTCATGATCATGTTGTATGTCGGTTTCCGCGATGCTGAAACCGGCGGGATCATCCTCTGTGCGCTTCTGGAAGTTTCCGCTCTCCTGCTGCTGGCGGCAATGTTCCTGCCTTCGTCGATGCGCAAACCTGCGTTACGCGTACTCTGCTTGGTTATCGGCTTGGCATTCGTTTGGTATGTGGTGGCGGCGCCAAGTGTGCAGTCGGTCTTCGGTATCGTGCTGGTTGGTTTGCCCAGTCTCAGCTACGCCATCAAGGGAAGCACCAAATACCTGCCGATACGCCGCACAGAGGCCGAGACCGCCGACCGGGATCGCCATCACTCTTGACAAGTAGCTCCTTCCCGCGCGCCGAAAGACCCGGAAGATCAATCGCCCTCGTCCCGCGAATCCACCAGACGCCTTCCTTGTCACCATTACCGCGCAGAAGGCCACAGAATTCTCTCACCCACTTCACGATCCTCACCCTCTTTCGTCTCTATCTGCAGAGGCAAGATGGAGGCTCCGTGACTTTCAAAGGATTACTGTGGCTGCTGGCGTTGGCTTTCCTGCTTCCTGCGGTCTCCCTGGCCGACCAGCAGTTCGGCATCTACGGCCTGCAGAGCCTCACCAACCACGAAGATCTCCCTCACCCTGCCGGTGTCGGCGCGTTCCTGCAGAAAGACCTATCTCTCGATCTACGCCTGCGGTTTAGCGCATCACTTGGCAATGACCACGAAAACTATAGAGCAACGATCAGCAGAGGTTGGGGGATGGTTGCACCCGGGGATACAGTACGAGATTTTTGGTACGAATCATCGCGAATGCGCGTCTTCGAGTTGTCCTTATTGGGTCGCCCATTCGAATCACGATATCTCAATGCCTTTGTCGGCGGCGGAGTCGGACTTACATCATTTACCTGGAAAGTCCGCGGCGACAGAACCGGCTTCGAGAAATCGGCGAGCGGCGGTCCCCGCCTCGCATTCAGTCTCCTGGGAGATTTCGAGATTGCCCACTCGAGTATCGATCCCTTGATCATTCATGTCTGGATCAGAGAACGCGTGACTATGGGCACCTTGTTTCAATGCGATGACTGTGGCACTAAGTTCGATAACGCGATCACTTCCGCCGAAATGGCGTTGGCCCTGGCCCTGAGAATGTGATGAGGAATATTTCTATCAAGGCAGAACAACCTGCTAATGTCTAACTATCAAAGGAGAACACAATGAGGCTCAAGACAATGATACTTGTAGTTCTTCTGCTCGCGGTTCATCCACCGGCCCACGCGCAACTCCAGGTCGCCGGCGGCCCGGCCGTGGCCAGTAGCAACATTGGCCACCTTTCGATGCCTGCTGGATTTAGATTCTCTATGCAATTCCAAAGCAGCGACCGATTGGTGTGGCAGTTGGGATTCACGCGTCTCGTCGAACATAAGGCCGACAATCGGTATCGGCAATTGATCAGTGCAAACCGCTCAAAGGTAGCAGCCCCGGTCTACGGCTACATCGACTCGCAGATAAATCGCCTCGAGGTTGCACCACTTTATGAGTTTGGACAACTCGGACGATTGGCCGTGTTTGCCGGGCCAGGTCTCGAGATGGTTGTGTTCCATTCCGACTTTGATCGCACACCCGGTATGCCGGGGCCCGGAATGGGGTCATTTTATGAATTCGGATTGGCCGGAATCGTTCATTCAGAACTCAACTTCGGCAACGGACAGGACGTTCGCCTGCATTTTGACTTACGAGGATCCATCGTTCCAGTGGCATTGAATCGTCACGAGGAATTTCTCGAGAATTCCGATGCCATGGTCATTTGGGAGGCCAGCCTAGCCTTGGCTGCCGTTTTCATGCCGTAAGTGCGCCAGCCCCCTCACGCCCAGTCGACCGCAAAATCCTCACCGGTCAGCCGTTGCTTGGTTGCCTGCGCCAATTGCCGTGATTTCTCGATCAGTTCCGTCAAATCGCCGGAGTTCACCACGCAGGCATCCGCCAGCCAGGTGAAAAAATCGTCCCAGTAGCTGAAGTAATCGCACGAGATGATCACCGAAATTCGCGGTCGATGCTGATTGAGAAAATCGAGCAGTTGATGGCATTCCTGTGAAGGTCCCGGTGAATTCACAATGACCAGGTCAACCTGCGTGTGCGTGTCGACAAACTCGCGCACCTCATGTTCTTTGTCGCAAACGTGCGGCGTGAATCCTTCCGCCAGCAGGGACTCGCGGCAGCTTTGCTGAAAGCGCGCGTCCCGACTGACAACCAATACATCTCCCATGGTTTCCCTCCCATGTCGGAGTGTGTCTTACCAGTATCTTGGCGCCGTAGGTCAGGATCCCTGCGATCCTGACGCGGAGCAAACGAACGAACCTCGACAGACAGGAATGTCTATCCTACCCAGGAGATTCTTACATGTCTCGCGAAGCAGTTTCCAAACGTGCGGATGATCAAGTATCGATTCGATGTCTTGGAGCAGAATTGAGGAAATCTGTCTACCTATGGCATCTAACTGTAATACGATAGTTCCTGAATTCAGTTCATTCAAAAATCTCAATTCTTCATTCTCGACTCTGAATTTTCGATTGCGGCTCCTCCCATAGAAACACCTCCTCAACATTCCTCTGAAACGCCCGTGCGATCTTGAACGCCAGCGGAAGACTGGGATCGTACTTCCCCGTCTCGATCGCATTGATCGTCTGCCTCGACACCTCCACGCGCTCGGCAAGGTCGGCCTGCGACCAGTCGCGCTCGGCCCGGAACACCTTGATCCGCGTCTTCACTTGTACCGCCTCGTCGCGATCGCTAGGCCGAGGAAGTAGATCATTGGCATAAACGTCCAGGTGTGCTTCAGCCCGAAATTCTCATACGGCAAACCAATCGCAATGTCCAGCAAGCCGAGAGTCATGAAGAGCACAATGGCCGTCGGAAACGCAATCGCCAACGCCTCCAACTGGATGCGTTTCTGCAGCTCGTCGGCCTGCGCCATGAAGCGAACAAATGAAAACACGAACCAGGCAAAAAGCGGTACCGGCATGAGAGCAATCGCAGCCCGCATACCGGCCGAGAAGCCACCTTGCTCTAGCAACATGCGAGCTGCAAACCAAGACAGAAACCACAAGATTCCTGAGATAAGCAAATGCCCCACAATCCGGTTTCGAATCACTTTCTCTGTCATTGCTGACTCCTCTCGCTCATTCATGTTATCATCTGCTCTTGTCATTATGTCGTCTATTCAACACATAATGTAATGTATGCTTTACACAAATGTTGCACAAAAAGTGACTCCATCAGCCCGATTTTGATTTTTTTTTTGAGAAGACTGCTCTTGCCGGCCGAATCTCGGCACTCCAAAGGCTTGAAGGAAGATCGATAACTCCCCCCAACTCCTTGTCCTGCAATCACCCATTCGTCAAATTGGTAGTAGAACGCTCGATAAATCAAACGGCGCGGATAAGTGAGGGACACAATGTTCTCCCGGCTGCTGCAGACCGCCGGAAGCGACTAACTTTGGAGCCCGAGGCTGGCTGGCGCCAACTGCCGGCCACGGGCGTAAATCCATGGTACCCGAGTTTCTCATTTCCCCATCTGCAGCAGAACTCCGCATCAGCGCGGAGTCGACCAATCGTCCCGGTGGAATGCGGTGTTTAAGCTGAATCGCGATTCGGCGCTCTCTGATCCAAAACAGATGAGCGAGATCAGAAACAAAAGAAAGTCCTCCTCAGGCGAGGAGGACTTGTGAAGTGAGTTAATCGATGTGATAACCTAAAGCATCATCGGCAACCGGGCGCTGGCCCGCCCAGGAAGATGTACAAGATGATGTAAACTGCATCCGAAATGTTGATCACGCCGTCGCAGTTGGTGTCGCCACGAAGAACGTCGCACGATGCCTGCACCCAGTTAACCGTAATCGTCACCTCGATGGGCAGCGTGTTCATCTGGCTGTCGGTCGCGGTGAAGTGCGCAATCCAGGTTCCGTCCTGGAAGTACGTCGGGGTCCATACCGTCGTAACTGGATTGGTGCCAAAGGTCGGTGGAAGCGTATACAACGCTGAATCCGTAGCCGGCTCGTAAATGCTGTCAAGCACGATTGACACCGGCGGATACGCGCCAACAGCAGCGACGTCAAACTGGATCTGTGTTCCCGCATCCCCTGAGGCCGTCAAGCTCGAGGTGACAAGAATGTCGGCTGGTGCGGGCACGATTGTCAGATTCTCGGTCACGAACTGCGGCTGATAAGGTTCACCCATGGGCCATTGGACTAAGACAAAGTCACCGGCGGGGCGAAACCAGGCGGAGTCGACAATCACCTGCTCACCCACATTCCCACCATGGAAGAAGACATCGCAAAATTTGTAGCGGCCAGCCGGGCCCGGATTGTCGAGAGCTACCCCTCCCAGTCCAAGCGTGTCGATTCCCAGGTTATCAATCCCGTACTTGTTCGCGAATGGCCCGAGAAGATCAAAGTACGGACCCAGCATGAAGATCGAACCAAACTTAGACAATGAGTCGTAGACTATGCCACTTGGCTGAAGCCCGAATTCTATGCCGAGCGAGAGGCCCCCGATGGCTTGGTCTACCGCAAGGTAAACCGGGACGCGAAAGATCCCCCCCGGGTAACCATAAGCCTTGCCGTGGTCGCCAAAGTAGACCGTGTCCGGAACACCCGTATCTTGACCGAGTACCGGAGCAGACATAAGAAGAGCGAAGACGGCAAGAACTGCCAAAGCGAAACAACGAACCATACATGCCTCCATGGTGCGCCGATCTTACGGTCTCTGCCTCGAATTTCGGACGACTCCTGCCGATCGACGCTAATCCGCTATGGGTTTGTCAGAAATTTGAGATACAATCCAATACTATCGAACGTCGAGTTGTTTGTCAATGCTAAATCTGATTAACGTGGCGAAGCGACCCCGGCTCTTGATCGCAACTCGTGAAACTGAGTGTCAAACAAAAACCCCGTTCCGACGAATCGAAACGGGGCTGACGGTGAAACATGTGAGGGGTTGTGCTATTTCATGACTAACTTGGCGAAATCGTACCAGTCGATTTCTTCGGGTGAGCCTTTCTCCTTGAAGACGATAATGCCCTTGTTCTCTTCATTGACATCGTTGGAGCCGCTGAGGATGTACGAATTCCCGCTCTTGAGAGTCACAACGGAAGTCCGCTGCGAGTTCTTCTCGATCGACATGATCAGAGAAAACGGAATCGCCATCTCGACGCCTTTGTACTCGCCGTTAATATGTTCCCAGGTGTACTCCTCGTCGTTGTCCCAGGCGATATCTCCGACAAACTCTTCGCCGTCTTCGGTGGTCACGGCAGCATGTATCTTTCTCCCGCCGTCAAACTCGGCGTAGCGCGGTAACTCAGCATTTGGAATTGGCATGAAGTCGACTTTCTCGAAATCGCTCCAGCCGATCTTGACGCGGCCAAAGTCCGCCGACTTCACGACGATGCCGCGATTCTCCGAGTTGACGTCGTTGGAGTTCCGCAGGACCATTTCTTTGCCGTCTTTGGTAATAATGCGTGCTGACGATGACGAATTGCGTTCGATGGAAGCGATGCGTCCAAAGTTGATCTTGCGGGTCCGGCCGCCGTCTTCATCGCCGTCGAGGTCGTCGTCGTTAAAAACTTCGTCGACATCCCATTCGACCCAACCGGTGAACTCGCCGGCGCGGCGCGTGGCGACCTTTCCATAGAGTCGCTCCAGCCCATCGGTCGGCTCGCTCTTCTCAGCCATGAAATCAACCGACTCAATGTCGTCCCAGTCGAAGTAGATTTCGCCTTCCTTGACATCATACAGGACGATTTCGCGTATCGACGGGCCCATGTCGGAACTCGATTCGAAGAGGACCTCTTCGCCATTCTTGAGAATGACAGTTGCCCCGTCTCCGTCGCGTTTGATTCTGGTGATATGGCCAAACTGCAGCTGGCTCTCGGAAGACACATCGAAACTCCCCCAGCTAAAACCCTCGCCGAGTTTCAGGCCGAACGCTTCGACATAATTCTTGCGCGATTCTTTGTACTTCCGCCCCTGACGCTGGCGCGCTTCGTATCGATCCTTTTCCACAACTCCGTCGATGATGTCGTCCCAGTACGCTTCATTCTTGTCCCAGCGTAGCCACCCCTCGAAGACCTCATCATCAACCGTTGTCAGCTTCCCATAGATCCGACCCGACTCTGCCATCGCTATCCCGATTGCCAAACAAAACAGGCAACCCGTGAGGATAGCCAAATTCGTCAGTCTTGGCATCCAACCTCCATTCCAGTAAAAAATTCGCCGAGGTTATTTACGAGTTTGGTGAGGAAATGTTTCGCAAGTGCGCATGGAATTTAAGCTTGGCAAAAATCCTCGCCATCAGGCCGACCGTCTGATGTTTGGTATTCAGGCGTAAACGCACTTAAAGAAACAGTTGATTAGTGCGTTTTAACCCCTTAGATCGCAAGCGGCTGAATCGCAATCTAGCGCAGGTCAGGACTTTCGCTTCAAGACGCGTTTTACAGCCGTGACGATGTCCTTGGACTTCAAGCCAAAGGCCGCCATCAACTCGTCCGGCTTGCCCGACTGCCCGAAGCGATCCATCACGGCGACGAATTCCATCGGCACCGGCGCTGCGTTGACGACTACCTCGGCGACCGCTCCCCCCAGACCGCCGTGGACTTGATGCTCTTCAGCGGTGACAATAGCGCCGCAATCGCGCGCCGCCTGGGCAATCGCTTCCCGATCGATCGGCTTGATTGTGTGCATGTCGATTACGCGACACTCTATTCCGTCGGCAGCCAGTGTCTCGGCGGCCACCAGGGCCTCATAGACCATGACACCGCAGGCGATGATGGCGACATCACCTCCCTCGCGGTAGGTATTGGCTTTGCCGACCGTGAATGGGGTCGATTCATCGGTGACGATCGGCACAGGTTCGCGTCCGAAGCGGATATAGAAGGGCCCGTAAGTTTCGCCCGCAGCCACTGTCGCCTTGCGCGTTGACCAATAGTCGCAGGGAACGATCACGCGCATATTGGGGATGGAGCGCATGATGGCGATTTCTTCCAGAGCCTGGTGCGTAGCGCCGTCGGGACCAACGGAGATGCCGCCGTGAGCGCCGCCGATCTTAACGTTGATATTGGAGTAACAGATCGTGATGCGCACCTGGTCGAGGCAGCGATAAGAAGCGAACGCCCCGTAAGTCGCGAAGAATGGTATCTTGCCGATGAGCGACAGCCCGGAGGCCACAACAGCCAGATTCTGTTCGGCAACGCCTACCTGGACAAATCGTTCGGGAAACTTCTCGGAGAAGAAATGCGAGTTTGTTGACTCGACGAGGTCGGCGCTCAGGACAACGATTCGTTCATCGCGACTGCCGAGGTCAACCAGACCATGTCCCCAGCCGGTGCGCGTCTTTTCAAGTTTGATTTCCGTCATTTGTTCCAGCATCTCTCACCCGGTTATCCGGCCAGAAGCCGCGATGACCATTCCTGATATGTGGTGCCAAGTTCACTGAGGGCTTTTTCGCCTTCATCGGGTTTCGGCGGCTTGCCGTGCCACTGGTACTTCCCGCTCATAAACGAGACCCCCTTGCCCATCCGCGTGTGCGCGATAATCACTGTGGGACGGCGGCGCGTGCGCTGCATCTCTTCGAAAGCCGCGACGATTTGCCCCATATCGTGTCCATTGATCTCGACGACGTGCCAGTTGAAGGCGCGCCACTTGTCGGCCAACGGGGCGATATCCATGATATCCACGACGCGACCATCGATCTGCGCGTTATTGTAGTCGACGATCACGCCCAGATTGTCCAATTGATAGTGGCCGGCAAACATCGCGCTCTCCCAGCAAGAGCCTTCCTGCAACTCCCCGTCACCCATGATGCAATAAACGCGGCGCGCGTGGCCGTCCATTTTCGAACCCTTGGCGACACCGCAAGCCACGCCGAGACCGTGGCCGAGCGATCCGGAAGAAATCTCAATACCGGGCGTGTCGAGCCGATGAGGATGTCCCTGCAAGTGGCCGTCGATCTTGCGGAATTTCATTAGGTCTTTCTTCGGAAAATATCCGCACTCGGCAAGCACCGAGTAGTTGACCGGCGTCACGTGACCGATTGAGTAGAAGACAAAATCGCGATCGGGCCAGGTGGGTTCCGAAGGCCGATGATTCAGAAACCGGAAGTACAACGCCGTGGCAAAGTCCGTGCACGAGAGCGGGCCGCCGGTGTGGCCCGACTTGGCGTCGATCAGCATGGTGATGATGTCGCGCCGGACGTCGAGAGCCTTGGCGCGTAGCTGCTCTATCGTGTAATTGTACGGGTTCAACCTTCCTCCGCCTGCTTGATGGGCAAAGCGTGAAGATACACGCGGCGGATTCAAAATCAACTGCTTTTGCGCGCCGCGAGATTCTGCAGCCGCTCGAACAACTTCATGGACTTACGCACGAGTTCGGCACGGGTACCGGCATTCGTCAGGACTGTATCGGCCCTGGCCCGCAACGCAGCCTTCGACAATTGCCGCCGCAGGCGTGCCCGTGCTTCGACGGGGGGCATTCCCTTGGCAGCTAACCGCGCCAATTGCTGGGCCCGCGGCGAATCAACGACGATCACCAGGTCAAGCTCGTCTTCGAATTTCCAGTCGAAGATCAGGGCGGCATCGACAACGATCAATTTCGCACTCGGCTGCTTCCGCGCTGCCTTGATTTGTCCGCGCAAACGACGGAGAAGCTCGGGATGGACGATGGCATTGAGCTTGGCGGTTTTGTCGGAATCAGCGAAGGCGAGGCGCCCCAGTTTGGCGCGACGCAATCGACCACGCGAATCAATTATCGAGGGCCCAAACGCGCGGAGCAGTTTCGCCAGCGCCGGTGAACCGGGGGCAACAGCCTCACGCCCAAGTTGGTCGCCGGAGATTACCTTTGCGCCGCGACGAGCGAAGATTTTAGCGACTGTCGATTTCCCGCAGGCAATTTGACCGGCCAGCCCAACCAACAGACTCATGGATTATTGCTCGTAGTACTGACGCGCCAGAGCGATGCCTTCTTCGCCCGCGCGGCGGTAGTCGTCAGGTTTAAGGCTCTGAAGGAACACAACATTGAGATCGGCGCTGTACTTGTCTCGTCGTGGGAGACCGACTTCCTTTGCCAGATTGCCGGCAGCCATGTAGTACTTACGGGCGTTAAAGAGATCCCTTTGGAGCCGGTAGTTTTCCGCGACGTCATTAAGACAGTCGATAACGTCGGATTCTGACCGCAGTGTGCGCCACATTTCCAACGACCGCGCGAGGACTTCCCTGGCGGCATCGTACTGCCCTTGATCCCGGAGCACGCGCCCCAGAATCCGCGCCGCGTAGGCCGTGGTGGCGTCCACCAGGTTGCTGCCGATTTCCTCACGCAGGGGCTCGAGGTAGACCAGTGCTGAATCCAACTCCCCGCGCCGCTGGAAATAGTCCGCCAGTCCCGAGCTGCCAATATCGTTGACATCGACAACGTTGCGGCCCCGATAGGCGCGAAGGTCGCGAAAGAGCCGCTCAGCCAGATTCAGGCTGTCAACTCGCAGCGCAGAAAATCCCAGGCCGGCTTTACAAAAAGCGATCTGGAACGTATCGCCATCGGCCACAGCAGCCTCCAGCGCCAGCCGTCCGTGGGAGAACATTGAATCGTTCTGATCGATGGTTCGAAATTTCGCCGCGAGCAGCAAGTGAGCGGCCGTGGTGGCGGCATGGTCGTTTCGCGCCTGCGCCCGCACCAAGGCTGCGTGGGCATAGTGCGCCATCGAATCGGCTTGAGCGCGCATTTCAAACAACTGGGCTGCGCTCAAGCGCCCGACGATAGATTCGCTGTCGTCGGCAACGACCTGGTATGACGCCGCCAAGGCCAGTTCGAACGACCCGCCTCGACTTAGATTCTCCCGCTGGCGTGCCATAAACATTTCGCGAGCCACCAACGCGTCGTCTGGCGCCGCATTTTGCGCTTTGTGGTAATTCAGAATTGCCTGATCGAAGTAGCCATTCGAAAAAGCCCGTCGTGCCAAGGCGACGTATTCATCTTTGGTCAGTGTCACACCCCGGTTTGCCAGCGCGAAATAACCCACCCAGAGAACGGCCGCACCGGCAACGATAGCGATGGCATAGACCAGCCCTCGATGCACCGCCTTCCTGTTGTGGCGATACCAGCGGCCCAGGTTGAAACCCGTTGCGGGGGCGGGACGCGCTTGCGTCTTCTTCTTTGCCATAGGGCCGCTTACTTGCTCTCCAGCCAGTTATCGCCGACGCCCATCTCAACCGTGATGGGCACATCCAGCTTCACGCAGTTTTCCATTTTGTCTCGCACCAGCGCGGACATGCTATCGACCTCATCCTCGTGAACATCGAACACCAGTTCATCGTGCACCTGCATGATCATCATCGATTTCTTCCCGGCGAGCGCGCGGTCGATTTCGATCATGGCGATCTTGATCATGTCGGCGGCGGTTCCTTGAATGATTGTATTAACAGCCGTGCGTTCGGCAAACTGACGGAGGGAGACATTTTTCGAGTTGATCTCCGGCAGATAACGCCTTCGCCCGAAGAGCGTCGTTACGTAACCCTCTTTCCGGGCGTGCGCGATCGTGTCGTCGATGAACTTACGGATCATCGGGTAGCGCGCGAAATAGATGTCGATAAACTCCTTCGCCTCCGGCACCGTCATATCGGATTGCTGTGAAAGTCCGAAGGCGGTCACGCCATAGATGACCGCGAAATTGGCAGTTTTGGCCATCCGCCGCATCTGCGGGGTGACGTCTTTCAGCGACACACTGTAGACCTCCGATGCCGTGCGCGCATGAATATCTTCCCCGTTATTGAAGGACTCGACCAGCGCGCCTTCCTTCGCACAGTGCGCCAGCACGCGCAACTCGATTTGGGAGTAATCGGCGGTCAAGATCTTGTGCTTTGCGTCCGCCGGAATAAACGCGCGCCGGATCTGGCTTCCCTCCTCGGTCTTGATCGGGATGTTCTGCAGGTTCGGATCGGTCGACGAGAGCCGCCCCGTAGTGGCGACGGTCTGGTTGTACGAAGTGTGAACGCGACCGGTTCTCGGGCTGACCAAGTCGGGCAGCGCGTCAATGTAGGTCGACTTGAGCTTCTGCAACTTGCGAAACTCGAGAATCAACCGCGGCAGGTCGTGGACTTTCGCTAACTCGGTCAGGACGCCGACATCGGTGGAGTAGCCGGTTTTCTTGGCAGTCTTTCGCATCGGCTTGAGCTTGAGCTGATTAAACAGAATGTCAGACAACTGCGCCGTCGAGTTAATATTGAACTCGCGCCCGGCTAACGTGAAAATATCGAAAGTGATCTTCTCCAGCCCCTGCGCCATTTCGCCCGACAGCCTCTTCAGGAACGGCACGTCGATCCTGACGCCGTTTTCCTCCACATGCGCCAAGACCTGACACAGAGGCAGTTCGATTTCGTGGAGCAGTTTCTGCGCGCCAATCTCCTCGACCATTGGCTGGAGTTTCTTGACCAGGCGCAGTGTGAAGTCGGCATCTTCCGAAGAATAAAACGTCGCCTTGTCGATCGGCACGAGATCGAATGTGATCTGCTTCTTGCCAGTACCGATTAAGTCGGAGATCGGCTGCATGCGATAGTCGAAGTGTTTGATCGCCAAAGCGTCGAGGCCGTGTTGTCCCGCCGGGTCGGCAACGTAAGAGGCGATCATCGGGTCAAAATCAAAGTGCGGGATTTCGTAGCCATGCTGGTGCAGGACATGGTAATCAAACTTGAAATTCTGGGCGATCTTTCGCACCGACTTGTCAAGAAACAGCGGCTGCAACAACTCGCGACATCTGTCGGCATCGAGATTCTTGCCTTGCTGGTGCGCGAGCGGGATATAGCCGGCGTCGCCCTCCGAAGCTGACAACGAAATACCGACCAACTTGCAGGCGAGCCAGTCGAGACCTGTCGTCTCGGTATCAAAGGCAAACTGGCCTGCTTTCTTGATGCGCTTGATAAATTCCTTGAGCGCGCCCTCGCTGTCGAGAGTTTCGTACTTCTGTTCAACCGGTGGCGCGGTAGTATCTTCCGTCGTCGCTGCCGCCGCGCTCGGCGTCCCGAGCTGTCGGATCAATGAGGTGAATTCAAACTCCAAGAACAGGCTTCGCAGTTCCGGGTTGTCGAGCGAGGGGACGCGCATCGCCTCGAAGTCGTAGTCGAATTTCGCATCATAATCGAGAGATACAAGTTGTTTCGTTAGTGGCGCCTGCGGCCGGAAGGCAATCAGCGAATCACGCAGCTTGGGCTTCGTAATTTTCTCCGCGCTGGCCAAGACGTCTTCAAACGTGCCGTATTCTTCGAGCAGCTTGACCGCCGTCTTCGGACCGACACCATCGACGCCGGGAACGTTGTCGGAGGTGTCCCCCGTCAGCGAGAGAAAATCAAGGATTTGCTCCGGGTAAACGCCCATCTTCTCCTTGACCGCCTCGCGGTCGTACCACTCACCCGCCTCCGAGAGCTTCTTCAGATTGAAGATTTTTACCTTATCCGTTACGAGCTGCATCAAGTCCTTGTCGCCGGTAACGATGATGACTTCCCAGCCGTCTCGCTCGGCTCTGCGCGTCAAGGTGGCAATGATGTCGTCCGCCTCGTAGCCGGGTTGGCGCAGCACCGGGATTTTCATGACATCGAGCATGTGATCGAGCCGTGGCAATTGCTCCGCCATCTCGGGCGGCATTTGGACACGATTGGCCTTGTAGTCGGCGTAGAGCTCGTTGCGGAAAGTCTTCTCTTTTGTATCGGTGACGACCGCGAGGTGAGTCGGCCCCTCCTTGGTCAGAAGCCGCAGGATCGTCGCGGCAAATCCGAACACCACGGACGTATTCTCGCCACGCTTAGTGCGCAGGGGATTGGCGGCGAAAGCGAAGTGAGAGCGATAGGCCAGCGCGCTGCCGTCAATCAGGAAGAGTCGATTATGTGCCATCATACCTCGCGATAAAGCTGATTGGCGTCAATATACGCGATAACCGGCTCGGGCACAAGATAGCGGAGACTAAAGCGGTCGCGGATGCGACGCCGCAGGTCGGTCGCAGCAATATCGATCAACGGCATCTGGAGACTGTGGAAGCGGAACGGCGATTTGAGCTCGCACCCTGAGCGCGGGGCAACAGCCAGTTCCGCCAATTCCAACAGGCGCTCCGGTCTGTGCCAGGTACCGAGTTGCTCCAGGCTGTCGGCGCCCATCACGAAGAACAGAGTGACCGGACCCGTTTCTTGCTTAAGGCGTTCGAGCATGGTAACCGTGTAGGTCGGCGGCGGCAACGCTTCTTCAATCTCAGAAAGCGCGAATGCGGGATTGTCGGCGATCGCGAGGCGGATCATGGCGACTCGGTCTGAAAAGGAAGTGGGAATAATCTTGTGACGCGGGGTCGGCGCGAATGTCGGAACAAAAATGACGCGGGTCAGGCGCAACTCATCGAGCGCCGATTGCGCAAGAATCAGGTGGCCAAAGTGGATCGGGTCAAACGCGCCACCGAGTACACCGATTCGCTCATTCACCCTTGTTTCCGTTGAGTTGCGCGGCAGCGGCCGAGTCCTTTGCTGCCTGCTGGGCGATCTTGCTTTCCAGCTTCGCTTTCATCTCGGCGGCCTTGCCGGCGGCTTCGGATTTGGGAAAGGCCGTGATCAGGTTGGCCAGCTTATCGCGGGCATCCGTCAGCTTGTCCTCTTTGATGTCGATACGCGCGAGCAGAAGAAGAGCCTCGGGAACTCGCGGCGATTCCGGGAACTCGGTGACGATATCTTCGAGGTAGAGCCGGGCTGAAGAGCGATTGCCCATGCGAAAATACTGCCTTCCGGCCAGGTACTGCTTCTGCACCATCTTCTCCATCGCCTGCGAGAGCAACTGTTCACCCTCGGTGCGACGGTCCGATTCCGGGTAATCTTCGAGAAAAGCCTTCAATTCACGAATGGCCGCATCGGTATCGGACTGATCAAGACCGACATGATCGGGGGCAGCCTCGAAATAGAACTTCCCCACCATCAGCGCGGCGTCATCGATGAGCTCGGAGCGCGGGAAGGCATTGATCAAGCGGCGCAGTTCAGCCACCCCAAGATGATAGTCCTCGAGGCCGTAGAATGTCATCGCATAATGATACTGGACGCTATCGATGTAACTGAGCCCCGGCGCGCTGAGAATCAAGCGCTGGAGGAGATTCTGGGCATTCTGGTACTTGCCGTTCTCAATTTGGCGCATGGCCTCATCGTAGAGAACCCGCGGATCGGTGCTGGAGACTTGCTTCTGAGAAGAGCAGCCAATCCAGAGCGTAGCGAGCACGGTCAAGGCTAAGAGCGAACGCAACAACTTCATCATTTCCCCATCCCTATCGCGAGGCAAAGAATATATACACCAGGGCGCCGGTAATACTTACGACGATCCCCGGTTCTACCAATCGTTGAAAGAGCGTGGCCGGCATCTCCGGGGCGAGCAATCGCCCGGTTCCGCGGGCCGCGCGTGCCGCATTGATTTCGAGCGTATCCGCTACGCTGACAGAGAGCGATTCCAGCGAGCGCGTCATGACGCCAGCGCTATCGAGCACGCGGCCAAATCCAGACATTGTAAAGACGCGCATAACGCGGCCTTGTCGAAAAATACCCGCCCCGACGCTAAGGTACTCAAGGGTAGCGTCCTGGATAAAGGTTTGCAACAACAACTTGCCGCCGCGGTTGTGGTCATCGAGGTGGGCGGAGATACCTCCATGTGTCAGGCTGGTCGCCAGACGATGCCGCAGTTCGAAACCAAGTTCGCCGCCGACGCTGTCGACGGCAACCGCGGCCCCGGTAAACGGTCCGAGCCGGGTAATCAGACTGTCACAATAGCGGGCGATTCCCTGTCCCACAAATTGACGATTATCAGCGGCAGCGTGCAATAAGGCGAGAGGCAATATCGAGCAGACTAATCCCAGGGCGCTAAGTCGAACGGCTTTCAAGCGGATATTTGTCACAAAGTTCCTGATAACGCTCCCACACCCGCTGCACGTACTGACGCGGAATCTCTTCGCCGGCCCCGAGTCGGGCGCGCAGTTTGGTTTCTCCCCAATTATATGCAACCAGCGCCTTGCGGACATCCCCGAATTTCAGAATCATCTCGAATAAATAGCGACTTCCGAGCCGGATGTTATAGGCCGGATCGAAGAGCGACTCCTCGCCGCGCCAACCGACGCCGGTCCGGGTGGCGACATCGGCAGCAGTGGCGGGCATGATTTGCATCAATCCCTGGGCGCCGCGATGCGATGACTGGTGATTTTGCATCGAGCTCTCGGTGAGGATCACGGCCACGAGAAGACGCGGATCATAGCTGTAACGGCGGCTCTCGCTGTCAATAACTGCCGCGAGCGTACCAACTTCTTCGTCGCTCAGTCCGATTTGAAAGTCCTCGATGATTTTGAGAATCTTCAGTTTTTCTTCCAGCTCGCCGATCCGTTTTTGCTGAAACTGGATCGTCTGGCGATTGTCGTAGTGCTCGTACACGAAATAGATCAGCACGCAGGATTGCGCCAGGTAAATCAGGAAGAACAGATAGGCAACGGGTCGTGACAACACGACGCCAAGCTTTCGCTCAAAGCTCATGTCAACCTCCTACTTCGGGGCTGTGACATATTCACCGACAAAGCCCTCAGGGCTCGAGTCGGTGATTTGCACCATGTGGAACCCCAGCGCTTGCGGTCTACCGCTGGGCACACGAGTAACAAAGTCGATTTCGGGGGCATCGCAGTAAAGCCGACCCACCAGCGACGATGATTCGGGATCGAATTCCTCGACAATCATCGGCAGCCGGCGTCCAATCAGAGAAGCGTTGAAGTCCTCTGCGTTCTCGTTGATGAGGCGCGTCAGTTCCTCCTGGCGTTCCCGGATCGTGCGCTGCGTATGCACGGTTTTGTAGCGATAAGAGGCGGTCCCTTCCTCATGGCTGTAGCCAAACACGCCGGCGCGGTGGATCTTTTGTTCGACCACAAACTCGCAAAGTTCATCGAAGTCTTTCGCGGTTTCACCCGGAAATCCCACGATGAAGGTCGTGCGCCAGACCGTGTCGGGAAGTTTCTTGCGGAGACGGTCAATCAGTGAATAGATGTGCTCGCGATCGTAGCCGCGATTCATCTTCTTGAGCATTCTTGAAGAAATGTGTTGGATCGGGCACTCGAGATACTGGCAGAACTTCTTCGACGAAGCAAAGAAATCGAGGATTTCGTCGGTGAGGAATCTCGGGTGCAGATAGAACGGACGCACCCAGAAACTGCCCGGTTTGCTTTCGATCATGGTCAGCAGGTCGAGCGGTCGCTTGCCGAGGTCAAAGCCATAATAGGCGACATCCTGGGCAATCAGGTTCAATTCAACGACGCCGTGGCTCAGTAGCCGGTCGACGTCGGACTCGATGGCTTCCAGCTTGCGGGAACGAAAGTCCCCGCGCATCATCGGGATGGCGCAGTAGGAACAGCGGCAATCGCAGCCGTCGGCTATCTTTAGATAGGCGAACGGGCGCTCCCGCATCATCTGAATCGCGTGCAGCTCCTTGTACTGGCTCGGCGGCCTGGTGATGTACGCAGAGTCGGCATCCAGCACTTGGCCGATCTTCTCAAACTGATCGATCCCGACCATTCCGTCGATTTCGGGGATATCGCTCAATAATTCATTGGGATAGCGTTGCGAGAGGCAGCCGGAGACGATCAGGCGCTGCTTCTTGCCATTGGAGTTCTTGACGGCGGCCAGTTTAAGGATCTCGTCGATCGACTCCTCCTTCGCTGACTGGATAAAGGCGCAGGTATTGACCAGCAGGTAATCGGCATGCTCCGCCTGCTCGGTCACCTCGATGCCGCGCTGCTGCAAATGGCCCAAAATGATATCGCCGTCTACTTCGTTCTTCGGACAGCCCAACCCCTTGAAGTAGACGCGTTTCTTATTGTCAGGACTCAAGGGATGCGGACCTCTTCGACGCCGGAGGGGGTCTGAAAACGAAACTGCTCCGGCCTCAGCGATACACCCAGCTTCCAATCCGAAAAGTCCAGGGTGATCTTGTTGTCATTGATATCGCGGTACACTGCTCTCCTAATCAGATAAGTATCCGGGTCGATCAGAACCTTCATTGACCGGACATACTGGTCGTCCTTTAACGAGCGCAGGGATAGCCGGTAAAACGTTCTTTCTCCGATCACTTCCGTGGAATCACTGGACAGCTCGTAGTTTTCCCTGAGCCTAAAGAGATAATCAGCAGGAGTTACGATATCGTCAAGTCTATTTGTGGGTTCGATGGTTACCTGGCGGTTCTCCGACGAGTATGTCCACAGCGTATCCCCATCTGAGACAAACACTTGCTCCGGCGTTTCAATTCTGTACTTTTTTGGGTATGCCAAGTACATAGTGCCCTGAGTACGCTCATCATCGAAGAAATCACCCGTTGCCACCACCTGAGAAAAGGCAACGGAAAATGTCTGCTTTTCGGCATAGATTGCCTCTGATTTTTCGGCGATTTCCTTCGCCGTTAGAGCCAGAAGGCTCTGACTACCGAGGATCAGGTAGATCAGGGATCTTATCAGCATCGCGCTTTATACCGTTCTTCAGACCGAAGGTTTGTCTTTTTTGAGCTGGTCGAGATAGGATTTGTCCACCAGAATGTCCCTCCCCTTGGAGCCGTCGTAGGGTCCCACAACGCCGGCTGCCTCCAACTGATCCATAATACGGGCTGCCCGCTGGTAGCCGATCCCCAAACGGCGCTGGAGCAGCGATACGGAACCTTGCTTGTGCCGGATTACGAGTTCTGCCGCTTCAGGAAGCAGGACGTCATTGTTGTTGCGCTCGACGACAGCCTTCTCGGCTTCTTCGGAAAAAGCATCCATTGGCTTGGACTCGCCGGAATTTTCTTTAAGGAAGCCGACAATCGACTCGGTCTCTTCTGAAGAGATGTAAGCTCCGTGGATTCGAAGTGGCTCCGCCTCACCCGGCAGAAGAATCAGCATATCCCCCTGCCCCAGAAGTTTCTCGGCGCCATTGGCATCGAGAATCGTCCGGCTATCAACCTTGGAAGCGACCTGAAATGCGATGCGGGAGCTGAAGTTAGCCTTGATCAGGCCGGTTATTACATCCACTGACGGCCGCTGAGTAGCCAGGATCAAATGGATGCCCACCGCCCGCGCCATCTGGGCGAGGCGCGTTATGAGCAACTCGATCTTCGAGGCAGACGGCGACATCATCATGTCGGCCAATTCATCGACGACGATCAAAAGGTACGGCAGCCGCTCGATTTCAGGGACCTTGGCGTTGTAGTCGTCAAGCGAGCGGACCGACTGGGTTGCAAGCCGCTTGTAACGCTCTTCCATTTCATTGACGGCGCCAGCCAGCACCGATTCGGCCATCTTCGGCTTCGTGACCACAGGTCGTGCCAGATACGGTATGTCGCCATATATCGACAGCTCGAGGATCTTGGGATCAATGAAGATGAACCGGAGCGTCTTGGGTGAGTGCCTGTACAGAAGGCTCGTGATCACCGCATTGAGGCAGACCGACTTGCCGGATCCGGTTGCGCCGGCGATCAGCAAATGCGGCATGCGAGCCAGGTCGACAACGTACGGCGCGCCCATGGTGGTCTTGCCGAGCGCCAGCGGGAGCTTGTACTTCCCGCGCTGGAATGCGTCCGAGTTGATGATCTCGCGCAAGAACACCTTCTGGGCTTTGCGATTGGGAATCTCGACACCGACCGCAGATTTTCCCGGTACCGGTGCAATGATGCGAATTCGGGAGGCCTTCAACGCCAGGGCGAGATCATCCGCAAGATTCACGATCTGGTTGATCTTGATCCCGGGAGCCGGCTTGAACTCGAATCGTGTAATGATCGGTCCGGGGAATTTCTCAAGGCTGTTGGGCACGAAGTCGACGCCGAAGGTAGTCAAGGTCTGCAGAAGTGCCGCGCCGGTATCGTAAAGATCCATGACCGACTCAGAGGGCTCACCCAGGGGCGGCATCTGAAGCAGATCCAGCGGCGGCATGAGAAAGCCGTCCTTGGAAACCCTGGTGGCGCGCACCAGCTTGATTTTGCGTTTCTCTTTCTCTTTTTCATCCTCAAGATGAAGCGGCAATTGCTCCGGTTCCTTGCGCGGTGGCGGTGGAGGTGCCGGCACTTCATAGATCGGAGCCGGTCCATCCGAATCCAGCGGCTTGTCGCCGGTCTCGCCTTCGCGGTCGGGATCGTTCATTACCACTGGCCGCTTGACCAACTCCTTCAGACTTCCCAACCAGGTCTTCGATTGTTCCTTGAGATGGAACATAGCAGAGCGCGACGAACGACCTGCCACTGAAACGCCAGTATCGAGGCCCTTACGGATAGAGCCGGGGCGAAACGGGATAATGGCGAACAACAAGAAAATCAGGGTCGCGCCGAGCAAGGCAAAACCGCCGGCGACAGCAAACAGAGACTTAACCACGCGCGCGACCGCCAATCCCAGGTGACCCGAGAGACTGACGGTGAGTGTTTCAGTGATTTGCGGGTTCTCGAGGTCGAGCAGGTGCAGGATGGTCCCTAGCACCAGGACGAAGGCAAACAATATGAGCAGTTTATTGCGAACCCAGTTCGTTTGGTAGTTCAAGAGCAGCCGCCAACCGATCAGAATCAGGATGAACGTGAGTATAAACGCGGAGCGGCCGACGGCGAGGAGAGTGTATTCGGCCACGAGAGCCCCCACGATACCGGCAGCGTTCTCGACTCGCACGTCCATGAGGTCGGAAAAGGATAGTGAGTTGTCCGGGACGACATCTTCGTTGATGACATCGGCGTTGGCCAATTCCTGGTCAGCCGCGATTTCCAGCTCATCGCGATAGTCGCCCTCGCTGATCAAGTAATCGGGGTCTTCCTCGATGGGAGCGGGTGTGAATTGGTCGATATCGCCCTGATGGTAGCTGGCGAGCGACAAGAAGAGGAAGATCGCCAGGACGATAATCAGGAAGCCTGTGATTTCGCGGCGATTTCCGGCCTGGAAAAAGGATTTCACACCCATAGCGCGCAATCTACCCGCTGTTTATGCAGGCGTCAACAAGAAGAAAAAAATCGTCTGGAGAGACCGTTGAGGGCGCCGTGTAGATTGCTTCGTCGCGGCTAGGGCTGAGCGTAAGGATGAGTGTACGTTTGCTCCTCGCAATGACAACGCTGGAAAAGGGCACGGGGCCGTGATTACTGCTGCAGGGCGCCGATACCGCCAAAGAGGGCGTCGCGGATACCGGATTCGGATTTCTCGAACTTAATGTCGGGAAGCAGTTTGACGTTGATTCTGAAGTAATAGCCCTGCCGGGAACCATCAGGTATCCAGGTGAAACTTCCCTCCCAGCAATGAAGGTCGCGCTGGAGTTCGACGACCCGCTCGGTGGCCTCCTTGCCCCGGACATTATAATTTTGGCGAAACTGCAGGCGCCAATTTCGCGAAGGCGAGAATGAGACGCCGAAATCGATCCAGTGCGAAATCGTGGTGCGGCCGTCGAGACTGCGATTCTCGGTGTAACGCTCGGAGATCGAGTACTGCACCTGCGACTTGCTGTCGGCAGTTTCCGGGTCGAGACTTCCCACCGCGGGAGCAGAGCGACCGATAGGAAAACGGAAAGAGCCGGCATACCCCGTTGAGATGCTCACGCTGCGCAGATAGGGACTCCACCAGCGCAGCTCGCCGGTTCGTGGATGATACAGATCGTGTGTCATGCTGACCTGCAGCGTCAAATTGCGGATACTCGGCGAACGCAAGCTCGAAGTGACATTCGACCATTTCCTGGTGGCGGCTTCGAGGTTGTAACTGGCTGACAAGTCGTAATTGAGCAGGCCAACCTTCATCTCCTTATCGTCTTTCATGTACTTCATTTGGAAAGTATTGCTCAGACTCATGCTGAGCGAGCGCGAACGCGACCCGCCGCCACCATAGCCGGTGAAGCGCGCGTATTCCTGATTGCGCCTGATAGCGGGCTGATAATTGAAGGACACCGAGGGCGTAAAAGTGTGCCGGATTCCAGTGATACCAAGGACGTTTGGCGCGACTGTGCCATAGAGATTTGTTGAAAGGCTCACCGCCGAAGACCAACTCTGTCGGCTGTGGAGCGAGTTGGTTTGAAGATCCGCCGAATCGGCCTGGTCGGAATACGGCAAGTAGTACCAATCATCCCGAATGGAAATCGACGGCGACAGCGTCAACACACCGGCAGCTTTTAGCGGCGCATTAAAACGCAGGGCTTGATCAAAAACGGCGTACTTCTTGCGCGTATCGAGACCATTGACTTCGGCCTTGCTCTGCGAGTTCTGAAAGTTGTTGTCATAGGCGTAGTAGATGTCGTGGTACCAGCGCTTGTCCGCTATCTCCTTCGGGCTGCCGAACACCTGGCGTTGCGGCATCGTGAAGCGCAGGCTGGGTAAGCGTTCCGAATGTGAGTTACGGTCGAGATCGCGTGTCTGGTCCACGGCAACCGAGAGTGAGGCGCGCTCCCAGCGTTTGGCAATACTCATATTCGAGGTGATCTGCCGCTGGAGCCGGTTATCGAGATCGGCGGAATAATCTGTGAAATAGCGGCTATCGGAAACGAAAGTGCCGGAACCCGACATCGTGATCGTCGGATCGATCGTGTGATTGTGCGCGAAGGTCAACTGGCCGCGCCGGCGGCGCGCACGCAAGATTCCCGAGAATTCAGTCTCGCGGGTGAAAGACGCCGAGATCGATCCGCTCAACTTGTAGCGTAAAGAATAGCGGGCGCCCGCATTGAATTTGAGCCCGAAATCGCTGACATCTACCGAGGTCCTCAGATCCCAGTAGTCGCTCATCGCCCAGTAGTAACCGATATTGTTAACGAAGCGAGAGCCGCGTTCAAAATTACCAAGCTGGAACGGCAGGAAGCCGGAATGCCTGTCTTTCTTGATCGAAAAGACGAAATATGGCAACGCCAGTACCGGGAGAGTCTCGATGTAGAGAATCACCGGCCGCGCGAACACGCGGTCGTCAGTGATCAACTTCATGTTTTGCGAAGCGAAGTGAAAATGGGGTGTGCTGTCCTCGCAGGTCGTGTACCACCCGTCCTTCACCAGAAACTGCCCCTCTTCCTCTTTGCGCAGTTCCTGGCTTGAGTAGTAGGCCTGCTCGAGCTTGGTGCGGCTCTCTTTGATCTTGCCGCGCCGCGTGTTCAAGTCGAAAACCAACTGATCTCCAGTAATCGCTTCAGGGCCGTCGCGCAGAGTCAGCGGCTGGTACTTGTGATTGGCGGAATCATTAAGCGCATAAGCATAGACAGTCTTGGGCTGCAGGTGATAGTCGATGCGATCGGCTTCGAGATTCATTCGCTTCTGGGTAACCGAGGCTGCGGTCGACAGCTTGATGATGTTCTCCGCGATCTTGAACTTGATCCGGTCAGCCTTGTAATCAATCGTGTCAATCACCGTGACATTGCCCGCCGAATCGCGGGCCGAAGGGGTCATATACTTTCCTTCAGCGGAAGTAATGACAGTAACCTCGCTCAGTTCCGAATTGACAAAGAGTAGGGTCGTGGAATCGCCCGAGGCGATGTTCGTGCCCTTGGCGGTAGTATCCTCAGGCGCCGGGGTGTAGTAGGTAAAACTGTTGCCTTGCGCCTTGATCACGTGCAAAAAGTCGTTGGCGAAGAAGAAATCGATCCGGTCAGCGGTGAGGCGACTTTGGTTGTAGATGATCGAATCAAGATCAGTAGCTGCCAGTTGGCGGAATATCGCCTCCCCCCCGTCGTACACTTCGATCTTCTCGAGGTTCTTGTCGCGCGACCGTATCAGCATGCGTTGACCGGTCAACTCGCTTTCCCGCTGCGAAGCTTTGACGTTGCCGTTCATCGTTATCTCGGCGCCATCGACGCTCATGGCGGCAGTATCGGCCTGCGCCAGCAGCGAGCCCTGGCGAATCGTGACAGCGCCGATGGCGTCGACGCGTTCATCGGCGGAGTAAAGCCGTATCGTGTCGGCAATGATTGAGGTGGGGACGCGAGGCTGATCGTAGTCTACAACCAACTCCGGCGAGTCGGTCACAAGCATGAATTCTTCACGCTCTTCAAATACTGCCCGACCGCCGGTGACGCGGACGTGGCGGCGATGATCTTCCATGACGACGCTGCCCCAAGCACGAGCTGTTTCGGTTCGCTGATTGAAATGGAGACTGTCGGCAGCCAGGGCGCGGCCCGGCTGGTTGATGCGGACGTTGCCCAATAGCCGCACAAAATCGAGCGCCTCATAAAGCACGGCGTAATCGGAGACAAGATCGCTGGAGTCTTTGACGAACTTCACATTGCCGATAAACTCCACGACGCTGCCCTGCGCCGTCTGCGTTGAGCGCAGTTGGTCGGCGCTGTCGATCCGAATCTTGCCGGCAAGCAGCATGGAGGGCAGGCTGGCGGCAATTAATACGACAACAAGGAATATTCGGCGCATCAGGCGTAAGTTAAAGCGTTGCTGAGAGATTATACAATTCGGAATATGCAAAAGTTGGCGGGAGCTATGTTAAGAGGCGAAGGACAAAACATGATTCTGATCGCATTCCTTCGCCCCTCAGGGCGCTACGTAATCATGATTCCCACCGCAACCCTTCATCCCTCAGGGCGCTACGCAGGCTGTGGGGCACCGAAATGGAGGTGTGGAGTTATTCAGCGCGCGCGTGGTTGCGCAGGATGCCGACACCTTCGACCTCGACTTCGACCGTATCACCGTCCTTCATCGGGCCCACCCCTTCCGGAGTCCCCGTGACAATCAGATCGCCGGGATTGAGCGTCATGACGTGACACATAAACGAGATCAACTCCGGAATGGCGAAGATCATGTGGCGGCTATTCGAGGACTGACGGGTTTCGCCATTAAGCCGCGAGGTTACATTCAACTCGGTGTAGTCGAGCCCGGTGACGAGAAACGGACCGACCGGGCAGAACGTATTGAAGCCCTTGCCGCGCGTCCACTGAACATCCTTCTTCTGCAGATCACGGGCGGTGACGTCGTTGACGCAAGTGACGCCAAAGATGTTTTGTCGCACTTCCTCCGGTGTGAGCTTATGACAAGTGCGCGCGATGACAACACCGATCTCGCCTTCGTAGTCAACGCGCTTGCTGGCGGTCGGAAGCATGATCTTGTCTTCCGGCCCAATCAGCGCTGTAAGCGGCTTCATAAAAGTGACCGGTTCTTCAGGAATGGCGTTGGCGGACTGACTCTCTTTCACGTGGTCGGCGTAATTGAGCCCGACGCAGACGATCTTGGTCGGCGTGACGGGGGCCAGCAGCTTGGTCGAACTCAGGGGAAGGCGGTCGTCGGTTACGCGATGTTCTGAGAGAAGATCTCCGGCGATCAGGCGGATGTGCTCACCCTCGACCAGTCCCCAGTGCGTCGCCCCCTGGTGGGCAACGCGGCAATACTTACTCGTCATCGAATAGTCCTTTCACGTGTTGACATGCGGAGCGGCCCAGAGCGTCGAGCTCGTAGCCGCCTTCAAGAAACGAGACGACCTTACCCGCGCAATGGCGTTCGGCGACATCGCCGATGAGTTTCGTAATTCGAAAATAATCTTCGTCCTCAAGTCGCAGCGAAGCGAGAGGATCATCTTTGTGGGCATCAAATCCGGCGGAAATCAATATCAAGTGCGGCTGGAATTTCTCGACGGCGGGAAGCCAGTCCGTATTCAACTTCGTCAGTACTGTATGCCCGTCGGTTCCGGCATCGAGCGGGAAATTCATTGTCGCTCCCGTGCCATCGCCCCTACCCTGTTCATGGCTCCCTCCCGTGCCGGGGTAGTACGGCCACTGATGCAGGCTAGCGAAGTGAACAGAGGGATCACCGGCGAAGGTGTCCTGGGTGCCGTTGCCGTGGTGCACATCGAAGTCGATGATGGCGATCCGCTCAAAGTCGAGGTAGCGTTGTGCGAAGCGGGCGGCACCGGCGATGTTGTTGAAAAGACAGAAGCCCATTGAGCGGTCTCGTAACGCATGATGCCCCGGCGGTCGGACCGCACAGAAAGCGCGGTCGATGTCGCCGTGCCTGATCTTTTCGACAGCAAGAATCCCCGCCCCGAAGGCCAGAAACGCGGCCTGAGCAGAGTACTGATTAATGTAGGTATCGGGATCGAGCAAGCGGACTCCGCCCGGCTTGAGATGAGCGATCGCCTGCACGTAGTCGCGATCGTGAACGAGGCACACTTCGTTGATTGTCGCAGCGCGCGACTGCAGCCGCTCCATGCGCTCAAGCAGGCCGGCCGACGCCAGCGCAGACTCGATCGCACGCAGACGACCGGCGTTTTCCGGATGTCCGGCGCAGTCATGCAGAAGACAATCGGGGTGCGAGATGTAGGCGACGCGTTTCATTTCACTGCCATCTACCGGCTGCGGGCATGCTCAGGCGCCGGGAATCGGAATATGCTCGGCGGCGCCGGCGCGAATCTCTTGCTGCTTCCATTTTCCGCGACTGAACCATACCAACAAGATGGAGCCTCTTACGATCGTCGTCAAGGTAATCGACCAAAATACACCGCTCACTCCGACCCCGAGAGTATGGCTGATGAAGTAGGCCAGCGGAACGCGGGCAATCGAGCCGAGGACGGAGACCAGCATGGCCGGCATGGTATTACCCGCGCCGCTAAACGCGCCCTCCATGACGATCTCGATCGCCATAAAGGTCTGCGAGAGAGCGAGAATCATCAGGTAGCTGGAGGCAATCTCGATCACTTTGGGATCATCGATGAACCCGGAAGCAATCAGGTCGGGCAGGATCAGGAAGGCTGCCGAGATGACTCCGGTGAAAACCCCGGTGTATAACAGCGCGTACCAGACCGACTTGGCGGCACGGTCGGGTTTGCCTGCGCCCAGGTTCTGCCCCACGAGTGTCGCCACCGCAATCGAAAAACCAAAGCACGCCAGATACGAAACTGATTCGCAACGATTGCCGATTCCCAGCGCGGCGATAGCATCGGTGCCAAAGCCCGCGATGATCTGATTCATGAAGAGGTACGCCACCGAGAATACCACGCCGGCAGTTGCCAGCGGCGAGCCGATTTTGATCATCTGGCCGATCATGGGAAAATCCATGCCGCGATAATCGGACCAATTGAACTCAAACGTCAGCTTGCCGCTCTTGATCACAACGAGGTAGAGCAGAAAACCGACGAGAAAGGACACTGAAGTTGCGACCGCCGCCCCGGCAACACCCCACTGCGGAAATGGGCCGATTCCGAAGATGAACAGCGGATCGAGAATGATGTTGAGACCCGTCACGGCAATGCTAATCAGTAGCGGTGTGCGCGTATCACCCGAGGCACGAAACATTGCGGAGAACAACTCGCCGACCACCATCGGCACCGCCACAACGAAGAAAATACGTAAGTAGGCTGCGCCCATGACAGCGACCTCGTCAGCTGTGTGCATGACATTGAACGTCCAGCGCGCAAAGATCAAGCCGATTGTCATCGTGATGACCGCCCCGACGACGGCCAGTACAATCGCCTGGCGGGCGGCGTGAGAGACGACATTTAGTTGACGCGCGCCGTAGAAGCGCGCGATCACGGCAACGGAACCGGTCCAGACGATATCGAAGATGCTGAAGAAGATCCAGATCACAAACATCGAGGAAATGACCGAGGCCATCTCCGCCGAACCGAGGCGACCGACCCAGACGGCGTCCGTGATCGTAAGTGCGGTGCGCAGGAACATGGCGGAAACCGCCGGCCAGGCCAGGCGAATGACCTGACGTGGAATCGAGCCCTCGGTGATGTTATGGAATGTCTCGGTCATGGGGACAGTGCGGCTGCGGGCGAGTTACGCCCCGCTTTCGGTCACGAGATCGAGAACGCGTGCGAAGTTTGCCCCCCAGCGAGCGCGCGCGGCCTGGAGGTCGTCGATGTTGGCCTCGTCGATGGTCCCCAGAACGGCGGCGGCCGCCATCAATGAGCAAATCGGATCGCCGGCGGCGGTAATGGTGTCGGCGGTAAGTTCGCTTCGGCCCTCGAGCACGATGCCGTCGCTGATTTCCGCCACCTTGACGCCGAAGCTGCGGATCAGGCCGGAGACATTGCGCCGGCGGACCTCCTCGCGCTCCGTATTGAAAGGTGAAGACCGGATCACGGCCGTTCCGTCGGCACGGGCATTCGCCAGAGCGATGGCGCCGATGGCATCCGGGTAATCATGCATCTGGTCATAGTTCACGGATCGCGACTTGACTTCCGAGCGGGTCACGACCAGACAGTGCCCGTCACTGCGGCGCTCACCGGCGACATCCGCGCCCATCCGTCGTAGTTGCGACAACGGCGTTGCCGTGATGTCGTCCTGGTGCACGCGGCGCAGGACGAGACGGCCACGCGGGTGATTCACCACGGCCGCCGCCAGAAAGGCCGCGAACTCGGCATCAGGTCGCAGATTGACCGTCACTGCGCCGTTTTGCAGACCGCCCGAAATTGTCACCCGCGACTTGTATTCAAGGACGCGCGGAGCCCGTTTTTGCAGCCGCCGCTCCAATTCGTCGGCGGCGTCAATCTTGGTTAGATCTTCACGCTGGAAACCGGCCAGCAGCGCACCGAAGAGATAATCGAAACGACTCGATTCGAACAGGTCATTGAGCTCCGAGTGCCCGCCTTGAGCAGCCATCAGCAGCACCAATTGCGGCACGATCTTGGCGCTTTCGCGCTTGAGGTAGTACTTAATCTCCTTATCGACGGGGCGATTGACCAACAGGTGCGGTGACTTGTCGCTGACAAACTCAATCTCGGCTCCCATCCGCCGGCAGGCGAGGACGACGTTTTGCAGCGTTTCGTCGAAGTCGTCGATGATCGCCAGCTTTGAGCCGGCGCGCGTGGCGGCTAATGCGAGCGCATAACGGAAGGACTCGTAATCCGGTAGCCGTTCCATAAACACAAATGGCCGCCGCTCTCCCGGCGTCACCGTGGCCGACCCATCGCTCCACAAGATCTCCGCGCCGCCAGCCGCGAGAAACGGCTCGAACGCGGCAAGCAACTCGGTGCGCTCGATGTTCGCGAGCTTGGTTGGCGCGCTGCGCAAAGCTGCGAAAGCCAGGGCAGTCAGTGCCGTCACGTAGTCGGTCACGGGATCTATGACGAGTTCGTATTCTTTCGGGCGAGTCAGTCTCATTTTACATCCGTTCCAGTGGTTCGATTCCCAGGAGTCTTAATCCGTCGCCGATTATAACGCGGACGGCATGAGCCATTTGCATCCGCGCGCGGGTCAGCGCAGCATCATCACCGATGATCCTGATACGCTGCCAGTAGCTGTTGAAGGTCGACGCCAGATCGGTAAGGTAGTCGGTTAGGACATTGGTTTCGTAAACCTCGATCATCAGGCGGAGTTTTTGCGGGTAGAGTTCGAAGCGCTTGATAATCTGTTTCTCTTCATCGCCAAAGAGCGAGAAGTCAGCTTCAAGGTCCGGCACCTTACCGGAGTACTTTCGCTCCAGGGACGATAAGCGCGCATGTGTGTATTGCAGGTAAGGGCCGGTTTCACCGCGAAAAGAAAGCGCTTCTTCCCAGATGAAATTGACGTCCTTGTGACGCCGGACGCGCAGTTGCGTGAAGATGATCGCGGCAACGGCGACGCGCTCGGCAGTCCAATCGATGTTTTCAACCTGCTGGTTCTCCCGCACGATGATCTCGCGGGCGAGGTCGCGTGCCTGAGCGAGAACGTCTTCGAAAAAGATCAGATTGCCGGACCGGGTTGAAAACATGCGGTCGCCGAACTTCACCCAGCCGAAGTCGACATGGATGGCATCCTTAACCCAGTCGTTTCCCATCAATTCAGCGACTTTGAAGAACTGCTGAAAGTGCAATTTCTGCGAGGTGCCGACGACATAGAGCAGCTTGAAGAAATTAAACTTCGCTTTGCGGTACAGCAGTGCCGTTAAGTCGCGCGTCGCGTAGAGCGAAGAATCATCCGACTTCTTCATCAGACACGGCGGCATGTCGAAGGCACCGAGATCGACAACCTGCGCGCCTTCGCTCTCTTGCAGGAGCCCGAGTTCCTCAAGCCGTTGCAGCACCGGTTCCATTTTGTCGCGATAGAAGGCCTCGCCGGTGACGTGGTCGAACTTGACATGGAGCAGCTCGTACACGCGATTGAAGTCTATCATGCTGTAATCGATAAACCGCTGCCAGATAGCGGTATTCTCGGCATCGCCTTGTTCGAGCTTGCGAAACTCGGCGCGGCCACGCTCTTCGAGTGCCTTGTCTGTTTCGGCAGCTGCGTGGAAGCGGACATAGAGCTTATACAGGTCGGTGATGGGATTCGGTGCGAAGCTGTATTCGCTTCCCCATAGTTTGTAAGCGGCGATCAAATTGCCAAACTGCGTACCCCAGTCGCCGATGTGGTTGATGCGAATTGTCTCATATCCCAGTTTCGCGTAGACTCGGGCCAGCGCGGCGCCCAGAATCGTCGTGCGCAGGTGGGCGATGCCAAACGGCTTGGCGATATTCACTGAGGAAAACTCGACGACGACGCGTTTCCCTGCACCCTCACGACTTGAGCCGTACTCCTGACCGGCATTCAGAACTTCGAGCAACGCACCGGCGGAGACCTCCGCAGCATCCGTGAAGAAATTCAAATACCCGCCTGCCGCAACAACCTTGCTCACGCCGGCCGGCAATTGCCCGGAGCCGAGTTTCGCCGCCAGCTCAGAGGCAATAGCTGGGGGCGCTTTCCGCAGTTGTTTGGCAAAGCGAAAACAAGGGAGCGCAAAATCGCCATGAGTCGGGTCTTTCGGAAGCTCAAAGAGCGAGACGATTTCTTCAGCGGTAACGCTTGTCGCCTCGGCGATTACGCGAGAGATTTGAAGTTTTAGTTCAGCAACACTCACCAGTCATCCACTTCTTGCTCGTCACGGCAGTCCAGCTGCCGGAAGCGATATATACAGGTTTTTAACGGGTAAACAACCGCTTTTAGCGAGCGCAGGAAATATCGAGAACCCAACGATTCTCTGCTCGCCGTTCGCTGCAGGCAAAGAAGTAGTAATAGGAGCCTGCAGAGAGAATGTAGAGGGCGATCGCCACCAGGAACACCGGGACGTAGCCGCCTTTCTCAATCATGGCGCCGCCGATGGGAGCGGTAATCGCCCAGCTGGCCGCCCAGGCAATGGCCGCCAACGAATTGACCAAGCCATGCTGTTCGGCGGGGACCGCCTCCATCATGAAGGCTGTTGAAACCGGGCTGCCCATGTTCATCAACGCGCCGCGCAACATGAACGCCCAGAAGGCCAAGCTGAGGTTTTGCGTGAAGCAGAGTATCAACATGAACGGGATCGACAACACCTCCGTCAACACAACCGTGCGAACAAACCCCAAGCGGCGCTTCAGGATCGGCACCATCAACACGGCGATGATCATCAGAACGCTCAACAGCGAGAAGTAGACGCCGATACGCGCGGCGTCGAGTCCGAAGCGATCGCGGAAGTAAAGATTGAGGAACGGGATGATGAACCCGGCCCCGGTACCGAGCAGGAAATATGGCGTCATCAACTTGGCGAGCAAACGCCAGTTGCTCTTGATGGTCCGCCAGGCAAAGGCGCGGGCGACCTCGCCGGGCGGAGGCGCTTTGGCCGTGATCATGGAATAAGCGATGATCGACAGCAGGCCGACTCCGCATGTTATGAGAATCGCCATCCTGTAAGCCTCGATATTGGCGGGTCCGAGTGCCATAGTCTGCGCGTAATGCGCCGACAACAGGTCGTGCAAGTAGCCGCCGCCAATCGAGCCGATGATGGCCGCCGACATCCAGGTCGAGTAATTGACAGCGAAGACCAAAGTCCGCTCTTGCTCCGTGGTGTTGCGCATGATAAATGGCGCAGCCACAACTCCGCGGACTGATGTGGCGAACCCGAAAACGAAGGCGGACGCCAGGATCAGCCATTCGAAGCCGGTGTGGCTCATGACAAAGAAGGCGATGCTCACCACGATCGAGGAGACGATGAGGATCGGCTTGATTTTGAAGCGCGCCGCCAGATAGGCGGCCGGGAGCGCCGCAGCGACCGCGCCGAATGAGTTGAGCGAAAGCGTTCTCCCGATAAAGGTCTCACCGTAACCGGCGTCTTTGAGGTAGAGGTTGAGCAGCAACGACATCGAGGCTTGCACGATTCCGATCAGCAGCCCCCCGGCAACAAAAAGGTGGATATTGCGCGTGATCAGCTTAAGATCAGCAACGTACTCGGAGAGCAACTTCTTCATTTAAGGTCAGGTACGTAGTCACCGGCACAGATCAATGTTGAGGGCCCCGCAAGCTGAATCGGTTGATCGAGAGACGGAAGGGCTACCTCAAGCTTCCCTGCCGGGGCCTGCACAATGACCCGGTGATCAAGCCAGCCGTTGGCGATGCCGGCGGCCACGGTCGCCGAAGCTCCCGTGCCGGAGGAAGACGTTGCGCCCACACCGCGCTCCCAGATGCGGATTTCGACGCGTTTACGGTTGACGATACGCGCAAACTCAACATTGACGCGCCGCGGAAACCGTCTGTCGCCTTCAACTTCCCTGCCGAAAGAATGCCAGTCGAAGTCGAAGTGGTCGACGAAGAACACGATATGTGGATTGCCCACGCTGACAGCAGTCCCAAGCAACGCACCGCTCTTGACGCGAAACTCCTGCGAAATGAAGTACCGCAGTCGCGACTTCATCGGGATTTTGCGCGTTTCGAATACCGGCACGCTCATCTTCGCTTGAACGGAGTAGTGAAAAGGTGTCCGCGGCCGGACCGTCAGGTGATTTAGTGTCGTTGGCGACTTCACGGTAAAGGTCTCGGACTTGACAAATCGATTAAGGTGAAGGTGGTGTGCCAGCAGGCGCAAGCCGTTGCCGGAAAGCTCTGCCTCGCTGCCATCGGCGTTGAAGATGCGCATCTTGCACTCGCGCCGTCTGCAGTCATAACTGACCACGCCGTCGGCGCCGACTCCGGTGTGTCGATCGCAGATCGCGCGGACAATCTTTGCAATTGCCGCCTTGGTCGCCGGCAGCGCCTTGGCGTCAACAATCACGAAATCGTTGCCGAGCGCGTGATACTTGGCGAAGGATATGATTAGTGTCTTTCTGTTCGTCATGGAACTGAAGTTAGGCCGTTCGAACTTAGCGGCAAGGGGAAAATGTGATCGGGTGCAACTGCATTCGAGAATAGATTGCTGCATTGCGGTAGCGCGCAGCGAGCGTGCCTAACGACGTTCGCTCCTCGCAATGACACTTCAGAATGACTTGTCGTCTCGAGTCAGGATGAAGACCACCGAATTGGACGCGTCAGGATCGCGGGGATCCTGACCTACAAAGGAGGGGCGAAGATCTGATCAGCAGTGACGGTGAAGAACGCGGCCCAGGCGTTTGACGCCCTCGATGATGCTCTCGGCGTTCGAGCTGGCGAAATTGAGCCGCATGGTGTTGTCGCCGGTGCCGTCGGGATGGAATGGCCGGCCCGGAATGAAGGCGACGCCCTCGTGCACGGCTTGCTGGAACACCATCGTTGCCGAGATCGTCTCCGGAAGTTGCAGCCAGAGGAAGAGCCCGCCATCGGGGTGCGGCCAATGGACGCAAGGCGGGAAATGTTCTTTCATGGCGTTGATCATGATCTCACGACGGGCGGCATAGGATGCTTTGATAATATCAATATGAGGCTCGAGATAGCCACGCTTGAGAAATTCAGCCACGATATACTGCGTAAATGTCGCCGAGTGAAGGTCGACAGCTTGTTTGGCTTTCTCAATAATCTTAATCGCCGACACCGGCGCGCAAATCCAGCCGACGCGCAAGCCGGGAGAGATCAGTTTTGAGAAAGTACCGAGTTGAATCACGGCATCGCCTCCAAGCCCGCGCAACGAAGGTTGCGGCGTGCCGGAGTAGCGAAGTTCGCCGTAAGGATTGTCGTCGATCAGTGCGATCTGGTGGCGGAAGACCAGACTCATCAGGGCTTTGCGGCGTTGATACGACAAGGTAATTCCGGATGGATTCTGGAAGTTGGGCACGACGTAGATCATCTTGGGATTGAAGAGGCGAATCTTTTCTTCCAGTTGGTCGATGATCATGCCGTCGTTGTCCATCGTGACAGGCGCGTAGCGAGCTTGATAGAAGTTAAAAGCCTGAAGCGCGCCCAGATAGGTCGGGAGCTCAGTGATTACGAAGTCACCGGGCTCAATGAAGGCGCGGCCGATGAGGTCGAGCCCCTGCTGCGAGCCGGTGGTGATCAAGATATTATCCGGAGTGACCGGCAGCCCCTGCCGCGAGATCCTCTCAGCGAGAAGTTCGCGCAGACTCAAGACACCCTGCGAGATAGAGTATTGCAACGCCGCGGCCGCGTGCTCGGTCATGACGGCATCGATGCACTCGTTAATCCAATCGGTGGGAAACAACTCGGCGGCGGGCAGCCCGCCGGCGAAATTGATGATGCCCGGTTTGTTCGAGAGCTTGAGTGTCTCCCGGATTACCGATGCCTCGAGTGAGGTTGCAAGTTTTGAAAACGGCCAATTAAACACAGGGGTCGATCTCTCCTTTACAACATCGGCGAGCGTCATGCCTTCAATTAACGCAAAAAAAAGGCGATGTCAATTACATAGATGAATCGGTCGATATCATTCCTCACCTTTAAGACCGCCCGCTCGCTTGATGACACCGTTGCCAAACTTCTCGCGCAGTTTGTGAATCGTCCGGCTCAGGTCGTCCTGCTTCTGCCGGGCGCTGAAGAGATCGAATTGGCGCAGTTCCTCGCGGTGGATCAGGTTGCTGGTGCGTACGCCAATGAGCCTAACTCCCTTGCTTGCAACCTTATCCGTGGGAACAAGCTTGGACGCTGTGGTGAGAATGTCGGGGTAGTTGTCGGTCGGCTCACCAAGCGTGTGATCGCGGGTAATCGTCTTGAAGCTCGGATAACGTAACCTGATTCCCACTGTCCGCGCCAGCCAGCCGCCACGATAAAGCCTGATGACGACTTTCTCCGTGAGGGCAGCCATGATGGAATGAATGTGATCAGGATCGAACGAGTTTTTGCCGAGCGTGGTTTCGTGGGAGATCGACTTTTCGATATGCTCTTCATCGATCAGGGCCACGTGGCGATCGTCGATGCCGCGCGCCCGTTCTACCAGCGTGTGCCCGAAATCGCCGAGAAGAATTTTGAGCGTAGCCAGGTTCAAACCCGCGAGATCGCCGATCGTATGCACACCGTGTCGCGCGAGGCGTTCGTAGGTTACCGGCCCGACACCCCAGATCTTGTCGACTGCAAGCGGAAAGACCTGCTCGGCAATCTTGTCGGCCTCGATAACCGTCAGTCCATCCGGCTTATTCAGTCCGCTGGCCAATTTGGCCAGGAGTTTGTTCGGGCCGATTCCCACGGTACATGTAATGCCGATGCGGGAGTGGATTGCCTCCTTGATGCTCAGCGCTACTTCCCTGGCCGGGCCAAGCAGTCGCTCGGTGCCGGTTAGATCAACAAAGGCTTCATCAACCGAGATCATCTCGACGGCCGGTGTATATCCGATAAGAATCTCTCTGATCAATTCGGAGGCGTAGCTATACGAAGCGTGATCGCCATGAAGGAAGATTGCCTCCCGGCAGTGGCGGTAGGCCTCTGCCGCCGGCATCGCCGAGTGAATGCCGAAGACGCGAGCCTCATAGGATGCCGTCGAGACCACGCCGCGACCGGTGGGACTTCCGCCGACAACGACCGGCTTGCCTTTGAGTCCGGGGTTGTTCCGCTGCTCAATGGCGGCAAAGAAAGCGTCCATATCGACATGCAGGACTATGCGCTGGGACATGTAGCTAAGGAATACAGAGATTCGAGATTGTCAATCGCTGATAGTGATGCCCCGGATTCTTCGCAATGTCATTGCGAGGAGCGAACGTATGCCAAATTCAACTTCGGCATTCAATCGCGACGAAGCAATCTCTCATTTGCTCTCAGTAGGGGTCGGGTCTGCCCACCCTTCAAAACTGACGCAACACCTGGACAGGCAAACCCAGCCCGTACAGACGTATGAGCAGGTTCAGTGTCAGGATCACAGGGATCCTGACCTACTTTTATAGCCTCAGTCGGATGGAGATATAATACGAATCGAGGGCTTTGACATCCTCCGCGAATTTGGGAGAGACGATTCGGATGAGATCATAGGCAGTTGTACCCGCGCCGAGGAAATACTCCGATTTGACGTGGCCGCGCTCATCGTGATGAACGGAATAACCGAATCCGAGATGAGCGTAATAGACCCGGTAAGTTCCCCACCAGATGAAGTTGGCAAACTCGTCATTTTCATTGGCGAGGAACTTATTTTCGAACTCCCAGGGCGGTCGCTTGACCGAGAACTTCATGTCGAAGTTGTTGGGGTATCTGTGTTCGAGCAACGCCCAGCCGATGCCGCCGGCATCAAAGAGGATATCGCTGACGCCGAATCCTTGATCTGGATTGTAGGCGTCCATCGGGATTTCGACCAGCGTCAGGATCAGCCCCGATTGCAGCGCCGCGTACTTGTAGACCTCGCTTTCGGGCATACGAAACGTGCGAAAGAACCAGGCGAAACCCTCCGTGAGTTTGTAGCCGGCGTAGAAATGGCTGACCTCGTCGGTCAGAGCGACATTGTCGTGAAACTCATTCTTGAAATGGAAGCGGCCGTTGGGAGCACCCCAGGTCTCCTCGAAATAGAAGTAGGCCGCGCTGCCGACGATGACATTACCAATCAGCAAATTGCGATGCATATGCGAGCGGCGCACCGACGGCAGGCTATCGGCAACCGGCACCTGGGCAGCAGCTGTCGCCGAAAAGCATACAGCGACCAGAATCGTGATGACTATTCGAGGCACGGTAGCGGAGCGCCCTCGAAGAGGTGGTTGAGAAACAGCATCAGATCGACGAGGTTGAAGCGGCTGTCGCAATTGGCGTCGACAACGCGCAGCGGGACATTGATCGGCGCCCCGCGATAGAGAACCCGCAGCATCTCGACAATATCGGCGACGGAGAGGACGGCATCGCGGTTGAGGTCACCTGTTGAATCTGCAGATCGCTGGATGTAGATGACGAGTACTCTTTCTTCGACTTGCAGATTCGAAGACATGACTCGAAGTCTCACGCTATCCTCACCGTTCGACATCCCATTTAGGCGCAACCAGACCAATGCTCGCTGCCCGGCGCCGAGCGTCAGTTGGGGTGGAATGACCGCGATTCTTAGGGGATCGGAGGAACTGAAATCAATTTCAGTTGTGAAGTTGGTCGAATTGGTGATTTCCAGCGTGCGTTCGTCATAACCGTCGGCTGCTGATTCGAACATGGAAATTGAATCATTGGGCAAGGACAATGCGGGATGGTAAATTCTCGGTGAGATGTTCAACCAAGATTCGCGGCTCGACAGCGGTGTCTCGTCGAGTTCGATGGCGACGAATAAGCTGTCCAAGTAAATAGCCAGAGAGCTGTTCTCGTAGTTCAGTGGTCCTTCTCTAAGCCTCATATCGGTGGTGAACAGGGGATCCCACTTGCCGGATTTGCCAGTCGGTAAGCCATCGTTATCGGCATCGAAATAGAACATCTCAAAATCCACAAGGCCATCAATCAATTTCAGGGTTAGAGGCGCCTCAGTATCGCCTCGATAGACGTACTCATCAGCCTGCCTGACAAATCGACGCAGAAGTTGACCACCCGTGCGGGGGAACTCCAGGACCTGCGAAACGATGTGCGACGGACCGCTTTCCTGTCCAAAGTAGGCTGGCGCAACATCCAATCCACCGCCCAAGAACCTTCCACCCCAGTCGCGACCCTCAAGATTCTTGCCTCGCACAATGAAAGGCGACCTTCCGAAGGCTTTCAATCCTGGTGCCAATGTGTCTGACTGATACAGCTCCCGCAGCCTGCCCACAAACTCAAGCCACTTGCCTACGCCGTCACGGGTGGAATTGCCGCGGGCGACGACGAGCGCCGTCGTGAGATTGATGCTCTCGCCCGGCCGCAGCGTGTCGGGAATCGTGTTGAGCAAAAATCGGTAGTCGCGCGAAAGATCCGCGATCCAGCCGGTGGAGTCAGCGGGGTTGCCGTCAAAGGGATAGCGCTTTGGCAGCGAGGTAACCGGATCAAAGTGCGGCAGGCCGTTGGCACGCAGGCCCTTGATCAAATTGATGACCTCGGGCAAGGTGTCGACCGGGATGCACTCGGGATATTGGCTGCTGCAGCCATAGTAGAAACTCGCCGAAAGTGCGCGATTGCGCAGCATCGTCATGCCGACCACCGGCGGATAGTCGCCATAATCGGAATCGAAGTCGGCTTCATCATAGATGTAGGCCGCCTGCAGATCGGGGCTGGTGCCGAGGCGGTCATTGCGGCTAAAGCCAATATCGGGATCGGCAAAGATCGAGATGATGCAGGAATCAATCGTTGAGTCGGAGACGTTCGTGATCGTGTAATCGAGGAAAATCACCTGCGCCATCAGCGTGTCGTAGAGTTGAAAGTTGTTGTCCCAAGTGTAGGCGTGCAGCCGCACCTCGACACCAAGCGGCTGGACACTTGAAAATCCCTGAAAGATGTGCGAGGCGGAATCGCCGTCGTTGAACATCGTCCAGAGTCCCTGCGAACCGATTTGCAGCGGTTGTCCGAGGGCGTTGACCGGCGCACCGAGCGCCGCCGGCCAATTGCCGTAATCATCGTTGAGATCGTAGTTCTCGCCGCGCGTGATCTTGTAGATCGGAAACGCCGAGTCGACCTCCGCCCCCTCGCCCCGGCGCGGTCCGGGAACAAACTCGCTCGCGTCGCCGGAGATCGTTATGCGCCAGTCACCGCCGACCTTCCCTGCCACCCAAATCCCACCGCCGGCCATTAAACCCCGGCGACTATCCCCCGGGTAGTACAAGCCCCAGATTTCGCCCTTGGTTTCATAAGGGTCATAGCCAAAAGTGCCGTTGTTGTGAACAAAGAAGGTCAGGCTGCCGTCATCGATCGAGCGAACGATCTGGGCGATGGACGGGCCGGCAAAGAGCAGTATGAACACGATGAAGCGAATGCGCATGTCTGGAGAATATACGAATCAGGATACTGAGTGCAAAATGGTGAGTTGCAGTAAACCAGAATCAGATTGCTTCGTCGCGGCGAGGTAATCTGCAGCACCAGATTGGTCGTTCGCTCCTCGCAATGACACGAGCCGGTGAGACGAATACAACGGTCAGACAGGAATGTCAGACCTACTTAAGCAGGAGAACTTTGATGACGCGGGATTCGCCCGCGGCCTCCAGGCGTACGAAGTAGACGCCGGTCGGAAGCGTTGAACCATCATCGGAGTCGCCACTCCACGTGGCGTAATAGCGGCCGATGGTCTGGGCGCCCGAGAATATCGTCTTCACCCGGCGGCCAAGAATATTCAAGACGTGAAGGTCCACTTGAGCGCCGCGGCTGATTTCAAACGGGATGATCGTCGCGGCATTGAACGGATTAGGATAGTTGGGGCCGAGCGAAAAGTCGGCGGGAACAATCGGGCCTTCAATCGGATAGACCGGCGTGGTCGAGGCGATCGCGACATTGCCCGGCACGATGACGGGAGATGAAATTGCGCCGGTTGTGTCGCGGACAATGCCATTAAGGTCAAGCGCATATTCCCCGTCGGCGACGCTGCCGGATGCAGTGAAATGCAGGACGGCAATGGAGCCGGAGCCGACAGATAGCGGCGCAGGCATCGATGATGTCGATACCGACACACTGGTGATGCCGAGAGCCGTGGGATTCGTAAATGACCAGGTCGTGATACCGCCGGTGCGCAGAGAGGTCGCCACAGAATCCAGAGTCATGGCGGCATCCTCGTAACTGAGTTCGATTGCCACGCTATCGATGGCCAGATAATTGTGCAAGTTCAAGCCGACCTCGAACGGTTGACCAGCCAGGGCGTTGGTCAAGTCGAGGCTGAGGGTATCCGGCGGACGCAGGACGATAGTCTTGACAACCGCCGCCAAGGGCGAATTAAGCGCGGCCGCATCGCTGATGTTGAGATGGGCGTAATGGTCGCCGACCTGCAGCATCGCCGTGTTGATGGAGACAGAAACGACGCCGTCGCCAAGCATCGCTTCCGGAGTTACTGACACCCAAGTAGCGTCGGCTTCGATCATCCAGTCGATTGTGCCGGTGCCCGAGTTGTAGATGACAAGTTCCTGAGGAGCTACTGAGGCAGCTCCCGCGAGGAAGCTGAAATGCAGCGTGTCAGGATCGATGGCGAGCATCGGGGTGTTCACCACGTAGCTGAGGTTGACCGTGAACTGCAGCGGTGAATTTGCTGCCTGCGGCGAAGTTACGGTAACGTTCGCCACATAACTGCCCGGGCCGGGCAACGAGTCGGTCTCAAAGATAAGATCGACAGCGCTGGGGGCCGTGCCGGAGACTTGTGATAATTTCAGCCAATTCGGCGCGCCACTGGTTGACCAGTCTAATGTTCCGGTTCCGGAATTTTCAATCATTACATACTGATCGTCCGGTGGCGCTGAACCGAACTGGGTTTGGATGCTAAAGGAAGCGGGCGTGAGCTTGAGCATGGGCGCAGTGACGTTGAGTGCGACCACTACGGTGCGCGAGGAATCTTTGCCCGAGGCATCGGCAATCGTGATCCGGCCGCTGTGGTCGCCGTAGGCAAGACCGGCGGCGTTCACCGAGACTTCGAGAGTTGCGGGAGCTGCTCCCGAGGTCGGATTGACCGTGAGCCAGGGTTGATTGTCCGTGATCACGTAGTTGAGAATGCCGTAGCCCTGATTGTTCACAAGAAGTTGCTGGGACGGCGGAGTTGCTCCCCCCTGCTGTGCTGAGAAAGTCAACGAAGTCGGAGTGACGACGATTGCCGGCGCTCCGTATTCAGTGATCTTGGCATAGACATCGAAGCTGCCGTTGCGATCGTCGGTCCAGGTATAGTAAATATTGATGCCGTCCATCGTGACGTTGGGAAACGACTGAGTCGCGGCGCCGGCATCCGAATTCACGCGGTAATTGCCGCCGAGCGTCGTGCCCTCGGCGCGGTAGTACTGGGCATAGATGTCATTGTTGCCGAGACGATCGTCGCGCCAGGCAATGATGTAATTGCCGAAGTAGTCCATCGCAACAGAGACCTCGGCTTGATTAGTCGCGCCGCCGTCGATGCTGACTTTGTAATTGTCGGAACGCGGCGTGCCGTCGGCGAGATAGTTGCGGGCATAGACATCGGGATTGCTCGGATAAACGCCGTTGCGGTAGTCGATCCAGGCGATCGTAAAATTGCCGCTGTAGTTGCAGGCCACATCGGCGAAGACGCACTTGTTGTTCGTGATATTGTCGTTGACGAGGAAATTGGTCCCTTGCGCTACGCCTGAGACGTTGAAACGCTGCGCCATGATGTTGTCGCGACCGGAGCGATTGTCGTACCAAACAATGATGAAATCGCCATCGCCGTCGACAGCTACTTTCGGGTTGTGCTGGTATGCCGTGCCGACGTCATCGTTGACGCGGACGTTGACTCCGAGCTTGGTTCCCGATTTGTGGTAGCGCTGGGCGTAGATGTCATAGTTGCCGTTGCGATTATCCTCCCAGACCACGACATAGTTGCCGAAATCATCGGCGTCGATATCCTGCCAGCCCTGCGTTTCGACACCGAAATCGTCGTTGATTTTGGCGTTCGTCGAAATCAGCGAACCGTCGGCATTGAAGCGCTGGCCGTAGATATCGCCGTTAAAGGGATAGCCGGTAACTCTGAAATCCTGCCAGACGACGATGAACTTGCCGAGTTGATCTTTCATGAGCGAGGGACGCAGTTGTTCAGAGCCGACCGGATCGTCATTGACGCGCCGGTTGGTTCCGGAGCGATTGCCGAGATGGTCAAAGGCCTGCAGATAGATATCGTTGTCGCCATTGCGCTTGTCGTACCAGGAGACGACGAAGTTGCCGTCGAGGTCGACCGCGATATGCGAGTAGCCCTGGTACGCGGTGCCGAAATCGTCATTGACCCGGAAATCGGCGACATCGCAGTTGCCATCGACAAACCAGAGGATGCACACCAAGAAGAAGCAAATGGGGGCCAAACGCGCTTTCATGCCCTTGATGCAAGATCAAGAAGCGTGCCAGTTTGAAAAGCGGGCTAAGTTGTTGTGAGAGTGAGGGTCGGAGTTTGGTGAGTCAGAGTCTGGAGGAAGAGTTTTCCTGTGAAAGCGGAAGTGCGAGTTGCTCTAAGCCCCCTACCCTTCGCCTCGCTGCGGGTGGGCTACGGGGTTCACCAGAGGGTCAGGTCGGAAGCGCGCCAGGTCGCCCGATTTCGCGGCGGAGACTCAGCGCGAGAGAGAGTTGACCGAGTCGAAATGGGAAGACTTGGCGCAATGAGCACCAGTGGGTGATCGATGATATAATCTCGGTAACCGGCTATCCGCGCATACGTGTCGGCTCCGAGCCGGTCGAAGAACGATGGTCTATTTCATCGAGTTGATCAAACACGACGGGGTCGGCGATCCAGCCTTCGCAAGGATCCACGTCCTTTGGAATGTAGAAGCGACCCGACGGGTCGAGTGACGCTGACGCGGCCTGAACGCAGGCGAGAATCGCGTCGAGAGAATCGCCTGTGGGATCGTCGATCGCAGCCTCGGCGAGGAGTGAATCAAGATCTACTGATATGTGGTAAGACCTTTCAAATTGGGTTGAGATGAGACCATGAATGATCTCCCGGCGAGCAGCACGTTGCTCAAGAGTCTGCTTCTTCTTCGTGTCGCTCTTGTACGATTGACTCTTGATCAAGAACCGGGCAGGGACAGCCGGGTAAGACTCAACAATGATTCGCTCCGAGGATGACGGTCGACATGGCAGAATAGAGGCATCAGCGCTTATCAGCAATTTCACGCCCTCGTAGTACATCTTGCCCACGGGAGGGTAATGCAGCTTGAGCGGGCTCTTGGCTCTTGTCATGCGGTCAGTTCGGCGTACCGGCTCCTTCTGCCCCTTTGGTTTGTTTGCTTTGTAGTCGATTAATAACGATTCGAACTGCCTCTTGCTCAGGCTGGCGGTCCGGCTCGCTTGCTGTGTCCAGTTTCCAAGCCACCCCGTGTCAGCAAGGAACTGCCGCGGCAGACCGAAGGGAAAGTCCAAGCCGGCAATCCAGGGACCAGCCGAATCGAGGAGCGCCCCGACTTCAACAAAATCGTAAAGCGAGACGATCTCGGTAAATCGAAGGGTGCCTCCGCTAAGGGCCCCGTTAGCGACCGTAATCGGCTTAGACTTTCGCGGAGAGCTTGTAAAGTCGAGTCCAATCACAATCATGGACGAATTATGGTATCGCAGGGTCGGGAAGGCAACAGCAAAAAGAAAGGGCTGCCGGGGGCAGCCCTAACGACCTAACTTCTTTTTATGACGATCGCGTCTTCTTCTCTTCTTACGCTTATGCGTCTTGATCTTCTGACGTTTCCGTTTTTTGCCGCTCGGCATTAAACCTCCGTAATACAACTCTTAAACAAACAGACCGCCAATATAGAAGTCTGCTGCCGGAGCGCAAGCAGAATTGTTACTGACCAGCCAGCGGCAATTTGGTGATCAGATCCTTGAATTCGTTGGAGGGTTTGAACACCGGGACCTTGCGATCCGGCACCGGAACTTCCTCTCCCGTCCGCGGATTACGGGCTTTGCGCGCCTTTCTCAGCTTGATCTTGAAGGTGCCAAAGCCGCGAATTTCAATATTCTGCATTTCCTCCATGGATTTCTTAATCGTGTCCAGGAACGAATCCACCACGACCGCCACGTCCGTACGGGTCAGTCCGGTGCGTTCGGCGACACGCTCGACTAAATCAGCTTTGGTCATTTCGGCCACTCTCCTCCGGCTTTATATCCGTTATCTTTCTTTTCTCTACGCTTTCTGTACTTTCGCCTGTGATCCCCTCCGCCGGTGCGCCGTTAATGACTGAAGATATAGCGCAACTGCGGATAGACCAGATTATCGCCCCGGGACAAGAGCCCGGATAAATCGAGATTCAACAGCCCTTCCACCAAATCCCAGATTGAGCCTCGGCGCCGCGGCACTTCGCGAATCGTGTCGGGATCGCTCCCCAAGCCGCAGATTTCGCCGGCCAGATCGACGGCATCTTCAAATGTGCCGAGCGAGTCAACCAGACCCAGGCGGTAGGCCTGCCGTCCCGAGTAGATCGAACCGTCGGCAAGGCTTAAGACCTCGTCGCGGCCGATCTCGCGATTATCGACGATTGCCTGGACAAACTGGTCGTAGGTGTCATCGACCACCGCCTGCAACATCAACGAATCGGCTTCGGTCGGATCGCGAAACGGTGAGCCGACGTCCTTGCGGCTGCCGGACTTGATCGTGTGATATTGCACACCGACCTTGTCGAACAAATCTTCAACGACCGGATACTGGAAAATCACGCCAATCGAGCCGGTAATAGTACCGGCATTGGCGACGATTCGGTCGGCGGCGCAGGCGATATAATACCCGCCGGAAGCGCAGACCGAACTCATCGAGGCGATAATCGGCTTGTCGGTCTCGGCGCGCACGCGCAACACCTTTTCGTAAATCTCCTGCGAAGGCGTGACGCCGCCGCCGGGTGAATTAATGTGCAAGACAATTGCCTTAACGGAATTGTCGTCACCCCAGCGGTCGAGCTGGCGCACAATGTCGCCGGACGATTCGATCACACCGTAGATGTTGATGATGGCGACCTTGCTGCCAAATGTCGGCAATGTGCCGTCACCATCTCCACGACCGATCAGAATCATCAGGCCGATCATCACGAAAAAGATCAGGAAGCTGCCGCCGATGATCAATCCGATTATGATGTCCCGCGCCTTTGCCATTCGAGAGCGTTTAACCTCGCTTAACCTTGAGTCGGTCTCCGACTTTTACACGCTTGGATGAGAGCTTATTGAGCGTCACGATATCTTCCACCGTTGTCCCAAACGATTTGGCGATATCCCAGAGGGTGTCGCCGGCCTTAACGACATAGACGAGCACGCTGCCGCCGGAACGAGACTTCTTGGCGGAAGTCGTCGCATTGCCGTTGGAGGGCACATTGATCAACTGGCCGACACGGAGATAATCAATCGTGTGAATGCCATTAATCGATGCAATCTCCTGGACGGACGTGCCGTACTTGTCGGCGATCTTGTCGAGCGTATCGCCCTTGCGGACCTTATAGGTCATAATCTTTCCGGACGACGATTTGCTTCCTGAAGACTTCTTGCCGGAGCTGGCAGTGACCTTCAGCTTCTGTCCCGGGTGCAGGTTGCTGTAGGGTCCCAGGCCGTTCAGCGAGCGCAGGTCATTGACGGTCGTACCGTGGGCCTCGGCGATCTGCCAGAGGTTGTCTCCCTTGCGAACCGTGTATTCGCCCGTTGTACTGGCCGTGCTCTTCTTGCTGCTTGAACCGCTCTTCTTGCTCCCGGTATTGCGCGCCAATTGTGCGTTTTGAATCGGAACCATTAGAGTCTTGCCGGCGTAGAGCTTGCTCTTGGTTGTGGTGTTGTTGGCTGCCGCAAGCGTCTTGGAAGAAATGCCGTATTTCTTCGCGATGCTCCCCCACGATTCGCCGCGCCGGATGGTGTGCTTCTCGACCCCGCTTACTTTCGGCTCGTCAAAGCCGTTATAGGCCGCCCAGAAGGCGTTTTCCATGTTTGCCGGGACGCGCAGCCGGTAGGCGCCGGAGTTCGGCGGCGTGACGTTGCGCAGGAGCTCAGGATTCAACTGCTGAAGGTACTCGGTCGTTGTGCCGAGCGATTTGGCAACCTCGCGCAAGTCGAGACACTTGTCGATGGTTACGGTCTCGTATTCAAGAACTTCGTCATAATAAGAAGCAAAACCGTATTTTTCCGGGTTCTTGCCGATGATTGTGGCAGCCAGGAAAAGCGGAACGTAGTCTTTCGTTTCGCGCGCTACGGTTTTCAGGCGGAAGTAGTCTTCCGTGCGCTCGCGCTTTATCGCTCGATCGATCCGGCCCTCGCCGGCGTTATAGGCGGCCAGCGCCAGATACCAATCGTCATAGCGGCTGTACAGGAATTTCAAGTAGCGGGCGGCGGCACGCGTCGACTTCTCGAAGTCGCGGCGTTCATCGTACCACCAATTACGATATAATCCGTAGTGTTTCCCGGTGCTGGCGATAAACTGCCACGGTCCGACAGCGGCTGCCCACGAATAAGCGTTTGTCTTGTAACCGGATTCGATCAGAGGCAAATAGATTAGATCGCTGGGCAATCCTTCTTCTTCCAGAATCTTGGTCATGATCGGCGTGTACTTCCCGGAGCGCGTCAAAGCTGCCTGGAAGAAGTCGCGTGCCAGCGTCTGGAAGTAAACGATGCAGTTTTCTACCTTCTGGTTGACGACTACCGGGATATCGAAGGCGACGGTCTTGTCGACATCGGTTATCACCTTCTCCTGCCGCAGCTTGCTGAAGTCATCGATTTCGAGAAAGCGATCGACAAAGGCTGAGCTGGAAGTTTCTCCAGGAAGCGTCGCGAGATAGAGCAACGTCAACTTGTATTCTGAACGAATGTCACTCAACAACTTAAAGTAATGCTGCCCGAGTTCGGTTTCATCGGCAGGATCGATATCGAGGTCGGAGAGAATCGCCAATGCTCGCTCGAAGTTGTACTGGGCTTCTTGCCACTGCTCTTGCGAATTCGCCTGGTTACCATATTGGAAGTACTCCTCAGCGAGCGTCAATTCGTTTTGTGCCGCAAGCACTTCCTCGCTGAGCGGGATCAGCTCCGCATCTTTGGAGGTTGATTGCGTTGCTTGATCAGCCGTCTCGTCTGTCGCATTTGTCGCCACCGCCAAGGTGCGATTCTGGCGCACGGTGGAGGAACAACCCATCACCAACAACATCAAGAGAGCGACAAAATATAATAAACGAGGCATGAGAGACTTCCTCCCTGAAATCGCCAACACTGTAAGCCGTTGTAAGATATGACTTAGCATAATTTCCTGTCAAGATTTAATTTGTCGAGAGAATTCAACAATTTTTCCCTCCCGTTCGGGGACTCCAGATCGATTTCTTCGGCATCGATCTGATGACGAAACCACGTTAACTGACGTTTAGCGTAGTTGCGGGTTCGCTGCTTGATCAAATCGACACAGCGATCTCGCTGCAGGCGGCCTGCGAGGTAGTCAATCGCCTCCCGGTAGCCGAGTGTTCGATTCAGAACCGGCGATTGGCCGAAACCGTCTGCTCGGAGTTGGTCGACCTCTTCGATCAATCCATCCCCTATCATTTTATCGACTCGGAAATTTATAATTTTATAAAGTTTTTCCCGCGAACGGCTTAAGAGGAAATAGCGAAAAGTGTACCGACTGGCCGGATAATCTCCTCCGCTCGACAAGTCAGTCTTGGTCTTTCCTGTTAACTTATTGATTTCCAACGCCCTGATCACGCGGACGCGATTGTTCTTCGGAATCGACTCGGCCGCTTGGGGATCGACGATTGTTAGCTGACTGTGCAATTCAGACGTCGCGAGTTCCGCCAGTGAATCTCTGTAACTTGCATCAGGACTTGGCGTTGCGAAGAAACCTGATTCAATCGCCCGAAGGTAAAGCCCTGTACCGCATACGATTAGTGGCATCCTGCCGGATTTCAGTATCGACTGCAGCGCATCTTCGGCGTCATGCCGGAATCGGACCGCGCTGTAGACGAGATTTGGCTCGACGTAGTCGATCAGGTGATACGGCCTGCCGGCTAGTTCTGCCGCCGTTGGCTTAGCGGTGCCGATGTTCAGGCGGCGATAGATCTGGCGCGAGTCGCATGAGACGATCTCCAGATTGAAACGATCAACGAGTTGGAGGGCAAGCGCGGTCTTGCCGACGGCGGTTGGTCCTGCAATTACTGGAATGATCGGTCTAACCGATGCGGCCGAATCGGACATCGAGGTCCTGCCTTGAAAGTCGAATCATCGTCGGTCGACCGTGTGGACAAACGTAAGGGTTCTCCGCGGCCATCAGATTCTCGAAAAGTGCCCGCATTGCCGATTCGTTGAGTCGGTCGCCGGCCATAATAGCGCCGCGGCAAGCAAAGGAGGCCGCCTTCTTCTGGAATCGTTTCTGTTCGTCTCCTTTCAGCTCGGAGAAGTCATCAAGCAATTCTCGAAACAGCGTCTCCGGATTCTTGCCACCCAGCACCGCCGGCACAGCTTCGAGTTCGACGGAGCGCGGCCCGAAGCTGTTGACAACGAATCCGAGAGCGGCCAGCGACTCCTTCTCACGGTTGAAAGTGAAAAAGTCATCCGGTTCAAGATGAACCGCCAGCGGGAACAACAGTCGTTGACTGGCGACGGCATGATGGCCGAAAGACTTGAGGGCGATTTCGTAGAGGACGCGCTCGTGGGCGGCGTGCTGATCGATGATCAGAATCGAGTCCGAAGTGACGGCGAGGATATAGAGCAAGTTGAACTGCTGCAAGCGCACGTCGCCGCGCATGGTTGAGGCAAGTTGCTCGCGTGGGCTGGATTCTTCCCTGCCGGCTTCGGTGGACGCAGCGGCTGCACTGTCTTCCAAAATCGGGGGCTGGACGGCAGAACTCGCAGATTGTGCCGGCTGCTCGGCGAAGATTGCGGCCAGCGAGTGTTCGCCGCGTACGGAGCCGAGTTCCCGCTCGAAGAAATTCCCCATCGAGCGCCGCAGATCGACCTCGCGCGCATATCCTGAGTAGCTTTCCTGTTGTCGCCCTCCGCCGGAAGCGAAGCCCGGCACGACGTTGCCTTCGAGGAGCGACTCGCGCACGAGGCTATAAACCGCGTGGAAGATCGTGCGTTCATCTGCGAAGCGCACCTCGGACTTCGCCGGATGGACGTTGACATCCACCAGCGACGGTTCAATTGTGATAAACACCGCGCCCTGTGGGTAGAGTCCGCCGGCCAGAAATTCACCATAGGCGGCCGTGATCGAAGCAAACAGAGCTTTCGATTCGATACGGCGACTGTTCACCAGAATCATTATCCGCGAGCGATTTTTGCGACAGGCTTCCGGTTTCGACAAGTACAACTCTACGGACAAAGTGTCGGAACTGCGACTGCCGCGGACAAAGCGGGCGGCATTAGCGGCGCCAAAGAGCTGCGCTGCGCGCTGAAACTTGTCGCCGGTAGCTGCAAGGTCGACGAGCCGCTGGCCGTCGGAATCGAGAACGAACTCACACGCCGGATTCCCCAGCGCGATCGACTCGACGACGTCGATAACGCGGCGCACCTCGGCAGAGGCCGACTTAAGAAATTTGCGCCGTGCCGGTGTATTGTAGAAGAGGTTGCGCACGGTAATCGTGGTGCCGTAGTCGCAACCGACTTCCGATTCATCAGTGGTTTGTCCCCCGTCGATTTCCAGGCGATAGCCGGAAGCGGCGCCGCGTGCGCGCGACTTGATGGCGAACTGAGATACGGACGTGATCGAGGGCAGCGCCTCGCCGCGAAACCCGAAAGAATGAATGTTGAACAGATCTTCAGGACTGGCGATCTTGGATGTCGCGTGCCGGCAAACTGCGAGCCGCAAGTCCTCCGCGGACATCCCGTAGCCGTTGTCGTTGACTTCAATGCGTCCCAGCCCGCCTTCGGTGATCTCGACGCGTACGGAAGTCGCCTCGGCATCGAGGCTGTTTTCGATCAGCTCTTTGACTACGGAGGCCGGTCTCTCGATGACCTCACCGGCGGCGATCTTGTTGATCAGGACGTCGGGAAGCAGCTTAATTCGCGCGGCCATGGTTTTTCTCGGCAAGTTGTTTGAGCTCGGCGACCAGATTGAGTGCCTCGATCGGCGTCAGGCTCTCAACATCCACCGCGCGCAAACGCTGTTCACTCTCGGAGACGGGCGCTTCAAAGAGTCTCATCTGGTTGGGATTGACGTAGTGGTATTTGCTGCGCGTTTTCAGAGGCGCGAATGTCCCCGACTCAAGTTCGGCGAGGATTTCCTTGGCTCGCGCCGTGAGCGTGGGCGGAATACCCGCCAGCTTGGCGACCTCGATGCCAAAACTGTCATCACAGCCGCCGGCAACGACCTTGCGCAGAAAGACGATGCGATCGCGGTGCCGCCGCACCTGAACCTGGTAGTTGCGGATGCGGGGGCAAAGACTGGCAAGCTCCGTGAGCTCGTGAAAATGTGTGGCGAAGATCGTCCGCGACTTGAGCCGTGGATCGTTATGCAGCGATTCGCAAAGCGCCCAGGCGATTGCCAGGCCGTCGTAGGTGGAGGTGCCGCGACCAACCTCATCGAGCAGAATCAAACTTTGCGGTGTGGCGTTATTGAGAATACGCGCCGTTTCATTCATCTCGACGAGGAAGGTTGACTCGCCCATCGTCAAACGATCGCTGGCGCCGACGCGGGTGAAAACGCGATCGACCAATCCAATTGTCGCGGCCTCGGCCGGGACGAAGCAACCCGCCTGCGCCATGATCACGATCAAACCCACTTGCCGCAGATAGGTCGATTTTCCCGCCATGTTCGGACCGGTCAGAAGTTGGATTTGTTCGCCGCCGGTGTCGAGTTGCGTGTCATTGCCGACAAAGTCTCCGCGCGGCAGGATCTGTTCGATGACCGGGTGGCGGCCTTCCGTGATTGACAGCGTCGGCTCGGCCACCAACTGCGGTCGCACGAAGTTGTAGCGGCGGGCGGCCAGTGCAAAGGAAAGTAAGCAGTCAAGTTCTCCGAGCACGCTCCCGGCCGCACTGATCGCCTCCGCGGCGGCGGCCACATGGTCGCGCAGTTCCAGAAAGAGCGATTCTTCGAGGCGATTGATCTTGTCTTCGGCAGCGAGAATCAGCTCTTCTTTTTTCTTCATCTCGCCGGTGATAAATCGCTCTGCGTTCACCAAGGTCTGCTTGCGAATAAAGTGGTCCGGGACTGCGGCCAGTTGTGCTTTGGAAACCTCGATGTAGTAACCGAAGACCTGGTTGTAACCGACCTTTAGCGTTGCGATTCCCGTTTCAGCGCGCAGTTTTTCCTGCAAGGTGGCGATGTAATCGACGGCATCCTTGATCGACAGCTTAAGGGAATCCAAGTCGCTGCTGTGCCCCGGCCGGATCATTCCTCCGGAGTTAGTCAGAAGCGGCGGTTCGTCGACAAGCGCAATGTTGATAATACTCGCCGTGCTCGCCAAATTCGGGAGCCGGTTGCTCATCGTGGACAATAACGCAACGCCGCTGCTCGAAATCGCCGAAGCAATTTCAGGCAGTCGGGCAAGGCTGGCCGCCAGAGCGACCAAGTCGCGCGGACCGGCCTTGCGATTACCGAGCTTGCCGGCCATTCGCTCCAAGTCGACGATATTGGCCAGGCGTTGGGTCAGTGCTTCGCGCAGATCGTCGTCGCGCAGTAATCGTTCGACGGCCTGATAGCGCGCATTAATGCGATCGATCTGCCGCAGCGGAGCAACCAGCCAGCGCGCAAGGGTTCGCTTCCCCATCGCCGTGCGGCAGAAATCGAGCAGCCCCAACAGACTGTGTTCGCGCCGGGGACTGGAGTTTGACTGGAGCAATTCAAGATTGCGAACGGTGGCCGGATCGAGGTAGACGTGGTCTGAGTCCTCGGCGAAACGAGGCGGAGCAAGATGGCCGGGCGCGCTGAATTTCATTTCTTCGATGTACGAGAATAGGGCGCCGAGCGCGGAAGCCGCCAACGGAGCCGTGTTCAGTTCGAACGACTCCAGCGAGACAACATCATAAAGTGACTTGATCTTCTCCTGCGCGAAGTCGCTTTGAAACCGCCACGATTCGATTTTTGTTACGGGCACGGCCAACCGCGCAATGCGTGACGTTAGAGCCAAGTCAAGATCATCCGACAGCAACAGCTCGGATGGATTAAGCGATTCAATTTTGTCAAATGCCGGGTTGGAATCGCCCTCATAGAACACAACACTGCCGGTCGTGATGTCGACGGCCCCGAAGCCCAGTCGATCATTGCCTGCAGCGAAGAGCGCCAGCAGCAGATTCTCCTTTTCCTGAGGCAAGGCGCTGTCGATCGTCACGGTGCCGGGCGTGATTATCTCGATAACTTCCCGCTTAACCAATCCTTTGGCGAGCTTGGGATCTTCGACCTGCTCGCAGATTGCCACCTTCATTCCGGCGCGAATCAATTGCGTCAGGTACTTCTCCGCTGAGTGGTAGGGCACACCGGCAAGCGGCAGTCTGGTTGACTGTCCGTGTGAGCGGGAGGTAAGCGCAATACCCAGAATTGGCGCGGCAATTTCGGCGTCGTGGCCGAACATCTCATAGAAATCGCCCATGCGAAAGAAGAGGATCTTGTCGGGATGCTGCTTCTTGATGGCCAGGTACTGCTCGAGCAGCGGCGTGATCTTTTCGGACATCTAAAGTGCTACGACCACACAGGTCTTCTGGGTTTGGCGTTCGTAGCGTTGTTTGAAGCGTTGTGCGTCGGCAGCCGAAGGAAACCGGCCGACATCGACAACAAATCGCGCCTGCGCTCCTGCCGGAGCGGTGCCAAGGCGGACGGTATAGCCCTGCTTGAGCAGGCGACTGTGGAGACGGCGCGCGTCAGCCTCCCGGTCGAACTCGCCGACACGAATGGCAAAAAGCTGGGCCAACGATCGCGCGGCTTTGTGAGTCGGGGCCGCAAATGCGACGGTCAAAGTCGGTGACTCTTGATATGACTCGACCCCCGCCAGCGCGGCGAAGCGCGGCGCAGATGCAGCGAGAACCGCTGCCGCCTGACTTTCAATCTCCTGCCACTCATTTCGACCCGCGACAGCAAAAGCCAGATCGCATGCCTCGGCGAAGCAAGGGTTTTCCGGGCGACTGACGAATTGCGCGAGGATTCGCATCGCCTCGATGTCCGCCCCCCGCTGCATGTGGGATCGCGCGAGAGCCAGCAGAGCCTGCCAGTTGATCTCGGGAATTGAAGTTGACTTGGCTAATCGGCGCAGCCGCTTTTCCGCATTGCGGTGATCGTCTGCCGCGATCTCAATTTGGGCGATGGCGAGACATAGTCGGTCATAGTCTTGGGCAGATTGGCAGTTCTTTTCAATCGACCTGAGCCAATTCAGATGCGTGTGTTGGCCACGGACGAGGTCTGCATTGGCTACAAGTAGCGCAAGATCGCAGCGGCGGTCGGCATCGGGAGCAAATTCGGCCAGATCGCGGGCGCGCGCATCGATCCCGGGGACGGCGGGAGTCAGTTTGAGGGACCAGTACTCCCAGCCGAAGTGGTCATCGGTGAACACCGCAGCGCGCAGGGCTTGCCGTGCTTCGTCGACACGGCCGGCTTTATAGAGTCCCGCGACCGTACCCAGATCAGCGCCGGATGATGCCTCGGCAAGCAGGCCGACAACGACCGCGGCCGCGCAGAGGATTCGCAACGCGCGACTAGCGACGCTGACGAGCGGCCTCCTGATTGAAATAGAGATTCTCGAGTATCTCGAATGCTTCATTGATCCGTCCCTGCCCGCGATAGATGCGCGCAATGCCGATATGGGCCGGCGCATAGCCGGGATGGGCGTTAATGATTTGTCGGTAGTAATCGAGCGCCTGGGAACGATCACCCTTCTTTTCGTACAACTCCGCCAGCGCCATCGCCGCGCTGATGTTGTTGGGATCCCGTTCAAGAATGCCCTCAAAAACGCTGGAGATCATATTGAATTGCCCCAAATCGAACAACGAACGGCGCAGGCGGTCAAAGACCAGATGCGCCTCCTCGGGATCTTTCTCGATCAGCGTCATCCACGCCTTGACGGCATCTTCGACGCGTTCTTCAGAGATGTACGAATCGCCGACCTTGACCCAGACATCGTAGCGCGTGGGGTCGAGATGGAAGGCGGTCTTGTACAGCGTGCGCGCCTTGCGGCCCTTGCCACGCTGATCCATGATGTCGGCGAGGCGAATTTTGACTTCGGCGAGGCGATTGCGAAAGAGCGTGGGATCGCGCTTGAAGAGCCGTTCGGCCACGGACTCGGCATCTTCCCACTTCTCGGTCTTTCCGAGCAGATCCAACAACTGCACGCCCGATTTCAAATTGCTCGGATCGCGGTCAAAGGCTTTTTGCAGGAGCGAGATCGCCTTATCGAGTTGGTTATCGGCGGCATAGTCGTCAATCAGGTGATGCTGTACCGCGACGCGCTGCGCCGGCGTGATGTCGGCGCGCATCAGGAGGTCGGAATGCACCTGGATCGCCTGCTTCGCCTTCCCGCGGTCGGCAAGAATCCGGCCGAGCCGCAAGTAGGCGTCGATATTTCGGGTATCCTGGGCGACGACGTCTTTCAGTTTGTGGAAGGCCGCAACCTGGTCGCCTTCGAGCAGCGACTGCAACGCAGAAACGTACAGGCTGGTATCCTTGGCTCTTTCCCGTGCGCGTCGCCGCACTTGCAGCGAGAACAGTGTAATCAGCAGCAGTACCAGGGCAACGCCGATGATGTAGTAGTACATGTTAAAGTCAAACATGGCTAAATCGAATCAATCTGGTCAATCTGACGGTTTCGCAGCGACGTTATCTCAGCCTCGAGACGCTTGACCATGCGCCGGTTGGCTGCCGATTCCGACGATATCCGGAAGAAATACGTCACCGCCAGCAGGAAGCTTGCAATCATGCCGGCGCCAAAGGCGATCAGCAGCACGCCCCAGAGCGGCGCATCCAGATGCTTGTAGTGAATCATCATCAAATCGAACGCGATATCGACGCGCTGATTGGCGTTGGCGATGAAGAATGCGATCGCGAAGATCAAGAACACGATCATGAGGAACATTCTAACAGCCCACATGCGATCCCTCCGGCATTTTCAATAACGACATGCTCTGGCCCAAACTCACTCGCCCGCGGCGCCTTGCGTTACAGCGCTCGAGTCGGAGGCGGTACCGGCAAACTTGAAAGAGTTGATAAACGCATCAAACTCCGGCTGCAACTCGTTTTGAAACTGATTCTCACAGACCATCTCGATGTAAATCATCGCACCGGTAAGCGGAACCAGATAGACGCGTCCCGTGCGGAAGTCGCGGACCAGCTCGGGAGCTCCGCGTTGTTGCGGAACCTGGACGGCATACTCGCGCCTGACCTCGTAGACTACCGCGTCCAAGCCCCCTACTTTGGTCGGGATCGAACGCAGAACTTCCGGTGGATTCGGGGCGCCGCGTTGGAAGAACACCGACTTGTTGAGAATCTTGTCGCGGAACGGGTCTTTCGTGATACCATTACGCAACGAATCCACAATGGCTGCATGCGGCAAGGTCGTGGAGTCGGCAAAGACCATAATAGTCGGACGCAACGCCTCTTCCGGAACCTCGCGCAGCCGTGCCGGCACGCGGACCCGTTTGTAAATAAACGTGATTCGTTCCTGTGAATACTCGTCGCGCAAGCCGCCGTCGCGCCATTCTGAGGGTGCAGCAACGGTAAAGCCGAAGCGATTGTCGGTAAAGACGCCCTTTTCCAGCGTACCGACTTTCTCCTTCTTAGCGAACGCCGTGGTCCCTAAGAGCGCGAGGCATATGGTAGTAATCACCATCAACGCCGCGATTGTTCTTGTCTTGAATCTCACGTCAGCTCCCACCGGTTATAAGCCTCTCTAATTTATACGCTTAACACGGGCGAGGTCAAGCATTTAAATGCTACCCGGGAGACGGCCTACTTCAGGAAGAGCACTTTGCGCGTTGTCTGACTCGGCCCGGCGGTAATTCTCATAAAATAGACTCCCGAGGCCAGAGTCCGACCGAGCTGATCGCAACCGTCCCAGTTGACGAGAATCCGTCTGGCCGAGGGCAGAACCTGCGAATAAACGCTCTGGCCAAGAAGGTTTACTACATCAAAGCTCACCGGCCTGTTGAGCAACGAGGCATCGAGGTCGACCGCTGCGCTTGTCGAGGCATTGAATGGGTTCGGAAAGAATGGAGAGAGACTTATGTTAGATGCAATGGGACCGGCCGACTCGGCGTCGGAATAAAAGTCAAATACAAGAGCACGAGCCGAACCGAAGGCTAAAATCCGCTCGGTCGTTGCCGCCAGGCGGCTGACTCCTTGACTGCCTTCTATCGAATAGACCGCCGCGAGTGCGGACGGCCCGGAAAAATCGAGATAGCGAACACGATCGACGCCGTCGGCGACGACGAGAATCTGGTCGGCGGCCAGATAGACCACGTCGGTAGCGGAGTAGATCGCGTTCGGTCGAGGCAGGGATATGATGCCGGACAAATCGGCGGCAATCTCGAAAACGTTCACCCCGCTGCTGCCCGCGGCAACGATGTAGCGGTTTTCGACAAGGAGGAGCGCTCGCGGCGCCTCATCACCGAATTGCACTCGCAGACTTTCAAGCGGTGGCGAATCAAGCTTGAACAAGGCGGCTATACCACGATCATCGGCCAGCAGTAGCAGCGAATCGGACGCAGCGGCCATCGCGACGGCGAAATCTACTTGAAGAGAAAACTCCAAGGCAACATCGCCTTCAATGAGATCAATTCGATAGACACTGGCTCCGGTAGATTGCGCGACGACCAGGCGCAAATCGCCACTTGTGGTCACGCAGGCGAACAGATCGCGAGCGGGCTGATCGAGCGTTAAAGTACGCAAGGGCAAGAATCGGTCGAAGCGGTCGCGCTCGTAGATGCTAATAAAAGTCGAATTCGTCGAGCCGACAAAAAGCACTCTCTCCGCCGCAGCCATCAGATCCGAGTAACCAACCGCGACCAGCCGCTTGCCTTCGGTTTCGTCGGCACGAAGTCGATGCAAGTCGCCGGCAGCGGTGGTGTAGAGCAAGTCATCACCAAAGTTCACTGCGGCAGTGAAAGCAGCGTCCGGCAGATAAATACGGCGATTGATCGACATGTCGGAACTCATGACAACTGTTTCGATCTCGCCCGAAACACTGCAGACGGCGAAACCTGATTCCTCGCCGACCTGAAACGCGGCCGCATCAACGATTGGACTGCCGAGTGGCAAAGTCTGTTCTTCGTCACCCGTCTCCACGTCGAATACCCGCGCCTTGCTGAAGTTATCGGCCGCGAGTAATGTGGTCGAGTCTGCGGCCAGGAGCGAAACCGGAAACCCGGCGTCCACCAGAGACGAAATCGGCGCACTGCCATTTGCCGCCAGCTCGCGGACAGTTACAGTTTCGCTGCCGTCGCAGATAGCGAAGCCTCCCGCAACAGATGCAATATCGAGCGGTGGTTGATCGAGCAAGATCGTCCGCAGGCGAACGGGCGGAGATTGCGAGAGATCGAAAATGTCGATACCGTTGAGGGCGTCCGCAGCCACCAGGAGATCTCCGCGGATCTCCACCAGCGTGTAGTAGGCGCCAGCGGTCAAGCGATGGGCAATCTTCGGCTGCTCGGGTATTGCGAAATCGTAGATTACAACACCGTCAAGACCACAGGCGGCGATGAGCGTATCGTGTCGAGCGACGGCATTGAAAACTGTATCTGAGATCGCAATCTCGATCGGCGGTTGATTGGGAAGGGAGAGATCAACTACTGCCAGGCGCTTAGACCGGGAAGTAAGGTATGCGCGATCAGGTGTTGCACAGATATCTTCATAGTCGATCATCAAGTTCCAGACATTGTCGTGACTCAGTCTCGGGCCGGAGTTGGACGACGGAATTGTGAAGAATTGTCTTTCACCCAGGGCGACGAGACGTCCCGGCAGAGCGGCAATCCGTGCAATCGGCGACGACGGGAGCGCCGCTACCAGCTCGAATTGACCAGGTCCGGCCGATCCTGCGAGCGGCTGCGCGGCCATGCCGAGAATGAGCAACAGACAGATCGAGAACTTCACCTGAGCAGCACCATCCGTCGCGTTTCGGTGTAATCACCAATGCGGAGACGATAGAAGTAGACTCCGGAGGCGACTTCCCTGCCCCGTTGGTCGCGCCCGTCCCAGTCGAAGCGGTGAAATCCCGCCGCTACCAGGCGGTTAACAATTACAGCGATCTTCTGGCCAAGGAGATTGAGAATCTCAAGCGAAACGAACGCATCCGCGGTCACATCGACCTCTATTGAAGTGCTTTGATTGAAGGGGTTGGGATAGTTCTGTCCCAGGCGAAAGTTGGTCGGTAGCGCCGGAGTCGGCGGGCTTTGCGGCCGTGCCAGCGACGGCAGAATGCCGGTGTTCCGCTTGTTGCCGAGGAACGTGCCCCAGGCGATCGCCGAATCGGAGGCAACCGTCGGCAGATCCCAGGCGTAAACGAGATTGTCGGATGAACTGATGTACAGCTCAAGCAGGCCGTCAGAGTCAAAGTCACCAGCGACGGGGGTGAATGGGGAGTACAGCACCCGGCTCGGATCAGCAAAGGTGTAGAGCGGCCAGCCCGGTGTTTCCGTCCCATCCAGTTCCCAAGCGAGAATGCGCTCCGGTTTGCCAAAAAGCAGCGAGCCGCCCCGGGCGACGATTTCGAGCGTTCCATCGTTGTCGACATCGAGCACCAGCGGTGACGAGATCGCATTGATCGTCCGGGCGAGGAAGCCATCGTTGCGGCCGAATTCGCTGGCGAGGAACGGCGAACCGTCTCCCTTCCAGACAAACACTTCACCGCCGTCGAGAGCACTAAAGACGCAAATCAACTCCGGAATCGAATCGCGATCCAGGTCCGCCACAGCCGGGAACGGCGTCAGCCAATTTGTGCGATCGGGAAACAACTTCGGCCAGCCGCTCAGCGGTGAACCGTCGGCTTCAATCACGTGCACGGCCATAGCCAGATTCCCCGAGTACCACGTTGCCAGGGCGATCTCCGGAACAGCATCGTTGTCGAAATCGGCCAGGACACCGCCGAAAATACCGTCGGAATCAAACACCTGGGCGCCGCGATCGCGGTAGAGCGGCGCGCCATTCTTGCCGGAGTACATAAACACGCCGCCTTGGCCGCCGACTGCCGTGTAGAGCACGCCGACATCCTGGTATCCATCCTGATCAAAGTCGAATGCGAAGATATAGCTGGGCACCGACCCGCCGTAGTTGCGGTAACGCCCATCGTCGCCGATGCGCGCAAACAGCCCGCCACTGGAACGAAAGAAGCTGATCCCGCTCTCGCGCCAGCAATAGATTTCACCGCCGATATTGACGAGCAAGATCTCCATCCCTCCGTCGCCGTCGATGTCGGTCACCAGCGGGGTCGGATACGCATTGAACTGCACGCCGGTGAGAACGCGCTTCGGCCATCCGGGAAGCGGCTGACCCGAGGCGTCAATGATCGTGATGCCGGAGGTCGTCACCGTCACGATTTCGTCGCGACCGTCACCATTAAAGTCATGAAGTGCGGGAGATGACTCGTGCGAGTCGCTTCCTTCCGCCGGAATCAATTCCAGGCGGTTTTCATCAAAGTGGTTCACAAGGACACCGCTGCGCGTTCCGGTCACGATTTCCGGCGCCGGATCATCGTCGAGATTTCCAACGACCGACGTTAAGTGCAGGTGCGCGCCGGCATTGCGGGGATAGCCCGCAACCAACGTCGACTTGACCACGATGCGCCGTGTCACCTTGGTTTCTCCGTCACCATCGGTCAAGGTGAGCATGAGAAAACCAGGACCGGAGGGTATCTGACCGACCGTCCATTCGGCGATTTCCTCGCGATAGGCGATCTCCCGTGCGAAGCGGATCAGGGTTTCCTGCTTGGGATTCGACTCAGGCGCGTACGTGAGGCGCCAGGAGTGAAAGGTGGGCGAGGATGCCGACCCGACGACCGCCGCAACCGAATAAACCGTGTCGTTCTCAGTCGGCGTGATCAATTCGACCACGCGGCGATTGGCAAGACGAACAGCCATTGTGAAGACGACTGACTCATCGGTTTTCAATCGCAAAAATGTCAGCCCGTCAAAGGGCGAACTATCCCATTGCGCCAGGACTTGGCGAACCTGAGCAGCCGGACCGGAGGCAATCTCGATCCACTCGCCGAGCGAGGCCGGGCGGGCCTCAAGTACGAAACTGCCCGCTGCGGCCACAGCTGAGCCGCGAATCTCAATCGCTCCCGAGAGCAACTCATTGGGTCGGGGCGATTCAAGTTCGACGTACTCACCGCTCAAGAATGCCACCGCGCGCTCCAGGTTGATTCTTCCCCATCCGGCATAGGGGCTGAACGCACTCTGTGGATTTCCATTGGGGATCGATATCTTGTCGGCGCTCGCCATCAAGAGACTCTGAACGCTGTCCGGCGACAGCCCCGGCGCGACAGAGAGGAGAAACGCCGCAGCGCCCGCGACGTGCGGGGCCGCCATGCTGGTGCCGTCGGCCAGATAGTATTCGTCTTCGATAATACGGATGTTTGGCTCGCCCTGCCCTGCGTACAGATCGGTTCGAGCGGCGCGCAACGATAGAATATTCTCGCCCGGGGCGCAGACATCGAGCCAATCGCCAAAAGTTGAGAAGGTCGTTACCCGGTCGTTGGCATTGGTCGCACCAACGGTAAGGGCCCGATCAAAGCGAGCCGGGAAAAACGGCGTCGACGTGCCGCTGTTACCGGCAGCGGCTACGAAGATCACGCCGCGCGCAATCGCGTATTCAAAGGCCTCGACAAGAATTGACGAGTAAAAGGGCGAACCCCAGGAGGCATTGATCACCCGCGCACCATGATCGGCGGCGTAGATAATCGCCTGCGAACTGGCCGTGGCGAGGGCATTGGGGAAGATTTTCAGACACATCAACTCGACGTTGGGGGCAACGCCGACAATGCCGAGGCCGTTGTCGGTCACGGCGCCGACGATTCCGGCAACGTGAGTTCCGTGACCGATGGTATCCATTGGATCGGGGTCGGGTGAGATCGAGATCACATTGGCGGCGTCACCGGAGAAATCGAATCCGAACACGTCGTCGATATAGCCGTTGAAATCGTCATCGGCGCCGGGTATGCCTTCGGCCTCCGCCCGGTTTCGCCAGATATTGGCCTGCAGGTCGGGATGCAAGTAGTCAACACCCGTGTCAATAATAGCGACGCGGACACGACTGCGGTCGGTGGGCGCCGATTCCACCTGGCCGCGATGAATGTCAGCGCCAGAGGTCCCACGGAACAAGAGAAGAGAGTCGTTCTCTGAACCGGGAACTCGCCTGATGCCAAGAAACTCCTGGCCGGTATTGGCCAGCCCCCACTGATTCGACTCCAGGGGATCAGCGAACATCTGCTGGTAATAGTCGCGCTCGACATATTCGATTTCCGGGTCAAGCGAGAGAATTCGTTCAGCCGCGTTGCAGGAAGCCGTGTCGGCAAACTCCGCCACGAAAATTCGCGATAACGGGTCGCTGTCGGCGGCGTGTGCCGTCCCTTTCACCAAGGGTTCCAGACGCTTGGCGTTCAAGATAGTCGCAAGTGCGGTCCGCTTGGCCACTGCAGTCGGCCTGGTCTTCACGACAAGGCGGGTTGGGTGATAGTCAGCGGCAATGCTGAATCCCGACACACACGAGAAAAAGGCGACGATGAAAGCGAACAAGTATCTCATTGGTTTCAAGAGCAGTCCGCGCCACGACCGAGGAGTCCGACGCACCGGCCTGAATGCCGATCATCGCAATCTGCGCTTGGCGGCAATATCGCAACTCTTGCCAATAGACGCAAGAGCCGGCCCGACCGCGCAACGCCGGTTACGTGTTTTCGCTGTGAGGTAATACGGCCCAATGCAGCTTGGTGCGCAGGATCTTGTAAAACGAGCCGTGCGGAAACGTCACCAGTTTCGTGGCGTGCGGCGCGCGACGGATAGTCACCTGGGCGCTATTCTGCAGTTGCACGGCAATCTGGCCGTCGACAGTCATCAGACATTGGTGATGCGGCGAAGAGAGGCGCACACGCAGGACGTCAGCACCGCCGAACAGCAACGGGCGCGCCGCCAGCGATTGCGGCGCCAGCGGCGAAACCACGATCGCTTCCATATTGGGATTCAGGATCGGCCCCCCGACCGCCGCATTGTATGCCGTCGAACCCGTGGGCGTGCAAATCACCAGACCATCGGCGCGAAACGTCGAAATGAATTCGTCGTTGACATAAAGGTCGAGTTGGATGAGACGCGCCAATGAACCGCGATCGATGACGATATCGTTCAAGGCGTAATAGCGCTGGTCGCCGGGGTCGCCCTTGACGGATGACTCAATTAGCATGCGCTGCTGCAGTTGGTGCTTGCCATCGACGACGTCCTGCAGCCGCGACTCGACCTCGTCCGCCGCCACCTGCGTCAGAAACCCCAAAGAGCCGAGATTGACGCCGAGGATCGGGATTCCGACGGCGGCAACTTCACGCGCCGACGCCAGGAGTGTCCCGTCCCCTCCCATCGAGATAATCAGGTTGGCAATCTTGATCAGTTCTTTTCGCGGCAGGATCTTCGCGCCATCGGGAGCGATATCGCGCAAGTCATCGCAGAGCCGGTAATCATGCCCATGTTGAGTTGTCCAGGCGATTACGCGTTTAACGACTGCATCGGCCCCCGGACGTTTGCGGTTGGCGATGATTCCGAAAAGCATCAGGGCTTGCCTTTGGCGGCGATGCGAATCTTAGCGATGCGATTTACCACGGCCGGTTGATCGTCTGCTGCGCCGCCGTCCGACGCTTTGACGCCAATGAACTCTGCGATCGAATCGGCGATTCCCGTCGGGTGAAGGTTGATCAACTCGAAGAGCTCATCACGCGTGCCGTGCTCGACAAACTCATCCGGTAGTCCCAGGCTGAGCAACTGATTCTGGCGATGACCGTTGACCCGTAACCAGTCGTTGACTCCGGAACCGAAACCGCCGATGAGAGATCCTTCCTCGATGGTCACGAGCCGGGAAAATTTCGCGGCGATGTCTGCGAGCATCTTGAGATCAAAGGGTTTGACAAAGCGGCAGTTGAACACGGCGGCCGGGATGCCGCGCTGGGAGAGCAAATCCGCAGCTTTGAGCGATTGGTCGACCATCGTGCCGACGGCGAGGACCGCCACCTCGTTGCCCTCGCGAACCTGCTCCCAGGTACCCCATTCGAACTCCGGGCGATCGCTTTGGAGTTCACCCTCGGGGATGTCGGCGCGCGGCCACCGGATCGCGATCGGCGCAGTGAAATTCTTCATGGCAAGATGGAGAGCCTGGCGCAGCTCCGTGCCGTCCTTGGGAGCGATGACTACCATGTTCGGCACCAGGCGCAGGTAGGAAATATCAAAGGCGCCGTGATGGGTCGGGCCATCGTTGCCGGCAAGTCCGGCACGATCCAGCGCAAAGAGCACCGGGAGTTCCTGCAGGGCGATGTCATGAATCAGCGGATCGTAAGCGCGCTGCAAGAATGTCGAGTAGACGGCAAACACCGGCTTCTTGCCTTCGCGAGAAAGTCCGGCGGCGAAGACGGCGCCGTGCTGTTCGGCAATGCCGACGTCAAAAAAGCGCTCCGGGAACTCGCGGGCGAAGTCGATTAGACCGGTACCGGTCGGCATCGCGGCGGTGATGGCGACCATATCGGGGTGCAGCTTGCCCAGCTCGATCATGGTCTTGCCGAAGACCTTGGTGTAGGCAATTCCGGGCGCCTTGTCGGACTTTCCGGTCACTTTGTCGAATTTGTTTACGCCGTGCAGGTTGCAGACGTCCTCCTCCGCCGGCTTGTAACCCTTGCCCTTCTGCGTGCGAATATGCAGCAGCAGCGGGCCGTGAAGAGACTTCAGTTGACTGAGCGCCTTGACGAGGCCAAGGACGTCATGACCATCGATCGGGCCGAAATAGCGAAAACCGAGCTTCTCAAAAATGATCCCGGGGACGAGCACACCCTTGACGGCCTCATCGATCCGGCCGACGATGCTGCGGATTGCCGAGCCTTTGCGAAGCTTGCCGGTCAGCTCCCAGAGATGATCCTTGACCTTATTATATGTCTGATCAGTCAGGATGCCGGTCAGGTACTCAGAGAGGGCTCCGACGTTCTTGTCGATCGACATCGAGTTGTCGTTCAGCACGACCAGCATGTTGCGCCCCGAGTCGCCAAGATTATTCATCGCCTCAAAAGCCATACCGCCGGTCAGCGCGCCATCGCCGATCACAGCCACGACATGATGATCTTGTTTTGACAGATCGCGACTGACGGCCATCCCGTAGGCGGCCGAGATCGAAGTCGATGCGTGCCCGGCGCCGTAGGTATCATGTTCTGATTCCGTGATCTTGGCAAAGCCCGAGAGGCCGCGAAACTGGCGGATGGTGAGCATCTGATCCCGGCGACCCGTGAGAATCTTGTGGACGTAGCTCTGGTGGCCGGTGTCCCAGACGAGGCGATCCGTCGGGCTGTTGTAAACGTAGTGGAGAGCGATCGAGAGTTCGACGACCCCGAGATTGCCGCCCAGGTGCCCGCCGACCTGGCTGAGAATCGAGAGCAAATCCTCGCGGATCTCACTGGCGAGATCGGGCAGCGCCTCCTGGGGAAGTTTCTTGAGATCCTGCGGTGATTTAATCGTGCGCAAGTAATCGGTCATATATCGTTGATACTCTCAATCCTCAGGTTTGTTCGTTAATGCTCGCGATTGATGATATAGTCGGCGAGCCTGAGGAATATCTCCTTTTCGTTAAACCCTGTCAACATCTCCTTCGCTTCGGCAATCAACTGTGCCGCAATTGCTTTGGAACGCTCGAGCCCGACAACCTTGGGGTAAGTGGCCTTTTCCAGGCGCGAGTCGGCGCCGACCGTCTTGCCCAGTGCCGCAAAGTCGCCCTCGATATCAAGGATGTCGTCGACAATCTGGAACGCTAAACCGAGTCTTTCGCCGTAGTAAGTGAGCTGCCGCACGACTTTTTCGGGGGCGGCTGCCAAAATCGCGCCGATCTTGATCGATGCCGTAATCAGCGCCGCCGTCTTTTGCCGGTGAATGCCTTCGACTTCTTCGAGCGTCACGTCCCTGCCTTCGGCCTGAACGTCGGCGACCTGGCCGCCGATCATTCCGCGCGTGCCAATCGCGCGACTGACCTCGATAACGACTTCGGAATTCCCCGATTCGGCGAGGATTTCAAAGGCCAGCGCGTGCAGGGCATCGCCGGCCAAGACGGCGATGTATTCGGAAAACTTCTTGTGCAAGGTCGGTTGGCCGCGGCGGAAATCGTCATCATCCATGCACGGCAAATCGTCGTGGATCAATGAATAAGTGTGCAGCAGTTCAAGCGCTGCTGCGTAGCGATAGATTCTCTCATCGGTGCCGCCACATGCGTAATAAGCCGACACGGCAAGAACCGGCCGCAGGCGTTTGCCGCCGGCCATCACAGAATAGCGCATTGCAGCGTGCAGTTCGTGTGGCGGCGTCGAATCGGGCGGAAGAATCTTCTCCAACTGCAGATCGACTTTTTCGCGGATCGCTCCGAAGGGAGCCGTTCCGGGCTTCACGACCTCAGGCATCCGTACCGCCAAATGACTCGAGTTTGAATTGCTCGTTCTGGGCGACGAGTTTCTTGATCTCACTCTCCACGGCCGTTAGCCGCTCGCCGCAAAGCTTCGACAAGCGCATGCCCTCCTGGAAAAGCGCGATGGCCTCCTCCAGCGGCAGGTCGCCCTGCTCGAGTTTGCCGACAACTTCTTCCAGCCGGCGCAAATTGTCCTCAAAATTCGCTACTTTTTCCGACACAACAGCCTTTCTGTGATACCGGGAACGGGTCAGTATAACGCATAAAATCGTCAGCGCAATAACGTTGTACGGCACGAAAGCGGCGGCGGAGACAGCTGTCGGCGGCGCTCATTCGACGGTGGCGTCGCGCGAGCCGTCGGCAAAACTGATGGCGACCTTTTCGCCGTGCTGCAGTGACCCCGCCAATTTCACGATCGAGGAATCGGAAGTCCGCCGGACAACCGCATAGCCGCGCTTGAGCACACTGTCGGGTGAGAGCGCTTCGAGTTTGTGGCACAACGTGTCAAAGCGGCCGTTGCAGCGAAGCTGGATCGTTTCCATGCGATGATGCATCAACATCGACTGCTCATCGAGCCGTTGGGAGAAAGGTTCGAGAATTGTGGCCGGCTTGAGGAAGGCGCGTGAAGTCTGGAGCCTCTTCAGTCGCTCGCGGCGCAATTCGGCGGCGCGCTGCAGCGACCGCGAGAGCCTCTCGCTAGCTGCCGCGAGCCCTTGTGCCAGCGCAGCGGCATCGAAAGTCGCCAATTCAGCAGCGGCCGACGGTGTGGCAGCCCGCAGATCGGCGACAAAATCGGCGATCGAAAAATCGATTTCATGGCCGACTGCCGAGATGATTGGCAGCCGGGAGTCGTAAATCGCGCGCGCGACGATTTCCTCATTAAAGGCCCATAGGTCTTCCAGCGAGCCGCCACCGCGACCGACAATCAACAAATCCGCACCGCCCCAGCGATTAAACTCCGCGATCGCCGCTGCGATGTCCTCTGCAGCGCCGTCCCCTTGCACCTTCGTTGGTCGCAATATCAGCCTGATCATCGGCGCCCGCCGGCGGCAGATGTTTATGATATCCCGCACGGCCGCCCCGGTCGGCGAGGTGATGATGCCGATTGCGCTCGGGTATTGGGGAATCGGCTGCTTGTGTTCTTCGTCAAACAGTCCCTCAGCAGCCAGCTTGGCCTTGAGCTTCTGAAACTGCTCTTCGAGCGATCCGATTCCCTTGGGGAGAAGTCGCACCACTCGGAGTTGATAATATCCACCCTTCTCGTAGAGCGTAATGTCGCCGAAGGCACGCACCTTCAGACCATCCTTTGGTTCGAACGTCAATCCTTGCGCCGAAAACTTCCAAATGACCGCCTTGAGTTGGGCATTGGCGTCCTTCAAAGTGAAGTAGCGATGTCCCGATGAATGATGGAGGAAGTTTGAGATCTCCCCTTCAACCCAAATCGAGACAAACTCGCGCTCCAGCAGTCCCTTGATCTCCTTGGTGACCTCCGAAACGCTGTATACCTGAGTGTTTTCGAGTTCTGACATAGCTCGGAAGATTCTACGCGGTTGAGAGCATTCGGCAATCGCTTTGTTGTCGCGCGCTGTATATTACAACAATTGCCGTTGCATTTGTAGCCGCCTTCGACGCCACGATAGACTGTCTATCTTATTGTTTATCATCGTGTTAATTGCTGGGAGGTGCTTGACGCACTCGAAGTTTGTCAAGAAATCCGACAAGTGGTTATAGAGGACTAAGCTCTATATTCGTAACTTGTTACAGATCAACGCAAGACAAGTGATTCAGTTTGGCACGCGACTTGCAGAGATATAGTACATCTTGGCCAGTAGTGTCTTACCAAACTATCCACTGGCGGAGGTTCAATGAGCCTCCGCCAAATCCTTTTGTAGGGGCAGATCTTCAGTCGACTTTGTGAACTCGTGAGAAACGAGAACGCCCGGAACAGCCTCGTCCCGGGCGTTAGATTCAGTGGCTTCCGCTCACTATAGATAATCGCTGCAGGAACACGAGAGCGCCGGCGGCGGCCCACCGGCAAAGATGTAACTGATCATATACACGGCGTCAGAGATGTTCACGACTCCCGTGCAGTCGATATCTCCTGAGCCGATTGCGCTCGGAGTCGGCGACGCCCCGGCCGTGAAGATATAATTGATCAGGTAAACCGCGTCGCTGATGCTGTACGTGCCGTTGCCATCGGCATCCCCGACAAGCCAGGAGCAGACACTGACCGTCAGGGGTTCGACACCACTGAACTGCGAGTACTGATTCTCCGCGTCCTTGGCGCGCACTCGATAGAAGTAATCCCCGTTAACAAGTCCCGTTACATGGAATGTAGTATCAGTGATCGCGCTCGAGAGCAGCGTTTGGGTTAGATAGGTCTCGACGGGATAGATGTCGTCGATCCACCAGCCGGGATCATTAACAAAACCGTCGGTGACGTAGCGGAAGCGGATCTGGATGCTCTGTCCGACGTAGGCCGCCAGGCTAAACTTGCCTTCAACCCAGTTCGTCGAGACCCCGGTGATCCCGTTACCGAGATTCGTGCCGTTGGGATTGCTGTTTGTGGTGATGTTGCCGGGAATGGAAACCCACGCTGCACCGCCGTTTGTTGAAACTTCGACGTAGCCATAATCCCAATTGGTCTCAATATCATACCAGGTCCAGAACTTCAGACTGTCGCCGGCGTGCACCTCGACCGCATTGGCCATTGTCAGTGAGTTACTGAGATTGGCGGCTGCCCCGGAGAAAAAGGATCTGGTCGGCGTGTGCGAGCGTACCGTGGAGATCGTGAATCCGCCTGACACGAAGTTCGTCGTACCCGCCTCGAGGTCGTCGGCAAGACGCGCAAAATCCTGAAGCTGCCAGAGCTCGTAGGACACGGCCGGATTGACGGTATCGGCGTGATGCCAGTAAACATCGGTTTCGCTGGCCTGAATAGCTGCCAGCGGATAAATCTCTGGTTGCTGCGGACCGCGCAGGCGTTCCGGCTTGTCGGCAATGCGCGCGACAAAGAGATTCGGGAAGATGTTCTTCTGAACCAGCGTGGTAATCCGTGACGTCGGCGGCCAGAAGCCATCCGACTGATTTCCAACCTCGATGGTCACGGCGTAGTTCTTGTTCTTGAGTGTCTGCTCGCCGTAACCCCAGTCGTCTGTCGATCCGTTAACCGGATAGAGCAACTGCCAGGGCGGACCGATGGCATAACCGGTCGAGGCTTGGATCGAATCGCCCATCGCCTGAAAGATATCGTTGTCATCGGTCAGAATCTGATCGTAGCCCCACGGCCAGAGAAACAGATCAGAATAGGAGTGGTAGGACAGCGTGATCACGAAATTGCGTGAGCTGATGAAGTCGCGGATGCGCTGCGTTTCGGGCTCGGAAAAACCGGCCGTACCGCGATAGGTGTCATCGCCGGGATCGGGTGAAGATCCTTCATCGTCATAGCCCCACTGGTAGCCGAAGTTTCGATTCAAGTCGATACCGAAAGTGCCATCGCCGTTGTTGCGGCGGTTCTTGCGCCACAAACCACCGCCGCCCGGCTCGCTGATTTCGTTCCAGTAATAGCCGTCGGGATTGACCACGCAGGTGAAAAACAACTCGCGGTTATCCACGAGGTTGGTCACCTGGGAGTTGACGCCATAGTTATTGGTGAGATAGCGCATGAAATAGATCAACACCTCCGGCGTGATCACTTCGCGCGCGTGAATCGCCGCGTGATAATAGACCTCCGGTTCGTCTTCATCAACCGCAGGATTGTCGGAAATCTTCATTACATATATAGGCCGGCCCTGGAGCGTATTGCCGATCGACCATTTCGGTGTAACGATTGCCGGATTTGCGGTGGAGATGGAGTCCATCGCCATTTCAATTTCAGAAAGAGTGCGATAGCCTCCCATGTCCCTTGCCGGGTCGAAACGGCTCTGGTAGAAGGCGGTCAGATCGGGGATTTCGACGCTGAAATTCAGGCCGCTCTCCTCCAGACGACTCAGTTCTTCCGCGTTGACGAGCACATCGATGTACTTGTCACCCACGAATGTCTCGTCGAGTTCAAGGCCTTTTAGCGTGAGATAATCAGCGCGGTTGTCAATGGCCACGCGAACCTGTGAAAGGCGCTCGGAAGCACCCCAGATTGTGCTCGCCCCGATTAATTGCAGAAGTGTCATGAAGATGACAATAGCTCGGCTTGTCATGTGCAGACTCCCAGGTGCTGGTAGCAGAAGGTTTGTTTTTGTCCGGCCTCAGCCGGACTATCGCGGGAAATATAGCTCAATGTGGCAATTCAGCAAGAGCGATTTGGCGAGTCGTACCCTCGATGAATTCCGGGCTGAGGGGCAGATGCAAGGTAAAGCGCGATCCTGCGCCGGGGACGGAGTTGCACTCGATCCGACCTCCGTGCGCCGCCGCCCACTTCTCGACCAGTGCCAAACCGAGACCCGTGCCGTCGGCTTTGCCGCTGGTATAGAATGGCGTAAAGATGTTCTGAAGCTCTTCAGGCGCGATGCCGTAACCGTGATCCGATACTGACAACACCATCTCGCGCCTCTGCGAATCAGAGAGTACAGCAATCTCGATAGAAGAACCGTCAGTTGACGCATGAATTGCATTTTGGATCAGGTTGGTGAGGATATTGAGCAGCAACACCTGATCAGCCAATAGCGCCGGTAGATTATCTGCGGTTGTGAAAGTCAATCGCAGCTGGCGATCAAGCAATTGTTGGTGAAAATGGCGCCGAATAGCCGAGGCAAGTTCCTTGAAGTCGATTTCGCTTAACACGAGCTCGCTGGGGCGCGAGAGCCGCAGAAATCGATCGAGCATCTCCCCGGTGGTGCGGGCTTCTTTCAGGATCATGGCGCTCATGGCTTCCAGATTCTGGCCCCCGGCATCGGGCTTGTTAAGCAATTGGGCGAAGCCGACGATTGCTCCCATCGAATTGCGCAGTTGGTGAGCCAATCCCGCCGACATCTCCCCCAGGGCCGCCATGTGCTCGCGCAACATCATGGCCGATTCAAGACGCTTGAGTTCGGTAAGATTATTGATCAAAACCATTGCCCCGCGCGGTTGACCATCGGAATCACGCAAAATCGAGCTGTTGAGGCTGACCCAGAGACGTTCACCTGCGCGGTTCGCTAATTGCAGTTCCGTGATGCGATTTGCTTGCCCCGAACGCAAGGTTGACGTAATCAATTCGACCAGCACCGGGAAAGGTTCCAGCACCCGCTCATATCCCTTTCCGATTGCCGGTTCTGCGCCGATCGACAGGATCGACGCGGCCGCCGTGTTGAAATGGGTCAGACGGCCGTCGGTGTCGCAGCTAATCACGCCGGAAGGCATGGCGTGCAAGACGTACTCGTTATAGCGTTCCAGGCTGGCTGCGCGCTGCTTTTGTTGGGCATACAACTCCTGGAGCCGTTTCTCTTTCGCTTGCAGCTCAGCGATTACCTTCTGAAATGTCGAAACAGCAAAATCGATCGATTCCGGCCGATCAGGAGTGGCAACATCGGCGGCGATCGCTTCGCTCTTGATTTGCTGATAGGGCTTGAACGTGATCTTCAACAGGATCAGAGCGATCGTTGAAGCAGCCAATAAACTGATGATCTGGAAGAGCGTATTGAGTTGCGAGAAGCGAGCCAGGTCGCTATAGACTTCGGCCTCGAGCATCGCTGCCAGAGTGAGGGGTTGTCCGTTCTCGGCGATGAGATGAAAGAACGCGTAGCGCGCCTGCCGGCCGCCGCCAATACCAATACTGAATGACTCGGTAATCGTTGACGGCAACGCCTGCCTCACCCCGCCGGCGACGCGTTTTGGGCGGGCGTAGGCGCTGCGAATGTCGGCCAGGCTTGCCTCGCTTACCAGACTCGAGGTACCCGTCGCCGTGTCGCGCAACAAGTCGGTTTCGACCAGAAATAACTGGTCAAATCCGGCGGCCAGCGCCAGGTCGCGAACTGCAGAGGTCTGCAATTTCTCGATCGGGCTAGTCCTCAGCGTGGCCGCGATTAGATTGAGATTCTGTGCGGTCTGGAGGCGAAGGTTCTCCTCGTTGACTTCGTTGGTCTGACTGAAGAAACGCAAGGAGTTCAGATTTGCAATGAGGATCAGCAGAAACATGAAGCCCAGCGTGATCCGGATACGGATTTCGTAGGACAAGCCGAGCAGCCGGAAAAGGCGGGTCTCGCGGCTATCTGCTTGTGCCTGGCTCATATGAATATTATCGGCGCCAGCGAGAATTCGCCGAACAGCAGCATCGAGGATTTCTCGAAGGTTTAGTTGAGGGCGAGAAACTGGGTTACGTAGAAATCGACGAGCAGATTTCCAAAGAACAGTGCCAACAGCCCTGCGAGCGACAGGAACGGGCCAAACGGGATCATCCGCCCGGCGTTAGCCTGGCGGGCGACAGCCATGCGCATGAGCGCATAAATCAAGCCGAAGACTGCTGAAGCGAAGAAGATAATGAAGATGTTTTTCCACCCCAAAAACGCGCCCAACATCGCCGCTAACTTGATGTCGCCGCCACCGAGCGACTCTTTCTTGAGGAAATAGTCTCCCAAGATCGCCAGAAGATAGAGCGTCCCGCCCCCGGCAAGCAGACCGATAATCGAGTCGAGCGGCGTGACCAGCGGACTCGCGAACGAGAGCGCCAAGCCGGCAATCATGCCGGGATAGGTGATCCTGTCCGGAATGATGAAATACTGGAAATCAATGAACGTAATCACCAACAAGAGCGCAAAAAAGATCACGGCGATCAGAGCGTGTACGCTCACCCCGTAGAGCAGAAACGCCAGGAGGAAAAAGAGCCCAGAGACCAGTTCGACCGCAGGATAACGCCAGGAGATTCGCCCCCGACAGTTGCGGCATTTTCCTCTCAGAATCAGGAAACTGATCAGCGGAATATTGTCGAACCAGCGAATGAGCAAACCGCAGTGCGGGCAGTGGGAACGACCCGCAACGAAATTCTCCCGCCGCGGCAACCTGTAGATCAGCACGTTAAGGAACGAGCCGATGAAGGCGCCCATGACAAAGGCGTAGAAGGCAAGAACTGATTCGGGATTCATGACAAGAATAATATCGGCGAATTCAGCGGTTCGTGAAGGCAGAAATGTAGTGCCTTCACGCAGGAAATCCGCGCCTCGTGCGAGATGTTTCGCTCTAAGACAGCAGCGCCGTAGTTGCCGTAAGCAACACTACCGGAGCCAGTTCGGCGCGCAATCGACGCGGCCCGAGCAACACTGGGATCGCTCCGGCACGGATCAATGTGTCTTCCTCGATCCGGCTAAACCCTTCCTCGGGACCGGTCAGAAGCAGGATGTTCTGGATGGAAGAGGTGAATGTTTCTCGACATAAAGGCTTGCCTTTGAGAGAACCAAGGAGAACCACATCGTAATTCCCAAGCGAGTCTTTTAGAGCTTCGATTTCGAGGGGCGGCAGGATCTCCGGAAGAACCGTACGCAGCGACTGCTTGAGCGAACTAATCGCTACGCTGCGCCAGCGCTCGCTGCGCGCGGCGGCTTTCTCGCTGCTCATCTTTCCAGGGGAGTTTTTCGAAAGCAGGGGCAAAAAGGCGGCGGCGCCAAGTTGCGTGCACTGGTCAATTATCTGGTCGGCTTTAGACTGCAGCGGCAATCCGAAGCCCACGGTGATGCGTTGAACGAGTTCGTTTTCACGCTCCGACTTCTTGAGTACTCTGGCACGAACCAGCCGCTGTTCAAAGGCCTCCAGTTGCATGTGATAGAGACTGCCGCGCCCGTCGGTGGCGTAGATCGTGTCGCCGATATAAAGGCGAAAGGACTTCAGGATGTGGTCGCTCTCTTCGCGGGAGAAAGTGCAAACTTCGCCCTGAAGCTGCTGCGGTTCGAAATAGAAATGTGTCGCGCGGCTAAGCTTTGATGACACGACAGCAAATCCACTCGTTTCTACGCGTGATGAGATTGCCGCGGACGCTCTTGAGGCTGAGAAAATTCAGAAACTCGGCTTCCTGATCGGTAAGAATACCGGACAGGATCATGATGCCGCCGGAACGCAGGCTGCGCATGAAATTCTCAAACAGGTTGAAGATCTCATCCTTGATCAAATTGCTCACCACCAGATCGTAGTAGCCGGCCGCCGTGACTTTCTCCATCGATCCGAACTGGATCTTCACGATGTCGGAGGCGCCGTTGAGGACAATGTTCTCGCGCGCATTCTCGATGGCGGCCAGATCGATATCGAGTCCGAGAATCTCCGAGGCACCCAGCTTCGCGGCGAGAATTCCGAGTATTCCCGAGCCGCAGCCCAGATCGAGTATCTTGTCGCCCGGCTTGACATCCTTGAGCATCTGCGCAATGCACAATTGCGTTGTCTCATGATGTCCGGTACCGAAGGCCATTTTGGGTTCGATGGTGATTTGTAGTTTGTCGCCGTAGTTAGACTGATCCCAGGTGGACTTGACGACGACATTGTCGATCACGATCGATTGAAAGGATTGCTGGTACTGCTTGATCCAATCGATATCGTCGATGGGCTTCACGGTGATGATCTGGTCGAGCGACTCGGCATGAGCAATGCCAACTCGAACCAGGTACTTGCCGAGCGATTCAACTTTGTCCCGCGAGTCTTCCTCAATCGGCAGGTAGAACTTCACCCGGAAGTCGGAATCGGAGACTTCGGTGACGAGTCCCTGCGAGAGCGACTCGGTAATGTAGGATGTGACGATGTCCTCGTTGGTGGGATCGCACTTGACGCTGACTTCGAGGTACCCGGCCAACGTCAAACTCCCAGCGACTCGCGCAGGCGCTCGAAGATCGACTTGGTCTCTTTCGCCGGCGGAACGTCGCCTTCCAGTTTGCGCAGTTTATCGTAGAGCTGCTTTTGCTCACTGCTGAGGCTCTGCGGCGTCCAGACCGTAATTTTGGCGAGCATGTCGCCGCGCCCCGCCGACCGAAGCTTGCCGAGCCCCTGGCCGCGCAGCTTGAGGATCTTGCCGGTTTGCGTGCCGCTCGGAATCTTCAGCTTGACGACGCCGTCGAGAGTCTCAACATCGACTTCCGCGCCGAGCGCTGCCGCCCCGATCGTCACCGGGACTTCGGTAATGATATCATTCCCATGCCGCACGAAGCGCTCATGCTGCTTCTCTTCGATCAGCACAATCAGATCACCCGATTCGCCGCCGCGCATGCCGGCGTTACCCTCGCCGCGCAGCGGAATATAGTTGCCTTCGGATACGCCGGCCGGGACCTTGACGGTAATCGTGGCTTGCTCTTCGACGCGGCCGGAACCGGTACAGGTCGGGCACGGCGTCTTGATCACTTCCCCGCTGCCGCCGCAATTGGAGCAGGTCGCGACATTGATGAATTGCCCGAACATCGAACGCGAAACCTGGCGCACCTCGCCGGCGCCATTGCAGACCCGGCAGCGTTCACGCGATGATCCGGAAGCGGCCCCGGACCCGTGACAGGTTTGGCAGCGTTTGAAGCGCCGGAATTTGATGACCTTCTCAGTGCCAAAGGCGATCTCTTCGAGGGTCAGCTTGAGCCGAACCTTGATGTCTTCACCATGAAACGACTGCCGGCGGTCACCGCGACGGCCACCGCCGCCGAACATCTCGTCGAAGATCGAGCCGCCCATGCCGAAGTCGCGCATGAAGGCGCGCAGCGCGTCGTTGATATCGAAGCCCTGGCCAAAGCTGCCGCCATATTGGCCGGCGCCTTGTCCGGCACCGACGCCGGCATGGCCGAACTGGTCGTAGCGGGCGCGCGTCTGTGGGTCCTTGAGGACTTCGTATGCCTCGGTGGCTTCCTTGAACTTGTCTTCCGCCGCTTTGTCACCCGGGTTCTTGTCCGGGTGATACTGGATCGCCAGCTTGCGGTAGGCCTTTTTTATCTCTTCCTCGGACGCGGTCTTCGCCACGCCGAGAATCTCGTAGTAATCACGTTTCGTCATTGTCGTAAGCGGTGACCTCCATCACCGCGCAATCCTACTTCTTTTTGTCGTCATCGACGACTTCGTAATCGGCATCGACCGCACTGGCGCCGGGGCCCGATTGGCCTTCGCTCTGGGTCGATTCGGTACTGCCGCCCGGTGCACCTTGCGCCTGTTGCTGCGTCGCCTGCTTGTAGATTTCCTCGGCCAGCTTGTGCGAGGCGGTCATAAGATCTTCGATCTTCTGATTAATGATCTCGATTGAGTCGGTTTGTATCGCCGCTGCCAGGCGGTCTTTGGCTTCCTGAATTGCCTTCTTATCTTCATCGCTGACCTTGTCGCCATGCTCTTTCAAGGTCTTCTCAGTGGAATAGATCAACTGATCGGCCTTGTTGCGAACGTCGATAAGTTCGCGCTTCTTGTGATCCGCTTCGGCATTTGCCTCGGCGTCCTTGACCATCTTTTGGATTTCCTGCTCCGACAGACCGGATGACGTTTCGATCTTGATTTTCTGTTCCTTGCCGGTGCCGAGATCTTTGGCGGAAACATGCACAATCCCGTTCGCGTCGATGTCGAAGGCGACTTCAATCTGGGGCATGCCGCGCGGCGCCGGTGGAATCCCGACGAGGTCGAACCGCCCCAGTGTGCGATTGTCGATCGCCATCTCACGCTCGCCCTGGAGCACGTGAATATTCACTGCCGGCTGATTGTCGCTGGCAGTCGAAAACACCTGCGCTTTACGCGTCGGGATTGTCGTGTTCCGCTCGATCAAGCGCGTCATTACTCCGCCAAGGGTCTCGATACCCAGTGACAGCGGCGTGACGTCGAGCAGAAGCACGTCCTTGACCTCGCCCCCAAGAACGCCGGCCTGGATGGCCGCGCCGATCGCGACGACTTCGTCAGGATTGACACCTTTGTGCGGCTCGCGGGCAAAGAGCGATTTGACGACTTCCTGGACTTTCGGCATGCGCGTCATGCCGCCGACGAGAACCACCTCGTTGATTTGCGAGGCGCTCAGGCCCGCATCCGCCATACAGCGTCGACACGGTTCCACAGTGCGCTGAATCAGATCGTCGCAGAGTTGCTCAAGTTTTGCGCGCGTGATGGTCAGGTCGAGATGCTTGGGACCCGACTGGTCAGCCGTGATAAACGGCAAATTGACCTGGGTTTGCATCGTCGAAGAAAGCTCGCACTTGGCCTTCTCGGCAGCCTCTTTCAGACGTTGCAGCGCCATGCGATCCTTGCGCAGATCGATGCCTTCCTGGCGCTTGAATTCGTCGGCAATATAGTCGATTAACCGTTGGTCGAAATCGTCGCCGCCGAGATGCGTGTCGCCGTTGGTGGCCAGAACTTCGAATACCGAGTCGCCGAGTTCAAGGATGGAGATATCGAACGTGCCGCCGCCCAGATCGTAAACGGCGATCTTCTGGTTCTTCTGTTTGTCGAGTCCGTAAGCCAAGGCTGCTGCTGTGGGTTCATTAATAATGCGCAGCACTTCAAGCCCGGCAATTCGTCCGGCATCTTTCGTGGCCTGGCGCTGGCTATCGTTGAAATATGCCGGCACGGTGATCACCGCCTGCGAGACGGTCTGCCCGAGATAGGACTCGGCGGCGCCCTTGAGATGTTGCAGGATCAACGCCGAGATTTCCGGCGGCGAATACAACTTACCCTGCACTTCGACGCGACAATCGCCGGTTTCGTTTTCAGTAACTTTGTAAGGAACGATTTTTTCTTCCGAACTGACTTCCGAGTGGCGCCGCCCCATGAAGCGCTTGATCGAGAAGACAGTGTTTGTCGGATTCTTGATGGCCTGTCGCTTTGCGACCTGGCCGACCAACTTCTCGCCGCCGTCAGTAAACGCCACGACGGAAGCCGTCGTCCGACCGCCTTCCTGGTTCGGGATCACGACCGGCTGGCCGCCTTCCATCACCGCCACGCAGGAATTAGTCGTTCCCAAATCTATGCCAATAATCTTACCCATATCTCTAAACCTCCGTCAGGCTCGCCAAATATCGCCTAATACTATCAATAAAACGCCTTGCGGCAACTAGTTGTTTTCCCCGTTCGGACTCGCCGCCTGGACGACACCGACCTTGGCGTGGCGAATCACTTTCTCATTGAGCATGTAGCCAGGCTCGATCTCGAGCGCGACCGTATCAGGCTCCTTGTCGTCGTCTTCAACCTGCATCATGGCGTCGTGAAGACTCGGATCGAACTTCTCGCCGAGCGATGAGAACTTCTTCAAACCGTTGCGGCCCAGGATCGCGTTCAGCCGGTCGAAGACCAACGACATGCCCTTATGGTAGGCTTCGAAGTCAGGCTTCTCTTCCCGGCTCTTGAAGGCGCGTTCGAAGTTGTCGAGCACTTCAAGCAATTCGCCGATCAAGTTTTCGTTGGCCGACTTGACCAGGGTCGAGAACTCGCGATTCGTGCGCTTGCGATAGTTGTCAAACTCCGCCGCCAGACGCAGGTAGTCGTTTTTCTGGTCGTCGAGCTGCTTCTTCAATTGCGATAACTCATCCAGCGGCGCGCCGGCTTCAGCGGTTGCCGCTGCATCAATGTCGGACGTCTCGGTGTCCGGTGCCGTATCATTACTTTTCATGTCTTCTTCGTCATTTCCCATGGTCGTGTCCTAATGTGACAGAATCTCCGAGAGTATCTTAGCCGTGTAATCGACGACCGACATCAGCTTGGCGTACTCCATGCGCGTCGGTCCGATCACGCCGATGGTGCCCCGCGTTTCGCCGATCTGATAGGTGTGAATCACCGCCGAACATCCTTTCAGCCCTTCGATGTTCGCCTCGGCGCCGATCGTCACGCTGATGCCTTCCGAGCCGGTCTTGTTCTTCAGCAAGCCAATCAGGCTGCGGCGTTCTTCGAGCAGCGTCAAGAACTCCTTCAACTTCTCCGGATCCTTGAATTCCTTCTGCGAGATAATGTTCGTCGTTCCATCTGTATGCAGGCTCTCCAGCGCGGACTCGTCGAGAATATGCTCGCGCTGTTCCATGAAAAGCTTCAGCAACTGCGGCTCGCCGCGCTGCTCACCGCGCAAGCGTTCGAAGACCGTTTTCTTGATTTCACCTAATGTCAGCCCGCTCAGTTTTTCATTGAGCATGTCCGCCGTCTGGCGAATCGACTCCTGATCAAACGTTGCGTCAATCTCCAGCAGAATCGTCCGCACAAATCCCGATTTGGCGGCGATGATAACCATCACTTTTGTGTCGGTCACCTGCACGAGGTCGATTTTATGCAGCACCGCCTGCTCGAACTTCGGCATGACGGTGATCCCGAGCTGCGTCGTCACTTTCGCCAGGACGCGTGCGGTCTGCTCGAGAACATCCTCGACGGCGTTGTAGTCGACCGAAAGCAGGCGCTTGATCTTCTCGCGGTCGCCGGGAAGCAGCTTCTCGGTCTTGAGCAAGGTGTCCACGTAAAGCCGATAGCCAGTCTCGGTGGGGATCCGTCCCGCTGAAGTATGCGGCTGTTCGATCAGGCCGCGCTCTTCAAGATCAGAGAGAGTATTACGAACGGTCGCGGGCGAGACACCGAGGTGGTATTTCGTCGAAATGACGCGCGATCCGACCGGCTCGGCCGTACGGATATAATGGTCGATCAATACGGCCAGTACCGTGCGTTCGCGTTCGTTCAGTTTAAAAACCGTCATACCCTCTGATCCCAAGTCGTCGTCGCCGAAATGACTCCAGTTTTGCGGCTTTCGCTTAGCACTCTCATCACGAGAGTGCCAAAGAAAGTAGCATAAAAAAGCGGTCTGTCAACCGCAAAGCTATCAAATACTTATACGCAAAGTTGTCGAAAAGTTTGCGGCGGCCGCGTGGGATTTGCGGGTGTCTTATTTCTTTGCAGCGCCTTGGGTTACGGGACTGACCGACCGAAGCTCGACGAGGTAGCTGTTGTCGCGCGCCAGAAGACTCGTTGAATCGACCGCAGTGTCGATGCGGACGACAATCATATCGGTCCGCCGCTTCGACGACTGGGGCGGCCATTCGATGCCATCGGATGCTGCCGTTCGCACTGTCTGGCGAAGAAATTCTGACATCACGAACGTGCCTGATCGCTTGCCGGCCTCAATCATCGAAGCCCAATTGTACTTCGCCAGTCCTGCGGGCGGTTCGGCAAACCAGACGTACATCTCGACCGATCCTTCCGCGCCCAACGCATATTTGTAGGACTTAAGTCCGCCAATCGTCGCCGTGTCGCCAACCGGGGCCAGGCGAAGCGTTCCTGGTTCCGGCATGATAACCGTCAACGACCGCCGATCGCTTTCCGATGTGGCTTGACCATCGTCGGTGGAGGGAAGGGCGACCTCATTCTTGAGGACAAGCATGCTGTCAATCTTGCCAGCCTCGTCAGCGCGATCGAGACGATACTCGAAGATGGCAACGGAAAACTTAGACGGGCTGATGGTCTCCACAATCAGGTGTTTTCCAATAACAGCCTGCAGCTCGCCGTAACGGACAGCTTCAAATGTCAGAGTAAATGTCGAGTCGGCCGCCCGCGCTGACGAGCCAACAAGAACCGGCAACAAGAGCAGCACTGCGACCAAAACGAACTGGTGGCTGGCTGACTGCGAAAACGTGCGATTGAATCGAAGCATGCTGTTACTTGGATTTCTTCGTTTTGGTGATTGTCGTCGGTTGATTGCTTTTTGTGGAATCCGGCTTGGCCGGCGGCTTCGACTTGGTGGCTGTTGGGATCGGCTTCTTTGCCGAAGACTTGGATTCTATCCGATCGTCGATGCCGTTCTTGTTGGCATCCTGGAAGTCGTTCAGCTTTGCCGGAGTCGGCTTTTTTGCCTTCGTCGAGTCGGCTTTCTTAGGTGACTCAGCCGGCTTTTTCACCGGCGCGGTCAGCGGCTTGGCCGGAGCAGCAATCTTGGTCGAATCGGCAGGTTTGTCCGACTTGGGACGCGGCGTCTTCTGCAGCGCCGCCGCCGGCGCGACGAGAAGGAGCGCCAGGGCGAAGGCGCAAATTGCCTGAACGAACTGCTTAATCATCATCTTACTCATAATGGTCAGAATCCAAGCCGTCAACCATAAATATCGCAACGGCGACTCGGCAAGCTACGCCGAATCGCCGCGCGATCCACAATGAAGAAATGGACTTTCTTCTCGAGCCAGACAAGAATGTCCAGCCTACTTCTTCTTGCCTGAGTTTCCTCCCGACTTGCTCGAGCCGCCGTTCTTCGAGCCCGAGTTTCCGGAGCTCTTACTGCCGCCCGAGCTCTTGCTGCCGCTGGAACTCGGTGCGGGCTTGCTCACCGAGCCGCCGCTTGATTTCGAGCCGGAGTCGCCGGACTTCTTCTTGACATCCGAACCACCCGACTTGCTGCCGGATCCTGAAGCCGGCGATTTCTTGCCGCTCGAACCGGGGCTCTTGCTTGGCGGCGCGACCTTGCTGCCGGAGCCTGAAGACCCGCGCGGCTGCTTCTTGATACTCGAACCGCCTCCGGAAGCTTTGCCCTGGCTGGAGCTGCCGCTACTGCCCTTCTTGCCGTAGCCGTCACGGTCTCCGCCGTTGCTGCCCTTGCTCGCCGGCTTCTTGTCGAAGTAGTCATCAAAGCCCGACTTGCCCTTGCTGCCGCTACCGGTGCTGCGCGTCTTGTCGCTGTAAGCGCCCTTCGCCTTCGAGAAGCTCCGACTCGACTTGTCGTAGCCGTAGTCGGTCTTGTACTTCTCGATGCGGCTGGACTTGCCGGCGTAGCTCTTAGACTTCTCGTATTTGCGATGGTTGTTCTCTACTAAAGTATAGCCGCGCCGCGAACTCGGCTTCTTGTAGTGATAGAAGTCGTCGTTATCCTTGTACTTGTAGCGCGACGGACCATTGTACCAGTAATCCCAGTCGTGGTGGTGCCGGTACCAGCGCGTCCAGCAGTAATCGTATACGTAGAGCGGACGCGGGTAAACAAAGTACGGCGCCCAGGGATCGATCAGCACCCAATCGTTGTAGACGATCGAAGTTCCCCAATATACCGTCACGCGATGACGCCCGAGGTAGATCGACGGAATGTAGAGCGGAGCATAACCCCAGAACACGCCGTTGACGTAGACTTCGCAGCCGTCCGGATAGTCGATATAGACCTGCCCGCAATCGCCGGCGCATTCGACGCGCTCCGGCTGATAGTAGTAACGCGGCGCGACGTAGAACGACACGTGGTCATAGGCGCTGCCGCGATCCGGGAAGTAGCGGCGGTTGATCTTCTCGATAAACCGCTCGTTCTCGCCGTCATACTTGTCATCCCAGTAGTCGTCGTTATAGACCGAGACCGGACCGCGCCAATCGGGCACCTTATGGTAATCGACCGTCGCTACGATCTGGATATGCTCCCAGCCCGGAGGGCCTTCGAGAGTCAGTGTGTAGTCTTCCCACGGATCGGGGATCTGGTAAACTTCATTGCCCTGGATATAGTTGTTGTCGCCGGGCTCGGCCGGGAAAATCAGGTTGACGTTGCCGCGCGTATCGAGATCGTAGATCGTCACGTGGCAATCGCGTGAGGCGCGGAAATAGATCGTGATCTCGTCACCTTCGTAGTAGTTGGATCCGTCATCCTTGTCGGTCCAGATGTCGACATCGAGGTCGTCAAAGCCGCGACGCAAGGTCGACTGGGCTGATGCGTAGTCGGTGAAGAACACCGAGGCCAGCAACAGCAGTGCGGTGAGTAATGCAAGGCGCTTCATATTAGTTACCACTCCTTCTGCCGTAATTTTCGGCATGTGGGGGACTCTTCTTCGGGGCACGCTTGAGTTCGGCCTCGCCTTCGACTGTCTGATAGGCCCAGGTGAAGGCAACTGAGCTACTACCGAAGTCAATTGACGTTATGTGAATACAGGCATAGTGATTGTCTGCAGTCCAGACGATGTAACCATTTCCGGCAACGAGTTCAAGCCACCCCACCTCTGACCAGCCTGAACCATTACCCGGATCGCCCCAACCAATATCTGTGATGTCGTCAATGGGCCCATATGGTTGAATGTCAGTATCGACATTCGCTGCCCAGACGAAAAACGATTCAAGATTCGAATCATATTCGAACCAGATGTCGGCACTCTCGTCGGCTGCGACAGTCCGCGCGCGGGAGAAATCGTATCCGCCCTGTAATGGGTATTCGTGAAAGTCGCGCGCCGTGGCAATTCCCTGAGGACGCGGAGTATCATAAGCATCCACATAGGAGAGCTCAGACTCGCCGTACCCGTTGTAGGCGCTAACGGCGTACCAGTACTTAGTGCCATTCTGGGCATCTTCATCTCGAAAATATCCGTACCATTCGTCAGTGTTGACGTAGTCGGGCTCAATTGCAGTGATCTCGTTTCCTTCGGCAATCACTACATAAACATCCCGATCGCCCTCAGTGTGGTCGTACTTGTAAACAGCATAGCTCTCGGAAACACCACCGTCATTGTTGAAGGGCCAGTAGATATCCACAAATCCATCACCAGTAACCGAGTACACGCCAACCGGCGCGGCCGGGATGTCGGGCGTCGTGATGTATTTGGTTTCGCCCTCGCAGCCGAAGAGGAACAGCGCAGAAAGTGCGAGCGTTGCGATTGTGAGAATTCGTTTTATCATAATCATCTCCTTCATCCTTATGCCTTCTGGCAACTCCCTATTAAGCAAGGGTCGTGCCGAGGTGGTTTCATCCCTCTAAGTCTTTGACAGGCAACGCCCCAGAAATCATGTGGCACGGGTTTTCAGGCATTTTCGGGCGGCAGCGCACTGAATCTGTGCGCAGGAATTGACGCCCTCACCCCTTCCCCTCTCCCAAAAGGAGAGGGCGAAACGGGCTGTGGCTTCGCTGGGTATACTGCTGAATTGGCTACGAAAGCATTTCCGGCGAGAAAGCGGCTTCGAAAGCACGATAGTCGCAGGTCAGTTCTTCACCGCGTTGGATGTCGCGGGCAGCGACATCGATGTCTTCGTGGCCGTTGTTCGACGGGACGCTGATGACGTTCGGGTTGTCGTTGTGATTGAAAAAGCGCGCGTCGTCGCAGCAAAGGATATAGTACTGGCCGTTCTTCTTGCTGGTATAGCTGTACTTGAGAAAGTCGGGGCGCGATGCCTCCGGAATTCTGGCCAGATCCTCCCGGCGAATCTCCTGGTCAAATCCCGGAGTAAACTCCCAGACGTGCGTTCCCTTGGGAATGTCTTGATCGGCAAACAAGCCGATGCCATGGATTGAGCTCAGACCAAGTCTGGTCTTCACGAGTAGCATGCAATCACCATCTTTTGAGTGGGTTTGAGGATGTATCGATAGTCATTTATTCGAGGTTAAGCTCATTTTCGCACATCATTATGAAGCGTTATACGCAGGCTGGATCAAAATGATTAGGGGAATCCTTCAACAATCGACAAAAATCGCTGATGTTGGCTGCGATGGCTGGCCTGGTGGCCCAATGGAACTTCTGGGTGGAGACCTGAACCGGGCGCCCCGGACTACAACAGCGGCTGCGGCTGTTTAATCTGGCGCTCGACGATTGACTTAATCGTCGCCACAGCCGATTCCACCTTCACTGACTGGACATCCTTTTTAGCCCGCTCCTTGAGTTCGACTTCCCCGCGCTCGAGCGACTTGGAGCCGACGTTGACCCGCAGCGGGATACCGATCAGGTCAGCATCGTTGAACTTGACCCCCGCGCGTTCATCGCGGTCGTCGAGAAGCACATCGATCCCGGCCGTCTTGAGTTTCCCGTAGAGATCGTTTGCCGCCGTCCGCAACGACTCCTCCTGCATCGAGACTGGCACGATAATGACGTTGTAAGGCGCCATGGTCGCAGGCCAGATAATGCCCTTGTCGTCATTGAATTTCTCGACCGCCGCCTGGATCGTGCGGGTAACACCGATGCCGTAGGAGCCCATCCAGAAAAGCTGCTCCTTCCCCTCGGCGTCGATGAACTTGGCGTTGAGGGCCTTTGAGTATTTCAGCCCGAGATTGAAGGTGTTCCCGACTTCGATTCCCTTCTGAACTTTCAGCATACCCTTCTTGCACTGCGGGCAAAGGTCACCCAGTTGCGCCGAGCGAATCTTGGCGGTTTCCTTGATCTCGAAGTCGCGGCCGATATTGACGTTGATGTAGTGAACTTCGTTTTCGTTGCCGCCAACCACGAAATTGGTCAGTTCGGCGACTTCCGGGTCGGCGACTATGCGCACGTCCTTGAGTCCGATCGGGCCGGCAAATCCCACCGGCGCCTTGGTCACTTGCTCAACGATGTCCGGGGTCGCCATCGCCAGTTCGAGGCACCCCAGGTGATTCTTGAGCTTGGTCTCGTTGATCTGCCGGTCGCCGCGAATCAGAGCTGCTACCGGTTTGCCGTCGGCGACATAGAGCAAAGTCTTGACAAGCTTCTCTGCCGGCAGCTTCAAGAAGGCCGTTACCTGCTCGATCGTTGCCGCGCCCGGTGTCGGGACCTTTTCGAGCGGCTTGGCTGAATCTTTCGCAATCTGCTTCGTGTCGATCGAGTCGGCTTTCTCGACGTTGGCGGCGTAATCGCAGCTTTCGCAGTAGTAGATGACTTCTTCACCGGAATCGGTTTCGACGATCACCATAAACTCGTGCGCCATCGAACCGCCCATCGCGCCAGTGTCGGATTCAACTTTGCGCACGCCGAGGCCGCAGCGATTGAAGACGGCGAAGTAGGCATCAACCATTTTCTGGTAAGCGATCTTGTGCGCTTCGAGGTCGACATCGAAAGTGTAGGCATCCTTCATCAGAAACTCCCGGCCGCGCATCAGGCCGAAGCGGGGGCGGATTTCATCGCGAAACTTGACCTGAATCTGGTAGAGGTTTAGCGGCAACTGGCGATAGCTGCGCAATTCGCCGCGAATCAGGTCGGTGACCACTTCCTCGTGCGTGCCACCGAGCACCATGTCGTGGGCGTGGCGGTCTTTCATACGCATTTGCTCTTTGCCCATGACATCCCAACGTCCCGACTCCTGCCATAACTCTCCCGGGTGCAGCACCGGCATCGTGATTTCGATCGCTCCGGCGCGGTTCATTTCCTCGCGGACAATGTTGATCGTCTTGAGTAGGGTGAGTTGCATCAACGGCAGGTAGTTGTATACGCCCGCCTGCAACTTGCGGATATAGCCGCCGCGCTGCAGCAGTTTGTGAGAAATCAGTTCGGCGTCGGCCGGGCTTTCGCGAAGAGTCGGGATGTATGTTTTCGTCCAGAGCATTGGTCACCTTTACGTTAAGTCACAGGAAGTTATCGGCTGGGGGGCGAGAGTCAATAACGAAATTGAGTAGGAAGATCGAGTTTGCGAATCAGATTGCTTCGTCGCGGATCAAATCACTTGCGCGGCCATCAATCGTTCGCTCTTCGCAATGACAGGTTCAACAGCCTGCAGGTGCCGGGCCGTTATTAAAGATGAAGCTGATTAGATAGACGGCGTCCGAAATGGTAACGATCTTATTGCCGTCCGCGTCCCCTTCGCAGGATCGTTCCGGAGCTGGGCCGCCGCTAAAGATGTAGCTGATCAAGTAGACGGCGTCGGAGATGGTCCAAATGAAGTTATGGTCGGCATCGCCGCATTTGCATAAGTAGTTGTAGTTTTCGATATCGACATCAAGTTGGCATTCCTGCCCGCCAAACTCGATGCAACAAAGGGGCGGCTCCCCCGCGCGGCCCAAACAAAGCGTCGGCCAGAGTTCGGGATGTCCGAAGCTGTAAGGAACGGTGATAATCAGAATGAAGTGATATGTCGAAGCTGTCACATTGGGACACTGGGCGGAGATGCTGGCCGCCAACGCGGCCGCGACTTGCTCGGCAGAACTCCCGGCGGGCACAGCGACGTTAGAGTCACAGATCGAGTATGCCTCGGCGTTGAGGCACCACGAGTAGCCGGAACCGTCGGCTGTACCGTCGATTCGATACTCAAACTGGTAATCAATCGGGTACTCGGGGGGACAGACATCGTCCGAGCGAGATTCGCTGGCCAGCACAAGGGTTGCCAAAATCAGGCTCAATAAGAAAGTCAGGTTTCGACGCACGGTCACCTCGGCAGAAAAGCCTCGATATCAGGGACAATATACACGGTGCGCCGGATTTTAGCAACTTCAACGTCGAGTCAGAGCGCAACTTTATATCAACACGGCGGAGAGTTATTGGCTCTCCGCCGAAATGTAAAGACCCGCTGCCCTACGGGCAATTCGGTGCCGGGCCGCCGCCGAAGATGTAATTGATCATGTAGACCGCATCGGAAATCGTGACAATGCCGTTGCCGTCAACATCGGAATCGCACACCGGCGCCGGGCCGGCTCCGAATATGAAAGTGATCAGGTAAACCACATCGGAGATGCTGATCAGCCCGTCACCGTTGGCATCGCCGCAAAGACAAGCAGAGGCAACCTGCAGCAAACGCATGCCGATAACCGATGAGGCCGCAGGCAACATCTCCGCCCCGCGGAATGCGCCGGCAGAGCCCGAAGGCGGAAACGGAAAGATGCCGGCGCGCACGAGCATTTGGCGAAACGGCGCGACAGCAACCATGTCCTGCCCGTGCTCCAGTACGTTTCCGGAAAGATCATAGAGCCGATTGCGATTGTCTGAATCCACCGTCAGGGTGACGGCATCGGCCAGCAAATTGGCGCCGTTATAATAACCGACCGGTGTTGTCGCGGGCTCAAAGGGATCGTTGCTTACGCCGTAATTGCAGTCGACATCGCCGATGGCGTCGCGGCCGTAACCGAACATCCAGTGTAACGCCGGGACGGTTTCGCCGAAGAGCCCAAGTCGATTAAACGCGGGCGCTGCCGGGTCGGAGGCGATCGCCTGGTACCACTCGTTATAGACGTTTTGCTGAAGACTGATCAAACCGGTAGCGCCGGGAGCGAGGTTGTCCATCGGCAGTCGATAGCCGGTATAGTTATCGATCAAGTCCTGGCGCTCAGCGGCATTGAGGTCCCGCACAAACCAATCACCGGCCGTGATCGTCACCGGCCGCCAATCGATAGCGTCGGGGCCCTCGGTATAACAGCGTTCTGCCAGGGCGAGCCCCTGATCGACCGTCATCCAATTGCAAAACTTTACCGCGCCCAACCAACTCAGGCCGGTAACCGGATGATTGACCCGGTCAACCAACGGCTGATAGCGCAATCCAACCGTCGCAAACGGATTGTACGTCAGGCTCGACTGCGTGATGTCGAACATCAAATCGCCGCCGGTGGTCACCACAGAACCGTCGATCTGGAAGAGCATGAAACTCGAACGCGCGGTGGCGCCGGCATCAGCTTCGGCGTCATTCAGAAAGTAGGCGTACTGCAGATTGGTCAGTTCATACTTCCCCATCAGGAACTTGTGATTGACCGGCGCGCCGGCAAATGGCGTGACCGGCAGCATGTAATTGGCCATGGGCAAGCCGTACGGAATGGGGAATTTCTTCTTCTCGATGCGCAGGATGAGTTCGCCGCAGAAAACGCCGCCCTCCTTGTCGCGAATGCCGCAAAGCGCATCGAATGGTCCCGGATCCTGCATGATCGAGCCCGCTTCGGTGCTCAGAGAAATGTCGAAATCAACCGTGGCGCCGGGGCCGTTGAAATTGTAAACGCCGTCGCCGGTGCTGGTCGTCGAGAACGGAAGAATCAACAGATTGAAGACCGGATCGGGCGGCATGCCGTTGACCGCGAGGCTCACATCGGCCGAGACCTGGGACGCGTCTTCGATGCCGGCTTCTGCTCCATTTGTTACCAGCGTGTAGTAATTGTACTCGTAAACGACGCGGAAAGAATCGCTGGGTGCGATTCCCACGACCTGCGCTTTGATCATCGAAATGAGCGTGGCGCAGGCGCGGCCGTAGCCGCCGTCGCCGCAGAGTTCCTCGTCAGCGGTGACACGCCACTTGATTACCAGCTCCTTGGTGCCGATCCCGCGAATCCCGAGTTGGATAACGGCATCCGTGTTCAATTGTCCCGGACCGGCTGCATCGGTTGACAGCGCATTGCAGATCATCCGCAGATCGAACGTCTCAGTGGAATTCGGGCAGACCAGGAGATTCCCCGGCCCGAAAAATGCGGTCTGCGCATCATCCGTGTAAACGCAGGGCGGCAGTGCGCACGGATCAGGAATCCCGACCAGCGCTGGGCAGGCGCCGATGCCGTCGGCGGGAAGAAATCCGCCGTCGTTGAAAAGATCGGCCAGCGCGACCGTGCGCAGGTCGACCGTCGATAGACTGGGGTCAACATTCCAGGTTTGGGCAGTGAGCACAGCCGCGCTGAAGACAACAGCGACCAGCATCTGCAGAATCCGCGGGAAAAACATACATCCTCCTCGCTCGCAAGCGAACACTTTCAAGAAAATCCTGATTCGAAACAGCCATGCCCCGGCCGGCGCGGCAGTGCTTGCTGGATGTTGTAGCGAGTCCCGGCGGACCGGTGCTGTTGGGTATTCGATTTTTGATGACGCCTAAGCGAAGATAGTATCGATTGCTGCGAATAGCAACTATAAAGATTCATGTTGTCCATGACGAATAACGCCTGCCCGGCTGACTCGCGGCCGGCGGCGAGCTATGTAAATCAATTGACAATTGGCCGGGAGGAGTCTACTTTAGCGCCGGCTGCCCCCATGGTGTAATGGATAACGCGTCGGCCTCCGGAGCCGGAGATTCAGGTTCGATCCCTGATGGGGGTACTTAAGTCGAGTCTCACTCTTCAGCCTTACCCATAACCAACTTCACCACCCACGACTCGTTGCGACGATTGTACTTGGGATTGAGAGTGTGTGCCAGCGCGTCGATCAGCGACGGTTGGCCGTGATAGACGACTTCGTACTTTCCGAGTACTCGTTCCAGCTCTCTAAGCTTCTCGTTCAAATGATCGTCGGTCACAATGACGGCATATCGCGGCGGAGCCGAAGAACTGAGAACACCATTTCTAACCAGCGAGTCAAGATCGCTCGCAGTGCGCAATACCACTGCCCCGCTGCGATCATTTCTCCAATAAGCGTACGGCACAAATTGTTGGCGCTCGGAAATGTCGATCAGAATTCGATCACCGCCGGTCTGTTGCGAGAGATACACCATCGGGCTAACGATTCCCCGCTTACCATAGTTAAACGTGAAGGGAATCAAGAACACGGCGTTGATCAGGAACAGAGCGAGCAAAGATCGCCGCAAAAGTCGCGGGCGGGATGTCGTCCAGCCGCGATCGTGCAGCCAGTGATGAATGCCGATGCAGGCAAGCACCATCAGCACCGGCAGCACCGGCAAGATGAAACGCTCCTGCTTGTTGACGATCGCGCTGTGCACGACGAGGAAGACAATCGTCGGCGCCCACCAGATCAAATGTTCCTTGATGACTCGTCGATGAAAGGCGGCTATCAGGAGAATGATTGAAAATGGCGGAATCAGAATGCCGAGCAGCAATAGCAGGTAACGATACCACGGCCCCGGCACCGCCGGCGCAGAACCCAGATTACCGCTGACATAGTTGAAAACACTTCCCAAAAAAGCGCCGTGCGTCCAGAGATCAAGCAATCCCATTAACCCAATCATCGCCATTGTCCCGATTGAGAAAATCAGTGCCGGCTTAAGGCGCCGGAAAGCAGCGCCCATTGCGATGGGAACTACCACCAGGGCTATCGCCACTTGCAGGCGCACCATCAGCGCAAGCCCGCCGAGGACTGCCGCGAAGATCAGGTCGCGCCGCGATTCATTGCGGGCGCCGCGATGAGCAAAGTAGAGCGCGGGTAATAGTAGATCGGCGGCGACCATTTCCACCAGATCGCGAACTGCAAGAAACGGCATGAGGAAGTGTACCGCCAGAAGGAGCCCTCCGAGGAATGCCGTCTTCTCGTCGGTATTCTCGCGCAGGTAGCGATAACCGAACAAGACTGGCAGTAACGACAGAAGCGCGTGGATCAAGCGGTCGAAATACATGTGGGCGCCGAGTGTCGCAGCGCCGAACACCGCCGTGATCTTCATCAAAGCGAGCAGAAACAGGTTGTAGGCGGCGCACCGCATGACGCCGAAGTCGGGTTTGCCCTCCCAGCGCAGCGAGCCGTCTTCCTCAAAGATGCCCTCGTGATGCCAGCTCCAGGCAATGTTGACAGTCTCGAAATGGTCGTCGTGGGCGAGATATCCTTGCGAAAAGATGACGGCGATGAGGCGGAGGACGAGGGCGACAACCACTACAGTCGCGAGCGGATGTCGCTGAATTAATGACCCAGTAGACATGGCTTGCGGAAGTTACCGCGGACGTTTACAATTGACAAGCAATGAACACCGGCCAATTGCATCACGTCGAAATCTACGCATCTGATCTCGCGCGCTCGCGGGAGTTCTGGGGCTGGTTGCTGGCGTCACTCGGTTACGAGGTGTATCAGCAGTGGCCGAAGGGGTGTTCGTACAAGCTGGGTGCGACCTACCTCGTGTTTGTGCAGGCGGAAGACCGCTATCTCGACATTCCCTATCATCGCTGCCGCGTCGGGTTGAATCATCTGGCTTTCCATGCGCGCTCGCGCGAACATGTCGATGAGCTCACCGAGGAACTCAAGAAGCGCGGCGTCACGATCTTGTATCCCGACAAGCGCCCCATGGCAGGCGGCGCCTATGGCGTGTTTTTCGAAGACCCGGATCGGATCAAGGTGGAAGTGGTGGCGGAGTGATGGTCGGCAAATTGGAGATTGGATCCACCACTATCTCTAATTCTCCGGGACAGTTCGAAGTCGGCACGGCACCGGAACGCAAAAAGGCTAGACTTACTGCTTGCAGCCAACGGGCTCAGTCAATTTGTGCTTGCTAAGATATGAGGGCAGGCTAAATTGTAGATAAGACACTACTCGTTGGGGTTAACTCTATGGGCAAATCGATCCAAATGCTCGCGAAGGTGGCGGGATTTCTTGTTTGCTTTGTGGCTGTGGTACAGTCCTCTCCGGCGTGGTCGAGATCGTTGATCGCAAAGAAATTGAGTGAAGTCTCTCCTCGGCCAGAATCCGCTCAGGAATCAGGTTCACAGATCAGGGTGCACAAAGCCGGGCGCATGCAGTTTCTAGTCACCAATAATGGCACGTTTGGATATGAGGACTTCTTCAATCCTCCCATCGATCCAGAGACGGGCGAACCGGCTGTGTATTGCGAGTATCCGGCTGGTTCAGGAGTGACTCACGTCTTCCTGGGGGCAATCTGGATCGGCGCTAAGGTCGG
>CAZOYE010000018.1:0-89150 GCA_964584025.1 uncultured Ignavibacteria bacterium
AAAACCGGTAGTTCAGCGCCCAGGTGGAATTGAAACTCGAGGTCTTCCACTCGCCGCCGAAATTGTCCCAATAGCCGTCACCGTTGACGTCGGTCGCCTCTCCTATATCTCGCGATCCACCAAAAATGGCCTCAAATGCGCCATCAAAGGAAATGCGGTCGTTTAACTGAAAGGTTGCACCCAGATTGAGGTGGTGCTTGGTGCCCGGATCGATAAACAATTGATTGAATGTCTCATCAGGGATGGGCGAGTCGTCAAACATATACCCGCCGCGCACTGTCCAGCGCTCGTTCACCAGCTTCTGGAGACCAAGGCTGAACCGAAAAGAATCATCCCACTCAAGAGGGACAGTCATGTCGGAAAGCATCCCCTGCCAGGCTTGACTGGCATTCACATAGTTGGAGTTCGCAAGATTGCGCTCGAGAATATCGAAGTTGAGGCTCTCGAATTGCGACCAGAAAACGTAATTGAAATCAGCCGCAATAACCGTGTTCTCGTTGGCCTGGTAAGCGAACCCAACGCCAAACTCACTCGGGAGTTTCAGATCCATTTCAAAGTCGCTGTTCATGACAAAAATAGGACCATCACGGTAGGTGTCGCGAATATCCTCTTGAGCACGATTCCCATTGACCTGCGGGTCAATGTACTGGTTAGCAATGCTCTGGTTATGCGGGAAGTATACCCGCTCCACTGAGGCGCCGTCGACGGTGAAGACTTTGTTGGCGATAAAATTGGCTCCAGCCGACAACTTCTCGTTGAGCTTAACTTGAATGCCGACGTTGCCGCCGAAGCCATAACCATAGCCGTCCGCCGAGGTCATCATCGGAATCTTATCGTAGGGACGAACATTAACCGGATAGCCATACGGGTTGTCCGCAAAGCGCATCTGGTCGATCCAAACATCAGCCCGATTGATCATCAATCCGGCACCGATACCGATCTTCTCACTAACCTGATAGGCGATCGTCGGCTGGAACGTCACGACATCCCAATTGGATCTGTAGTTGTCTTCCTGAATCTTTCTCAGATCGTTGTACGCCGGGCTCAAGTCGAACAAGTTCATTACGGCATTGTGGTCAAAAGCCTGGTAGACCGCTGCGCCAAACGTCAAACCTTTGAGCTTTTCCGTCTGAAAGAACAACGCAGCCGTGCCCATCATGTAAACGTTGTCTTCAACCGGATACCAAGTCTCGCCGTTCAGATGGCCGAAAGTATACCCCGATGAATTGAAATTCGGCGTCACTTCGGGGCGCGGGCCGGAAAACTCAACTGCCCCGCTAAACAGATTGCCCTCAAGGAAGGCCAAACCTCCAGGATTGTAGTAAGCACCGCTCCCGTCGTTCGACAAACCGCGATAAGCTCCGCCCATCGCTTTGGCGCGCGCGCCCACACCCGAATACTGCCACCCGCCAGCCCAAACCACCCCGCTTGCGAGGACGACAACCATTAGCGTTAGCCATGGTAACCTGCTAGCTCTCATTATCGTCTCCATACCTGTAATTGAGATTGTCCAATGAATTTCACGGTCGGGGGCTGCGCCATTCTTCCGCCAAAGTCGTCGGCAATAACGCTTCCGCCTTCCTTCCCATCTCCCAAGACGCAGTGAGTCAGCAACCTGCGCAAAATAAGAATCGAATATTATGGCCCCCCTCTGCCTTTGTCAACCGAATTTTCCCCCTGCCGAAGGTAACTGCGAACAGCCTCGCAATTCAGGCTTGACAACAAAAGCGACAAAATGTACCTTTTCAGTCAGAAAGCAACATACACACTAAAAGCACACTCGCTAAGAACGCCAAACCCTGACATGGGAGGTATCACATGTCGATCGCGAAATCCGTTCGCGCTTTGGCTGTCCTTGTCTGCCTGCTCTCTTTAGTCTCCTCCTCTCAAGGCCAACAAAGTGTGGATTCAGCCAGTCCAAATGCTCCAGACAGCCTGATTTCAATCAAGGCGCTCTACCAGAATCTGGCGGCACTCAATGGTCAGGAAGTCAAACTCCTTGGACACTACACGTCTCCACAGTCCGGGAAGTTCTTCGCTTCCTACCTGCACTATCTCAATCGCATACCGGCGCCGCCTCAGTCGATGGTCTACCTGGCGGGCTTGGAGCCTGATTCTCTCTTTTGGCACGGAGGTCTCATGGCCGCGATCGGTACCGTGTCATTCGTTTCTCGCCCAAACGCGTTCCATGCACTCGACTCCGTGGTCGCGACGATCACCGTCACGTCGTTTGAGTACTATATGACCAGCACCTTCGGAAGTTCACCATCAAAAGTGATTCATTGGGACTCTGGTCAGCAGGATCAGAACCGTGCCGGCTGTGATTCCTGCAAGTTTGCAATCCTGATGAGCGGGGGCATCGACAACGAAGGAAACAATATCGGCTTCTGGCAGGATATTGAGAATCTCTACCAGTACAAAACCAGCCCCACCGGAGGAAATTACTGCCCGGAGAATGTTAAGGTTCTCTACTATCATGGCGACAGCGAAAATCCCGGAGCGATCCCGCATGCCGCGGTTGATTCCTGCACGCAGGCGAACATCGAAAAGGCCCACAACGACATTGCCAAGAAAATCGCCGACTGCGAACGGGCCGGCAAGGCGGCTACCGTGCAGAAGATGGTGTCGAATCACGGCACGGATGATGCCGGTTTCAATACCCTTGGAAATGAAACTGTCTCGCCGACTGAGTTGCGAGATATGCAACAGGAACTGATCGACTCCTGTTGTGACTTCCTATATGACGAGTTCACCCAATGTTACGGCGGAGATATGGCCGAGGGGCTTAAGGGTCTTGATGAGAAGAGCAAGACCGAAATCCACGCCAATTCTGCCGCTGGCGGCGGTAGCTGCGCCTGGGGGGATGATGACGGGTCGCCATATCTGATAGAAAAGATCGCGCGACTGATGGTCGGTGACGATTACGAATCCGCAGTTGACAGCGCCAAGAACGTCTACAGAAGATGGTTGGAAGACGCACTGGCGGATGTTGAGAGTACGATTGCAGCCATTGAGGAGATCCTGGACACGCTTCCCCCCGGACATCCCGATTTCGACGAACTTGACTCGACGCGGGCGGCTAATCAAGATCTGGCAGACGATCTGTCGGATTCGATCAATGACGGCTCCGTCAGTTGGGTCAGGCTTATTTTCAAGGAATACTGCGAATGGAAGAAGATCGTCGTGCCTCCCGGTGGCCAAGTTAAACTGACCTTCAAGGGCACAGGCGGTTGCGGCAATGTCTCTGTATACCGAGAAGAAGCTGACGGCTCCAAGACGAGGGTAAAGGTCTGGAACTGGAACTTGCCCGGAAGCTCCGGGTACTCTGCCGGCAACGAAATGCGAGTACTCAACGGCGAGTTAACAAGTAAGGGAGTCTATTGGATTCACAACGACAACGGTGAGTTCTCCGTTACGGTCGAGTCGTTCAGAACCGCCAGCTTGCCAGAGTCTCCATCGAATATCTCAACATTTGCCGGCTGGTCCCTGGGTGGAACAGATAATTCTCCATCAGAGTTTGGTCTGATCACGGGGCCATCGCATTTCGTAGTTGATATCGAAATTGTTCCGCTCAACCTGCAATCGGTTCCCGCCATCCTCGGTCCCTGTGGTGGAGTCGGGCAATTGACAGTCACTTTCAACCCCACGCCGAACCCCTATTGGGACAACATGGAACTGCACGTAGTCCCCTTCCAGGTCATTCAGGGCGGAATGCTGCAGGTGCAATGCCCGAGCGCGGAGATTCCGTTCCAGCAGATTCCGCTGGTTGCCGGCCAAACTGCGTTCTCCTTGCCGTTGGGAGCGATTGACCCGTTAGCCCCTGGTCAACTGACGCTGACCGCAGCGGCGGGGCTCTGTGTTGCCTTCGATAGCTGGGGACTGCGCACGCTGGTTCCGACCTTCCCGGAGTACACGTGTGGCGATGCTGACGGTAACTCGATCGTGACAATCTCCGACGCTGTCTACATGATCGGCTACATCTTCGGAGGAGGTCCCGCGCCGACGCCGATCGAAGCCGGTGACGTGGACTGCAACGGCATCGTGACCATTTCCGATGTCGTCTTCCTGATCAATTACATCTTTGGCGGCGGACCAGCTCCCTGCAGCGGCTGCTAAAGGTCCTTTCGACATTGTCGCACGCCAGTTAACCAGGACGCCGATTCGGATTTTCGAGTCGGCGTCTGCATTTGGGTCAGATTTTTGGTTGACCTGTGTCGTCACTGCCTCTAAGGTTAACGCCAACTCACATGAAGAATCTCAGTTTTCGCGTCAAACTTCTGATCCTGTTCTTGATCTGGTGGGCGATTTGGGCCTACCAGCCGTGGAATTTCTCCGACTGGGTGCTGGAAAACGTGCTAACCGTTCTGTCCATCGGATTCTTAATCGTGAGCCGAAACCGCTTCCGGCTAAGCAACGTCTCCTACTTCCTGATCTTCCTTTTTTTGTGCTTTCATACCGTGGGCACGCATTACACCTATGCCGATGTCCCCTACGAGAAATGGACTGCAGCGCTCGGCTTCTCGCTCAATAACCTCTTCGGCTTCGAGCGCAATCACTTCGATCGCCTCGTGCATTTCCTGTTCGGCTTTCTTCTCTGTTATCCTGTGCGCGAGGCGTTCATGCGCATCGTCGCTGCTCGGGGTGCCTGGAGCTATTATCTCCCGGTCGAGTTGGTAATGTCGCTTTCGATGCTCTACGAGTTGATCGAATGGGCAGTTGCGGAGGTCTTCGGCGGCGAACTGGGAATGGCCTATCTCGGTACCCAGGGAGATATTTGGGATGCCCACAAGGATATGGGTCTGGCTACGCTGGGCGCTGTGCTCGGTATGGTGGTCGTTGCCTTCATCAACTGGAAGTATCAAAGGGACTTCATCGCCGAGCTGCGCGACAGCTTGAGAGTCAAAAGCACAATCCCCCTCGGGGAGGTCAAGCTTCGGGAGTATCGCGAGGACAACCGCGACGAAGGCGGCGCTTAGCCCGATTGCCGCATCAAACCTTGCGCGTTTGCTGCAGCTTCTCCGGGCGAAGCTTGGCATCGAGCGCGCGACCGACCCGCACCACGACTTCCACGACCTTCTCCAGATCAACGGCAGTTGTCCGGAAATTCACGATGCAAGCCCGTAGCAGGAACTGCTCATTCACCACGGCGTTGGATACGAAGACTTCTCCTCCGGCCTCGATCTCGTTCAGAATGCCGCGGTTCAACTCGTTGAGATATTCGGCATTGACTTCACCGGTGGCACGCAGATCCTCGGGAACAAAACGAAACGTCGTGATACTGAGGTTACTCGTCACGGCTTCGAGTGCGGGAGATTCGTCTACCAGCTTGAAGAGCAGCCGTGAGAGCTCAATGTCCTCGCGGATCATCTGTACATAGCCGCTTCGCCCAACTTGGCGCAGCGCCATCCAAACTTTGAGCGCACGAAATCCGCGCGAGTTCTGCATACCCCACTCAAAGAAATTGACCGGCTGTTCACTGAAGCCTTCGTGAAAGTGATAGTATTCCGGTGTGAAACTAAAGGCGTCGACCAATCTCTGGCCATCCTGCACCAGCACACAGCCGGCTTCAAGAGGGCTGTAGAGCCACTTGTGCGGGTCAAGCGCCAGCGAATCGGCCAGCCGCAAACTCTGCAAGTCTGGTTCGGCCTCGGGAAGCGCGGCCGCCGGTGCGCCGTATGCGCCGTCAACGTGAAACCAGAGATTCTCCTTTCGACAGAAGTCTGCAATCTGTGACAGCGGGTCGACCGCTCCGACCGCAACCGTACCGGCGGCTCCCACGACCATGATCGGCTGAAAGCCGCCTCGGCGATCATCGGCGACTTGTTGCGAGAGCGCCTGCATGTCCATGCGGCGGCGTTGGTCGACCGGGATCCAGCGGATAGCCTTAGTTCCGAGTCCGAACAGGTCGGCGGCTTTCTGAATCCAGGTATGAGTCTCGCGTGATACGTAAACTGTCATTTGCGGCTGTTCGCGCAGGCCTTTTTCCCTCAGTGACCGTGGCGACTTAGCCGAACGACCCGCCAGAAAACCGACGAAATTTGCCATGTTGCCGCCCGAGACCAGCAAGCCGGAGCAGCTGGAGGGATATCCGATCAACTCGGCTATCCAGCGAATGGTTTGCCGTTCAATCTCCGTGGCCATCGGCGACAACACCCAGCCACCAACATTCGGATTGACGGCCGCCGCCAACATGTCCCCCAGGGCGCCGATCGGCGCTGCTGAGGACGTGATATAGCCCATGAAGCGCGGATTGCCGTTGCACAAGGAGTGGTCAATAATCAACCGGGCGGCATCCAATGCAATCTGTTTCGCGTCCATGCCTGACTCAGGCAATCCCCGATCCCCCAGCATCTCTCGAATCGCTTCCGGCGTCGCGCCTGTCGTCACGGCACGTTCACGAATCGAGTCGAGAAAGTCGGCGATTTCGTCAACAAGCGCATGGCCGGCCTCGCGGAATTCGTTGCCGCTCATCTCGATCGGCGCGTGGCGACGCCGCAAATTGCTGTCTTGTTCTCGGCTCACGAAACTTTGATCTCCTTCATTCACTGTGTGATGAACCGGTTTAAGGTATACTGAATGTATCCATAATTAAAGCGGAATCTTCGCAAAAAGTCCCCTGGTCTCTGACGAATTGACTTGTCTGCAATCGTGCGATCAGTAAACTATCCATGAAACTAACCCGAACTCGTTAAGGATTCTCAAAGCGATTCAAGACCGTCGCCGCCGGCGGTTGTTGCCCTGTGTTATGAGTACGCGGACGTCCTCTTTGTCGCAATCTTCTCCTGACCACAGTCGATCTATCGGTCTGACGCTCGCTGGAATTCTGCATCTCAGCGCAGGAGGAGCAATACTATCGGAGTTTGCGGCGACCGAGTTCTGGGCATTGGCACCGTGGCAACAGCTTCCCCAGTGGCTGCGGCTGGGGCTCTTCGGAATCATGCTGGTTTCTCTCGTGCCCATAGTCGGAGCCTGGCTTGGGCGGTTGTTTCCAGCCAGTGCGCCGGAAGAAGATTCGCGACCACCGGTCACAATTACAGCCATAATTGCACTGATTCTGACTGCCGGCTGCCTTCTGCTACGCTCGGAGAATCACATTCTGGGTGACGGCCTGACCATTATTGCGCGACTGCAATCCGGTGATATTGTTTCGGCGACGGAACCCCTCACCTATCTGGTCCACTATATCCTGGCGAAGTCATTTGCTTGGAGCCCGCAGGCGGCCGTGTTCGCGTTTCGCGCTGCCGGTGTCTTCTCACTGTGGATTCTGTTATTTGCGTTGCACCGATCAGCCAGAGACACTCGTGAGTTGCTCCTGTCCGTCTCCGCTGTACTGACATTCGGAGTCGTGCAGTTCTTTGCGGGTTACGTTGAGAATTACACGTTTGCCTTCGTCGCCAGTGCACTCTTTTTGTTGCGATTGTGTCGCGACTGGGAGCGGCGGCAGGTGAGTCTCCTGTCATCTCTATTGTTGTTGCTGGCAATGGCCTTTCATCTTTCGACAGCTGTCTTGATCCCGGCCTACTTACTTGCATGGCACCGACACCTCAGCAACCCGCATCGAACTGGGATCGTACTTGGGATCGGTACGGGATTGTTGGTGGCAGGGATGGCCTTTCTCTGGCGATTTGACCTGCTGGCCCAGACATTCGTCCCCCTCTTTGCCACAGATCTTAATCCGTACCATTTGTTCTCTCAGCAGCACCTGCTGGATATGCTCAACATCTGGCTGCGCAATTTCGCGCTCCTTCCGGTGCTTTTGCTTCCGCCGGCATTTCGCAGCTTGCCGCAGCGGAACCTGCTTCTCGCAGCGCTCATTCCGGCCATCCTTTTCACGTTCATGATCGATCCCAAGATTGGCGCCCTCAGGGATTGGGATCTCCTGAGTACGGCCTCCGCTCCGACGTTAGTGGCGCTCGTCTTGACGCTCCGTGTGATCTCCCGCTCTCAAAGGACGGCCGCCCTGCGATTGGTGATCCCGTTCGCGGCTTTCGCGGTTCTTCATACGGGAAGCTGGTTATGGCTCAACAATGACAAACAACGGGGCTACGAGTTCGTCAAGGAGCACATTCATTACGACGTCCACTATTCGACGGCCTACTACGACGGTTATCGTTTGATTCCCTGGCACGTCCTGGTCTACAACACCTACGATGACACCGAGGAAGCAGTGCGCGCGCTGGAGATGCACCTGCGCAATCACCCGGAAGATATCTACAATGCCTACCAACTTGCGGTGATCAAGAGTCTGGCTGGTGAGACACAGGCCGCCGTTGTTTTGGTGCGCGATCGCTGGTACCCCTATCTGCTCGTTGAACCGCGCATGGCCTGGGAACTGTCGCGGGTCTTCCATCGCGCCGGCGCGACGGACGAACATGAAGCTGTATTGCAGAAATATATCGAAGAAAAGGGAGATCAAGATTGGATTACCTTCGAATTGGGGTCACTCCTGCGCAACCGCGGGCTGACCGATTCGGCGTGGGTGCTGCAGGCGCGTGTCCTGGCGCGACGCAATATGCTCACGCTCGAACATCAGGTGGACTTCGCCCTTTTTTCGATTGAACAGGGCGAATTGGACGCCGCTGCTGCAATCACTCGGCAACTGTCGCAGCGTCTTCCGGAGCCTTACAATCGCACGGCCTTGAATCTTTCCGAAGCGCTGGCTCGCTACGACCTCGGTCGTATCCAATCGTTGCAGCAGATCTTACGGCAATATCTGGAGAAATGACCGGTCAGCGGAAATCTCGTGACTTGATTTGTACGTCCTGAAAGAGAAACTCAAGCGGGCGAAAATCCTTCCCGATCACATTGATCACCCCGTCTTTTTTCTCTAATACGCCCGTCACGACCAGGGCTTTGCCGTCGGTCACAATGCGTCCAAACTCGGCAACTTGATTTGGTTTGACCACGACATTAATAAATCCCGTTTCATCTTCCATTGTAATAAACAGAAATCCCTTCGCTGTCCCGGGGCGTTGCCGGATGACGATGATTCCTGCCACCTGTATGCGTTGCCGGTCAGGTGTCGAGATCAAGTCTGTCGAATTTTTGAATCCTCGTTCGCGCAGTTGTGACCGTACATGAGCCATCAAATGCGGCGCAGTCGACAAATCCATCCCCTTGAAATCGGCTATCAGCTCTTCCGCGGGTAGCATCACCGGCAGCAGTAGCGCCCCGCGCTCGGCGGTCTTTAATCGCAGTTCTTGTGCGGATTTTCCCGTGAGCGCCATAATCTGCCACGCTGCCTCGCGCCGCGACAATCCAAAGCAGTCGAAGGCGCCCACCATCGCCAGTTGTTGCAGGGCTCCGCGGTTAAGTTGTGTGCGGTAGACAAAATCGTCGAGGGTACGAAACGGCCCCAATGCCAGCTCGCGATCGATTATCGCCTGCGCCCCTTCACCCAGACTTTTGACATAGCGATATCCCAGCTGCACGGCGAAAAGTGTTTCATCCTCAGTAGAAATTGGGGTGAGTGTGCAGTCCCACAAGCTCTTGTTGACATCCACCGGCAAAAACGTTACTCCGCGTCGCTGTCCTTCATAGACAATACTCGCCGGTGAATAGAACCCCATTGGCTGGGCGTTGAGAAGCGCACAATAGAATTCCGGCGCAAAGTAAACCTTCAAGTACGAGGACACATACACCAGTAATGCGAACGAAGCGGCATGCGACTCGGGAAAACCGTAGTCGGCAAAAGCCGTCAACTGCTTGTATATCCTCATGGCGACTTCCTGTTCGATCCCATGCCGGGTCATGCCGTCGATCAGATCGAGGGCGATCGCTTCCATCCGCTCGCGCGAGCGTTTGTGTCCCATCGCACGCCGCAATTCGTCAGCCTTGCTGGGGCTGAAACCCGCAGCCGCGATCGCGACCTGCATCCCTTGTTCTTGAAAAAGAGGCACACCGAGCGTTCGTTCGAGAATCGGCTTGAGCGAGGGATGCGGGTAAGTAACCTCTTCCTCCCCGGCGCGCCGGCGCAGGTAAGGGTGCACCATTTCGCCTTGGATCGGCCCGGGGCGAATCAACGCGACCTCCACCACCAGATCATAAAAGCATCGCGGCTGCAACCGCGGCAGGGTATTCATCTGAGCGCGCGATTCCACCTGAAACACCCCGACTGTCTCAGCCTTACTCAATAAGTCATAAACTTTCGGGTCATTATACTCCAGTGTAGCCGGATCGATCTTGAGCCCGCGATGTTGTTCGATAAGCTTGAAAGCAAAATCGATCAACGATAGCATCCCCAGCCCGAGCAGGTCGATTTTGACCAACCCGACCTCACTGGCATCGTCTTTGTCCCACTGGATCACGCTGCGATCGGGCATCGTGGCATTTTCGATCGGGACGACCTGCGACAACGGTTTGCCGGTGACGATCATTCCGCCGGAGTGGATCCCCAAGTGACGGGGGAAATCCTGAATCTGCTGCGACAATTCCAATAAAAGCCCGACCCGCGCGCTGTCGCTGTTGAGTCGGGCCTCCTGGATCGTTGCTGTAACATCATCCCCGCTCGAGTAGTGATGCAACAGTTTTGCCAGCCGGTCAACTTCCTCGAGGGAGAACCCCAGAGCTTTACCGACATCGCGCACCGCTGACCGGCCGCGATAGCAGATCACCTCGCACACCATCGCCGCGTGCGCGCGGCCATACTTATTGTAAACATACTGGATGACCTCCTCGCGCCGGTTGTTGGCGATATCAATGTCGATGTCGGGTGGTTCACGGCGTTCTTCCGACAGGAATCGCTCGAAGAGCAACTTGAGCTTGATCGGGTCAACCGCCGTAATTCCGAGGCAATAACACACGGCCGAATTGGCCGCCGATCCGCGCCCCTGAGCAAGAATCGATTTCTCGCGGCAGAAGCGCGCGATATCCCACACGATCAGGAAGTATCCCGACAGATCGAGCTTGTTGATCAGATGCAATTCGTGTTCCAGTTGCCGACGCTGGGCAGGGGTAATCGTTTGCCAGCGCTCCCGCGCGCCGTGATATGTGATTTCCCGCAAGTACGTGTGCGGTGTGTGGCCCGCGGGAATGGCGAATGCTGGCAGGGAAGTGGGCAGCGCATTGAGCACAAAACGACAACGCTCGGCAATCGCCAGCGTGTTGGCGATCGCGTCGGGATAGGCCTGAAAGACCCGCGCCATCTCTGTTGGTAGTTTGAGATAGCGTTCGCCGTTGGGATACAGCATGCCTTTGGCGGCATCCAGATGAGTGTGGTGCTTGATGCAGGTCAGCACGTCCTGCAAGCGCCGTTCGTCGGAACGCGCATAGTGCACGTTATTGGTCGCGACGCAGGGAATCTTGAGTTTCCGTCCCAGTGTATAGAGACGATCACATAGTATCTCCTGCTGCGGCAGGCGGTGGAATTGCATTTCGAGATAGAAATTCTCCGCGCCGAACAACTCGCGATAACGGCAGGCAACTTCGCCGGCGGCGGTAGTCTCGCCTTGAATCAAGAGCGCCGGGACTTCACCGCGATTACATCCTGACAGGGCAATTAAGCCTTGATGATGTTGACACAACTGCTCCCAGTTGATCCGGGCTTCGCCCTTGTCATGGGAGAGTTGCCCGGCGGTAATCAATTGCGATAGATTTGCGTAGCCGATCCCATCCTTGATCAAAAGCACCAGGTGATGGCCGGTATCGAGCGTCATCTCGGCGCCGAAAATCGGCCGTACTCCTTTGCGTTGTGCTACCTGGTTAAAGCGGACGATTCCGTAAAGACCGTTATGATCGGTCAACGCCAACGCCGGATAGCATAGCTGTGCCGCGGCCTCGATTAAGTCTTCTGGGTGCGAGGCGCCATCCAGAAACGAAAAGTTAGAGTGGCAATGCAGCTCGATGTAGTTCATTCAATCAAACACCCCCTGCAAGTACCACGCTGCTACCGCCGCCTTTGACGGTTTCCCACTTGTCAGTCCCCCCACTTTTCCCTGCGCAACCGTTGTGTCAGGAACATGGGGGCTCGCGAGGCGATAAATCAGATATACTTCCGCGTGCTCGGTTTCAACTTCGAAGTAGTCGCGTACAAAGGTATCGCGCCACCATTGTCCGGAAATCTGCCACGGGCCGTGACAACGGACAATCCGCCGACGCTGCCGGTTGATGATTAACGAACGCGGCTGATCATTTTCGCTGATGACTTCGATCCGTCTTACGGGTTGGAATGTCCTTAGTCCCGTGATTCCCGACATGGCAAACGCCGGTGCGCTGCTTTCCGGACCCGAGGGCGTGTTCGTTCCTTTCACTCCTGAGAGAAGCAGGGAACTAGGACTTTCCGCCGCTCCGAAGTCGAAGTTGAAAGGCGTCAGCGAATAACTTGCTTCCGGCACAACGGCCGAACAAACCCCGATCCGGAACAATGACGCCCGCAAAATTCTCTGCTCAAAAGCGCGTGGTGTTGTTGTTGCCCCGGAAACGCGGGCGGTCAGGTCAAGCTGTCTCACACTTAAGGGTGCGGTGAGCAATGGCGCGACGGCGATTTCCACCACGGCCTCCTGAAACCGGGCGGATTCGAGCTGCAGAAGTAATTGCCGTCGAAGTTTGCGCCACGACAGCGTCGGCTTGTCAACCGCCAACTCAAGCACCTGCTGCGAACGATTGGCAAAGCTCAATCGCACGGCGAGGCGGCAACACCCCAATCCCCGTTGCGCCAATCGTGCAAACAACGGCGTGATCGCCTGTTCGGCGAGATTAAGGAGCAATGACGAGTCGTCGTAAGGGTTATCAAAGACCAGTCTTTCACTCAGATCCTCTTCCGGCGGCAACGGGACAAAATGACGCGGATCGTCGCCGCGCGCCAAATGCGCGATCAAGGCACCGTCCGCACCAAAACGTGCCACCAGTTCATTGGCGGGAAAGGCGGCTATCTGACCAATGGTGCGAATCCCCAGGGCCAAAAGCTGTTCCTGCGTTTCCTCAGCCACGGGGAGATGCTTGATTTTGAGCGGGTCCAGAAAATTGCGGGTTGCACCGAGGGGAATCGACTGCAACGAAAACGGCCGGGTCAATTCAGCCGACAGACGCGCCACAAAAGGATTGTCGCCGATACCCACCTGTACCACAACCCCGAATTCTCTGATCGCGCGGATGACGCGCTCGGCCAGGGATTGTTCGCCGCCGTAGAGTGTGTCGAAGCCTTCAGCAGCGACAAAAAACACGCCGGGCGTATCAACCTTAATGAGCGGTGCGATCGTCTGTAGCAGGGTCAACAATTCCTGCATCGCGCGTTCTTCCCCTGCAGAATCTTTCGATTTAACGATCAACCCCGTGCACAGCGTACCCGCCTGAGCCGCCGTCATTCCCGTCGCCACTCCTGACTTGGCTGCCTTGCCGTTGACCTCCAGAACCAAGGCGGTGTCGGCATTATCTTCGGTCAGTACTGCGGGGTGGAGAAGAAGGTGGGGATCTTCCCGGCTCTGGAGTGCCAGCCCGAATCGTGGAATCAACACGCAAAGCACCCGCCCTGCCTGCAATCGTTGCTGATCTTCCTCCCTCGTCTCACTAAACGGGAGTTGAAAATCTCCCTTCGTTTCTTTTCCCCTCTTCCTTGAGTGGGAGGTGTTGGGGGTGTGGGAGCTTAGCTTTCCTCGTCGCGGCACAATCGTCCGCCACATCTGCGGTACGTGAAAATGGCGGTCAGGCAGCTTCAAGACGGAGCCTTCCTTTCGCGCCTTCGTTGTTGATACGGCTACGGGTGGCGATGACCTCCAGTGTCTGCCGGTTTACTTTATGTACCGTCAACTGCAACGAAATCAAACTGGCGGGCAGCAAATGCGCCGTTTCGTCGGTCAGAAAGAACGCCAGAGCTTTGGCCCGCACGATTTGCTGCCGCAGGCGATGCAGCAAGATGCGCGGTAGTGTTTCGTGCACACCCACCAGATCAAATGCCACGCAATTGATTAGGCGTGTTTCCAACAAGAGTTCCACACCGCGAATCGTTTCGTCGATATGTTCGCAGCGCAGAAGGAGAATCTGCTCCGGGTCGATCCCCGCCGCTACGGCCGCCGGCGGGAAAAAAGTCCCCGCACAATCTGCATAGGCAACGCGAGCCGCTGGTGTCAGCGCCGCCAGCGTACGCAACAAAAGCCCGGTCTTTCCCGAAGACACCCCGCCGGTGATTTCCACCAATTGTCCGTACGGAATTCCCCGCGCGGGAAACACGGTGTTTAGTTGTTCGAGCTGAACGTGAAAACAGGTTCGCGGATCAAACTGGTCGACAAATCCCGCCTCCGGCCATTTTTGCCTAAGTAACTCGCGCAGGGCCGCCGTCTTTTCACCCTTTTCCATTGAAGGAGTCGGGGCGATTATGAGGGGGCTCTTTGGAGAAGGCGCCGCAAGATCCCTGATATCCAATTCTAACTGCTTCATATACTGCACATATGTGCAGTATATATTACGTCGGCGATTCAAGAATCGTCAATCACATTTGAATCCAAAAGCAAAGGGGTGCGCATCAGCGCACCCCTCGAGGCTCAATGTTCTGACCATTACCTATGGACAGAGTAGGATATAAGTCGCGCAATCACATGGCGCCGGCCCACCACCGAAGATGTAGTTAATCAAGTAAACGGCGTCTGAAATCGTAATGATGCAGTCACAATTAGCGTCACCGTTACACGGTGTCGGTCCACCACCAAAGATGTAATTGATGACGAAGACGGCGTCCGAGATTGTGATAATCCCATTCCCGTCGGCATCTCCCGGAATACAGACACAACTGGACGAATCGCAGTCGTCACCGATGCCATCCATATCCGTATCCGTCTGCGCTGGATTTGGAATGGTGAGGCAATTGTCGCACGAATCGCCGACCAGGTCGCCATCGACATCCTCCTGGAACGGATTGGCATCTACCTTGCAGTTATCGCAGTCATCGCCCAGACCGTCGCTGTCGACATCCGACTGGCCCGAGTTTGCAATTGTCGGACAGTTGTCGCAGGCAGTGCCTACACCGTCACTATCACCATCGGCTTGCCCTGGATTGCCCACGGTTGGGCAATTGTCGCAAACGTCGCCAACGCCATCACCGTCGGTGTCAAGTTGACCCGGATTGGGAAGACCCGGGCAGTTATCGCAGCCATCGCCTGCGCCGTCACCATCCGAATCGGCCTGCAAAGGATTAGGCAGCGCCGGGCAATTGTCGCAGACATCGCCGATGCCATCGCCATCCCCATCGGCCTGACCGGCGTTTGAAATCGTAGGGCAGTTATCGCAGACATCGCCAACACCATCCAAATCGCCATCAGCCTGGCCCGGGTTGGGAATGCTGATGCAATTGTCGGTGGCATCAGGCACACCGTCGCCGTCGGCATCCGGCGCGCACGACGGAGCGAATTCGAAGATGATGTCCTGGTCGGTGCCCCCTGCGCGCTCGTCATTCCACGATGAACTGAAGCCGTTCACGGCATTGAGATCAACACCTAAGTAGTGACCAATGTAAATTGGGGCTGGGGGCATCGGGAAGGTCGAAGCCGGCACCAACGGTGGGACGCTCGAAAGCACACAATCCACCCAGGTCACGCCGCAATCGGCCGATGTCGAAACCCAGGTTTGTCTTGCTGTGTTGGTCGGATCCAGGCGGCGATCATAATAGACAATCGTGATCCGACCTGTCATGGGATCCACGGACATCGAAGGCGCCCACTGGTCGCGCCCATTCCCAACGAGGTCTTGGTTAACGCGTACCGGCGGTGTCCAGGTGCCTGCGGCTCCAGTCGGACTCGAAGAGAAAAAGATATCAATATCACCCATCATCGGGCTCGACCACGCGGCAAAGACCGTTCCCGGACAGGGGCTGCCCGCGGGCGCGACGCCGATCGTGATGTTCGTTCCTGCAGCAACACCCGGTGGGATCACTGGTGGTACAGGGGCTATCGGGCTGATGGCCACGACGGGACCAAACGCTACACCCGGAGCGGGCGAACCGGTAATGAAAGCAGTGATGCCGTCTGTCCACCCGACGTAGACGCCGCCCGCAGGTATCACGCCGTTCCCGGGCGGACCAACGACAGCGACCGAAGGGCGGTAAGCGGCCACTTCATTGCCAAACACTGCACCGCCGCCAAGTACGACAGGCGGACTAAACGCCGGGAACAATGGCGGTGGACCGGCGGCGGTTCGGGAATAAGCATACTGGATTGTGAAACCGTCACCAGGGGGTGCCGGGTCGTCAAAGGGATTGCCGTTGCCGTCTCCGTCTATGCCGTTCCCATTTATATATTCGACCCACGCTGTGTGAACGGTTCCAAAACTCAAGGGCGGATTCGCCGGGAAATCATCCACCGCAACATCGGGGTAGTCATACCAGTTGAATCCCGGAGCATTAACTGCGGATACCGGCACACCGGCTGCAAAGGGCGCGCCGCCCCCGGGGGAGGCATGCGCCATAATCTGATTCAGCGCTCCCCACGGTGCACCGGGACCGTATGCCGCCGCAACAGCGAAGAATCCCCCGCCGGGGTGGGCGGAAATGGCTGGATTCCATTCAAACGGATATGGCGGGGTCGCTGCAATCACTCCGGCTCCCCAGGCAGCGCCGCCGGTGACGCTGATGCCAACACCGATCAGCGAGGCCCCAAAGCCACCGCCGCCGTATTCGGTCCAGACCGAGTAAAGCACTCCCGGTGCGGTCTCACTATTGGCGATCTCGCTGTTGTTCTGCTCAGTGAAGGGCGGACTGGCGTTTATGAAGACATTCGGAAAGGCCTGTACTCGACTCGAAACGACTATGAGCCCCAGTCCGCAGACAGCTAACAGAAACTTTCTGAGCGCACTGCGCCGACGATCTCTCACTCTAACCTCCGCGATAATGGTGTGTGGGCATGGACTTGGAGCCACACCTCGTCTCAAAGGTCTCTGGCGAGAAGGAAAGTACCGACAACAGAGCAGACTCGTTCCCGACTGCGGCAGGTAACCGCCAAGGTTGAAACTGATGGTGGTGGATCCGTTGTGTTAGATTAAAGATAAGATTCAGGGGTAGATTCTGTCAATGTGATTTTGCGCAAAAGGCCCGCACCAAGTGCGAATTTGTACCCAGATCCGAATCCAAATACAGAGTTTGCTCTATAGAGGAGACAGCCGACGGTTCGGCAGGCTGTCCTTGCGCTCTTGACCTTCGGAATCTGCCGAGCTAATTATTCTTTCCGTACGTTTCTGGTACCTAGAACCTGCAGCTAAGCCCCAGCATCAAACGCGGCTCAATCTTCGGCTGGCTGATAGCCCGGTCTGCGTCGTCCCAGGTGTAGTCTTCCTGCTGATTAACGATTTCGCCGTCCGGATTGTACTTGGTGTCGTGGCCGACGAGCCAATTCGAAGTGTAATAATCAGCACCTGCAGACACGAACACTCCAAGTCTGCGGCTGATCGCAAAATCGTTTTCCAATCCTGCACCGAAGCCCCATTGATGACTGGTAACATCAAAGTCTTCGTTGCCACCGACATAGTTGAAGTTTCCGGTGAAGCGGACATGTCGCGGGCCAACGTAGAAGTTCGCCTGCTTAAGTCCGAAGGCCTTAGTGCGAATCAGGATGTCAAAGCGATAGTCCCACATCCATCCCGCTTCTGTGGGAGTACCATTTGTAGCATTATTGATGAATATCCGCCTCGCCTCGTCTGGTTTGCCGGGCTCTACGCGGGTATAGCCGACTCCAAGCCGAAAAGAGAGAGGAAGGTCCTGGGCAATGTCCAGCGCCGTCACGCTGAAGTGCAGGCCGGAACCACCAAAGTAACCCAGACTTATGCCACCCATAAGCTGAGATTGGCGCCGCAAACCAGTTTGTTCGTTCTCAGCCATAACTGCTGTGGAGGTCATGAGGCTCGCGGCGAGCAGGAGTAAGAAGAGTCTCTTCATGTCAGGCCTCGATGTTAAAATTGAGTATACATCGACCCGTCGGGGCCACATATTAGGTGCAATGAGCTTGTCGACTGTCGTTGTTTTTTATCGACGACAATGACGATGTTCTTGATTGAAACGCAGAAAAATCGACAACAAAGACGACGTATTTCACCCTGTATCGATCAGCTCGAAGTTAGACTTTGACTTGAGGGAGACCGAGGCCCCTGCCTCTTACAGATTTGAATGGAGCCATCATGATGAAACAAATAGCTCTTTGGTTGTGCGCTATAGGTATCGCATCGTTGCCCGACTGCCTAACCGCAGCTGAGAGTACGGAACTCGTCAAGAGTCGCGATAGCATCAAGCGGCTCGACTGGTTACTCGGCACCTGGAAATCCACCCAGGCAGGGCGAGCGAACTATGAATTCTGGCAGCAAGCGGGTGAAGACAAGTTTAGCGGCGTCGGTTTCACCCTTGAAGGAAAAGACACGACGTTTAGCGAGCGACTATCGATTGTCGCCAGCGACAGCGGCTTGTTCTATGTTGCCGACGTTGCTCACAATGCTGCGCCGGTTTACTTCAAAATGACCAGCCAGGATTCAATCGCGACCGTTTTTGAGAATCCTGCTCACGATTTCCCCACGCGGATCATCTACCGTCAATTGCCCGCAGATTCGCTCCACGCGCGCATCGAGGGAATCCGCAAGGGCAAGATTGCCGGGGTCGATTTTGTTTTCCAGCGAGTGAAGTAGTTACTCTGGGCTGTGCCGACCACCTATATTAGGTGACTGAGAGTCTCTTGATGTGAACCACGGCCGATGGCTGATGCAGCGAGAATTTACAATGGCTGAAACGAAGAAAAGAAAGAAGAGAACCAAAGAGCCTGTGAAGAAATCCGGGTCGGGGATGAGATATGTGATCTATGTCGTTGTCCTCGCAGTGGCAGGCGTAATGGCGATCACGCTGGTACGCGACGGCGACGAGAAGAAGTCATCACCCGACGGTTCTACACAAAAACCGGACAACATGATGCTGCGACTCGAATTCCAACGCGAAGCCATCTTGAGTTTCTTCGACCCGGAAGGAAGAATCGTCGCCACAATCGATGCCGAAATCGCCGAGAATAACGACGAGCGGAATCGGGGCCTGATGTATCGGGATCGGATGGAGATCAATCAAGGCATGCTCTTTATTTTTCCTTACGAGGCCATGCAAGCTTTCTGGATGAAGAACACAATCTTGTCTCTCGACATGCTCTTTGTAAACTCCAATCGCGAAATCGTCACGATTCACAAGAATACCACCCCCTATGCTGAGACCAGCTACCCATCATCGGCAGCAGCGCAGTATGTAGTAGAAGTTAATGCGGGCTTTGTTGACCGTTACGGTATTCGCGAGGGTTTTCGAATCAACTGGATTCGCGCCGACTAAGGCGAAGGCTTCGTACGCGGGGGAATTAACCAGGATAAAATCACTGAGATCGCGATCACGGCGCCGATAATCCCCAACGACCATGTAACCGGAAACTTGCCGTCGAACGCATTATTCAACCAGACCATCTTCAGGCCGACGAAAACCAGCACGGTCGCCAATCCGTACTTCAGCAAGTGGAAGCGATCAACGATATTGGCCAACAAGAAATAAAGCGCCCGCAAGCCGAGGATCGCGAAGACGTTTGACGTGAATACGATCAGCGGCTCCTTCGTGATGGCAAAGATGGCCGGCACTGAGTCGACGGCAAAAATGATGTCCGAGAATTCCACGAGGACCAGGGCGATCATCAGCGGCGTGATGAACCAGCGTCCCTCGCGTTTCAGGAAAAACTTCTCACCTTCGATCGTCGGCGTTACCGGGAAGAAACGACGCAGAAACCGAACCAGCGGGTTTTTCTCCGGGGCAATCCCCTTGTCCGGCGTAAACATCATCTTGATGCCGGTAAAGATCAGGAACGCGCCAAAGAGATAAACTACGAGGTGATACTGCAAGAGCACGGAGCCCAGTGCGATAAAAATCGCGCGGAAGATTAGTGCCCCGATGATGCCATAGAATAATACGCGATGCTGATAAGTAAGGGGGATCGCCAGATAATTGAACACCAGAACAAAAACGAAGATGTTGTCGACCGCCAGCGACTTTTCAACGATGAAGCCCGTGAGATACTCCAGCGCAACGCTTTTTGCCGCCGCTTGACTATCGAATCCCGGGATCGCCTGCAAGCGAGGGTTGTCGGCAAAACTTGCGGCCGAGTACTTGTAGAGAAACAAGGCGAAGAGCAGCGCCAGCGCGATCCAGATGACACTCCAGGTCGCCGCCTCCTTGTTGGAAACCGCGTGCGCTTTCCGATGGAAGACTCCAAGGTCGAGAGCAAGCAGCAGGAGAACAAACCCCGAGAAGGCGAGATAGAACCACCAGTATTCGGAGAAGGGGAAAAGAACGCTCATGTCTGGAACGGTCTCATCGCAAGGTCGAACTGATTCCAAAAGAGAGTGAGAATCGAAATCACCGATTGCGGTTCAATCGTCGGGTTCTGTTCAATCATCGCATCGTTGTACGAGAGGGCACAGCACTTTTGATTGTGTGAATTCGATGGTATGGTCGGCGACGACGCAGATTTCAGCGGTGGAAAAACCGATTGACGGTCGCTCATCGTCTGCATAATATGGGACGAACGTTTGGGATGGAGAAAGTTGGGTTGACCTACCATGACTCAAATCAAGAACACACCGTTTACTCTGTGTCATCAGAAGCTCGGCGCCAAGATGGTGGAATTTGCCGGATTTCTGATGCCGATTCAATACCATTCGATAAACCAGGAACATCTACAGGTCCGCAAGAGCCTGGGAATCTTTGACTTATCGCACATGGGCGAGTTTTTCGTCCGTGGCGCCGGAGCCCTCGAGTTCATCCAAAAGATGACCACCAACGACGCATCCACGTTGCGCATGCAGCAAGTTCAGTATTCTGCAATGTGTTATCCTGATGGCGGCATTGTCGATGATCTCCTGGTATATCGTTTGCCGGATGAATACATGCTCGTTGTGAATGCCTCCAATATCGATAAAGATTTCGATTGGCTCATGCAGCATAAACCCGCCGGCGTCGAATTGGTGAACCGCTCCGACGAACTTGGCCTGCTGGCGATCCAGGGACCGAACGCGGAAGCCACAACTGCCAAGATGACAGACTTCAACCTGGCGGCAATGAGTTACTATGAATCGGGCCGGGCGAAGTTCTGCGGTCGTGACACGTTGTTTAGCCGCACGGGTTACACAGGCGAAGATGGCTTCGAGATTTATTGTGACCCGGCAATCGCAACCCAACTCTGGGATCAGGCGGTTGAGGCGGGCAAGGCCTTCGGCGTTGAACCCATTGGCCTCGGCGCGCGTGATAGTCTCCGACTCGAGATGCGCTACATGCTCTACGGAAACGACATTGACAAGTCCACGAATCCGATCGAAGCCGGACTGGGTTGGATCTGCAAGGTCGAAAAAGGTGATTTCATTGGCCGTGAGCCGATCCTGAAGATGAAGGAAGGCAAGCCAGCTCGCCGGTTGCAGTCTCTGATGCTAAAGGACAAGGCGATCCCGCGCCACGGCTATCCGATCTTCATCGGCGACAAGAACGTTGGCGTAGTCACCTCGGGCTGTTTCAGTCCGTCAATCGAACAGGGCATTGCGCTCGGTTACATCGATCGCGAGCACGGCAAGGTCGGTGACGTGGTCGAGATTGACATCCGCGGCAAACGATGCGCCGCCGAGGTCATTAAAGGCGCCTTTTACAAGAACGGAACCCACAAATAGTCGGCTATGATAGTCAAGCTCTACTTCACTCCGCAGCCACTGACTGACGCCAAGCTGCGGGGGCGCATTGCTGTCGTAATTGATGTCTTGCGAGCTTCAACTTCGATCTGCACCGCGATTCAAAACGAGTGTCGTGAAATCGTCCCGGTTGGCGCCACCGGCGATGCGGCGGCGATGCGAGCCAATCTCGACCGCGCCAAAGTGCTGCTCTGTGGTGAGCGAGATGGCAATAAGGTCGAAGGCTTTGACCTCGGCAATTCCCCCGCGGAATACTCTCTCGAAGTCGTCCGTGACAAGGTCTTGATCTTTGCCTCGACCAATGGATCCCGCGCAATCCTCAGGTGCGCATCGGCCATCCAGACGATGATTTGCGGGTTCGTCAATCTTTCTGCGGTGGCTGAGGCGATCCTGATTGCACAAAAAGATGTCGCCATCGTCTGTGCGGGTAGGCAGGGGAATTTCTCCCTGGAGGACACTTTCTGCGGCGGCGCTTTGATCGACAAACTCGTCACGTCAGGGACGTTTCAGACCGACAACGATGCGGCGCAGGTGGCACACATGTGGTATAAGAATCAGGCGGACTCAGTCGAGGCCGTCGTCAGCCGCGCCGATCATGCACGCTACTTGCGCGAGTTGGGATACGGCGCTGACATCATCGCCGCGTGCAGTGTCGACACGCTCGACGTAATACCGATCCTGACGGAGAACAAGGTGATTGACCTGCTGCGAAAGAAAGTCGAGGGAACCGTTTGAGGTCGGCACTGGTCGTACTTGCGTTGATCTGCATATTCATTGATTCACCCACGAAAGCTGAACCGGCCGCATTTTTTACCTGCGAATTCCTGGAGCGGCCCCAGGATGGAAACTGGACCGTAGTCGACAGCCGTTCCTACGGGGCTCTGCTGGATAGTGATTTTCAGTTCAGCATGGGCAATTTCAGCTATCAACTGACCGCGTCGGCGCTTCATGACACGGTTGTTCAGCTGCATTCTCAGGTCTTCTGCAACGGCAACCCGCCGCGCAACTTCTTCCGTCGAGATGTGATCTTTCGCGGCGCCGCCGTGTTCTTTGATTCGGCGCTTGTCCGCTCCGGCTCCGTCTATCGCATTCGCATGCAATTCGATTCGCTGGGTACGCTTGTCCCGGATTGCGAGTATCGTTTCGCCGGCGACGATTTCAAATATGACCCCTCGGGTGACTTCGATTTCTATTTCGTTCGCCAGTCGCTTGGTGATTATCGCTGGAACGAGATTCGCGACGCCTTCGAGCGCGATTACGACGGCCTCGTCGAACGCTTCCAGTTTAGCGATCGCACCAAGACCAATTTCTATATCTCACCGTGCCGGGTTCCGGATGTCGGGTGGGATCCGCGTTGGGACAACGCGCTCGACTATGCCCGCCACAGCGTCTTTGCCCACTTCACGCATGGCGTGAACGAGCTTCACCCCGAAGTCGTCTACATGCTGCGCCTGATGCGGGTCATGGGATACGCTCCGGCCTTTCTCCATGAAGGCATGGTTGCCAGCCTTAACTATGCCGAGTTACCGATCAAAGCTCTCGCTAAGTCCGGTCAGTTGCCTGAGATTACGAGCTTGGCGATCACACGGGACTACCGCGCCCTTGACCGCAACGTGTCATCAGGAATCGCGGGCTCTTTCGTCAACTTTCTGCTGAACACTCGTGGTCGCGGCAAGCTGGTGAGTCTGTACCAGGAATCCACCGACCTGACTTTGCCGGCGGTGTTCGAGCGCGTCTACAATGAACCACTGGCAAGTGTCGAAGTCGAGTGGCGCCAGTATGTAGATACCGTTTCTTATACCTATGGCGCCCTCAGCTTTTTCGCTTCCCGGGCGCAGATGTTCATGAAGACGACAGAAATCCTGCCCTTTGCGCGCATAGCATACGAAGAACTGAAAGACACTGCCTGGGCGCCGCGAATGCTGTCGAGTCTCTACTATACCTTTGGCGAATTCGCAAAGGCTGCTGAATTCATTAGACCGTCAGCATCAGGACCCGAAAGCGATCTCGGTACCCGCATCTACTATGCTAACCTCCTGCTTTCGGCCGGCAAGGTTGACGAGGCCGCGGCAATCTTTGCTCCGATCGCCGAGGACGATTCAATTGCGAATCAAGCGACGGCGAAACTCGCTCAGATCGAGCAGTCCCGGGGGAATATCCAGCGTGCAATGGAATTGATGCAGGCCGTGCGCAAGGCCACGCGGACTCCCGGCCTCCAGATCGATTATGATCTCGTCATCGGCGACCTTTATCTCGCTCTGGGGCGAAAGGATTCGGCGTCGGCTTACTACCAACTCGCTCTTGACAACAGCAAGGTCTTGTTAGCGGCCAACAACGATAATCCCCTTCAGTATCTGCGTGTCGGAAAGGCAGCGCTGCGGCTGGGATCAGTCGACGTTGCCTTGGAACACCTCGAAATGGCGCTGTTTCTTGAAGAGCGGATGTTCTATGTGGGACAGATACTCCTGGCCCTGGGCCAGGCAAAGGACCTCAAAAAGGACCGCAAGGGCGCGAAAGAAGACTATCAAGAAGTCCTTAGGCTGCCAACAGCCTACCTCGATCGACAAGCGGCACAGGACTACCTAAAAACTCCCTTTAAGAACTAATCGGGCTTTCATTCGTAGAAGCTTGTAGCTTTATTGCTTGAACTTGGGCCGATTCCTGCAATCACGCGAACTTCGGTGAGATTCCAAGTCAATGGCTATAACTGGGAAATGCATCCAGATCGATGAATTTCATTAATCCCTTCTTGCTCCTTTTTGCCGCAGCGGCCTCGATCCCTCTGCTATTGCACTTGTTCAACAAACAGCGAGTCAAGATCATTGAGTTCTCGACCGTCAAGTACCTGCTTTCACTGCAGAAGACGCGTATGCGCCAGGTCAAGATCCGCCAGATCCTGCTGCTGATCTTGCGAACGCTGGCTTTGCTTGCGATCGCCTTCGCCTTCGCGCGGCCAACGATCGAAGGCGGCTATCTTCCGGCGCTGGGCGGTAAGACGACGACGACCGCGGTCATCATGATCGATGTTTCCGGCTCCTGCCAAACTGAGACCAATTCCGGGAGTTTCTTTGAACGCAGCATCGAAAAGGCGGAAGCGATTCTGAAGAACTTTGCCGAGAAGGAAAAAGTCGTCATCCTCGGCTTCGGCTCGACTATTCGCTACGATTCGGGTGAGCCGACTTCGGATTTTGCAAGACTCAGCACCTTTCTCAAAACACTGATGCCATCAGCCTCGGAGACGGAGCCGCAAGTTGCCTTTGCTCGCGCACTCGAGATTCTTCGCGCCGCAACGGATCCCAACCTCGAGGTCTATCTGCTCAGCGACTTTCAGGGCGATGCCTGGAGGAACTTCGAGTATCAGTCCTTCCAGGCGGAAAAACTCGATGTGAAGCTGTTCCTCACGCAGACGAGTCTGGATGGTGTGAGCAACACAGCGGTTGACAAAGTGATCTTTCCTAACCAGATCATCACGGCTGGCCGCTCGTTTACGGTTCAGGGCGAGATTCACAATCTCAAGGAAGACGAGCCGGAAGAGCTGCTCGTCTCGCTCGATGTAAACGATCGCCGCATCGCGCAAACCGATCTTTCGGTACCGCCATCCGGCACGGGCCGCGTTTCTTTCGAACACACCCCGACGGAACCAGGGTATCTCTACGGAGAGTTGTCAATTGATGACGATGATCTCCTGGCTGACAATCGTGCGGGATTTGCCATGCGAATTCCCTCCGGAAGCAAAATCGCACTGGTGTCCGACGATGACCGCGAGGCATTCTATCTGAAGAACGCTTTGGCTCCCAGCGAGAGCCAGTCGCTGGCCAAAAGCGTTCAGATCATTGGCACGCTTCAGGCGGCAACCGCCAATCTCATGGAATTCGATGCGATTATTCTCAATGTGAGGGGGCGTCCGCAGCCCGCATTGTACTCGGCGGTGCGTAACTTCGTCAACACCGGCGGCTCCGCCTTGTTCCTGATGCGGCCTGATCTGGAATTTTCCGCTTTCAGCGATGAAGTTGCCGAATCGATGTTTGGTTTGGAGATTCTCCAGGCGCCGGCTGTCCCGGCGACCGGGGGCGGAAGGTACCTTCTGAACAAACTCGATTTAGCGCACCCGTTGTTTTCACCGTACCGTCAATTCAGCGGCGACAAGTTGCCGCAAGCCGAATTCAGCGGGCACTACAGCACGCGAGAATCCGCGCGCTCGAGCATACTTGCCCGGTTTTCCGACAATGCCCCGGCTGTGCTTGAAGCCACTGTCGGCAAAGGCAAAGCACTGCTCTTCACCTTCAGCCTCGACGAGAACTACTCAGATCTGGTGTTTCGACCCCTTTCCGTCATCTTGTTGAATCGCTCGATTGAGTACTTGGTGTCAGAGCCGCTCAATCAGCGAGAAACCCTGATCGCTGGCAATGAGATTACGCGCGAACTGGGTCCCCAGAATGCCCGGCAGTACTCCCTGGTTTCGCCGAATGGAGACACGACACAAGTGGAAGCCGCCCTTCGCGCCGGTGCCATTGCTTTCAGTCTGGGGCGGTTGGATCATACCGGGATCTACCGCATCCTGGGTGACAATCGCGTGATCGATATCTTTGCCGTCAACTTCCCGAGTTCAGAATCAACTCCCGAATACACCGACCCCGGAACTATCGGCGCCAAAGTGGCCGGTGCCAACGTGGTTGTGCTGGGCTTTGGTCAGGACCCGGCCGAAGCGATTGCCTCAGCCCGCTTCGGAACCGAGCTGTGGAAGCTGTTCTTGCTGGCAGGATTCCTGTTCTTGCTTGCCGAGATGGCTGTCGCCTTTACTGCCCGCCAGCCGGAGGTGAATGCTGGTTGATTTACCTTCAGCTCGCCGGGATTGAAAAGAATTACAATGATGACCATCTCCTGCGCGGCGTCGACCTGCAGGTCGTGAAAGGGGAGAAGTATGGCCTCGTCGGACCCAACGGTACCGGTAAGACCACCATCATCAAAATCGCGCTTGGTCAGGTGCACCCCGATATCGGCAATGTGACGCTAAACGGCCAATGCAAGGTCGGCTACGTATCGCAAGAAGACGAGATTGCGTCCGATTACTCGCTCTTCCTATCCATGCTCGAGTCTTACAGCGAACTTCTCGAACTCAAGAGTCGCATGGAATCGATGGAATCAGCCATCGCAGGCGGCAGCGCGGGCGATCTTGAAGCCTACGGGGAGTTGCAGCACGAGTGGGAGGTCCGCGGCGGCTATACGCTGGACGACACGATCAAGTCGACGCTGGTCGGACTCGGCTTTGCGGAGAGCGATTTCCACCGCTCGATTGCGAGTTTCTCGGGGGGCGAACGCAACCGCGCGGCGCTTGCCAAGGTGTTGTTGCGCCAGCCAAACTTGCTGTTTCTCGATGAACCCACCAACCATCTGGACATCGAATCGACGATCTGGCTGGAAAACTACCTCCAATCCTTCGACGGTGCGTTGATCGTCGTCTCCCACGATCGCGTGTTTCTTGATCACGTGGTCAACAAGATCGTTGAGCTGGAGCAAGGCCGCCTTGAATTGTACCACGGCAACTTCACTGCGTACTGCGAAGAGCGCGCCGAGCGCCGCAGGCTCCAGCTTAAGAAGTACCTGCATCAACAAGAAGAAATCGCCCGGATCGAAGATTTTATCGTGCGGAATATCGCCGGACAGAAGACCAAGCAGGCGCAGTCGCGTCGCCGTTCGCTGGCCAAACTCGAACGGCTCAGCGCGCCGACGACCGAAGCGAAGAAAGCCACGATTCGCATGACCGCCTCGCGCCGCTCGTATCACTCGATCTTGCGGGTACAGGATCTCGCCTTTGCTTACGGCGAGCGCGTCTTGTTCTCTGATGCAACTTTTGAAATCGAGCGCGGCGATAAGGTCGCCTTGATCGGCCGTAACGGCACCGGCAAGACAACCTTGATCAAAGCCATTCTGGGGGAAATTGAGTGCAAGGATGGCTCCGTCGAGATCGGCCGCAACGTCGACTACGAGTATTTCGATCAGGAACTCGCGATGCTCAATCCTGACAGCACCGTCCTGGACACAGTCTGGGACCTTCAGCCGCAGTGGGATGCCTTTAAACTACGCAGCCATCTGGCGCGCTTCTTGTTTTTCGGCGAAGACGTTTTCAAGCAAGTCAAGATGCTCTCCGGGGGCGAGAAGAAGAAACTGGCGCTGGCGTGGCTCTTAGCTCTGCCGGCCAACTTCCTGATTCTCGACGAACCGACGAACCACCTCGATATTGGTTCTCGCGAAGTTCTCGAAGAAGCTCTGCGGGAGTTTGACGGGACTGTGTTGTTCATCAGCCACGACCGGTTCTTTCTCGCTTCCGTCGCCACCCGCATTCTGGCGCTCGAGGATACCCGTCTTATCGACTTTGACGGCAAATACGCCGAATACGTCGAACGCAAACGGCTGCTGGCGCAAACCGGACCCGCTGGAGAGCGCAGCCAAAAACGCGATTCCTACAAAGAAGAGCGCCGGATGAAGAATCTTGCGACTTCCCGCCGTCGCCGGATCAAAGAACTCGAAGAAGAGATTTCTGGTATTGAGGCGCAACTGGCGCAAATCAAATCGGACCAGCTCGACGAACGCTTTGCCGCCGATTGGCAAAAGCTCTCGGATCTGGGTACCCAGCAGAAAGCGACGCAGGAGCGACTTGATAATTGCTTCTGGGAATACTATCAATTGCTCGATGAAGAAGAAGCTGCTAATCGTTAACGGCTCGCCGCGTCATGGCAGTTCGACGGAGTTGCTTGCGTTGGAATTTGAAAAGGGGTTTCGTTCGGTTATCGCCGATGCGGAAGTTGCCACGGTTCGGCTGAACGACCTCAATATCATTCCTTGCCAGTCATGCGGAATCGATCCGCGCCCTTTGCTCTGCATCTATCAGGATGAACTCTATCCCGTCCTGGAACACCTGCGCTCGGCCGATTTTGTCCTGATCGCCTCGCCGGTCTACTTCGATGGTGTCTCGGCCCAAACCAAGCTGTTTATCGATCGCTGCAACTGCTTGCGCCCACCGCGTTTCGAAAATGGCCGCGCCGTCTTTGACAACCAGGGAATCCTCTCCTGCAAGGGTGCCTACATCCTTGTCGGCGGCGAGCGCGAAAAGTTCGAACCTGCGGAACGCACGGTTGGTGGATTTTTCATCTGGTGCGGTATAACGAAAGCGGGGAAGTTCACTTACGCGCATGCCGAGTCACCAACTGGCTCAGTCGTTCACGATCGCGCCAAGCTGGCCGAGTGCCGGCAGTTTGCGATTAACTGCGCAAAGACATTGACCTGAGTCTTATCAACTCCTGGCCAAACCAGAACCTAACCCCGAAGAAAAGTCCTCGCGATGACACATTCTCCGGAATATATCGCAACGATGCGTGTACTCCTTCTAGCTGAATTAATGTGTTGTTGACATTGTCGATGATGTTCACGATGTTTGGGACAGTCGTCTGCTCCAAGAAAGGCTGACTGCCTGAGCAAAGGGATATTTTCAATATCAGAAACCGCACGGGAGGACAAAATGAACCGTATGGCCGTTGTTGCACTGGCAGTATTGCTGGTGCTGGGTGCATCATCCTTGTTCGGACAAACTTCTGCCGATTCCAGCGGCACACAAGAGCCTGCCCGCTGGGCGCTTCAATTTGCAGTCGCTGACGAGCAAATATTCAGTTATCTGGGCTCCGTCGTTTCGATCAAGAAGATGGTGACTGAGACCTCCGGGTGGCGCCTGGGACTGAGTCTCTCGCTTGATCCCGGAACCAAAGCCAGCGAAAGTGAAATCCGGGACTACACAAACGGAAACGATACGACCATCGTCGTGAGTCGCGCCGAATCAAGCAGCCGTTACTCGATTTCGGCGCGATGGCAGATATTGCGACAAATCGGGAATATTGGCAAATCGTTCGGCTATGCCGGGCTGGGTCCAATTGTCACCTATGCACATCGCACATCGGAGTCTACCATCGAGACGAGCGGCCGGAGCCGCACGGAAGAAGAACTCAATGATCTCTCGGTCGGAGCGGTGATGACCATCGGTGCCGAGTGGAGGCCTCATCGGTCCTTCGGGCTTCTCGGCGAATACGGATTGCAGGTAGTCTATGGCTGGATGGAGCAGGAAAACGTGCGAAGCGACAACTTGGCCGGAAGTAGCTACTCGCGAGTCGTGACTCGTCTGCAGGAGTCTAAGGGGATCAATGTCGACGCGACCTCGGTCCGCCTCGGACTATCCGTCTACTTCTAATCTACGTGGCGGTCCAATCGCTCACTCCCATCAACCTTGGGAGTCAATGGGAGTGAGCCGTTTGACTGCAAATCTTATCGCACAAAGAAACGCTTGGGGGGCACGAGGTTGGAGGCTGTCGTCGAGACCGGCCCATTTCAATTAAATGGGTCGCTCAAGTCCTTATTGGCTCTGCACCAGCCAAAAAATCACTTTGAGAATTAGCTAAAGGGGTGTAAGTTACGTACTTATTTTCGAATTTTTGTTCACGCCTGGAAAGGTAGGAGAACCTTGGATATTAAAGAAATACTACAACAAGTTGAGACCTTTGATAAGGTCGGTAAGTACATCACCGACCGCGATAAACCGTTGAAAGAGTATTCCGGGCTTTCCGCCAAGGACCTCGAGTACATCTTCGACATCATGATCAAGTCGCGGCGCATCCTGATCGAGGAGAAACTCCTCACCCGTCGCGGCGAATGCTATTTCTTCATCGGGTCCTCCGGCAAGGAACTCCTCGACGCTTGTACCGGTTTCCTGCTGCGCCAGGATGATCCGTTCTTCGGTTACTATCGTAACATGACTCTGGATCTGACCCGCGGCATCGATATCCGGCAGAAGATGCTCGAAGCGATCGGCGATCCGCGCTCGTCCTCAACCGGCGGGATGATCCAGCACCACCATGCGGCGCATGCCAAGGAATCGATCATGCCCCAGGCTTCTCCGACCGGCGCGCATGCGCTGGAAGCAGCCGGGCTTGGCGAAGCGATCAAGAACCCGACGCCGATTTCGCAGCAGGCGCGTTACCCCGGTGGTCGCTGGCCGAAAGATGCTGTCGTCTACACTTCGATAGGCGAAGGTTCGACTTCGGAAGCCGAATTCGCCCGCGCGGTCTTCTATTCGGTATTCGATAAAACCCGTAACATCTTCTCGATCTACAATTGCGGCTGGGCGATCTCCGTCTCGGTGGAAGAGCAGTTCCCCGACGGCGATCCGACTTCACCGTTTGAAGGCTACCAACGCTTCGGATTGAAGATCGACCACTTCGACGGCACGGAAATCAAGGAAGTGCTGAAGCACCAAAAAGAGAATATCGAGTACGCCCGCTCCGGTAAGGGACCCGTGCTTTCCAACATTCGCGTCGTGCGCGAAGAAAGTCACTCCGGTTCCGACGACCAATCTTTCTACATGGCCCTGGCTGAGCAGAAGTGGCACTACACCAACGACCCGATTCTTAAGGCTGCCAAAGTCTTGATCGAAGATGGCGTGCTTACCGCCGACCAGATCAAGGGTATGTACGAGAAGTACGACGCCGAGGTCTCGAAGATCTCTGCTGAGGTCGTTGCCGATCGCCAGCTTAAGACCCGCGACTTTGTTATCAGCCTGGTCACCGACTACACTTACGACAGCGCCAAGGAACGCTGGAACAAGTACGTCAACGCCTACAAGGGTGATCGCAAGAAAGAGTACAAAAAGTATCACGAAATGGGTGCCCGCCCATCCGCCGATCTTCCTGAGAATCTCGGTCCGATGACGCTGCGCCGCGCGATGAACTACGCATTGTTCGACACCTTCCTGCTGACGCCGGACGTGGTGCTCTTTGGTGAAGACGTCGCCGATTTCTCCGGTAAGATGAAGTTCAATACCGAAGAGCAGAAGATATTGAAAGGTAAGGGCGGTGTCTTCCTCGTGTCTCAGGGGCTCCAGCGTGCCTTCGGTGTCAACCGTGTGTTCAACACTCCGCTTGACGAAGCCGGCATTCTCGGTAAGGCGTCCGGCCATGCATTCCAGGGGCGCAAGGCGCTTCCGGAAATCCAGTTCATCGACTATATGTCGCCGGCCTACCAGCACCTCAAGGACCGCATATGCACGCTTCATCAGCGCTCGAAGAAGCAGGAGCATGCCGACATGGTCATCCGCTGTTCTTATGGCGGATACAAGCAGGGCGCCGGGTCATTCTGGCACTCCGAGGCCAATCTCGGGACCTTCCTGAACATTCCCGGCCTGCACGTTGTCTGCGCCTCCAACGCTGAAGATGCCGTCGGTCTCTTCCGCACAGCCGTGGGTTGCAAAGACCCGGTGCTCTTCTGCGAGGCCGTCGCGCTCTATAATCGTCGCGATTGGGACGGTGTAGTTATCGAGCGGCCGTATCCGGCGCTCGACTTTACGATCCCGTTCGGCCAGGCCAAGACCTACCGCGATCAGGATTCGGATCTGGCAATCATTTCCTATGGCATTACGCTGCCGATGTCGCTGAAGGCGGCCGAATTGCTGGCCGAGAAGGGTATCAATGCCCGCGTCATCGACCTGCGCACGCTCAAGCCGATGGATGAAGAGACAATTCGCCAGGCGGCTAAAGATTGCGGTCGTGTATTGATCGTCTCGGAAGATCGCTTCCCCGGCGGTACCGGCGCCACGATCGCCGCGGTCATTACGACTTCAGACGCGATCGGCTATCTCGACGCTCCGATCGGCATGATCACTCCGCCGGATGTGCGTATCGCCTACGGCCCCGACGGCGACCGTGCCTGTTTGCCGCAAATCGACCAGATTATGGCCGAAGCCGAACGGCTGGTACGTTGGTAGTCAGCAGTCGTTGACAATCGCAACAGATAAGGGCACGCTACCGCGTGCCCTTCTTATTCCCATCAGAATTCAGCCGCAGGCTGAACTGCCGAATCACAAACCGAGAAATAGAATCTCTGTCTCGAAATAGAAACGATTTTCGAAGAGCGGCGCCGTACCCACCTCTTCCGAGGTGTACAAGTGGAAATCGTTGACTCGAACCGACCACCACAGGCTCTTGTAGAAACGGGTTTGCGTGCCGACATGCAAGCTGGGATAAAGCTTGCGGTCATCAGCCGGCGTCGTTGCCGGATCAAGGTCGCTTGAAAATCCGGTATTGAGATAGCGCAACGTGAAACCGATCGATCCATGAAAGATGCGAGTCAGCTTGCTCGAAATATCCGCCGTCCAAGCCACAGTTGTGATGTTGTCCACTTCGAGAAGTGATAGATCGACCGGAACAAAATCCGTATCCTCGCGAGTCAGTCGATTGGGGTAACCGGTGAACTGCAGCGCTGAATAGAAGACTGTGTTGGCACCCAACAGCCGGCTGCCATCAACGTAGAAATTCCACTTGGGCACCATCGATAGAAGCGTCTGTGTTCGATAAGACGGTATTCCCAGCGACGGATACTCCCACCGTCCTGCTCCGGCGTATTGGTAGTCAATGAGATTGAAGTAAACAGAAGCTCCGGCACGCACATAATCGCCGGTCGAAAAGGTCTTCCTGACAATCAGGCGCGGTGCGGTGCTGTAGATGTACTCCTTGACTTCCGACGTATCGCGGTAGTTTGCGCCATCCGGTGGATCCGGCGCAGCGAACTTCGTATAGTGGGCGTGAAACTCGGCCCCGAAAATCAATTCGAGATTCTTCTGCGTCCGCTTCATGACATCGACAGTACCTGTGAAGTGCTCACCAACATTGGCCGGCAGCATAAACTGCGAATCGGCTGGACTTGAGCCTGACGGTTGGAGAGCAAATACGTACGCATACGGGTAATTCGAAAACGACCCGGCAGCAGCAGCGGTCCAACCGGGTTTGAAATTCCAGGCGAAGGCCGACCGTACTTCAACACGATTGGGCTCGGCTTCCAGGAAGGCGGACTTGCTGTCGCGGTTCTCATCTTCGCCATAGGTTGCCCACAGCGAGCCGAAGGTGCGTTTGCCAAGGTGTGAGTAGACATCAAGCTTGATGTTGTCGATGGAGTAGTCGATTCTACGGTAGAATGAATACCCATAGCGCCCGGCGAGATTACCCGAAAGAGGATTCAGATCGTTGTCATTTCGGCCGCGACCGTAACTCACTGCGACGTGCAGCTTGTCCAAGTCAGCGAGATAGACTGCACTGCGGTGCTGAATCTCATAGGGCCAGGAATTCGGCATGCCGACGACCGACGGCAAGGTTGATAGGTTGACTTCTGGCCAGGGACGGGGCTTTCGGGCAGCATCTATCGGCGTCGACGGCAGGAACAACAAGCCGCACGCGAGGAGCAACAGCATCGTTACAGATTTGCGCATAGTCTTCCTTTCCTACCGATACTGACGCACGTAGTCCAGCACTTGCTTAAAATCATCCGGTAAATCGACGTCGATGTCAACCGATTTTCCGGTTACCGGATGGACGAACTCAAGTCGCTTGGCGTGCAACATTTGGCGCCCGGTCATTTCCAAGAGCCTCGACACAAACCCCCGATGGCGGGCCTCGATGCCGGAGATCCGGTTTTCTCGTCCGCCGTATTCGGGATCACCCAGTACCGGGTGACCCGATTCCTTGAGATGCGTGCGGATCTGGTGCGTGCGGCCCGTCTCGAGGTGAATCTTCAGCAGACTGAATATCAGGAACTCCTCAATCGTTTCATAATGCGTAACGGCTTCGCGTGTTTTGGGGCTCCCTGAGGTCATGATTCTACGGTCAGCCCGCGACCGGCCAATCGCCAGGTCGATACGGCCCTCGGGTTCCTTAAACTTGCCCCAGATCAGTGCCCAATACTCCCGCCGCAGAGTTCGCTTCATGAGCTGTTGTGCCAGTTCCCGCTGGACAACATCGCTCTTGGCGACAACCATCAGGCCGCTGGTATTCTTATCGAGCCGGTGCACCAGCCCTGGAAAGCCCTTGGAGTAGCCGGTGGAGAGATCGGTGAAGTGATGCAAGAGGGCGTTGGCCAGGGTGCCGGTTTCGTTACCCGGTGCCGGGTGTGTTACCAAACCCGCCGGCTTGTTGACGACGGCAAGGTGGTCGTCTTCAAAAATGATATCGAGATCGATTTCTTCGGCAGCGAATTCGATGTGTTTCTCGTCCGGTGCGTCAATCTCAATATGCTCTCCGCCGCTCACCTGAAACGATACCCGCACCCACTGGCCGTTCATCGTCACGCGCTTTTCGCCGAACAGCCGCTTGATCCGGCTACGCGACAACCCGAGGTTTGCTTGTGCCAGGTAGAGATCGAGGCGCTGCGACTCAGGCAGCGGTGGAATTGTCAATTGGATTAACGACACATTGCCTTTTTCGCGAATCGACCAGCAGGGCAATCACCAGCAGGACCATGCCGACGGACACCGCCGAATCCGCAATATTGAATACCGGCCAGCGGTCCAGCGAGTAGCCCGGAAAATCGAAGAAGAGAAGCCTGCCGGGCGCCAGCGCGATGTCGGGAAAGTCAAAGTCAATAAAGTCGACCACGGCGCCGAAGCGCAGGCGATCGGTCAGATTTCCCAGCGCGCCGCCCAGGACCAGCGCGAGCGCCGTATCGAGGATGCGATTCTTGCCGGCATCGCGGTAAAGCACGATGACTACAATGATCATGACCAGAACCGAGGCAAACGTATAAAAGTAGCTTGACCCTAAACGCGTCGAAAACGCGCCGCCTTCGTTGAAGACCAAAGTAAACCGCAAGAGGTCGCCGAAAACCGGCGTGTGTGACACGGGACTGAGGAACTTGAGCGCGGCCTCCTTGGTGAACTGGTCGAGCAGGTAAACCAGGCCCGAAATCGATGACAACAGCAGCAGGTAGCGATTTGCCGGTGACCAGCGCAGAGATTCGGGAAGTGGCATTGAGTTATTGGCGTGGAATGATCTTCGCGGCTTTTTCTTCTTCTTCACGCGATTTGCAGTCAATGCAGTATCGCGCATGCGGCACAGCCTGCAACCGAGCAACCGAAATCTGCTTACCGCATTTTATGCACTTGCCGTATGTGTTATCCTTGATGCGCCGCAGGGCTTCGTCGATGTGGTAGAGCAACCTGCCGGTCTTCGAAGCCAGCATGAAAGCCTTCTCCCGCTCTTCGGCGTCGGTGCCCTGGTCGGCCATGTGGAACGAGTAGCTGGAGTGGTCGCCGGTCGCATCCTTGGTGGTAGTGCTGAGCGACGTGTCCTTGAAATTCTCCATGTCCTTGACCAACTCCTCACGGCGGGCAAGTAGTTGTTTCTCGAATTTCTCCAGGTCTCGTTTACGCATCGTTCAGATTCCGACTGAGTGCTTTCCGTTCTCGTACCATTAACGAAAGAAATCGCCTGTGATAGGATTCAACAATAGAATTCTATCGCCGAATCGCCAACTTGGCCGGCTCGCCGTTAATATCCCAATCCCGAATTATGCCGTCCTTCGGCTCACCGTATGTGATATCGGTCGCCAGCGTCTCTTGTTTGATGTAATCCAGATGTTTCTGCGCTGCGGCGGTAACCCGTGGCGTGCCGGCAATCGTAACCGCAATCGTGTCGGTTACATTGAAGTCCGCATCCTTGCGCATATTCTGGATCTTGTTGACCAACTCGCGCGCAAATCCCTCGTCACGGAGTTCTTCGGTCAGTTCGGTCGTCAATGCAACCGTATAGCCGCCGTCGGCAGCCACAGCGAATCCGCTCTTGCTGGTCAGACGAACCTGAATCTCATCGTTTGTCAGTGAGAAGACGCGGCCATCTGCCGTCAACTTCAGTTCTTTGAGTGCCAGGAACTTCTTGATATCCGCTTCCGTCAACTGTGTGAGCGCTGCCTGCACAGACTTGATTGCGCCGCCAACCTTAGGGCCGAGTTCCTTGAAATTCGGCAACAGGGCATACTCCGCTACTTCTGTGCTATCCTTGAGAAAGGTCACCTTCCTGACGTTGATCTCTTCGGCTATCACGGACGTCAGTGGCTCGACATTGCTCTCCTCAATACCGGCTGGAAGCTTGACCTTCATCTCCTGCAGCGGTTGGCGCACCTTGATCTGAACGCTGTTGCGCGCGGCGCGTCCCAACGACACCAGCTTGATCGCCGCTTCCATGCGTTCTTCCAGAGCCGGGTTGATTCTTGCCTCTTCAAATTCCGGCCACGGCTGGTGATGAATCGATGTGCCGTCTCCCAACTCGCGATATAGTCGCTCGCTTAAGAAAGGCGCCGTCGGAGCAGACAAGAGACAGACATCAACCAGAGCACTATAGAGTTCAAGGTACGCGCGGAACTTGTCCGGCGTGTCTCCCGATGCCCAGTACCGTCTGCGGCAGCGTCGGACATACCAGTTGGAGAGTTCGTCCATAACGAACTCCTCGATCGCCCGGCAGGCGCGCGTCAAGTCGTAGGCATCCAGCGCCTCGGTCACAGATTTCTTGACCGTCTCCAGCCGCGACTGCAGCCAAAGGTCGATTTCTACCGGCGCACCTGCCTTCGACTCAAGGAACCGGCGCAGGTTTCCGCCAGCCTCTTTCTGCGCGCGCTCTTTCAACTCGTCGATATTGGCATAGATCGCGAAGAAGGCGTAAGTGTTCTTCAGCGTATCAAAGAACTTCCGTTCTGTTTCGGCGACGCCTTCGGTATCAAAGCGCGTTACCTGATGTTGCGGACTTACCGTCAATAAATACCAGCGCAGGGCATCCGCACCGTGTTTGGCGACAATATCAAACGGATCCGTCGTGTTCTTGAGGTGCTTCGACATCTTCTTGCCCTTCTTGTCAAGAATGAAGCCCATTACGGCGACATTCTTGTAGGCGGGCTTGTCGAAGAGAAGCGTGCTGATAGCCAGTAGAGAATAGAACCAACCGCGCGTTTGATCGGTAGCTTCGGAAATGAAATCCGCCGGAAAATTCCGCTCGAAGACTTCCTTGTTCTCGAAGGGATAGTGCCACTGGGCGTAGGGCATCGCACCGGAGTCAAACCAGACATCGATGACTTCCGGTTCGCGCACCATACGGCCGCCGCACTCGCACTTCACATCGAGATTGTCCACGTGCGGCTTGTGCAGATCGAGGTCTTGCGGCGCGTTGGTCGCGAGCTTGCGCAGCATCGCCACCGAGTCTATCGCCGTGATTTTTTCACACGATTGACAGACCCAGAGATTTAACGGCGTGCCCCAGAAGCGCTCACGCGACAACGCCCAGTCGACGTTATTCGCTAGCCACTCGCCCATGCGCCCGGTTCCCATCTCCGGCGGCACCCAATTAATCTCGCTGTTGCGTGCCAGCAGCCGATCCTTGTGTTCCGAAGTCTTGATATACCACGACTTGCGCGCATAGTAGATCAACGGTGAGTGACAACGCCAGCAGAACGGATAAGAGTGTTCGTAGATTTCTTTCTTATAGAGAATACCGCGCTTGTCCAGGTCCTTGATGATCTGCGGGTCGGCATCTTTGATAAACTTGCCGGCATAGTCGGTCACTGCTGCCGGAAAGGTGCCATCAGGCTCAACCGCCTGGATCACCGGCAAACCGTATTTCACGCCGATGGCATAATCATCCGCGCCGAAGGCCGGCGCCATATGCACGATACCGGTGCCGTCTTCCAGCGTTACGAAGTCAGCGAGCGTTACGTAGTAAATTGAATCGTACTTCCCGGCAAAATACGGAAAGAACGGTTTGTACCTCTTGCGCTCAAGCGTCGCACCCTTGAAGCGCTCAAGAATTTCAACTTCGTGACCGCCCAGCACTCTCTCAACCAGCGCTTCAGCCAGGATCAGCTTCTCTTCGCCATGCTTGACTTTAACGTAATCAGCATCCGGCGACACGGCCAACGCCACGTTGGAAATCAACGTCCAGGGCGTCGTTGTCCAGACAAGGAACTTCGTGCCCGGCTCGTCAACCAGCTCGGCGCGGACGAAGATCGAAGGATCTTTGACGTCTTCGTATCCTTGCGCAACTTCATGCGAGGACAATCCGGTTCCGCAGCGCGGGCAGTACGGCAGAATCTTGTGACCCTTGTACATCAAACCGCGATTGTACAGCTGCGCCAGAATCCACCACACCGATTCGATGTAATAGTTCTCGCAGGTGATGTAGGGCTTGTCGAGATCAACCCAGTAGCCGATCCGGCGCGTGATCGCATTCCAGTCGTTGACGTACTTGAACACCGACTCGCGGCACATCTTGTTGAATTCCGCGACGCCGTATTTTTCCACTTCAGCTTTGGATTTCAGACCAAGCTGCTTTTCGACTTCGATTTCGACCGGCAGGCCGTGCGTGTCCCAGCCGCCCTTACGCTCGACGAGATAGCCGCGCATCTGCTTGTAACGGCACACCATGTCTTTCGTGGTGCGCGCGATGACGTGATGAATACCGGGGCGGCCGTTTGCCGTCGGCGGGCCCTCGTAGAAGGTAAACCGTGGGGCATTCTGATGCAGGCGCACGCCGGCATGGAATGTGTCGTTGTCTTCCCAATACTTGAGGATCTCCTCTTCGAGCTTGGCTAACGAGAGGTTCGACTTCAGTTCGTCAAACTTCAAAGCTGCATCCTTTCGACCACGCTGGCGATCATCTCCGTCATCAGCGGCTCAGTCTTGTTCGCGGCCGCCAGAATCTTCTCGTGACTGCACGGGTGCAGATCATCCGGCAATCCCATGTCGGTAACGATCGAGACCCCGAGCACCTTGGTGCCCTGGTGGCGCGCCACCAGCACCTCCGGTACCGTTGACATGCCGACCAGATCCGCGCTCATGGCGCGCAGCATGCGGTACTCTGCCGCCGTCTCCAGATTCGGGCCGGTGACAGCAGCATATACGCCGCGCATCACTCTGTAACCCAGGTCAATCGCCGTGCGTTCCGCGAGATCAACCAGTTCGCGATCGTAGCAATTGTACATGTCGGGGAACCGCGGCCCCAGCCGTTCGTCATTATGTCCGATCAACGGATTCTGCGCCTGGAAGTTGATGTGATCCGTGATCAAGACCATCTCGCCGACGCGAAACTGCGGGTTCATTCCGCCGGCGGCATTGCAGACGATCAACACCTTGATGCCGAGCTGTTTCATGACGCGCACCGGGAAGGTCACCTGTTCCATGTTGTAGCCTTCATAGAAATGGAAGCGACCCTGCATGGCGACGACCGACTTGCCTTTGAGCTTCCCGAAGATCAGTCGTCCGGCGTGCCCTTCGACTGTGGAGACTGCGAAGTGTGGTATTTGTTGATAGTCGACCGCCGTCTCGCGCTCGATCTTCTCGCCCAGTCGTCCGAGGCCGGTGCCGAGGATAATGCCGATCGACGGTTCCGCCTTGGTCTTGGTGCGGATGAAGTTTGTCGCTTCAATGATTCTATCGTACAACTGCATTGATCCAATCCTATTCCGGTTCGCTCATTGTTGTGCTGAGGTTCTGAACCTGCGAGGCAACTTCAGCCAGATTCTCACTGCCGGACTTTTCCTCCAGCAATTTCAGGTGCGCGTCCACCAGCGATTTGATCTCGGCGCTGAACCGCACTTTTTGCATCTTCAGCGAGGCCAACTCGAATTTCATCGTCTCAACTTCTTTGTGCGCCTGTTGCTTCATCTCGGCGCAGACGGCTTCCGTCTCACGAATCTGTACTTCCGCCGCACGCTCGGTAGCTTTCTTCTTTTCCTCGGCCGCTTGTTGTGCGGTGAGCAGCGTCTCCTTGAGCGACTTCTCGAGATTCTGGAACGTGCGCAGCTTGTCTTCCAGCGACAGCACCTGCCGCTGCAGGTCGTTGTTGACGTTGATCAGCCGCTCGATCTCCGTCGCTGCCTCGTTGACCAGGGCATCGACATCGAGCGGATTGTAGCCGCGCATCTTCTTCTCGAATTGTGCGTTGCGCAGATCCACCGGCGTGATCGGCATTTTTAGTAAGTCCTTTCTCCGAACAGTGCGCGTCCGATTCTAATCATCGTCGCGCCTTCCGCAACCGCTATCTCCCAGTCGTCCGTCATTCCCATCGACAGCTCTGTAAATTGCGTCGCCTCCGGATGCGCCGTCTTTATGCGCTCAAACAAGCCGCGCAGTTCGCTGAAGGCCGCCCTGATCGGGGCCTCCTCGTCAACGAAAGGCGCTATCGTCATTAATCCGGTGACCCGCAGATTCTTCAGTGCTGCCGTCTGTTCGAACAACGCCCGCGTATCCTCCGGCGCTAGACCGAACTTCTGATCCTCGCGGCTGGTATTGACCTCCAGCATCACCGGCATCACTTTGTCGAGCCGCTGAGCTTCCTTGTCAATCGCCTGCGCCAGTTTCAGCGAGTCAACCGACTGGATCGTGTCAAACAACTCGACAGCCGCTTTCGCCTTATTGCTCTGCAGGTGCCCGATCATATGTAGGGTGAAGTCGCGTTTGACATTGCCAAACTTACCCTGGGCTTCCTGCACCTTGTTCTCGCCGACATCCGCAAAACCGGCTTTCACGGCTTCCAACGCATCGTCAAGCGACATCGTTTTGGAGACCGCGATCGGCGTAATCTCTGCCGGATTTCGTCCGCAGCGTCCGGCGACTTGCTCCAGTTGTTCCAGGAACAACCGGCAATTGCGGCCAATGTTTGCGCCGCCGTTCATACTAATAGAGTAGTATACGGAGCGGCTTGATGGCGCGCAACGAAAACCTTAGCCGAATCACGACAGTCCGATCTGTTGTTTTTATAGCGTGCAAAGACGCCGCGATTGCAGTTGACGAAGCCTGTTCGATCGGCGTTAATGAGGTGTACGCATATTCTTTAACGCTACTCGTTGTTCTCTTGGGGGAGACCAATCGACAATGTGGGCAAACACTCAAAGCTGGAGGTTAACGATGTGAAGCACTCTTCTATCCGTTTTTTGCTGCTTGCACTTTTGGCTGCGCAGTTAATGGGCTGCGACGATGACTGCCCGACCTGTCCCGAAAAAGAGCCGCCGGAAGAGAAGGAGTACCACTTCCTCTACAGTTTTGTCGGCGGCTTCTATTCGTCGTGGGTCTATACCTTTAGTACCAAGACGCTTGAGGTCGTTGACTCGACTTACTACGGCACACTGCCTTTCAATGATATGAGATTCTCTAAGGATGGTCGCTACGCTTTCTACACAGTCAGCGAACCCGGCGCCGGCAGGACCTGGATGACTGACTACGCCAGTGGTGACACGATCTCGATCATCGAAGGTGTATGGGGGCACTGGCTGCAATTGTTTTCAGACGAAAAGCACCTGATTCTCTCCGGCGGGGGCATCTATCTGCGTGTGCTCTCGATTCCAGATTTGACGATTGCCTACGAAAGGTTGGATTCGAATGGTTGGGGGGATGCTGGCACTCATCCAATATCAAACACTGCCTTCATCCCTCGCCCTGGTCGCGATAGCCTTATGAGACTCTCACAGACCGCTTCAGGATTCTCGGAATCCAACATCGCACTGAAGAGCGAGGATGGACAGGCAGCGCGGAGTTTCTCTGCGACTGTTTCACTTGATGGCAGGTTGCTGGTTCTCTCTGCCGGAGACTATCCGACTGGTGCGGGTTTCAAGCAGGTACGCGACAGTGAGACGCTTGAGTTGCTGCATCAATTCAATTTGGGTCGACCAGTTATCGGTGCCTTTCGCCATCCGGATGCAAGAAGACTATTCTACGTCGAGTTTAACCAGATGAATCTAAACAATCCCGGTGCACTCTGGGAATTGGATCTGATGACTTTTCTCATGCGACGGGTTATCGATGGAAACGACATCGTCGGTAGTGGCTGGCCATTGTCGGGGTTCAATGCGAATGATATGGATATTACTCCCGACGGTCGGTTCGCGATCTTCATGGGCGGTGGTGGTGGATTCGCATTCGGACCCGTGCTCAAGGTTGATCTTCAAGATTATAGAATTGTAGCGGCCCTTTACCCACCACTCGGGGTTCAACGAGTTATTCGCATCAATCCATTGGAAATCAAAAAGGAGAAATGACATGAAAATCCTTGAGTCTGCTTTGATAATTTTGATTCTCTGCGCAGTCGGTGCTATGGCGCAGGAATACCATTTCTACACAGAATCTGGGCAAGTACGGGAGGCCGGTAGCCCACCCGGAGCGCCAGCGGAGGGTGGGGATTCGGTTCTCCAAATGTGATTGCCCTCGCAGCTTCCTACTCATTTGTTGCATCCATGAACCTTCGCCACTTCGATCATGACGGGCGCGCTCGATTCATTACTTTCGTTACGCATCGAGATATTCCAGCACTCCGCTACGATGCACTGAAGCTGTTCGTCATCGACTCGATCAGAGAAATTCGTCTTCAAAATAACCTGAGACTTCTCGCTTACGTCATCATGCCTGAACACGTCCATCTCGTAGTCGTCCCTCCTGTCGAAGTCGAATTGGGTCCGGTGATCGGACTCGCCAAGAATCGTTCGGCGCACGCCGCCTTGCGCGCCCTGCGATCGGTCGATCCGGAGATGCTGAAAAAATTTCGCGTCCTACGAAATGGGATTGAGCGCAACGCTTCTTGGGAACGGCGGTGTTTTGATCACAATTGCCGCAGTGTCAATGCGGTTCGCAGCCGGATCGAGTACTGCCACAAGAATCCAGTGAAACGCGGATTGGTGACAAGTGCCGAGGAGTGGCCGTGGTCAAGTTGTCGAAATTACCTGGGATGGAAAGGCTCAATGATGGAAGTAGACACATTCGAGCTGCAATAGATGGCCCCACCCTCCGCTGGCGCTCCGGGTGGGCTACGGGATACAGTTGGGCAGCCTTCCCCATATCACAACGGACCGTCGACACCTGGTCGACGGCCCGTCTGATTCTCGTTTATGCTGTTAGCGGATCAATAATACGGATTCACTCCCGCGCCATGATCGGTGACATCGACAATCTCGATAATCTGCGGAATGCGCTCGCGGATCATCCGCTCGATGCCGTAGCGCAGCGTCATCGATGACGACGCGCAGCCCTGGCAGCCGCCGCTCATCTGCATGAAGATGCGGCCTTCCTTCACGTCGACCACGTTGACAAACCCGCCATGCGAGGCAATTGCCGGATTGATCTGCTCTTCGAGCATCTCCGTGACGATCTTCTTGATTTCGTCATCCGGCGGCATCGGCTGCTTGAGATTCTCCGCCATCAGCGGCTTGCCGGAATTGATCGCTTGCCGGATTGTCTTGCCGACTTCGCGTCCCAGCACCTGCCAGTCTTCGTCGGAGTCCTTTGATATCGTGAGACTATCGCCGGTAATGAAGATCTCGCGCACACCCTTCAGCGCAAACAGCGCCTCCAGAAGCGGCGAATCTTTAGCCATCTCCGCGGACTTGCAATCATATGCGCCGCCCGGAAACACCGGCCGATCGACGCGAAAGATGCAGACATCGGGGTCAGGGAAAAGCTGTGCCGTTATTTTGATCTCATGCTCAGACATACTCTATTTCCTTTCACTAATCTCGCATCGATTGGCTCGACTTCAATTATCAGGCGATCTTGGTCGAACCTATTCCCCCTTAGCAAAGGGGGTTAGGGGGTTGTATTCTTCCTCACGCAAGGGACAAGCCATCTGGTGCCCCACCGCTTGCGGTGGGAGGGCAGACTTACACATCAAACGACCCGCCATCGCCAATCTTCGGCAACTCCCTCAATAGCTTAAACGAATAAAGCCCCGTCGAGTGCCCGTCGGAAAAATGAAGAGCAACGGCGTAGCGTCCGACCATGTCAAAACTCGATACTTTGATATCGAGCGGCACGCGCTTCGGATCAAGCGTCCGCCGGCCGGAGTTTTCGTCGACGCAGGAAGCACAAGGGCAATTGATACGCAGAGTGAACGGGTTGTAGACGCTTTGTGAAGCGTCATTCCACGTAACGACCAGCTCGCCGGTCTGACGAAGCTCGATCTGCTCCGGCTCGTCGGCTCCAACCGTGGCCGCAAGTCGAGCGACATTCGTTTGCAGACTGCGTGCTACCGCCAGGAAAGCCTGTGCGCCGACGCTGCCGGCTCCGTCTTCCACCAACGGCACACCGGTATCTCCGCTCATCATGATCTGTGGATCGAGTGGAATCGCACCGAGATAGGGTACCCCCGAATGCTTTGCCAATGCTTCTCCGCCGCCGGTCTTGAAAATCTCCGTTTCCTGCCCGCAATGCTTGCAGGTGAATCCGCTCATATTCTCGATCACGCCGATGATCGGTACATTCACCTGTTCAAACATCTTCAACCCCTTGGCGGCCACGCCGAGGGCAACTTGCTGTGGGGTGGTGACGATCACCGCCCCGGTCAGTTGCGCCTGCTGAGCCAGAGTAAGCTGCACATCTCCCGTCCCCGGCGGCAGGTCGATCAGCAAGTAATCCAACTCACCCCAGTCGACATTGCCGATAAACTGCTGAATGATTTTCATCGCCATCGGCGCGCGCCAGATCACCGGCCCGTCATTGTCGATTAATAACCCCATCGACACGAAACTCACACCGAATCGCTCCACCGGCTCAAGCAGGTTACCGTGGATTCCCGGCTTCGCGTGTCTGGCTCCCAACATGCCCGGTTGACTGGGGCCGTAGATATCGGCATCCATGAGTCCGACCCTGGCGCCGGTCTGCTTCAGTGCTACCGCCAGATTTACCGAAACGGTTGACTTGCCAACGCCGCCTTTGCCGGAAGCAATGGCTATGATGTTCTTAACCCCGGCAAGCCCGCCGGTACGATCATCGTGCGTATGTGGCTGCTGACTTTGGTGCTCCGACATTCTTCATCCTCTTCGTATCGCCCCCGTGGATTTGCGCCACCCACAAAATATGGGTTATTCTCGCAGCCCGAAAGCACTTTGTAGCAAGGACAGTGTTCAGGCAATAATTGATCTAAAACATGTCATTTTGACGTATCACAATGCCAATTAGGCATCTGTTCATCATCGATCAGAGTCGCTAGTAAACAGGCGCTGGTCAGCGAATATTGGAATCCCCGTAACTCTCACTGTACAATTGTGTTGATTTTGACCCAGCGTCCGACTTATTATCTATGACTATGGCACTCAGGCCGTTATTGATAGTCGAAGAAGGCCCCGACCGCGGGCGGCAGTTCTCCTCCGAGGCTGTCCAGTTCCGTGTCGGGCGTTCCGGAGATCGTTGCGATTTTGTGCTCTCCGATGAGGATGCCGCCATCAGCCGCGAGCATTTTGCGGTTATTCGACGTGGCGACACTTTCCTCTTCATGAATTTGTCGCGCAACGGTTCCACGATTAACGGCGTTCGCTCCGAGCAGGCGCTGCTTCGGAGCAATGACCTGATTAAGGTCGGCCTGCAGACGGTGATTCGTTTCACGGTGGAAGACGAACGAATTCCCGGCGCCAATCCCAGTTTCGGGCTCTAAGTACATTTCTTGCAACTGACGCCGAAGCGCTTTGCCGCTGCGGCACCGACACAGGTAACCAAGCTGGATGGTGCGCCAGGCGCATCATGGACGATGTCGAGCCATAATCACGGACGTTACGCTCAATTTGCCGCCCTCGATCACCCCGACCTGCCGGAGCGGTTTCAAAATTACGTGATCGACAAGAATCCGATCGGCGAAGGCCCGACGACGTACTGCTTCCGGGCGCGCCGTTTGTCTGACAATTCCGCCGTGCGCCTGAAGGTGCTCCGGCGCCGCCTCTCGCAACACCCCGAGATCGGCGAGACCTTCGAGCGCCTGTCGCGACTTCTTCAGGAATTCCGTGGCGATCGGCTCCTGCGCTATAACGCCGCCGGACAGCACGCCGGAATTCGCTTTTTCGAGTTCGAATATATCGAGGCAACGAGCCTGCGCGTCGTGATCGAGCGCTTCGCGCCGCTTCACCCCGACCTGGTCGCTCTCATCGCGCTGGGAACTGTTGCGGCCCTTCTCCAGATTCATGGGCTCCGCCCGTCTCCCGGCCTCGGGAACCTGATTCCGCTGCATCGGAATCTACGCCCGGAGAATATCCTTTTGACGACGGATGGCCGTGTCCTGCTTGCCGATTTTGACATGAATCAGCTGACGATCTTTGCCGATCGACGGCAGATTGAGTTGCCGTATCTTCCGCAGACATATGAATCACCGGAACAACTGCTGAAAGCGGGCTACGCCGATCGCCGCTCCGACGTGTATGCGCTGGGTCTTATCATGCTCGAGGCTGCGACAGCCTGCCACCCTTATCAGGGACAGACGATCTTTGAAGCACGGCAAAATGTACGGGAGAACCGCTTGTATCGAATGGAGGCACTCTTCCCGGAATATCGAGACCCGGCAGCTCGGGCCTTGCTGAAGGATCTCGGCTCTCTCGTCCGCGCCTGCATCGACTTCAATGCCGAGAGACGGCCTGCCACCGCCACGGACGTCGAAGACAGGCTCACGAGCTATCTCAGTGACGCCGGTTACGAGGATCGCACGCGGCCCATCGCGGATTTTCTTCGGGCTGGAACATTTCAAGTTGAGCGGAAGCGTAAAAAAACTTTTATTGATCGCCTGTTCGGCGGCTAAGGGCAGGATCAAGTGTAACGTGCCCGCTGAATCGAACCGAAGACCAAACAATAACGATCAGGGTGGGACATAGTAGAGCCATTATGTCAGGCAACCAGTTGCCGGAAGCACCGGCAGCGAATTATCGCCTTGACAGGGAAGAAGATAGATTGTAACCTTGAAGTTTAGCGCATCTATCGCGGGAAACTTCGCACCTCCAACGTGAAGAGTGTATGGACTTAGGATCGTTCTCGACGACCCTGCAGAATGCCATTCGGCGTTCGCAGGAACTGGCTAAAAGCTATTTTCATTCGGAAATTCGCCCGCAGCACCTCTTTCTCACCTTGCTGCGCGACGAAGAGGGAGAACTGGCAGCAATCCTCAAGCAGCTCGGCAAGAAACCCGAGTACTTTGAGGCGCTTCTTGCCGACGAGCTATCTAAGCTCGGCAAGTCCGCCGCCGATGAAGTGCGCCCCTCGGCGTCGCCGGCTCTGCAATCGCTGTTGGTTGCGGCAGGGAACAAGGCGGAGAAATACTCAGATTCCGAGGTACGCCCTGAGCACATCCTGATGGTGTTGGTGTCACCGGACTCTCCCTTGTCGGAGCAGATCCGCCGCCGCCTCGATTTCGATGAGGGCAAGATCATCGATGCCAATGCCGAGATGAAGGTTGTCCAGTCGATTGCCGGCGGTCAAACGGTCACCGACGGTGAAGAAGCTGTCGCCGGCGCCGAAGGCATCAAGTACTGCGTCGATATGTGCGAACGTGCCCGTCGTGGCGAATACGACAATTTCTTCGGCCGTAAAGAAGACATTTACAACATCTCTCGTGTGTTGATTCGTCGCCGCAAGAACAACCCGATCCTCGTCGGTCCTCCCGGAGTTGGTAAGTCGGCCTTGGTCGAAGGCCTGGCTCTGCAGATCATTAATAAGCAGACCACCCCGGAATTGTGGGACTCTATACTGCTGCAGTTGGACCTAGGTCAGTTGGTCGCCGGAGCCAAGTACAAAGGCGAATTCGAAGAGCGCTTCAACGCGCTGATTTCACGCCTCTCCAAGGGCAAAGGTAATCTGATCCTCTATATCGACGAGGTTCACACCCTCGTCGGCGCCGGCAACCCTTCCGGGGGAATGGATGCCGCCAACTTGATCAAGCCGGCTCTGGCCCGCGGAACATTTAAGGTCATCGGGGCGACAACTCTCGAAGAATACCGCAAGTATATCGAGAAGGACAAAGCCCTTGACCGGCGCTTCCAACGCGTCATGGTCGAAGAACCGACTTTCAACGAGGCACAAGAAATCCTCTCCGGTGTGCGTGACACGTACGGTAAGCACCACAATCTCGATATCCCTGATGGCGTCGTGGACGAGGCAATACGCCTGTCACAACGGTACATCGGTGACCGCTTCCTACCTGATAAGGCAATTGACCTGCTTGACGAGGCCGCCGCTTCGTTCCGCCTCAACTGCACGCGCGCGAAGAACGAGATTCCGGAACTGCGAAAGCTGGCGGAGGAAATCAAGGGTCAATTGGGGGCGCAATCAGCCGCGACGGATGACAGCGCCATTCCAGAAGATGTGCAGAAGCGACTGAGCGAATTTAACGACCGATTCGAAGAGACTTTTTCCCTTTGGGTTGGTCGCGTTTGAACCGTGGGCGTGAGTAGAGTGTAAAAATCGGGTCGGCAACCATGTCGATCCCAAACATGGATGGTATGCGATACCGTCAAGCGGTATCAACGGAAAGCAGAATGAGCGAAGACAAGAGCCAGATCACGCGATTTCGCGAAAACCTTGAAAAGATTGATCGTCTCGAAAAGTTTGTGACCGCTGAAAAACAGACTCTCGGCACGGAAGACGTCGCCTACGTCATTTCCCGCTGGACCAAGATCCCGGTGTCGCGCATGATGGAGGATGAAAAAGCTAAACTTCTCAACCTGGAAGATCACCTCGGTAAACGAGTTATCGACCAGGAGGATGCCATAAAGACGATCTGTGAAGCGGTCCGCCGTTCGCGTTCCGGCATCAAGCGGCACAACCGGCCGATCGGTTCCTTCCTATTCCTCGGTTCTACGGGCACGGGTAAGACGGAATTGGCCAAGACCCTCGCGGAGTTCCTCTTCAACGATGAGAAGAACATGATCCGCTTTGACATGTCGGAGTACATGGAGAAGCACTCCGTTGCCAAGCTGATCGGCGCCCCGCCCGGGTATGTCGGTTACGAGGCCGGCGGTTTGTTGACCGAGAAGGTTAAACGCAACCCTTATTCCGTCGTGCTGTTCGACGAAGTCGAAAAGGCCGACGCCGATGTCTTCAACATCATGCTGCAATTGCTCGATGACGGGCGCCTGACCGACGGTCAGGGCAATACCATCGATTTCACGAATACGATCGTGATCCTGACCTCTAATTTTGGCTCTCACTACATCCTGGATTGCTATCGCGAGAACCAGCCGGTCGATCGCGACGAAATGATGAAGATTCTTAAGGCGAAATTCCGGCCGGAGTTTCTCAACCGTCTGGAGTGGATCATCTTCCGGCCGTTGACCGAAAAAGGCATTAACGCCATCGTCAATATTCAGCTCAAAGTCATCAACAAGATACTCAAAGATCAAAAGATGACGATCTCGTGTACGGCGGAAGCTATGAAGGCCCTGGCCGAACGCGGCTACAACTTTGAAATGGGCGCCCGGCCGCTGCAGCGGGTCATCGAAAAAGAAATTCTTAACCCGCTTTCCATCGGCATCATCGACGGCCGCTTCCCGGAAGGCTCGCGCGTCGAAGTCCGCCTTAGCGGCGACAACTTTGAAATCGTCAAGTTATAGAGATACTATCAGGAGGATACCATGGCAGATCAGTTCCGAATTGCCGCCCCCCACATCGGTACCACCGAGTACAAGGAGAAGAGCGATTCGATTCCCGTCGATCTCTTGCCGTCGAACAAAATGGTCTATCTGACCAAGTTGAACTCGCGCGAAGAGACCGAACCCGAGTTGACCCGTTGCAAAAACCTGAAAGAGGTGTTCGCCACGTTTCGGCCGACCCAGGAAGTCACGATCAACAAACAGGACGGGTCCGAAGAGTCGGTCGATCTGGAGTTCAATTCAATGAAGGATTTCGGATCGATGGAGATCATCAAGAAGAATCAGTACCTCTGGGAAAAATACAACGAGGTCGAAATCCTGCGCAATTTCAAGAACCTGCTGGACAAGCCCAATTCCAAGCTGAAGAAGGAGCTGTCGAATCCGGCAAAGAAGGAAGAGTTCTTGAATGTCATCAAGTCCTATGTCGAAAAACTGTAAACCGGGGAAGAGGTAATCATGGCTGATCAGGAAAAAGACCCACAGCAACAGGCTGAAGTAAAAGTCAAAGAGAAAACTGATCTCAAGGATATCCTCGGCGCCGGGTTTGTCGGCTACGAGGTGATCAAAGATCACTTGTCTCACTTCACCAGCCAGGACGGCGTCTACGTTGAAGGCGCCAAGTTCCTGGATCCCAAGAATGAATCATTCAATAAGTTTTTGTCGTCTGACGAATTTAAGGACCGCCGCAGGCAACTCAAGCAGCGGCTGTCTGTTTGGTCGGAGTTGATTTCAGCCGGAGACGTTACGTCCGACGAATTCAAGGACAAGCTCGACAACATGATCGCTGAGGCAGACAAGAACTTGAGCGAAAACATGAAGAGCATCCACGACACGGTGCGACCCATCGAGGTTGCATATCGTGGCATCGACTTGTTCTTCCAAAACGCGATGGCGCGCCCCGATTCCGAGATCTACGCCTATTTCGCAAATGTCGGAATCGCCGATCTTACTGATCCCAATGACCGCGAGAAGTTCGAGTATGTCAACCGCCAGGTGCACGACATCTACGGGCTCTATGACATCACGAACTGCTACTCGCTCTGCTGCATTCCAGGCTATCTCGGCAGCGTTAAGGATATCGACACGGTCGCCCGCGACATGGGGATGCCGAGCAAGCTCCACGTGCTGACCGATTTCAAGCACTTCAACAGCTACGAAGAGCTGTCGGAGGAACTCGACGATCCATCTTATGACTCGCTGCGCTCGAATGATGAGTACAAGGCGTATATCTCGGTATTCGGCAACTATGTTAAAGCCGACAAACCGGAAAGCCGCTTTGATAAGGATCCGCTCTGGATTCCGCCGTCATCCCTGGTAGCCGGGTTGATCTACAAGAACGACAACGATATCGGTATCCAGGCGCCTTCAGCCGGCAAGGTGAATGGCAAGCTGGGTGGCGTGCAAAGCACCCGGATCAAGCTCAACGAAGCCAAGAACACCAAGCTGAACGAGAAGGGCATCAACTGCGTACTCAATTGGCAGGGCGACGTTGGCGATGTCGTCGCGATGGGGGCCGATACCCTGTCCAAAGATGCCAAGTTCCGCAACTACACGATCAAGCGGACCTACGACTATATTTATAAAACGATGCGCAATTACCTCAATCAGCAGGTCTACAAGGGCTTCGACGACAAGCTGAAAAAGTCGATCGACGGGGACCTGAACAAGTTCCTGAGCCTGTTGCAGCGCAATAAGGTCATCAACGGCTTCACCTGCAACGTAATCGCGACGAACGAGATGATCGAAAACCAACAGATGTTGCTGGAAGTCGCCTTGAATACCAAGACGCCGATCAAGCAGTACGTCGTGAAGCTGGAGGCCATGGTGGACGACTCCGGCCAGACGGCCGTGAAATAATTCCGAACCGTCAACAACATCCGGCGACAGTTGGGATGAAGTTAATAAGGTTCGTAAGTAAGAACGAAAGTCAAAGATAAACGTAACATTCCGCAGGAGGAAATGAACAATGGCACAGGAAGTAGAACTGCTGGTCGATGGCGAAAAGTTCGACAAGGTTCACTCGGTGAGCTATGAACTCTTCACACCCCACGATCTCGCGGACGGCAAGCCGAGTTCGGTGCCGACCGGTCTGAAAATCAAGATCAGCCGGGAATCGGACGAAAACGTCGGTATCGCCAAGTGGGCGTTCGATTCGTCCCAGGTCAACCGCAAGGCCGGCCAGATCACCTTCAAGGATCCGAACCTCAAGAAGGATCTGAAGGTTCTGAAGTGGGAAAACGGTTTCATCACCCACTATGAAGAGCACGTTCCGTCGACTGCCTCGGCTCCGAACGAACAGATGTACGAGTACTTCGAAATCTCGGCGGAGTTGGTGGACCTCAACGGCACCGAGTACAAGAAGGACTGGAAGGGCAAATAAGCCCACCGACGATAGTTGGGACAGTGCGGGAAGGCGAGAGAAGTTCTCCCTTCCCGCTTCCTTAAGGTAGCACAGCAAACGAGGCGACGATGGCATTGCACGAAGCAGATATCCCGGAAGATGACGATCGCGAGGACGAAGGCCCACTTTCGCGAATTACGGTCAGCGTCGAGGTCAAGATCGATGGCTCACCAGTTTCCTGGGTCGTGAGTTCTCTCGAACTTAATCAGGAAGCGTTCGAACATCACGTGCTTAAGGTCAGCTTGACAGCCGACCTGACGTCCCCTGACTTCAAGACGCAGCTGGATGCCACAAACTCTTATCATGGCCTGATCGGTAAGTCGATCAATGTCATTATCAGACCGACCGAGGATTACGCCATTTCCGAGTCGCCGCTGGAATTCGCCGGGTTGGTCACCAATCTTCATATCAGCAGCCGCGGTGACAGCCTGGCCACCGTCATTGTCGAGGCCAAGAGTCCGACAATCAAGATGGACTTCGTGAGAAAATTTCGCGCGTTTCTCAATGCCTCGCGCGCCAACGTCGCCGACCAGCTCATCGGGGCCTACGCGATCGAGAAAGCCGGCATTGAGTTCAGCGGAGATGCGACCTACACCCCGGAATACATGATCCAGTGGCAGGAAACGGACTGGGACTTTCTCGTAATGTTAGCCAGTGCTACCAATAGCTGGCTCTACTACGACGGCAAAAAGCTTCAAATCGCCACCGCGGCCACCCGGAATCAGAAAACATTGGTCTGGGCGAAGAGTGTCGGCAGCATCAATATTAGCCTGAACGCGCAGCAGATCAATCACACCGTTCGCGGCTGGGATCACGCGCAAAAACAGGCGTTTGTCGGACAGCAGAGCTCGTCGACCTCATTTTCTGGACTGGCCCAGCGCTCCTTTGCCGGTTCACGCGAGCTCTCTTCAGAGACGTCTAACTCTGCTGCCGATTCGGGCTTCCATGGCAATGAAGTGAAGTTGTTGGCTCAATCGCTTGGCCGCGAAGCGGTCAGTGGTCTTATGGAAGGCACGATCCAGACAAATGTTCCGAGCATCAAGGTCGGCGACACGGTTAAGCTGGAAGAAGCCGGCACGGCCTATAATGGCGTCTATTTCGTAACCGGCGTCACGCACCACATCGAAGGAAACGTTGGTTATTTCAACGAACTCGAAGTTCTGCCGCTCGAAGCGGCTGTACCAACCCGCGTGGCCTCCGAATCGCGGGCAGGACGGGCTGATCCGATGCCCGCCCTCGTGACCGACATCGAAGATCCCGAATCGCGCGGACGTATCAAAGTCCAGTTCCCCATGCTTGACAACAACGGCAACCCTTTGGAATCGCACTGGCTGCCTTTTGTGTCTCCCTATGCCGGAAAGGAGCGCGGTTTCTATTTCATCCCGGAAATTGACGACCAGGTGCTCGTCATTTTTGAGAATGGCGATCCTACTCAGCCGATCGTTATCGGTTCAATGTGGAACGGGAAGGACCTGCCGCCGACCGGAATCTACACTCCTGATAACGACAACAAAATCATCTATACGCGTTCCGGGCATCAACTGATCTTTCGCGAGAAGTCAGGTGAAGAGAAGATTGAAATCATCGATAAGACGGGCAAGAACACGATTGTCATCGACTCGGCAAACAATACAATCACGATTACTGCCGATAAAGACATTGTCTTGAAGGCCAAGGAAAATATCAGTATGGAGGCCGGCAAGGCTTTCACCGTCAAGGCGACCAACGATGTCTCCATCGAGTCGAGCTCGGGGAATGCAACGCTTAAGGCATCGCAAGGGATCACGATTGATGGCATGAGTGTCGATGCTACCGCCAAGGGCAACATGAACATGAAGGCCAATGGCCAATTCAACGCCGAGGGCGCTATCGTGGGCGTCACCGGCAAAGGACCTGTAACAGTATCGGGCAAGCCAATTGCGCTAAACTAACACATGGCCAATGAGGCAATTCGAACTCCAGTCGAACTAAGGGAGACGCGCTTCGTCCGCACCGGTGGTGTGGCCGAGTTTGCGCGTTTTTTGCTTGAAACCGAATTGGGAAGCTACCGCCCCGATCCGGAATTCGGCTGTCGCTCCCCGCTGTTCACCCCCGAACATCATGACGACTTAAAGGTCGAAGTACGCAACCATGTCTTGGCGCAGTTCAGGCGTTATCTCGGCCTTGTAGTTAACGTAGCGATCTCTGATAATGTGAGCTCCCCGACAGCAACCTTTGTCTGCCGTGTCTCCGGAACCGGCCCCGGCAATCAGCGATTTGACTTGTCGTGGGAGATTTGAGAGGAAGCACCGTGGCCGAAAAATGGACCGACCGCGAAGAACGCGCTTATCAGGAAATGATCGATCGCCTCAAATTCTGGGGCTATCAGGTGCCTTCCGGCGAAAAACAGATGGATCCGGCGCTACTCCTGATGCTCAAGGCGTTCGCCTTCCATAGCACCAGCACAGAAGACAAACTCAAACGGGCCGGGCAGGATATCATTGACGCGCTGATCGGCAACTTCTTCGTCACCGGTATTCGACGTCCGGTTCCGGCGTTCACGATGCTCTCGTGCCGTTGCACCGATAAGCGGGCGCGCATCGACACCGATGTTGAATTTGCTTGTACGCTGGGGGGAGCTTTCCCCCGTGAATATACATTCTTTCCGCTCTACGCTCAGGAAATCCTCGATGTACACGCCGATCTCGTGCTGTTTACCTCCGGCGAGTATTTTCGTGTTCTCAAGGTGTTGGCCCCGGAAGCGGATAAATGGGAAGAGTCGCTCGATTCGCCCGCGTACCGGACGATGAAACGCAACGCTCCGCCGCCGCTTGGGGGAACGATTTGGATCGGGATCCAGTCCGGGCTGCCTCTCGCGGAAATCGACGATCTGCCGCTATATCTCGGACCAGACGCAGAATCCTCACGGATGCTGAATTGGGTTGACTGGCGCGTAGTCGGAGAGGGGAAGGCTGAGCCTTTCAAACCCGGTGAATACCAACATCGCCTCGAGATCTTTAAGCATCTTGATATCCGCGAATTGGAAGTTGAGACCAATTTCCAGAGTCGCCTCTATAGCAGCGATTTTCTGACCTCTGGAAAGCTTCATTGGCATTTCAAACACTACCTGGCACCCGCCAAGAATTTTGCCGTGATTCCCGGAACTGCCCTCGCCGGTGCGGTGAAAACACCGATTCCAGATCCTGTAAAAACCAAATTCGCACACCTCGATTTTTCGAAGCTGGTTTCGCCAAGATTATGGCTGCGGATTGATCTGGCACGTGACGAGAAAGTCGGCGATCTCCGGCGCTTCATTCATTTTGACACCAATACGCTTCTTCTCATCAATCGGCGGCGCGCTCATCTGAACAAGTACACGATGGGCCAACCGGCTCTCGAAGTGAACCTCTTCGAGTATCAGGATCAGAAGGAAGACCCGACGCGCAAGTTGTTCTCGATCGACCGAGTCTGGGACTCGCGCGATCAGGAGTACGTCAACCACCTGGATCTGACGTCGTTCACCAATCTCTACAAGTATCACATCCTCGAAGAAGAAGGTGAAGTCAAGGTCGCGATTAACTTCGAGAGCACCGGGAAGGAGCCGCCCGATTTCGTAGTTGTCCAGTACTCTTTAACCGAGGGAGCCGACGGCAACGGCATCGGCGCAGACACCCCGCTGAAACTGGCTCGAGATCACCCGCAATTGCACTCACCCCGTAACCTCGTCAGTTCATCCGGTGGCTCGGACGCCAAATCGGATGAAGAAGTCAGACGAATGACCGGCTTCTTCCTGCGCAATCATGGCGTCGCTCTTTCCGAAGGCGAGATCGAATACCTCGCGCGGAGCTTCGATAGCCGCATTGCAACCGCCAAAGCCAGGCGCAGCGTGATCCGGTCTGCCGGCGGGCTCTTGCCCTCGGTGACGGTCGAGGTCGCTCTGAGAGCCGATGCCAAAGTCAGCGCAGAAGAGCAGACTTACCTTCTGCAGCGCCTGAGCCAATACTTGGACAGCTACACGCCGCTTAATCTCCATCTGAACGCGCAGTGGGCAGCGAGTCAATGAAAACCGGACAAATCACCGCCGTTCACCGCATTAGCGAGCGCACCCGGCTCTCCGAATTCAGCCTGTTGCTTCATACTTTGGGCATCGAGCCGAGCGAATTCTGGTTTGTAAGTCTTGAGGCTCACGGCGGTTTTTTCTCGGATATTGAGACGATCCGCACGGTGACGTCTCGAGTCGATCGACGTGATGAGCGCGTAGTTTTCGCCTACCTTCCGTGTTTCAAGAACTACTTTCCACAGTCGTTCTTTGTAGAGCAACTGGAAGAATCAGATCATCACCCCGGAGTCTGGGAGGATCGCTATCTCGAGTTTTGGAGCGCCTTCGATACGATCACTTATCGTCATTGGATCGCCCACTATCTCCTTCGCCTGCGGATGCTTTTTTGCATCGACGATAACGATACCGAGTTGCTCTATTGGGAAAGCCTGGGTGGCGACTTGCCGACCCTGGTGCGGGAGGATCGCAAATACCTGCTCTTGCTGCGGTTCTTCGCGCCCTACTTCCTCGGCCGTCGTCTCCTTTACGAGCAGATCTTGCCGGCGTTCTTGGGCAAACGAGTTACGGTTGACGAAAACATCGCGGCGCTCGAAGCGATTCCAGATCACTTCTGGCCCCGGCTGGGGAAGCTCAATAGTCGGCTGGGACGCGACTTCTTTCCCGGTCAGGAATTTGAAGAGAACTTCTCAACCTTTCGCGTCAACGTCGAGGGCCTCATCGAGGACGATATTGCCTCATTTGCTCCCGAAGGGCGCTTGCGCACGATCACAAACAACTTGCTGACGCTCTTTCGGCCATCACACTTGCGTTCCGAACTCAGGTTTCGATTTCAACCCGGTTTGTCGATATTTGTTATAGGCGATGACTCGCGCAGCGCGTTTCTCGGTTTCTCAACTTACTTGCGGGAGACGATTTAGCGGGGTATATTGCGATCACATTTTCTGTATGGGTCTGATACATGGATGATTTAAACATCTGGGGTGTTAACTGGATCGACGGCATGCTGATTACCAGCCGTCACTTCGGCCAGGAAGCTGACTTCACCTACAACCTGAGCCGCGCGACAGCATCCGCTCTCGCGACCAGCTACGGGTTGGTGAAAGCGGCTGGCAGCAAAAGCGAGCCGTTGGAAATCAAGCTTCAGCGAAGTGGTAACACCGTTAACGTGACGGTGCTCAAGTGCGTCGCCTTGCTTCCCAATGGCTCGATCGTTAACATCAACGAAGCTTACAGCAAGTTCAAGGCCGTCGAACTCAGCTTTGATTTGGCCAAGGAAAAGCGCGAGAGAATACCGATATTTCTTTATTCTTCGCCGACCGAACGCACTGCCTTTGGCGACCCACTGCCGGGAGAACTCTTAAGCCGCCTACCCTACCAGGTACCCCGCTACTTTCTAAGTGCCGGTGCGTCCGATTCCGTCGGTTCAGCGGCGGGACTTCAGGTGGCTGAAATCGTGCGTGAGGGTGACGATGTGCGACTCGACGAATCGTTCGTTCCGAGCGTGATGACGACGAGTTGTGGCAAGGCTGTCTCCGCGCGCATGGCTAATATCCGCAAGCTCCTGGACAATATCCAGCGCGCCGGGGTTGCGGCGATCGCCGAGGTGAGGATGAAGGTCAAGAGCCGCCCGGCGGCGGCCGAAGAGGAGACCATTCGGGGCGTCTTCCTCCAGACTGAAAATCTCCTGCATAGCTTGGGCTTCAATTATAACCAGATCTTCGACCATCATTGCGGAATCAGCGCCCGTGCCCTGATGAATTACTTCGGCGGTTTTGTCGGCGGTTTCCAGCAGAGTTTCCTCATCTACCCGGAATTGCGCGAATACGTGCGCACTGCCCACATCAAGACTGATCGAGGCGAGCTCAATGGCGGCAATATTCTGCCCGAGTTACGCGACTACCAGACTCGCTCTTACGGATACGAAGAAATGACGCAGTTCTTCAATGACACGGAACGCATGCTTGAATTCGTCGGCGCCATCTTAAGCTACTATGCTTCAGGCGCTGCCGGTCGTACGGGTGACTCCCTCGAACGCGATGGCTTCCGATTCTTATTGCAGCAGCACGGCGCGGTCAAGTATTCGTTCCGCAATAATCGCCACCATATCGTCATTGACGGCGTCGATCCCCGCGGCACCGAGGATGTCATTGTTAAGTTGCACAAGAAGGTATTGCCGATTCAGTACGCCGCCAACGTGATCATCTACCTTGGCGCCAATGAAGTCGATGACATCGCCGCAGCATCGGTCGCCCGCAAACCGGTCGAGGATGTCAGCGATCCCGATTTCTGGCTGATTCAACCGAATGAGTACTTTCCGTTAAAAAGCTCGCGGCTCGATCGCCTGAATATTATCATTGACGGAGATGTTGATCGCTCCGCATTGGAAGCGGTGAAGATGAATCACGTCTCGATCTTTTCGAGGGCGCGGTAAACAGGGATGTCGGAGAAACTCAAAGCTCTCACCAACGCCATTTTCGTTCAACTTAACCGTTACGAGCGGCAACAGCCGGACTTCTCGGCGGATACCTTCATCCGCGACTGCGAGGGTTTCTTCGCCGAACTCGATCGACTCGATTTGTCGGCTGATGGCGGCATCAGCATTGACGAGCACCTCAAACAGCGAATCAACACGATCCCGCGCAATTCGCAGGCCGTCAGCCTGGTCGTTGCCAATCTCCTGGCCTTGTACTTCTGGTACGTTCGTCGCCCCCCGCAGCAATGCCAGAATGCATTTTTAGCCGCCAAAAAGCTTCGCGGCATCGTTGACGACAGCCAGTTTGTCGAGCAGGCGATCGCCCCGCTCGTCTTTGGCGGCAAACTGCGCGGTTTCGGCAAACGGGACCGGGACTTCCGCTCGCTGATCCTGCACCGTACGGCGCAAATCGCCGTCAACTTCCGCGAAAGCGATCAGATCAACGTCTCGGCCACGCGCATCGTTCGTTCCGATTCCTGGCAAAAAAAGATGCTGCACATCGCGGCGCTCAACCAGCGCGGCCGCAAGGACGAGATTCGTTCCTTCGCGCCATCCGACGAACTGCGCGTCATATCCGAACATAACGATTTCGCCGCTTGGTACCTTCGTACCAACGAAATCTATAAGGGTGAATCAGCGATCCTGCGCACCCTGAAGCACTTCTTCAGCTCGCTGGGCAATACGGTCTTCTCCGTATTCAACTGGCGGTTCGTCCTGCACGTCTGCCGCAATCGCTGGCCGGTGTATCTGGTTTATCTGATCTTGTGCGCGGCCTTCGTTTACGGTGCTCTGAATATCCGGGTCCCTTGGGAGAAAGTCCATCGCGACAAGGCTGCTGAACTTCTGGCGAAGAAGCACGAGGGCACGCGATGAGCCTGAATCCGATCGGACTGATCAAAAAGGCCTTTGGCGTATTCAAGAAAGCCTCGGCAACACCTCCTCCGGCCAAGGGCGCTGCCGATATTCCTTTTCAGCACGACGACAATGTCGTCCTGGTCTTTGGACATTCGAATGCCGGCAAGACTGTCTACTTCTCGGTGCTCTACGAACTGCTGAAGGGCAATCCCGACTACAAGCTTTCGCCCCTGGATAACGAGACCGCCGCTGCGCTCATCGAGAACTACAATCTGATGCGCGGCAAACAGATTAAGATCCGTGAAGGCCGTCAGGTTGAAGTTGACGGCGAACGCAAGTTCCCGACCATGACGTCGGAAACCCGCGTACTCAAGTTCGGTCTCGACATGAATATCCGCAAGGGTATCAAGTTCTATACGGTTGATTACAAGGGCGAGACCCTCTCGATCGCCGAGCCGGGCGGTCTGCGCAAGCAATTTGCCCGCTTTTTCCCCTATGCGCGTGCAGCTCTCTTTTTCATCGACGCTTCCGTGCTCGATACCGACGTTTTGTTGCGTGAACAGATCGCCGCTTTCCAGACAATCATCAACGATCTGCGCGACTGCGCCCCGCGACGCGTACCCATCGGTATCGTCATCACCAAAGCCGATTTCCTCGAAGGTTTTTCGCCGTCCAATCCGGTGGAGCTGATTCCCGCTAACGCTGCCATGCACAAAGGCAAGCGCGTTGCTGCCTTCATCAAGGGATTGTCGGAAGTCAACCAGCGCCGCTTCGGTGAAGTTTGGGCGCGCTCCTGTGAACGCGTGACGCGGACCCTGGCCAACCTCATCGATTCGATGACTTCCTATAATCTTGACTTTCAGTTCTTTTTCGTCTCCGCAACCGGGGGATTGGAGAAAGTGCAGGCCGGCGCGGTTCAGCCCCCGCGTGAAATCACGCCGTCGGGCGTGCCTGACCCGTTGATCTGGTCCTTCAATCGGATCCTCTTTAACAAACGCAAGCTGGTGTGGTGGCGCATAACGAAATGGGTAGTCGGCCTCAGTATTACGTGGATGCTGCTCTTCAGCGCCTTCAATCTTTATCATCTGGTGTTCATCTATGACGGGACTCTGAGTCGCGCCGAGGACAAGTTTGAGCAGGTCTTTGGCGGCGGTCCGACACCGATCGATCAGAAACAGGCAAACATCCTGAAGGACAACTACAAGAATTACCTCGGGCATATTCCGGTCATGGAGTTCTTTGGCGCCAAGCCGCTTATCGAGTACGCCAAGGCGCGCCAGGCGTTCGTGCAAACCCAGGTGTCAGCCGATGCTCCGCCAATGGTTGAAGACGTCCCCGAAGATTCCCCCTTCAAAGAGGCCACCGACGCTGCCACGAAGGACTACAAGAAGATCAGCGACGACGTTGCCAAACTGCCGCCAGCCGAGCAACAAGCCGCATTTGAAGCTAAGATGCAGGAATTCTGGACCAAGCATCCGGCCGAGACTCTCGATCCCGCATTCGTCAAGAAAGTCGAGGCCGCGCAGGATCAGTTCAAATCAGGCGGAGCGGAGGTGGCCGAAAAAGAGTTTGAACTCGAACTGACGATATCTGGAATTCGCGACGGTGCCCAAATCGTCGCACAAATCGGCGATGACCCGTACACTGAGTTCACTAACAACAGCGGCACACCTACCATCAGCCAGAAGATATCGGGAAAGGGCAACAGCCCGGTTCATTTCAAATGGTTGGATCTCAAAGATGGCGTCACCATGTATGAGCAGCCCGCCTTCGAAAACCCGATTGAGACTTTCTACCCCAAAATCCAGGCCGGCGGTGTTCGTCTCGATTTCGGCCGCGACTATAATATCATCGTCAAGTACAAGTCCGGGACTGTACCCAAGCCGCCCTCCGTACCACAGCTCTGATTTCTGATGCTTCTTGATCACCTGATTTACGGCACTTTTCCCGATCTGCCCGGTTCACAGCAAGTCGTTTACAAGTCCGACGGGATCAACAGCGAACTCGAGCAATGGCTGATCGCCAGTTATGATGAGTTCGGTGACTGCCGCAGCGAGGAGTTCAAGTCTTCGATTACTGTTCGCTGGGATCGTACGCAAACAGAGGGGATTTGTGCAATTACCCGGGTCAGCCAATTGGGTAAGGATTTCTCAGGGAGATGGGGAGCCCTCTTGCGTCACTCGGCGATCCTCTCTGAATCCCAATATCGGGAGCTTCTTGGCAACGTGGCGCTCGTTGCACGTCAACTTGTCAGTGCAGGTTCGTCAGAGGAACTCTCGCAAGACAGAGAACTACGCATTGAGGGCACGGCCGACCCATTCGAGGAGCTTTCGGGACTATTGGCAGTGTCTCCGGACACCCACTTACCCGTTCTGGCGCGTATGCTTGCGGGAGAGCGACTTCTGCTCTACGCCGAGAACAACTCTGCGCTCAGTGATAACTACTTGCAGACCCTGATCCGTCTCTTGCCGCTCAAGTGGCAGACTCACTTTGACTGGTCGGAGTTTGTCTTTCGTCCCGTAGACACTCTTGACCTGCTTATCGCCCACAACGCACGCTATGAAACGCCCGTGGCATTGCCGCTGGGATTTGCGTCTGACGCTGCCAATCATTTTGCCTCTGCCGGTGTAGCTGCGGACGAGGTCGAGGAGTTCCTGGGATCCCTGAGAACCGCGCTGGCAGGACACGATCGGGCGGCGTTCCAACAGCTCATCGAAGGCTGATACACCCATTCTATCGGCTTCGGGCACAGCGGTTTTTCGCCCGTGGAGTCCCCTGCCATGGCCGATCCCAACTGCCAACCGCACAGAAATTAAACAAAAATGCTATTGACAGGTATGGTTTCGGACGATAATCTATCTACGTGTGACCACAAGTCTCCCACATTAATTGTTTAAGGTAGAACCTGTCCGAGTAGAGAGTAACACCGATCACAAGTAATTCCCGGAGACGAAGCGCAATAGTGCGCATCCAACTACGTCTGCCGCGAGGCTGCGTCTTGCCAGCGTCGCTTTCTGTCGGCAGAGCAAACAGGAGAGAGAGATGAACATCTTCGTAGGCAATCTGTCACGTCAAGCCACGGAAGAGGATCTGAAGAACGCTTTTTCGAGCTTCGGCAACGTTGCTCGCGCCACCATCATTAAAGACAAGTTCTCGGGCGAACCCCGCGGATTTGGCTTCGTGGAAATGGCGACCAAAGAAGAAGCGCAGGCAGCCATTGCCGGCATGAACGGCAAGGAATTCCTCGGCCGCACGCTGAATGTGAACGAAGCGCGCCCGCGTGAGAACAACCCCCGCATGGGTGGCGGCGGTGGTGGTGGCGATCGTCGTCCCGGCGGCGGTGGCGGCGGACGCGGTGGTTACGGCGGTGGTCGCCGCGACCGTTAATTCGATCGACGTTGACAGCTCCGCGCGCCTCTGGCTCGCAGGGTAACTGCCTAGTTTGACCGATATCAAACGCCGTCTCGCAATTGCGAGACGGCGTTATTCATTGGTGTCCACACCTTAGAATTGGGGTCTTTACTTCTTCTTGTTGTCCAATGCGTACGCCGTTTTCATCCATTTGAGGACTTCGTCATCGATGTCCTCCAACGAACCAATGGGGATTCGATGGGTGATGCGATCCTTCTTGGCGAAGCCGCCTGTGTCAATCAGCCGCCCGCTTGGTTTACGGTCTCCCAACGCCAGTCCCAAATCGATACGCGAGTTCGTTGACGGCTTAATCTGCGCAATCACATGGTGTCGAAACAGCGGCACCATTGTCTTGCAGGGACAGACCTTGACGTCCCTCGCTATCGATCTGCCTAGGCGAACAAGTTGCTCATAAAGGGAGCGCAAGTCCGACTTCTTGCCGGCGTACTGAGCTTCAACATATTTCTCGGCCATTTCCAGGTACCCTTCCGGAGTATCTTCTTCCCAGCCCTTACCGACAGATCGTTCCGCCAGCCACCAAGCCGCATTTGTACCGAGACCGTGGTCAGACTTCAACCAATCGCGTCGCTCTGACTCCGTCGCGGGGCCGTTCTTCTTGATGTGCTTCATCCACTCGTCCAATGATCGCCCGGTCTTCTCCTTTAGAGAGGCAATCCAATTCGCGACCATCGCGTATGACGGATGAACGTCGTATCGCAGCTCGCCCGATGCCTTCGATCTTGATGCCATCACGCCACTCCTACATCGAATCTTGATTTGATTCATCTTCTGTTGTTAACGGTGAATTCCGTGTTTGCCAACTACTCCAGAACTCTGCCGAAGGAAGCACCGGCGTGACCTCAAAATCTACTATGTCACTCCAATGGCTCATCCACTCATCGAGAAGTGTCGCATTCTCGGTTTCCATCACCCGGTAACAAATCGTTCCACCCGGATCCAACCAACTCGCAACGTAATTCAGACCCTCCGGCATCAGCCGTCCCTGAAGCCGGAAGCGCTCGGCGACCGCCTCAATGCCGCCGCGAGCAAATCGCTCAATGATCATATAAAGCATGGACCTACGATAAAGGGAAATCTCCCCAACGTCAATCGCGGAAATCCTTGTCCGGTCACCATGTAACTTGTTGCAATCGTGTGGCTTACGCTCCGAGCAAGCGGACATTTGCCGGCGGCGAGAATTTCTTGTTACCTTTCGCGCCCGAAAGTTGTCTCTTGAATAGGTGGATGTAATTAGAAATGAATTCTGGAAGCTGCTCGATACTCAACATGTGCGGGCGAGAAACTATTGTGTTCGCTTAACCGGAACAGCCGATGAGGGTGATGACTTGTACCAGGATGCAATCTTAAAAGCTTATGACGGGTACTCCGGTTTGCGTAACGAGGAGTCATTTCGCCCTTGGCTTTATAGCATCATCAACAACACCTACCGCAACCAGGTGCGCCACCCCTGGTGGAAACGCATTCTCGTGGGTGCGGGAGAACTGGAGCAATTAGCAGGCGTGTCCGACCCAGCGCCGGTCTACGACGCCCAACGGCGGCTTGCGACGGCTCTGGCCGTTCTGAGTGCCGACGACCGAATGATTGTAATCATGTCTGAGGTCGAAGGGTGGAAGGTCTCTGAATTGGCAGCCCTCTTCGGCAAATCCGAAGGACTTATCAAGATGCGACTCTCGCGCGCTCGCAGAAAGATGCGCGATCGGCTCGCACGACTCGTGCGCGAATCAGCCGCCACCGGCAGAGAAGGTCTGGATACTCTATGAAATGCAGTCATGCCCGCAAGCGCCTGGAGCGTTCCAATTGGCAATACAGCGCCTACTGCCGGGACCGTGAATTGCTCGAACATCTCGCCGCCTGCGCCGAGTGCGCGGCTTTAGTGCGAGCCGACGAGGCGATTCAGCGGGACTTTCAAGCGCTTGGCGAAATCCAGCCGACTCCGGGGCTTTCAATCAATGAGCTTCGCCAGCGAATCGAGAGCATCGGAAGCCCCGCCGATCAGGTCTCCGTTCATCGAGTCTCACCAGGGCGCTCTGGCCCTGCGAATCTGCGGCCGCGACTGGCGATGCTCGCCGCCGCTGCGATGATCGCTCTGCTGGCGCTGATACCCTTCAATTTTCGCGAGCAAGTGGGATACGAGATCGCCATTGCCGGCGTCGGCAAAGATGTTGCCTTGAATTACGATAAGGCCAATTCGCTGCTCGATGCACTCGGGATGGGGAAAGACGAGGCGACAGTCCTGCTCGACTCGCTCGGTGTAAGCCAGATCCAGTTCTCCGTAGGCGAATGCAGCGAGACCTGCCGGCTGACAATCTCTGACCTCAAAACCGAACGCGACGTGCGGTTGATGGTGAAGGCCATTATCGATCTCGGTTGCTGCCAAATCGACAACATCGCGCCGATATTTCGCAGCGAATCAACCAGCCTCTTGCGATTGGCTGCCAGGAAACTTCTCTCTTAACCACCTAATACAACTCAAGTAAGGTGCAGTTAGTCGCTGATATCTAAATACGGAAGTAAATAGACCGCAATAAACGAATCAATCTATCGGAGGAATCATGAGAGTCCTATCACTTGCTGTCTTGCTTATCGCCGCCGCACTCAGTGCACCCCTGTCAGCTCAGGAAACGCCGGCTTCCGCAGCCAAAGTGCAAATTGACGAGACTGCATTCGACTTCGGCTACATACCGTCCGGAGCCGTTGTCGGGCACGCGTATACGCTGCGCAGTCAAGGCACAGACTCGCTGAAAATTCTTGGCGTCAAGCCGGGTTGCGGTTGCACCAAAGCCCCGCTCAGAAAGGAAGTCGTCGCAGCTGGCGACAGTACGAGCGTCGAGTTGATCTACACCTCGAACAAAGCCGCGCGGGGCAATTTCAGTAAGAGCGCCACAGTGACTACGAACGACAGAGACCGCGCAAGCTTTGCCTTGTCATTTAAGGGTAAAGCATATGAGCACGCCGATTCCTTGACGCCGCTGACCCTGTCGATGAGCGAGATCAGCTTCAGTGACCAGAACAAGTCGAAGGAAGCCAAGTTGACTGTCAAGAATGTCTCTGCCGAATCGGTCGGGCTACAGCTTGTTAGTCTGGCCCCGGATTTCTTCAGCGTCGAGATCCCCCGCGCGGAGATCAAGCCCGGGCAAACGAAAGAGATCAAGGTGAAGCTCAACAGCGCGCTTCCCGAGGATCAATTCCAGAAATCTTTTACGTTTGCGGTCAATGATCGCGAAGGCAGCCGATATACAGTTCCCGTCAGCCTCAATACGGCAGCAGTGGCTAAACACTAATCTGTCCCCTCAGGAAAAACACCGGGCGAGTCTTGGCTCTCCCGGTGTTTTCTCTTCAACGTGATTTATCAAGAATGGAAATTACTGGCAGGCCAACCCGATCAGCGTATTCGGCGTGACCTCTTCCACCCTCACCCTCGTCATCTCACCCGGCTTTGTGCCGTTGTCTGGGAAGACGACGATCTTGTTGCCATCGTTTCTGCCGAGAAGCTGGCTCGGCTTCTTGCCGTACCCTTCGACGAGAACCTCGAATACCTGCCCCAAATGTGCCTGGTTCTTCATATAGGAGATGTGCCGCTGCTGCTCAACGAGTCTTACCATGCGATCAGACTTGATCTCATCGGAGATATCATCCGGTAGTGTCCGTTGCGCCATGGTGCCTTTACGCTCCGAATACTTGAACATGAAGGCGGAGTCGAATTGAACTTCCTGCATGACTTCCAGCGTCTCGCCGAATTCCGCTTCGGTCTCCGTCGGAAAACCGACAATCACATCCGTGGTTAACACCAGATCGGGTATTGTCCTGCGCATGCGTTCGGCAAGCGCTACAAAATCCTCGCGTGTGTAGGTACGATTCATTGCGTCGAGCACGCGGTTGGAGCCTGCCTGGAGGGGCAGGTGAACATGCTTGCAGGCTTTCGGATTGGTTGCGACGACTTCGATCAACTGCTCCGGGAAGTCCTTGGGATGGGGTGAAGTAAATCGGATACGATTGATCCCGTCGATGTGGCCTACCGCTGTTATCAGCTTCGCAAAATTGAAGCCCTTGAACTTGTAGCTGTTTACGTTTTGCCCCAGGAGCGTGACTTGCTTGAATCCGTGTGCGGCGAGTTGTCGAACCTCTTCGATGACGTTGAACGGATCGCGGCTTCGTTCGCGGCCGCGAGTCATCGGCACCACGCAGAATGTGCAGTAATTGTCGCAGCCGCGCATCACCGCCACCCAGGCGTTGACACCATGACGGTTGGTCGGAAACACATCGGCGTAGGTTTCATACTCCGAAAGCGTGAGTTTGAATTCCTTTTCGCCGGTGTTGTGGACTCGGTCAATCATCACCGGCAGAGCCTTATACGAATCCGGCCCGGCAATCAAGTCGACACCCGTGTTTGACTCGAGCAGTTCTTTCTTGAGATTCTGTGCCATGCAACCCAGCACCCCCAGGATCAGCTTCTTGTTTAGCTTCTTGAGGTGTTTGAGTTCACCGATCCGAGCCCTAACCTTTTCGTGGGCGTTTTCACGAATCGCACAGGTGTTGAGCAGAACAACGCCGGCAGACTCCGGCGTTTCTGCCAGGGCGAAATTGTTGCGCCGAAGAATCTCGCGCACGATCTCGGAGTCATATTCGTTCATCTGGCAGCCATAGGTCTCGACATAGACCGTCCTGGCTGTTGAGATCTGCGTATTTGCAGAGGATTTTGACAATTCAGTCATCGGCTATCGGCTATCCTGACTCTCGTGAAAGTCGATGTACAACGCGCCCGTGCGAGTAATCATCGACTCGGAAGGTACCAATATAGTCGCAGGGCGGGCTATGTCAACCCAGCAGCTTCTTGGCGACGAAGTAGGGGATGATTATGTAAAGCAGGCTGTCGCGAATCAGGTAGTAGATCACGATGCCCAACACCAGCTTCCAGCCGTAGCGCCTAACCAAGTGTCGGCAGCGGAACTTGAAACGCCCCCACTTGCCCAGGCCCTCCGAGCCGGGAAGGGGTCCTCGTAGGTCCTTTCGAAACTGCCTTAAGACTCTGCGAAGCTTCTGGTAAAGCCCAGGAGCCTTTGCGGTAGCGGTATCGATCTCGACGCTTGAAGAGGTCGGGGACTCAGGTGGCAAAGACTTCATACTTCTCGATCGTTGACGTCAATGAGATCCGCCCATCCTCGCCCTTGAACTCTCCGACCCGTTTGTGCCCCTCGAGGTATTCCTTGCTGTTGGTCCAGTCTTCAAAGGCCCTCTCTGACTCCCAGTGCGTCATGACGATATATTCATTTCCCTGTTGGGGTTTCAATATCTCGGCTCGGATAAATCCGGGTCGCCGGTCGACGGCCTTGGCACGCGTGCGGAACATCTCCTCAAATCGCTGCCTCTGCTCCTCTGGGACCCTCATCCGATTCATCATCACAAACATCTAACGTCTCCCTGCTCGAATGGTTCATGTATTACCGAGACTTAATTCTGACTACTTTAGTCAAGATAGAGCGAACGTTCACCCGATTCAAGTAAAATCTGATAAATTATCTCCGAATAAGAGTGCACCGCAGGGATCAAAAAAAAGGGCGCGGCTTGCCGCGCCCAATAGCTCATAGGGGATATTACATCAATCTGCAAGGGGATTGGTGTGGTAGTTCGGTTTTTCTTTTTTCAGATCGGTTGAGTAACCGGGGAACGTGTCAACTTCCGGGTTAACGTACTTCTTGGCGTTGTTCACGGCGATCGCCGCCTCAGCCGTTGCCATCGAAATGAAGTTCAGCTCTTTGGCCTTGCTGATGAAATCGCCACAGGCATAGAGACCGGGCACTCCAGCGTTCATCGTAGCATCGACGGCAATGCCCTGCTCGTTGATTTTGACTCCCTGCTTCTTGAGCGATTCAATCAAGTTCTTGCTCTTCTTCTGAACCCGTTCGAGTGAGCCGAGCGCCAGTACCACCGCCCTGGATTTGTGAGTCCCCTTGTCGGTGGTAATCGTCCAGACTTTGGAAGTTTTATCAAACTCGCAGGCGCTGACATTTTCATTCTTGAGAATCACGTGCTCGTACATTGTGGCCTGCTCGATGAAGTTTTCAGCCAGTTTCCGAGCGGTGATCAGAACGAAGCCGGCGACGTCGCGCAGGACTTCGTTTGGATACTCGTGAATCAGCGCACCGCCCAGCTCGCCGGTCGCCTCGATGATCTTCGTCCGTGCATCGCGCAAGCCTGCGTAAAACGAGGCGAACAGCCCCGCCGGTCCGCCGCCGACGATGGTGATATCAAATAACTCCGCACTCATAGCGTTCTCCTCCAGTACAGTGACGGATTCTTTTCCTCAGTCCTCAAGCATTTGTGAGCCTTCGTAGGCAAACCAATTGATGTTGCCGCGCAAGGCCTCCCGTTCAGCGGCCAACATATCGTAGTGACCGTCCTCTTCGGCAACCAACTCGGCGAACACCTCGCGTGTGCGCGCATCCGTGGTTTTCGCTTCGCCGGCCTTGTAGTGACGGGCGGTCAGCCGCTCGGCTTCCATGGCCAGTTCAATCAAACGAAATTTATCCGCTTCGGCAAGCGGTCTGTCGCCAAACGCGTTCTTGAAAATCGCCAGGCCCTCTGCGGGGAGTTCGGAGACCTCTTTACCGACATACTGCTTGTACAGGTCGCGCAGCCGCCGCTCATGGCTGACTTCGTCCATCGCCAATTGCTCGATCTTCTTGCGCGCCTCAGGGTGCTTGATCTGTTGGGCAAGGGTTGAGTAGAAGTATTGCCCTTCGATTTCTGTCTTGATACCAATCTTGATGATATCTTCAATCTCTTTGCTTACCGTGGTCACAACCTGACTCCTTATCGCTAATCAATTCATCTTCTCAATCTGCTCGACGGCCTGCCGCCACGCCCGTTCAACCAGCGTTCGACAATGCTCCTTCTCGCCGTATGTCTCGCCGGCAACCTTCGCAAATACCTGGTCCGCTTGAATCCCGGCGTCAGCTAGGCGCCTCCCCTTGATCGCCTCCGTGAGAAGCGAGGCCGTCGCTATCGCAACCGCGCAGCCAAATGAACGGAACTTCGCCTCGCTTATCACTCCCTCATGCACCGACAATGTCAGAGACATGTGGTCGCCGCAGATGTCGTTCTCCAACTCGACCCGAATCGTCGGATCCTCAACGACCCCGGCGTTGCGGGGGTGAAGGAAGTGATCGACTATCGTTGGCGAGAATGAGGCATGATCCTTCGACATACATTTTTGCTCTCTGACTGACGGTATCGTCGCCAGAAGACTCGACGCAATGTAAGCAAAAACGGCCTGATTTCCTTGTGAAAAGTTGCGGTCTGGGAACTGGGCTGTCGCACGATTTTGAACTTGAATGAACACAGACTTTCACCTATCCATCGTCTATGCCTGAACGAAATCTTCTGCACAACGCCTTCTTGTTTCAGGAACTCGACCAGGCGGAATTCGAGGCCCTTGCCGCCATCGTCCAGTTTCGACAAGTTGATCGCGACGTCATGCTCTTCTTTGAAGGCGATCCCGCGCTCGGTTTCTTTGTCCTCCTCTCCGGTCGCGTGCGCATTTACAAAGCTGCCGCGGACGGCAAGGAATTCACCCTCCACTACATCGTCCCGGGACAAATGTTCGCCGAGGCGGCTATCTTTCGCGGGAAGACCTTTCCGGCCAACGCCGTTGCTGCCGATGATTCTCAGGTTGCCTTCATTCCAAAGGACCGCTTCATAGAATTGATTACCCACCACCCGGCGATCTCCCTCAAGATTATCTCCAGTCTTTCCCGCTGGCTGCGTGAGTTTACCATGAAGCTGGAAGACCTTTCGCTACGCGAAGTCCCGGCACGTCTTGCCGTCTACCTGCTCCGACAGAGTCAGAAAGCCGGTTCCGACATTTTTGACCTTGACGTGACAAAAGCGGAACTGGCCAGCGAACTTGCGACGATCAGCGAGACGTTATCGCGGAGTCTTAAGAAACTCAAAGACTTAGAATTGATTCAGGTTGACGGTAAGCGCATCAGAATCCTCGATAGCGCCGGCTTGGAGGAAATTGCCTCCGGCGAAAAATCCTGACGGATTGACTTAAATCAAGGACTGAACAAGGCCATTTTCCGATCCTCTCCACGACGAGAGAATAATCGTCTCGTCGCGAATGAGGAGAGATCGCCATGAGCGAACAGGAAAGAACGGAAGTCACCTGGCTTGGTCACACCGACGCGCCTGCGCCCGCTGAAGCAAAAGCACGAGCAGTCAAGAATCGCCAGAAGCCAATGCAGAAGTGGCGACTGACCGTACAAATCGCCTTCGCTTTACTCTGCGTTTGGATCGGAATCGAATTCCACTTCTTTGTCAAATACATCGAATCGGGCGGATCAACCACATTTTTCGGCCGGCCTCCCGGCGTCGAAGGGTTCCTGCCGATCAGTTCGCTGATGAGCCTGTACTACTTCTTCCTGACCGGGGAGATTCATATGGCCCATCCCGCAGGACTGGTGATTCTCGTCGCTATCATCACGCTCTCGATCGCATTTGGTAAGTCGTTTTGTTCATGGCTTTGTCCGGTGGGTCTGATCTCTGAGTCCCTCGGTGATCTCGGCCAGAAGCTGCTGCGCCGTCGCCTTGTCATGCCGCGCTGGCTTGACTATCCGCTGCGCAGTCTCAAGTATCTCCTGCTCGCGTTCTTCGTCTATGCCATCTTTTTTTCCATGGGGCGACTGGCGCTGCGAGCCTTCCTGGACAGCCCCTACAACGTCGTTGCCGACGTCAAGATGTACTACTTCTTCGCCCACATCTCGTCGTTCGCATTGATCGTCATCGGGGTCCTGGTGCTGCTGTCAATTCTGTTTCGGGGATTCTGGTGCCGCAATCTCTGCCCCTATGGCGCCTTGTTGGGCATCACCTCGTTTCTGTCGCCGGTTAAGATTAAGCGCAATACAGTCACGTGCATCGACTGCGGCAAATGCGCGGTCAAGTGCCCTTCCTTCATCAAGGTCGATAAGGTCAAGACCGTCTGGTCAGATGAATGCACTTCGTGTATGTCCTGCGTGGATGTCTGCCCGATCGCCGACACACTCGAACTCAAGACGGTGGTAGGAAAGCAAGTCGTGCCCAAACGCTGGGTTGCAGTTGCAACCGTCGGAATCTTCATCGCAATCACGGGCCTGGGGATGATTACCGGGTACTGGCAGAACCAGGTAACGACCAGCGAATACATTCATCACCAACAGCTTCTCGAAGGCTATGGGCACCCCACAGACGCCGATGGCTTGTCGCGAATGCATGAATCAGCATCCCCCAAACCGGGACCAACACCACAACGCTGAAAAAGATCGAGGGAATACATGAGTGAACTGATTAACAATGCCGAAAAACGCCGTGAACTACTCAAGCACCTGATCCTGCAATTGCACAAGGGTGAAGCGCCCGAACAGGTCAAGACACAATTGAAACGGATCCTCGGGCAAGTCCCCTATAACGAGGTCATGCTGGTAGAGAAAGAGTTGATTGAAGAAGGGCTCCCGCTGACGGAAGTGCTCAAACTCTGTGACATTCATAGCGCCGTGCTCAAGGGCGATATCGATCACAGCGGCGCCAAGACTGCGCCGGCAGGCCATCCGGTGCACACATTTATCAATGAGAACCGCGCGATCGAGTGGGAGTTGTCCGCGCTGAAGCAATCTTATGCCAGGATCCAAGCTGCCGACGACGAAACCGCAGCCCGCGAGGCCTTTGCAGAAATCAGGGTCAACCTGCACAAGCTCACCGATATCGACAAACATTATCGCCGCAAAGAAAACCTCGTGTTTCCGTTTCTTGAGAAACACGAGATTACGGGGCCGCCGACGGTCATGTGGGGCAAACACGACCAAATCCGCGAACTCCTGAAAGTCGCCATCGAGACCTACGAACATGCGGGCGAAGTATCGGTAGAAGAGGCGCGGACTCTTGTCGAGTTGGTTTTCAAGCCGGCGTCAGATGGCATCGAAGACATGATCTTCAAAGAAGAGCAAATCCTCTTTCCGATGTGTCTGGACACGCTGACTGAGCAGGAATGGTGGCAGGTGTACAACCAGAGCCTCGAAATCGGCTTCTGCCTCTATGATCCCAAAGATGAATGGCAGCCTTCGGGGATTGCTGCTGAACAATCAACCGGCGGGCAGCCTGCCGGCCGTGTCCAATTGCCTTCGGGAAGCCTGACGCCGGAAGAACTGAATGCGATCCTGAATACGATCCCCTTTGACCTGACCTTCGTCGATAGCGACGACACCGTGCGCTACTTCACACAAGGCACGGAGAGAATCTTCGACCGTAACCGCGCGATTCTGGGGCGCAAAGTGCAGCTATGCCATCCGCCGCACAGCGTCCATATCGTCCAGAAAATTCTCGAAGATTTCAAGTCCGGACGCGAATCGCGAGCCCCGTTCTGGATCAACATGAAAGGCCGCTTTATCCACATCGAGTACTTCGCGCTGAGGGACAAACAGGGAAAGTATCTCGGTACGCTCGAGGTCAGCCAGGATCTTACCGACAAGCGCGCCTTGCAAGGCGACCAGCGGCTGTTGTCTTACGCGAAGTAGCGATGTTTTGTACCGAGAGGGAAAGGAAAGCCATATGAACTCAGATGAGACTTTGACAATCACTCCGGACACCCGGATCGGACCGCTCCTCGACCGGTTCCCCAAGCTGGAGGAACCTCTGATGAAGCTGTCACCGGCCTACGCAAAATTGCGCAACCCGCTATTGAGAAAAACCGTGGCAAAAGTTGCAACACTGCGGCAGGTCGCCCAGATTGGCGATGTGCAAATCGGGACTCTGATCAATACGTTGCGGCAAGCGTTGGGAATCGAAGAGAGCTGGCAGGGAAGCGAACAGAAAGCCTCCACCGACAGCGCACCTCAGTGGCTTAAGAAAGATCGCATCAAATTGTCGCTGGATGCAGAACCGATGCTCGCAGCTGGTGAGCACCCGTTGGGGCGGGTAATGAGTGACCTCCAGGCTATGCCTGCCGGGCAGATCTTTGAATTGATCACGCCTTTTGTGCCGGCGCCTTTGCTGGATGCTGTCACAAAGAAAGGATATGCGATTTTCTCCAGTCGCGAGGCTGACGGGAGAATTCACTCGTACTTCTGCAAACTCGAATTCGAAGTCTGACGATGAGCGGGGAGGCAGTCTAAAAGTACTTCACAAGTCTCAGGGCGTCGCAACCGTCCTCATAGTAGGCTTCAACGCACTCCCTGACACTGTAGCCGCTCTTCTTGTAGAGCTTCTGGGCTGCACGGTTGTCGGCGCGAACCTCAAGAGTTATGCGGCTGCAATCGCGGCGTCGGGCTGCCTTCTCGCAGGCTGCCAACATCCTCGCACCGTAGCCGCGGCCGCGCACTGCCGGGTGCACCGCGATCGTATAGAGATGCGCGTTGCCGGCATTCCGACGAAACAAGAGAACCGCTGAACTGATCAGGCGATTGCCTCGTTCGATCACCAAGGCAACCGAGTTTGCTTTCGTGAGCAGGTAGTGATAGTGTTCGCGGCTGAAAAGGTCGAATTCAAAGCTCAAGTTCTCCAATCGAACGATCGCGTCGAGATCGGATAGACGGGCGCGCCGGATCAGCAGAGAGGACGCTTCGCGCCTGACGGAGGGAGTGGATCGTGACAGCATAGACTGAATGCCTGGATTGTACTTGGAATATCCGATTTATGCCGGAATCAGCAGTGTGGGGACTCCCGGTCGGGCGGTTCTATAAAGTGTGAGCGCGTTATCTTTGGGCATCTTGCACGTTATCATCTCTTGCCCGAAAGGTCGGGCAATGGTCTGTTGCAGGTCGCGAAGACGATTCTTGAAGGAAGAGGTCTCTTTGCCTTCGATATCCGTTCGCACGTCGAGAATTAAACCTCCGGCCCAATGAAGCTGAAAGCGGGAGGGCAGGTCGCGCTGCAATAGACTCTTGTCGAAGTTGGTCGCCTCCGAGATGATCGCCAGCACTGAATCGGGAGTCTGAGCCTGCGATGCGAACAGGTACTGCTCCAGGATTGGGCGGACAAACTGCTCTTTCTCTCCGAGAAAATCCGAGCCGAAGTCCTTCAGGTCACCTTTGTCGGTTCCGAGCAACTCCATGGGGTACTCCCAAACCACTACACCCTTTAACCGCAATTGCACTTTCTGATGAGCAAGGTCGAGCACGAGGTACGGCTTCTCCGACTCGGCGAGTTTGATCTCTGCCCGGATCAGTCGGTATTCCTCGACTGCCGTTTTCTGGTTCCAGGTTTGCGCAGCCGATTTGCCCTCCGGCGCATCTGATTTCTCACCGCCACACGACATGATCGCAAAAGCACACAGCGATAGAAGTGCCGTGAGTAGGAACCAATGACGCCCCCGCTTGGGGCTGATATCAGAATATGTAGACATAAGTTCCGATCGGCGTCTGCTTGTAAAGCGAATCCAGATCGGTGCTCCCCAGCCTGACGCAGCCGTGCGTCACATTGACCCCTAACAGTCGCTCGTAGATCGTGCCGTGAATGAAAAAACCGTCTCCAAATCCCATGGCATAATCTCCCATCACATTGGGATCGTAACGCTCCGATTCATTCTTCGGGACCGCCTCACCTTCTTCGATAAACGCCCAGTCCGGCTTGCGCCACCACGGCTCTTTGAGCTTGTTCTTGATCTTGAAAACGCCTTTGGGAGTATGGAAAACCCACTTGCGCGTACTGGTCGAATCGGCCAAGGTGTCGCCTGAACCCGTCGAGCAGCGCGCATCCAGCATCACGCGGTCAGCAGTGCGCAGATAAATGCGATTTGCATGCGTGTCGATTACGATGTACGGTTTGGCGGGTTTGAGTTTCTCAAGCTGACGACGCGCGGATTTGAGTTCCTTCTCGGCTTTGGCTTGGTCGGTGGGAAGTTCCGTCAGCAAGGTGTCGATCGAGTATCCGGCAGCCACCACTTCTGGCTGCTCGCGATTGATAGCGACCAGAAACAATAACACCGCCAATACCGAAAACACCGGGAGTATGACAAATACGATCAACTTCCTCATGGCCACTGATCCGACTTCCTCACAATTGTTACGGGAGTACCCACCGAAACGAACTGCATAATATGATCCATATCCTTGTTCGTCAGGGCCACGCAGCCTTCAGTCCAATCGCGGTTCTTGCCGCCATCGCCGTGGATTTCGATCCAGCCGCCGATGCGTGCCCTCGGCGAAATAATCCCGCGACGCTTGTTCTCGGCGAAGCGCTGACGGTCGGAACTGTTGGGATAATCGAGCAGGAGCGCCCGATAGTACTTGGAACGATTGTTTTCCTTGGTGACACGGTACTTGCCCTCGGGCGTCGCCGCGTCTCCCGAAAACAGCTTTTGCCGCGCTGAATTGTACCCAAGCTCAGAATCATACGTGTGGATCACCCGGCCGGCCCTCACCAGATAGGTCTTATGGGCAGTCTTGTCGACAACGACGGCATAGCCGCCGGTACGCCGGGAGAGCTCCACAGTCTCGTTGACCCAACGGCGCCAAACGTGGATTTGGCGGGCCTCATCGGCCTGATGTTCTTCTAAGGACCGTCCCACGAGACGTAGAAGATCGCGCGCTTTGAGCATCGAAAGGTGCGCCTCATCGTATTCCCCGGCAGCAGCAAGCTTTTCCGCCATGTCGAGGTTCAACCGGGCGCGTTGCCATTCGTCGCGCGCGTGAAAATTATTGAGCGAGCCGTTGAGCGCGTTGTTCCACTCGCTGAGTTCCTGCCGCAATTCAGCTAACGTATTTGTCGATGCAAGGGTTACGGCCGTAATGCTGTCCACTGCCTTCTGCCGGGCTTCTTGCGCCCGACGCAGCGCCATCGCGAGAATCGAATCGGCCGCCGCGTAATCGCGAAACAAGCCGAGCCGGCCGTTCTGATGGGCTATTTCCATCCAGCCTTTGTAGATCAATTGCTCGGCGTCGCGATAAGTGGCTTCGGCGTAGCGCAAAGATCCGGCTTGTTCCGCCAAGAGCAAGGCCTGGCGCGCCGATTCCAAACTGAAAGTCGGCGGCTCTTCACAGCCGACGAAGAATAGTACCAAACCTGAGAGTAGTGATAATCCGAGAAGTGTCTTTTTGAAGCGATTCACTGTTGATCCCCGCAAATCAACGATGTAACGTCTTGAAATGTTTCTGGGGGGAGGCGATTATCGTCTCCCCCCAGGTATTATACTCGTCAAATCCTGGATGGATTTACATTCCCATCGGGCACTTTTTGCCCTTAGCCTCGTAAGCCTTACAGATTTCCGTCGTGATGTTCATCACACGCGACTTGATCGACTCGAACTTCGTGCGGGCAACCAGGAACTTACCGCCCGTGAAGTCGCCTTCCGCAACGGTGTATTCCGAACCGAGATTGGTCAGGTCATTCATGATCAGTTCCAATTCGGCCTTGTTGTCCTTGCCCTTCGGGGCCTTCTCCAGCAGAGCCATCGTCGAATCAAGCAGACCCTTCACTTCGGCCATCATGCCCGTGACTTCCTGCTTGACGCGTTCCTTCTCGGCGTTCGCCTGGTTGACGACGTCCGCCTTCATCGTGGTCACGCGTTCAAACATCGCCTTCGACTCGCCATAGCTGCGGAAAAGTGCAAACTTGCCATCCTGTTCCGTCTTCATGGCCATCGCAGCATTCAAGCTGTCGGTCAACATGCGGAACGCCTGCGGAACATACTGCTCCGCCTCGGCCGCCTTGGCTTCATTCACCGCGCTCTGCGCAGCGGCCATTTCAGCCTCCGGCGGCTTGCTGCAGCCGGCCATCACCACTAACGACAGGGCGATAACGGCTAACAAGATTTTCTTCATTGTGGTACTTCCTTTCTTCCCCGTCCGATGGTGCTAAAAAAAAAAGGACACGCAAAGCCTGTCCAGCTTGACACCCATCCCGACGGAGGTCTTTCGTTAATCGATTAGTTTTCTCATCCTCCGGACTTTCTGTCCGGACATTGTTAACTGACTGCTGAGATTACGCTGCGGGCTCAGTTTGCGCCTCGCTTGCGCAACCTTTCACAATCCCTCCTCCAATGGGCGCAGAATCTATGGCGCTCAAGGATACCTGTCAACAAATATTTTGGTAATCTTCGTGGGTTCCGAGCCCGTCGTCTCAGATTATTCCCCGATCCCATTTTCCCTGAGTCAATCATGGCGAGATACAGAATTAGATTGGTTAACATATTGTGGAGCAGTGCCTTACAAAAGCGAAACGGGTGCGAGCTCGTTCGCACCCGTTCTCTGACACTCGCCGGCGTCGCTGCCGGCCTACTCTTGTGCCGCCGCCGGAAAGTGTAGCTTTTCCTCAGAAGGGTAGCATTTGAAGGAATTCAAGCTCGATTTCACCCGGGTTAACAATGTTGCCCTTGGCATGCCCCTTGAAGCAAACCATAAAGTCGGCCAGCGTGACCTGCTCGCCATCCATCCCCAAGAGCACGGTATTCTCGCTGACATGTCCGATCAACATAGTCGACACCATGTCAAACAATTGAATCGTGTTGTTCTCGAGATCCGGGGTCAGCAGGAGCACGTCAAACTCAACCCAGGTCGAGGATTCATCAGCCGGACCACTGTCGATTCCTGCCGTTGTAATCAGGCTGTTCGGGGTCTGTGGCGAGTTGGGTACCGCAAGAGCCTGTGCAGTCGGCGCAACAGGTGATAGCGGTGCGTCCGCCGAACATCCCATGACAACCACCTGCGTAAGAACTCCTACAGCCACCGCGAGTGCGGCTTTTCCGATAAGTCTCAACATCTCTCCCTCCAGTTCGGGTAATTTCACATTCGCCGACAGCATGGCCTTTCTTTACTTGGAGAACAGAGGTAGAGTATATCTAAGTTCGTACAGGCTGTCTTAAATTTTCCTCTGCCTCTGATTGCCGCGGGTGATTCCGGCTTCATTTCGGATGATATTTCACCCAAAGTCTGTGGTGAAGCCCGGGATTTCCAACACCGACAATGCCCCAAACTCCGATGGGAATTAGCTCAGTACCGGTGAGAGAGCCACCATTGGCTTCTCGGCGCCCAGTCTGACCGCACGTTTTTCCGCTAAATCCCCGCCTTGACGTTTGCCGACTTGGGGGAGTATCATGCTGCAGTGCTGAGATTATCTTCGAAGTATCATTGGCTCGTCGTCGTCGTGGCCTTGGCTGCATGTGTGGTTGGCTACTATCGCTACCATGGCTTCTTCCACGATGACGCCTACATCTCACTTCGCTCTGTCCAAAACTACCTCGACGGCCAAGGTCTCGTCTGGAATTCGGGAGAGCGCGTCGAGGGCTACACAAACTTCTGGTTTGTGGTCATGCTCAGCGTCATGGGACTGACCGGGATCAGCCTCGAAATCGCCGCGCGGATACTCGGCGTGGCATCGTTTCTCGGTCTTCTGGCACTGACGTGGCGCTTCGCCCGTCGGTTCGAGTATTCGCTTGCAGGAGGCGGCCCGGCCGTGACCATCCCCTTGGTAGTCACTTGCACGGCTCTGCCACTAATCGTTTGGTCTGTGGGTGGCCTCGAAACGGCGATGTTCACTCTGCTCATCACCTCTGGAATCTTGCTGGCGGCTGATGCCTTGGCAGGCTCGCTGCGCAAGGCGTTCCTTGCCGGCGTCTGCATGACTCTCGCGACAATGACCCGCCCGGAGGGACTCCTGTTCGCTGTCTTCACGATTGCTTTCATGGTTCTCTTGATAGTATTGAATCGCCCCGGCGTCGTTCGTACGCTTACAGCGTTTACAATCGCCTTCGTCGTTAGCTACCTGCCGGCCCTGCTCTGGCGGCTTCACTACTATGGCGATTGGCTTCCGAATACCTGGCATCTCAAAGGCGAGTTCAGCCAAGTTAAGTTGCTCCGCGGGCTCGAATATCTCGGATACTACACGGCTTCACTACCATACCTACTACCGTTACTCGGGATCGCAATATTGCTTCTGACATTCCAGCGCAGCTGGACACCTAAGAGCGGATACCTCGGCCTCACTCTGGTCGGCTACTTGCTTTACACCGTCTATGTCGGCGGCGATCATATGCAGGCCTTTCGATTCTTCGCCCCCATCATTCCCAGCATCGGGCTGTTTCTGCTTATCGCGCTGCAATCCTCCCGCCTGGGTAAATCAGAAGCCGTTTTCACCTTCGCCACGATCGTCGTCGTCGCCCTATGTGTGCTGCAAGTCTTGCTGCCACCCGAACGGGTTAATCGCGCGCGTATGGTTGACGGTGCCGCCTTTATGGGCAAGATTGTCGGTGAGTATATCGATAGCCACTGGCCCAAGGGCAGCCTGATTGCACTGAACACAGCCGGCTCAACTCCGTACTTCGCTCCCGATCACCGCTTTATCGATATGCTTGGTCTCAACGACCGGCACATCGCGCGCCAGCCCCTGGCGCCCCGTATTGCCCGACATCAATTGCTGCCCGGCCACGAGAAAGGCGACGCCGATTATGTTCTCTCCCGGAAGCCGGATTACATCATTGCCGGACCTTCGACCGGCGACCTGGTTGGCAACAACTGGTTCCTCACCGAGGCACAGCTGGCAAACAGCGCCGAGTTCTTCGCGCACTATCGTGACACAACCGTGGCGATCTCCGTCAAGCACCTGCCCGGTTACGAACAATATTCGCAGTCGCGCGACGGGTTCATCTACCTGGTCTACTATCGACGAATGTAGCTCGACTGCATCTACTCTTGACTTCACCTCCCGATCCTGCCTACCTTAGCGGCCTCGGAAGCTGCGACCGCCCGCGGTCGCGACAGTTGGGAAGTGATTGCAGAAAGCAGGCTATGAGCGAAAAATATATCTTCACCATGCTGCGGCTGGACAAATACTACGGCCAGAAGCAGGTGCTTAAGAACATCAACCTCAGTTTTTACCCCGGGGCCAAGATCGGTATCGTTGGCGAAAATGGTTCCGGTAAGTCTACAGTATTGCGCATCATGGCCGGTCTCGATGACCAGTTCCAGGGCACGGCACAGTTGATCGGCAGTTTCAAGTCGGGCATTGTCATGCAGGAGCCGGTTCTCGACGAGACCATCACAGTGCGGCAGACCGTCGAGCAGGCCTTCGGCGAAATCACGACCAAGCTGAATGAATACAACGATATCACGGCCAAAATGGGCGAGCCGATGAGCGACGACGAAATGACCAAGGCGATGGAGCGGATGGGAGAACTTCAGGAACAACTCGATACGCTCGACGCCTGGAATCTCGATATGCATATTCGTGTCGCCGCCGATGCGCTCTGCCTGCCCGAGGACGACCGTATCGTTGGCACGCTTTCGGGCGGTGAAAAGCGCCGCGTTGCCCTCTGCAAGGCGCTGCTGGAGCGCCCCGATTTGCTCCTGCTTGACGAACCGACCAACCATCTCGACGCCGAAACCGTCGATTGGCTGGAAGAACAACTGCGCGAGTATCCAGGCACCGTGATCATTGTCACACACGATCGTTATTTCCTCGACAATATCACCAAGTGGATTCTGGAACTTGACGGCGGCCGCGGCATTCCATATTCCGGCAATTACACGAGCTGGCTCGAGCAGAAACTCGAACGTCTCGCCGGCGAAGAGAAGAAGGACAATCCGCGCTCACGCATGCTGCAGCGCGAACTGGCCTGGATCAAGATGACCAACAAGGATCGGCAGCAGTTGTCGCGCTCGCGCATCATTGAATACGAACAACTGGTCGCGCGCGAAGAGGCAGCTTCCAAAGAGGGCGGCGCCAGCATCGTGATCGCGCCGGGCCCGGAATTGGGCGAACAGGTGATCGAGTTCTCCGGTGTCTCCAAGCAGTATGGCGACCGCGTGATCTTCAAGGATGTCAACTTCCTCGTACCGAAGTCGGCGATCGTCGGACTCGTCGGCCCGAACGGCACCGGCAAGACCACGATGTTCCGATTAATTGTCGGGCAGGAAGAAGCGACCTCCGGCGAGGTGAAAGTAGGCAGCACAGTCAACCTGGCTTACGTTGACCAGGAACGCGATACCCTCACCGGCGATCAAAGTTTGATCAATGAGGTCGGCGGCGGCGCGGATAATGTCATGCTCGGCAAGATAGAAGTCCCGATTCGCCAATACCTCGCGCGTTTCGGCTTCAAAGGTTCAGATCAACAAAAGACGGTCGGCGAGTTGTCGGGTGGCGAGCGCAATCGCTGTCATTTGGCCAAGGTTCTCAAGTCAGGCGGCAACGTGCTGCTGCTTGACGAACCGACCAACGACCTCGATGTCAACATGCTGCGCAATCTTGAGGAGGCGATTCTCAACTTCACCGGCTGTGTGATGGTGATCAGCCACGACCGTTTCTTCCTTGACCGCGTGTGCACGCACCTGCTGGTCTTCGAGGGCGAAGGCAAGGTGAAGTGGTTCGAAGGCAACTATCGGGAGTACGAGGACTGGCATAAGCGCGAACTGGGCGGCCGGCCGTTTGAGAATCGCCGGAATCGCTATCGGAAGATTGTGAAGGCGTAGGGGGGCAAGCATCTTTAGCCCACCGGTAGCGCCAGCGATGGGTGGGTTTGCTTCAACATCTGATTTCAACGCTTTCGCACATGCCGCGTATTTCCTGATAAGCATTGCTGTCAAAAATGGAGCCCGCATGACCGTCAAAGAAGTCCTCGACCAACTGCACGCGCTTTCCGACCCGCGCGCCGTCAGAAACTGGGAGCGCATAGGCAACGACCCGAAAAACTACATCGGTGTCGCTCTGACCAAACTCAAGAACCTCGCCAAGAAGATCAAGAAGAACCACGAGCTATCGCTCGAACTCTGGAAGACCGGCATCCACGACGCCCGCGTTCTCGCCTGTCTGATCGCCGACCCGCTCAGAGTTACCGAAGCCCAGATCGACGAGTGGATGAAGCAGATCCGCAACACGGAACTGGGTGATCAGATTGCCAATTACGTCGTCAGCGGCGGGCCCTTTGCAATGAAAAAGATGAAGCAGTGGACCAAGTCGAAGGACGAATGGACCAAGCGTACCGGCTACATGCTTGTCGCAGCCATGGCCGGTCATCCGCAGATTCTCAGCGACGAAGACCTCGAGGCGATTCTGGAAACGATCGAAGAAGAGATCCACCGCTCACCCAACTATGCCCGCGACGGCATGAACTGGGCGTTGATCAAGATTGGTTATCGGAGTACCGCGCTCAACAAATTGGCCATGGCCGCTGCCAAGCGTATCGGCCCGGTGCAGGTAGACTACGGGGACACTTCCTGCAAGGTGCCTGACGCGATTGCCTACCTACAGCGGAAGAAAGCAAACACAAACCGCCTGGTCATCGGCGGGGTCTGACAAACTCCCACGCCTCCGGTAGCCCACCCGGAGCGCAGCGAAGGGTGGGGCAATCGTCTATCTATTTTTCAAACCACTACATAAAATCGAAAAAAGGGTTGCCTCTGTCTTGTTATCCGCATAACTTGTGAAAAGATTCACATCGGGCGGGGATGATGTGGATAGCAGTCAAGTGTCAGGTCGCGCCACGCAGGGTCGGGCGCGTGTTGGCCAGTGGGAGAGAAAGCGTCGCGCTGACCTGACACGAAATATTGCCTTGGGCGGAGGGACCGTTCGATGATTGTTATTCTTCCTCATAAAGCGAGTCAACGATGAGACAACTCCTATCGGGAAACGAAGCTGTTGCCAGGGGGGCTTTTGAGGCTGGCGTCAAGATGGCCGTCGGCTATCCGGGCACTCCCTCGACCGAAATCCTCGAGACAATGGCAGTGCGCCACCGCTCGGTCTATTCGCAGTGGTCGCCCAATGAAAAAGTGGCCTTCGAGGTCGGTATCGGCGCCTCGATTGGCGGTGCCCGCGCGCTGGTAACGATGAAGCACGTCGGCCTGAACGTGGCCGCCGATCCGCTGATGACCTTCGCCTACACCGGTGTCAATGGCGGTTTCGTTGTCGTATCGGCAGACGACCCTGAGATGCATTCCTCCCAAAACGAACAGGACAACCGTATCTTCGCGCGCTTCGCCAATATCCCGTTTCTCGAACCGTCTGATTCGCAGGAATCGAAAGACATGCTGGTGGCGGCCTACGAAATCAGCGAGCGCTACGATACGCCGGTGATGCTGCGGATGACGACGCGGATTTCGCATACGATGGGGATTGTCGAACTGGGCGAGCCGGTCGATCTCAAGGAGCGCAAGTTTGTCAAAGAGCCGGAAAAGTACGTGATGATTCCCTCCAATGCGCGCGTGCGGCACGTCGTGGTCGCCCAGCGGTTGAAGGAACTGGCCCAATATTCCGAAGTCTCGACTTTCAACCGGGTCGAAAGCAATGGCTCGAAAGTCGGAATCATCGCGGGCGGTGTGGCCTACATGTACGCTAAGGAAGTTGCGCCGCAGTTTGATTACTACAAGATCGGATTCGGCTACCCGCTGCCGTTTGACGGCCTGCGCAAGTTCGTCGAACAGCACGAACGCGTGTTGGTGGTGGAAGAGCTTGAGCCGGTTTACGAAGATCAACTGAAGGCGGCGGGAATCTGGGTGGAAGGCAAGAAGTTCTTCAGCGCGCTAGGAGAGCTGTCGCCCTCGCTGGTTGCGAAGGGACTCAAGGAGGCCGGTCTAATCGAGAAAGTGGTACAGCCGGAGATAACGCAGGAGGATCTATTCCCGCGTCCGCCGGTGCTGTGCCCGGGGTGTCCGCATCGCGGCGCGTTCATGGCGCTGAAGAAATTGGGTGTGGCGGTTACCGGAGATATTGGCTGCTACACGCTGGGTGTGCTCAAGCCGCTGAATGCGCTCGATACCTGCATCTGCATGGGGGCCTCGATCGGAAATGCGATCGGGATGGAGAAGGTCAAGGGTTCGGAAAAGGGAACTGTCGCTGTCATCGGCGATTCGACGTTTTTCCACTCGGGGATTACTGGACTGCTTGATGCGGTTTACAATCAATCGAATGTCACGGTGATCATCCTCGACAACCGCGCCACGGCGATGACCGGCGGGCAGGAACATCCCGGCACCGGCAAGACCCTGATGGGCGAGCCGGTCGGGCGTACCGACATTCACGAATTGGTGAAAGCGCTGGGTGTGAAGAATTTCGAAGAAGTGGACGCCTACGATTTCGACGCGACCTTGGCGTGTATCAAACGGCAGATGGCGGCGCCTGGACCGTCGGTAATCCTGACCTCGCGGCCCTGCGTGCTGATGCCAAAGCGGATCATGGACGAACCGTACTTGGTCGATGCCGAGCTCTGCAACGCCTGTTCAGCTTGTTTCCGGATTTCTTGTCCGGCGATCTCGGCCTCGCACGAAACTAACGAACACGGCAGCCCCAAGGCGATCATCGACGAAACGCTCTGCACCGGCTGTACCCTGTGCGCGCAGATTTGCCCGACCGAGGCGATCCTGCTCAAGAGCCAATTTGCGAAAGTATAACGGAGGTCGAAAATGTCAAAGCAAGCATACGATATTCTCATCGTCGGCGTCGGCGGACAAGGCGTGCTGCTGGCCTCCGAGATCATTTCCGAGGTCGCGATGCACGCGGGACTCGATGTCAAGAAATCGGAGATTCACGGGATGTCGCAGCGCGGCGGGGTAGTTACCTCGCACGTGCGGATCGGGCCGAAGGTGTATTCACCGACGATCCAGCAGGGGGAGGTGGATATCCTGATGGGGTTCGAGAAAGCGGAGGCTCTGCGGTTTGCGGGCTGGATGAAAGCCAAGGGGACCGTGGTGGTCTCGCACACGACTTTGGTGCCGGCGATCGTGACCTCGACCAAGGGACTGCACTACCCGGAGGACGCCATCGACGACCTCAAGACCAAAATTCACAACGTGATCGATGTCGAAGCCGACAAGATCGCCGCCGAGCTGGGAAATCCACGACTGGTGAATACGATCCTCATCGGTGTGCTGTCAAACCTGCTGCCGTTTGAAGAGAAGCTCTGGACCGACACGATCAAGTCATTGGTGAAAGAAAAGTTCGTCGCGGTGAATTTGCAGGCGTTTGCGCGCGGACGGGCGATACATTTGGCGGAAGTGGGGAAGTAGAATCGTTTTCGCGGTGAATTAGATTGCGTGGAGATAGCACCCTCACCCCCGCCCCCTCTCCCTGTGAGGGAGAGGGGAGAAGTGCGGTACGTGGTTTTGGTAGTCGCGTCGAAGTAGGTCGGGTTCCGAATTTCGCGCGACGGCACTCGGGGAGTATCGTGAATTCGCGTCGCGGAATGAGAAATCCGACATGGGGTTGAACATATGAACCGCCCGAGTATAGCGATTCCGTTTCGACCAACGGTCGAGGTACAGAGTACGGAACTCTTGGAGCTAGGACTAGGCAGTTATTAACTAGGGGTACTAGTGGAAGATCGGCTGAAAGATCTCTTTAAGGCTTTTCAATCTCTAGTAGAACTCAGGGCAATCGAAGGCAAACACCTCTCAAGGACCCAGGAGTTTACCCCAGATGTAGACCCATTGCCAATTGAACATTGGATTGCCGATCTGTTTAGGATCGAGAGATCACCAGAATTTAACCGCGTCGCGCAAGAATTCTCGGCTTATCGAGATGAGTGCATTACAAATGAAAACGCAAACCTCAGGAACCTGCTTCCTGGAGTGAAATGTCTCTTTCACGGGTCACTCGACAATTGCGACGCAGGATCATCGAATCAATTTTGGCGGGACATAGAGGTCGATGATCACTACGAATGCGCCGTCATATCGGCTTTCGGTCTCTGGTGTAGAGCCTCTGGATTCTACTATGCGAAGTACGTCTTGCTCGACTTAGCTGATTGGAGTCCGAGATTCGACAGTGTACTCAAACGGATGCCCGGGGAACTGGGTCAAATCAAGGTCTCATTGCTGGTTGGTCGTTTGTCCGATCACTGTGTTCCGAGCCAAAGTGGCTTTGTTGTAGAGAAGTTGTCTGCAGCAGAGGTCCTCTCCCACCATTACCTGAACAAATCAATCGATGCTCTGTACATGACCGGGTTCGTGTCGCATTTGCTTCGCGGCCTAGACCGCTTCAATGTGAATATCGAATTGACGGCGATTACAAAGTCCATCACGTACGACCATGCATTGAAAGGACGCGAGTCGGCTTTGAACTTGGTGGAGAACGAGCGACTCACGCTGCAACTTTGTGCAAGTATCAAAAAGAGATTCGAGTTTGTTGTCGCGTGCTCAAGTACACTGCTTGAGCCCGTATTTTTCGGCCACGCGTTCCCACAGCCCACCGATTCCTCAGAGAAGGATGAACGCCGGAGAGATGCCGACTTGTTGAGTGATAAGCTTGCGACAGAGAATTTCCTCGCAATGCTCGATGGAAACATTGACACAGGGCGACAATTCAAGGTAAAATCACTAGCTCCAGCGGACGAACGACACTGGCACCGCCCACTCTTTGATTTGCTTGTATCGCTGCTTAGGGAAGGTACGATCAAGAATATGGGTCTAGTGAGTTCTTTGTTATTCTTTGACAAAGCTAACCTAGCGACTGAGCAGACAATAGAATTTCTAATGTACGTGGTGTGTCTAGAGTCGCTGTTGTCTGGTGGTCGTAGCGATAATATTGGTGAACGGATCGCAAAGCGGCACAGTAGAATGTCAGCGTCATCCGGAGCTGACGAGGAAGTACAACGACAATTGATCAAAGACATATATGAAAGACGCAATGCGATTGTACACGGAAAGAACCCGGATATTGTGGTCGCTCCGTTTGTCGGGATAATGACGAGCCACCAAATTCGCTCAATTTGCCGCCAAGCTCTCATCACAATTATTTTTGCGCTGGATCGTCTTCGCCTTGATAAACTGAGTACGCGCAAGACTGAACTCTATAGGTTCTTCACCTCAAGGAATCTAGACATTCCAATGAACCGAGATAAGCTCTGCTCCTACATGGGCGAATTCGAAGACAATCAGGAATTCTGGGCTTCATTCCACGCAACCGTCAACGCCTACGCAGCGGGGCTCGGTTATCCCATTGACGTTTTTTTCAACAAGGACGTATAATCCCCCATGCCCACTTACCTAATCATCATCAATCCCGGGTCGACATCGACGAAAGCGGCGTTGTTTGACGGGGACAATAGAATCGCCGAAGAAACTATCCGGCACGATGCGCACGATCTCGCGCAATTTGACAACGTTGCGGATTCGTTCGAATTCCGCATGCAGGCAATCAATCCCTGGCTCGAAGGGCTCGGCGTCGATCTCAAACAAGTGAAGGCTGTCGTCGGCCGCGGCGCGCCGGTCAAACCGCTCGCCGGCGGATCGTATGCGATCAGCGCGCAGATGCTTGACGATTTGCGCACGATGAAGTATTCCAACCACGCCTCCAATCTCGGCGCGATTATCGCGCATCATCTGGCTGAACGCTTCGCCGTGCCTTGCATGATCACCGACCCGATTACAACGGACAACTTCACCGACATCGCGCGCGTCTCGGGAATCCCGGAGATTCAACGCAAATGCCGCGTGCATGCGCTCAATATCAAGGAGGTCTGCCGCCGCGAAGCCGCCAAAATTGGCAGGAAACTCGAAGAAGTGAACTACGTCTGCGCGCACATGGGCGGCGGAGTGAGCGTCGCGGCGCTCGAGGGCGGCCGCGTTGTCGATGTCAACGATGCGCTGCTGGGGATGGGGCCGTTCTCGCCCGACCGCTGCGGCGCGTTGCCGATCGGACCGCTGGTCAAGCTCTGCTATTCGGGCAAGTTCACCGAAAAGGAGCTGATCGACAAGCTGTCGCGCAAATCGGGGCTGGTGGCGTATATCGGCGCTACCGACCTGCGCGAGTGCGAGAAGATGATCCGCGCCGGCGACGAGAAGGCGCTACTGTACTTCAACGCGATGGCCTATCAGATCGCCAAAGAAATCGGTCAGGCCGCCACCGTCCTCAAGGGCAATTTCGAAGCGATCGTCTTAACCGGCGGCATGGCGAAGTCACAGCGCCTCGTTGATGAAATCAGCAAGTATGTGTCCTTCCTCGGCAAGGTAATTGCAGTCGGCGGCGAGTTCGAGATGGAAGCGCTCGCTGCGGCCGGAATGCGTTTCTTGAGTGGGCAGGAGAAGCTGAAGGAGTATTAGTTCACGGTGTCAGGATCACAGGGATCTGGCCTACCCCCGAATGAGTGGACACAGAAAGAAGGTCGGATTATGTTTGCCTTT
>CAZOYE010000019.1:0-82871 GCA_964584025.1 uncultured Ignavibacteria bacterium
CAAGAACCGCCGCAACTACCCGTTTCGGTACTTATGGGGCAGCCTCTTCTTGTCTGCCACTTTTCTCGGACTTATCAGACAATCACAACTAACCCCCCGCCGACTTTCCTCCCCTCTCCCTTTGGGAGAGGGGCCGGGGGTGAGGGTGTCATTGCGAGGAGCGAATACACATTGCGGAGTCCCCTCCCAAACGGCCGCGACGAAGCAATCTGCTCTTCGCTGAATGCCACGATTACCACTCTCTGTATAGAAACTCTTGACACAACGCCTTGTACGAACGATTATCAGCGAGCAAATGAGTCGGTTATCATGACAGACAGCAGACAACAAGCTCAGATATTCAAGGCGCTCTCGGACGAAACTCGTCTGAAGATCCTTCTCATGCTCAACACGCGCCCCCGCTCGGTGGGTGAGATCGTGGATTTCTTCAGCGTTTCCCAGCCGACCATCTCGCGCCACTTGCTCCTGCTCAAACAAGCCGGCCTTCTCGTCTCCAAACGCCGCGGACAGCAAGTGATCTACGCGCTCAACGAAGAAGGTTTGCGCGAGGACGCCCTCGGCTACTTCCGCGCCTTTGAGTGCCTCAAGCCACTGATCGCCACTGCCCCGTCCAAGAAAAAGTAACGAGCCCGTCACAAGCCCTGCAGCCTTTTCGCGTCTGTAATGCCAAATGTGATTCTCTATTCTCAGTTAGTTTCTTCGAGTTGTTCGCCAGGCGTCTCGCTTACGACGTTTATTGTCAACGAGTTACGAGTCACCCGCAGTGCTTCACCCGATAAATCCAACGCCACGGATATATGAGGGACATGATGTAGCCCAACAGCCTCCCGAAACTCCTTCGGCGGTGCGCGCGCGGCGGATGAAGACGTCTAATCTTCCGCTGCCGGCAAATCCCGGGTCTGCGCATCAAGGGAGTGGGTTCTCGGCTGTGAACGTGTTACTTGAGGCCGGATCGCCTTCGCAACCGGTTGTGAGAGTTCTCGTTCAGACTACGGTCCGCTGTTGTCGTCATGTCTTAGCCTGATCCGGATTGGGCCTCTCAATTCTGAGATGCCAAACGACAAATCAAAAACACGACCGCAAAGGTAGGTCGGGTTTCCAGCGCTCCTGAGTCTCGACCTTTCGGACCAACTCTTCAGCGCGAAACCCGACACGCACAGACAGAATAATCCTTGGGAGTTCAGTCTGCTGCCCTATTCATCGATGCGGTGCTGTCACTCCGTCATCACCGTCTCGTCATGCTCATTGTGCGCTCAGCCCGTAGAATTCCCCTCTCGAGAGGGGTGGCTCGATTCCCCGCCTTGGCCATTTGTCACACTGCTGATTTGATGCACGACTGCTTGAACACGACTGCCGCAGATCATGTCAAAAGGGGAATCGAGACGGGGTGTGTTTTTCCTACTCCGTCATCACCGTATCGTCATGCTCGTACGGCGGTACGCACAGACACAGAAACACTAAATCACAGTCGCCCCGATTCCAAATCTTGTGAATCGTCCCCGCCGGAAGCGCGATCGCGTCGCCGGAATTGACTGCAAACGTCTCACCCGCGACGCGCATTTCGCCGCTGCCGGAAAGGATAAAGTAGATTTCTTCCGAGGTCGCATGGTAGTGCTCCGTCGTGCACCCGCCGGCCGGCACCACCGCTTCCGCCAGCGACTGCCGCTCGATCAGCGCATTGCGCGGCGCCATGATCTCGCGAATCTTCGAGCCGTCCTTGGTGACGAACTGCGCGCAGTCGGCAATGTTGATCAATCGCGGCTTGGCAACCATAGCTCAATCTCCTGGCGACATTTCTTGCAGCGATTCCCTTTCAGCCCGACCGGTTCACATGCAAAACCGTGGCGGCGGATCAGCGTCGCCTGACAGCCGGGACAGATCGTATCTGACGTGCCGGCTAATTCGACATTTCCAACATACACGTATTTCAGCTTCCTCGCGGCGATCTCGTATGCCCGCTGCAATCGCTCGATCGGCGTGGCGGGTTCGCTCATTTCGTGGTTCGGAAAATAGCGCGAGAAGTGCAGGGGAATGCGATCGTCCAACTCCGCCAGAAAATCGCTTAGCTGCTCGAAGTCCCCGTCGCTATCGTTTTTGCCCGTGATCACCAGATTCGTGATCTCCAGCGCCGCCGCGCTCGCCGCCGTCAGTCGAACCGTTCGGAGTACATCCTCCAGCGTCCCGTGACAGATCGTGCCGTAAAACTCCGGATTCATCGACTTGATATCGATATTGATTGCGTCAATCTGCGGCAGCAGTTCCGCATAAGGCGCTTCGTTGATATAACCATTGCTCACGAGGACGATCTTGAGTCCCACCTTGTGCGCGAGCGGCGCCGTCTCCGCGATATACTCGATCCAAATCAGCGGCTCGGCGTAGGTAAACGCTATCCCGATCGAATGCGCGTGCAGCGCCATCTCCACCAGATCGTGCGGTGGAATGAACCGCGTCGGGTGCGCGCGCTGGGAGATCTGCCAGTTCTGGCAGTTCGTGCACCGCAGGTTGCAGCCGTTCGGCCCGACCGACAAAATCCTTGAGCCGGGATAGAAATGATACAGCGGTTTCTTCTCGATCGGGTCGATCGCCAGCGACACTACCTGCCCAAAATTGGTGGCGTAAAGCTTGCCTTCGATGTTTTCCCGCCCCATGCAAATTCCCATCTGCCCAGCCTTGAGCCGGCAGTTGCGGGGGCAAAGCGTGCATTGCACTTCGTCACCCCCCAGCGGCGTCCAATAGCGGGCCAGAATCGGTTCAGGCATGATGCAATATCCAGTTCACCGCGGCCACAATATCGTCGGCGACAAATGCCGGGCGGTTCTTTTCGGTCGCTTGATCCACTTCGTCAGCGCCATAGCCGGTCAGCACCATCACACCGGTGGCGCCGACATTAAGCGCCAATTCCATATCGAGCAGCCGGTCGCCGACGACAAATGATCGCGTCAAGTCAATCTCAAAGAGTCGCAGCGCCTGATCGACCATGCCACGATTCGGTTTGCGGCAATCACACGGGCCGCTGATCGAGGGCAGATGCGGGCAATAAAACATCCCGTCAAACTTGATCTTCCCCACCTCAACCAGATCGGCCAGTCGCTGATTGACTTTGTGGACATCATCTTCCGTTCCCAGCCCGCGCGCCACCCCCGATTGGTTGGTCACGATGAACAGCTTGAATCCGGCGGCTGTCGCGGCCTGGAGCGCTTCAAGCGCTCCCGGGATCAACTCTACTGCTTCGGGATCATAGTTGTATTCCTTCTCGACATTCACCGTGCCGTCGCGGTCAAAAAAGATGGCGCGCATTTTCATTGGGAAGTCGCTCCCCCGCGCTGCCCGCGCTCTGCGATCAACTCTTCAACTTTGGCAACAATCGTATCGGCATCCATTCTCGAAAAGCAAAACCGCTCCTCGCGATAACATTCACGACTGCCGTGCAGACTGCAGGGAGAACAACGCTCGTCGACGGTATAGCTGTTGGCGTAGTCACCCAGCGGCGAAAATCCCAGGATCGGGTGCGTCGGGCCGAACAGCGCTAAGACCGGCACGCCAAGTCCGGCCGCCAAATGCGCCAGGCCGGAGTCGTTGGAGAGGACGAATTGTGCCGACTTCACGATAGCAGCCGCATTCACGATTGACCTCTCGGTGATCACCGGCGCGCCGCCAGTCGAAGCGGATACCCTCTCCAGGACTTCGCGTTCGCTCTCGCTGCCGACAATAATGCATCCTGCGAAGCCTCGTTCGCTCAACTTCGCGTGCAGGCGCTGCCACAATTCAACCGGCGCCATCTTCGTCGCGTGCGCGGCCCCGGCAGCGATGACATAGTAGTCGGCGCCGACCGGATACTTCGATCGTTCCTGCGACCACCATTCCTCGGCCATCGGCGGCACGAAGAGACTGGGGCTGCGCGATACCAATCCGATGCCGAGTGGCTTGAGCGCCGCCGCAAACCGCTCTACGGCATGCTGCGGTTGCGATAACAGCTTCTTGAATTTGACGGCGGCCATGCGCCGTAACCATTGCTTGTTCGCGCGATGAGACTTCAAGCCGAGGGTCTCGCACACCAGGCGACTGCGGACATTATTATGCAGATCGATGACAGCATCGAATTTGAGTCGTTTCAATTCAGCAAGCAGTTGACCGCGCCATTCGGGATCGTACTTGTGCACGCTCGCAATCCCGCGCATCAGGATCGGGACTCCGTGGAAGCGCTGTTTGGTCAGGAAATGCAATTCACCATCGGGATAAGCAGTACGCAGCGCGCATACTATCGGCTCGGTCAGGATGATATCTCCGAGCGAGCTGAATCGAATGATCAGCAGGCGGTTCATTTTACAGCAGAAAGATAGTCAACAAACCGACGACGAGGCAGTAGAATCCGAAAAGATAGAACTTCCGTCCAGCCAGCATCTTCAGCAGCCAATAGATGGCCAGGAGGCCTACGACAAACGACACGACGGCTCCCACGGCAAAGGCCGGAAGATTCTCCGCCGGCGCAGCCTCCTTCAGCATGTCGAGCGTCTTCAGCAACACCGCACCGGCCACTGCCGGCAGCGAAAGCAGAAACGAAAACCGAGCCGCCTGCTGTGGCGCGATCCCCTGAAACAAGCCGGCCGCAATTGTCGAGCCGGAGCGCGAAATTCCCGGCAATATCGCGCAGAACTGCGCCAGACCGATCACGAAGGTGTTCAGAAGATTCAAGGGGCGCGCGTTGACTTTCACAAAGTGCGTGCTGATCAGGAATGAGGCTGTCACCAGCAGCATAATGCCCGACATCCGGGTCGACTCAAATGCCGCTTCAAACCAGTCTTTGAACAGCAAGCCACCGATCGCAGCGGGTATCGATCCGATGATAATATACAGGCAGGTGCGGAAATTCTCTCTGTGACGATCCCGGTCGCGACCGGCGATGAAGCAGAAGAAAGCTGTAAGCAGGGCAGCGATGTCTCTTCGATAATAGATGACGACCGAAAGCAAGGTGCCCAGGTGAAGGGCGACCTCGAGAAAAATGCTCGGTTCGTTGACTTTGAGCAAGGCCTGACCGATCACCAGGTGAGCCGAACTGGAGATCGGCAGGAACTCAGAAGCCCCCTGCACGATTCCCAGTATGATCGCATCGGTCATGGTCATCAGCGCTCAGTCGAGAAATCAGTCTACCACATCAGGAAACTGATGCCGCCGATGAAGCCGAAATCGTCATCAAGCTGGGCTTCGCCGATCAGCTTGATCTTGCTGGACAGAGCAAATTCGGAACCAAGGTTGACACCGATATTGAAGTCGGAAGCATCATTGTCGCCGATTGAACCTTCCGGCAGATCGATCGAGACATTGTCAGAGCGCATGTTCAGCCGTCCATACGGCGTGAACGCAAATCCGTTTTCCAGCTTGACCGGTTTGCTGATGATATAGTTGCCGCCGATCGACCAACCGTCGATACTTTCATAACTGAAGTACTCGAATACCGCACCGAACGCCATGTCCAGCGTCCATCCCATATCCGCGCGCATGAACTGGTACTGCATGTCGGCGTTGAAGAGCAAATGCGGGTCGTCCGCGCCGTCAAAATCAACAATCGCCAGCGAACCGGAGATATCCAGCGGCGCCGCGAGACCGTAGCGTACCGTGCCGTAGATATCACGAGCGTGCTCGAACAAGCCAACGCCGGTCGTCAGACTCAGGCTACCCATCCCCAAAGTCTGCGCCGAACGCATCTGGCCAATCACCAATGCCTGCGCATTGCCTGCCACCATCAGGATTACTACCAAAGCCAAGATCGAATATCGTTTCATCTTCCCTACCTCCATTCGAAAGCCTGTCAATAAGCACTGCCCAGATGCAAAGTCAACCACAAAACCAATGGGTAATATACTCTCCCCCGCAACGAAAGTTCGCGTTGAACTTTGGCGATGATTCCCCCGGAAAAGTAGACATTCCAAGTTTCTACCATGAGTCTCGATATGGCCAGCGGTAGGGCAGGTCTCTGAGCGACGCTGGTAAGGATTTAGGAGCGACCCATCCGGAGACCTGCCAGATTTTCTCATCTGCCGATCCCGAAATGGCAGGTCTCCGGTAACGATTCACCAAAATCCCGCGCTCTTCCGATCAGAGACCTGCCCTACGGGTCTCAACACGACCGCCAGACGGGAATGTCTATCCTACTTGCGTTTAAACTTGATCCGGATGGAATTTCCGACGAACCCGAACGAGTCGCGAATGCGATTCTCGAGGTAACGGATGTAGGAGCGATCAACCTGCTCGGGGTGGTTGACGAAAAAGACGAAAGTCGGCGGCGCGATTTCGGTCTGCGTGACATAATTGAACTTGATCCACATCCCCCGGTGCGCCGGCGGATGCCGCTCCGCGATGGCTTGCTGGAGAAATTCGTTGAGCTGCGAGGTCGGTATGCGCTTTTGCCGGTCGTTGTACACCTCGATCACCTTTTCCAGCACGCGCGTCACTCGCTGTCCGGTCAACGCCGAGACGAAGACCAGCGGGATGTAACTCAGCGTGTGGTACTTGGCCGCAAACGTCTTCGTAAAGTCATCGACGGTCTTGGTGTCTTTCTCGACGAGATCCCACTTGTTGACCACGATCACGATCGCCTTGCGCTCGTCGTGCGCCTGTTCAATGATCTTGATATCCTGATGCGTGATTCCTTCCGACGCCTCGACCAGCACCATCGCCACATCCGATCGCTGGAGCGCCCGGATTGACCGCATCGCCGTGTACATTTCGAGGTTGTCTTTCACCTTGGCCTGGCGGCGCAGCCCGGCCGTGTCGACCAGGACGAACTTGCGGTCGGCGAACTCCAGGAATGTATCGACGGAATCGCGCGTTGTACCGGCCACATCGGTGACGATCAAGCGGTCATCGCCGAGCAGCTTATTGACTATCGAAGACTTCCCTACGTTCGGCCTGCCGATCACGGCGACACGAATCGCGCCGGTGTCCGGCTGATCCGATTCAGTCGATTCCGGCAGCCGCGCGAGGACTTCATCAAGCAGATTACCGGTATTCTCGCCGCTGAGCGACGACACCGAAATCGGCTCGCCCAGTCCGAGCGCATAGTGCTCGTTGGCGTTGAGTTGTTGCGTGAAATTGTCGGCCTTGTTAGCCACGAGCAACGTCGGCTTGCCCGACTTGCGCAACACGCGCGCAATCTCCTGATCGATTTCAACCGGCCCGACCTGCGCATCGACCATGAACAGCACCAGATCCGCTTCCTGGATGGCGATCTCCGCCTGCTCGCGGACCTTCTGGTCGAACAACTCGTCGGAGCGCGGCATGAAGCCGCCGGTGTCGATCATCAGGAAATAGCGGCCGGACCATTCGACCGTGCGGTAGATCCGGTCGCGCGTCACCCCTGGCGTGTCATCGGTAATGGCCACGCGCCCGCGCCCCAGGCGGTTAAAGAGCGTGGATTTCCCGACATTGGGGCGTCCGATGATAGCAACAACAGGTAATGGCATAACAATAAATAACAGCGGGTGATGGGAGTCGAACCCACGACATTCAGCTTGGGAAGCTGACGTTCTACCACTGAACTACACCCGCGCTGAGCAGCAAGCTACCGTGCGGGTGGGCACGAAGCAAGTTAATTCTCGTCGGCGCATGGACGTTGGATACGGGTGCAACAGACGTAGTGGCAGACAAAAAGAGGCTGTCTCATAAGCTGCAATTTGGCAGAATTCAAATCGCGGCAGTTCACAGTTTCGCGCCGGAAGAGACGAAGGATCATAGACTCTTGGAAAAAAGCGCGAAATCAAGAACCGCCGCCTTGCGATTTATGAGAACACGCAGCTTATGGGACAGCCACTTCCTGTCTGTCGATATCAGTTGGAGGCGAAAATTGCGCGGAATCAGACGGTCGCCGGCTGGGGCGAGGATGTGGCCGCAACATCGGCTGTCCGGGCCTGCTTGGACTTCTTCCACTCCTCTTCCAACAGCCTTTCGCGGGCGGGATCGAGGCTGGACTTGGAAATCGCGTCGCCGATCTTTTCAAATACGACCGGGCCCACAATCTCCTCTTGCAGCTCTTTGTAAATGGGGCCGAAATGGATGACGACACCGGGGAAAGCGCGTTCTTCAACGACGATGCGCGCGCCGGACAATTCTTGAAGCTGCGATTTGAGTTCGTTCTGTTCTTTCTGGAGTTCTTCGAGCAAGGCCGGCAAGTCGCGGATGTACAATTTGAATTGCTCCAGGGCCTGCTTTTTGTCCGGCGGGAGTTTGCCGTCGATCTCCAAGCGATAGAGCACAACCATGGCTTCCTTGATGCGTTTCTCGTCGGCGGAAATCCGCTCGATCTCGTGAGAGATCTCGCGCAGCCGTTCGACCATTTTCATATCGTAGGCCACGCGAATGTGCGTCGCGACAGCTGCAGAGTTGCCCAAGACGCTTGCTTTCACCAGGTGTTTGGCGGCAACCGTGCCGCCGATGATGGTCCCCGGCCGTCCTTGCACGATCACCGAGTCATCGGCGTAGACATCGGCGTTGTGGCACTCGCCGCCGATGAAGCAGGAGCCGCCGGAGCGAATCTTCTGATTTTCGACATACTTCACGGTGACATCGCCGCCGGCCAGCAGCTTGCCTTTGCCGCCGCCGAAAAAGCCGCCGCGAATTAAGGCGCTGCCGCCGATCTGGATCGTGGCGTCTTCGACGTTACCGCCCACTTCGAGATCGTGGGCGACTGTCACTTTGAAGTCGCTGGTGATGTTCTTGCCGACCTTCAGGGAACCGACGGAATCGAGATTCCCGGTGCTCGAGTCGACTGAGTCGTTAATGTTCTGATTCGGCTGGACGCTGACCTGTCCGAACTTGACGGCGATCGTGCCGTCGATACGTGACACCAGCGAAAGACCATCCTGGCTGACTTCAGTATTCGAACCCTGCCCCAGTTGGCGGTCGCGACCCGGTTTTGCGGGGATTTCCGAGGCAAAAACCGACTTTCCCGGCTGCCCCGCTGTCGCAGGTTTCTTGCGCACCAGGATTTGACCGGCGCGGGCGTTTTGGATATAGTTCAGATTCTTGTAGTCAATTTTGCCGTGTTCGTCTTCACGCGGTTTGCGGTTGGTCTCCAGGTCAAAGAGGTATTCGAGAACGGCATCTTCGCCCGGCTTCGCTGGAACGCCGCAAGCGATCCGCACCGGAGCGTCGGTGTTTCCCAGCGCCGCCACGTCGTTGATCGCGTCATCGTCAACGCCAAAGAGCACGCCGTTTTCGAACAGGATTCGCTTAAGGTCCTCGGCCGTCGGCTTGGGATCTTCAATTTCGGCAGCGATCAATCGGATGAACGCCTCCGACCCATCGGCATTGGTCGTGAGCATGATGCCCTTCGGGGCCTTGAGGTGCTTGGTGTCGCTGCTCATAGTATCGTCCTGTGTAACTACGAATTGTTGACCGAGTTTCGATTCGCGTGAGTCCGCCAGTAGGCGCGCTCGATCACGACGGTCACTTCGTAGTGCTTAAAGGGTTTGGTGATGTACTCATCCGCCCCGGCGATAAGCGCATCTTTGATTGTGTAAGCATCGGCATACGCCGTCATCATGATGACCGCAACTTTTGGATAACTGCTCTTAATCTCACGCAAGAGATCAAAACCATTCATGTCCGGCATTTTCACGTCAGTCAGCACGATATCGATCGGCTGTTCTGAGAGGATCTGCTTGGCGGCGCTGCCGCCGGACACAGTGACAACGTGATAGCCCGCCTTCTCCAGAATCTTGGTCATAAGATTCCGCATGATGTCTTCGTCATCGACGACTAATACTCTTATCTGGTCAAAATCTTCCATTGGTCTGCTCCCGTGATCTCTAATTGTAGTATCGGCAAGGAATTACTGAGGTTCACGCTTTCGCGGCCCTTGAAGCCCCACGAGCCGGAGATTTCTTCTGTTGTTTCACGAGGACTCCGACGATCTGTTCGGCGGAATGCTCAGTTGCATGCGGACAGTTTCTCAGGACGATCTGCCCAAGATCGGAGACCGTTGACTCGCTGGCCTGCAAGACGAGAATTTGACAGCCATTCTGTTCCAAAGCGAAACAGGCAGGCGCGATTTCCTGTTCGTCGCCGCGGCCTGAAAGAAAGATGACGGTCAATTGGCTGCCGAGTAGTCGGGCGAACTCCGCGAGAGTCGAGCCGACCCAGTGCGGCGCCGGCTCACTCGGTTCGATGGCGATTCCGTCATTGGTAGCGCTGGCGTGGTGATGACGCCCCCCGGCTGCGAAGTAAGCGTGTCGGGGGCGCAATTCGCGCCGGCCGTCGATTTGCTGCAGCCTGAGAGCGGCGGTGCGTTGCAGCGCGCCGATCGCCGACTCCAGCAGCAACGACTCGGGCGGCTGCAGGATCAATATCGGCACGGAAAAATCGGAAGGCATCTCCGAGAGCAGGCTGTGCAGCGCTGCGGGCCCGCCGATGTCGGTCACAAAAACGACGAGTAGCTGAGTGTCGGGCGCAGGTGTAGAATCAGGCTTCACGGTTAATCCGCTGTCCTTTCTTGATCGCGAGGACCGTGTTGATAATGTTCTCGGCCGCCTGGCGGATGCGTTCGAGATTCTGGTCGAGTTCCTTTTGAATGGCGTTGCGCTCGGCTTCGGTGAGTTCATCGCCGCGCGCGCGTTTTAGCGCCGTTTCCGCCGCATCCTGCGTGTCGGTGGCGGCATCGAGCAACTGGCGGAAACTGCCGCCAACCGCCTGAAAAGCGTTATCGGTCAGTCGCAGACGGGCGTTGGCGATGGTCAAATTGAGATTGACCAGCTTGATCTCGTCGACCATCAACTCCACGCGCTCGATCAGCGTCGCCAGGTCGGGTGTCTGCGGCGTCGGGTTCATTCGAGGAACTTCCCGATCTTCGCCTTGAGCTCGCGCAGGTCGGCGCTCTTGACGAGATAGTCGTTTGCCAGCCAGCTCTTGAAGTCAGACTTATACGTATTAAAGGCCGAATGCAGAATCACCGGCATCGTGGGATCGCGCCGCTTGATCTCGGTCAGCACGTCGAGCCCGTTGTCGGTTCCCATCTTGATGTCGAGGACAATCAGGTCGACGGGAAAGGAGCCGACAAAATCGAGCGCCTCGCGTCCCGAGCGCGCCGTGATGACCTGGTAACCTTCGTCGGTGAGAATCTGCTCGTAGAGCTTGAGCAGATTGACCTCGTCGTCGACACACATGATCGTCTTAGACATATTGTTCCTCCAGCGTCGGGTAGGCGATGTAGAAGACGGTCTCGCCGTCGGCGCGCGCGCCGATGCCCGGTTCGCCGCCATTATAACGGATCGATTCAAATGCCAGCATGGTGCGCAGCGAGCCGCCCTGCAGTTCGTTCGTGTACAGCGAGGTCAGCAGATCGCGGAGGCAGTCGTGCGAGTGCGCGTCGGAGCGGCAGCCGATTTCAATCCGCGCCTGGCCGGGTTGGCAACGCAGTTCGACGCAAAGATCGACGGCGAGAGGAAGCGCTTCGTCCATCTGCAGCAACAGGTCGAAAAGGGCTTGGATCGACTGGTCGGAATTGAGACGCACGAGGGCGCCTGAGGGCGCCGCTTCAGGATCAAACACGACGTTGCGCCGGCTGCCGCGCTGGACAAGGACGTCGACGGCGGCGGCAATCAGCTGCTTGATATCGACTTGTTCGCGGTCCTGGGCGAACGATTTTGAGAAGTTCAGCACATCGGTCATAGCCGCTTCCAATCGCATCGTCTCATCCATGATGATTTGCGCATGTTCGTTCATTTTATCGGCAGGATCGAGCTTGCTTTTTAGCAGCGCGGCAAATCCGCCGATGATCGTCAGTGGATTGCGCAGTTCGTGGGCGATTTTGTAGGTCAACTGCGCCAGGAGCGAACTGCGCTCGATCGCCGTGATCTGCCGTTGCACCTGTTCGATCTTGCGCTGGGCCGCTTCCAGGCTGGCCGCTTTGCGCTCGACATCTTCAAACAACTGCGCGTGCTCGATCGCGGTGGAGGCGTGCGAGGCAAAGACCTGCAACAGGCGCACCGTGGTATCCTCGATCGCCTTGCCGGTGATCAGATTGTCGGCGACGATTACCCCGAAGGCGTTGCCGCGCGAGAGAAGCGGCACGACTGCGCAGCGCGTGATATTGACTTCGCGCAGCGCTTGCGAATGGTGGGCATAGGCTTCATAAAGGCCGGTGTCGACGTTACACCACTCCCCCTGCTGCATGATCTGCGCGAAGAACGGGTCGTGGTCGAGATCGATGCGAATATTGCGAATGCGGCTGGTGACGTCGATGTCGTAGCGGTCGACGTTGTGCAGGTAGCGCTGCAACACCTCGAACAGCGTGTGCTGCTCGCCGCCGATTCCGGCCCAGATGCGGCCGGCTTCCTCGGGACTCGAAGGACCGATCGCGAGTTTGCCGATGAGACAATTCTCCTGACCTTCGCGCACAAACAAGAAGGCGCGATTAAAACCCAGTCCCTCCCGGCAGGTCGCGCCGGCCAAAATCATGCGCAGGATGTCGTCGGTGTGCATCGACGAGTGCAGCGCCCGGGAGATTTCTTCGATGATCTTGAGTTCGCGAAGGTGGCGCTCCAGGCGGGCCGTCGCTTCCGAGGAGTCGGTCAGGTCGTATACCGTCATGACGACGCCGCCGCGCAGGCGGTCCGGCTGTGCCGGCGCCAGCGTAATCGAGAGCGTGTACAGGCGGCCCAGTGGATCGGTGTAGCCTAACGGCGGCAGGTTGGCGATCTGTTGAGTTGAAATCACTTGTTCGATAGACGCCCGCAGGTTGTAGTCGAGCAATCCATCAAGCTGGGAGAGATCATCAAGCGGCGTTGCCGGATCGAGTGCGAACAACCGGGTGAAGGCCTGATTGCGGTAGAGCAGATTTGCCGAAGAGTCAATCAGCGCCACCGCCATCGGCACACACTCGAAGGCGCCGAAGATCGCTTCAGCGGGCGGCGCGGCGGCAGCGATCGGCTCAGTCGACATGATCCAGGCCGATCCTAACGCTGGCGCGCGAGTTCTTCGATGCGCTCCGCGACCATCTCGACCGCTTCCTCTTCCAGGCGATCGTAAAGCTCCTTGCGCGCTTCGTAGGAGAGATACAGATCGGGGTCGGCATCCGTGAAATCCAGGTATTGCATCGAGGACGGTCCGAACCGCTTCAGCGCGATCTCTTCCGACGCAACCGTGCGACCACGCTGGCAGTCGACGATGCGGTAGGTCATATTTAACCGGGCCGTGATACGCCTCTGCTTGGCGAGGAAAGGGAAAGCCAGGCCGCGCTCGGTCGCGATCTGCTGCTTGTCGAGATCGCACCAGACGACGAAGCGGTTGGCTGTCGAGAGCCCGGCATCGACGGCGGCCTGCCGGTCAAAACGGGAGCCGATGCGATCGTGCACTTCTACGGCTTCAAGACTGTCGGCCAGCTCGAAGCTGTTGCTGGCAGCGAGCCGGTCGGCAAGTTTGCCGTTGAGGTTACCGTCCGGCCATTGCGATTGCCGGACGTTGACGACGACGACGACCGATTTCTCCGATTGCGCCGGCGCCGGATGGCTCAGCAGCATCACGCCGAGCAGCGCCAGGACGGTGCGGCTACTGCTTCGACTGGTCATTGTCCGACTCATTGAGACGGTCTTGCACTTTGCGCGCAAAAATGTAGCGCAGCAGGAAGCGCTTGACGCGATCGTCAAAGCTGGAAATCACGCTGCCAATATTGGCCTGCCCGAAGACTTCGGACAATTCGTTTTCCGTGCAGAATTCGATGCCGACGAGATAGCCGCCTTCGCCATCTTCGTCGACGCGCTTGACCTTGCCGGCGACGCCGGTCAACAGGTCTGAGCCGGCCAGCTCGAGGCTGATGGTCAAGTAGTCACCTTCGTGCAGTTGCTGCTCGGTGACCATCAGGACGCCGCCGCCGGAGATGTTGAGCATCGTGCCGTTCAGCTGGTTCGCGTGCGCGTCGGAAAGCGGCCGATCCAGGTCGATGACCGAGTAGATCATCGGAGCGGCGATTTCAAGACGCACGTAGCGGCGTTTCTTTTCGCGATACAGCTGCAAAGGCTGTTTGATCACGAGGTGGTCGATGGCGGATTTGCCGGATTGCTGTTGCTTGCTCATGTGCTCCTCCTGTAGGGACTAAATAATGCCGCGCTTTTTCATCGCCACCTGTTGAGCGAAGATGAAATTGAGTAGCGCGGTACGTTGTGATTCGCTAAAAGCCTGGTATCTGCGCGGGACGCGCTGCAGTTCGCGCTGTGTCAGCAGCATCTGCTGTTCTTCGGCGGTGAAGATCTCGCAGCCGTAAAAGTGCCAATTGTCTTCTCCGGTGTCGGCGCGGCGCACGATTGCCAGCAGCGCCAATTCGCGGGGAAAATCGTTCAGCTTCAGGCGCATAAAAAAGCGCTGCCCGACGGTCGCCGCATAGCGCGACTTGACCAGGATCCCGTTGCCCGAGACGTTGCGGCACGCGCCTTCGAATTCGTCGAGATTCGCTTCTTCGCACTTGCCGGCGAGGAACTCGTCGGCCGGAACGATTACGGCGATTCCTTCGATCTCGATGCGGTAATAGCGGCGCCGCTGATTGCGCTCGATGTTGCGCGGGTACGGAATCAAGTACTGGTCGTGGCCTTCGGGTGATTTGGAGAGGATCTTCCCCGGAAAAGTATAAGCCGAGTCGGGCTTAAAAAAGTAGGCGGTGAAATCGGCGCCGACCGAGAACAAGGCATCGCCGGCGATCAGGCTCGGGCGGTCGATGACCAGCGCATTGTCGGCGATGTCTTCGAGACGCGTGCGGTAGCGTCCCGTGCGGCCGTGTTCCTCGAACACCAGTTCGATCTTGTCCCAGAGGTCGAGCAGCCCACCGACGTTGACTTTATGGCGACCGACCTTCTCCACTTCATTCACCCCGGGCGGCCTCGAGGTTGATTTTACCTTGGGCGACGGCGAGATCGACGATTTTGCGCGCGAGCGCCGTTCGCGTCTGGTCGCCGCGGTTCTCGAAGATCAACTGCTGGCCGGCTTTGATTGTATTGTTGAAATAGAGCTTGGCTTCGACGTTGCGCCCGGCGCGCCGCGAGAGTTCGGCGATCAGGTACATCGCCTGAATCTCCTGGTTGCCCGGCTGAATTTCGTGGCCATCCTCGAAGGCGCCCTTGTAGAACTCCACGGCAAAGAGCAAAGCCTCCTGCTCGCTGAGCGGCGCGTACTCCCACTTGACCTTTATTTCACGCAAGAACTCTTCGAACGAGGCGAAGCCGGCGTAGGCGACGCTGCCACTGGAGTCGGCGCTGCCGGTCGAAGCGCTGAGGCGGACGCCGTTTTCGACGGTCGCCGCCAGGCCCGACAGGCTCGAGTTAATCTGTTCCTGCAGCGCGGCGATCTGCTGCAACTGCGACTTGAGACCTTCCTGTAACGAGAGGAATTCACTGTTGCCGCCACCCGCCTGTTGTTTGGCGAGCGAGTCTTCAACCACCTGCGACAGCGAATTGACGTTCAACGCAAAGTAATCGCGCGCCTGCTTCAATTTCCCGTAGGCCTTCTCGATGTCGTAGGCAAAGTGCGAAGCCGTTGACACGGTCTTGGTCGGGCTGCCGTGATGCTCGCGGAAGAGCCAGGCGATGCGCAGGAAGAAGCGCCCCAAATCGAGTTTGCGCGGGTGCTCGTTGAGCAACTCGTCGTAGATTCCAATCAGGAATTTTGTGACCGAGGTTCCGAACGGATTGGTCTGGGCGTTACGGGACTGCCCGAGCATCTTCAGTACCGAGCCGTCCACGGCAAGCGCTTCGAGATGGCGCGACTGGATCGCGCGCTGGCGGTAAGTGCGAAATGCCGTGTCGTTTTTCCAGTCCTTGAACGACTGGTTGAACTCGCGGGTATAGAAACAATTCTCGCAGGTTGCCATGAAGAACAACAGCGGATTGAAGATTTCGTATTTCGGATTGCGCCACTGCCGTCCCTTGGGACAGAAGTCGGTGTCGTGATCTTCTTCGATATAGGCGCCGACCTTGATGTTTTCGTATTCGTTGATCGTCTTGCAGACCGGACACTCAACCTTGGTCAAGAAGAATGGTGATTCCATCGCCATAGCAGCTCAACTCTCCCTTCGTTACTTCAATTGCCCGAGGAGCTCCAGCTCCATGAACGAGATGCCCAGGGCGCGTTCGATTTCCTCGCGCCGACTTCCCTGCCGGTACATGCGGACGGCTTCGAGATATTTCTCGGCCCGGCTGAGCTTGCGCGGCAGCCGTTGCGGCGCCGGCGGCGTAAAGGTGCGTTGCGTTTCGTAGCGCGCGACGAGGTTGGGCTGCGCTTTGCGAGCGGGCATGGCGCGCACGGTTTCGATCGGTTCCGGATAAGCCGCCGCAGCGGTCTCCGGTTCCGGCGCGGCCGGTGCGACGTTGGCCATGACGTACTGCGCGATCAGGGCGCGCAGCCGCTTTTCGCGGCGGTAGAGGAAGAAGCTGACGAAGGCGGCGATGATAATGACAAAGCCGAAATCTACTGCCAGCCGGGTTAACATCCATGTATCCATGCTTGACTCCTATATCAGGCGGTCACATCCAGGCCGCCGGGATTCTCCTGTTCTTTCTTCTTTTCTTTTTTCTGCTCTTGTTGCTGTTGCTTCTGTTGCTGGTCGCGATGAATGATCGCCTCGTCGGTTTTCTCGGTCGGCGTCGCCTGCCGTTGCTTCTGCGCGTTGTGGTGTTCGACCACCTGCGCGGCCTGGCGCTGATCGGTATCCGGCGCCGTCTTCTGCAGCTGGTTGACCCGCTCGGCGAGCGGTGTTTTCACCAGGTTGTCGACGACCGCGATCGGTTTCACCAAGGACCATCACCTACTTCACACCGCAAACTTTTCGTGCACGAGGTTGCGCAGCTTGTTTACGGCCTTGGTATGGATCTGCGAGACGCGCGATTCGGAAATCTGCATCACCTCGCCGATCTCTTTCAGCGTCAATTCTTCGTAGTAGTAGAGCGCAATCACGAGGCGCTCCTGCTCGGTCAGATTCGCGATGGCGACGCCGAGGTAAGCCTTCAGTTCCATTTCCTCGATTTCGCCGAGCACGGAGAATTCGGCCGGCCCTTCGACGGTTTCGATGCGCGGGATCTGGCGATTGTCCTCTTCGCGATAGATCATCTCGTCGAGCGAGAGCAGCGTGGCGCCGCTGACGTCCGACAAGGTGGCGCCGAATTCATCCATCGAAACGTTGAGGTGCTTGGCGACCTCGACGTGCGACGGCTTGCGGCCGAGTTTGCCCTCGAGCGCGGTGACCGCGCGGTCGAGCTCGCGCGACTTGGCGCGCGTGGAGCGCGGCACCCAGTCGAGGCTGCGCAGCTCGTCGAGGATCGCGCCGCGAATACGCGGCACGGCGTAAGTTTCAAACTTGATTCCCCGATTCGGGTCGAAGTTGGCGAAGGCCTCGATCAGGCCGATTACGCCGGTATTCACCAGGTCGGGAAGTTCGACGGTCTTGGGAAAGCCCATCGCCAGGCGGCCGGCCACGTTGCGAACCAGCGGGAGGTAGTGGGCCAGAAGCCGCTGCCGAATCTCCGGGTCGCCGCTACTGCGATAGGTGCGCCATGCATCTGCAACATTCATAGGATCGTTGTGCCTTTCCGCAATTATTGATAACATGATCTATTTACTTTCATTAATTGTGAGAATCTGAGTTGTCAGTCCCGTATCGTCAAAGACGCCAACGGGTTTTATAGAAATCGCAGCGCCGAAAGCGGACCACAGCGAGGCGGTGCGCCGCGGGCGCGCTATGTAGTTTTCCAGTAAGGTCTTAACCAGGCTGTCCAATTTTCTCACAGGCGCCGGTTGTGACTGCGCGAAGGTGAGAAGCGCTTGCGATTCGGCGGCTTGGGTCAGAAGTGCGGAATCGTCGACGATGCCCAGTTGGGCGATGTTGGTTTTCAGGAAGCGCTCGACCAATTCGGCAAACTTCGTGGAAGCTTGTATCCCCTCGATATCTGACTCAACGCGGTTGATCACGACACCGGCGGAGAGGCGCGGGTTGATTTGCAGCGCCTGCTTGAGCTGTGTATAGGCATCGGCGACCGCGGGAATGCGCGGCGTCGAGACGACGGCGCTAAGGTCGCTATATGCCGCGAGAGTCAAGGTGACGGAATCAAGGCTGGAGGGTGTGTCGATAACGACGACGTCGAAGAGCGCGTCGAGTTCGCTGCAAATCCGCAGGCCGCGTTCGGATGCCGGGTCGAGGGCGCGCCGCTGGCCGGACTCGGTGCCGATCAGCCAGAGACGCGGGTTGATCTTGGTGACGGCGTCGTTCAGCGTGGCCGTGCCGGCGAGTACGCTTTCAAAGCCACGGCGAACGACCGCATTGGTTAGCAAGGCCAGGTCCCCAAGACCCGTGTCGGCGTCGATCAGGAGCGTCCGCTTGCCCGCATCGGAGAGCTTGGCGGCGAGGAGTACGGCGAGTGTTGACTTGCCCACGCCGCCCTTGCCGGAGCAGACGGTCAGGTAGAAGGCGCGCGCCGTACGGCTTTTGCGGACTTCAGTCATTAGCCGCTCCGATCAGTTTGTCTGCGAGCCGCTCGATCTCGAACTGCGCTATCAGGGCTGTCGGCAGGCGCGATTCGCTCAAGCAGAGTAGCGGTGGATAGTTCCCTACTACCAGGTTGAGCAAAGCGCCGCAGCTTTCGGCCGCGTCGAGCTGCGTAAAGGCAACGGCATCAATTTCCAGTGACCGGGCGAATTCGAGGAAGCGGCGGTTGTCGCGCCACGAATTCGTCAGCGAGAGCACGGCAATGGTAAAGCGATCGGGAATCTGAGTCAGCTGGTCGGCGAGTTGTTCGATTGTCTCGCGATCGCCGCAGACGATTCCGGTAGTATCGATCAGTTGGCGTGGGGTCTTCTGGCCGTGATTGCTGCGCGGTTCGACGGCAAGCTCAAGGATATCGGCGAGATTGTTGATCTCGTCCTCGGCGCCGGGGCGGAAGTTGTCGAGAGTTTGCAGCGTGACCCGCTCCTTGCGCTGGAAGACGAAATGGGTGGCGTACTTGGCGAGCAGCGAACTTTTGCCGGAGCCGCACGGTCCCACAAAGACAATATTGGCGGCGTCCGCCGGGATCTCGATCGCGGCCGGCATGATCGCGCTGAGAATGCGCAGCAGCGACTCGCGCGAGGTGTTCTCGGCACGCTGCAAGCGGCGGCAGATATCGAGCGCCAGGTCGGCTTCGACGTCGTGTAGGCGCAGCGCCAGGTAGAAATTGCGTACCTCGCCTTTCAGCAAGTCGGGGAGAACGACATCCAGAAGCGCCGATTCCAGGCCGGGCTCAGCCACACGAGAACCGGCAATTGCAGGTGTCGGGGCTTCCGGTTTGCGCGCCGCAGCCTTGGCGATGGTGGTGCCGGTGACGGCGTCCTTGGCGGCGGTTACCGTGAAGTAGCGCTGGCCGTTCTCGCGCAAGACGTCGGTTTTGAGAATGACCGCTTCGGCTCCAAATTCCCGGCGCACCAAGTCGAGCGCATCCTGAATGGTCGGGGCCTGAAAATTCTTAATTAGCATCGTATATGCTCACTGCTTCTTTTGAGAAAACTTCGATATGAGGGAGAATCTCCGAGTAGGAGAGCACGATGAGTCCGTTGATTGCACCTTGCAGGTAACGCTGCAGCGCCATGCGGACGTTCGGGCTCACCAGCAATACCGGCGCAACGCCTTCGCGGCCCAACCGGTCGGCGGCTTTGGAAATTCTCTGGGTCAGTGTCTCGCCGTTGTTCGGCGGAATAACGAGCATCAGCCCCTGCTTGGTCGCCTGCACGTTGTCGGCGAGGAATTTTTCGGTGCGCGGCTCGAGCGTGAAGACGGTCATTTGATCGTTTTCGCCGGCGTAGGTGCGGGTGATACTGCGGCGCAGCGCCATACGCACATACTCGGTCAGGACATCCGCATCCTTGGTCTGCTGGGCGTAATCCGCCAGCGCTTCGAGAATGGTGACCATGTCGCGGATGCTGACGCGTTCGTTAAGGAGATTCTGCAGCACCTTCTGAAGAGTGGCCAGCGGCACGATTTCTTCGACGACGCCTTCGACGGCCGCCGGGGTTTCACGCTTGACGCGCTCGACGAGATTCTTGACATCCTGGCGGGTGAAGATCTCGGCGGCGTGCGCCTTGGCGATCTCGGTCAGGTGCGTGGCCATCACCGCTGCCGGTTCGACGACGGTGTAGCCCTTCATTTCCGCGAGTTCTTTGTAGTTCTGGATGATCCACTTGGCGTTCATACCGAACGCCGGCTCCTTGGTGGCGAAGCCTTCGAGATCGTCTTCGATGTATCCGGGGTTGATCGCCAGCAAGTGGTCAACCATCAGTTCGTAGCTGGCGATGCGATTGCCCTTGAGCTTGACTTCATAGAGAGCGGGACGAAGCTGCACGTTGTCGCGAATGCGAATCGGCGGCACGATTACGCCCATATCCTGAGCGAGCTGCTTGCGAATCCCGGAGATGCGGTCGAGCAGATCGCCGCCCTGCTGGGTATCTACCAGCGGGATCAGGCCGTAACCGATTTCCAGTTCGAGAGTATCGAGGTGCAGCGACTCTTCTGCCTGTTCCGACGGAGTTTTCTTTTCTTCCGGTTCAATGCGCACTTCGGTGGACTTCGCCTCTTCCTTCTGCTTCATCGCCTGCATCGTGATGTAGGCGGCGGCGCCAACGATCACTGAGAAGATCGTGAAGGGCAAGAACGGCATGCCGGGAACGATACCGAGCATGAACACGATGCCTGAGGCTACGGCGAGCGCTTTGGGCTGAAGCGTCATCTGCGTCGCCATCTCGGTGCCGAAATTGGAATCGCCGGCGGCGCGCGTGACGAGAATACCGGAAGCGGTCGCCACGATCAGGGCGGGGATCTGCGTGACCAGACCATCGCCAACGGAGAGCAAAGTGTAGCGGCGTAGCGCCTCGCTGATCGGCAGGCCTTCCTGCGCCATGCCGATGATGAAACCGCCGATGACGTTGATGAGGGTAATCAGAATGCCGGCGACGGCGTCACCGCGGACGAACTTGGAGGCGCCGTCCATTGCGCCGTAGAAGTCGGCTTCCTTGGTGATTTCCGAGCGACGGCGGCGCGCGTCGTCTTCCGAGATCAGACCGGCGTTGAGATCGGCGTCGATCGCCATCTGCTTGCCGGGCATCGCGTCCAAGGTGAAACGCGCAGCGACTTCGGAAATGCGTCCGGCGCCCTTGGTGATGACGACAAACTGGATGATCACGAGAATGATGAAGATGATGAAGCCGACGACGTAGTTGCCTTTGACGACGAAATTGCCGAAGGAATCGATCACCGATCCGGCATAGCCTTCGCCGAGGATCAAGCGGGTCGAGGCCACGTTCAGCGATAGGCGAAACAGCGTGACCACCAGCAGCATTCCCGGAAACACTGAGAATTCGAGCGGTCGCTTGATATAGAGCGTCGAGAGCAGGATCACCAATGACAGCGAAATGTTCGCTGCCAGCAACAGATCGAGGAACTGCGTCGGGATCGGGATGATCAGGACGGCGATGATACCGACGACGGCAATAGCCAGAATGACATCGCTATGTTGCATCCAGCGCGGCATGGCTTACCTCGTGCTCTTCCCTTTCAGGCTGTAGACGTAAGCGAGAATCTCGGCGACAGCCTTGTAGAGGTCGGCCGGTATCTGCATGCCGATTTCGACGGTTTTGAAAAGAGCGCGCGCCAACGGTTTGTTTTCGATGACAGGAATTCCGGCTTCGGCGGCGATCTTTTTGATCGCTTCGGCGATCAGGCGCTCGCCCTTGGCGATGACGGTCGGGGCGTCCATATTGGCGGTGTCGTACTTGAGCGCGACGGCGATGTGCGTCGGGTTGGTGATGACGACGTCAGCCTTCGGCACATCCTGCATCATGCGCTTGCGCGCCTGATCGCGCTGGATCGCGCGGATACGTCCCTTGATCAGCGGATTACCTTCGGTGTGTTTCAACTCTTCCTTGATGTCCTGGATCGACATCTTGAGACCCTTGAGGTAATGCCACTTCTGGTAGGCATAGTCGAGCACGGCGATCACCAGCAGCGCCAGGAGAATCTTAAAGGAAACGCGGATGGCGATTGAGACCATCGCGGCGCCGATTTCGGAGGTGCTCATGTCGGTGAAGTTGATCATCACCGGTACTTCCGCGCGAATGGCGTAGTAGGCAATGATCGCAATAATGGCGAGTTTGATGATGTCGCGCACCGCGGTGAACATCGACTTCATGCTGACCAGATTTTTAAGACCCTTGAGAACATTGAGCTTGTCGAACTTGGGCTCAAGCGCCTGCGTCGAAAACAGGCTGCCAACCTGTACATAGGAGATGCCGAAAGCGACGACGACGAGCAGCAGCATGATCGGAGCGACGATCTTGGCGAACAGCCAGCCCACCTGCCCCATGAAGGCCGGGACTGATTCAGTCGTGAGCGAAAAATGCGCGGAGTTGGAAAAGAGCCAGCCAAACATCTCGCGGCTGGAATTCGTGATCAGCGATCCCATCAACAGCAAAGTCAGGAGCGAGGCAAACATGATCGCGATCGAAGAGAGTTCCGTCGAGCGCGCGACCTGGCCCTTTTCGCGGGCTTCCTTGATCCGTTTCGGGGTCGGTTGTTCGGTTTTTTCCTGGAACGATTCTTCCGCCATGGCCTATCCTGCAAAACCCTTCGTAATCGTGAGGGCTTCGAGACTGATCTGGTTGAAAACCTTGGTAAACATGAACTGGAAGAGCGGCACGCCGAGCGCGAGCATCAGCAAGCCAACGCCGATCTTCACCTGGAAGCCGACGATCAGGATGTTCATCTGCGGCATGGTGCGGGCGACGATGCCGAGGCAGATGTCGACGATGAACAGCGTAACCATCACAGGGGCGGCGATCTTGATGCCGATGGCAAAGATCGCTCCCGACAGCCGCATGACCTCATTGAGTGCCATCGGATTGAATTCGATGTGACCCAGCGGCACGACCTTGTAGGACTCAAACAGCGCCTGCAGAATCGTGTGGTGACCGTCGATCAGGAAGAACACCAGCGTCGAGATGATGAGCTTGAGCTGACCGATGATCGGGACGTTTTCTGATGTCGTCGGATCGATGACGTTGACGATGGCGTAGCCGATTTGGTAACCGAGCAGACCGCCGCCGTACTGCACACCGAGAAAGATCAACTGGAAAAGAAATCCGATAATCAACCCGAAGCCGAATTCGCGCAGGCCCAGCATCGTAAGCGGCGCCAAACCGGGATCGAGCTGAAGCTGCTGGGTTCCGACCAGCGGAAACAGAAAGTAGCCGAACAACAGCGCCAGCATGATCTTGACTTGCGCCGGCACACTGGCCTGGCCAAACACCGGAGCGGCGATCATCAGGCCGGCAACCCGGAAGGTCGTCAGCAGGAAGATCGCGATGTTGTCGAGTGTCAGGCCAAGAACGGCTTCAGTATGCACGAGTTAGATTTCTCCTCATCGGCAGACCTTTAAGCAAGGCTTGTGCCGAAGAGGAACGCCTCTCTAACTCATTATCTGATAATGGTTTTTTGAACCTGTCGGAATGGCGGCGACGGCCGCGAGGGAGTTATTTTCCAGGCAGGTGGAATTTCTTTCAGCCGACCAGTGTGGGTATCTGCTCGAATAACCTCGTTGTAAAGCCTACCAAGAGATTGATGATCCAAGGGAAAAAGATCAACAGAGCCAGCCCGACGGCGACGATCTTGGGGACAAAGGTCAGCGTCATTTCGTGAATCTGCGTCACGGCCTGAAAGATAGCGATAGCCAATCCCACGATCAGTCCGAGCACCAGCATTGGAGCCGAGACGGTCAGAGTCAGGAGAATAGCTTCTTTCCCCAACGCGATTACATATTGCGGTGTCAAATCATCCTCCTGCGATGGCAAAGCTTTCGAGTAGAGATTTCACGATCAGGTACCAGCCGTCCACCATGACGAAGAGCAGTATCTTGAACGGCAGAGCCACCAGGATGGGCGGCAACATCATCATACCCATCGACATCAGCACCGAGGCCACGACCATGTCGATCACCAGGAACGGTATGAAGATTACGAACGCGATTGTAAACGACGTGCGTAGTTCCGAGAGAATAAATCCGGGCACGACGACGTGGGTCGGGACGTCATTAACAGAGGCAGGCTTGGGCAGACCGGCGTACTTGACGAACAGCGCCAGGTCTTTTTCGCGGGTCTGCTTGAGCATAAATGCCCGGAGCGGCTCGACACCTCGGTCGTAAAGCTCTTTCTGGTCGATCTCGCCCTTGAGATACGGCTGCAGCGCGTTCTGGTTGATCTGGTTGGCTACCGGCGACATCACGAAGATCGTCATCACCAGCGAGATGCCCATGATCAACTGCGACGGCGGCAACTGGTTGGTACCGAGCGCCTGGCGTAAAAACGACATGACGATCACGATGCGAATGAACGACGTCGTCATGACGAGGATCGAAGGCGCGAGCGCCAGAATTGTCAGCAGCAGCAGGATTTGCATCGTTGTCGACATCGACTTGGTATCGTTGCCCTGCCCGAACTGGATCGAGACGGAAGGCAAGGTCTGCGCGAACGCGCCGCTCGCAAAGAGCACGACGATAGCCAGGGTAAGAATCGTCAGCCAGCGTGGGCTCATGACTGCACCTCGGATTCCTTGACAGCCGTGCGCGGCATGAGCGATTCCTTCGCCTGGTGGAGGAACTGGCTGAACTTGGAGCCGGTCGGCGCGGTCTTGGAAAGTGGTCCGAGGGTGTTCGGCGGCGGTGCCATTTCGACATCGCAGAGCTTGTTCATGCCCGACTCGGTCGCGCCGACGAGGATGTGTTTTTCGCCGACCTTGACGACGTAGAGGGCTTGCTTGGGCGTAAGATGACGACGGTCGATGATTTTGATGAGTTCGCCGCCGGTGGGCGACTTGCCGACCGTATAGCGTTTCATCAACCAGACGGAGGCGTAGATGATGATGATGATCAGCAGTAATGCGCCGGCCAGTTGCAGAAGCGTGGGGCCGATTTCGCTGCCGAAGTCCACAGCCGGCTCTTCCTGAGCCATCAGGGACGTACTGCCGAACACGATCAGCGATCCGATGCTGAACATTGTTCGTTTCATGTTACAAACTCTTCAATCGTTCTTCCGGCGAAATCAGACTGGTGACACGCAGTCCGAAGTTTTCGTCGACGACAACGACTTCTCCTCGTGCAACAATGCGGTTATTGACCAGCAGGTCGACCGGTTCGCCGGCGAGCTTGGTCAGTTCAACGACGGAGCCGGAACCCAGCTCCAGGATATCGCGAATGGTCATTTCGGTGCGTCCCAATTCGATCGAGACCGGCAATTTGACGTCCAGCAGGATGTCGATGTTGCGCGGTTGACCGACGCCCTCGTTGCGCGCGAAGCGGTCGAATTCGACCGGCTGCACCGTGGCCGGCTGGGCCATGGTGGCGTCCTGGGCTTCGGCGCGCGCCAGTTCCTCGAGCATCTGGCGCTCGACTTCGTCATCCAGCGAGCTGGGCGACGCGAGTTGATCCGCCGGGATTGAGGGCGAGGCGGGCTTGGGTGAAGGCGTTGTGCCCGCGCCTCCCGGCACCGGCGCGCCGAGGTTCTCTTCCCCGTCGGGTGTCAGGCCGGTGTTGAGTTCATCTACCATCTATTAGCTCCTATTCCTCGGCAGGCCCGATGACTTGAAATCCGATTTTCTTGCCGACAATGCCGGGCCTGGCTAAGAACTTTTTTCTTCCACGAACAAAGATCTCCAGCGGGTCTTCGATCCGCTGATCGAGCTGCACAACGTCGCCGACCTTCAGGCTCATGAAATCGCGCACGGTGAGCGTGGCGGTTCCGAGTTGGGCGGCGATATCGGTGTCTACTTCCCGCAGGTTGGTCAGATTCATTTGGCGGCTTTCTTCGTAATCGCCCTTCTTCGACTGGTCGACCCAGGTGTTGCCGATCAGGTCTTTCATGATCGGTTCGAGGGTGACGTAAGGATAGCAGATCGTCAGCAGCCCGGAATTGCCGAGCATTTTCACCTGCATGCCGATGACAATCACGGTTTCGCCGGGCGGAACGATCTGTACAAACTGCGGATTGGTTTCAAACGAGTGTTGGCGAATTTGCAGTTTGATGACCGAAGCCCAGGTGCGCTCGAGTTCCTTGAAGACGTTGCGGGCGATCTTGGCGAGCACCGCGCGTTCGATACCGGTGAGTTCGCGTTCCGACTCGAGAATGCGGCCGACGCCGCCGAACATGCGATCGATGAAAAGGAATGCCAGGGTCGGGTTGAAGTCGATCAGGCAGCGGCCTTCCAGCGGTTCGAGATTGATCGTGAAGACGTTGGAAGGATTCACCAGCGACATGATCAGTTCCGAATAAGTGATCTGGTCAACACTGACCAGCTCGATATCGACCATCGCGCGCTGAATCGCCGACAAGCTTGAGCCAAGATGGCCGGCGAAGTTGTCGTGCAGACTTTCGAGGGTCCGGATTTGGTCTTTCGAGACGCGATTGGGATGCTTGAAATCGTAGGCGACAATCGAGCGCGAAGAATCATCGACCGCTTTCAGTTTCGAGTCGATATCTTCGGTTGACGACACCGTCGATAACAGGGCATCAATTTCGTCTTGGGAAAGTATCTTCGCCACGTCGAGTCCTTCTCGTTATTGCAACACAAAGTCCGTCAGGTAAACGGCGCTCGCTTGCGCCGGCGCTACGAAGCGGTTGACAACCGCGAGGATCTGCTTGCGCATGTCGTTGCGCATTTTGATGTCGGCGAGTTCATCGACGGTCTTGGAAGACAGGATCGTGATCAGGATGTCCTTGATCTTGACCTCTTTTTCCTTGAACACGCCCATGGCGTCTTTCGCGACTTCAAAACTGACGCTGCACGAAAGATAGCGCGTGCCGCCGGTTTCCGCCGGATTGACGACGATGCTCTCGATGGTGAAGAACTCGGCCGAGCCGCTCTCTTCCGAGCCATGACCGCCGCCGTGTTCCTTGGGTTCTTCGGCCTTTGCCGCTTCAGCCTTGGCAGGCACCGCCTGTTCGACGGCCGGCGATTCCGTGGCCAGCATCGGCTTGAGCACTTTCAGAGTGACCAGGTAGGCGGCGATGATGGCGACGAGAGCGATCACGCCGAAAATGGCGACCTTGGTCAGGAGCGGCGTCAGGTTGGCCGGGAGTTTCGACTTGGCGGCAGCCGGCTGCTCGGTCGCTTCGGTTTTCGCTTTTACGTCCGCCATGTTACACGCTCTCGCTTTCGCGGATCTGAGCCGCCGTGGCGCCGCTGATCGACGCCCGGCGGTAGACGACCGCTTTCTCGATGATTTCTTCGGAATTTTCGCGGACCATGATCTTCTTGCCGGTAGTCAGGCTGATGATCGTGTCCGGAATTTCTTCGACGAACTCGATGAGATCGGCGTTAACCACGATCTTCTGTCCGTTCAGTCTGGTGACTTTAATCATGATCCGGTCTCATCCTCTTATCTCTTCAGGTTGACGAGATCGTCAAGCATGTTGTCGGAGGTTGTGATCACGCGCGCGTTCGACTGGAAGCCGCGTTGTGCGATGATCATGTTGGTAAACTCCTGCGCCAGGTCGACGTTGGCGGATTCCAGCGCGCCGGAGGAAATCGTCGCCGAGACGGTTTCGCCGGCAACACCCTCGATGCCTTCGCCGGAGTTGGCGGAGGTTTGATAGAGCGATTCGCCCGACTTGATCAAGCCGGCCTCGTTGTTGAAGTCGGCCAGGGTGACCTGGGCCAGGTTACGCGAGACGCCGTTGGTGAAAATGCCGATGATCAGTCCGGTGGGATCGATCGAGATCTTGTCGAGAATACCCATGCCGTAGCCATCCTGGTTGATCGCCGCGACGGTTTCCACGCCGGAGAATCCGGTCAGACCGTCGTACTCGCCGGAGGTGCCGGCGAAGAGGTCGATCTCGGCCAGCCCAGCGCCGTTGTTCGGGTCGAATTGGAGATTGGTCGCACCGCCATCATACTGCCAGCGCAACAGCGAGCCGTCGGCGTTGAAAGTGACTGTGCCGCTCCCGCCCGACTGCACGGTTTCGCCGCCCTGCATGGTGACTTCCCAATACCACTTGTTCGGCTCGTGCGACTTGATGAAGTTGGTCATCAGCGTGTGCGTGCCGCCGAGGGAGTCGTAAACCGTTATCGAGGTTGCCTTGGAGGTATCCTTGGTTTCGATCGTCGCCGTGCCGGCCTGCAAGCCGACATCACCAGAGGAAATCGTCACACCGCCGCCACCGAGTCCGGTGACGCCAGTGGCCAAACCGCTCGAGCTGCTCAGTGAAACGCCCAGATTCGTGACCACGCTGGCCCCGCCGACTGACGGCGTGAAGGTATCGGTAACGGAGAAGGTATTGTCGAGCCCATTGTCGATGTCGAAAGTAGCACCGGCAGCCGCGCCAAAGATGCGATTGGCGATATCGCCCAGCACGGCACCATTGGTGACGATGCTGTAGGACGCGCCGGCTTTGGTGCGCATGACCTGTACTTCCCCGCCGACGATACTGGCGTCGACGCCGTCGATCAGATCGATGGCGGCCACGAGTTCGTTGATTGTTGAAGACGTGGTCAACCCAGTAATGGCAATCGGCGTGCCGCTGTCAACGGTGAGGGTCAAGGTCGGCGACGTCACACCGAGCGACGCCAAAGTCTCTGAACCGGTGAGAGTCGTTCCCGAAATGTTGTTGCCTATGTCCCACGCGAAACGTGCCTGATTACCAGATATGTTGATGAAGTGCGTTCCGCCGGCGCCATCGCGCGCCACACCGGAAACCAGCGAGATGTTGTTATTCACAGCGATTCCTTCGGCGAGCGCCGCCTCAGAGCGAGTCGCCGAGGCGTCGAGGTTGTTGCCGAATTCAACACGAGAAGTCGGGAGCGCCGGGTCTTGCTGGCCGAACGGCAGTTTGATGTTGCCGACGACGGCCGTCGCGGGAATTTGGCCGGAAGCGTCCGCCATTTTGCCCTGGACGTACAAGCCGCTCGCCGGATTCACCAGGAAGCTGTTGGCATCGAAGCCGAAAGCGCCGGCGCGCGAATAGTATTTCGAATTGCCGTCGGACAGGATGAAGAAGCCGTTACCCTGGATCGCCATGTCGGTGATCTGGCCGGTCAATTCAAGACCGCCCTGGGTAAAGAGGTTGTCGATCGAGGCGACGTTCATGCCGAGTCCGAGCTGTACCGGGTTGGTACCGCCGGAGACGGCTGAAGGGCGACCGGCGCCGCGCAGAGTCTGCACGAGCGCTTCCTGAAAGATCGAACGACCCGACTTGAAGCCGATCGTATTGATGTTCGAGATGTTGTTACCGATGACATTCATACGCACCTGATGATTTCTCAGGCCTGCGACACCGGCGAAGAGTGATGCTAACATAGTTCCTTTACCTCCAAATACAGGCTTCCTCTCAGGAGGTCCGGCCTGCGCTCATTAGTTTCTATCCTAAAACCACCGAATCGATATTCGTAAACACGCCGTCTTTCATCCCCGACGTCGCAATCGCGGTCAACACGGTGCGCGACGGTACGTTCACCAGCAACGCCAAGTCATCGAGCAGGACGACCGAATCGCGTGATCCTTTGCCGGCGACTTTGTGAACGGCATCCGACAGGCGCGTCAGGCGTTCCGGCGTCATTTCAAGTTGCCGACGCTCGATGCGTTCGTTGAGATGCTTCGAGAAGGTCAGACCGTCAGGGTCGACCGTTGGCGTATTTCCTGCGCCATGGCTCTGAGCCGGTTCAAACGGAGCCGGACGCATTGACTGTGTGCTATTGATTGCATTGCTCATGATCTTATCCTTGCGAGACGTGGCGAACGAGTGTGAGCGGGATCATGCCGCCTTCGATCAACAAATAGGCCTGGCCTTCGATGTACTCGACGCCTTCGACTACGCCGCGTGTGTAGCTGTCTGCCGGGACGGATTGACCATTGGCATCGCGCAGATCGACCTGGAAACTGTAGTTGCCGTCGGCCAGATCGTTACCATTGGCGTCTTTGCCGTTCCAGCTGATACTGTGATCGCCGGCGGTCATTTGCGCGAGCGGCAACGTCCGGACAACTTCACCCTCGGCATTGTAAATCGTGATCGTGCCGTTCAGCGCGAAGACGCCCGACGAGAATGTGATCGGTGTTACGGTGCCGTCCCCGACGGTCGTCACGCTGGCATCCGCCGTCACGGTCTTGCCGATCAGCGAAGTAGCCATCGTGTTGTTGATGGTTTGCGACAGCAGCATATTCCACTGGGTGTTCTGCCCCAGGAGATCGTTCATGTTCTGGAGCTGTTCGAGCGAGGAGAACTGCGTCATCTGGCCGATGAATTCGTTGTCCTTCATCGGTTCGAGCGGGTTCTGAAATTTCATCTGCGCCGTCAGCATCTTGAGGAAATCCTCTTTGCCGAGCACATCCTTCTTGACCGGTGTTTCGGCCACTTGCGGCTGCAAAATCGAACTGATTGATTGCGGTTCCATAGTCATCTCACGCTAACAGGTTTAGTCCCGACAAGAGCCCGACGGAGCCGGTATTGGCTGCGGCGGACGTGAGCGAGGCAAGTTCAGCAACCGGCGCGACGGGCATCGGCCGGCGCGGCTGTTTCGGATGGCGCTGAAACAGGTGCGAGTGCCGGGAGAGCGAATCATCGCCGACGACGACTTCGATTTGGTTCAGCTTAAGTCCGGCGCGCTCAAAGCTCTCGCGCAATTGCGGTAAACTGACTTCCACCGCCCGGCGGGCGTCTTCGCTGGAAGTCTCCAGGCGTGCGACAGTTTCGTGCGGAGTCGTCACGAGACGAATCTTCACGGTGCCAAGGTGCTCCGGCTGGAGCTGCAATTTGATTTCGCCGCGCTTCAGGAGCGTATCGATCTGAACGCGTTTGACGGTGAAGTGGGCGCGTTCCAGATCGGTAGTCTTGGCATAAGTAGCCTCGCTCACAGGAGAAGAATCGGTGCTGCCAGAACTCGCCGACTTGAACGCCGAGTCGAATTCGCCGAGGGAATTTCCGGTTGTATTCGCACTGACGGCATCCTCAATGATCGGCGCCACCGTCCTCAGATTGACTGTCTTCTGCGTCGCGGCGATTGGCTTGGGTTCGTTCGCGGTTGCTGTCGGGACTTCGAAGGAGTTCTCCGGAGTTGCGTCAGGCGCGGCAACGAATGCGACCGCTTTTTGTGAGCCGGGCGCCGGTGCAACCATCAGGGGTTTCACCGGGCGATGGGTCGGAGTGATCGGCAGTTCTGCGGACGGCGTAATCTGCGCCGCGGCGACCAGGGGTTGTGCCTGATCGTGCGCCTGTACAGTCGGCGTAAGCCTGATCTGATATTCGTTTTTCGCGCTAACCGATTCAATATTCAGTTTCGGAAATTCCCGTTGCAGCAAGGACGTGAGTTTGAAATTCGCCGCTCTCTGATCCTGCGGTAGCTGTTTCGAGTCGAGCAGGCGTGCTGTGGGCTTGGACTCGTTGTTCGAGACCGGCGAGGCCTGCGCCAGGATCGCCACGACCTCGTCATTGCTGATCGATTCGGCGGCGTCGATTGTTACCGTCGAAGGAACGATCAGTGGCGAGGAAGTCATGGGCTGCTTCGGTGAAGTCTGCTCGATCCAGGCGGCAACCGTTTGTGTCAGGCGGGTCTCCGAGTTCGGCAGCACCGGATCGGTGATACCGGCATTGGACTGTGCAATTTCAGCCAGTTCGAGCAAGGGAACGAGGGAGACGGTTTTGCCCGCGATGTCAATTACGTTCTCCGTGGGCATGGTCGCTTCATTGAGTGACGGCGGAACTTCAGGGAGATCGAACTGCTGATACGGCAGGACTGCCGTCGACTCAGTGTTTGACGCACCGGGATTCGGCGCGGCCGTTGCGCGATCCATCGTCGGCAGCGACATCAATGACTCCGCAAGAGGCGGCGTCTGGGCTTGCTGCACTGCAGCCGCGAGCACCATCCCGAATATTCCCTCGGAGGCGCCTTCCGGCGACACGGGAATTCCGCCAGCCGCTGGATTTCCCGCGGTTGGATGGGCGGCTAATATGTCGAGCAACGGGTTCATACGTCTCTTAGTTATTCATGGAAATCAGGTACTGCGTGATGCGCGCGGCGCGTTCCGGCGGAAGCTGGCCGAGCACTTCAGAAGCCTTTGATTTCTTCATTTTGCTGATCAGGATGCTCACCTGAGCGTCTTCGAGATTGGCCAAAATCGGCACCAGGGCCTCGGTCGACATCGTTTCGTAAAGCTTGGCCATTGCCGTGATGCTGCCGTCTTCGGCGGCTTTCTTGCGATCGAGCAGGTCTTCTACCTGCTTCTTGAGTTGCTCCAGTTGAGTGCGCTCTACGTTTAGTTGCACCATTTTGCGATCGATGTCAGCCTTTTGCTCTTCGTACCACTTGACCTTGTCCAGGGAGTCTTTGACTACCGCTGAGTCGGTCTTGGGGGCTTGTTCCACGACACCGTCGTAACCCTCAAAGAGAGCATCGTAGGGGTCAGAGGACTCGGAGTCGTCAACTTCAGCGTGTTCCTCTTCAGGAGCTTCAACAGCAACCGAGTCGCCGTGGCCTGCCACGGCTTCAGTTGGTTGCGCTGAAGGCTTGACGTTGTCGGAGCTGAAGACACCGAATTTGAGAGAGAAGATGATGACGAACAAGACGAAGACGATCAGGCCGCCTGCGATGGGCGCCAGGTGCGATTTGCTCGCGGCCTTAGCCTTGGGAGCCGGCTCGGCTTGCGGGGTTTGTTCTTGTTCTTTTTCTGACATTTTCTCTCCTCTGTTCACGGCAAAATGCTTTTCTGCCGCTCTGCGAAGTTGCAAGGGGGATGCCAAACTCGCGAGCAAACTTCTATGTGGTTATGAATGCGCGACTTACGAGAACAGCCCCGGTTTAAGGCCGAGCCTCAGGCAAGCAGCGCCGGAAAGATTTTCTTGGCGGACGGAAGATTAGAATCAGGGGTTCGGGTCTGGACTTTCAGCAGCGGGACAGTCAGCGACGGCAGAGACTGTCGAGGTGATTGAGCGCAACTGTAAAGTCGAGCTTGCCCAGCTCAAACTCGGCAGCCAACTGCTCGGCGCTTAATCTTCGGCCATAGCTCCAGAACTTGCGCAACAGGAAGCCGAAGTCGGCATGACGATAATAGTCGGGACCGATTTGCTCGACGGCGAACTTTCGCAGTTGCGCGGCCAGCCACAGTCCCTGCAGGTATTCGGCGGCGGTTTCATCCTGGGCGGTGCGCAGGTACATGGCGCGATCGACTTCATTCCAGGGATATCCGAATACGGGTTGGCAGATTGCCTCAAAATCATCAGGAAGAGAATCAACTTCCGAGTAAAGGACTTGCTCGTACAACAGATCTCCCGCCAGTTGGCGCATCAGCAACAGCCGCTGAAAGGCGGCGACACGGACAACGTCACGAGCGTCCTCTAATGAAAGACCCAGTACCTCGGAAAGATAGCCGGCTTCGAGTAGCAACTCCTCGACGGCAAAAGCGGCGGCTTCAGTGACGGTGACTCCGCCAAGCAAAGAGAACTCCAGTTCGCGCTCACCTGAATAGAGATAAGCGGCCGCGTGGCCCAGTTCGTGATAGTACTGATGATAAAGCTGCGAGCCGGAAGCGGAGGCGATGACGATGCGGATGTCGTCCGGAACGGCAACGGGGTACGTAGTCGAGCGGCCCGGGCGGTTGATTGATTCATGTACGATCTTGATAGTAGCGAGCGAGTCGGGAGAAACACCGAGTGTCGCCAGTGTTGCGGTTGCGCGGGAGGATAGTGAATCACGATCGAAGAGACGCGCGAAAGGGTCAGCCGCCAGCAAGTATGCGAGATCGTGGCCGCGGAAATTGGCAAGCTGAACACCCGAAAGTTGCGGAATGAACTCCTCGGCAAGCGCGAAGTAGAGCGAATCGCTGGCGGCGAGAAAGGCGCGTGCCTGCTCGGCCAGCGCGGCATAGTCGATTTCCAGCTTGGATTCGATGTACGACAAGATACTGCCATAACCAAAATGGAAGAGCGCGGAATCAGCCAACTCAAGCATGCGGCTGCGGACGGCGTTTTCGCGCTGCAGCAACGGCAAAAGGCCGGCGTAAGCCTTCTCTCGTTGGAAGCGATCGGGAGAGGATGAGAGCAGTGCGGCCGCCTCGCCGAGCGAGAGCGAGCGGTCGTTGATCTCGACGCGCTGCTGCGCGATCATTTCGTCGAGGTATTCCTGCTCGGTCAGCAGTCCGTGCTCGACGCGCACTTCGATCAGGAACAACCGCAGCCGGCGGAACTTGCGTTCGTCACTGCCGGGCGGGAAGCTGTCTTCGACGCGTTGCAGGAGATCGATATTGTCGATCGAAGCCAAGGCGGCATAGCGGCCGAGAATGGCGGCGCGCTCGGAAGCGCTGCTGCTAACGCGGCGATTGTAAGCGTCGGTGTTAAGTTCGCGTAGGAGGTCGCGGGCTTCGCCGCGAATTGCGATAACCCTTTCCCATTCGCTTTGGGCGATTCCGGTCTTCGGTGAATCGGACGAACAGGAGGCGACGAGGGCGATGGCGAAAAGAGCGAGAACGCGGATGAACATGAGAAGGACGGTACAGCAATCGAGGGGAGTTGTCCAATAGAAATTGTCGGTGCGAGCGGGAGGAGTGGAGAGGCGCGAGTGGCGGACAGGGATGTCTACCCTACCGGAGCGCAGTTGGAGGCGAGAGCAGGATCAGTTGATCAGGTGGCAGATTGTATGGCGGGTCTCCGGCAGAGTGTATTCGTGCGCCCCAGCGAGTGAGATTGGAGACCTGACCGACGGGATTGACGAGATGGAGAGATCCCAACTTAGATTGCTTCGTCGCGATCGTGCTCGGTGCTTGTCAGAAAGATCGTTCGCTCCTCGCAATGACAGCCCTCACTCCTGGCCCCTCTCCCAGAAGGAGAGAGGTATGAATCAGCAGGAAGGAGATCGCAAGGTTTCCCCAAGAGCTGCGATGATTTAGAAATCGCCGGAACGCAGGAGATGGCAGGCCTGCGGCAGAGTGTATTCGTGCGCCCCAGCGAGTGAGATTGGAGACCTGACCGACGGGATTGACGAGATGGAGAGATCCCAACTTAGATTGCTTCGTCGCGATCGTGCTCGGTGCTTGTCAGAAAGATCGTTCGCTCCTCGCAATGACAGACGCAGACTGCACCATTCTCAATTCAAAGGAGAGCGTGAGTCGCTCTGCAGAGATGTAAACTCCAAACGCGTCAGGTCGCCCGTCTCGGCGCGAGAAGATTGAGCTGCTCCCGGCAGTTCTTTGGGCGCCGCGACGGAAGACCTGACGCAACATCCAAGTCACATCGGTAGGACAGACATTCCTGTCCGTTGATTAGGCGCGTTCTGAAACGTGGCAGACAAGAATGTCTACCCCACCAAACATGGGAATAACCGGTGGGACAGAAATGAGAACAACCGGTGGGGCAGACATTCCTGTATGTCGATTAGGCGTATTCCAGGATCCGGCAGACAAGAATGTTTGCCCTACTGGAGAGGATGGAGATAACTCAAGAAAAGCGGGCGCGACTGGTGTCGCGCCCGCGTAGTAGTCAAGTGTCAGGCTCGAGAAGTCGTTTCTCGGGCCCTGTACCCGGCTTAGGACTCGCCAGATCCGGAGTCTGCGGTACCCGCTTCCACACCAGCGTCCTCGAGGGCCGAAGCCATCTGCGAGGTCGTCATGGTCGGATGCTGGGCAGCGAAGGCTTCCAGTTCGGCACGCTCGCGACCTTTGTAGTAGTCGTCCACAGAAAGCACGATCTTGCGCTGAGTCTGATCGAATTCGATCACCTTCAACGGAATCTCGTCACCTTCCTTGAACGCGTCGCCCGGCTTCGAAAGGTCCGGCACGCCCATGTGATGCGTGGCGACAAAACCTTCGACCTCGTTGCCGAGTTCGACGATAACGCCGCGGTCAAGCACGCGGGTGATAATTCCGACGGACTCGGTGCCGATGCCGTATTTCATGCCGTACGACGGCCATGGATCGTCGAAGAGCTGCTTGTAGCCCAGCGAAATCCGGCGATTGGCGCGGTCGATCTTGAGCACGATGACGTCCACTTCCTGGCCCTTCTTCATGACTTCCGAAGGATGCTGGATGCGGCGGTTCCACGACATGTCGGAGATATGCACCAAGCCATCGATGCCTTCTTCGAGTTCGATGAAGGCACCGAAAGTGGTCAGGTTGCGGACTTTGCCGCGCACCTTGGAACCGATCGGGTACTTCTGATCGAGAATCGTCCACGGATCGGGTTCCATTTGCTTGATACCCAGCGAGATCTTTTCGTTCTCCTTGTCCACGGCCAAGACGACGGCATCGAGGCGATCGCCGACGTTCATGATCTTGGACGGGTGCTTGATATGCTGGGTCCAGCTCATTTCGCTGATATGGATCAGGCCTTCGATGCCCTTCTCCAATTCCACGAAAGCGCCGTAGTCGGTCAGCGACACGACGGTGCCGTTGACCTTGCTGCCGACCGGGAATTTCTCCTCGATGCGTTCCCACGGGTACTCCGTGAGCTGCTTCATGCCAAGGGAGATACGGCCGGTTTCTTTATCGAAATCGAGAATCTTCACCTTGATCGAATCGCCCAATTGCACCAATTCCGACGGATGGGAAATGCGACCCCACGACATATCGGTGATGTGCAGGAGGCCGTCGAGGCCGCCGAGATCGATAAACACACCGAAGTCGGTGATGTTCTTGACCTGACCTTCGCGCACCTGCCCGACTTCGATATGCTCGAGCAGCTTCTTGCGCATTTCCTCGCGCTCGGTTTCGAGAACGACGCGGCGACTGACGACGATATTGCGGCGACTCTTGTTGAGCTTGATAATCTTAAGCGGCAAGGTGCGGCCGATCAGTTCGTCGAAATCGGGGACTTGGCGCAGAGCGATCTGCGAGCCCGGCAGGAAAGCGTCGACGCCAAAGAGGTCGACGACAATACCGCCCTTGATGCGGCGCATCAGGCGGCCCTGGACCAGTTCGCCGGCATCGTGGGCGTCGCGGATGCGATCCCAGACGCGCATGAAATCGGCCTTCTGTTTCGACAGGATCAACTGGCCGTTCTGGTCTTCCACCGATTCGAGATAGACATCGATTTCATCGCCGACCTTGATATTAATCGGTTCGGAGAACTCGTCGATCGGGATGATGCCTTCGGACTTGAAGCCGACGTCAACGATGACGTCTTCGCGCGTGATATCGAGCACGCGGCCCTTGATGATTTCCCCTTCGCGAATGTCCTGCAGCGTGTGATTGTACATCAGCAGCAGGTCTTCGTACTCTTTGGACGAGTAATCGTCGTCGTCCAGATCGGTTTGCTTGATCGCGTCGACGTGCGCGAAGATCGGCGTCACATCGACACGGGTGGCGGCTCTCTCAGAAACGCGGCGCTGACGTTCGGTCGAGATCGAGCCGACTTCCTGGGCGAGCGTGGTCACCATCGAGGTGCCCTTCTGCTCGGCTTTGGAGACTTTGCGCACGATAGCGCCTTTCGTCGACTTGGCAGCGGTCTTCTTGTCGGGAGCCTCACCTCCAGTCTTGGTTTTCAGTTTTGTGGTTTTTGTGGTTTCGTCAGACATTTCTGTCTTCCTCCTTACGAACTATCGCTAACCCTTCCGGGCTGTTTTCAAAAGTTTGCTGCACGACACCTCCTGGTTGAAAGTTACTCGTAACAGTACTCGCAGGCCGGGACAAGCCCGACACCTACATCTTCTCCAGTTCAGCTTTGAGCCGGCGGATTTCGCTCATGACTTTCTCGGTGAGATCGTCGTAGCGCGGTTTTCCGTCGGGGCCATCCGTGAATGCCATTACATCCAGCGGTTCGGCGAATCCGACGCGCAGTTTAGCGCGACGGAAGAAAACGTCCTTCAGATCGGCCGAGCCCAGAATCGCCGCCGGTACCACCGGTACGCCGGCCGAGATGGCCATGCGCGCCATTCCTGGTTGAGCCCGCTGTATGTCACCGGTTTTGGAACGCGTGCCTTCCGGAAAGAAAAGCAGTTGGTCTCCGCGCCGGAGATGATTCAGTGCCACTTTCCAAGCCTGGCGATCGGCTTCGCCGCGCCGCGCCGGGAATGCGTGATAGAACTTCAGAATCGCACCGACCAAGGGGTTGCGAAACAGCTCGACCTTGGCAAAATAGTACGAGCGGTGCGACAACAACGATCCCACCAAAGGGGGATCAAAATTGGAGCGGTGATTGGAGGCGATGATCGCCGCCCCGCGCGGCAGATGTTCGCATCCAATAACCTTCCAGCCCAAAAACCAGCGTGCGCCAATTCGAATCAGAAACTGCGAGAATCGATAAATGAGACTCAAACGGCAGTAACCTGATGGGCTAATTCGACAATCTTCTGCACCTGTTCTTCAAAGGTCAGGTGCGAGGTGTCGAGATCGATGGCGTCGTCAACTCGTGTCAGAGGCGAAGCGGCTCGACTGGAATCGGCGTGGTCGCGCCGGGCCAGCAAATCGCCTTGCTCCTGTGAAGAAGTCGCGACACCAATCTTGTTCATATCTTTAACGCGGCGCTCGGCGCGCGCGTCCAAGTTCGCATGCATATATATTTTGAGGTCCGCGTCGGGAAACACCACGGAAGTGGTGTCGCGTCCCTCGGCGACCACGCCGCCATTGCGGCCGATCTCTTGTTGGCGCCGCACCAGGATGCGGCGAACCTCCGGATGTTGCGATACCGGCGTCGTGCCGGCAGTTACTTCCGGGGTCCGGATCGCACTCGTAACGTCGCCACCGTCGAGCAGCACACGCTGTTCACCGGCGCGTAGCTCAAACTCGATCCGGCTGGTTTCTGCCAGTGCGGCCATGCGCGACGGGTCTTTCAGATCCGCGCCGGACTGCAACGCTTTCAGAGTCACCGCGCGATACATCGCACCGGTGTCAAGATAAAGCAATCCGAGGCGGCGGGCGACCTCGCGCGCCGTTGTGCTCTTGCCGGAACCGGCCGGGCCGTCAATGGCAATGACCAGTTTTGCGACCGGCTTCATAGAATCCTTGCGCGATTCAGGCACAGCTTTAAGAATATAAAGAACATGCCCCGGTAATCAACAGAAAAGTCGCCGGCTGAAGCACCTATCGTAATCCCACCTTGGACTTAAGCCTATCGACCTCATGGGGACTCAAGAAACGCCACTTGCCCCGCTCGATGCCGGTCAGCGGGATTTCGTCATACTTGATACGGGTGAGCGCCATGACTGGGAAGCCAATAATCTTGCACATCCGGCGGATTTCACGTTTGCGGCCCTCGCTCAGTTCAATCGAGATAACCGTAGACTCGGCTTCACTTTCCAGAATCTTGACCTTTGCCCTGGCGACATGCCCGTCTTCGAGCTGAATGCCGTCAAAGAAGTGGCGCAGGTCTTCCTGCCCCAGAGTCCCGCGAACCCGCACATGGTAGAGCTTTTTGATTCCGTAACTGGGATGGGCCAGGCGAAATGCCAACTCGCCGTCGTCGGTGAGGAGCAATAGCCCCTCGGAATCAAGATCAAGCCGGCCAACCGGATAGACGCGTTGTTTTACGCCGCGCAGCAGCCAACGGATCGTCTTCCGCCCAAAGTCATCCTTTAATGTTACAAGGTAACCCTTTGGCTTATATAGGGCTATATAGACGTTTTCTTGCGGTGGCGCGCAGTGCTTCCCCTCGACGGTTACCAGATCGACTCCCTCACTAATCACTGCGCCAAGTTTGTCGATCGTGACGCCATTGACGGCGACCTTGCCGTCAGTGATCAACTTGTCGGCGGCGCGGCGGGAGGCGATCCCGCACAATGAGATGTAACGATTAAGACGCAAGCTTAGTTCTGGGGACTCGCCGGAAGGTCATCCGTATTATCAAGGTCGGTTTCATCAGGGTCGGTATGATCGGCGCCGGTTTCGACGGTCTCGGCTTCGAGCAGCACGTCGGTTGCTGCGGCAGCCAGGTCTTCGACGGAATCCTCTCCCTCATCGGAATCGTTGAGAGCCAACTCCGACTGGTTTTGCGCGAGCACTTTGTGAGAGGCCACTTCGGCTAACCGCGGAAGTTGTTCGAGTCCAGCGATGCCAAAGTATTCGAGGAACTTCGGCGTCGTGGCGTAGAGCAGCGGTTTACCGATCTTTTCGGCGCGCCCAGCCATCTTGATCATTTTGCGTTCAAGAAGTGTCTGGATCACGCCATCGGCAGCGACACCGCGAATCTGCTCAATCTCGCCCTTGGTGATCGGCTGCTTGTAGGCGATGATGGCGAGCGTCTCCAGCCCCGCCGGGGTCAAGCGGCGATCGCGTTGGACTGAGAAGTACTTCTCGACCTGGACGGCAAAATCGGGCATTAGATAATATTGAAAGCCGCCGGCGATTTCACGAATGCGGAAGGTGTTATTGTTACCGGCGTATTTTTCATTCAACTTGTCGACGATGCCTTTGACGCCGCCTTTGTGGCGCGACGAAAGCAGTTTCTTGAGTTCACTCACCGGCAGAGGGCGCGGCGAGGAGAAAAGAACGGCCTCGATCAAATTGATTTCGTCTTCTGTATAGCCGATTTGATTAGAGTCGGACGACATAGATTTCTCCAAAGTGCTGGTGTTGGCGCGCGGCGATGCGCTGAAGCTTCACGAGCTCGAGAATCGCCAGAAACGTGACAACGTAGTAGATACGCGCCTGATGCTGTTCTACGAGGTCGGTCAGGCAGGTTTCCGGCTGCTGCTCCAGCACCGACAGGATATACTCGATTTGGTCCTCGATTGAGAGTTCAAAATTGGCGACTTCGTGCGTCGGGTGTTCGGCAGCCGATTTCATGACGTCGGCAAAGGCGCGGACGAGGTCGTAAAGAGTCGCGTCGATCGTGAAAGTCTCCTGGACTTCGGGGCTGAGATAGGAGAAGTCGCCGCGCTTGAGAATCTGGCGCTCGCGGACTTCCATGAGGGCCATTTGCTCGGAGGCCTCTTTGTAGCGCTTGTACTCGAGCAGAGCGAGGATCAACTCTTCTCGCGGATCTTCATCTTCCCCGTCGACTTCCGGATGACGGGGCATCAAGAGGCGCGCCTTGATGCGGATCAGGGTAGCCGCCATCAACAGGTATTCGCCGGCAACCTCGAGATTGAGCAACTTCATCATCTTGATGTATTCGAGATACTGCCCCGTGATGCGCGCGATCGGGATGTCGTAAATGTCGATCTCTTCGTTGCGGATCAGATAGAGCAGCAGATCAAGCGGGCCTTCGAAGCCCTCGATCTTGATCGGAAAACTCTCGCTCTCCGGAACGGACTGGATGTCATCAAAGAGGTTGTCGTTACTCATCGCAGATGCATTTTCTCACGGACAATGGCCATAGTCTCCTGTGCCCGCGCACGGGCGCGGTTGGCGCCGTCGGCCAGAACATCGTTAACGAAAGACAGGTTGGATTCCAGTTCGTGCCGACGACTGCGAATTCCTTCTAACGCTTTATTTACGTGATCGGCAAGGTCTTTTTTGCAGGCGACGCAGCCGAGCTCGCCGGTGCGGCAGGTTTTGTCGATGCGCTCGATATCGCTCTGAGGCGTATAGAGCTGGTGTAATTGGAAGACGGGGCAGATTTCCGGCCGGCCAGGATCGCCCTTGCGGAGCTTCTGCGGATCGGTAAACATCTTCTTGATCTTGGCGGCGGTTTCTTCCGGGGTCTCGGCAATCGTGATCTCGTTGCCGTAGGATTTGCTCATCTTCTGGCCGTCGATGCCCGGGACCACCGGGATCTTGGTCAACAATGCATCGGGATCGGGAAAGACGTCGCCATAGATGAAGTTAAAGCGCCGGCCGACTTCGCGCGTCAGTTCGATGTGCGGCAATTGGTCCTTGCCCACCGGGACATAATCGGCGCGGTAGAGGAGAATATCTGCAGCCTGTAAGAGCGGGTAACCCAGAAAGCCGTAACTGTCGAGGCCGAGTTTCTCGGCCTTTTCTTTGTACGACGGGACGCGTTCGAGCCACGAATTAGGGGTAATCATCGAGAAGAGCAGATGCAGCTCGGCGTGTTCTTTGACCTGCGACTGAATGAAGATCGCGCATTTCTTCGGATCGAGTCCGGCGGCCAGGTAGTCGATGGCCATCTGCACGATTTTGTCATCGAGATCGGCGGTTTTGTCGAAATCGGCAGTCAGTGCGTGCCAATCGACGATGCAGCAGAACATTTCGTATTCGTCCTGCAGACGCACCCAGTTGGCGAGAGCGCCCTCGAGGTTGCCGAGGTGCAAGCGGCCGGTCGGCTGCATGCCGGAGAGGATGATCTTTTTCTTCGTCATGAAATGATGGTTACCCGATAAAGAGGTATTTTTTCCAGACTTCATCGCCCTTGCGAATGAGCTGGCGGATGAAGGTGAGATGGCTTGGTTTGCGCGGGCGCGTGAGCAACGGCATGCCGGCTTCCTCGGGGGTGCGATTGCCTTTGTGGTTATTGCAGCGATCGCAGGCGCAGACAAGGTTTTCCCACGAGTCGGCACCGCCGCGAAGCTTGGGGATGACATGATCGACCGTCATGTTGCCGTGGATGCTGCCGCAATACTGGCAGATGCCGTTGTCGCGCTTGATGACGTTCTTGCGATTGAGCATCACCTGGCGATACGGGACGCGGGCATAGAGCTCGAGGCGGACAATCGAAGGTTCGTCGATCGCGCGCGAGACGGAGCGGATTTTGCGGCCGCGCCGCGCTTCCACCATTGAGGCTTTACCCATATAAACCATGATAATTGCCCGCTTGACGCTGGTCGTGATCAGCGGTTCATAGTTCTGGTTGACGACAAGTACGGGGTCAGTAAGCATAGAAAACCAAATTAGCCTGTAAATTAGCCACAAGACGCTGAAGTGTCAAACTAAAAACCGCAGCTCCGGCGGGGGTTTTCCCGGACTGACGAGGAGCGATTTTAGATTGACACGCCGTCGGCAACCTTCAAGATTGCGATCATGAAAAAACTCTCTGTCACTTACCGCGCGGCTCGCGAGTCCGACCTTATCGAATGCCAACAGCTTGTAATGGAATCGTTCAACGACCTGCGCCGCAAGTCAGGTATGAAGCCGATCAAGTTCAAGATCACGGCCCCCGACGTCACCATGGTACATTTCATCAAGAGCGATCCGGAAGGAGCGTTCGTGGCTGTCGACGCCAAGGGTAAACTTGCCGGGTATACCCAGGCGTTGATCCGGGAGAACGAGTGGTACCTGGGATTTCTCTTTGTGAGACCGGCCTACCAGAGCCTCGGTGTCGGCGGCAAGTTGCTCAAGCGTGCGATGGACTACGGACGGAAGAATAAGGAGATTGCCCGTTGGGCGCTGGCGACGTTTGCTTATAACCCGCAGGCGATCGCGATTTACAGCAAGCATGGCATGACGCCGCAAAGCCCGGTTCTGGCGATGACGCGCGACTGGACGGCAGGAAAGCCGCCCAGACCGGCGTCGGGAGCGTGCAAGGCGAGTCGCGTGAAGCAGATTGATCACAAGTTGATTGCGCGCCTGACGGCGTTCGATCGCAAAGTCCGAGGCGTCGCCCGCTCCGAGGAGCATTTTTTCTGGAGCGATAGCGAAGCGCATCATCCGCTGGTGTTTGTTGACGGCCGGAAAATCATCGGATACGGCGTTGTAACAAACAGCGGTGCGATCGGGCCAATCGCAGCAGCGCGGTCGGAGGACCTGGTGGGGATTTTGGCGGCGGCGATGAACTACGGGAGGTCGATCGGCAACACGCGGCAGATTGTTCAAGTAGTTGGTGAGAATGTCGCGGCGGTCCGGTTCTTGCTCGACAACGGATTTCGCATCGCGGAAACCACGTTGGTGATGGCCAGCGAGCGATTTTCTGATCCGCAGCGCTATATTCCGGGGCATTTGGCGCATTACTAAGGCGGCGGTTAGCGCAGATATAAGGGGGCTCAACATCGTGTCACAAGGGAACCGGCCAAGCGAGTACGGGTTATCATTGGTAAGATGAGACAATTCTACTTAGCATTAGCAGCGGGGACATTTGTACTTCTTCTGGCCTTGGGGCAAGTGGTATTGCTGCGCGTGCTTAACACGATCTGGTGGCGCAAGAAGCCGCTGAAGCGGTTGTCCCTGGGGCTGTTTTTCTTCACGCTGGTCGTGACGATCAGCTGGGCGGCCGTAGCTTATTTCAAGATTTCGACTACATTGACCTATGTTTTTGCGACGGCGACTTCCCTGGCGGCAGTCTTGAGCTTTGCGCTGTTGGTTTCGCTGCCGTTTTCCGGGGTTCTGAATACAATCGAGTACTGGATCACGCGGATGCGCGCGAAACGCGCGCCGGAGGCCGGCGACGAGCCGGGTTCGCGGCAGCGGCGGATGGTGCTGCAAAGCGCGGCGGCGTTTTTCCCTGTCAGTGCGGTCGCGCTCGGTTCGGGCGGTCTGACCAAGGCGTTTTCCGGCGTCGAAGTTAAAGAGATTCCCTTCTACTTTGAAGATCTCCCGCCGGCGCTGGATGGCTTTCGGATCTTTCACGTCTCTGACAGCCACCTCGGGCCGTACGTCGATAACGGCAACATCGAAGCCTTGATGGCCAAAGCGGAGCCGTTAAAGCCGCACTTGATGCTGATCTCGGGCGACATTGCCGACGATCTGACGATGCTGCCGGATTGCATCAAGCTCTTTGAGCAACTGAAGGCGCCGTACGGCAGCTTTGCCTCGATGGGCAATCATGATTACTATCGCGGCGCGCCGCAAGTGATCGCGCAGTTTGATAAGTCGTCCGTGCCCATGTTGATCAATCGCGGTGTATCGCTCAAAGTGGGCGACGCGGAGTTGTTTGTCGGCGGCGCCGACGATCCGCGCCGCATGGGTGAGCCGGTCGATGATTTCCTGCGCGATACGGTCGACCGGACGTTGGCGGCGGCAAGCAGCGGCAGTTTCAAGGTCATGATGAGCCATCGCCCGAGCGGGTTTGATCATACTGCCGCGCGCGGTGTGGACCTGACGCTTGCCGGACACACGCACGGCTGCCAGATCGGATTCATGGGGGAGCCAATCTTCAACGAGTGGGGCGGCGAACGCTACGTTTGGGGCAAGTACCAACTGGGCAAGTCGCAGTTGTACACCTCGAGCGGCGTCGGGCATTGGTTTCCGTTCCGTCTTGGCTGCCCGACCGAGGCGCCGATTATCGTGCTCAAGCGGGGGAAGGATCCGAAGGGCGGCTCGAGCGCGGTGTAAGCGCGCTTTGGTGATTCACACACTCATGAATCAGATTGCTTCGTCGCGGTAGGGATTGCGGTACGATGGGTTTTCGTTCGCTCCTCGCAATGACAGCGAATGGGGGGGCAGGTGATCGCTTGTGTTGTGTAAGGATTTTTTCAATTCCCTTCGTCATACAATTGGAAATCGCCGTTGATTGGAGTGAGGGTTGATCTGGCGGTAGTGGGTTGAGACGACTCGGGAATTGACCTACTAACTAAGGGGGAATCCAAGACGGCTAAAGGGGAGTCACGCTCGGTTTGAGTGACAGTCCACACAGACGAATTCAAAAGAGAGAGATTGCTTCGTCGCGGTAGGGATTGCGGTACGATGGGTTTTCGTTCGCTCCTCGCAATGACAGGGGGGGCGGTGGCGATTGATGTCATTTCCCTTCGTGATGTGATTGGGAATCGTGGTTGATTGCCCAAGGGCTCGATCGGGCCGTAGCGGATTGCGACGATACGGGAAATGACCTACGGCATGGGGCAACGGTTGGAGAGAGGGCGGCGAGTCGAGTGACTCGCCGTCAGTGCTTAAGTTATTGGATAGATCCGAAACAATCAGATTAGCGTACGGTCGCGGGTTCGCTACGGCGCACTTCCTGGATCGCGCGAATCTCCTTCACGATCTTTTCGGTCTGGCGCTTGATCGCCACGAGATTGTTCGAGGCGTTTTCGTCGCGTGAGGCGATCGTGCCGATGAGATGATCGGTGCGCGCTAAGATCGACGTCAGCGGCGTTGCCAGGCGAGTCGGCAGATCGGAGAAGATATCGCCGACGAGTTGCCTGCGTTCGTACTGATCGATCTGGCGGCGCAGGCTCTCGACGCGCTGAGAGTCGCTGCTGCGGCTCAAGATGTGCGACATGACGCTGGCCAGTCCGCGCGCAAACAAAGTCTCTGAAAGCGAGAAATGGCTGCGTTCCCAGCTGCGCAGCTCCGCCACGGTCAGAACACCGAGAACGCGGGCATTAGCGATGACGGGGATAATAAGTGCCGACTGGACGCCGGCGATTGTCGTCAGCGAAACCTCTTCATCGTCCATCCGCATATGCTCTTCGCGCTGATTGACAACGACCAGCCTTCCCTGCTGAACGGCGGCGTGGTGCCAGCGGACGGCATCGAGATTGACGGTGGAGAGCGCGGCCGTCTGGGCGGAAACGTCGTGGCTGGCAGCTTCACACAACAGCGAGAGAGATTCACGAGTCGAGTCATAGCGCCAGAGGCGGCAGAAAGTTGCCGGCAGTTTGCGCACGAGCATCGTGAGCAATTCCTGCATGAGCGTTTCCGGTTGCTGATTTTGAGCGGCAACACGGAGCGCGCCGGTGAGGTCGAGCAACTGGCGGTTGAGGTTGACCAACTGGTGGTTGAGAATATCGACGCGAATCAAAGGTGCGATCGCCGTGACGATTTCGTCGGTGATTTGCTCGCCGAGACGCCGGCTTAGCGTAGGCTCGGACGAAGCGAGAGTAATGGCGGCGATCGCCTGATTGTTGTGAAGCACCGGAAACGTCAGGGCGCAGCTGACGCCGCAGGCGTGGAGCCAACGATTGTCCGGCAGTGGGCTGGCCGCGAGGTTATCGTTAAACATCAAAACCGGCTCGGCAAAGAGGCGTCCTAAGTCAGAAGATTCCGAGGCAATGCTCTTGTTGCGTTCACTGATCAGGTTGCGACCGCGGCCGATGCAGTGCTGCGTCAACTGGTAGCCACGGGGGTCGAATACGGCAATGCGCAGCAGATCAAACGGCACGACACGGCGCAAGGTGTCGTAGATGTAGAGCATTCGCTCGTCGAGTTGCTCGCCGTCGCAGAGTTCGCGGCGCAACTCGATCAGCGCAGCCTGCGCGTCGGCAGACAGAGCAGACGGCGGCCTGGATTCCGCTACCGCCAGGACCTGGACAGCGGCATGGAGGAAACTCATGGTCTGCTCGCTGATCAGGTCAGCCTGCGGCCATTCCAGCAAGGCAACGGTCTTGCCATTAGTTGAAGCGCCGACCGGAAGAAGTACGACCGGGCTTTGGATTTCACCAATGCCGTCAGACAGGTAGACGAAATTGCCGCGGACGAGAATCTCGCGGTAGGGTGTGACGCGGCGCGAAAGCGTGTCGGTGTCGAGCACGCCGCCGCGGACGTCGCTGACGACTCCTTCGAAAGAGAGGTTCAGCCAGAGCGGATCGCGGCAACCGAGATATTTCGAGAACAAGGGGGTGAAGCTCTCGATCTGGGCGGCAGCCGTTGCAGCGCTTTTCTGCAGTCCGGCGAGCGCGGACATGAATTCGAGTTGAAGCCGGAGACGCGCCTCCGAATCGCGGGCCTTGGCGATGGCGGTCAACCAGTCGTAGATTCCGGAGGCGAACAGCAGCCCGCCACCGGCAAGACAGATCGACTGGATCGTGATCACGACGATGGTCGGCATTGCAATCTGAACGAGCGCGACGAAGTCCGCGGTGTGGAGCACGTTGACCAACAGCGCGGTCAACCAGAGTAATTGCCCGGCCATGAGTTTGTGATAGGTCTCCGACAATTCCGCGAAGTAGGATTTGCGCATGCGCGAAAAGCCGAAGGTTGAAACAACGAGGGCGATCAGCAGCAAGTACTCTGTCACAGTTCTCCTCCCCAGGAGTCATACAGTCCCCTGTAACATATGTATCGACAATCAGCGATAAACGATTACCGCCGACCGTGCGGCTAAACGTCGCGGTAGAGCGTTTCGATTTGAGACGCGATCTGCGCGGGGGGGAGAACGCCGTTTTCGGTGACGAAACCGGTTACTTGCTTATTGGGCGTGATCTCGAAGCGACGATCCAATTGCTGGAATCCGGCGGGCGATTGCGAGCGGGGATCAAGCAAGGCCGGCCGCAGGCGCGCCGGACAGAGTTTGGTGGTATCGGCAAGCACGTAGACCGGCAGCGATACTTCAGCGGCCAACCGGCACAGCGCGTAGGTCCCGATCTTGTTCGTGAAGTCGGATTCGGCGACCCAGTCGGCGCCCAGAAGTGCGATGTCGACTTCGCCGAGCAGCGAGATCCGCGCGTCATCGGGAAAAACCACGACGGTGAAGTGTTCTGCGGCGAGTTTCGCCGCCAAGGTCAGGCCTTCGCCATCGGGGCGACCTTCGGAAATGTACACAGTGGTTTCGCGCGTAAAGGCCTCCGTAACGGCGTACTCCAACAGGCCGGAATTGCTGTGCAGCATAACGGTCCGGCATTCGGTGACAATGGGCCAGAGTTTGCGAGCGATCCGCGCGCGGGCACGCGCCTGATCAGCCTGCAATCGGCGGCACAACTCGATGGTGTCCCCGATAGTTACGCGATCCCTGGCGAGCGGCTGAAAGCGCTGCGCGAGAAACCGGAAGCAGGCCATTTCCGGGCGGAAGGCCGCGATTGTTGAGGCTATCTCCGCGGGGAGAATTTCGTCGTTCTGACGGGTGGACAAGTACTGGCAGAGGTTTTCCAGAAGAATCGAGTAAAGCTGCGAAGAACCGTGCGTGCGATCGCGGCGCAGCGGCTCAAGAAGTTGTTCCCAGTCGTGCATAGACCTTGCCTGTGTTTTTGAAGTGCAACTTGGCGACTTTGGAGAGCGCAGCCTCGCCGTGCTTGCGGACAAAGCCAGCGCCGGCGGCATCGACATTGGAACCGCCGCCTTTGGGCAATTCTGTCCCGAATTCCGCGGCGAGTTTTTGCAGGCGATCGAGAAACTCGGCGCGCGCGATGATCGAGGCTGCGGCGACGGCCGGTTGTGCCTCCCCGCGCACTTGCTGCAGGACTTCGACGGTGCGTCCCTTTTCCATCAAGGCGCTGTCCAGCACGTGCGATTTCGCGAACTGGTCGCTGATAACGGAGGCGCAGTCGACTTTCTCGAGGATATTCTCGATGGCGCGTGCGTGGCCCCAGGCGAGCAGCTTGTTCAGATTACCGATGCGCGCGTAGAGCTCGTTGTACTTTTGCGGCATAATCACTACGAGGGCGTGAGGGATTTCGCGCCGCAAGCGGGCTGCGACGGAGAGCGCGCGCTGATCGGTCAGCAATTTTGAATCCCGAACATTGAGTTCATCCAGGAGTGGACGCTCTAAAACCGAGATCGCCGCGGCGGCAATGACGAGCGGGCCAAAATAATCGCCTTTGCCCGATTCATCAACGCCGGCGCTGTAGTCGCTCACGCGCAGTCCTCAGGCGCGTTCGAGGTATTTGCCGGTGCGGGTGTCGATCTTGATGGAATCGCCTTCCTTGATGAAGTTCGGCACCTTGACTTCCAGACCGGTCTCGACTTTGGCGCCCTTAGTGACGTTGGAAACCGTGTCACCCTTGACCGAGGGCTCGACTTCGACAACTTTCAGTACGACCGACGTCGGCATATCGAGATTGATCGGGCGTCCTTCGAAGTAGAGGATCGTGTATTCGGCGTTCTCCTTCAGGTAGTCGGCATAACCTTCGAGCTGTTCCTTGGTGAGGAAGAACTGGTCGAAGGTGGCGGCATCCATGAAGTAGTACTCGTCGCCGTCGTGGTAGAGGTACTGGGTCTTCTTGTGCTCGAAATCGGGGATGTTGAAGTTTTCGCCGGAGGCAAAGGTACGCTCGACGACCTGGCCGGTCTTGATGTTTTTCAGTTTCGTCCAGACGTTGGCGCGGCCGCGACCGGTCTGGGAGCGCAGAAAGTCGATGATGTAGTAAGGTTCACCTTCGATGGCGATTTTCATTCCTATCCGGAAATCACTGGTAGAGATCATTCATCCTCCGTTTGCGGGCACAGTGCCCTAAAGATCAACCAAAGACAAGCATAATAAGCTCTCGGTCGGCATTTCGGCAAGGAATTTAGTCGACGAACGGCTACGGGTTTCCAATTGTCGGGCGCGGCTTGACCCGGATTCGGCAATGCCCTCTTCCCTGTTGCCTATTGGCTGCATCCCACAGAACGCCCTGAAATCTGCTGTTTCAGACCGGATCGCTCCAGATTAACGACAACAGCATGCGCAGGTTAGCCGCAAGGCGTTGTTCGGCACGATGATTGCGCCATTCAGACGCGAACAACAGTTCCGGGGAGGTAACAACTCATGAAGGAGCAAATGACGGCCCGCGGCCGGTTCATCATCGTTGTGGCGCTTTTGGGCGTGACGACGGTGTTCGTGTCAGGTTGCGGCATCGAGGCCCCCAAGGCCCCCAGTTGGGACACGACTCTTACTGTACCGCTGGTCAACCGCACGTTTACCTCGAGCGAGTTGTTCGACAAACTCGCCAGTGACAACATCGCAACCGACAGTCTTGGCAACCGGTATTTGAGCATCGAGCGCCAATTGGACACCGTCGGATTCGAAGCGCTACTCGAGATTGACGCCATCGAATCGGGATATGAAGAACAAGTGGGGCCGATCAAGATGAGCAAGCCGTCCGATCTGGGTCAGAGCATCGAGCTGGCGGATCACGTTCCGTTGATCCTCGGCGAAGTCCCGGATACGGGAGTGGTGGTTAACACGGGATTTGGTCCGGTGGATTCGTTCTCGGAAGTCGAGATCGATCACGGATTCCTGAGCATCACGGCGGTCAACAACACCGGTTTTGCGCTCGATTCGCTTTCGGGGCAATTGCGCCACCCGGTGACCCACGCGCTGCTGGCGCAGTTTGTCGCGCCGGGCGGCCTGGCCAACGGCGAGAGTTACTCGCAGCAGTTCGCGATCGACAACCAGGAATTCGCGGCGACCGCCGATTTTGATGTATATTTCCACACACCCGGCGGACCGGCATTATCCCTGGCCGATCGGGCGATCAACTTCTCGATCAGCTTCGGCGAGGAGCTCTACGTGAAGTCGATCACGGGACAAGTTGACGAGTTTGAAGCCAACTACTCGCAGCGCACAAACCTGGCGGAGGAGATTGAGATTCGTAGCGCCCGGCTGAACAGCGGGCAGCTCATGTTTTCCGCGGCCAATGACTTAAGTGTCGGCGCGGCTCTCACGGTAAGTTTTCCGGAGATCACAAACCAAGGGCAGGCGCTGTCGTTTGAATTGAATTCTCCGGCACATTCACAGCAGCAGTATCAGATCGACCTGAGCGGCTGGACGATCGAGCCGGCGAACGACTCGCTTTTGACGACCATCGAGGCCCGCATTGCCGGGTCGGGTGGCGGCTTTGTCACGGTAAGCGAGCAGGATGCCTTTGCGATTGAGTACAGCGTTGCTGACATCGGCATCGCCGAGGCGGTCGGCGTGGTTCCGCCCACCGAACTTGAATGGAGCGCGACCGAGGTTGAGATTGATGTTCCGACCGGCTTCGATGCGGCGGCGCTTGATTTCGTCGAGCTGACCATCGAGGTCGTCAATAACAGCGAGCTGTCGGGCGAAGTCGAGCTTGAACTGAGCGCTTCGAACGGCAAACAGAAGACGATCACCGGGCAGATCGCCGCCAAGTTTTCGCAGGCGGCAGCGATCAGCCAGATTTATTCCGACGAGCTGGCCGATCTTCTCTCACCCCTTCCGGAAGAGATCAATGTCACCGGCTTTACGCTGCTGGGCGACGGGGTTTCCGAAGTCGCGTTCGGCGAGAACGACTTTGTGACGGCCTCGGCGAAGATCTCGGCGCCGATGGCGTTTGTCATCTCGGAAGCCACGATTGAAGGGGATCAAAACGAAATCGAGGTAAGTGAAGAGATATCTGACCGGGCGGACCGACTTAACGGCGGGCGATTCGTGGGTTCCATCACCAACCACCTGCCGGTCGGCGCGACGCTGGAGCTGTACATCGCCGCGGACTCGGTTTCGCTGTACTCCAACCCGCTGACTATCATCGGGCCGCTGAGCTTTGGCGCGGCGCCGACCGACGGCAACGGGCTGGTTTCCGAAGAACTGGTCGCTGAGAACGAAATTGAACTGACCGATGAGAACCTGCGCGTGCTGGAGAATCGCAATCTCTATGTCGCGCCGGTCCTGCAAATACCCTCGAGCAACGGACAGGTCGTACGCATTCGCGCCGCCGACTATCTGGTGATCTTCGGGACACTGGAGATCCAGGCGCGCGTTGGCGGGGAGGATTTCTAATGAAACGCGAAAGAATCAAAGTGCTGGCGCTGGCGGCGAAGCGTTCGCTTTCGGGCGCGGAAATCGGCCTGCTGGTGTTGTCGGCGATTGTCCTGGCTCTTGTCCTGAGTTCTGGCGCTTTCGGGCAGTCGGCACGCAGCGCGCGTTCGCTCGGGATGGCCGACAGCTACTTCCTCCTGGGCACCAATGGCGAAGGGGCGCTGTTGAATCCAGCTAACCTGGCACTGCCGCGCGCGAACAACAGCTCGTTGAAGTTGTTTTCGGCGGGCGGCTACGTTGCCAACAACGCCTTTTCACTGTCCGACTACAAGAAGTACAACGGCGAGCACCTCGACGAAAACGACAAGCGCGACATACTCGACAAGATTCCGACCGAAGGCCTGCAGTTTGATGCCGCGGCTTCGGCGGGCGCGCTGTCATTCGCGACGGGAACGCTGGCATTCAATTTCGAAGTGATCGGCGGCGGACGCGGCGAGCTTTCAAAGGATCCGATTGAAGTGGCCCTGATGGGCAACAAGGTGGGCCAGGTTGTCAGCGCCGACGGTTCGGACGGCGAGTCGTGGGCGGCAGCCTCAATAGGCGTCTCGTATGCCCGCCCCGTGGGCGAGCTTGCCGGGCACCAGCTCGCTGTGGGCGGGACGCTGAAATACTTGCGCGGCATTGGCTACTTCTCGGCCTCCGAAGTGAGTGCCGAAGCTGTGACGCTTGAGACCGGATTCGCAGGTGCCGGCGGGCTGAACACAATCAGCGCCACAGGCGGCTCCGGATACGGTATCGATCTGGGCTTAACGGCGCAGGGCAAGTTAGCGCAATACGGCATCGCCGTTCGCAATCTGCTGGCGGGCATCAGTTGGTCCAAAGACGTTGAATTCACCGAGTACACATTCCAATTCGAGAACCTGACGGTCGAGAACGCCGATGAAGACACGATTGTCACCAGCAGCGAAGCCCGTCAGGACTTGAATTCGTATTCGTCCCGACCGCCGCTGGAGATCGAGATCGGCGCGGCTCGTCATTTCGGCAAGATCCTGGCCTCCGCCAGCCTTCGCCAGGGCTTCACCGAGGCAATCTTCATCTCGAAGGCGCCGCGCCTGGCGCTGGGCGGCGAGTATCCGCTGCTCTCAGCGATAGATGTGCGCTCCGGCATGGCCTTCGGCGGTGTTGACGATTTTTCATTGGGGCTGGGCCTTGGGCTGAATTTCGGCCCGGTGAACTGCGATTTCGGCTACGCCACTTCCGCAAAGTTGCAGCCCTGGGACGGCAACGGCGGCAAGATAGCATTTTCGACGATTCTGGAATTTTAGACAGGGAGGAAACTGTGACCAAGCGCATTCTTTTCACGCTCTTCGCGCTGACACTGATCAGCGCGTTGACAACGGCGAGCATTCAGGCAATGCCGCCACACCCGAGCTTGCTGGAAAATAGCGGCAGGGACGGACACCCGGAACTGTCGTCGGCTCACAAGCAGTGCCCACAACCGGCGCCGCTGGCGGGATCGAGCGACGGCCGCGGATTCGGCGAGCCGCTGCGGTTTGGACCGACAGCGCCGGCTGCTGCCGGAAATATCCTGTGTATCCTGATTGAGTTTTCCGATAAGGCGGCGCTGGCGAGCGCGGAGTCATTCGACAGCCTGCTTTTCGGAAGCTACCAGGGCACCGTGAAGCACTATTACAATGAGATTTCCTACGGGGCGTTCGACGTCGTGACCGTGAACTACCCGTCGGTGCTCGATTGGCAAACCGCGCCACAGACGTATGCCTATTACTGCAACGGCAATAACGGTCTGGGTTCGTATCCGCAGAACACACAGAAGCTGTTCGAGGACATCATCAACCTGGTCGACCCGGTCGTCGATTTCTCGAACTACGACAATAACTCCGATGGTTACGTCGACGCCGTAATGCTGGTTCACACCGGTCCCGGTGCCGAGCTGACCGGCAACGACAACGACATCTGGTCGCACGCGTGGGGGATTTCGCCGCAGAACAAGGACGGCAAGTGGGTATCGCGGTTTGCGATCATGCCGGAATACTGGAATACCCCGGGCGACATGACACTTGGTGTATTTGCTCACGAGATGGGGCACGCTTATTTCAATTATCCCGACCTTTACGACATTGACTATACCTCGCGCGGCGTCGGCCGCTGGTCGTTGATGGCGGGCGGCTCGTGGAACGGTTCGCTAGGCAATTCGCCGGCTCACGTCGATGCCTGGTGCCGTTTGCAGGCGGGGTTTGCGACGGCCACCAACGTGGTCGCCAATCTCAACGGACAATCGCTGCCGAACGTCGAGGAGAACTCCTCCGGCGCGATATTCCGGCTCTGGACAAACGGGACCGTGGAGGACGAATACTACTTGATCGAAAACCGCCAGAAGACCGGCTACGACGCGCAATTGCCGGGAGCCGGGCTGTTGATCTGGCATATCGACGACGGCGTTGATCCGGGCGACAACACCGACAATTCCGACGAGTGGTATCCGGGGCACACGAGTTTCGGCCACTTCCGCGTGGCGTTGGAACAAGCCGACGGCCTGTTTGAACTCGACAAGAATATGGACAACGGCGACACGGGTGATCCGTTCCCCGGCTCGACGAACAAGACGTCGTTTAGCAGTTTGACGACGCCGTCCTCGGACGATTACGACGGTGTCGGCACCCTGGTATCGATTACCAACATTTCGGCATCGGCCTCGACGATGACGGCGGATATCGCCGTGAGCCTGATCGCCGACGTTGATGACTACGCTTACGACGAGGTACTGCCGGCGAGCTTTGCTCTCGAACAGAATTGGCCGAACCCGTTCAATCCCGTGACACAGATTTCATTTGATGTACCGAAGGCGGGCGCGGTCACATTGTCGATTTACAACGTCCTCGGGGAGAAGATTGAAGACCTGGTAGCGGGCGAATTGCCGGCGGGCAAGCACACGTTCTCGTGGCGCGCCGACCAAGACGGCCTCGACCTGGCATCAGGAGTCTACTTCTACAAGTTAGTGACTGAAGAAGTAACTTTGAGCCGCAAGATGCTATTGCTCAAGTAGCAACGCGGCAAGATCAGGATGGGGGACTCGGCAGCTCCTTCCGAGTCCCCTATGCTGGATTGGGTCTCTCATTACCCGAATCGACTCCCGTGGCAGGCGGCAAGCCAAAGGGCGGCAACTCAGGATCAAGATCGGGCGGAAACCCGCCAGACTTACCGGAGCCGCCATTGCGGCCTTTGCCCTTGAAAATCGCGTAGCACGTACGGCAACGCTTCGGGTCTTCGGTGAAACCCTTCTCGGCGAAATACTCTTGAGCACTTTCTGTGAAGGCGAATTCTTCCTTGCAATCCACGCAAATCAGAATCTTGACCTTGAAATGTTTGTCCATAAATCCCCCCGTCCGGATTATGGATTGATCGTTTCGGTTTAGTTTAGCTGCTCGACTCCATCCTCACTAATGGCGCGCTTCCCTGCGCGATTGTCGTTGCTCAAGGCGTATCTCGCCATACCCGCTCGATTATATCTCGGTATCGACGATTAATGTCAACTAAAATTTCTGCAACGGCTTACGGAAATCTTCCCAGGGAGCGGCAAGATAGTTCACGGGCAAGAGCGCAAGCAAGCCGGCGCGGCTACTGGAGCTTGAGCATCTTGCGGATTTCGAGGTAACTTCCGGCTTCCAGACGATAGAAGTAGACGCCGCTGGACACCGAACGACCGAGCTGGTCGGTGCCGTCCCATTGTACGCTGCGGAACCCTGCCTCTTCATACGTGTCAACCAGCGTGCGCACGGTTTGTCCGAGAATGTTGTGTACCGTTAGCCGGACGGCACAGCCTAGCGGCAGCGAGTAGCTGATCTGCGTCTGGGGATTGAAGGGATTCGGGAAGTTTTGCAGCAATGAGAATTCGGTCGGCAGCACGTTGAGGCTGACGAGCGAGTTGACCAAGGTCAGCATGCGATTGCCGCCTTCGGTGCCCGCCAGCGCCTCGAGTGCCGGCTGAAGTTGACGAAAACTTTCGGCATAGAGCGAGTAATCGATCACGTCAATGCGCGACGGCGGAAGAACGGCACGCGTCTGCCCCCAATGTTGAGCGATCAGGAGGATATCCGAAGTGTTGACTGTGCCATCACCATTGGCATCGGCGTAAGTCGCCAGCGGCATCTCCCATTCAAGGGCCTGTTTGGCAGCCCAGGTATTGCCTTCACCGTAGGTGCTTCGAGATGGGCCTTCGAGATCAAAATAGACGCCGAGCGGCAGGATGTCGGCTTCATCAACGCGCCCGTCGTTATTGCAGTCGCCCGGATAGACGGCGGGACCGGTGACAAAGAGCGCCACAAAGTCATCCAAGGGCGAACCCTCAGCGATACCGTTGCCGTTACCGTCAAGCGAATTGCCCGAGCGGTCCTTGACCGTGCCGAGCAGGCGCACCTCAATCGTGTCGTATTCGGGGAGCTTGACGTCGGGGGTAAACAACCATTGCGTGTTTTCGCCGGTAATATCCTGTTCACCCGCAATCACTGTCCCTGTGCGAAGGGCGCGAACGCTGAGGCGGTTGACGTCGATTGTCGAGTCGGCGGCCGGCTCGGAAAGGGCGAGAAGGATGCTTGTCCCGATCAATACTCTATTGGCGCCGTCTTCGGGCGTGACGGAGATCACGCTGGGCGCCTTGCGTTCGGGGATTACTTCCGCCAAGACCGAGACAATCTGAATCGGAGAGACCGGGTCGTCGGTGTGAATTGTCAATTCTCCGCTGGTTGGGCCGAGCGTAGTCGGAGTAACGCGAACAGGAATCTTCAGTTGTGCTCCGGGGAGAAGCGGCCCTCCCGAAACGACGAGCGGCTCAAACTGGATATTACTGCTGACGATATTTTGAACCGAGAGGGTGAGCGTCTGACCCGGAGCCGACACCAACTGGTTCTTGACGTAAATGGTATCGGACACAACCTCGTCCGCTTCAACCTGGCCGAAATCCAATTCGAAAGGAGTGATCTCTGCAATGGCGACCGGATTCGAGTTGAAAGCGATACGGATCGTGTCGCGCGGGAGATTCGAGACCGAAGTTGCGATGACTTGCAGCGTGTACTGCCCTTTCGCCAAGTCGGGCGACATCGTAACGGTTGCCGTAAACGGCGTTCTTGCCGTGGTCGACGGCGTACTGAGTTGAACGGTCGCACTGCCCCGGCGTGGATTGGCCGGGAGAATTGAGGCGCTCAAATTGAGTCCTCGATCGTAGTTCCCGAACACCGTGTCTGCCATGAGAGAGTAGACTATTGTCCGCGGCGCGGTCAGCGAATCGGCAGACAGCAGCACCAGGTCAAACCCGGAAACGCGGATGTAGTCGAGACGGGAATCGGTGAGTCCTTCGCCACACGCGTTTGTGGCGGTCAGGCTGACGTCGTAAATGCCCGGGCGTTCGTAGGTGTAGGCCGGAGACTGCAGGGTTGAAGTCGAGCCGTCACCAAAATCCCAAGCCCAGGCCGTGGCCGAAAAGTCAGCGGAGCCCGTAAAGTTCACCAACAGCGGTGCTGACCCCGCCACTACAGACGCATCGAGTGCGGCGTTGGGTGCGGCAACGACGTCGACTAACAGATTCGCGGTGTCGGCACCGCAGAGACCAGAGACAATCAACCGTACGTTGCTTGGACCGGCCAGGTTGAACTGATGCGAAGGGTTCGGCAGCGATGACGAGTCACCGTCTGCAAAAAGCCAAGAGAAGGTTTGGCCACTGTCGGAGTCCACCGCCGAGAAATCGATGACGCTACCGACGCAAACGGCGGTGTCTGACGCGGCGATCGTCGCGACAGGCGCGCCCAGGATCGTAATCGGTTTGGAAATGGATACCGTGTCCGTCAGGCACATGAAGGTAACGTTGATGACATAGTCGCCGGCCGTGAGATAGGTCTTGGGCGGCAGGATTTCATCGACGCGGCGGAAGGTATCGAGATCGCCGTCACCAAAGTCCCAGACCGAAGTATCCCAATAGGAGAGATAGTCGACGTTCAGATCGATTAATTCGCCGACACAGGGCGTGACGGGCAACCAGGTGAAATCTTCGACGGCTAAGCCGCAGTTTTCATAGGGGCCGATGTCGATCGCAGCGCCGGCGTAGCGCGGGCTGCCGGCAAAGTCGTCATAGTGGGCCCAATACGGGAGCGAGCGGCCGGTATCGATCAGCGCTGAAGTTGCGATCAGGCGATAGTCGCGGGCGGCGAGGTTTTCAAACTGGGGATCGACGCCGAACAGGTTGCCGGTACCGATCGCGCAGTTGAGCGTCGGCAAATCGAACGGAATGTTCTGATAAAACGCATTATTGAACATGACCAGATCGTCGCTGGCCAGGCAGTTCGAAGCGTAGCCAATGTTTTCCATGAAGATATTGTTATAGATCAACGGCTGGGCGAAGACTTCGTGATAGATCGCTCCGCCGCCCTCCGGCACGCCACTGGAATCGCGGTAGAACAGGTTGTTGAAGATATTCGCGCGCGCAAAGTCGGTCAGAAAGATCGCGCCGCCGTGCTGATTCGCTTTGTTGTCAAGGAAGATATTGTTCTGAATAACGATCGCGGACTCCGGCAGAGGTGCCGTGGACTCGAAGACGTGGATGGCGCCGCCATTGTTCGTCAAGGAGCGGTTGTCTTCGAAAATGTTATTTATAATCCGAGGCTGACTGCTGGCACAATCGATGGCGCCCCCGCGGGCGAGCGTGTAGTTCTGGCCAAAATAGTTGTTACTAATGATTGAGCGCGACACTTCCATTGAGATGCCTGCGCCCCAAACGTCGGAAGTCACTGACCCGTTTTGAAAGATCCGGCAGTTGCGAATCTGCGGCGATGAAGGAACGCCGATAAAACCCTGAATCGAGATACCGGAAGGATTGCCACGGGTGATTGTGAAGCCATCGACGACGTTGCGATCGTCAATGCCGTAGCTGAAGTAAAAGATGCTGCCGTCTCCCTGCCCGTCGATGATGGTCGAGTCGGCGCCCTTCTCGCTCAAGAAGACCGCCGCGCCACTGAAAACGCTGATAGATTCATTGTAAGTGCCCGGCCTGACGAAGATCGTATCGACGGCGTTGAAGTTGCGCTGATTGTAGGCGAAAGAGATCGTACGTAACGGGTTGGCCTCGGTGCCGAAGTTGGCGCCGACGGCGTCGGTACCGTTGATAGCGACCCAGATTTTGCGAGCTTCAGCCTGACCCGCCGCGAGCAGCAACAGGAGAATCAAAGCAGGAGCCAATCGTTGGAGCGAGCGGCTAAGGAGCGTCAATCTGTACCTCACCATCTTCAATATACAAGACGCCGGTCGCGGGCAGGAGTTCACCGCGCCAGTCAACTAATTGGAGCGTCTCACGGGAGACTGTCAACGGGGAGTTCCCTGCCGCCAAGGGCGCCAGCAGCAATTCAACCAACGAGCCGTCGCCGGAAACACCCTGAGGCTGCTGGGTGCCCCTGAGCGTGTAGCCGACGGCGATGTAGTTGGCGCGCAGAAGCTCGAAATAGATCGGATCGCGGCCGGTGAAGAAGTCACCCGCCTCGGAGCTTTCGATGCTCAGCAGGGTCGAGTCAAACTCAAGGCGAAAGCTGACACCGAAGAGCGAATCGATGTTATACGCGCGCACCTGTACAAAGACGTTCTCGATTGTATTGACGCGGCGGTAGATCGGCGTCACCTTGATCATCGGCACCTGCGGTTCGAGATCGATTATGAGTTCGGTAATCTGCCCGCCCAGCACGTCGATTGTACGCTGGCCGCGATACAACTCGACGTCGTCCTCGTCATAGGCGCTCATCGTAAACGAGCGATCTTCCCCGATCGTTACTTCCAGGGTAAACACAGCCTCGCCTTCGCTGAGAACGGCCTCTGCGGTAATTGTTTCCATATCATCCGCCGTGACGGTCAAGGTCACGCGGGTCACGTTGCTGCCGATGCCCAAGTCTTTTGCCAACGCCGAGATCACCATCGGCTGGCTGCCGCCGGCATTCGGCGGCTGCTTTGAACAGCCGACCAGGGTGAGCAGAAGAGCAACAGCTATGAGTGTGAGTAAGCGGCGCATCAGAAGCTCAACCTCCCCCCGAAACTGAATTCGGTTCCGGCGACATCGATCTCCTGCTCCTCGGCTGCGCTCTTGTTGGCCTTGCCGTTGTTCAGCACGAGTCGGCTGAAAACGGTGAAGCGCCTGTTGGAGGCGGTATAGTCGAGGCCGCCGCCGAAGGAATAGACATCGGACTTACCGAAGAAATTGCTCGAACTCTCGGAATAATCGTTGGCCGAAAGCGAGCGATAGCCGCCCAGCACTGAAGCCCGCACCGCCGGCGAAATCAGGTAAGAGAGAGTGCCGCCGAGCATCAATTTGTTGCTGTTGGAATTCTGGTCTTCCGACTGCAGCGAGTTGCCGAAGAGTATCGAATTCTTCTGGCGCATGATGTAGCTGACATAGGCGTTCAAACCGATCCGATCGAACTGATTGCGCTGACCGAGAAGAACGGACATCACGCCACCGCTCTTGAAGACTTCGCGGCCGGCCGACTGGTCGGCAAAATAATGTCGATAAGACAGATCGAGGTCGGTAGCGGAGTTGTCTGACGCGGATGCCGTTGCCGAGAACTGCAGCGAGATTTCATCGCCCGGATTGTAATCGTCGGCGCCTTCCAGGTAAGTGAAGCTGCCATTAAGGTTGTAGCTGATTGAAGCCCCATAAACCAACCAGTAGGCTGCCTCAGAAGCCGCACCGAGCTGGGCGACGACGCCGAAGCCCTGGGCGATCTGCTTGACCGGCGTGGTCAGGTAGTCGTCCGACACCAGCGCCGCCAGGAGCACTTCGACGCTATCGAATTCAGAGGCACCCGACGGGAATTGCAGGCCGACCGAGGCGAAGAGCCGATCGTCGGCAAAGGCACGATAGGCGCGCAAAGTCGTCCCGGAGAACGAAGTCAGCGTCGCGTCGGTTTGCGAGACATCCAGATTCGAACGGCTGACAGCGCTGGCGAAATGGATTTCCCAGTTGTCTTTGACCGGAATCAGGAAGGAGAACGGAAACGCTGACTGGGTTAGATTAAGTTCTTCATCGCCGACGGTCAGTTTCCAGCTTTGATAGATGACGCGTCCCTGAAGGATTTTGGGCTGACCATAGACCATCTGGCCGTACGCTTCCCAAGCGCCGAAGAGCAACAGTCCAATGAATACGGCCGGCAAGAGACGATAACAATTTCTCAGTTTGCCCTCCCTCTAACAACAACTGTGCCGCGGGTCTCACGCGGAGCCACATAGGGATTTTCATTATCCGGGGCAACGCCGCGCGTAGACTCCTGCAGCCTTTCCAAGACTTCGTTGCGATCGACCTGAGACTGGCTCTCCTGAGAGACTTCCAGGGTCGTCAACTCCGCCACCTGCGAGATCGGCTTAAGCTGCCCGTTGTAGTCGCTCAGGCCGCCGAATTCGACAAGCGCTTGTTCAGCCAGACCGAACCCGGGGTCTTCCTTGACGGCTTCCTTGAACTCCGCTTCGGCGAGCGCATAGCGTCCCTGATCGACGTATTCCAACCCCCGCGAGTAAGCGATCAACGCGAGAATCGATTCGGTTGCCGGCTTGGCGATGGCGTTGCGAACCTCGGGCGTGACTTCATAACCCATCGTCTCGATCAGGTCGAGGCTGAGGCGTTTCTGCATCTGAAAAAACTCGACGAGCTTCCCCTGCTGTTTTTCCGGATACTTGGCGAGCCCGGGGCCGACGTCGATAACGCCGGCGTCGATTTCGACGGCGTCTTCGCTCTGCGCCGACAAGGTGCCGGTCACGACGCGGGCAGCGCCGACCAACTTGCCGACGCGCGGCGAGTGATACTTATCGGAGAATTGCGACTCGCTGAGTTCGAGTTCCTTGCGCAACTGGGCCAATTCCAGACGTTCGACGAGACTCAAGCCTTGAACGCGCGAGAGATCGGCATAGATCAACTCGGCCAGTCCGCGGCCGAGGGCGCGGTACTGCGGGAGCAGCGAATCGGTTTCGAAGGCGACGATGGCGACGCTGTTCTCGGGGATCGCCGCGACGTCGATTTGCTTTTCGTTTTTGACGGCGGTCGACACCAGACTCGAAAGGCGATTGTCTTCGAGCCAGCGCAAACGCTGCCGGATTTCGCCGGCGATGCGCGGATCACTATCGCCGGAGATATAGGCGCGATAGAGAGCGCGCGCTTCATCAAAGTTGTTTAGGCGCTCGTAGATCATGCCGCGATAGAGCGTGGTGGTTGCCTCGCCGGGCTTGAGTTGCTCGGCGCGGTCGAATGCGACTTGCGCCTGCTGCAAGCTGTCGAGATGGAAATAAGCTACGCCCAGAGAATGCCAAGCGGCGGCGTCCTGGGGAGATTTCTGCGTGTCGGCGCTGTAGAGCGTTACCGCCCTTTCGTAATCACCGCGCGTCAGCGCCCGCGTCGCGGTACCCTGCCGGCTTGCGGCACAGCCACAAAGCAGTGCCGCAAGCAGAACAGATGCTGCTGATTTGAGAAGTCCGTTTCTCATTGGGTGTTGGTTTTGATTTCCACCTCTACACGTTGTTTCTGTTCCGAAGCCAGGACAAAGTTCGGCGAGATTTCCAGCGCCTGGGCGAAACACTTGTTCGCTTCATCGAGCTTGCCGGCTTCACGATAAGCCAATCCCTGACCGTAGAGAATCGTGGAAGCGAGGCTGACATCAGGAACCTTGCCGGAGGCCTTCTTGATGGCCTCGGCTTCAACATTGAAATAGGCGAGAATGGAATCGGCAACCTGGCCGATCATCTGGCCGAGCTTGCCTTCCTTACCTTCGATATCGACAACCTTCTTCGGCAGACTGGTCTCGGTATCGATGATGCGGGCAATCACACGCACCTTGTTGCCATCCATCTTCATGAACGTGCCGAAGATGAAATTCTGCACGCCGACCAGCTTGCCGACCTGGACGCGGTTATTCTGGTCAGCAAGATCGGATTGTGACAGCTTGAGTTCGTCGAAGATGTAATTGAAATTTTCGCGCGCCGGGACGTAGACGACGCCGGATTGCGTCAAGGTCGCGTTGACGAGCGAAGCGACGCCGATACCGGCCGTCGCGTACTTCTCGGCATCGACGAGCGAGCCGTTGTTGAAGTCGGCGGCAAAAACGGTGAGCATCTTGGAGCGTTCGCCCGGCTTGAATCCAGTGTCGTTGACGAACTTGATCCAGGTGTTGGCGAACGGTTGCGGCTCTTTGTCGGCGTCAAATTGAGTGGCCGGGTCAAGCTTGACCAATGCCGCGAGATAGTTTTGCGCAAGGTCAGGTTGCTTGGCCTGAGCGGCAGCGCGGGCCAAAAGGCGGACGATCTTGACGCTGTCAGCGGCAGCCAACGCCGGCGCCGCCAGGAGGTCCTTAGCTTTGAGCACGACCTGGTCGAACTGCGCATCGTAGTACAGATCTTCCAGTTTTTTGAGTTCGTCACTGACGGCGGCCGAAGCCGGGATTGTGAGCGTTGCCAACAAGAGCAACGCCAACGACAATTGCACGAGAATCTTCATACGTCTTTCCTTTCGCTCATTCTCTGAAAGTTGACGGTATAGCGCAACTATTTTCAACGTTTTTTCAAGGTAAACCGGACCACCTCATCCGCGCGCAAATCGATGAACTGCGCACGCCCGCTGGTGCTGTAATCGGGATGTTCGACCCAAACCTTGTGCGGTCCGGCGAGAAGCTTGACATTGTATGGGGTCTGGGCGTCGTCTCGCTTGACGTTATCTATGTACACCTGAGCCGCCACGCCGGGTCCATCATTGGGTTCGCGCGCGCCGACGCTGAGGCGATATTCTTTGTTTTCGAGCGCAATCGTCTTGCGAACCGGGGCGCCGCTGACGGCGACCAGGGCTGTAAGCGTGCCGATATCGGTCACGATGCCGATCTCGTAACTTCCTTTCGCAAGGTCTGTATAGGTCATGGGTTGTCCATCATATTTTACGCTCTTACCGTCGAATAAAACATGAACAGGTTCGAAAATCTCGTAGTTGGCGATCTCCAGGGTAATCGAACCGAGACTCGGAGGAGCTATGCTCTTGAGTGCTAACGATTTATCAAATGGAGCACTCGTAATTCGCACGCTCTCGTTGACCGGTACCATTTCTCTGCCCGTAATGCGCAACTGGTAGTCACCCGGCGGAAGGCTATCGAAGACCAGCGCCTGGCCGGCGTAGGTTTGCGTTTGCCCGGCGAATTCCACCGTTACCGGCGCGAATTGCTCATAGGCGGTCAAGGTCAGGTTGAGCCCGCCGGTCGCCGGAGTCTCCCGGAAGCCCTCCCAGATTCGAACCAGGGCGGGCGGAAACCGATTGGCGGCGAACTCGGCGTTGGGCTGAGTGATGTACAGTTGTCGCAGCAACTCGGTGGCCGCCGTGATTTTTTGGCCCATGATCATGGCCGCCGCCAGTTGCTGCGTGACCTGCAGTTTCTGGTCGGGGGTCGCTGTTGCCGAGGTCCGCAGCAATGTGAAGAGGGATTCGGCCGCGGCGAAGTTTTTTGCCGAGTAGAGGCTCATAGCCTGGGCCAACGAATCACTGAAAGTTGCTGCCGTTTCGGGAGGCTCGACCTCGCCGCTGGGGATCAGGAAATAGATGCCAAGCGCGACGACGGCGACGATCGCGGCGATGATACCGATAATCACTCCGCGCGAACGGCGCGGCTTTTCTCCGGGCGGTTTGCTCATTGCGACGGTCTGGCGAATGTCGGGCGAACTGGTGCGCACGGTTTTGTCGGAAGTGGTCGGGATTTCGGCGCCGCGAAGGGCGCGCGCCATTTCGTCGGCGTTCTGATAGCGTTTCTCCGGCTTTTTCTCGAGCGATTTCATGATCACTTGCTCGAGGGACTTGGGCAACTCGCCGCGGAAGGTAGTCGGTGAGGGCGGTGTCTTTTCGAGATGGCCGGACATAATCTCGTAGTCGGTATCAGCCTCGAACGGCGTGTGGGCGGTGAGCACCTGGTACATCGTGACGCCGACGGAGTAGAGGTCGCTGCGGTTGTCGATGTCCTTGCCGCGAATTTGCTCCGGCGACATGTAGAGCAACGATCCGGCGCCGGTGCCGGTGCGGGTCAACTTGGCGGAACCGGCGACCTTGGCGATGCCGAAGTCGGTGATTTTGACGACGTTGGACTTGGTGATCATGATATTCGACGGCTTGATGTCGCGGTGCACGATGCCGTTCTGGTGCGCGTAGCCGAGCGCGGCAAGCAGCTGTTCGAAGATGGGGACAACTTCCGCCGGCGATAAGATTTTGCGATCGCGCAGGATCTTGTCGAGGTTGGTGCCGTCGACGAATTCCATCACGATAAAGTTCAGTCCGTCGAGTTGATCGTAGTCGTAGACGCGGACAATGTTGGGATGTTCGAGACGGGCGAGCGCCAGGGCCTCGCGCTCGAAGTAGGCTGCGAGCATCTCGTCGGAGGCCACCTGCGGATGCAGGATCTTGAGCGCGACCTGCTTTTGCAGCTTGGTGTGATGGGCGAGATAGACGGCACCGAAGCCGCCTTCGCCGAGTTTATCCAGAATGTCGTACTTACCAACGCGCTTTAAGTCCATTTAACTTCCACGCTTCCAGCTTCTTAATGCCGCAGGAATCAAGAACTGCAATAAGCAATGTTGATATCAGGGGTCAACAAAAAAGAAGCCGCCCCGGTGCGATCACCGGGGCGGCTCGTCGGGCTTTGCCGTTCTTTCTTTACCTACCAGGGATTGCAGGGCGGGTAAGGACCGCTGTTGAAGATGTAGTTAATAAGAAACACGGCGTCGGAAATGCTGATCGGCGTCGTGCAGTTGGCGTCGCCGGCATCGAGCACAGGAAGCGGAATCGGACCCGACGCGAAGATATACTGAATTAGATAGACGGCGTCGCTGATGTTGATGACGCCGCTGTTGTCGGCATCACCGTGCAGCAGCACGACGAGGACGTTTGCAGTATCCGAATCCGTGACACCCACGATGCTGGTAGCCTCGGCGGTGAGATTAACTGCATTGATCGTGCCGGGCATAACGCCGGCCGGCGCGGTGAGGTTCACATTGACGGTCGTCTTTTCGCCGGGATTAATCAGCGCTGACGAAGGCGAGAAGTTCTGTGTCCAGCCGAGGCTGTTGGCGACGGTAATGTCGTATATCTCAGCCGCCAGACCGGTGTTTTCCACTTCGAATTCTACTGATGTCCCCGTCGCCGAATAGACGCTGTCGTCTGCAACCGAGACAACCTGCACGGCGACATTCGGCGCAGTTGTGAACGAGGCGCCGTAGCTGTAGCTGCGATCGTTCACCGATTGGCTGACGTTGGTGATGACCATGATCAACGAGTTCCAGCTATTGGCGTTGCTGAGTTCGAACGAACCGTCGCCGCTGACATTGAGGGTCATCTGGTATTCGGCGTAAATATTCGTCGGTGTCGTTTTCCAGGCCAGCAGGTTGACGATCCAGGGAGTCGCGTTATCGCCGTTAAATTCGACGGTGAACGTGCTGGCATTCGCCGGAATGTTGAAGCGCACGTAGTTCGAGCCATAGGCGTCGGGGTACTTGCCGGTGATCGGTGCCTGATTTGAGACCGGATAGGCGTTGTGCGTGCGCACGAGTGGCACCTGGAGATAGCTGGAGGCTTCGGCGTAATGCTGGCCATCGTTACGGCTGCCGGTGATGAAGTTCCACATAGTGAAGTCGGCGACCGCTTGATTCAGGTTGGCGCCGTAGTTGTTTGCCAGAATGTTGCCGGTGCCGGCGTAGGATTGCGTCGTTCTGAGCTCATCCCAGATCTGAGGCATGATGAGCGAACCGTAATTTTCCTGCAGGTACATCGGCCAAATAAAGGCCGCGTACATGTGGAGATTGGCATTGGAATTGAGCGCATAGTCGGGATAGTCGAAGAAGTCGCTCATATAGTTGTAATTGTCGTCGACCAGCTCGTAGACGAAATCTTCCATCCAGGTTGCGCAGGCTTCCATAAACCATGAATTCTCGCCGACGTCATAGGCAAACTGAATGGCGTGATAGTATTCGTGGGCAACGGTGACCTTGGCGGCGCCTTTCTGGTCGCCTTCGGGATCGTTATTCGGCGGGAAGCCGCTAAAATTGCGGTGTACAGAAACGAAACTGATGGCATCGTTCCACGATTCCGGGCCGGCGCCTTCAGGCTGAGTGTAGCCGTAGTACGGCATTTCTTCGGTATAGATGTCATAGCGCGCATCACCGCCGGCAACGCCGTCACTCGGGGGAACGCGATGCCCCAGGTTGGTAATCTCCGCCTTGTACGAGCTGTCGGCGTAAGCGGCGATCCATTCTACATAATCGGGTATACCATTGGCTGGCGAAGTATCGGCTGTGGGAACGGCATTGGTGCCGGAGGTGCTGTAATGGATTTTGAATTGCCCCCCGGGAGAGTTGTAAGTGAAGCTATTCGTCGGCCGCGCCATGATTTCGCGAAACTGTGCCTGACTGCTCTCGGAGAAATCATCCCAATTGGTCCGCACTTCCACCAGAATATCAGTCGCGCACTTGGCGGTTTCCAGAACCTGGGAGCGGAATTGCTCCGGTAGAGCGGACTGATTGCGGATCGACTGGACTTCGAAGAGCATCTTCTCTTCGTAGGTCAACTGACCCGCAGTAAAGGCTTCTTCGATCAGCCGATAGGACGATTTTTCGGCGGCCTGCAAACTTGCGGCAAAGAGCAGCGCCGACAAGCAAAGTACGGTGGATTTCAATCCGATGTTCATGAGGGCTCCTCAGAGTGCTTAAAGGGAACATGGCGGGGGACCGCCGGCAAAAATATACGAAATCAGATAAACGGCGTCGGAGACGGAACTGATGCTGTCGCAATTGACGTCGGAGACTTCGGGCGGATAAGCCGCCGGCCCGCCGCCGAAAATCCAACTGATCAAGAAGACGACGTCCGAGATGCTGATGATGGTGTCGCCGTCAACATCGCCGCCGGTGCGGTAATGAAAATGATAGGTGAAGTTGAAAGTCGTACCAAAATGAGCGGCCACGACGGGAATGAACGTGACGCGGAGGACGTTCTGGAAATCGGCGATCCAGATCTTGGCTTTGCCGCCCGCGAGCGGGACGATCAAGGAATCGAAGTAGACGCCGCCACCGTAGTCGACGACGTAGGCGATTCCCCAAGTGGTGGCGGTGAGTCCGGTGAAGTCGAAGCCAACCGTGCCCGAGTAGCCGGCCAGATTTTCGAAGATGATGTAATTGGAGGCGTAAGGCTCGGGCGGCTTGACCGAGAAATTGCCTGAGTCGGGGATGTCGTAGTGATAGGCCATGATGTCGATCAGAGGATAGTCGGCGGCGGATTCATAGCGACCGGGAATGGCGCGGCTATCCGTATAGTAGTTCCAGAGCGCGAAACGGGTAAACTCCTCCTCGATGGATGATCCGAGAGAGTCGATCACGCTTCCCCAGGCGACGATCGCGGAACTGGTTCGACACTTCTCCCAGAGAGCCCGCATGATTTCGGCGCCAAAGCGCTCCTGCAGAAACTTCGGCCAGATAAACGCCGCGTAGCGATGCATGTCGCCAGCCTGCAACCCTACTTGAGGGACATCGAAGAATTCCGGCAAGTAGTTGTAATTATCGTTGACCTGGGGGTAGACCATTTCTTCCATCCAGGTTGACGATTGTTCCATGAAGAAGCTGGCTTCTGAAACATCGTACGCAAACTGCACGGCGTGGTAGAACTCGTGCGCAATCGTTACCTTCAGCGCACCAATCGCGTCGCCTTCAGGATCATCGTTCGGCGGAAAACCGCTGGCAAAGGTGGAGTGCACAACGATGTGCGAGGAGAAGTCATTCCACGGGTTGGGTCCTGCCGCCTCGGGAGAGGTAAAACCATAGTATGGTATCACCTGGAAGTAGATGTCGTATTGGTCGCTTCCGCCCTGCCCTTGATCTACCGGCGGTTTCAGATGAGCAAGTTGATCCACTTCGTACATCCAGACGGAATCGGCAAAATCCGCCGCCCGTTCGATGTAATCAGGAACGCCGGAAGAATCATTGTCTGCCAGCGGAACGGCGTGCTGGCCGGTCATATCGAAGAACAGCCGGAAGTTGCCGAGCGGCGATTCGATAAAGAACTGGGTCTGGGGCCGTGCGAGAAGCAACTTGGCGAAGGTACCATACTGCTCCGGATTGGCGATGATAACCTCGTGAGCTTCGACCAGGGCGTCGGTGGCACACTTGGCCAGACCGATGGCTTCACGGCTGTAGCGCGCCGGCAATTCTGAGGGAGCGACGATGGCCATGGCGCGATAAATTTTGCTGAGGTCTTCCGAGATCAGCCCCGAAGAAACATCGGCGGAAAGTTGATCGTTAAGGGGAGCAAACGGCACCGTGGGCGCGTCGTGCGCCCATGCTAATCCACTAAGCAAGAAGATGAAGAGAAATGACACAATCCTGCGCAATGGCACAACCTTCTGGAAAGGAATACTCACCGTAGGTGGCGAAGTATAGCTCGACTGATGCAATATAACCTCACGCTACAGAGTTGTCAAGTATCCTTCTGACAAGAACTTATCCGAGCCGACCGCACGGTCGCGCGCAATCAGGCCGGAAATACCCAGATTCTCCCGGGCCGTTCATGTCTATTAGAGTGCACGTTTTGTGCCGAATTCGGCAGTACTGAACGGCTTTCGCCGCCGTCGATCTTAAGTTGACTCAATCGAACAATCTCCTATTTTGGCAGCGGTGAATCGCACACAAGTCTATCTCGTACTGTTTCTTACCACAGCCGCAACATTGCTGCTGGAGTTATCCCTGACGCGGCTGTTCTCCGTGATCATGTATTACCACTTCGCGTTCCTGGCGATATCACTCGCCATGTTTGGGATTGGCGCCGCCGGCCTGTTTATCTACTTCAGGCGCCGGCGATATTCTGAAGAACGTCTGGGTCGCCACCTGGCGTTCTACAGCTCCCTGTTTTCGCTGTCCACGCTGGTGGCGATTGTAACGGCGCTCTCGCTGCCGATCGCTATCGACTACTCGACGGCCAATGTTGTGCGGCTGGCGGTGATCTACCTGGCGTGCATAATCCCATTCTTCTTTTCAGGACTCGCGGTCTCGCTGGTTCTCTTTCTCGGCGCCAAGAACATCTCGAGGCTGTACTTTGTTGATCTGCTCGGCGCCGCTGTCGGCGCGTTGCTGACGGTTCCGGCTCTCAACGCGGTGGGGGCGATCAATGCCCTGCTTGCGGCCGCAGTGCTGGCCGCCGTTGCTGCCCTGCTCTGCTCCCCGCGAGGCGACAATGCCGCACGCTGGTTGCCACTTACTTCGGCAGTGCTGGCTGGCGGGCTGCTGTTGACGAATCTCCTCTCGCCTGTTCTGCGCGTGAAATTTTTCAAGGGACAGGAAAAGCAACTGGTGGAGTTCCAGAAATGGAATGCGCTCTCGTGCATCACCGTGCAGGGCGTTGAAGGTGAACAAACGGCGAAGGCGCTCGACATCGACGCTGACGCGCGCACCTACATCTTGCGCGATCCGTTTCGAGTGTTCGGCGAAGAGGTGATCAAGACCGAGATTGCCCGGCGGTGGATTTCCCACGTGCCGAATGTTTTGCGTCCGCACGGGGATGTCTTGATTATCGGGCCGGGCGGCGGGATCGATGTGATCTTCGGCCTGGCCTGGGGAGCGCGGCAGATCGATGCCGTGGAGATCAATCCGATTATTGTAAACGACGTCATGCGCGGGCAATACGCGGAGTTCACGGGCCGCCTGTACAGCCAGCCGCAGGTGGATGTTCACGTGGCCGAGGGACGCGCGTTTATCGCCAGATCGCAGAAGAGTTATGACCTGATTCAACTCACGCTGGTCGACACCTGGGCGGCAACGTCGGCCGGCGCTTTCAGTTTGTCAGAAAGCTACCTGTACACGATTGAGGCCTTCTCCGAATACCTGCAGCATCTCAGACCCGACGGGATCGTCGCCGTGACGCGTTGGCTGTCACCGAAGCCGAAGGAAGGACTTCGGCTGTTGGCGGTGGCGTTGGAGGCGAGCCGGCGCGAGGGTTTGAGCAGGAACGGTGAGAATATTGTCATCGTCGGCAGCAGTCCGCGATCCGGAGACGACGGGGAGATGATGACACTGCTGCTCAAACGCGAACCGATTACGGCTGATGAAATGCGCCAGATTCGCGACCGGATCGACCTGGTTCACGGGCGAATCGTCTTCGAGCCGGAGGGTCGCGGCGATGCGCTCTTCGCGAGGTTGGCGCTGGGAGCGGACCGCGAACGATTCTTCGCTGATTACGAGTTTCGGGTTGATCCCACAACGGATGACCGTCCGTTCTTCTTCGCAACCGCCAAGGGCGCTGAGTTGGCGCAGATCATGAGCTTTGAGTATGAATCGCGCAAGAACAACCTGGGGATGTTCAACCTGTACCTGGCGGGGTTGTTGTCGATTCTTCTGGTGGCGGCGTTTCTGATTGCGCCACTCGTGCTCAGCCAGGAAGGCAGAGCATCCCTGCACAACCCGCGAGCGTTGCGATCGCTCGGCTACTTCATCGCGATCGGCCTGGGGTTCATTTTGATTGAGATTGCGGTCATGCAGAAGCTGATTTTGTTCCTGGGCCATCCGATCTACGCGCTGACGGTTGTGTTGAGCACGATCCTGGTGAGTGCCGGGCTCGGCTCGATGACGACGAAGAACTACAACCCGGCCACGGACACTCGCTATCGACGGGTGATCTTTGTCGGACTTCTGGGATACGCGATTGTTTTGCTGTTTGCCTCGCAGGAAATTCTGCAGTCATTCTTTGATTGGCCGGGTGCGGCGCGGATCGGGCTGGCTGTGGTGCTGGTAGCGCCGTTGGGATTCTTGCTGGGACAACCGTTTCCGATGCAGCTCAAAGCCATAGAGCAGGAACAACGAAGCCTGATCCCCTGGGTATGGAGCCTCAACGGGGCCGCCTCGGTCTTGGGATCGGTGGCGGCCATCGCTCTCGGCATGGCGTATGGCTTCAATGCCGTGATCGCGATCGGCATTTCCTGTTATGTTTTTGCGTTTGTCCTTGGCTTTGCCGGAAAAAGCGAACGGGGCTGAGTTGGCTCAGCCCCGTCGGGTTCGGAAGATTCACCGGAAGAGTCAGATAAACGTACCCCCCGGGCCGTCGCTGTTCAAACCTCCGGAACGAGCCGTGTGCGAAACCGAGTTCGCCTACTCCGGCCGGCTTGATCATCAAACGGCAGTGACATCCTTGTCACCGGACCAGAAGTTCAGAGTTCAATCGTCCGGGCGCAGTGCGATGTATCAAGCATCGAGTACTCGCCCTTGAGGATTTTGTTGACGATCGTCACGAACTTCTTGGTCACGAGCGACTGCAACTCATACGGATGCCAGAGGTCCTTCTCCAGGATGGGAGCGAACTGCTCGTTCTGCTTGCGACGCGGCATGGTAACACCTCCAATCAGACGTTGATTGAAGTCAGCACCCAAAGCCGAATAGTGCGTGGCTAATGCCCAGATTGAGGGTGAATTCTTAAGAACAAATGGCGGCTCGGTGTGAGGTGAACCTTCCACTCAATAGGAATTTGACATACACTTCAAAGTTTGAATTTGTCGTGTAACCTCTTGATTGCCCGCTGTTTATAGATATGAACAACCTGTTGACTTACGCCGAGAACGGCGGCGATTTCCCGTTCAGTCTTGCCGGAAAGGATCAGCATCAGAGTTTGCTTCTGGCGGTCGGAAAGGCTGTGACGAATGTGCCAGAGCAGTTTTCTGCGGAATGTTGCGTAAAAGCTTCGTTTCGAGGAGGTATCGGCATCCTCGTAGTAGGCCGACATCTGCAGCGAGAAGCGCTCGAGGACATCGCGATCGACGATGATTTCAGCAAACTGATATTCGCGGTTGCTCATGCTGGACTTCGGTTATTTTGATAGCGGGAAGATAGCGCGATCAAGCAGGATGACAACGAAAATCTGCAGCGGTGTGAGATCAGGCGTGCCGAAGCGGCACCAACCTATTCTTCGGATAAGTGATAGAGCAGGCTAAAATAGACGGGAAAATAAAGCATGTTCTTGTTGAGCGGACCGATGGCGCTGCCCGTGGTTTCCCAGGCCGAGCTGAAGGAGTTCAGCCAGACGGCTTCGATCGCGAACGAGCCGGTGAGTTTCGGGGAGAAGTTGGCGTGGACGCCGAAACCAACGATGCCCACCGGTTTGGCCCCCAGCGTGTAGTCACGATATTCGAGGGTATCGGCACCGATGGTTGGCATGGAAATGCGCGTGATCTCGAAAAGGCCGGCGCCGAGTTTCATAAATGGGCGGTACTTCCCTGTCGGCATCAGGCTGTATTGGACGAATAGTCCGGCGCGGCGAATGCGCACGCGCGAATCGTCCTCGGCTTCGAAGCCGGTGATCGTGCGCGGGTGAAAGTTGGAGTAAGAGACTTCCATTCCGGCTACTGTGGAGTTCGTCACGTAGTAACCGATTTCGCCGGTCAAGCTCAGGCCTTCCTTGCGCCAGCTTGACGCGGGTTTATTGTAGTTGGCATCGGAGAGCGCGCCGACGGGATAGCTGAGGCCGAGCCGCGGCGAGATATACACGGAGCCGGAGCGGTCAATTTCCGCCATCTTGGGGGCTGCTCCGGCTGTTGCCATCAATGACAGACAGAGGAGAAGAAGCAGATTCTTCATCATAGTTTGTTATCGGCGATATGAAGAGGAAATTTAGACGGACACGGGCGGCGGATTACGGGCAGGCCGCGCACGGGGCGGGGCCGCCGCCGAAGATGTAGCTGATCAAGTAGACGGCGTCGGAAATCGTCACGAGTTGGTTGCAGTCGCCATCAGCGGCCAACAACGGCGAAGGCGCAGGACCGCCGCCAAAGATGTACGAGATCAAGAAAACGGCGTCGCTGATCGTAATCAGCGAATTGCCGTCGGCGTCACCGCAGGTGTACTCAGGGCAACCCTGTTGATCAGGCGAGACTTGCTGGCAGTTGAACAACCAGGCTTTTTCGACCACCGATTTGAGTCCGGAGAGACTGCCATTAAGCTGGCCGGCGAGAATGAAGATCAGACTCAGCGAATCACCGGCGACAATGCTCTCATGCACCGCCCCAACGACAACGCAGTTCAAGTCGCCGGGCTGAGGCGAGGATTCAAATTTGGAGACGGCGTCGGTACGGTTCCAAAGCGAATCGACGTGATAGACACGTAGCGGGGTAACGTACTTGACGCTTTCCCAAGCGAAGCCGCCGGGTGCGGGTTGGCCGTCAACGCGCAACACCGCCAGGCCGCCGTAGCGGTTGGCGTAAGCGGGTCCACCGGTCCCCTGCTGGTAGACGAGTTGGTGGGAGTCCGAGCCGCCGCCGGAATTGTGATACGCGATATCAGAAGGGATATCCCAATCGGCGGCAAGCCCCACGGTCAAGTCGTCGACGCGTCCCTGAGTGTTATGCGGTCCCGGCAACACATCGACGCGCGCGAGCATGAAATCAGAATTCGCGACGTCCTTTGGCGCATAATAACGGACGCGGTATGCGATCGTTGAATCGCGATTCACACCCGCGCCTGAGGCAAAACGATAAGCCGATGAACTCGTCGAGTCGATGGTGAGCGTCGAGGCAGCATAGAGTCGGCCATAGGGATTGGAGGCGGTGGGTGTCCCGCCGGCGCCCTCGTAGATGAGCCAACTCATGTCATCGCGCGACGTCCCCAGGATCAGAGACGCGTCGCGCAGATAATTGGCGCCGCTTCCTATATAAGTAAACTGATTTCCGACTGAGTAGCTGCCGGCACGACCCGCCTGATTGACGGCGGTGCGGACCGTGGCGGTGCGCAGAGCGAAATTCGATGTCTGGTAAAACTCGGCGAAGTTGTACAGATCGATTTCGATTTGTTCGCTGACTTCAGATGTTCCGTTGTGGTAGGTGAATCCGACGGTAGCTTCGAAGAATCCTTCGACGGCCGGGCCGGTTACCCTTACTTTCAAGGTATCGAAGTAGACGCAACCCACCGGGACACTTCCCGAAGGCGGGTCGTTCGGAAAGACCAGCCAGTTTGCGCCGTGGTGGAAGACAAGGCCGCGGGTGTAATTGGCGACGGCGTCGCCGGAATTCGTCAGCACGATAAACGTATCCAGTACCTGCGATGGCGAAGTATGGAACGGATAGTTGAATGCGGTGGGCTCGATCGCCAGTTGGCTGTAGGAGGCCCCGGCGGCGAAACAAGGATGCGAGAGATTGGCCACGCTGTTGAGCGTCCAGCTTCCCTCGGCGTAAGCGACCGAACCGGGATCTTTGTCGAGGATGTACTGCAGCCGCAGCGAGTCTGTAACGTAGAGCGCCGACGACGACCAATGTTCAGAGAGACAATCACCGGCCGCGCAGTTGTGCGAAGTTGTGTTGGTCAGGTTGAAGGGCGGCCCCCAGGTGGCGCCACCGTTTTGGGAGACCTGCGCATAAAGCTCGGCATTAGCAAATCCGGCCTGCGAACAGTCACTCGGCGCGGGATCGCCGTATTCATCACCGGTGAAATAGGTGTAGCTTGCATACAGCCGGGATGCCCCCCCTACCGTACACTCGCTCAAGCTCATTTTGGAGACGTTCTTGTTCCAGATGCCGCGCTTGCACTCCGGCTCGAGGTTGTCGGCATCCAGGAGCAACGTCCGGCATTGGGAGCAGTCGCTCCAGTGAAAGAGCCGCGCCCCCTGATTGCCTACCTGTGACGTTGCAGAATCGAAGAACGAGGTCGTCCAGAGCACGTGCAGACAGCCGTCGGTGGTGTACATGCCGCTCAGATCGGTATAAAGCCGCTCGTCGTCGGCGCCGGTGTAGTTCGTGATATTGACGCGCGGCGACCAGGTCACACCCAGGTCGGTCGACTGGCGATAAGCCGCATCGTTGTTGCGCTGTTGAATGGCATCCGCTTGCGACCAGTCTGCCGCTACCGGATAGACGATGGCGACGCGATCGGAATTCGGATCCTGTGCGACCACTGCGCCAACGACAGTCACCGAGTCGATCCACGATGCGCAGGTCGCTCCCGCGGCGGTGATCCCGAGATTGGAACGATAGTAGACCAGCGAGGATTTCACTTCCGCCGGACGATACTCAACGCTCACTATATGGGCGATCGCCTGGCCGGATCCATTGACGTCAACGGCGATCTTGGGCCAGAGGTAAGGACCATCCGCCGTGCCGGTGCCGGAGATGATTCCCTGGCAATTGACGCCGGGAGCGCCGAATGAGAACGTTGCGAATGCGGCAGTGACGGCGCCGGTGTCGCGCGCCGCCCGAGTCAGATTGTCACTGAGGCGATGATAGGTCACGACCGCGGCGCCGGCTGCGGTGGGGTCGAAATCGATCGCGCTGAAGCCGCCGCCACCCAAGACGGGGTCGATGGTGGTGACGCTCTTCGTGCCCGGTCCGGACAATTGCCAAGCGTAGTAGCTGGAGTTGCGATTTGAATTGGAGGCGCCGGGCAGATAATTCCAGACATTGTGCACCCAGCCATTGCCCACGACAATCTGCCTTCCCATGGAGCCGTTCTGCTGCATGTCGTACCAGGTAGTCCCGATTTCGAAGGCGTTGGTACTGCGGAAGCCGAGTATCTTGTGTTGCGGGGTGTCTTCTGTCGGGGTTGAAATCACCGTCATCGGCGCCAGTGGATCTGGCGAATCCGGCCGCACAACATCGTCGATCCCGCGTTGGCTACGTGCGAAGGCCAGAGATGATAGAGCCAGAAGAAGGCCGATTTGGAGAAGTAGGTGCGTAACGAAGGTGCGTGACGTCATGATCTTCAATGTTGGAGTCCTGACAGGATCGCCTACCTGCGGCGTTATTACCGAGGCCAAGCCGGCTATCCGTCAATCAATTCTTCGACAAAGTTTGCGATCGACCTTACCCAGGTTCAGGAAGTAACGAATATGATCCAAGATAACGGGAAATGACGGATTCGGCAAGCCCTCATTTACGGCTAAGCCACAATCACGGGCAGGCGGCGCAGGGAGCGGGGCCGCCGCCGAAGATGTAGGAGATCAAGTAGACGACATCGGAAATTGTTACGATCGAGTTGCAATCGACGTCGGCGACATCAAGCGGGCTTGGGGCGGGGCCGCCGGAGAAGATATAGTTGATCAGAAACACCGCGTCCGAGATGGTCACGACACCGGTGCCGTCGGCGTCGCCGCAGGGAGCGAGAGGAGGAAAGATCGTGACCGAGAGCGAGATGGTATCAGCCAGCGGCGGGACGCTCGAATCCTTGCAGACGAGCGTGAAATAGAAGGGAGCGGCGTACACCGGCGTGCCGTAAACCGTCGCAGTCGTCGTATCAAAATCGGTTCCGAACGGCAAATCGCCGCCGAAGAACGACCAGTGGTAGGGCGCGGTCCCGCCGACTGCCGCCAATGAGCTGGAGTAGGGTTCACCGACGTAGCCGTCGGGGAGGTCCTGCGTTATGACCTTGACGCCAAACGGCACGGCAGACCACTCGCGGAGAATCCACTGCTGCGGATCGAGCTGAAACCCGGTCACGGAGTCGGGGACGGTCATGTTATAGAGCATGAACTTGCCTTCGTTCCAAATCGTGGTATCGATATTCCCGGCAGTCGTGATCAGGCGGATGCGGATCGGCATTTCGAACAGCGTCGGATAGGTCTGCACCTGCTCGATGAAGAAGGTGAGGTCATAATCACCGAGACCGTTTGGACGCGACTCGTAACCAACCTCGTAACTGGGATTGCCTTCGCCGTAGATCCACTCGTTCATGAACCAGCTAATGTCCTGCCCGACCGCCGGCGAGACGACATCGATGAAGTCCTGCGTATTGGCCGTACCGTGGCGGAACTCGGAGTTGGCGAAGGCACGAACGCCATGGTAGAAGAGCGAGTCGCCGAGTGCGCCGCGCAGCATGTGCAGCACCCAGCCGGCCTTGTTGTAGGACAGGTTGCCGTCGTAAATCTCCGGGTAGGTGAGATTTTCTACGTAGATCGATCCGGGTCCGAGGAATTTCATGGTCTGCATGTAGTTGTGATAGGCGTTAACTCCGGCGGTGGCTTCCATAAAGAGCGCCTCGCAATAGGAGGCAAATCCTTCATTGATCCAGATGTGATGAAAGGTGCGGCAGGTGATCATGTCGCCCCACCACTGGTGACCTGATTCGTGGGCAATCACCCAGTCGGTGTGGAAGTCGGTGGAGTACATGCAGAATGTCTGATGCTCCATCGCGCCGGTCCAGCCGAAGTCGGCGTGTCCCATTTTCTCATTTATATAGGGATACGTGCCAAAGAGATCGGAAAGAATCGTCAGCGCCTCCGGGCCATAGGTCTGAAAAGCGGTCATGGCACTGTTGTTGCCCGGCAGTGAATAGCAGAGAAACGGAATGGTGTCGCCGTCGGCGCTCCAGGACGAGACGTTCATAACGTAGTCGGCGACGCAAAGAGCAACCAGATAGGTGCAAATCGGATAACGGTGTTTCCAGTGTTCGATTGTGCGACTGCCGCCGACGGGAGTCACGGACTGCTGGACGCCGTTAGTCGCGACGTCGTAGATGTTCGGGCACTCAATGTAGAGATCGAGCGAATCGGCTTTGTCTTCGGGATAATCCTTGCACGGCCACCAATATCGGGATCGAAACGGCGTGGCCTTGGTCCAACAAAGCTGAGTCCCGAACTCCGATGTGAAGTCCATGCCCGCGGCACCATCGTAGTACGGCGTGCCGTGATAAAACACCGTCACCGCACTGCTCTGATTTTGGGGCACAGCGGCAGGCAGGGTGATTGATAAGAGGTGATTTATGTGAGTGAAGCCGGCGCTGAGCGCCCCGGCCTTGACGGAATCGACTGTCAACTCGTTTCTCAGATTCAGAACAAGCCCGGTCAGGCCAGGGACCAGAGACTTGTAAGTGCAAGTCAGGGCGCCGACGATGGTTTCTGAAGTGAAATTGAGATTCAGGCTGAGGGAATAGTGTTGTACGTCAAAATCGGCCTGGTTGCCGTCGAGACGAATCCCCTGCCCTACGTTTTCGGCGATTGCTTCGGCGCGTCCGCGCGTGTGCGCTTCGAAGAACTTCAGCCGTTCAGCTTTGATTTCCGCGATCTCGGCTTCGCTAAGGTTATTCCAATCGTAGGCCTGAGAGGGGGAAATCAGACATAAAGCCAGAACGAGACCGGGGATGAAGAAAAGCGGAATTCTCATAGTCAACACATCGAAGTAGCCAAGAGGCAGCCTCACGTCAATCTAATCTATCTACGCCAAATGTCAATCGCAGGTTGCGGCACATCCTGCTGCAGTCTGTCCGGACCCACTAAGGACAGGCAGCGCACGGCGCCGGGCCGCTGCTGAAAATGTAGGCGATGAGATAGACGACATCCGACACATTCACAAGCGAGTTGCAGTCGCAATCGGCGATGAGAACCGGCACCGGGGGCAACCCGCCGCTGAAGATGTAGTTGATCAAGAAGACCGCGTCGGAGACGTTGACGATTCCCGTGCCGTCGGCATCGCCGCAGATATCGCAGACGTCGCCGATGCCGTCAGAGTCGGAATCCTCCTGCCCTGGATTCGCGATATAAGGGCAGTTGTCGTTCGGACAGGTGTTGTTGACGAAGCCCGGATTGCCGAAGCCGTCGCCGTCGGTGTCGGTGCAGGTGTCGCAGGCGTCGCCGATGCCGTCACTATCGGCATCTTCCTGGTTGGGATTCGATGCGGTCAGGCAATTGTCGCAGTCGTCGCCAACGAGATCGGAATCCGTATCGGCCTGGCTAGGATTCGCCAGCACGGGGCAGTTGTCCAGATCGCCGCAAACGCCGTCGAGATCGATGTCGTTGAGCGGATCATTCGGGCAGGCGTCGCAGACATCGCCCAGGCCGTCACCATCGGCGTCCTCTTGTCCCGGGTTGGGGTCGTTCGGGCAATTGTCGACGAGGTCAATGACGCCGTCGAGGTCGGCATCCGGGAGTCCGAGGGTGTAGGGCGTCAACGCGACGGCAACGAGCGGGTCGCCGACAATATGTTTCTGGGCAAACGCCGTGCCGCGGATGCCGATGTTGAAATGCGTGGTGCGATACTCTGAGACAATGGAATCACCCGGGGCGCTTACTTGTTGCGGCGCCGACCAGGTTGCACCCAAGTCGAACGACCAGGAGGCATAGAGTTTGTTTTGCATCTCAAAGACGCAGCCGACGGTATCTCCGACCATGTCGGTTAGAACCGGGTAGTTTTCGGCATTGCTGCTGGAGGCAACAACACTGACGAGGGAGAGATTATCGACGTCGCCATCGGAGGTGCGGAAGGCAATGATGTCATAATCCGTGACAGCCGAATCATGATAGACGGCCGCCACCATCACCAGATTGCCGTTGTGCGCGACGATGTCGGGGTAGCGCAGATGAGCATCGTTGTCGACCATGTCTTTCACTGCGGCATCGGTCGGGAAAGTCCAGTTTGACAGATAGTCCTGGCGCAGGAACAGCTTGTGTTGGACATCGATCGAATCGACATAATCGTAGACCGCGTAAGTCTTCCCGGTCGCCTTGTCGATCGCGGCGGCCGTTGTTTGACAATTGGGATATTGGGCGAAGAAGGAACCAAAAGGCATATTGTTCTGGCGCCCAAAAATGGTGGGGATGTTGTCGACCTCAGGATCGGCGTTGCGGCTGAGAATGGCTGATTGAAAGCCCCAGTTCCACGATTGCTGAGAGTTGTCGGCGGCGATATCGGCCATGGTCATGCCGTACCAGCCGAGGCCGAAGAGACTGAAGAATGTTACCGACCAGGTCGCCGAATTGAGCGGGTCGGGGATGCTGGCGAGCATAAAGGCCGCCCCACCCTGAAAAGACGCCGGCGGAACAAAGGCGCCGTACATCTGCGAGCCGGAGCCGTAGTAGTCGATCGTCGGATAGGTGCCGCCATAGAGATCAAGGAAACAGCAGCCGCCCCAATTCTGGCCGGAGTCACCGGAGCCGTTGATATAGATGTAGCTGGAGTCAAAGACGCCGTCGTAGTATTCGTAGAGCCGTGCCATGATGCCGAGCCCGTCGGCTGCGGTTGACGGGTGTCGCCACTGCTGAGCGGCGGCAGGATTTTTCGCAGATGCCAGATCAGAGGCTTCCACGATCTTCTCAGGAATTCCAGATATGACCTCGGGCTGGGCCGAGACATCGGTTGAGCGAACACCTACGGACGGGTAATTCTTTGCTGCAGCGCCTTGCAGGATGCCGAAACATACGGCGGCAAGAAAACAAGCCAGCGCCGCGATGCGGAGGACAGACATCGCTTGATTCATCCTTGACTCCTTGAAGTTTACCGGGCATGAGATTCACGATCAGGGCGCGGCTGCGTGACATGCCAGCGAGGCTAGCGATGTCGGGCGGGACAGCGACGACACTGAACAAGGTTTGGTCGTGAATGAGTTTATTGGAAAGTATACGGATGAAAGGCGTTTGTCAATAAATAACCGTTAGATCGATCAACCAGTTTGTTCAATTGGTCCTTCCCTGCCTTCGTGACTGTACTAAGGAACTGCCGGGAGTCAAGAAGAGCGACTGCACCGTGGCGATCCGCCTGGCGAGGCGGCGCAGGCGCCTGAGTCGATAAGGCCTGGCGCGGTTTGTTACTTTCTCTGCCAGTAGCAATGACAAAAGGATTGCCGAACTGACGAACGCCGCAGCGCAAAGCCACTTCACCACGAGTTCCAAGAGCGGCATTGCCTGCAATTGGATTGACTCGGGGATTGCCATGACCTTTCCTCCCAAAAATGCCCCACTGGGTCTCTAAGAAGTCCCAGACCGGGGTCTTGTCACGAGCGCAGATTCGACAACCGGACCCGACTCGGCGGTGGCGAAGAAGTAGCTGTCCTCGATCTGCGCGGAGCCGCAATACAGAAGGTTGGCTTCGCGCATGCTGACGATGACCACGTTTTGATAGCCGATACCGCAAAGAAGCTGCTTCATAGCCAGCGGCCGGGCGGCAAAGGTGAGCGGCTCGTTGATGGACTGGCAGAGAGAAATCAACTGGCGATTCCCCTGGTAGTCGGTCTCGTCGTCGATTAGCTCGGGCGGAACGAAGTCGAAAGTTACGCGGCAATTCGGCGTCAGTTCGCGAAAGCATGAGAGGGTCTCGGCCACGATCTCGTCGTTGAGGAACAGGGTCACGCCTTCCCAGATATAGAGCGTCTTTCTATCGCGTTGAAGTCCGGCGGCCGTCAGCTTCTCCGGCACCGAGTCTTGAGCCAGGTTCGCAGTGATATAGCGGACATTGGCGGGAAGGCGCCCGAACAAACGCCGCGTAAGCGATTTCTTGATCACTTGCGTCGAGTCCAAGTCGAGTTCAAAGATATCGACGAGATGGAATTCAGGCATACGCCAGTAGCGGCTATCGTATCCGGCGCCGATCAAGACCACTTGTTCGCAGCCGGCCGCGATCGCTGAACGGGAATAGTCATCCATGTAGCGGGCCCTCAGAACGATGCCCTGACGCACGGCGGGGTTGATGCGCTGCATCATCGCAACCATCTCCATGCCGGCAATGCCCGCGTAGTACGGAGCCAATTTGTCCTCAAGCACCCGCCGATTCCGCGGCAGCGACAGCTCGAACGGTTTGGCGCCAGCCGACCAACGGGCAAAGAGAAATCCGCTCGATTTCTCTACGGTTCTGCTGTAGATGGCCTTCATCGGTATCTCCTTTCGGTTAGTACTCACGGTTAAAGCCCGGCTTCAGCACTCCGACAGCCAGAAGGACCTGGTTGACAAACAGTTGAATCAGAAAGGCTCC
>CAZOYE010000020.1:0-4176 GCA_964584025.1 uncultured Ignavibacteria bacterium
ACGACCTACGGCTTGCAAAGCCGCCGCTCTCCCAACTGAGCTACATCCCCGCGTATTCAAAGATCGTCGTGAACCGTTTCCGTGGTTGCGATTTTCCGACTGAGCCGGTTTGGCGCAACTGCCTGGATTCACTTGCCGTCTGAGGATACCGCCCCGTTACGTCCCGACGGACGTTCTATCGAAAAAAAATCGCCCCGCGCATTACGGGGTCGAATTCGTCACGCCCTCAAACAGCGACGCGCAATATATACGCGGCGAGCCGGGTGTCAATAGAATTTTTCGGAAATTATTTCAAAAGTTACACATGAATGGTCGGAACTCAATCGGCCATTTCAGTGGTCACCAGCGAGAGCGATCTGCTCTTGATTGTCTAAGTCACTGCTGCTCTGTGTCTTCGAGAAAGCGTTTTAGAAAGTCTTCTTCGGGATGTTCCTTTGCGTAGTCTCGCAGCCGTGACAAGAATGATTCACACGTGTCGGCTTGCGCTTGACACATTGTGAAGCGCAACACATTGAACCGCCAATTAGTCCTGCAAACCGGATCCAAGAGTTCGAAGATTTCTGCAAGCTCCTGCTCGTCGATTCCTTGGGCGGTACCGCGCGACATCCACATGGCGAGCGACAAATAGTGTATAGTTGTGTTCCTAATTGCGCGCTCTTCGGGTGGCAGGCCCGCAGAAGCTTCTACCCAATGCCACTTTTCTCGCATGCTTGTCAACAAACTAAGGAAGATTGCTGAATCTACCGTAGGCTCCGATAGTTTCTGCACCAAGCCAAGGTTTACGACGTGAAGGCCGCTGTCCTCGCTAACGGCACAGGTCGGAGATAGGAAGATGGGAACGAGTCGCTCAGCCTTATTCCACGCGCGGACGATCAACGCGCGTGCACTGTCCGTTTCAATAGTAGACGGCGGGACCGGTATGTCTGACAATTGCTGAAATCCGGTAACATGGCGGAAGAGTGAATCCGAGACGAGTTCCCGGCGGTACTCCTCCGCCATGAGAAACGGGAGCGAGACAACGCAAACGTCGGTGCGAAATCGTTTCACTCGCTGTAGATACCACGCCCCATAGGTATCCGCATCGCCGACGGTCAGATACAAGGAGTTGCTGTCAATAAGCGTGAATGCATTGTGTGTCAACTCAATTAGCTGCCGCACGTCACCGGCAGAGTCAATCCTCGCTACTGGATGCAGAGAGGCAAAGAAATCTGTTAGACCATCGCACGAAGTCTCGGAAGTCGATTGTGGGCACCGGGTTGTTAAGCACTCAAAGAAGTCGGAGATGGCTTGGTAGCGGCCACGAATCATTGGAGTACTAACAACCGAGACAGCAAGGTCAGAGCAGTCGGTAGTTTCTGTAAGGTCTGCACTTGCCCACGAGCGAGACGCCGCAAGGAATTCCAAGGCCACTAATGCTGCCGCAAGCAAATGGGAGGATATTCCGAATCTGAGTATCGATGGCATCATCATTGCGATCCCTTTCGAGCAAGCACCCTGGACAATTCAATAAATGTAATGGCGTCGGTTCAAAATTTCGCGCCGGTCGGGAGTTCGGGTAATTTCTTTCCTACTCGCTGGCGCGAAATCAAGAACCGACGCAACAGAGAATCACAGGATTCTCTTCATCCTCATTAGAGAATTTCCGCCGCCAAGTAGCCTACAACTTCGTCATTATCACCACTGACCTGCCCCGAATGGCGGTAGTCGAGAGCGCGGGCGGTGCGGGCGCCAAGTTGCCAACAGGCCATCATGACAGCGGTGATTGGGCAGAAACCACAGGCTTCGGCCTTGCCGGTGTTGATCAAGGTCATCAGGGCGTGCGGATCGAAGGCGGCCACCGCGGCGATCACGCGGCCATCGAGTTTGGCGGCCGTGCCAGCATTGTGGAAATGTGAGAGGTCGGAGCTGGCAACCAGAAGGGTCGTCCGTGGATCGACGGCATCGGCAATCGCCTGCGCTAACTGAGCGGTCAATGCCGGAGTCTGCAAGCCCATGACTATCGGCACGAGACGAAACTCATGAAGGGCGACTTGAAGAAACGGAAGCTGGACTTCGAGAGCATGCTCAGGGCCGTTGCCATCGATGTGTCCGGCTTGCGAAATCTGCGCGCCGGCGGAAGCGCCGATCTTCGCGACGATATCAGAGGCGATCGGGACTATGCCGAGTGGAGTTTCATAGCCGTCGCCATCGAAGACGGAGGAGTAATCAAAGAGGCTGCGGTGCGATGGCGAGATAACAACCACCGTTTGGTAAGTGTCGCGAAAATGACGGACACGAGCATAGGCCGCGGCAGCGCAGGCGCCGGAGTACATGTAGCCGGCGTGCGGAGCGACGATACCCTGCGGGCGTCGGGCATCCGGCGGAATGACAACCTTGTCGAGCAACGCTGTGATTTCTGAGGCGAGTTCACTCGGGTTGGCGGAATAGAAACTTCCGGCAAAGTGCGGCTGACGCAAAACTCCGTTCATAGCACCTCCCTGCTATTCCATGTTCGGCAGCCCCGTCGTGGTCATCAGGTTCTTGAAGGCGGGAAGACAGACATCTTCGCGATCGTATCGGACCAGCGTCTCCACGAATTTATCCCAAACAAACATCCGGCCTTTGTGGTCGAAGTAGAAATCACGCAGGAAGCGGTTCCAATTGTCCTCGCCGAGGCAGCGGTGCAACAATTCGAAGGCGGCGGGTCCTTTGCTGTAGAGCAACGCGCCTTTGTGCGGCGCATCAGGCATGTCGATGTCGAGCAGCGGCATGTCCTTGTCGGTGCCGAAAATCTCGCGCGCCGGGTCGAGGGCGCGTAGCCAGAGGGCGTGCTTGCCTTTCTGATCGAGGTTACGCAGTTCGTAGGTGATGCGCAGCTGATGCGGGAGCGCGACCGTGAGAAGCCAGAACCCGCGCGAGGGGAATCGCACGAAGGCGCCGGCGCCAAACCACTGCTGCGCGATGCACAGATGCAGACCGTCGACGTAGCCCTTGCCGAAGCCTGTCATCATATCAGAGCCGATGGTCACGATGCCGGAACCGATATTCATGCCGGGAAACTCCGAAGTCTCCACTAAGGTCAGGGTGCTGCGATCGTAATCGCCGATCCAATTGCACATATAGACCAGGGTGCTGCAGGCCTCATTAGCTATCACTGCCGCTACCGAATCGGTAAGAGTGCGGCTGTACAACTCGATGGTCCAGAGGGCGCACGGCAATTCGCCTTCATCGAAGTAGCCGTCGCGGTAGATCAATAGGGGAATTTTGAAGACGGGAATCTCAGTTTCGTAGGAAGCAAGGCGCGTCCCGCTCATGACCAAGCCATCGACCTGATCGCCCACTGAGAGAACGCTGAAGGAATCCGGCAGCGTGACGTTTACCCAGGTCGTGGTCAGTCGGTCGTAGAGCACCGGGTACCAGCGATGGCCGCGATCAAGGAGGATCAGGGAGTCGCGGCCCGTTTCTATCGGCCATTGATAGTCAAACTGAAGACGCCATTCAGGAGCGGGCGGCGGCGCGGGCAAGTCAATCCAGGCAGTATCCCCTGCCCCGCGCTGAACGATGACGGCCACGGAATCGGTGAAGCTGAGAAAGGCGGCCTGAAGAGAATCAACGCGTGGGGACAACAGGAATGTGACGCGAGTCGAGTCGATCGCGAAGGAATCCTTTAAGAGCGCGTTGATGTGGAGTCGCTGAGCGGCCGGTGAATACTCGATAATCAGCGAAGTGCTCGCCTGCGCGAAGAGTGACGATGCGAACAGGACGAACAGGACGAGTGCGGCGCTGAAACGGCTGTGAGAATTCATGGCAACTCCGGATGGCGAGATCATTGAGATTGAACTCAACGTAGGGGGCGGAATGAGTATTGTCAAGCAGATTGCTTCGTCGCGGCATGATGTAGTGGAGCTGCTGGGGATGCGTTCGCTCCTCGCAATGACAGAGGTGCGACACATCCGGGGCGCATTGCCATGCGCCCCTACGCGAAGGAAGGGCTGAGGAGGCAAGGAGAGCAATACGCGGGTGGCGGTTCTTTGGTCCCACCGCAAGCGGTGGGGCACCTGCGGTCGAACCGCCCGACTCGCGTGCTTGAAATGGAGATTGCTTCGTCGCGGCAGGATGTAGTGAGGCCGCTGGGGATGCGATCGCTCCTCGCAATGACAGAGGTGCGACACATCCGGGGCGCATTGCCATGCGCCC
>CAZOYE010000020.1:4276-8557 GCA_964584025.1 uncultured Ignavibacteria bacterium
CGGTCGAACCGCCCGACTCGCGTGCTTGAAATGGAGATTGCTTCGTCGCGGCAGGGTGCGTTGCGAATGGCGAATGTGCGTTCGCTCTTCGCAATGACAGTTCCCGGCAAATTGAAGATCGAATGAGGAAGAATGTTGCAAGGCGAATATGGGCTCGGGCACCAGGTTACTATGTGTTTTTCCCACCGCAAGCGGTGGGGCACCTGCGGTCGAACTGGCGGACTCGCGCTTATCAGGCGCTTTGGGCGATATCAGTTAGGCTTTAAAGAAGGCAGGATGAGAATCCAGAAAGAAAATATGGGCTCGGGCAGAATCGAACTGCCGACCTCGCGCTTATCAGGCGCGCGCTCTAACCATCTGAGCTACGAGCCCATTTCATGGGATTGCCAAAGTAAAGATTGCATCGGCAATGTCAATAGAATTTTGACTTCTTAATTGCTGCCGGGCAAGCCTTTGCCCTGCACGTGAATCACCCTTTGCGGAAACGGGATTTCAATACCGGCGCGACTGAACTCGTTGTAGATCGAACAGCGCATCTCTTCGCCGGTGCGCCACTGGTCGGAGATTTGACCGACGCGGCATGTCAGGGAGAAATTCAGGGCCGAATCACCAAAGCTGACGAAATCTGCTGAAGGCGCCGGCTCGGCGAGGACTTTGGGGTGCGATTGCGCAACCTTCAGCAGCAGCGACTTGACCTGATCGATGTCGCTTCCGTAAGCGACGCCGATGTCGATCTTGACGCGGATGGTCTCCTCGGGATACGACAGATTGGTTACCTTGGCTTTCACGAGTTCATTGTTCGGGACGATCACGAGCGTGTTGTCGAAGGTCATGAATTTGGAGGAGCGGAGGCCGATGTCGTAGACATCCACGGTCTCACCGGATGCGAGCACGACGCGATCGCCCTTGCGGAACGGTCGGTCGAGCATCAGGATGAAGCCGGCGATCATGTTGGCGACGGTGTCCTGGGCCGCCAAAGCGATGGCGAGCGAGCCGACGCCGAGGACCGCGATCAGTCCCTTGACATCGACGGCAAAATGATCGAGAACGGTGACCGCGCCGATCGCGACCACGACGACGTTGAGAATGCGGCGGATCAAGGGCAGCAGTTGGTCGTCGAGCGTGCTGTCGGTGCGGGCGGCGACTTTCTCGGCATACCAGCGCGTGAATATCTTGACGAGGCGCAGCAGCACCATCGTGACGACAAAGGCAAAACCGACGAACACGATTCCGGAAGTAATCTTGAAGACCCAGTCTTTAGATTCCGCCGTGAGCAGGTCGAGTCGTTTCAATGCGATGGTAGCGCCGACGAAGATCATGGCGTAGCGCACCGGCGCTTTGATGGCATCGATGATCTTGTCGTCGAGATCGGTAGAGGTGCGGGAGGCGAGATATCGCTTGATTAAGTTGAGAATCAAGACGACGATTTCGGAGAGCAAGTACGCGCCAACGACGATGGCGACGAAGATGATCGTTTCCGAAAGCCAGGTCGGCAGGCTGGACAGGTCTATCATGATACCTCCTGATTACTACTCGAGTTTGATCGGGAAATCCTCGTGGTCGAAGCGCGCGCGGACGCGAACCGAGTCGGCGGCGATCCAGCCGCGCTCGGAAAAAGCGAACGGCAGCAGAGAGCCGAAGTCCCAGCGATGGTTGTCATTGCGGTCTTCGAACGCGATGATGCGATAGAGATCGGGATAGAGCTTGAGCGAGAAGACGCCGGAGATCTGATTTTCCAGGCGGTATTCGCGTTTGCGATTGGCGCCGACAAATCGCAGGTCGACCTCCATGCCGGTCGGAGTTTCGAGTGTACCGCTGAGGCTTCCGAGCGAATCGGGTGAGGCCACCATCAGTGAAAATGCAAGAGCGGTGTCAGCGCCGCGATTGCCGAAGCGATCGCTCAGCGCTCCGACGCGGAAGACGGCCTTCAACGAGCGATCAAACGGCAGTCCAGTGAAATCCGAGAGCGCATAGGTGACCGAGCCGGGCATGGCTACAAGATGGCCGAAGAGATTCGTGACGCTGTCGATGGTAATCAGCAGGGCGCTGTCGGCGATGGTGACCGGTTCGGAGAACAAGACCTTCAATGAGTCTCCCGGATAAATCGTCGAGAGATTCCCCGAGGGAGAGCGCTCCTTGACGGATGGCGCCTGCTCATCGATACCGCGATAGCGGAACTTGCAGAAGCAGGAGTCGCCGGGAAGACGCTTCCCTTCCTCGCCGCGCAACCCGCGCAAGTGAATCGTGTACTCCTGATCTGCGATCAAGCTGTCGGCCCAGAGGTAGACGCGCTCAGGTTCGGCGCTGAAGATCATGGCCGCAGCTACTGGCACTTCCCTGCCGACAGAGTCAACGAAACTAATTGCGCCACGATCAAGAGTCGCGGGATCAAGCTTTTGGCCGGCGAACTGCATCACGATCGTGCGATTGTCGTCCAGGCAATTGATGACGGACAACTCGGTTGAGTCGTGGCGCGATAAATACAGATCAAGGGCCAGCGGTTTCGTTTCCGGCGGCAACGCGGCGACGATGCGATGCGGCAGTGCGACGCGTTCCGATTCGCGACTGAGGCGGTTGTCGCGATCTTTGTCCTCGACGCCAAGCACGAGATAGTCGGCTTCTTTCATGTTGGCGAAAGCGAAGCTGCCGTCGGAGCCGGTTTCGGTGATGTAGTCGGGGATGCGCACGAAAAGCGAATCGATCAGGAGTGAATCGTTTTCGAAAGCAAAGACGCGGAAATTGGGTTGCGGTTTTTCCTTGTCATAGATACGGCCGGCAATGGCGCCGGAATCGATTTGCTCGCCGGTGGAGAAAGCAATCGTCTTAGAACTCGTCAGGCGATTGCCCTGCAAATCCTGCAGCGAGGCGCCGATGGTGACGACGTAGGTGCGGCCGGAGTCGAGCGGTTCGTTGGGCTCGATGCGCAGGCGAGCGCCTTTGACGCGCACACGCGGCTCGACCTTGAGCGGCGGCGAGATGAAGAGCGCGTTGCCGATGGCTTTGCCGTTGATGCGCTCGGAAAATTCGACGGTGATCGGCGCGCTGCGATCGACAAGTGTGGCGCCGGGTGCCGGTGTGGTCGCAAGAATCTCCGGCGGAGTTTTGTCGGGCGGTCCGCCGGGGGGAGGCATGTCTTTGGCGCAGGAGGCAAGGAGGAGAAGCGCGAAGAGAATCAGCGCCCTCACCCCTGCCCCCTCTCCCAGGGGGAGAAAGGAAAACGCGTCGCGGTCATCCCGACGAACGTCGGGATCCAGGTTTGATTTGCAGGTGCTAGTCACGGGTGATCCTCGGTGTGCAAATTGACGAAGCTGGACGCCTTCGGCAGCCGCTTCCGCGGGAATGACGGGAGTGTGTCGAGGTTGATATGGATCGTGAAGACATCAGCGCCCTCACCCCTGCCCCCTCTCCCAGGGGGAAAGGGGAAAACGCGTCTTTGTCATCCCGGCGGACGCCGGGACCCAGGTTCGTATTTCTGTTGCTAATCACGCGTAGCCCTCGATTCGAAGAAATGAAGCTGGATTCCGGCATCCGCCGGAATGACGGACGCCCTTCCCCGATAGCAAAGTGAGATCAAGGGGGTTGTGTGCTGAATTCGCATCGCAATTGTGATCGCACAGGCCTGACACACCCCGGCTTCGATCCTCCTTCGTCGGATCGAGGCCACCCCTCTCGAGAGGGGAATTGCTGGGGCCGTCGGCAGGCAAAGCTGGATTCCCGCCTCCGCGGGAATGACGAGTGCGCTCGCCGGAATGACTGGTGAACTCGTGGAAATGAGAGGTGCTCTCGCGCAAATGACGAACGCCATTCCCCCTTAGCAAAGGGGGATCAAGGGGGTTGTGAGTCGGATGCGAGTTGCGTGCGTGGTTCGCGGCAGAAGACACACCCCGGCTTCGATCCTCCTTCGTCGGATCAAAGCCACCCCTCTCGAGAGGGGAATTGTTTGAACCATCGGCGTGGGGATGACAAATGCGTGCGGTGCAGAAGAGCGATCGTGACATCATTGCGCCCTCACCCCTGCCCCCTCTCCCAGGAGGAGAGGGGAAAATAGTCTCACGTGGTTCCCCCTTAGCAAAGGGGGATCAAGGGGGTTGTGAGTCGGATGCGAGTTGCGTGCGTGGTTCGCGGCAGAAGACACACCCCGGCTCTGATCCTCCTTCGTCGGATCGAAGCCACCCCTCTCGCGAGGGGAATTCGCAAGCGCTGCCTTCCTATCTTCTGACATCATATTCATTTCGCGCGATTATAATTGATTTGTTCGACGCGCGGCAATTAATTAATCGC
>CAZOYE010000020.1:8657-66220 GCA_964584025.1 uncultured Ignavibacteria bacterium
TTCATTTCGCGCGATTATAATTGATTTGTTCGACGCGCGGCAATTAATTAATCGCAAGACACTTATCACACCGGCGGCGCCGGGAAGAGCCCGCTGCGCGACGCCGAAAATTCTGGAGGTTACTGATGCAAGATCCCCGTCACGATAAACTCGCCGACATTTTGGTCAACTGGTCGTGCGAAGTCAAGAAGGGCGAAATCGTTTACATCGAGATGAAAGGCGTGCCGACACTCGAACTCGGCAAGGCGATTATCAAGAAGGTCACCAAGGTCGGCGGCGTGCCTTTCTGGTTTTACAACGACGAATCGCTGATTCGCCAGTTCCTTTTGGGCAACAACGCCGAGCAGATCAAGAAATATGCGAAGTTCCACCTGTCGATGATGAAGCAGGCGCAGTGCTATATCGGCGTGCGCGGATCGGAAAATCCGTTTGACTTGAATGACATTCCCGGCGAGAAGATGAAGCTGTGGAATTCTCTGTATTACCATCCGGTGCATCTGGAACAGCGCGTCAAGCGCACCAAGTGGGTGGTGCTGCGCTACCCCAACAACGCGATGGCGCAATTGGCGCAGATGCCGCAGGAGAAGTTCGAGCAGTTTTATTTCGATGTCTGCTGCATCGACTACGCCAAGATGTCCAAGGCGATGGACCCGCTGGTCAAGCTGATGAAGCGCGCCAACAAGGTGCATATCAAGGGGCCGGGCAAGACCGATCTGAAGTTTTCGATCAAGGGGATCGGCGTGGTCAAATGCGAAGGCGGCCGCAATATCCCCGACGGCGAAGTCTACACCGCGCCGGTGCGCGATTCAATCAACGGCGTCATCGAGTACAATACGCCCTCGCTGTATGAAGGCACTGTGTTCGAGGGGATTCGCTACGAATTTGTCAACGGCAAGATCGTCAAGGCGACCGCGAAGAACGACACCGCCAAGCTCAATCGCATTCTCGACACCGATCCGGGCGCGCGCTATATCGGCGAATGGTCGATCGGCTGCAATCCGATGATTTTGCATCCGATGAAGGACACGCTGTTTGACGAGAAAATCGCCGGTTCGATTCACTTGACGCCGGGCCAGTGTTACGACGAGGCCTACAACGGCAACAAGTCGGCGATTCACTGGGACAAGGTACTGATTCAGCGCAAGGATTACGGTGGCGGCGAAATCTGGTTTGACGGCCGCCTGATCCGCAAGGACGGCGAGTTTGTGGTGCCGGAGTTGCGCGGCAAGTTTACCAAAAAGGCGTTGGGGGGATAGGGGGAAATAAGGTGTTCAGGACTTCTCTAAATGGGATCGACCTGGTTTACTGGAATGGGCGGCTCGCCAACGCTCTTGCATTCACGAGAAATGCACTTGATGCAATTAGCAAGAAGGAATTCGTCGAAGATTCTTTCGCTCAATGGGAAGAACATGCAACAAGAAATGTGGATTCCATACTCAATGCTTACAAGGATGTGAATCCTCAATTCAACTATGAAGAGACTCGCGCTCGATTTGTGTCAAGCCTAAATAAGCAGTATTGGGAGAGACATACACACTTTCAATCCACGATCTTGAACTTGGGGCTGGTTGAGCAATGTTCGATATTTGAGAGTGCCATTACAGACACTTTGAAGAGAATCTTCATTAACAGGCCCGAACTTCTCACAGGGCTGATGAAGAAAGAAAACATCCCAATAGAATATCTAATCGAAAACGCCAAACGGCCGCTTGAGGACGCTCTCCGAGAATGGAAGTTAAGGAATTTCTCTAGAGAATCCCTGGAGAAGAAGCTCAAGTTCTTCGAACACCATTTTGCCATTTCTCGCAAATCTGTTTGCGACCCCGAGAATTTTGGAGCTAAGAGTCGTGTCAAATTCAAAGGGCGCGGGGTTGGGTATATTTCAGAGATTTTTGAAATGCGTCACTTGATAGTCCACGATCTCCGTCGACCGCTCACAGAGTTCGATGGTTTGAAAGACTGTCATGAATTCCTCATGCAGGTGCTGCACGGCCTCCTTTGGGAGGTTCATGAAAGGTTCAAACTCGAGGTTCTAGCACTCGGCTCCAAGATGAGTCTTGCTGCAGACGGCTCAGAGTAAGTGGTGATGTACTGCCACGGGAGGTTACGTGGAGCAAGGCGTTGAGCTTGGGGCAGGTCGATCATCTCAAATGTCTAGCCAATACCCTTCTCTAGCTGACTTTCGACAATCGCCGCTTCGGCTTTTGGGTCGAGTTGCTGTTGTTCGTTCATTTCGGTAATCAGCCTAACTAGCTTGGTGATGCCCAAAGAATCACGAACTTTACTCTCGACTGAGTCTAGTCTCGGTTTGGTCGACGGACTTATTGCGGTAACTACTTCCATTCGAATCCTTATTGGTAGTTCCCGCAACAGAATTTTGATCTCTTCGAACAGCTTGACCAGCTGGGCTTCATCTGATGCCTTTGCCCCAGTTCCGTGCGGGGTGCTTGTTGCGCTGGCAACTTGTGACTTGAATTTTCTAACCTGCTCCTTTACAAAGCCCTCGTTTGGGCTGAGAAACTCCACTCGTTTGCACAATTGAAAGACCAGCGCGGTCAAAGCATCATCGCTGTCGTCACAGTTTTGAAACTGATAGAATGGGCCAACGCTAATTTCTTTCAGTGCGACACCCAACGCAACGCCAAGGACTCGAGATCTCAATTTGCCCTTAGCTACTCCAGCCTCATACAGAATCCACGGTCGATCCAGGCTGCGTTTTGTGAACAGGCAGACCACGTCGCTGGCATTCTCAAGACTAGACATAAGGCGAGAATACCATTCGTCACCGTATTCGATTCCGGTCCCCGCACTCTTGTCAGAAGAGCAGAAGGTTCTGAGCATTCCAGAGCTGGCGGTTGTCAACAATAGTCCGAATGCCTCGGCCAGCTTGGCATCTCTCGAATCGTGGCTAATGAAAACCACTGCCCCCTTGCTGGTTCGCTTCTCAATATCGAGTTCTTTTGAATGATCGGCTGCTTCTGCCATCTCCGCACTCCCTTGTCTTCGTACTTCTATTAAGTATATGATGGCAAAAACACCTTAGAAAGTCAAGCCGCTAGCCCAACCGCAGCAGTTCGTAGGTCGGGTTTCCAGCGTTGCTGAATGCAGGTATCTGGGATTCACTCGTAAGCGTGAAACCCGACATTGCGCCGTCGGGAGTACAAGTTCGTAGGTGCGAACCCCTGCGGTTCGGACAGCGTAACTACTATGCGCGCATTTGTCCGAAGCACGGGGCTTCGGACCTACCGGCTAACACGCTTGCCGACTTCCCTTTCTGCGGAATCTCGCCTGCCCGGTTGAATCTTCTAAATAATGGACTTCATAAATCCGTTAACTAGATAAGGGGGTATGACACGGGCAAGAAACGAGGAACCTATGCTACCACTTTCGCGCTTGCGCAAGCTCTGTCTGCCGCTACTCGCCATTCTCCTCGTCGGATGCGGCAGCGATTCCCTCGCACCTTACGAACCGGAGATCCACAACAACGCCGACAAGTTTGAATTGCAGGCGACAGGCGTCGCGAACCTGACCCGCACCTACAATTACATGTGGAATAACAGCGGTACGGCCGCCGCGATCGACCACTCGACAGCTCCCACCAACGGATCAGTTACCCTCGTGATCCTTGATGCTGCTGATGTCATGGTCTATGGCGGCAATCTCGCACTCGACGGCGTTTTCGATACCTCCGTCGGTCAAGCCGGTGAATGGACAATTCGCGTCATCTTCGACAACTTCAGCGGAGCCGTGAATTTCAGCGCGGAAAAGAAGTAGTTCGCAGGTCGAGTTCCGAGCGATCCTGTCGCTTCAATTGAAGACTGTTCTTCGAAGCGAGAAACCCGACAATTCGCATCGACGGATAAGACCAAGCTGTCGGGTTTCGCGCTGATGGGCTGATTCCCTGTTATCCGAGAGACGTCGCCGCTGGAAATCCGACCTACAAGGCTGTAAATGCCGGGTGAGATTGCTTCGTCGCGGCAGGGTGTGCAGAGAATATTGAGAGGACACTCGCTCCTCGCAATGACAGATTCAGCTATCAGGCTTCGCCAGAAATTTGTGGAATACGCAATCGTGTGAATGTCGAAACCCCGACGAGTTAGTCCGAAAAACAATCGGGCTGCTTCGTGGGGGTTTGGCCTACAGGACTCGCGATGACAAAGCCGTAGGGGCCGGGTTTGCCAGCCCGCGGGTTGTTACGCAAGTCTATTGAGGGCAGGCAGACCCAGCCCCTACGATGAATTGGTTTGTAGGTCCGAACCCCTGTGGTTCGGACTTTAAGATCAGTACATGCGGCACTGTACCCCATCAGAATGGTGGGATTCGTGTGGCCTCCACCGCCCGTTGTTCTGGCCGCGCGCTTCCTGGTCGCCTACTACCGGCAAGTGATTGACAAGATCGATCTACCTTCGTATTCTCTTCTTCAAGGAGAATTCAACTATGGCAACCAAGAAAACCACAAAGAAGACAATCAAATCAAAACCGGCCAGCCGCGGCGAAATCAGCTACACGACATCGAACGTGTTCCGGGCGCCACTGGCCAAGGTGTGGGACGCCGTCGTTTTATCCAAGCATCTCAAGAAGCACTTTGTCGATGACATGAAGGGCGAGTTCGGTCCCAAGTTGACTCCGGTCACCTGGGTCTGGGAAGGCTTTGGCGGGATCACGCTGACGGTCCTCAAATTCGCCAGGCACAAAGAGATCGTCTTCCTGGGTATGTCGATGAGCGGAAAATACGAGGTTACCGTCCGGTACGAATTTCTGCGCAAGGACGGCAAGACGATTTTCCGAATCCACGAAAGCGGCTACCCGAAGAAGGAACTCAAGACGGCCTTCATGATGTGCGAGGGCTGGAGCGAATTTCACACGGGTGTGAAGGCTTATCTGGCGGGCGTGGATTTGCGAAAGTATTAGTTCGCCGGCTGGGTTTCGAACGTTCCCGGCAATTGACGTGAGTCTGGCAGGTCTCCGGCAAGGCGACTGCGAATGATTAAGTGAATTCGATCAGAGACCTGCCCTACGTATAGGCTGTAATGTGCACAGCCGCTCCGCTTCGCGCAATGACAAATCCGTAGGGGCCGGGTCTGCCTGCCCGCTGTCTGACAATCGGCTGGCATCAAACCGGGCATGCAGACCAAGCCCCTACGTCGGAGTAGAACACGACGGATGGGAACGCATGAACAGTCATACGTCTTGAGTCATTTGTTGATATTCATTGAGGAGGCCGATGAGAAAAGTTGTCTTTGGAATCAACATCACAGCGGACAGTTTCTGCGACCATCGGGACGGGATCGCCGACGACGAGTTGCACGAGTATTTCACCGGACTGCTGCGCAACGCCGGTGCCCTTCTCTTCGGTCGGATCACTTATCAACTCATGGTTCCCTTTTGGCCTGACGTTGCCAAGAATCAATCTGAGACAGAGCCAATCAATGAATTCGCCCGCGTATTTGATGCGCTCGACAAGGTCGTTTTCTCCACAACATTGAAACAGGTTGAAGCGAACAACACCAGGTTCGTGCGCGGCAACGTCGCCGAAGAAGTGCTCGCTTTGAAGCAAAAACCGGGCAAGGACATTTGCATAGGAAGTTTGAGCCTTGCGTCACAGCTATCGGAGCGCGATCTGATTGACGAGTACCATTTCGTCGTACATCCGGTGGTTGCTGGAAAAGGACCGCGGCTTTTCGACACCGTGAAACCGGAGGAATCGCTTCGGTTGGGATTGATCGGATCGGAAGTATTCCAGTCCGGCGTCGTTGCCCAACACTACAGACGACTACCCGCAAAACGATCGCGCTAATTCCGTCGTTCCGATTTTCTGCCCACAAGTGATTGACATCAGCGGCCCGATGACGTTTTCTTATCATTCGTAGATCATTGTAGTCCACATCAGAGAAATGGAGCACCGATGCAGAAAATCGTGACCTCTTTTTGGTTTGAGAAAGAGGCGGAAGAAGCCGCGCAGTTTTATACTTCCCTGTTCAAGAATTCCCGGATTACGCATATCGAGCGCTTCACCGATGAAGCGGCCAAAGCCACCGGCGAGCCGGCGGGAGCGGTGATGATGGTTGAGTTCGAGTTAAACGGGCAGCCATTCATGGCGCTCAACGGATCGCCGCAGATCAGATTTACGGAAGCGAGTTCACTGCTGGTCAATTGCGAATCGCAGGCGGAGGTTGACGAATTGTGGGCGAAACTTACCGCCGACGGCGGCCAAGAAGGACAGTGTGGCTGGCTCAAGGACAAGTACGGAATGTCGTGGCAAATCGTGCCTACAGAAGTGATGGCCATGCTTCGTGACAAAGACGTCAAGAGGAGTGCGCGGATGTTTGCGGCGGTGATGACGATGCGCAAGCTGGACTTGAATGTGCTGCGGAAGGCGTACGAGGGATAGCGGCACAACACACCCCGTCCCGCGCCCGCGAGTGAGTCCAGAGAAGTGGACGCCAGAACATGGCAGCGACGGTAGGTACAGTGGGCATTGCATCAGCGGGCGCGGTCCACCCCTCTCAAGAGGGGAATGAATAACCCGGCGGTTGGGTGGATAGGCCGCAGTCGAGTTTTTAGTGGGGAGTCGAGGATGCCGGCAGGTCTCCGGCGATGTGATTGCGAAGGATGAAGGGAATTCGATCAGAGACCTGCCCTACTTGTCAGGCGGTGTTGCGGAAGGCATACGAGGGGTAGCGGCACAACACACCCCGTCCCGCGCCCGCGAGTGAGTCCAGAGAAGTGGACGCCAGAACATGGCAGCGACGGTAGGTACAGTGGGCATTGCATCAGCGGGCGCGGTCCACCCCTCTCAAGAGGGGAATGAATAACCCGGCGGTTGGGTGGATAGGCCGCAGTCGAGTTTTTAGTGGGGAGTCGAGGATGCCGGCAGGTCTCCGGCGATGTGATTGCGAAGGATGAAGGGAATTCGATCAGAGACCTGCCCTACATAGCTGCAGCAATGTGCACAGTCGCTCCGCTGCGTGCAATGACAGCGCCGTAGGGGCCGGGTCTGCCTGCCTGCAGTCTGACAATCGGCCGGCATCAAACCGGGCATGCAGACCAAGCCCCTACGCTGGTTCAGAGTTCGTCGGTCGGGTTTCGAGCGTTTCCGGCAAATCAAGCGATTATGGCAGGTCTGCGGCAAGGTGGCTGCGAATGAGAAAGTGAATTCAATCGGAGACCTGCCCACTTGACTGCGCGGAAAGAGGAGAATGAGTGAGGACGGGGATATACAAGAAATAATGCTTTGCAGGAGGCGGTCGATTGTTTAATTAAAAGACCCGCAACTGGAGGATTTTTGAAATGAACTTGAAGACAAAGATTTGGATAATCGCTGTCACTGTGATTGCCCTTGGCGTTAGTTTTAGCACGATGGCGGCGCCGTTTCCGTTGAACTTCAATTTGGATTCACTGCAGCGCGCGGATAAGCAGCCCTCGGCGTTTGCAGAACAGTTGATTGCTTTCAAGGGGATCGTCACGCAGACGAAGCAACTTCCGGATGGACTTCCCTATTTCTTTGTGAAGCTTCCCGATCCGAATCCGAAGGCGGAAGGGATCTGGGTGAAAAGCTTCTCCAATGCCAAGCCGACTGATGTTCTGGTTGGCCATATGATCGTCGTGTTAGGCTACTTCATGGGGACCGATCCCAAGGACGAAGCGGTGGCGGCGATCCACAAGAAAGCCTACCACGTTGCCGGGCTGTGTATCGCCAACGGCACGACGCAGACGGGGATTTACGCGAAGGACGCCACCAGTGTCTGCCAGCAGTGGCAAAACGGGATCATGCCGCAGGACCCGAAGGTAGAGGTTCCGAAGGCGACGGTGGTCGATCCGCCGGGAAAGAAATAGTCGTCCTGATTTTCAGCGTGGCTCTGTAATTGAAACAAAGCGGGACGCGATTGCCGAATTCGGTTGCACGAGCGGTTTGCTGTGACGTATTTATTGTAGATAACTACGTACACGAAATAGGCAGGGCTATCATGACTGATTCCACAAAACACCGACCTTGGCGGTTTCAACTCACTCTCCTCGCAATGATCATCGTTATCGCCGGCTGTTCCGAGAAGGCGACAGAGCCGGTGCGCCAACCACCCGATTTGGCAATCGTGCCAGACACGGTGGCAATCGGCGACCGTTCGTATTGGGCGGAAGCTAGACCGTGGCGTGACCTCATGCCGGGTGAAGTTACGGGGCTTATCGTCTGGGCTGCGGTGTTATAGGTCGATTCGCTTACGGCAGACTCTGGATTGGTGCCATCGTATATCTGGGTGGCGAAAGGTGAAGATGTCTGGGGCGCAGCGCTCGGAGAAATCGAACGTCCTGTGGCTCATCCCTATCTGGTCACGGCGATTGCCCGTAACGGCCCGACCTGGGCGCCCGAGACAGCGATTCAGGCTGTGATCGAACTAATTGACGCCACAGGTAATCGCTATCTCCTGCGCGCACCAGACGCCGTCATAGAGTCGGCGGAGTAGGTCGCAGTGAGAGGTCCGGACCAGGCAATCTAGAGACAAACCGAAACGGTACAATAGGGCTTGGCGCCGTTGATCATCTTGTCAATCAATTAGTTACGCCTACACGATAAACAATCACATTAAGTTCTAAATTCTGGACTTCGTGAGTCCGTTAAGACTACTAAGGGGCTTCTCATAAATACGCGAGGTAACAATGAAACGAAACGATTCCCGCGTGGTGGTGGCTTTTCTGGCGTTTGCCGCTTGCGCTGCCGTCGCGCTGACCGGATGCGGGAGCGAGCCAACGGCTGCCTACAATCCCGATGTCGTCAATGAACCGGACAATTTCTCAATGCAGGTGTCCGGGGCGACTCATCTCACCGAGACGTACAGCTATGAATGGCCGAACAGCGGTTCTGCGGCAACGGTCGAGCTGGCATCAACAGTCAACGCCGGCGCTGCAACGTTGACGATTCAGGATGCGCTTGGCGCCGAGGTTTACGGCGGCAGCCTGGCTTTAGGTGGATCGCTGGAGACCACAACAGGTCAGGCCGGCGCGTGGACGATTCGAATAGCGTTTGCGGACTTCAGCGGCAACGTCGATTTGAGTGTAGTGAAGAAATAACAGCACTTCCCTACACGGGGCGACGCAGCAGGTAAAGCGACCAGGGGGCGATTGAGGTTTCGCTTTTCCATTGATACGGTTCCGTGCCGTCGGCAACGGGGCGATGGTGCTCCAGCAGTTCGAATCCGACTTCGGCGTACAGCCGGCGATAGTCTTCATCGGGAAAAAGAACATCGAGACAAGGGCGGGCGTCGGCAAATGTAGTCGTGATAATCTTGACGACATCGCCGCATTCGGCGTTATGGTTTTCGGGAAAGTCCAGCGTCGAAAACGAAGCCCATTCGTTAAGGTAGATGTCCGGCGTACTGACGAGATTGAGCAGATACCCGCCGGGTCGGAGCAGTCGTCTAAACCCTGCGAACAGCTTCTGTTTTTTCGCTAATGTCGGAATATTGTCAAAGGTGAAGGCGGACTGAACCAGGTCGAAGGACCGGTCAGGAAAGGCGCTGAGGTCGCGGTCGCCGATTTGGCGGTAGTCCCCCTGCGGATCGATTTTCCAGGCCTGATGCAGCATCTCGGCGGAGATGTCCGCACCGATGGCGCGAAAGCCGAGGCGGGTCAGGAAGCGGGTGGAGCGGCCGGTGCCGCAACCGAAATCGAGCGCAGCGCCTGCCGTGGGCAGAGCGCGGCGGTAGATTTCCGGCAAATCGCGAAAGGCAAGGTAATAGGTATCATCAAACTCGAGGGTGGCGTAGGCTGCCGCCCGGCGGTCGTCTTCGTAGGCGTTGCTGAATTCCATCATTACTCCGACTGAATCACTCAGGTCAGATCAAATCTACTGTATGGAGCAAGGGCGACCAAGCACTCTTGTGCAGTTTGAGTGAGTATTCGTTGCCATTTTTGGCGATTTTATTATATTGTTGCCGATGCCGGAGGTCTTCCCCGAGGGCATAGAGTCATCACTTCAGAAGGCCTCTTGCAAAGGTACTATAGCCCTTTTACTTCTGGAGCCATCATGAGAATCACAATTATCGCGATTTTAGCAGTGTTGGTGCTGGCGGCGTCGGCCGGAGCAGCGGACTTGTACCGAATCCAGGTCTCGAACCAGGCGGCGGCGGACTATTTCAATCAATTGAACCTGACTCCAGTCGCGCGGTTACTCGACGGTTACCTCGTTCTTGCGGAACCGGAGCAGGCAGCGAAGTTGAATAACGAAGCGGGCGCGGAGTTCCTGTTCGGCGGCATAGCTGTCGAGGAACTCGCGTTTGACATGCGGCGCGATCGCGGCAATGCTACTAAGTACACGCTGCTCTACGAATTGGGCGAGATGCGGATTTATCGGGTGCCGGCTGGCCTGTTTGCGTCGGCCCGCGCGCAACTGGATCTGGCGCCAGTATCGGTGCTTCCGGGCAAGATTGAATTCGTAGCGACCCGACCGGCAAACCAGAGAGCGCTGGCGACGGGCGCCGATCTCGACTCGCTCATCAACCTGGTCAGCCAGGATTCGCTGCTTTCGTATTTAACCCGCCTGCAAGCTTTCGGACAGCGGGTTACGGGCACGGACTCGAACTACGCCGCGCAGGTTTGGACGCGCAACAAGTTCATGGCCTTCGGTTATGACTCGGTTTATTACGATACTTTCACTACGTCGATCTATGGACTTCCGGAAGTTGTCCGCAATGTCGTTGCTGTCAAGCCGGGAACGCGCTTCCCCAACCGCTATATCGTAGTCGGCGGGCACCAGGACGCCGTACCGGGATCCCCTGGCGCTGATGACAACGGCACCGGCACGGTCGGGACATTGGAGATTGCCCGCGTGCTGGCGGACATTGAAACATATGTTTCGATTGTCTTCATCGCTTTCGATGGCGAAGAACAAGGATTGCACGGATCTAATCATTTTGCGGATGCAGCGGGAGCGCGCGGTGATAGTATCGAGTTCATGCTGAACATGGATATGATCGGCCACTACGAAAACAGCAACCAGGCCAATCTCTACAGCGGGCCGGATCTGAGCCTGACAAATCTCTGGACGCAACTGGCTGATTCCCTGCTGGGGATTACCGCAACGTTCGCGGGGGTGGCCAACAATTCCGATCATGCCGGATTTGTGAACAACGGATACACGGCGACATTTGTGCACGAATTCATTTTCTCCACCGAGTATCACTCCAACACCGACAGTATTACCTATGTCAGTATGCCCTACGTCACGAAAATGGTGAAGGCATCGCTGGCGACGGTTTATGCGGGAATGCTCGACGTGTCGGCGCCGAATTTCGAGTTTGTATACAGCCCGGGGGTGCCGCAGTTCTTGTTTGCCGAGAAGGACACAACGATTGCCTTGACCCTGGTCAGCAAGAACAGCGCAACGGCAGTACCCGGCAGCGGTCGCGTGCATTATTCGATCAACGCCGGCCCGTTTGTTGAAGCGGCATTGACGGAGCTTGGCGGGAGCAGCTATTCGCTGACGCTGCCGGCAATTGACTGCGGTGATGCGCTGCGGTTTTATGTCACAATCGAGGAGACGAGCGCCGGGGTCATTGCGGATGCAAGCGCAACCGCGCCGTATCAGCCGATTACGGTAAGCGAGACGGCGCAGTCGTTCGCCGACAATTTCCAGACCGATCTTGGCTGGACGACCGAGATCATCGGCGCGACGGCCGGCGCCTGGCAGCGCGGCGTACCGGTGAATGATCCGAGCTGGCAGTACACGCCGGCAACCGACGCCGACGGCAGCGGCAGTTGTTATCTGACGCAGAACATAATGGGCAACAGCGATGTCGATAACGGCGCAGTGCGGCTGACTTCACCGACGTTCGACCTCACGCCGGCAGGATTGATCTCTTACTACTATTTTCTGACGTTGACGGTCACAACCGGCGAGGTCGACCGGCTCTTGGTGGAAATCAACAACGGGCAGTCGGCGACCTGGACGCAGGTGGCGCTGCATGCGTCGGACACCGGCCGCGAGTGGCGGCGTAATACGATTTCGGCGAGCCAAATCGCGGCTCAGGGCGTGACGATCACCGGAAGCATGAGGATTCGTTTTACGGCTAATGACGCCAACACGCAAAGCGTGGTGGAAGCGGGAATCGACGGCTTTGACGTCACGACGTTCGATTGCGTGAGCGGACCGTCATATCTGTGCGGCGATGCTAACGACGACGAGATCATCACTATCTCTGACGCAGTCTATCTGATCAGTTATATCTTTACGGGCGGTCCCGCACCGGTACCGCCGGCGGCGGGCGATTGCGATTGTAACAGCATCGCGAATATCAGCGATGCGGTATTCCTGATAGCTTACATCTTTTCCGGCGGACCGGCACCCTGCTCGGCTTGTCCGCAATAACCCGGCGAGTGCGAGGTCATACGCCGTCATCACTCGGACAGAGGATGACGGCGTCCTCATTTCTGGCAGGCTACTGCTCGCGGATACGAACGTGCGGGCTGAGCAAGAGAGCCACGAAGTTGAAAGCAGGCAGGACGAGGCAGAAGATCACATAGAAGAAGACGAAGTAACCCCAGAGACCCGTCGCGATGATGAACGCGTAGGGATCGTCCGCTCGCCAGCGCGCCAACGGTCCGGCGCCGGTCAGTTCCAGCAAGAGAGAGATGAGGAGGATGATCAGATTTGTACCGATAACCATGTTCCGCATAGTGCGACCTGCCTTCTGTTATCTTTCTGCTGTTGTAGAGGAACGCAAGTCACGTGCCGATTCGCGCTGCAAGAGCACCGCTGCGAAAACATGTAACACAGTGTCTATCATATGCGTAGATTGAGTTGCAGAGTGAAACATCACGAGGCGAACTCAAGTGCGCAAACAACTGCCGCTATCGCGAAATCAATGTCATCAAAGTGGCCGTCGATTTGATCGAGCGTCGGATAATGGAGAGCAACGATGAGTCAGGAAAAGCTGTGGGAGCACGAGTATGCGGGTCTGCTGACTGAACTGCAAAACAAGGTCGGGGGGACGATTGATCCAGTCGAGTGGAACGAGCAACCGAAAGGCGAACTCCAGCGCGGCTACGTTGTGGAGCCGTCTTTCTTCCTGTATGAGGCCTTCTGTTGTGAAGTTGACGGTCTGGCGATGCGAGTCGAGATCAGCCCGTTCCCATTCGCGGGGGATGCTTCGCTCGATGATGAGGACGTTGTCGAGTATCTCGTGATCAGTTCGCAATCGCGGACGCCGGGGAATTTTCGCATTCGACCGGAAGGTGTGTTCGACAAGGTTCGCAAAGCGCTCAAATTGCATTGGGAATTCGAGACCCACGACAAGGCGTTTGATCGCCAATTCAATCTCGAAGTCCCGGACGAGGAGAGCAAGGCAAGCCTGATGCGCGGAGAAGTGAAAGAAGCCATCGTGGGATTGCTTCCCTTTGAGTACTTGCAGGCACACGCCGGCGGCTTGCGCTATTCGCAGTTGTTGTCGAGCAAACGACAGTTGGCGCCGCAGGAAGTGATTGCGCGCATGCAACGGCTTGCCAAGCTGGCGCAGCTCTTGGCCAACGACGTCGTGTAGTCCGAGCGCTTTCCCCTCCCCTGCATACCCCGGCGCGTTCCTGCGCAAGTTAATCATAGTTGACGCTGTCAAAACAGTCGGCAGCAAGATCCAGTGGGGGCCATGATTTCTTGCCTTTGGAAAGGACGAAAATGAACTCTCACAATGTGCGCAACCTGGTTCTGAGCTTGGTGATAGTTGCGTCTGTACCGCTGGCAGCCGAAACAATCGGGGCGCGGTGGGCAAACGCGCCGCTGACGATTGATGGGGACGGCGGCGAATGGCGCGATCTGGTCTTCACGTACTTCGATGACGACAACTCGGCGATCGGAATAATGAACGATGCGGCGAACCTGTACTTGATCGTGCTGTCACGCGACGAGGCGACGATTCGCCAGATGGAGACGCGGGGCTTGACGGTGTGGATAGGTCCCGACGGCAAGAAGAAGAAGGAGTATGGACTGCGCTATCGCGGTGGAATGTCCCGTAGCCGGGCGGACAAACGCGAGGATCGGGGGCCCATGATGCGGGACGAACAGAGAGAACAGATGCTCGAGGAGCAGGCGCGCTTGCGAAAGCTGATCGAGGTTTTCGCCGACAAAACGACGACAGAAATTCCGGTTACCGGCGAACGCGGTCCAAAGGCAGCAGCGGCCTTTGGCAACGATGTCTATTCCTACGAGTTCCAGATCCCTTTTGCAGACAAGGATAGCAGCTGGTACTCATTGCGCCTGGCGAGCCCATCAAAGCTTACCCTGGGAGTCCACGTCGGTTATGTGTCGGATGCCGACAAGGCGAAGTTGAAAGATCGCTTTGAAGGACGCGAGGGCGGCCCGCGCGGTGGTGGCGCGGGTCCCGGTTCGGGAGGGGGACCGCCGATGGGCGGCGGCATGAAGCGTGGGGGAGGTCCTCCGGGCGAGCGTATGGGGATGCAGGAAAAGAAAGAGTTCTGGATCGAGGTGCAGTTAGCCGAGCCGCGCTGACTTTGAAGAAAGCGATTGCCGTAACCGGGCAGGACGCGATACTATAAGGCATGACCGAATACATCGATGCCGTGATTTGCCATCACTCGCTTATCTTCGCGCCGATTGAAAAGGTATATCAGGCGATTACTACGGCGGCCGGCTGGAACGCGTTCTTTACGCACGACATGGAACTCGATCTCAAGAAAGGCGGCCGCATGGTTTGGCGCTGGAAGGATTGGGGACCGCATAACTATACAGTCAATGCCGAGGCTCTCGTCCTCGACTTCGCTGAGCCCACTCGCTTCAGTTTTCAATGGTATCCGGTTGACCGCGAGCACCCGACGACGATCGAGTTCAAGCTCGAGTCGCGCGGTGATCATACGCTCATCACGACAACAGAGTCCGGCTATCCCGATACGCCGGAGGGACGCCGGATGATTCTCGAGTGTGCCTGCGGCTGGGGCGAAGCGATCACGCTCTTGAAATTCTATCTCGAACACGGTCTCACGTACTATTCGAGGCAGTCCTGATGGTTTCCTGGTTTCCGCATCCGGGAAACTTTCGTTGGGCTGGGCTGGAGTAAACACAAAGCTACCTCAGCGACATCTCCCACACAAACGCAACTATCGTGGACGGATTGCGTACAATTACTTCAGAATTTCGGTAAGTTGTTACATATTATCGTGAGGTCAACTGATGAGAGAGATAACGTCGGCGATTTGCGCCTTGCTGTTGTTAGCGGCCACTTCCCTTGCCGCTACGGATGTAGCTCCGTTACGGGTTGATTCGGTCTTTGCTCAATTCACGTTGCCGGGGAGTCCCGGTTGTGCGGTAGCGGTTATTGATCATGGCCGCACGGTGTATTCCCGGGCATTTGGATTGGCGGATGTCGGGCACGAGGTTCCCAATTCGGTTGAGACGGTGTTCGACATCGGCTCAAACGCCAAGCAATTCACGGCGACGGCGATACTTCTGCTCGAGGAACAGGGTAAGTTGTCGATCGACGATCCGGTGCGGAAGTTCATTCCTGAGTTGCCGGAGTATGACTGGCCGATCACGCTGCGGCACCTGCTGACCCACACCAGCGGCATTCGCGATTACTTTGATCTGATGTCGCTTAAGGGCGAATTCGTCGGCAACAACTACAGCGACGACCACTACCTGAACCTGGTTTTCAGTCAATCGGAATTGAATTTCCGTCCCGGCGATCAGCAGATGTACTCGAACTCGGGATTTATTCTGCTGGCGGAAATCGTGCAGCGGGTTTCCGGGGTTTCGTTAGCGCAGTTTGCGCGCGAAAACATCTTTCAGCCGTTGGGAATGACGCACACGCGCTTTGTAGAGGATTTGTTTGAATTGGTCTCGCAGCGCGCCAACAGCTATGGTCGAATTCCCTCCGGCGGGTACTGGCAAGGCGTGTCATGCGCAACAAACGCCGGTGACGGGGGTATGTTGTCGACACTCGCCGACCTGGCGTTGTGGGATGCGAATTTCTATAAGAACCAACTGGGAGAGAAGCGTTCCTCGCTGATCGAGCGCCTGCAGGAGGAATTTGTTCTTAATAGCGGCGACACAATCGGCTGGGCGCTCGGTCTGCGGACGGCTGAGTACAAGGGGTTGCCGGTGGTGTTCCATGGCGGCGCGTACTTCGGTTTTCGCTCGGAGTTGCTTCGATTCCCGCGTCAGCAGTTCTCAGTGATTATTCTCGGCAACTACGACCAGGTGAATACTGCCGTGCTGGCGTACGAGGTGGCAGACTTGTATTTGCAGGATCAGTTTCGAGAAGAAGTTTCGGAGGCGGCCCTTGCCGAAGTTGCCACCTATCGTGCGAGCGAAGAGGAGTTGAGAACGAAGGTCGGCAAGTATCGCAATCCGGTCAGCGGGACGATCTGGACCGTAGAAGCCGAGGACACTTCCCTGGTGGTGGCGACCTCGACAGGATTCGTCTTCCAGTTGATTCCCATGGCGAAGGAAAAGTACCGCGCCACGGGTCTGCCGCAACTGGCGACGGTGGAATTCACGAAGCGCGATGACGGCGGCTGGAGTGTATTTCTTGAGCTCAACGGCCAGGCGCCGGCACGGCTGGAGCCGTTTGTCGAGAGCAGCGAACCGATTCACCTGGCGGATTATGTGGGGCGGTACCACTGTCGCGAACTGGGGTTAACCTTCTCAGTCGCCATCGAGAATGAGGCGTTGGTATACTCCTCAGAAGGAGATCGTCAGACAGCGGCACTACAGCCTTCGCTGCGCGATGAATTCTCGGTGGCGGGCGGCCAACTGCAATTCAGGTTCTTGCGAGATGAGCGCGACAGTGTCAATTCATTTGCCGTAAGCTTGCAGCGAGCGAAGAATATCCGCTTTGAGCGGCAGGCCGGATAGACCTACTCAGAGGATCGGAAATTGACGCGGTGGTGTGAGCCGTCACAAAATGGTTTGCTGCCGGAGGCGCCGCAGCGACAAAGCGCCGGATCGGTTCGAGTCTCAGGGGCAGTCTCGCGCGCCGGTTTGAATTCGACGGTGCCGGTAAGCAGCAGCGGCCCGTCCTGAGATGGAGTGACGGTAAGGGGACCTTCAGGCACAACGGCAGATTGCTGGTCGCGCAGTGTCTCCGTGATTTCCGCCGGCGCCTGAAATTTTGCCGCGCGATGGCTGCCGTCACAGAAGGGCTGTCGGCGCGTTAAACCGCAGCGACAGAGCGCAACGCGTGTATCGCGGAGGCGCTCCACACCTGAAGAATCGGTGACAATGACATCGCCGTGGAAATACAGCGGCCCGTTGCGTTCGATGCTGATCTGATTGCGCTGCGGGGGAGTCTCATTGAGTTCGGATTCAGGACGCCGGAATTTCAGGGCGCCGGTTGGGCAGCGGAGGACGATCTGGGCGACGCGGTCAGCGGTATCCTGATCAGGCATGATCCAGGGAGTTTTGTTCTTGTCGAAAACCTGTGGCAGGCCGCGCACGCACTCCGCGGCATGGATACATCGCTTCCCTTCGAAAGTGACTTCGATTTGTTTGCCGGTATACTTGTGAATTCGATCTGCCATGCATTTCTCCCCGAGTTGCTCAGATCCAATCGAGCGTTTCTTTGGTCTTCTCGTTGACGGTGTTGCCTGTGTTCAAGGTTTCTTTCGGCTCGAATAACATGATCCAGCATTCTCCTTCGGCGATCGGGTTGTGTTCGACGCCGCGCGGCACGATGAAAAATTCGCCCTCATTGATGACGATGTCGCCGGTCCGCAGTTGCATCCGCAGCCTTCCTTTGTAGACGAAGAAGAGCTCATCCTCATTTTCGTGGTGATGCCAGACGAATTCGCCCTTGAGTTTAGAGAGCTTCACGTATTGACCGTTGAGCTCGCCGGCGATTTTTGGGCTCTCATACTCGGTGATGAGCGAAAATTTTTCGCCCAAATTGACCTTCCTCAACTCCATTGCTTCCCTCGCATTATGATTGCTGCTTGAGATACGAAGTTTAGGTTAACTCGTTAGCGGCAATTCCGTATTTATTGTACCTTCGAATTGGAGAGGCATTCATGTTTCACGAGATTTTCACAGTCGACAGTTTTTCCCACCAGCCGTTTTGCGGCAATCCGGCGGGGGTCTGTGTTCTGCGCGAGCCGATGGAAGAGGAGACGCAGCGCAAGATTGCGCGCGAATTGAACCTGAGCGAGACGGCGTTTCTGCAGGATGATGGCGATCACTACAAGCTCCGTTGGTTTACGCCCGAAGTCGAGATCGACTTGTGCGGACATGCCACGCTGGCGAGTGCGCATATTATCTGGCAAGAGGGATTGCGCCCGACAAGCGAACAATTGCGTTTCCGGACGCGCAGCGGGGTATTAACAGCGACAAAGAACGGCGAGTGGATTGAGTTGGACTTCCCCGCCTATGATGTTGAGCCGATTGCCGATTCTGCGCCGATAGCCAAGGCGATTGGGACACCGGTGCTTTCCGCCTGGATTTCTACGAGTAAGAAAATCCTGGCAGAGTTGGACAGCTCCGAGCAGATCAAATCGCTGCGTCCCGACTATTCAGCGGTCGCCCAGGTAGCGCCGCACGGATTGATCGTGACCGCCAAATCGGAGCCGCCGTTTGATTTCGTCTCGCGTTTCTTTGCGCCGGCGTATGGAATCAATGAAGACCCGGTGACGGGATCGGCGCACTGCGTTCTGGTTCGCTACTGGAGTCGCAAACTGGGCAAGCAAGAGTTGTTCGCCTATCAGGCCTCTCCACGCGGCGGCGAACTGAAGCTGCGGCTAGAAGGCGACCGAGTGAAGATTGGCGGGCAGGCAACGACGATGATGAAGGCGAAGATGCGAATCGCTTGAAGATCGAATCGACGGTCGGTTAGTGATAGACTTGAAACAATGCCTGTAACTTATTGCTATTGCGCTAGTTACGGCATCCTTACTGGCTGATCTTTTGTGCAGGAGTCTGCAATTTTCGGCGGGTTCGTGCGTATAATATCGTGAGTTGGTCGACAATCGTGAATAGATGAACTTGTGCATTCGGGGAGAATCTCGTGAATAAAGTGATTATAGGATTGCTCGTACTTTCACTTCTCGGCAACGTGATCGGGCTGTACTTCGCCTATCATTTCATTAAGTTCAGGGGCAAAATTGAGAGTCTTCAGGAGTCCCTGGATGACTCGGCGAAGATCGTCAGCGATCTCACCGATAAGCTCGAGGCCGGCATTTCCAAACGGATCATTTTTCTCCACCACTCAGTCGGCAAGAATATCCTGCAACAGGGCGGATTGCGCGACAGCCTGCTGGAGATGGGAATCTTCGTCAAAGGTGCGACCTACGGAGACGAAATCGGGCAATTCACCGATGTTTGCCATTGGACGCCGAAGTTTTCCGCTGATTTCGATCAAATCCTGAAATTCAAGAACCATCCGAATGTTTACTACACCGACGATCGCCGTAACGACATCATCATGTTCAAATCGTGCTTCCCGAACAGCGACATCTCAGGCGAAGGGAGCGGCTCCGGCGATCCGACGAGCCGCGAGCGGACGATAGCGAACTATCGCGCTGCGTTTGAAGAGATCGGCAAGCAGTTCGCGAAGCATCCGGACCGACTGATTATTTACTGGACGACGCCGCCGCTGACGCCGGCATCGACGACCCCGGAAGCCGCCAAGCGCGCGCGCGAGTTCAATAACTGGGTGACCGGTGAATATCTCAGTTCGTATCGACAGAAGACGGGGCTGAACAATTTCTATGTCTTTGATCTCTATAGCATACTGTCCGATGACAGCAACGTCCTGCGCCAGGAATTTCGCCCGGAGGATGCAACCAACTCGCATCCAAATGAGGTCGCGAACACGACAGTTGCGCGCCATTTCATGGAGTTCTTCAAGCCAATCTTGAGCGAGTGGGAAAGCCGGACGCAGACGCCCGGAACTCAGGCGGCGCTCAGGCCTTAGCGCTTCGGCGGCGATCGCCGGAAGTCAGGTCGTGCCAGACGCGGAAATCGCTGACCCGGCGCGTGGCATGGCGATCAAAATTCTGGACAAACTGGTCGGCCAGCGCCTGCGTTGAGAGAATGCCGACAAAGGCCATATTATCCTTAAACGAAAGCTGCGCGGAGGCATGGCGCAGGCACTTTTCGTAAAGCTTCCCTACCATAGTCGGATTAAACACGCCAACGGAGCGAAGTCTTTCTTCAGACAACAAATCCCTGACATAGCCGGGGGCATTGGGCTGCGTGAAGCAGTTGGAGTCGGGCGCCATATAGGGCTGCTTGGGGCGCTTGAGAATCGCCGGAGGCAGTGCGCCCTTCATTGCCTTTTTCAGCACCCACTTTTCTTTCAGACCGAAGAGCTTGTGCCGAGGCGGGATCCGGGCGGCCAATTCGATGACGCGGTGGTCGAGGAACGGGTAGCGTCCTTCGACGGCATTGGCTGCGGCCATGCGGTCGCCTTGCGACGAGAGCAGATAGCCGGAGAGCAGCGACTTGGCTTCAAGGAACTGGGCGCGCGCCTGGACGTGCCAGCGGCTGAAAGTTGACGGCAAAGTATGGGCAAAAGCTTCCTCCGCCTGCCAGGCTGAGGCGTGCCCCTTGATCGAGGGGTCGTAGAAATCCTTGACGCGCGAGGTAGTTTTGATGCGCGGCATGTGCGAGAAATAGTAGCGATCGGTCTCGTTAAGCCCGGCTCGATAGAACTCCTGCAGGAAGTAACTCGAACGCACTTCGCTGAGCGGCAAGGTCGGATAGAGCCTTTGGAGGAGTAGCGGCCGCCAGGCCGAGTCGGGATTGCGCGACCACCACTCGCGGATCTTGGTTTCCTTGAAGATATCGTAGCCGGCAAAGATCTCGTCGGAACCTTCGCCGGTCAAGACAACTTTGAAGCCTTTGTTGTTGACCAATCTCGACAGCAAGTACATCGGCGTCGGCGCAGTGCGCAGGATCGGGCGTTCGGTGTGCCAGATGACGTCGGGAAAATGCTCGGCAATGTCGTGGTAGTTGCACTGCACGGAGTGGTGGCTGGTACCCAGTTGTGCGGCCATCTGGTTCTGGAATTCGGATTCGTCGAAGGCGGCGTCGCCGAAGGCGATGGAAAACGACTCGAGGCGATTCGTCGTGAACTCGCGGACCAGCGCAGCGATGGCAGAAGAATCAAGACCGCCGGAGAGGTAAGCGCCCACCGGAACGTCGGCACGCAGGCGCAAACGGACCGAGTCGATCAGCAGCGCGTGAAGTTCTTCGGCCCAGGAATCGGCGCTGCGAGATTCATCGTAGCTTTCGGGATACTCCATCGCCCAATAGCGCTCGTGACGTTTGCCGCGGGCGGAGATTTCGAGCGAGGTTCCGGCCTCCAATTCGTGGATACCGGCGAAAGCCGTGCGCGGCGGCGCGGTTGTCCACCAGGTGAAGATTTGGTCGAGGCCCTGCAGATCCAGTTTGCGCTCGATACCGGGCGCGCAAAACAAAGCCTTGATTTCGGAAGCGAACAGAAATCGACCCTGGTGTTCGGTGTAGAACAACGGCCGTTTGCCCATGCGATCGCGTGAGAGGAAAAGCGATTGGCGGCGCGAATCGTAGATTGCGAAGGCGAACTGACCGTTGAAGTGCTTGACGCAATCGGTTCCCCACTGCTCATAAGCATGGACGATGACTTCGGTATCTGAAACGGTACGGAAGCGGTGTCCTTCGCGTTCAAGAAGCGGGCGCAGTTCGATATAATTGAAGATTTCGCCATTGAAGGCGATCCAGACGGTTTCGTCTTCATTGCAAAGCGGCTGCTGGCCGGTGGAAAGATCGATGATCGAAAGGCGTGCGTGGCCGAGAACGCATTTGCGATCGAGAAAAGCGCCGAATTCGTCCGGTCCGCGATGGCGGATCATCGAGACCATGCGGACGATCAGGTCTTGATCGGGATCAGATTCGTGGTTGGGCTGAAAGTATCCGGCAATTCCGCACATCTTGATTTTCTTCGGTTTGGGTCAGTTTCCAGCGGTCATGAAGGTATTACGTCGATTGCTGCTTGAGCAATTGGCGGTTGACCTTCCCTGATTGATATTTCGGCAAAGCGTTGACAAACTCGATGAATTTCGGGACCTTGTAGTCGGCAAGGGACTTGCGGCAATGCAATTGCAGATCGCGCAGCTCGAGGCTGGCATCCAGCTTCAGAACGACCACGGCCTTGATCGCTTCCCCCAGCAGCGGATCGGGTACGCCAAAAACGCAGGCCTCGAACACTTTTTCGTGCGAGAGCAGGCATTCTTCGACTTCCTTAACGCTGACGCGGTTGCCACCCGATTTGATGATTTCCTTTTGGCGGCCCACGATGAAGATGTAGCCCTCGGCGTCTTTGTAGCCCAGATCTCCGGTGTGCAGGCGACCTGAGCGCAGGACCTGGTGTTCCTCGTCGGGCTGGTTCCAATAGCCCATCATCACGCAATCCCCGGTAACGACCAACTCGCCGGTCTCTTTGGCGGCGAGTTCGCGGCCCTGCTCGTCGGCGATGGTCACGGTGATGCCCGTCAGCGGGATGCCGATCGAGCCAAGCTTTTCCGCGAGGCGAGCAGGCGGCACATAGGTGACGCGCGGGGAGGCCTCAGTCTGGCCGTACATGATGTAAATCTCTTTGTGGGGAAAAGCCGTCATAAGCTGGCGCGTGATTTCCGGGGCCATCGCTCCGCCGGCCTGAGTGAAATAGCGCAGTGATGAAAGCGGACGCGATGTCAGAGTCGACTTGCCGAGGAGGATCATGAAATTCGAAGGCACACCTGAAAAGCCGGTACAGGCGTGCTCTTCGAGCGTGTTGAGTACCGTTTCCGGGTATAGGAAGCGATTATCTATCACCAGGCAGCCGCCGCAGGCGATATGAGTTAAGAGCAGCGAATTGCCATAGATATAATAGAAGGGCAGGATCACCAGGATGCGATCGGCTTCGGTAAGCTTGAGGTACTTGATCGTGGCGACGGTATTGCTCATGAGGTTCAGATGCGAGAGCATCACGCCTTTGGGCGTACCGGTACTGCCGGAGGTATAGAAGATCGCAGCGAGGCGATGCTCGGAGCCACCGCGATTCTGAATCAACGCCGGAGTGGCGGCTGATTCACCTGCAATCGAGGGGAGGTCTGCCTCTTCAATAAACTCGCTCACCGTCAGCAATGGCACGGTTACATTCGGCAGTTTCAAGTGCGAGTCGATAATGACGAGGTCGACCGAAGACTCGCCCGCGAGCGCTGCAGCGAGTTGTCGGCGATAGCGGGATTGCGCGAAGAGCACACGGATGCCGCAGTTGTCCAGGATGAAGCGCAAGGTCTCTGCTGTTGCTGAGGAATCGAGCGGAACGACGACGAGATCGACTTCCAGCGCCGCAAAGTAGGTGACGACGTAGTCAACCGAGTTCTCGATCAGGATGCCGATGCGGCTGAGCGGCGGCAGGTTTAGACGGCGCAAGGCCGCCGCGAGAGCATCAACGCGGCCGGCGAGTTCGCGATAATTGACTGACTGGTCTTGATCGATCACCGCCATACGGTCCAGGAACTGGGAGACGCTCCGGTGCAGGAATTCGGTGAGCTTCATGGTCGGTTGTGATGGTAGTTAGGGATCGCGGTGGCTCAGCCGGGATCGCTCAGGCCGCCACCTTCTTCTGGATATATGCCAGCAGCGCTTCGACGCTGTCGAGGTTGGTCGGCAGCATTTCGTTGTCGGCGACAGTAATGCCAAACTTCTGTTCGAGGAAGGCTGTCAGTTCAAGAATGCCCATGGAATCGACGATGCCGCGGCGCATAAACGATTCGTTGTCGGCGAAGACAACGCTTTCGTCTCCCAACAAGAATGACTCAACGATAAACTGCCTGATCTCACCGCGAACTTTTTCTGCTTGAAACTCCATACGAATCCTTCTCTATCCTTCTCGAAACGGCGTCGTCACGCCGGTGATTGCTCAAATGCGAATGCTCAGCCCTACTTGATCTCCAACGGGGGCAGGCGCAGCGGTTCGGTAGCCACGACTTTGCGCTGGATGTTATAGAAAGCATGTTCGACCTGCTCGACGGACAGCCCCAAGACCTTGGCAGCTTCGGTAGCCGGAACCTTGGTTTCCATCGCATGCCACAACATGTCCATGCGGTAGAAGTCGAGCCCGAAGAAGAACTCTTCCTGCGTCTGGTCGGCGCCATACGTATCGGTGGTCGGCGTGCGCTTGAGAATACCCTGCGGGACGCCGAGGTATTCCGCCAACTGGAAGACTTGAATCTTGAAGAGATGCGCGATCGGCTTGAGATCGGCCCCGCCATCGCCATACTTCACGAAGAATCCCTGCATGTGTTCGTCTTTGTTGCCGGTACCAGCGACAGCCCAATTGAGACGCTCGGCGTGATAGTAGAGCGTGGTCATGCGGAGGCGCTGCTTGAAATTCGACGAAGCGACGATCTGTGCATAGGCCGCCGGCGGCATGCGCTTTACCTTGGGTTCTTCCCCATCGCGTTGAATCGTCAGATGGAAAAAGTTGAACGTGTCCTTGGACAGGATGTTGCCCGGAATGGTGATCTTGGCCTTGTAGCTGTTGTCGAATTCCGGGAAGACCTGCTTGATTGCTTCGTTACGTTTTTCGTAGCAACCGAGGCCCTTCAGGCCTTCCGTGATATCCTCTTTGATCGCTTCAAATCCGAAGGTCGCCGCTAATTCGCGGGCGAGGCGCTCGCTTTCACCGGAAGATTCCCGCTCCGGCATCATGATACCCAGGACGCGTTTGGGGCCGAGCGCGCGAGCACAGAGCGCTGCGACGACGGAAGAATCGATTCCGCCGGAAATGCCGACAACAGCGCCGCTTTTCTTGAGATCGTCGCGGATTTGGCGGCGCATGGTGTCGCACAAGTGATCGACAACGCGAGCGGCGTCGAGCTTAAGACTGTCTTTATGAAACGTCAAGTTTACCTCTACTTACCTGGTCAATGTGAATCATCTTACGCGTCTACACTATTATCGGTTAGTGGGAAAGTCTCCTTCAGGCCGTCGCGGGACGATTTTCGCGGGCGATTTGCCTCAGCGGCTGTGGCCGACCTTCATTTTTTCCAGGCCCTCGATGCGGGGGATCGTCCCAACCACGGCAAAGCCGAATGACTGTTCGGCATCCTCGATTTTCTTAACAGAGTTGTCGAGGAATTCCGCGACGACGACGGCCGCCCCACCTAGCGAGGCGCCAACTAAGAATCCCAGGAGGATAATCATCCGCTTATTCGGCCAGATGGGTGACAGCGGTACGCGGGCCGGCTCGACGACACGGAATTTCGATTCGGTGAGCAAAGCTTGCGAAATTTGGGTTCCCTCGGTGGAGAGCTTAAATTGATCGCGCAGCCCGCGCGCCGCTTCGATTTCGCGGGTCAGTTGCTCGATGCGGGCCAGATATCCCGGCAGCAGGCTGGCGCGCCGGTTGATTTCGGCGACGGCCATCTTCAAGTTGTTGTTGTAGCTGTAAAGCACTTCGAGGCGCAGGCGATCGGCAAAGAGGGTCGACAGCTCCCGACGCTCGTTATCCTGCAACGATTGAAAGCGGCCGGCGACGTAGCGGTCTACTTCGGTCTCGAGATCGCCGATCAACGAATAGAGGCGGACTTTGAATGAGACGAGCGTCGGCGCATTCCAGCTGTATTTCTGCATCAGGTCGTTCATCGTTCCGAGGAGCTGATTGATCTCCGACTGCTTGCCGGTGATTGCATCATTGGCCTCGAAGCTCGGCAGGCCGCCTGCCAAGGAGGCGAGGCTCATTTGCAGCTCGCGAATCTCGGTTTCTTTGTTGTCAATTTCCAGGGTAATACCCTGGATTTCTTGAGCGATTTGGCGCCGATTGTCCTCGGATGAGACGGCCTCATCCGTCTGAAATCTCACCTGTTCGGTTTCGAGGGCGGTCTTCTGGTCGATCTTGTCTTGCAGATCGCGCTCGTAGATTTCCAGCTGGTCGGAGGTGAAATCGGAAGTGGCTGATACGGCGCGCGACTCCTGACGGGTCTTTTCCTGGATGAAGATGTCGCCGAGGTTTTGGGCGATCATCATGCAGCGCTCCGGTTCGGATGACTGAACGAGAATTCGCACCTGGTTGATGCCGGCAAACTCGACGCGGATGCGGTTGCGCAAATTATCGAGCAGCAATTGGAATTTCAGCTCGTCGAGGGAGACGTTCGGCTGCTCAACCTGCAGTTGGCGAGCCATCATCTCGATACCGGGGTCTTTGTCGAGACCCATGTTCTGCACAAGCTGGCTCATGAACGGCGCGGAGACGATTTCGTTTTGCAGGCTCTGCAATTCGCGCGACTGGGTATCGGGGTTGCCGCCGAGCGCACCGCTGCCGCCGCCGACCAAGCGCTGAAGTTGCTCGGTCAGGCGAACCGGCTTTTCCATGAAGATCGTAACGGCCGATTCGTAGACGGGGGTCAAGTAGCGCGTACTGAATGCGGTGATGCCCGTAACCAGAACTGCCGGAATCACCAGGAGCCACTTACGCTTCCAGGCAATCGCCATAATGTCGCGGACATAGAAGGTTTTGGCCTGTTTGGAGTCGACTGACCGGGTATTGACGCTTGCTGCTGCCATTTAGGTTTAGACTAACGCTCCACCATCTTCGAGTTCATCTTCTGCGACCCCTCATTTTACAATTCTCCGGAAGCGAAACCAATCAAAAATTGCGTTCCTCTGGCTGTCGTCCCGGAGCGCCAAAACGATGGGCTGTCGCAGCCGACGACAGCCCAGTACGATAATTCTGCTTGGGAATTTTAGCCGTTGCGGCGATGGCGACGTACCAGCGCACCCAAACCGACCAGGCCGGATCCAAACAGGACCAGCGTCGCCGGCTCAGGAACACCGGGGGTTTCTTCACCACCAGCCGGTCCTTCTTCAAAATCGAACATCAAGACGGCCCGATCGATCCGTAAGCGATGTTCCCCTGCCCTGACGGTCACGGCGAGTTCGCCGCCGTTCCAGAAGTCGGGATCGTCGATCCCGCCGAGATTATAGGTCGTGTTATCAATGAAGTCGTGTCTGAGGGGATTCCAATCCCAGGTACCGCCAATCGACACCAGGTTGTCGTTGTCATCAACGAATGCCGCGTCGATCCAGAGACGAGCACGGGTCACGCGATCGTCCGGCAGGTTCAGCGAAGGCAGCAAGTGGCTCCAGCTCATAGTCAGGGGATCGCGGGAATTGGTTCCCAGCCAGGTACCGCCGAGGCCGTGATCGGCCCACGGGCCTTCGTAGAAATCGACGTACGAGGCGTAGTCATAAACGTGGTCGTCCCCGGAGAAACCGTAGAGCAAGCCGTCATCAAAGCGCCAGTCTGAGTAAATCGACTGCAGTGTGTTGTAACCGAAGGCATTTCCTCCGACGAGGAGGGCCAGCAATCCTGCCAGCAAAAGCCATCTTCCTGATAGTGTTCTCACGTTTCTGAATGCTCCTATCTCAACTGCGTTTCAATCAATGTCAATTTGGAAAATCTACCAATTTAGTCAACAACAAAACAACCGAACACAGCCTTACCCGCCCAGCAGTTATCGACTGCCCGGGGCTCGTCCTGAAGGAGCCGCGTGCCGTTTCTGCGCTCGGCGGACAAGCTAAGCAGGGTTGCAGCAAAGCTGCAACCCTGCTTTCACTCTGATAGCCGTGTTAAACTCTATCTTTACGCGCTCTTGCGCGATCTGCGCAATTTCACACCGAGCCCGGCAAGGCCGACGCCCAGGAGCATCAGTGTGCCAGGTTCCGGGACGCCTTCATATTCTTTTTCCATCAGGTCATTTCCGCATTCAAGCGTCTGATGGAAAGTCATCTTGCCGATACCAAAGTCAGTCAAGAGTGAACGTGAGAAGCGATATTCCCAAACCCAGGTTCCGGTCTGCCCGGCCACAAAAGGATTGGTTTCGAGGCTGGCATCGTACGTCTTGAGAATGTCGACTGAACCGAGGTTGGTTCCCGATCCCACGCGCCAGGCACCAGCGGCATTGCGGATCGCGACATTATTGTAATACGTCCCCGGCTTGTTCGAGATACCGTTCCAGGTGGTGACGTCAACCAAGCGACCATCGCTAGTCAGCGCGTAGTCGTACTTGTTGCCGCCGAAGCCAAAGAACAGGTCGCCACGGCCGTAGGTTTGATTCCAGCTCGACGAGTAACTGCCTTCATTGAACGAAGAGGTAACGCTCAAGTAGACGTAGTTGTCGTCATAGGCCATGTTCAGACCTTCAAAATCGAAACGCTCGCCACCCTCGGCAAGCAGCCCCGGTGAAGGTACGTACCCGATGCCTCCCGGATAACTGATCTCGGACGTGTTGTTATGCTCGTCAAAGTAGTTTGAGCCGAAGTCGTAGTACGTCCAGCTGAACGCATGCAACGACGTCGAGCCAATCAGCGCGAGAGCGAGCAGTGTCGTTACAAAGAGTCTTGTCATTCCGGTACCTCTTCAGAAGTGTGCCTAATACGGTAGTTCTTCACACCAGATCATAAGCAACCCTCATGCCAACAGACTGGCAGCGGAAGAGTAAAATTAAGTTATTGTTGACTAACAGCTTAGAGTTTGGTTCGGGCGATCTTAAGATTGCGTCCTTCGGGATTGTCGTGTTTTTCGACACTAAATACGCAACCGCTTGCGCAGGTATCGTCAAGTGATTGGAATTCGTGGAGTTAGCAGGCGACGAAGATTTCGAGGTAGCTGACAGTAGGCGCAGTCAAAGGCCGCAGGTGACACCATCGGTTGATTGAGCCCCTAACATGCTTATTGCAAATGACATACCAATTCATTGATTGGGGGAATGAGCCGCAAGATGACAATTATCGTGTCGATTATTGCCCTCCTCGGTGCGGTATTTGTTCTTGACGGCGTGGAATTGCCCCAGCAAACGAGAGTTTGGCGGGAGTTCACGAACGCCGGGCATGCGATCCTCTTTGGGGTCGTTGCGGTCGTCTTGCTGCTGCTCTCGCGCGCCCTTCTCGTCCGACGCAACTGGAAACCAGTGGCGCACTATTGGGTCGCGTTGGGAGGAGCGCTTATCCTCGGGCTGGCGACAGAGATTGGGCAGATCATTGGCCCCCGCGATGCCAGTCTCGGTGACATGCTAAATAATGCACTCGGTGCAGGCGCGTTCTTGTTGTTTGCGGCGACGTTAGATCAATCACTGCGCGATCGGCTGATTAATCGTCGATTGGCCTCCCGAAATACGGTGCGCGTTCTGGCTTTGCTGCTGCTGGCATTCGCCTATTTGCCATTCACAATCCTGGTGCTGGCTCATTCGAGGCGGCAAGCGCAGTTTCCGATGATCTGTGATTTCGAGTCATTTCTCGATCGACGATTTGCCTATGGTGAGGACGCGCGACTGGAGCTCGTTGCTCCGCCGCCGCTGTGGCTGCGTAATACGAGTTCTCAGGTAGGTAAACTGACTTTGCTACCAGGGAGGATTTCCGGGTTGGCGATCCACTACCCCTTTCCGGTTTGGAGGGGATACACGTTCTTTGCAGTCGAGATATACCTTGAAGGAAGTTCGGGCTTGTCGGTTAATCTGCGGGTCGATGATACGATGCACAATTTCGAGCACGATGATCGTTTCAACAGACGGATCGATTTGCTCCCCGGCCTCAACCGCATCCAGATACCGCTCAGTGAAATCGAGTTTGCGCCGGTGTCGCGCCGGATGGAGATGAACAGCATTGCAAACATCATCTTGTTCGTGTCGGAGATTGAAGCGCCGGCGGTGATCTTCGTCGATGATGTCCGACTGGAATAAGAACTGTGTGTGGCTGCAACTAACGAGAGGAAGGAACCGAGTTCCTTCCTCTTAGTCACTGGATACTCTCGCCTGCTGCGTTACCGGACAACAATCAGCTTCCCGGAAATGGTCTTATCCTGATAGCGGACGTACCAGAGGAAGACGCCCGAACCAAGCTTCTCGCCGATCGAATTGCGGCCATCCCAGACGTATTCGCCTGAGAGATTACCCTGCTCGTAGACCTTGTCTTCCGAAGGGCTGTAGACCTCGAAGCGCGAGCCCTCAGGCAAGTTATGCACGGTAACTCCGTCGGCATCGTAAACAAATGGGTTCGGAGAAAGGAAAACCGGAGCGGCGATCGTGAAAGCGTTCGCCTGGGAATAGTCGCTCTCGCTGCGCTTGGCCCGCCAGTAGTAGGCACCTTCCTGCAACGGGTGATCGGGAACCCACTGCGCAGAATTGCCCAGAGCCGACACCTCACCGGCGGCCACCAGGAAGTCGAAATCCAGATCGCGAGCAACTTCGAAGGTGCATTTTGAGCTGTCCGCACTGCCCACCCAGCTAATCTTGAACGTCGGAGTAACCGTGCGTTCTTCGGCACCGGGCGCCGGCGAATCGGCATTGGGGGCATCCGTAACATCCAGCAAGGTCTCGCGCTGGTAGAATTTCTGCGTCGGACACCAAGCCGAGGTGTGAGTGCTGTCATTAGCGCGTGCCCGCCACCAATAGAATTGATTATTGACATAGCCGACGGCGGACAAAGCGCTGGTAAAGCTGACGCCTTGAACGATGGAGGCTTGCTGTTCGACGAGAATCGTCAGGGCGGAGTCGGCGTAGACCTCGAACTCGTACGTCAGCGAGTCGCCATCCGGGTCGGTGGAGTTAGAGACTGTATAGACGTGCACCGAACCGTAGATCGTATCGCCGTTGGCCGGCGATATCGGGGTCGGCGCCAGCGGTACGCGATTCGTGCGGAAGTTACGCAGGGATGTCCATGATGAATAGGCGGCGCCGTCGTAAGCACGGGCACGCCAATTGTATCTGGTGACGTGATTAAGCGTAAAGGGAACGGTCCAGAAGGTCGTCGAGCTTCCCTGGCCAATCAAGGAAGACTGAGAAAGGAGTGTCGTGCCGTTATAGTTGTAGAGCTCGAACTGATAGCTGAGGGCATCGCCATTTGGATCCGTTGCGTTATTCACGATGAGGTCGGGGGTCAAGTCGATAACGCGGCCGCCGTTTGCCGGTGAGTTCGGCGAAGGGCTGTTTGGCGGAAGATTGACCGACACGACAAAGGTGCGGCTCCCAGAATAGGAAGAATAGAGCGCACCGTCAAAGGCGCGCACGCGCCAGTAGTATGTTGTACCGTTCACCAACGACGGACTGACCGACCACGATGTTACGCCGCCCGATCCCTGCGCTCGTCCGGAGACTTGCGCTGCAATCGTCGCGAAGTTCGAGGCGGTCGAAACCTGAAAGTCATACGTTATGGTGTTGCCATCTGGATCGGTAGCATTGTTGAGCGTGAGCGTTGGCGTTAAGCTGGTCACGCTGGCACCAGCCGCCGGACTGGCAAGAGTCGGCACGCTGGGAGCGGCATTGACACCGATAACAAACGAGCCGGTACTCGAGTAGCTGGAATAAAGCGTGCCGTCGTAGGCACGAGACCGCCAATAGTAGGTGGTACCGCTCACAAGATTCGTGCTGACGACCCAGGCCGTCGTCGCCCCAGCGCCTTGCGAGACGCCGGTCGTTTGCGCGGTGATCGTGGTGAAGGCCGACGAGGTGGAAACCTGGAAGTCGTAGACGATGGGATGGCCGTCGACATCAGTCGAGTTGTTGATCGTCAGCGTGGGAGTCAACGACGGAACCTGCACTCCGCCGACCGGGATGGACAAGGTCGGCACGGTGGGCGCCGTCACACCGAACACGGAGAGCTCGCTCAGCCAGGCGACGGTCGGATAAGTTGTCGGTCCCATGTTTGCCGGTTGATAGTAGCGCACACGCGAAGTCATCACAGGGGTGATATTCACGAAAGTGCAACTATCCACGGTTGCGTTGCTTACTGTCGTGACGTCGGCATAAGAACTGCCGTTCCACTGCTGGACGCGGAATTGTTGCGAAGTCATCCAGCGGCTCTGCACCGGATTCCACGCCCAATACACGGCGATGCATTGAATCTGGCGCGCGCTACCCAGATCGACCTCCACCCAATGCGGCTGGGTCGCACTCTCGTTCGCCCACGTCGTCGACTGTCCGCCATACGGATCATAGACGCCGTCGGTCAGGTGCAGTGAATCGTACCCGGGATAGGTGCCCGAGACGTGCGGCATCATGCCATTGGCGAGGTTGTTAGCAGTGGTGAAAGAGAAGTTACCGGAGACGGCCTCATTCCCGGCGCCGTCGCGCGAACGGACACGGTATTGATAAGTGGTCATGGTCGACAAGCCCGTGATCAATTGATCGTGGCTGGTGACAAGGGTAGGAATCAGAGTCGTGGTCGAACCGTATGAGGTTGTCGGGCCGTAGTCGATCTGTGTCGAGGCCGCTTCATTAGTTGTCCAGGTAATCACCACGGAGTTTTCCGCGATTTCGCTCGCGGTAACGTTGGAAATTGTCGGCGCGACTACGTCAGGCGTGCCGGTTGAGAATGTCCGACTGCTGCTCCAGCTTCCCCAGCCGCAGGCATTTTGCGCACGAACCCGCCAGTAGTAGACTATGCCGTCGACCGGCGCTGACGTTGAGTAGCTCGATGTCGCCGATTGCTGATCGACAAGGGTGCTCGAGAAATCACTATTATTATCGATCTGGATTTGGTAGTTCGTCGCACCGGAGACATCGCCCCAGTCGGCTACAACCGGCTTAGCGACACCCGTCGCGCCGTTGGCTGGGCTCACAAGCGTCGGCGTAGCCGGTGTGGAACAGGCGCTGGTAAACGAGCGCGTCACGCTCCAATTTCCCCATCCGCAAGCACTCTGCGCGCGCACGCGCCAGTAGTAGGTTGTCGAAGCGGTCAAACTCGAGACCGATGCGTTGGACGTTGCGCCCTGGGCATCGACGAGCGGGCTCGTAAACGCGGATTGATCGTCTACCTGGACCTGATAATTGGTCGCGCCACTGACGTCGGCCCAATCGAGCGCCACGGGCTGTGCTAGTCCGGAAGCGCCGTCGGCCGGAGTGGCCAGCGTCGGTGCGACCGGTGCCACGCAGGCCGTTGTGAGCATGCGCGCCGAGGTCCACGGGCCGTAATTGCACACATTTTGCGCCCGCACGCGCCAGTAATAAGTTACGCCGCCGGCAAGCCCGGTGACCACATAGCCGGAGGACGAAGTATTTTGGTTGACCTCTGGAGATCCGAAGTTCGAGTTGTTATCGACTTGCAGTTGATAGTTGGTTGCATCGGTAAGATCGTTCCAGTCGAGAGTCAGCGGTTGGCTTTGATTGGTCGCACCGTCAGCCGGAGAAACGAGGACGACCGAACTGGGAGCATTACACGGCTCACCGCCGCCGGGCTGCCAGGCTCCATAACGGGTCCAGGTCTTGCCGGCATAAGTGACATTGATTTCCGGCGAAGAGGACGGGCGTGAGAGCTCCTGCAAGTGGGAGGCTGAGAAGCCCGGGTTGACGCCGTTGACGCCGTTGACGTCAAAGCCGCCGGCGCGCCACGCAGTGAAATTTGTTCCCGTCAGGCCGGAGTTGGAAGAGAATCGCATCAGGAACGACCCGGTACCATGGTAGTACATGTTCTGGTCGATGTTCCAGTAATTCTCGATCGAGGGCGTCTGCGAGCCGGCCTCGCTGGCGTCGTTGAGGAATTCAATGGTACGGGTGAAGCCGGTCGTATCGAAAATGATATTATAGCGAATCTCGTTCGTGCCTTGCGCGGTCGGCGAGATCGTGATGCCGTTCAGACAATTGTAGAGCGTGTTGTTGAAGATCCTCACGCCGCCGAAATATGGGCCATTCGCGGTCGTCGAGTGAATATCGATACCGCGATAAGTCGAATTGTAAATTTCGTTGCCGTAGATCATCAGTGAATCTTGCTTGCCGCCGAACCAGATACCGGCGCGCCCGCCCATAATCTTGTTATTGCTGATCACGTTGCCGTAGGCGTGAATGGTATTCCCCCCGCCGCCATACTTGAACATCACACCGCCGGCGCGGAGATTCGGGCCGAACCAGTTGGAGTCGCAAATGAACTCGCGCTGCGCATAGAAATCGAGACCGGCGCCGCCGGAGTAGGTGTCATCGGGCGCCCAGGCATGGTCGAGATTACAGCCAATGACTCTGTTGAAGCGGCCCATGTTTCCGAGGACGGTGGGATAGGAACCGCCGGGAAGTCCAGAACCGATCAGGCTCAGGTTGGATGCACCGATCGGCAGACCGACCTTCTGAATGTTGCAATGGACGATCCAGATCGAGTCGGAAGCATCGGCGGCACCGGACGAGTGCGAGAGCGCAATGACAGTCTGATAACCCATTTCGATCGTGAGACCGAAAAAGAGAATCATGTCCTGATCGCCGTAATTGAATCGAACCGGAGCCGTCTGGGAAACACGGACTTCGACACCGTTGGGATTTGCGCTGCCCCACGGCCAGAGATAGAGCTGGTCGGTAGCGGAATTATAGTAAGCTTTGCCTTCGCTGTTGACGGCGCTCAAGCTTCCCACGGCCTGAATCAGGGTGCCGTCCTGCTCGACGGTGACATTTCCTTCGGAGACCCACGCGTTCCATTTCGGCGAGATCGTCGCGTTGTAACGATAGACGCTTCCTGAGTAGCTGGTCCACCCGGACGTCAACGTCCAGGCTCCCGATAAGATGGTTGTTGACCGCGCCGTTTCGGAGGAGCAGCGATACTCTGTCCATGACGTACCGCCACGCGGTGGCCGAATGTCGACCGTGTCATATCGGGCCGGCGCAAAGTAGACGATGTCGCCGGGAGAGATTGCGCCATTGGTCCGGTTTGGATGACGCCAGGCATTAGCCCAGCTCAGGCCGCTGTTGGAGTTGTTTCCGTCTGGTCTTACGTAGTAAGTCGCAGCATGCGACTCCTGCGCCAAGACAACGGAAAGTGTCAGTGCAAACAGGATTAGTCCGACACGCATTATTCTTGTTGTACCCATAGTCCCATCTCTGTTGTTACACCCAGGGTTTGCCCGGTACTGTCCTTAATCGGCAGTTATCCGGCTATCGCTTATTGCAATAACCGTTCCAGATTGGACAATATCTCCGGCCCGGCATGTGTTTGTCTCTCAGCCAGTTGCAACACCCAAAGTAGTAATCGGAGCGCCGCCTCCGGGAATCAGCTGTTCGAAACCCGGAATTGTCCAGAAATTGAGCAATCTTAATTGTTTAGACAAGCAATTTGTCGGACAACGGGAGGCCGTCGAAACATATAGCTTTGGTACCTTTCCGAGCGGTCCCAGTTCCCAATTTGTGCATGCTTTGTCGGCTTGAGCAGGTCAGTGGGACTGGATCATCGAATCGAGTAACGCTCGAAATCGAAGGGCGTCAACTGCTGATCGTAGAATTCGAATTCGGGACGATTAACCTTGGGCACAAGGGGCCTTGTCCACGGCTCATTTGAGTCCCGGGCAATCTCTTTCAACATCCCGTCCAGCCGACGAGTCGAGACCTGGCACGAGATGTTTTCAAGCGCCCACTTTCGCGGATTGAGAGAGCGGTAGTGCGAACGAAACCAAAGCAACGCCTCCGCGAGCTCGCTGTCAGTGATTAGTTTGCCGGTGTGCTCGTTGATATACGTCTTGTTGACTCCGCAGTTAGTAGCGAGGACAATTCCCGGCACATTAGCGAAGAGACCTTCGAAGATGCTTCGATTGGCGCCTTCTTTCCTGGAGAGCAAGATATTCACTTTGGCACGATTCAGGAGGCGATTGACTTCCTCGGCACTAATCTGCTGATAAATGTCGAGATTGCTGAGCACGCCGTAATACCGCGCCAAGTCTTCGAGGTCGTTGCGACTTCGCCCGCCCCAGGGTTCGCCGACCAGGCAGACGCGGAAACCGGGGTCGTCAATTCGCCGCAGAGCATCGAAAAGATGATAGTGGCGCTTGAGGTCGCCGAAATGCGAGACCATGATGCAGTCGTAGTCTTTATCCAGGTTGAGATCGCAGAAGGCGCGATCGTCGACCCAGTTGCTGGCGCCGATATCGATGGGAATCAAGTTGGTATTGATGCGTTTAAGGAAATCGAAGTCGAGTTTCTCCGCAGCCTGCACGATGATTTGGAACTCCGGGTAGTTGACGAATTGCATCACGTCGGCAACGCAATAGCCTGACCAGCTTGGTTCGAGAATCAGGTGGTAGTCGCGCATGATCGCCCGAAGATCGTAGAAGGCCGCCATCTGTCCAAAGACATCGAAGCTGATCACCAAAGCGCCGCGCTCGCCGGCGGAAGGCTCCTTCATCTTGATCACGCGCTTGGGCCAGAACTCGCGCCCGGCTCCCTGCTTGGGCAGCAGCGGATCGAGCACTTCTGCCGACCAGAGACGCTGTTCTTGCATGGTTTTCTCGAGGCGGATCTGGCGCGCCGGCTTGCGCGTGGTGCGATGCGCGGTCATGAAGTTTTCCGCTGCCAGCGGCTTCGAATGCGCCAGTTTCAATCGGCCCTTCAGTGCGGAGATAATGCTGTAGAGCTCGGCGGCCGCAAGACTGAAGCGAAAGCGCGTTTGCAGGATGCGGAGCGCCAACTGCAACCGACGTTTGAGCGGAAGCCGACCTGATGACATTAACATCCGCCCAGGACCAGACCAGAAAACTCGTTAGTGCCGGCAGCCAAGATCAATTGCAGCAGCGAATGAGTAGAGGCAGAGATCAGACGAAGATTTCCGGGTCGGTTTTGATTTGCAGCCGCCGCTGAGATGAGTTCCGTCAGGTAGACGGGGACTTTGTACATGTCGCGCGAGCCGTTGCTGAACTGCGGAGAAAGCACTCCCTTAGCGACGCGCGGGTAGAGAAAGCCCGGGCTGAGAAGTGACTTACTTGAGAACGAACGCAGAAAGTAAGCCGTGTACTCAAGCAACTGGTAGCAGTTGATCATATGATTGCTCGACTTGAGCGGAGCGTCCTTAGTTTCATAGGGCACAGCGGCGTATTCGGGATGGAAACGATTGATCGCAATCTCATGAAAATCGTGGTCGACGAAATATTCGGCAGGAAGCGACGAGAGGAAGTTGCAGACTCCCTCTTCCAGAAACGGCCCAAAGACATGACAGCGCTTCGACAGGATTCCCCAACTGCTTTGAGCAATGTGTCGCCGGACCCGATTGAAGAGCAGGAACTGCCCCAGCGGATTGGCGGCACCGGCATGGAGCTTGAGCTCGGCAGACATAAGTTCCAGCGCCTTGCTGCGACTGAACCTGGCATAGGCTGATTTGGTAAGCATCTTGGGCAGGTAGCCCTCATGAATGAGCAGGTCGTCTGCGAGTTCTTCGATCTTGCCGCGACGATACAACTCGATTCGCTTCGGGGTGAGCTCGGCACCGTTCGAGAGAATGCCGCCGCCGATGCCGTCGAAAATCGCATCGTACTCGTGCTCGACCAGATAGTCGGCAAGCGGCAGAATCCACGAGTGCTCCAGCGAATTGAGGTTGGTCTCGGTGTTTTTGCGTCTCTCAGCGCTGAGCATGGAGGCGGGTTGATCCAGGACAAGATGGTCGGCGCCAACAGCGGCACAGACGAGTTTGGCGACTTCGGCGTCTTCGTCAGGCTTGGGGGCCTGGTGCTTCATCGTAATGCACAGGTGCGGCTTCAACCCAGCGTGCACCAAACCGAAGAGGATGTGGCGGGAATCACGACCGCCGGACAATGGCAAGGCAAAGCGGCGATCGGCCACATTGCGAAACTTCTCGATGGCGGTCTGGAAAGACTCGCCGTACGCGTTCAGGGCATCGTCCCGGGAGAGCGTCGAATGCGCTACCTTTGGAAATCCATCGCACTCGATCGTCAGGCGACCAGCCTCGTAACGGAGCCGCGCGCCCGGAGGCAAAACCTTGATATGCTTGAAGGCGGTGGAGTTACCGACATAGGCACCGGAACGGAGAAAGACCGCGATGGCGTCTTCGTCCAGGTCGGCATTGGGCGCCAGGCGAATCAGGTCGAAGATTCGGGGAGAAAACGCGAACCCTTCGGGAGATTGCGTGAAGAAGAGCGGAAAGAAGCCGAGGCGGTCGTTGCGCAGATTCAAAACGCCATCGTCAAAACTCCACTCGACAAAGATTCCATCCTTACCGGAAGCCGACTCAGTTTTGTAGCCGGCAAAACCACGTGTCGGGCCGCTGAACTGCGGTCCCTGGGGAGTGTTCCTGATCGAGCACTTTGCCGCTGCGACGTCGCCGAGGACGATCATCCACATGCCTTCCCTATTAAGGTTCAAAATCTCCGACGGGCTGGAACCTGCCACGCCTGCCGCCGGCGATTGAGCCGAATGATTATGCCGTTCTGAGAATCTGAACGATGCGCTCGGCGGCGTGGCCATCCCAGAGATCGGGGATCCTGCCCTGTTTCGGCGTGCCGCTCAAGATGTCGGAAACCGTCGCCAGAATCTTGTCGCGATCGTTGCCTGTCATCACGTTTGTACCCACCGTGACCGTAACCGGCCGCTCGGTGTTGTTACGCATGGTAATGCAGGGTATCTGAAGATAAGTAGTTTCTTCCTGAATGCCACCAGAATCCGTCAAGACGAAATTCGATTGATAGGTTAACCGACAGAAATCAACGTAACCGAGAGGTTCGGTCACTTGCACCGATCCGCCCCCGAACGCGCCCTCCAGGCCGAAGCGCGCGATATTCTGGCGGGTTCGCGGGTGACAAGGAAAAACCACGGGGATCTGTTCGGCTACCCGCCTTACGGTTTCGAGCACGTAGGACAAGGTCGCAGCATCGTCAACATTGGAGGGCCGATGCAGGGTCATGAGTGCATAGGAACGCGGTTGGAGCTGTAGTTGGTCGAGAACGGTCGAGCGATTGACGATGTCGAGCGTCGCCAGCAGCGAGTCGATCATGATGTTGCCGGTGAAGTGCACCTTTGCAGCGGGGATGCCTTCATGCTTGAGATTCTGCATGCCGGACTCTTCCGTGACAAAAAGAAAATCGGACAAGTGATCCGTGACGATTCGATTGATCTCTTCCGGCATCGCCCGGTCGAAGCTGCGCAGACCGGACTCGACGTGAGCGAGTCGAACATCCATTTTGGCGGCGACAACGGCGGCCGCAAGCGTGGAGTTGACGTCGCCAAAAACGACGAGCAAATCGGCCTTTTCGGCGATGATAGCGTCTTCGATGCCCAACATGATTTTCGCCGTCTGCTGCGTGTGCGAACCGGAACCGACACCGAGGCTGATGTCGGGCGGCGCCATTCGGAGGTCATTGAACAGCCACTCCGAGAGATTCTGGTCATAATGTTGACCGGTGTGGACCAGTTTGGTCGCGAAATGATCGGTGTGCTTCTTGAGTTCGCGCATGAGCGGAGCAGCCTTGACAAAATTCGGCCGCGTACCGACGATGCACAGCAGTTTCTTCGGCATGTACGACTCCTTCGGCGGCAATATAGTATTTTTCGGCATTGAGGCCAGAAATCCGTTGGTGATTTCGCAGAAGATGATTATCAAAGGGCCCCGTTAAATGCGATGGGCTTCGCGGCGGGTCGCGAATCGGGCTGCAAGGCCGATACTAAGATACGATGTACAGAGACCTGAAGAACATCCTCAAGCACGGTTCGGTTTACATGGTGGGGATTATCCTGGGGCGGATTGTCTCGTTCATCATGATTCCGGTGTACACGAACTACCTGACGCCGGACGACTACGGCATCCTGCAGATTCTCTCAGTGACGATCGACGCGATCGCGACCATCTTCGGCATGGACATGGCTTCCGCCGTGGTCCGCACCTATCAGCAATTTGAAGATCCGCAGCAGCAGCGCCGCGTGATCAGTTCAGCGCTGCTGGGCTCGATGACGGTGATGGGGATCGTCAGCGCGTCGTGTCTGCTGTTGTCGCCGCAGTTTTCGCAATTGATCTTCTCAAACGATACGCATGCCGACTTCTTTCGCCTGACCTTTGTCGCCATGTTTTTCGCCAGCGGCATTGAACTGCCGATGCTGTTCCTGCGCATCCGTCTCAAGAGCGGCAATTACGTGATCATCAGCACGCTCAAGCTGGCGCTGCAGTTGACGCTGAATATCTGGTTCCTGGTCGGGCTCGAACTTGGTGTAGTCGGTATTCTTTACAGCAATGTGATTTCCGCCGCCGTCTTCGCCGGCTACCTGACGATCTCGACATTCAGGATTACGGGCATCAGCTTCGATTTCGCCAAGTATAAAGAGATCATCCGCGTCGGCGCACCGCTGATTGTTTCCGGAGTGTCGGCATTCATTCTGACTTATTCAAACCGCTACTTCCTTAATTATCTGACGGATCTGGCAACGGTCGGGATCTACTCTCTGGCGACGACCTTTGGGATGATTCTCTCGGTGATTGTCAACTCGCCCTTTGTGTCGGTTTGGAACGTCGAGTTGTTCAAGTACGGCAAACAGGAGAATGGCAAAGCAATCTTCTCCAAGGTTTTGATCTACTACCTGCTGGTATCTCTGACCTTCAGCCTGGCCTTGTCGCTGCTGACGCGCGATGCGCTGCGCATCATGGCGGATGAAGCCTATTGGAGCGCCTTCAAGTACGTACCGCTTGTCGTGCTCGCTTATGTGCTTCACGGGTCAATGTACATCGTCAGCGCGGGCATTCTCCTCGCCGGGAGAACGAAGTACCGCGCCTATTCGTCGGCAATCGCCATGGCGGCCAATCTGGCCATGAACTTCGCCCTGATTCCCCTGTTTGGCGCCTGGGGGGCAGCCATCGCCACAGTTGTCGCGCACCTGATCCGGCTGTTGATCGATTCCAGTTACGCCCAGCGCTTCTACAAAGTCGACTATGATTGGCGAAAAGTCTTCACCATCGGGGGGCTGTTCGTGGTTATCCTCGTACCGACGTTATTTGTGCATATTGAAAACATTGTGCTTTCAGTGGTCGTCAGCTTGGCGATGATCGCGCTCTTCCCGGTCTTGTCGTATTTCAGCGGCGTCCTCTCCGCAGAGGAGAAACACTGGGCGCGGCGGCTGTTACGGAATCCGATTTCGGCAATCAAGGACTTGCGGGCGGGGGCCTCGACGTGATGCTGCTAACGAATCAGAACTCCCGCGAGTCGCATAGAATGAGCCAGCGGTGACGGAGACGCGGATGCGCAAGATCCTGATGATCGCCTACCATTTCCACCCGGACCTGGAAGTCGGGGCGATGCGCAGCGTTAAGTTTGCGAAGTTCTTACCGGAATCGGGATGGCAGGCCAGCGTGGTTTCGGTGGATGAATGTTACTACGAAAAAACCGACTCGACACCATTGCCGGTTTCCTGCAACATCTATCGTTCGGGCAAGTGGCCCACGGTTGGCAATTGTTACGTGTGGCTGAAGCGGCTACTCAAACCGGGGCCGCCAGGAACGAATCGACCGGGGAGCGCGGCCACCGCAGCGATTCCCGAATCGGGCTATTTTGCGGTGAGCGCGATGCCGCTCTGGAAGCGTTTCGTGAATTCGTTGTCGTGGACGCCGGACAACCATATCGGCTGGCTTGTACCGGGAGTCTGGACGGCGCTCAAGGCTATCCGTCGCGAGAAACCGGAGGTCATTTATACTTCGGGACCGCCACAGACGGGGCACCTGATTGGTCTGATTGCGAGCCGGCTGACAGGATGTCCCCTGGTGGCCGACTTCCGCGACCCCTGGTCGACCGGCGACAAACCAGCCGCCGTGACTACGGCATTCTCCAAATGGCTGGAACGCTGGCTGGAACGCCGCGTGATTAAGCGAGCGGCGCTGGCGGTAACGACGACGGCGGAGTTTCGTGACGTATTGCTTGACCTTTACGGTCCAAGGCTTACGGGAGGGTGCGTCGCAATCGTCAACGGCTTCGACGCCGAGGACTTCCCTGCGGATTCGCGTCCGCGCCGTGCTTCGACCCAACAGATCAAGTTTCTTTACGCCGGAACGCTCTACCAGGGACGCGATCCGCGGGCTTTCGTGATCGCCTTAGGTGAACTGCTGCGCGCAGGGGCCGTGAAGCCGGGCGACGTGATTGTCGAATTCTACGGCGCGGTTGACATCGATCCGGGACCGCTTCAGGAAGTCATCCGACAGAGTGGTTTGAGCGAGATCGTGCAATTTCGGGCATCAGTTAAGCGCGCCGCTTACCTCGAATTGATCAATGCCGCCGATGTATTGATCTTGCTGCAATCGGAGTTGAATCCCACCCAGATTCCGGCCAAGACGTTTGAGTACCTCGCGACCGGCAATGAGATTCTGGCCATGGCGGCCCCCGGCGCGACCGCGAATATTCTACGGGGCTTTGACAACGTGCAGGTCGTCAACCCGAACGACGGGGGAGCGGTCAAGCAGGCTCTGCAGAGAATCATCGAGCGATTGCGCAGTGGTGCAAGCGATCGTGGACAATCGCGACAAGCGCTCAGGCATTTGCACAAGCGGGAGTTAACAAAGGAGTTGGCGCGGCGGCTCGATGAAGTCGTCGCAGCGCGTCGCTAGAAACCGAGCGGGACCTTGGAAATGACCCAGCGGAACTTGCCGCTGGCGGTGCGAGCAATCGAATCGACAATTTCTACTTCTACCTGAACATCCTCACCAAGGACTTGCTTCAGTGACGTTATGATGAATCGTGTGTCGTCGTCGTTATAGCTGGCATGCGGAACAACGCGCATGACGACGCGGCTCTTGTCTTCCTGTACGATTTGCGACTCAGCTACGTGGACGAGATGGTGTGTGACGGCATTCAGGATTGAAGAAGAGACATAGCGGCCGTCGGGGGTGACAACGATATCTTCGTCCTTGGTCGTAACGCCGCTCATCATGGGGAGCGCGCGACCGCAGGCGCAGGGTTCTTTGGCCAGTGTCGTGACGTCGCTGGTTTCATAGCGTATCAGCGGCATGGTGAAATTGTGCAGGCCGGTGGCAACGATGCGCCCGAGCCGTCCGCATTCCGACGAGACGCTGCGACCATCGGCTATCTCGGTGAATCCAAAGTCGGTGTTCACATGCTTGCCCTCATGGCGCTCGCATTCGGTGGCAAACACCACGCGTTCAGCCATACCGTAGAAGTCGTAGACTTTACAGGCAAAGGCCTTCTCAATCGCCTCGCGCTGCGCCGCCAGCAGAGTCTCAGACGAAGTGAGCACCGCCTGTAGGGGAAATGTCTCGCCGCGGCTGTTGAGGTAGCCCGCCAGAATCGAAATTGTCGAAGGGTAGCCTTCGATGGCGCGGGGCCGGAATTTTTCCAGTTTTGTGAAATAGTGCGGGAGATTCGTGGGCGAAAGATGAAACGACGAGCAGAAGAGATGATGCAGCGTCCAATTATGCCGCCAGAAAGGAGGTCGGCTCTGGGCAAGCGGAGCCACCTGGCGCCCCAGGAAGAAAGCAATCCGATCACCGGGGTTGAGCCCGGCGAGCCGCTTCTGACGCCAGTCGACGACGGTCTTCACGAGACAGACGTTGCGGTCCCAGACCAATCGCAGGGGCGAGCCCGTCGTACCCGAAGTATGTCCGATAATGCGATCGGCCCGCTTGGCATTGCGCGCGATCAGTTGGGGGCCGTGGTCCATGACCTGGCGACGCGTGAGCACCGGGAGTTTTTCCAGATCTTCGGTTGTGCGAAAATCATCCGGTTTGAGTCCGCGGCCGTTCATCAAATCGTGGTAATAGGGAACATTTGCGTAGGCGTGCCGGACCATGTTGGAGACATGTTCATCCTGGTAGGCCTTAAGCTCGCCAGCTGACCAGCGCAGATGCGCCTCGAATTGCTCCAGGAGGCGCTCGAACTTGGGACCGTATTCGCGGAGAATGATCTTCAAGCCATAAAGCGACACCGCCACATTTTGCAGCAGCGAGGGGCTATGCTCGTAAAGCGATTCCAAAGAGAGCATATCGATCACCTAGGCTTTCTCCAAGGTCAAGGCATCCTGGCAGTGGACGCAGCCGAGTTCGATGAAATCGACAGCTCGTCTGCGGTCGCAATAATGTCCGGATGGAGTGACAAAGTCAAGCTTTCTCGTGTGCACCGGCGACCACCTGCGAACCTGCTGGAATCTCGGAGACAAAACAGCGCAGTTTACCGGAAGGCTCGCGTTCAATGCGCTCAACGAGACGGATATCTAAATTCACATCTTCGCCGATGGCATCATGCAAGTTTCTACGCAACTGCGCAATTGTCTCGGGTGAAAGAACCTCCGTTTCGAGCAGGAGACTTATCTGGTTCAGCGAGTGTTGCACAGCGCGAAAGCGGCGAACCGACGCCGGTACAGAATAGTCAAATACGGCGCAAGACACGCGACGGCCCGACGGTGTATGGATCAAATCTGAGACTCGCCCGACGATTCCCTCCAGAGTCGGAGTTGTTCGACCGCAGTCGCATCGTGAATTCGATAATCTCCCCAGGTCGCCTAACCGGTAACGAATGAGCGGCATGGCACGGGCGTGAAGTTCCGTCAGGACAATCTCTCCCACAGATGCGGGAGGAGCCGCGGCGCCGGTCTGGGGATCGATGATTTCAACGAACACGTTGTGACTCGCGACGTGCAAACTTCCGGCTGGACATTCGAAGGCGATGATACCAAGCTCGGTGCAACCGTATTCATCAACGACGCGGCAGCCAAATCCGGCTTCGATCTGCCGTTTCTTTGCCTCGACCTGGCGTTCCCCGGTAGTAATGATACATGACAATCCGATCTCGCGCGGGTCGAGACCCTGCGCGGTCAACTCTTGACAGAATTCCGCGATCGGATTGATTAGGCCGTAAAGAAAATACGGCTGGAAGCGCCGCAACGTGTGGAAAAACCCGCGGCTTTTGGCGGGGTTGAGGTCAAAGGCTGCCAAACGTCGCCGATTAAGCAGCCGATCTTTGGCCATGGTGCGAAGCCGCGCGAAACGACCGAACGGCATCCCCCAGATTCTCGCCTGACGCGTCCCCGGCTCGATGCCGTACCAGCCGTAATACTCGTACATCTGGGCATCCATGCAAGTCAGGGCTTCGCGGTCCTTATAGAGGCGAAGCGGTGTACCCGTAGAGCCCGACGTGCTTCGCGTCTCAATTGCTGTCGTTCTTTGGGAGAGCAGGCGTTGGAAGTTGTCCCGAATAAGATCCTTCGTCAGGAAAGGAATCTGCTCCCACTCAACAGGAGTACGAACAAGCTCCGGGATGACGCTGTGGCGGTCGAAGAGACTGCGGTAGTAGAGATTATCACGATAGACCGAGACGAGAAGGCGTTGGAGGAAACTCCACTGCTGTTGCGCCATCGTCTCCGGCGACATTCCCTCGAACCTTCTGATCGCACGGCGTTTCGCATGAACCGCAGTGCCGCGCAGAGCGATTGCGGGGTAGAGGAAGAGATTTCTCGAGAGCCACGGGTTCATTTGTCGTACGCGCGTTTGAAGAGCCGATCGCTGATGCAGGCAGCGGTATGATCAATACGATTGGCGCCGGCTGCCGAGTCGACGTCCAAGGACGCCTTTGAGATTCTCCCAGAACCGACGCACGCCGAACCGGTGGAGGCTGGTGGCGTAGTGCCAATAAACCTCACGCCGAAACCTCGCCAATTCGTCCGATACCAGGCGCTCGTATTCTTGCGGATTAAGATCGGCATCGATTTGCCCGGCGAGTCGTTCGATTCGCTTCCGAACTGCCGCGGCTTCTCCCTCGACCATGGGTTCCGGCTGCCAGCGCCGGTTAATCACGACCGGCTCGATTTCAAAGGTTATATCGGCAGAATCCGTGAGATTCACATGCAGGATCATCGACTCACGAAGGCGACGCTGCCAGAGGTCAAACACGAAATCGCCAAGGCTATAGGCAATCAGACCGCGGCCATAGCGCTCGATTCCCTGCAGGATGTGCGGATGATGTCCCAGAATGAGATGCGCACCGGCATCGATATAAGAGCGCGCCTGGCGCACCTGCTGGGCGGAGGGCCGGGTCACGAATTCCTCGCCCCAGTGAAGCGACAACACCAGCCAATCGACCGAATTACGGAACTTCTCGATATCGGCGAGGATTCGTTCGTCGCTGCCGGCCACGTCAATAGGCGGGGCCAGATGATATTGTGGCGGCCTGAAGTTGTAACCCAGAAAACCGATTTTTCTGCCGGCCACTTCACGGAGCCCCAAATTGCAGATATCCGATTTCTGGTCTTCGACACCCGTGAAGGTGATACCCTCACGCCGCAGGATTTCCACGGTTTCGAGCACAGCGGCATGGCCGTGTTGCATAATGTGGTTATTCGCGAGCGAGAGGACGTTGAAGCCGCAATTTCGAAGGCCGGCCATGGCCGCCGGCTGGGCACGCAGATGGGTACTGTGAAACGGGTCGTGCTTCGGATTGAAAGCAGACATGACGACTTCGAGATTGCCGAAGGCGATATCGGCTCCGCGTAAGCTCGAAGTACAGCGGGCAAACGGAAAGTCGGGGCCGTAGCGGGCGATCATACTGCCAACACCGAATCCGGTGCAGGCCGGCAGATCGCCAAGCATTATATCACCGACCGCCGCAAGCCGCAGCGCATCTGAACGGCCGTCGTGGCCAGGACCTTGTTGCTTCACGGTCGTGTTACTTCCCTACTGTCTTTCGCCTGGCCGCAATGCGGGCGTAATAATCTTCCAGGCGCGGCACGATTCTTCCCCAGGAGTACCGGTTAATGGCGGTTTGGCGCGCTTCCTGAGCCAACACCTGACGCCGCGTTTCGTCGCGAAGCAAGGCAATCACCTGTTCGGCAAAAAATGCCGGATCTTCGGCGATGACTATGTCCTTGCCATCCTGCACGATTAATCCTTCGGCGCCGATCGGGTGACTGACAATTGCCTTTGCCATGGCCATAGCATCCAGAATCTTCAACCGTGTGCCCCCGCCAACGCGAATCGGCACAACGTAAACGGACGCCGCTGTGATATACGGACGAACATCGTCAACAAAGCCGAGGCACTTGAATTGCGGATCGCTCGCGCCGACACGCAGCACCTCGGGCGGCGCAGCCGAGCCGATCAGATTCATCACGATGCCCGGTACTTCCCGCTTGATAATCGGCCAGATATCGCGCGCGAAAAGGATCATCGCATCGGCATTGGGGTACCACCCCATCGAGCCTGCAAAAACAAGGCTGTTGTCCGGCTCAATGCCGGCAACCGGCGCGAAGAAGTCGGTGTCCGTGCCATTGGGAATAACGGTAACGTCGGCATGCGGGCAGTAACCAAGGAGTTCTTCGCGATCCAGATCGGAGACAGCGATGTTGCCGTCGTACTTTCCAATCGCCAAAGTTTCGGCACGGCGGAGCTTCCTTCCCTGGCGCGCGATGTAGAGCTTCGTCGCAGGGTTCCGCTCGGTCGCAGCGCGCCGCAGAAGGAGCGTGGATTCGACGTTGTGGTGATTGAGGATCGCGGGCAGTCCGCGCATGTATCTCAGATAGCCAGCCAAGGCAATCGTGTCAACGTGGATAATGTCGAATTTGTGCCTGTCAAGTGTTGCATTCAGCGCCTGCACCATTTCACGAGACCAAAAGCGCCATGCCGAGTAAGGGTCGCGCGAGAGCGTATTGAATGCGAGGAGGCTGTACCACTTCAGGCGACTGAGATCAGTCGGGACATCGAGAATTGTGATGTCGCGGCAAAATGGGGAGAGGAAGTCGCGGCTGCGCTGGATTTTTTCGCGCGTGGCGTGGCGGTTTGTCTGCGTAAAGGTCAGAAGATGCAATTCATTGTTGCGTCCCAGTTCTTTAACAATGTTAAAATTGCGCAATGAAGCGCCGCCGGTCGGCGGATGCGGAATAAAATGTGAGAAGAACAGTATCTTCATATCAGCTTATCAGGCTCCAGTATATCTCGGCCAGCTTTTGGCTTTGGGCAGACGACGAAAAATCGGCTTCAACCCGGCGCCGCGCTTCTTGTCCGAGCCTCTGACGCAGGTCGCTTGCCTGCGCCAAGCGAATGCAAGCCTGCGCCAGTGCCGCGTGGTCGCCCGCCGGTACCAGGATTCCGGAGTGCTCGGACTCGATCACTTCGACGACTCCTCCGACGGCTGTCGAGATGACCGGCTTTGAGAGCGCCATCGCCTCCAGTAATGCCACGGGGACTCCCTCATGCCAGGACGTCATCATAAATATATCGAGGGCGTTAACAACATCAATGATATCATCGCGAAATCCAGCAAAAGTCACTACATCCGCCACGCCCAGTTCAAGCGCCAGCTTCTCCAGGCTTGCCCGCCCCGGACCGTCGCCGATCAGCAAGAAGCGGAGACCTGAAATCGATTTGCGGGTTTCCGCAACGACACGCAGGAAGACCTCAAACCCCTTGATCGGAACGAGTCGACCGACGCTTCCGATCACAATGTCCTCCGGGTTTAGCCCAAGTTGTGCCCGGATTACCCCGGCGGCCTGGCCGGGTTTAACAGCGGCGACGTCGATGGCATTGTGAAGAAGCGTCAATTTGCCGGCGGAGTACTTCGCGCCGAGTTGAGCGTGGATATCGCGCGACACCGGCAGAATGCGTGAAAAATACTTCCGCGAGACGAATTGGTTCAGGCTGCCGTACAATCTGACCTTCGCTTGTTTCCAACCTGGCAGGCGCTCTTGAACGCCATGCACGGTCTGCACCAGCGCGTGCACGCCGCAACGGCGTTTGATTAATGCCGCCAGCAGGTTCTCCTTGTATCGGTGTGAATGAATAATGTCTATTCCACCGGCGCCGAGCAATCTCTGCGCCTCGTTGACGATCTGCCGAAAGCTGCTGCGGCTTTCTTCGATCACGCTGACCGGGACGCCGGCTTCCGCAAGTCTGGCGCTGAGCTTGCCCCGATTAAGTACGAGCGCCGACAGGCGCAGATCGCTGCGGCGCGCCAGCGCGCTGATCATGATGAACGCCTGCGCCTCGGCGCCCGCCCACAGATCGCCCGATATCAAGTGACAGACGGCTACCTTTCGGTTGCTTTCCATACCACGTATTTCACACCGCGCCAATACTGGATCCAGGCGGCGAAAATCGAAAGATTGACCATGAGAAAGTAGAGCGGAATGCGAAAGGCGACAGAGCTCTGCAGCGGTTTGACCAAATAGCCCAAAAGCGCCAGCAGGTAGAGCAGGACTTGCACTCCCAATAACACCTGATAAAACATCCCGGCTCCGACGAGCGCCGCATTTGCAAGAAAAGCGGTGATCATCGCGAACGGCACTGCCCAGCGCAGCAGCTTATGGCTCCACATCTGGATGGCGTACAGGCCGTAGCGAAAAGGATTGAGGATTCTCTTGAAGTGGAACAGCACTTCCAGGCCGTGGACGATGGTGCGCAACTTGCGATGGAATTCGCGCGACGGATCGTGTAAGACGCTGTAGTAACCTATGGCGTGTTCGTCCAGGACAGAGCGAAAACCCTTCATGTAGGTCATGATCGGAAGGTAGAAGTCTGACGACATGTCGTCGATCCAGCCGTCGCACATGTCTTTGCGAACGGCAAAAAACGACCCGGAAGCCCCCACCAGCGAGGAAACCTTGCTCTCCAGGCGCCGCAGCGCCATTTCATAGCGCACATAGGCGCCCTCGCCGGCCGAGGTGTCTTCGTTTTCCTTCATGTCGTCCATACCGGAAACGCAGCCGATTTCGGGATCGGCGAAGTTCCCGACGATAGTACGGATGGCGTCGTTTTTCAGGAACGTTGTCGCATCCGACAGAACAACAATGTCCGTTGTTGCGGCCTGCACGCCGCGACCCTGGCCAAAGTGCTTGCCGTGGCGTTCCGGCATGACCATCAGTTTCACGCCGCGCTGCGCATAACTGCCGACGATTTCGTTGGTGCCATCGGTCGAGGCGTCGGAAACAACGATCACATGCAGCTTACCGGCCGGGTAATCCTGAGCCAGGGCATTTTCCAGCTTCTGCGCGATACGTTTCTCTTCATTGTGGGCAGTGATGACAAGCGTCACGTGCGGCAATTCCTGTGAGCGCAGGGGCGGGCGGCGAATGATCTGTGCACAGACCAGCAGAAACGCCGGATAGCCGAAGTAGACCCACGCAATCAGCGCCAGAGACAGAACGAGTATGACTAATGCGATCGTTTCCAACATGCCAGATATTCACTCCAAGGGTGGATCGTACCGCCACCCGGGACAATGTTCCCAACGCTTGTCACTGAGTCACTCCACAAGCCGACGAAATTTTCGGCGCTTGCCAAGGTGGCGCGCATAGATCTCTACATATTGCCGGGTCATCGCTGCAATACTGAAGTGCTCGCGCACTTTCGTGACGGCGCGCCCAGCGTAGAGCCGCCGACGTTCGGCATCCCGCAGCAATCCGGAGATTGCCGCGGCCAGTTGTTCCGGGTTCTTGGGCTCGACCAGCAGCCCGTCTACTCCGTCGGCAACGATGGCTGGATTGCCACCGACATTCGTGACGATCGGCGCAACGCCCGATGACATCGCTTCCAACAATGATATGCTCGTGCCTTCGCGCAGAGAAGACAGCAAAAAGATGTCAAAGAGATTCAGCATTGCGGTGACATCGTTTCGCTGCCCGGTGATTGTCACTGACTCGCGGAGCCCTTGTTCATCGATGAAGGACTCGACTTCCTGCCGATCGGTGCCGTCGCCGACTATCAACAACCTGGCGTTTGGGAACGACTGGCGAACGATCTTAGCGGCCTTGATCATAGTGATCTGGTCTTTGACTTTGTCGATTCTGGCTACGGTTCCCAGTACCGGTGATTGGGGAGAAATGTTGAATTCCGCCAGCAATTCGGTCGATTTGGGTCGCGGGATAAACTCGTCGGTGCAGATACCGTTGATGACTGTGCAAATCTTGCGAGCGGGAATCTTGACAACTTCGGCCATGTAGACCTCAAGCTCTCTTGACACCGCAATGACTTGATCCATGAGCACGCCGGAAACGCGGTCTTCGACGAGACGCATCGGCATTTCCGGAACTCCGCGGCCATGTTCGGTATAGACTGTTACTGGCCGGCCGGAGATTTGCGCCGCCAGAACGCCGAAAATCAATGTTCCGGGGTGCATGTGAGCGATGTGTACATTCCGTTTTCTGAAAAGTCGCGCCAACCGAAAAGGGTAAAGCGCGAGATGCCGGTCGCGGCGTCGCAGCAAGGTCACCGGAATACCGTGACCCTGGAGTACTTCCGCAAAACATCCCAGTTCATCCAGACAGATGACCTCGATGTTGAACTTGTCCCGATCCATGGCGAGCGACATGTCGGTAATCAGACGCTGCAACCCGCCGATACCCATCTCCAGAACTACGTGGACGAGATTGATTCTGCCAGCGTTCATTGCCTATCGCCGGCGGCGCTGCCCTGCGTGCCGGGCTTTGTATCCGGGCTATCGGGCGGCGTTAAGGTTTTCACGATTCTTGCCGGGTTTCCTGCCACGACGCTATAGGGCGGCACATCTTTGGTAACGACCGCGCAGGCACCCACGATTGCACTATGCCCAATGCGCACACCTTTAAGAATCGTAGAGCGAGCCCCGATCCAGACATCGTCTTCGATGATAATCGGTCGCGGTCTGGCATCGCCGTGCCCTGCCGTATGATAGTCACTTTCCATAACGAGGACATCCCACGAGAGGCTGACGCGGTCGCCGATAATAACCTGACCGCCGCAATGAATCTCCGTGCGGTCGCCCAGCGACGAGAACTCGCCGATGGTAATCTCGGGTGTAGTTCCCGGCGGTGCGGCCTCAAAATCGAAGACAACGCCGGGGTACAACTTGCTGCGCTTGCCGATCGTGATCTTGCCGACCGGATTTTTGATTTTGACGCGGCCGTAGACCTTGATCGGTCCGGTCGTCTTCACGCGGCGAAGCAGAAGAAAACCGCGCAGATAGCCATAGATTTTTGAAAGTGTCGATCGGTCCATGAATTCTGACTCCGTTTGCGCAAGTGCCGGCGGCTAATATAGGCTGTTAGCCGGTGTTTGCTCGTCATCAATTTTTCGACCGGTTCTCCGGTTCAGCAACAAGGCGAACTTGGCGCGGGAGAACATTCCACGAAATCCGGCCGTCGCGCCTTCATGCAAGCCGATTCTTGGGAGAGCAAATCTGTCCAGATTATCTGCCGCGCTGCCAACCGTGAAGGCGCCGCGATATCCAGCTGCAATCGCCATTTCTTTAATTGTGTCGTCATATGCGCCATTTGGATAAGCGACAACGTCCACCGGCCGGTTGAGATTCTGTTCGAGGATTTGCTTGGAGTCGATGAGTTCGGCCCGAGCTTCTGCACTGGAAACGGCCGTCAGCAGCCGGTGGGAAGATCCGTGAGAGCCGATTTCAATGATTTCAGGATCCATGCTGCGGATTTCGTCCCAATTGAGAACAAAGCGACGCCGGCTCCACGAGGGATCGGTTTTGCTGCGACTTATGATATCCCCCAGGAGTGAGCCCACCTGCTCCGACGGGAGGTCTTTTACGCGCCGCATGAAGTGATCGATCAAAAAGATGCCCTGAAGTGTCGCGGGTATTCTGTGCGTGCTCGCCGCGTTGTCAGATAACCGGTCGAGTGCAACCTGGAGGTCGTCAACGCCGAGCTGGTTCCAGAGAATGGCGTGCAGGAGTTCGTGAAACCAGAATTTCCTCGTGGTGCCAACGAAGTCCGCACAACAGAAGATGGTGGCCGGAACGCGATGTTTCTTCAGAATCGGGTAGGCGGTAGTGTAGTTGTCAATCCAACCGTCGTCAAAAGTGACAACCGCGCAGTTATCGGGGAGGGATCGGCCAGCACACAAGTGTTCCACCATACCACCCGCCGTTAATGTCACGTAGTTTTGCGCCAAATAGGCGATCTGCCTTTCAAAAGCCTGCGCCGACACGGCGATACCGGTCTGGGCATACTCTGTGGGTTCTGTCGGATCAGGCAATACGCGATGATACATCAGGACCGGCGGAAGGCAGCCGTTTTGCTTGCCGCGCCATTGCCGACTGAACCGCGTCAGGCCTGAATAGTAGAGGGAGCCAGCGGCGAGTTGTTTGATTACCTGCAGCATGATTGGCTATCGAGGATTCAGACGGCCTTGAGACCTGCAATGATGTTATCAAAGTCCTGGTCAGCCAGGTACGGATGTGTCGGCAAGGTGAAAAGTCGGTCAACCAGAAGTTGGGCTCCGGGAAAATCGGAATCGAGAGTGGCGAGATGATTCTCGATACCCGGGATTTGGCGGAGAGTTGAAGGATACATCCTCGTGGCCACGATTCGGCGCCGCCTTAACTCGGTGATCGCTCGCTCGCGGGCTTCGCGATTTGGCGCCAAAACAGGAAGCCTGAGATAGGCCGGGGTCTTGATATCGTGCCAGCCGGGGACCTTAAACTGCTCCAGTTCGAGCACCAGGCGGGCCAAGTGCTGGGCGTTGGCGGCGCGCATCCGATGAAAATAGAGCACGTTTTCGAAGATGACCGAGCCGGCAGTGACCTGAACGCGCGAGAGGCGGCCGATTTTGAAGTCCTCTTCGTAGATGGTCTCGCCGATTCCCAAGAAGGGCAGTGAGGCAGGAATCCAATACAGATTCGGACGAATAAATGCGGCGTAGAGAGCCATCTTCAGGTAGCTGGTGATTTCCTCGGCGACGCCGACCGTCGGAATGGCCGCGAATTTATCGGCGAGCTTCTGGTTCAGCACTTCATTGTCGGTCACCAGGATTCCACCGCTGTAGGTCGTGAGCGCCTTGCCGCGCCCGAGGCTGTAGAATCCGGCGCTGCCAAAGGTGCCGGAGGCGCGCCCGTTCTCCCGTACGCCGAATGATTGGGCGCCGTCATCGACGAGAAAGTAGCCGTGCGACTTAGACAGCGCTTGCAGACGGGGCCAGTCATTGAGAACGCCGAAAAGATTGCAGCCAACGACGGCGGCGATCGGCGCCCCGCCTGCCCGTTCGAGTGCTGAATAATCGAAATCGAATGATTCGGGGTCGACGTCGATAATGCGGATTTTCAGACCTGCGCGCACGGCGGAGGCAGCCACGGAGTAACAGGTGTAGGCCGGAAGCACAACCTCGCTGCACCCTTCTCTCAATTCGCGCATCGACTGCAGAAGCACGGCCTGCGCCGCTCGACCGCTGTTGAAGAAATAGCTGTGCGGCAGGCCGGTAAAACGCCGGATTCGTTCTGAAAGAGCCTCGTATTGAGAGGAGCGCTTGAGTCGGTCGGTCAACGTTCGCACCAGTTCGCCAAAGACGATGGGCGTACCTGCCGGGGCGATTAAGTAGTGCTTCATGGTATTCGTGCTCAACATCTGATCAACAGGCCTGCGTTATGTGTTACGCACTACGGAAAGTTCCGTATCACTGCCGGGCCGAGCAAATTGGCGAGGCTGAGCGGCAGATGCCGCCAGACTTCCTGCGCCAGCCGATACTTCGGATTTCCCGGGTTGATTTGCGGGACTTCCTTCATTCGATGCATCGAATATTGCCAAGCGAGCGGTACCGGATTCTCCGACCACTGGATCTTGAATTTGTACGTCGGAGAGTCGATCGACGATCGGCCAAAATCAAACCAGCGCGCCCCTTCGCGACATCCCCGTTCGATCACGGTCCAATAGAGGGCGTGGTATGGGCACAACTTCAGGAATTTGTCGTAGGATGCCGCCGAGGGTATGTACTCGCGGCCTTTCGACTTCAGCAGCAAAGCGCCTGTAACGGTCTCTTCACCGCGCCTGACCAGGACAATCTCTGAATTATCCGGCATCTTCGTAAGGATCTCCACGAAGAGTCGTTTACTCCAGACCGGAGTGCCCAGGTCGCGCATCTTGGTCGAAAAGACGCGATAGAATTCGTCAACGAAGTTCAATCCGCCGAATTCGACCTTCAGCTCGGACTTTTGCGCTTTGCGAATCTGGTTGCGCAGCTTGGCATCAAAGCCCTTCCAAAGCGTTTCGGCGCCCAACGAAAGGTCGACAAGGAACGTGACACGCTCGGTGACTGTCGCGAGATCTTGGTGAGTGGGCTCGACCGATCGGAATTCTATGAAGCTGGCACCGTTCTCGTCCGCCAACGACTTGGCGCGAAACAGAAGCGCGCGTTCGCTCTCGGCCTCGTGAGTACAGATGCCGCCATAGTCCAGCCAGGGGACGGAGACCAGATAACGCGCGTTCCACCAGGTTCGGACGAGAAAAAGTGGCAAAACGCCGGAGATTGCGCCGTTGCTGCGGGCGAGAAGGTAATGGGGCTTGCAGCCGAGCCCTGCCGCCAGCACTTTTCTGAATCCGATTTCGTGTGCAATCGTCGCACCCGGTGCGGCTGCGACGAATTCCTTCCATTCTGTCTCACTCGCATCCCGGTAATCTTCGACTATGATCAAGCTTGCCTTCCGCCAAAAATGAACAAACCGCTTCAAGCGTGTAGAGTCTGATCTTGAGCCGCCGCACGCGTGCAAGTGGCCACATCCGCCCTCACCCTCAGTTAAGTATCGACCAGACCGGTGAATCGGTAACAGGGATACTAAAGCGAAACTCCCGGCAAGAATCAAGCAAAGATGTTGCAACAGCCATACTTGCCGATAAAGGCGCTAATGGCGCGTTTCGCGGCGAGAGGCTGCGCCCCGGGTAGGTTTCGCCCTCGGAAGTGCCGACGAGCCGCGTATCAACGTACCACGTTGAAACAACAAATTGGTTGCGGGAGTTAAGAGAACCCATTCAATGTGTACCCCAGAAACTTATGCGATACGATTGCGAGAGTGCCAGTGATTGAAGTTCGACTCTGCCGCGAGGGCGCCGAACGCGAGCGAGTAGAGGAGTTCTGCCGAATGATTTTTGGCGAAGGCTCCGGTCCATCGGCGAGCGAGAAACCCGATGATCGCGGCAAGGTTTTTCTTAACCCCTATCAACGGGAACCCGTGCCGACAGCGATCGCGCTCGACGGCGAGAAGATCATCGGCCATGTGACCTCGACTCCATTCGAGCTGTGGGTCGACGGCAGCGAGCGGCCAGCGCATTGGCTGAGCGGTATCCACGTGCTCCCCGAGTATCGCGGCGGGGGCATCGCCCGTCAATTGGCGGCCTGCATCACATCAGCCACGCCGTTAGTGACCGGGGTTGCGCGCGTTCGACCCTCGATGAAGGCCTTCGTCGCCGCCGGATGGGTGTGGCCGGGCAGGATTGCCGATCACGTGCACATCGTCAATCCGAAGCGTTTTCTCTCCCAGTTGAGCGGAGAAGGCATGGACCGATTCGTGCCATCGCGTTTTGCCCCGATCGCGAAGCCGGCGCTGCGAATGCTGCGCGCTCCGCTGGCGGCCGGCATACGCAGTTGGCAAGGCTTGCGCAGAGTGAAGTCGCACATGCGCAAGGCGAGCCGGTATACCGTGAGTGAAGTGAGAAACTTCAGCCACGACATCGATGCGTTGTGGAATCGGGAAAAAGCCGGCTTCACCGTAACGCACGTGCGCAAGGCGGACTATCTCAACTGGCAGTTTGATCATCGCAAGACGTGGGGGAAGATCGAGTGCAGAGACGACAAGACAATTACGTCCTGGGCGATTTACGCGGTCAAAGACTATCAGGATGGAGGACTGTTGCACGGTCTCAAGGGTTTGAATGTGGTCGATGCGCTGTGGGACAGCAGCGACCCGTCGTCGCTTGACGCTCTCCTGCAATATTTCTTGAAAAGAGGGTGTGACGAGAGAGTCGATCTGGTGATGTTCTCGGGTGAATTGCCTCAACTACGGCGAGCCTTAGCACGGTGCGCTTTCGTTAAGTTGCCCTCGACTATCTATGCCGGTTTTGGTTCCAGTAATCCGCGGCTTGACTTCACGAAGCTCTTCCCCGGCTCCTATATCACGCGCGGCTATACTGATGCCGCCGGAGGGCTTGGACCGGAATGAAGATCACCTATCCCGGCGGCAAGCGCTGCGCCTTCTCCGTGTTCGACGACACGGATGTAGCCACGCTAGCCTCGATTCGCCCCCTTTACGATTACCTGCGGGACCTGGGAATTCTGACAACCAAGTCCGTCTGGGGCTGCGACTATTTGGGTTCGAGCGACTATGCGGGTTCCGATACGCTGGAGAATGAGGCATATGCGACCTATATGCGAGAATTGCGGCGCGCGGGTTTCGAGATCGGATTCCATGGCGCGAGTATGGAGAGTTCGGAGCGGCCGCGCATCGAAGAGGCACTTTCCCGCTATCATAAGATATTCGGCGAGTATCCCAGCAGCGTCGCCGCGCACGGACGCAACAAAGACAACCTGTACTGGGGTGCCGATCGTTTTGCCTTCGGTCTAACAAGGCGATTGTATGCGCTCTTACGCGGTGACGACCGGGGTTATTTCGAGGGACATCTCGAGAACTCGGCTTACTTTTGGGGTGATCTGGCGCAGCGGCACACGCGCTACGTGCGCAGTTTCACCTTCACCGGATTGAACCTGCTGGATGTCAAGTCTCCGGTCGTGTATCGCTCCCAGGCAACACCGTGGGTTAATGCGTGGTTTCTCAGCAACGACGCGGAAAATGTAGAAGAATTCAATCAGTTGCTCAGCGGCGAAAATCAGGACGCGCTCGAGCGCGACGGCGGGTTCTGTATTGTCAGCACGCATTTCGGAAAAGGCTTTGTTGAGGGAGATAGAGTCAACACCGTCACGCGTGAGCGGCTCACCGAGCTCAGCCAACGCGACTGCTGGTTTGCGCCGGTTTCGCAATTGCTTGATTTCTACGTCTCACAATTCGGCTGCCCCGTGCTGGGCGGGAGCAAGTTGCTTCGGTTGGAACTGAAGTGGTTTGTGGACAGCCTACGACGACGGCGGCAGCGGCGGGCCTATCGGACCACAGAATTGGAGTATCTAAGCAAACAAT
>CAZOYE010000021.1:0-60660 GCA_964584025.1 uncultured Ignavibacteria bacterium
CCGGTAGTAGCGGATAAACAACACGGGCGACCCCAAGGGGTCGCCCGTTGTGTTTTTGTGTGCGGTGGATTAAAGCGGCTTACGCTAACAGTACCCGCGATCTTCGCCGCTACTTGCGCCGTTGTTTCGGCTTGGCTTTCCTTGCCGTCACTTTCTTCTTCGGGGCTTGTCTGGCTTTGACCTTCTTCGCGGGCTTTGCCTTTGGCGCTTGCTTCTTGACCCTCTTTGCCGGCTTGGCCTTTGCGGCGACCTTGGGCGCCTTACCTCTACCGGGCATCACCAATTCTGCGACGAACCTACTCACCTTGCTGACCTTCTCGAGGTTGGCAATCGTCTCGGCAATCTTGCGTCGGTGTGCATCGGAAATGTACGGCTTAGTCAGCCCGTAGAATTTATCCATCAAATCCTGATCGGTCATCGGTTCACGCGGATCACCCTGAGCAAAGTCTACCGACTTCGAAAGGGCGGCACCATTTTTCAGCGTGAATTCGACGCGCGACGGCTGAACCTTCGGGAATCGGGCTTCAAGTTCATCATCAGCAAAGACCTTGATTCGCTGGATGAAATCGATCAGCGTCTGGTCGGCGATCCGTCCTGGCAGAAACTGCAGGGGTGTCACCATACGATCCATGATCGCGGCTCCGACACAGTACGGCATCGAGTGGTCGGCAGTTTCCTTCTCCCTGGGATGATACTTGGTAGGATCGGCGAGAATATCCACGGCGCGGTGAATCGTGTACACGCGGACTTCCTCGATCTGATCCCAAGTGATGTTTTCTTCCTTGATGAGCTTCAGCGCGGCCGTCACCGGCGATTGCGTCAGGTACTCTGTCGGGAATGCTTTGAACGCAATTTGCGGCACCCGCCAATCGCTGCCAAGCCCGTTGAACAGGACCTCGGTCTCGAAGTTACCGCCGAGTACCTGGTACATGCCCTCTTTGCCCTCGAAGATCTGAATCGTACCTGTGTAGCCCTCCTTCGCCAGCAGCGCGCTGAGCACGCCGGCGTGGGTCGAAAGCGGATCCGCAGTGTTTTTCATCATCGAGAGCTTGCCGGCTGCGATCGCTCCCGGAGTGAACGAACGGCAACCCGAGATGGCGATGGCGTGCATCATCTGTTCTGCCGAGAGGCCTAGCATCTTCCCAGCGGCGAGGGGAGAACAGAACGCGGTCAGGGTCGCGTGATGCCACCCTCTTTCGCGTATACCCGGATGGGCAAATTCGCACATTCGCATTTCGATCTCATGGGCAATGACGATAGCAAGCAGCAGATCTTTCCCTGATTTGCCCTCACGTTCTCCCAGAGCGATCGCCGCCGGGATGATATCGGACGGATGCGACGGATCTTCCTTCCAATAGATGTCGTTGTAGTCCATCGAACGGATCTGGATGGCGTTCATGAGTGCCGCATTGTAGCTGTTTGTCTTGACTGACGATCCCAGAATTGTCGACTCGGGTCTGCCGCCGAGGCCGTCGATGACTTTGCGCATGACTTTCGAGTCGTGCGAATGGTATCCGCCCAGGCAGCACGCGATCGAATCGAGAAGAATTCGCTTTGCCGCAACGATTACTTCAGCGGGAACGTCTTCGAATTTCAGTGCGTGAGCCCACTCCGCGAGGCGGAGCGAGATGCTTTTGTCCATTGTCTACCTCAATTTCAAACTTCTGACTTTCAAATTCATCCCGCGAAATTAGGTGGTCGCAATCTCCAAGTCAATGGACTTATTTGGTCGAGTTTCGCGCACGGTCGATTCTGAAGTGGCGCACTAGAGTGAATGGTATGTAAGAGCATGGCTTAGGGCGTTCTTGCTCCACGCCATTCCGGGACTGAAGGATTAGGGACCTTCCCGTTAATCGCAGGCCGCACAGGGTGCGGGCCCAAAAGCAAACAGATAGTTGATCAGGTAAACGATATCTGTGATGTTGGTTGAGCCATCGCAGTTGATGTCAGCCGCGCCGATCGGCCCCGGACCATATGCGACGATGTAATTCACCATGTAGACTGCATCGCTGATATCTATGCGGAGTGATCCGTCGGTATCACCGCACGGGTATTCGCCTGAGCCAATGCCCCCGGCGAAAACCGCTTGAATGGCGGCATCGACCAGCTTCAGCTCAGTAACTGAGTTGATTGGGCCGTATCCCTGCCCGACCAGTACCGCTACAACCACTTCCTAAGTGCCTCCCGGTGCCATGGTGAAGGGACCGGCGCTCAGCATCAAACGGCGGTCGGATGCGGCTGCGTCGACCCAGCCGGTCATTGTCGTCGGATCACCCGAGACAGCGAATCGCGTGGGTTGGCCGGTTGTCGGGTTGATCATCGGCGTCATTTCGCCGGTGTTCGGGTCTTTGGCCAGACCATTCATGTAGCCGTAAGACTCTGTCAAAATCGCGGGATCAGTTCCATTGATATACTTGTTGAACGAGCACATTCCCAGATTCTTGAAGCCGGGCCGCGCCACGCCGTTCAGCCAGCCGGTATCTGCCGGTAGTCCTGCGACGAGCGGGCCGCGCAGGAAATCAAAGCCCACCGCCGGCGGAGCAGCGCCGTAAACTGCATCTTCCCCCTCGTTATAACACTATCCGAGCGAGAGAAGTGTGTCGCAGCCAACTAGATCATCTGAGGCGTTGCCCAGGTCAGGGTCGGCCCAGATCGAGACATAGGCGCTATCGAGCGTGTTACCGCCCTGATTCAGGATGAGGTATCTCAAGAAGTACGCGTTTCCCAGAGGGGCAGAGCGAAACCATCCCAAAGCCGTATGGTGAACCTCGACGCCCACCGGTTGCGTGCTGCCGGCGTCATTTGCGTGCTGGTTAGGATTGGCGTCATTAAAAACCGACCAAGTCATCACGTCACCCAGGATCAGCGGGTCGCCGTAGGCGTCAACCGGTGCGCCCTGACTCACCGGCCAATTCGCGTAATCCGGATTGCTGGCGGGCGTGTCGCTTCTTCGGACCTTGTAGACTTTGAACTGAGCATTGTCGGGCTGATAGGCACCGTTAGCCATCGGTCCCGGAACGAATTCGGAGCTATATTCGGCGATCGCAACTCGCGCTTCTTCGGCAACCTGAGCGCCCAGCCAGAGACCGGCGCCATAGACCACAGTCTTACTGGTCCCTCTTGGGTAGTAAAGCCCATCGGTTTTACCCAGAACATTCGCATTGTCTTAGGCAAAATTCCCGTCGTTATAAACGAACATTTCGAGGTTGTTGGCGTCGAGGCGGGTGTCGTAGTCAAAGAAAAGGGCAGTCGGCGAACTCGACGCATATGATTTGGAAGGTGCAGCATGGATAGATGTTGGTACGACCACTGAAGACAGCTACCAAACAGCTACGGCGCATGAGAGTAACAGCAACCTGAACATAGAGCCTCCCCGCAGGCGGAGTTGCGGCGATAGCAAATGGCTACGTGGACTTGACTAGCGATTATAAAGATACGCACATTGAGCAGGGTGTCAAGGCGTTCATTTGTAACCTATCACAAGTCGACATGTTTTGGGTTTGCTTCATTCCCCGTGGAACGGAACTTGGCATGGAACACGATCTTAAGTGCACCAGCGCTCTGAGTCGGGCGGCACAATTAGCAGTTCCAACACAAAATTGTTGCCGACCAGATGCTCATTGCTGTTCGCCAAGACTTGAAGATTATCGATTGTTGAATTCAGGCCAAAGACAACAGTCTTGACTTTCAGCCTTCATAAGTCGTTGATGACAGACCTTGCCTCAGCTTGGAGCTTACTATACAACCACAGTCGGTCATAGTATTTGATTCGCGCCGTTTCATCTTCTGAGTAAAGTACAATTATGGTTTCTATAAGTGCCCAAGCACCAAGAAAGCGGCATTTCTCCCCGAGGCACGTCTTCTCTGGTGATGATGTTATCTCAATAAATCGCTGGCTTCTGAATGCGGGGTCTTCGCTCCGTTCACCATATTTCTGAACCAAGAAAGCGCTGAAGTCTGAGGTTACATTGTCCGAAGTTGTGCGTGGAAGAACTTGATATTCAGCTGAACGCAGAATACTGTCTCTAAAGGAGTAGAGAATACGACAAGAACGATCACCCAACATCCCCGAGTAGGAAAGACAGTCATTTCCAGTTGAGTCAAGTGTCGCAGCAGATTCCTGGGCTCGAACATGCCCAATCGAGTCACCCCAAGAGACTAACCGAAAATCGGGTTGTCTTGCCTCAAGAGTCATCAGGGTGATAAGGCTATCTCGGAGCTGGCTGTTGAACTCCGATCGAATGCGGAATACTGAGGAGTCCTTTGAGAGCATTGATGATACAGACCCACCATCGTTGAAGTACCAGTACAAAGTATCAGTCAATCTCCTTGTCGGTTTTCCATACATTGATTCCAAGAAGAGATTGAATGATAAGAACTTCTTCTCGGCGGTTTGATTGTCGGAGAATTCGCGTCGAAGCTCTGCCCCCAAGAGTCCGGCGTTACCTGAAGAACCTAATCCGATTGTCAAGCTGTCAATAGTACCGAAACTTCCTCTAAACAACAGCTTTGTGCAATCACCAAAGTTGGCGCAAAGACAGAGCGAGTCGATTTCTCTTCCGTATTCGATTGCACCGCGAATCCGGGTCATCATATTCCTTACGGCCGTAGTATCTTTCCCCCAGGTCATGTTCCAAAATCCTTTAAGGTATCCGGGGCGAAGTCTCTCTGCCGAATCTGCCTTAGTTTCTGGCGCCTCTTTGTCAAGATCTGCACTGGGGGCCGAGTGTGTGACGTAACGGATGGCCACGATACGGTTGGACCGTTCATCCTTGTACTGGACCCCACCCAATGGTCCCCAAAACGATCCTTGATCCGAGTCACCAGAAACTAAGACAATTGCGTCCGCACCCATCTTGCACGCGGCGATCTGCGCAGCTCGAATTTGCTCGCTGTCTGAACTATAGAACAATTCACTTGTCGAGTACTGCTCAGTCTGAATAAATCCGACTTGTTGATAGTGACCCGGTGCGGGTAGCGCACCCAAAACGTCGATTTCTGCATAAGATTCTCTACACGCTTTTGATGATTGTTCACTAGGCGTTAGGCTTGGATACGTCGAAACAGCCACTGGAGCCGCGCACGACACACATAGACAAATCAGCAACGCTAGTACTTGCCGAACAATGATTGCTCGGCGCAACTCAAGAATCATGGCATCGATATGGAACATCATTCTCTTGCCAAATCGCTCTCGTCTTGAAGAGACTCAGCCGATCTCGCCAGCCTGCACAGTCGTTTTGCACAATTAAACCTGCACCAGACACGATGCGAACACAATCGATTCGCAGTTTTCCCTCTTGCGAAAAGCCGGGACATTCACAAATGACCAAGACCATATGTGCGTGGTCTTTTGACAATCCCCGATGGCCACCTTGGCTGGCCAATGTCCTATCAAGCGCCTGAGTCATCCCTAGAACACCCTCACGCACCTAATACACATTCGTCCTACGCCGATCCAATCGCCTTGGCAGCGTCCTTCCCCTGCTTCTCCCTGATCACCGCCTGCGCGGCCGCGAGGCGCGCAATCGGGACGCGGAAGGGCGAACAAGAGACGTAGTTCAGGCCAACACGGTAGCAGAAGTCGATCGAATTGGGATCGCCGCCATGTTCGCCGCAGACACCGAGCTTGAGATCCGGCTTGATCGAGCGGCCCTTTTCCTTGGCAATGCGTACCAACTGGCCGACACCGGATTGATCCAGCGAAACAAAGGGATCCTTTTCAAGAATGCCCTTGTCGTAGTAGAAACGCAGGAATTTCCCGGCATCGTCGCGCGAAAAGCCCATCGTCATCTGGGTCAGGTCATTCGTACCGAAACTGAAAAACTGCGCTTCGTGCGCGATTTCATCCGCCGTCAGAGCCGCACGCGGGATTTCGATCATCGTGCCAACAAGAAACGGAATCTCGATCTTGTGCTTGCGCATTACCAGATCGGCGACCCGCAGAACGACTTCGCGCTGGTTGGCCAACTCGTTCTTGTGCCCGACCAGCGGAATCATAATCTCCGGGTAAACTTTCTTGCCATCTTTGATCAATTCGGCAGCGGCCGTGAGAATGGCGCGGACCTGCATCTCCGTGATTTCCGGGTACGTGATGCCCAGGCGGCAACCGCGGTGGCCCATCATCGGATTTTGCTCATGCAACTGGTCGATACGCTCGATGATCTTCTTGAGCTTTTCGATTTCATCAGCCTTGTCGGCGTCACCGTCCAGTTCTTCAAGCTGCTTGAGTACATCCTCGCGTTTAGGCAGAAACTCATGCAGCGGCGGATCGATCGTGCGAATCGTCACTGGCAAGCCTTCCATAGCCTCGAAAATGCCTTTGAAATCACCTTTCTGGAACGGAAAGAGCCGATCGAGAGCGGTCTGGCGGTCGGCTTGGGTCGTCGCCAGGATCATTGCCTGGATGTGCGGCAAGCGGTTCTTGCCGAAGAACATGTGCTCGGTGCGGCAGAGCCCAATACCCTCGGCGCCGAACTTGCGCGCTACGGCTGCGTCCTGAGGCGTGTCGGCATTGGTGCGGATACCGATTTTCCGCACTTCGTCCGCCCACTTCATGAAAGTACCGAATTCGCCCGACAATTCCGGGTCGATCGTCGGCACTTCACCGAGCATCACCTCGCCAGTCGTGCCGTTGATCGTAATGATATCCTTGTCTTTGATAACCAGCGTGCCGATGGCAAACTGACGCCGCGCTTCATAGACGCGAATGTCCTCGCAGCCGACGACACACGGCTTGCCCATGCCGCGGGCGACAACCGCCGCGTGCGAGGTCATACCTCCGCGCGAAGTCAAAATGCCTTCGGACGCAATCATGCCGGCGATATCATCCGGATTGGTTTCCATCCGCACCAGGATCGTGCGTTCGCCGCGTTCGGCGAGACGGACGGCCTCGTCAGCATGAAACACGACCTTACCGGACGCCGCGCCCGGAGAGGCCGCCAGGCCCTTGGCGACAACCTCAAGCTCAGCTTCGGGGTCAATGCGCGGGTGTAGCAACTGATCCAGTTCGGTCGGCTCCAGTCGCATCAGCGCCTCGTCGCGAGTAATCAGCTTCTCGCCAACCATATCGACGGCAATCTTCACGGCGGCCTGCGCCGTGCGTTTGCCGGTACGGGTCTGCAACATGAAGAGACGATTTTCCTGGATCGTGAACTCAAAGTCCTGGACGTCGCGATAATGCTGCTCGAGCTGCGTCGTGATCTTGCGCAGTTGCTTGTAAGCTTCCGGCATCACCTTTTCAAGTTGCACGATTGGTTGCGGCGTACGGATGCCGGCCACGACATCCTCACCCTGGGCGTTTACCAGGAACTCGCCGTAGAACTCCTTGTCGCCGGTCGAAGGGTTGCGGGTGAAGCCGACACCGGTGGCAGAGGTATCTCCCATGTTGCCGAACACCATCGCCTGGACATTGACGGCGGTCCCCAGATCGGAGGGGATGCTGTACTTGGCGCGGTAGGTTATCGCTCGCGGTGAGTTCCAACTGCGGAATACTGCGTCGCGGGCCATTTGCAGCTGCTGCCAGGGATCGGTCGGGAACGGTTCGCCCGATTTGTCCAAAACGAGCTTCTTGTATGCCTTGACAATTTCCTTCAGATCATCGATCGAGAGCGAGGCATCATGCTTGATGGCGCGCTGTTTCTTCTTGCGAGTGATAACTTCCTCGAACTCGTCCTTGTCGATTCCCAAAACGACATTGCCGAACATCGAGATGAAACGGCGATAAATGTCGTAGGCAAAACGCGGGTTGTCCGTCTTGGTGATGATTCCCTTTAGCGAATCTTCGTTCAGGCCGAGATTCAAGATTGTATCCATCATTCCCGGCATGGAGAATTTGGCGCCGGATCGCACCGAAACCAGAAGGGGATTGTTGACATCGCCGAACTTGGCTCCCATCGAGTGCTCGATTCGTGCCATGGCCTCCCGCATATGCTTGTCGAACCAACGAGGCAAGGAAAGATTGCTCTCATAGAACAACCGACAAGCGTCGGTCGTGATCGTGAAGCCAGCCGGAACAGGGACTCCGAGATTCGTCATCTCAGCGAGGTTAGCTCCCTTGCCGCCGAGCAGATCGCGCATTTCGGCCTTACCCTCAGCAGAACCGTCTCCAAAGAAGTAGCAGTACTTGAGATCGGCAGCCGGTGGAAGCGGTTTCTTCGATTCACGTGGTGCTTTGTCGGCTTTAACCTGAACACCGATCTTACGCACTTTAGTAGTAGTGACTTCAGTAGTTTTTCTGTCTTTCGCCGGCTTGATCGCACCGGTTGGCTTGGTGCTAACGGGTGCGGCAACCGGTTTTGCCGCTTTGGCAGGCTTGACTGCCTTTTTCGCACCGGAGGCCACCGGTTTCGTAGCTTTCTTTACTTTTAATGCCGCTTTAGACTTGGATTTCGCGGCTGACTTGCTCTTGGCTTTAGGAACAGTCTTTTTCGCTGACATTATGCAATCCCGTCCTTATCGTTGACATAATTTGCGCCAATATACGAGTTTTATGGCAAAAACAAAAGTGCTGCAGTGAAATTCCGGGGGCGGAACCTTACTGCAGCACCTCGCTAGAGCCTTTCCCTAATCGGGAACCCTACATTGTGAACATCTTCTCGCCGGCGATGATCTTCTGCAGGATCTTCAAGGTTTTCTCCGCCGGAGAGTGCATAATATCGTGGGTGTTGTAGGTCAACCGGGCGTTGTCCCGACGGAACTCCAAGGCATTCTTGCCCTTGGCACCTGGGGCACGCTGTTTCTTCTTGTGCAACAGATTGTACTGGCGTTGATACTCTTTGGCCTTCTCGCGATGGGCCAGGTAGTACTGACGCTGATACTCCTGTCGCCGACGTTTTGCTTCTTCCGGCGAAAGCGGCTCTTTGCGCCGACGCCTGGACTTTGTGAGGGTAATTTTCGTCATCCCCGCCTTCCGTGGCCTGAAGGTTACGGTCACACTACCAAAATCTCAAAAACCCTTGAGTAGTACGGGCTTCCAAAAAGCATTTACGCAACTAATTTAGCCCGTTACACTTATCCTGTCAAGTGATTTTTTCACTCGATTGTAAGTTTTTTATTGATTTCGTGTGATTTTCGTAAGCTCCTATCGGGAAATCAATTCCGAAACTCCATAATTTGAACTTCTTATCCCACAACAAAACCGGGGCGGCAGAACCCTGCCGCCCCGGAGCAATAAATCGATAGTCAAGTCAACCGATGGGCTAAGTGAACATCTCCCACCACCTCTTAATGTACTGTACGCGCTCGATGAAAAGAGAGATACGCGCCATAACTGTATATCCGAACGAGGCACCGAATCCGATCATCAATGTGTAGATGCCAATTTTAGCCAGCCCCCCAAACCAGCCTTTGTGCTCCTTCGAGAAGAAGAAGTAAATCAGCGACGATATCACCAAAATCACAAGGATTGTATCCCAGATGCCAGCCGGGATCCCAAAGAATCCGGGTTTTGTGAAATCGAAACCGGTTTGGCCGACTGTGCCGTAGACCTGCTGGATAACGCGGTTACGCATTTCAAGCGGAATCGCGATACCGGTAGCGATACCGATATAGAGCGCGATCGGATAGCGGCTGACCCAGGACCAGGTCTTTGAGAAGCGCGCCCACATCAGGATGCCGAGGATGAGGGGCAGCAAGTAGTAGAGCTGGTCAAACTTCGGCGTCCAGGTGTTGCTCACAAAAAGATGATTGAACAGGTTTGGACGCAGTCCATTGTAATAGAGAATAATGACAAAGTAACCGGCGGAGACTCCGACTACGAGGTGCTCGGCGAACTTGTAAAAGGGGTTGTCCTTGTACAAGAACGAGAAGGTCGAGAGCGTCAAGAAGACACCCAAGGTGGTCCACCAGAAGGTTCCCCAATTCAGAGCTTGTTCCACTTTATGCCTCCTTCCTTCTCTTGGACTTCTCGCGTTTGTCGAGGAAGTAGCCGATGTTGCCGATTATGATGAACCCGATGATGACGATATGGGCAAAGGGCTGCACTCCCATGGCCTCCATGGCTTTTCCCGGGTTCTTGCAAAGGTACTCGTATTCAGCAGCGCCCTTCATGCCGCCCATGAGTCCGATGATCTGCTCTGACTGGTAGAACGGATAGTAGTCAGAGGCTGATACACCGGTGAGCCCAAGCGCGACCTTGACACCATAGCGCCCGTTACCGTACGCAATCCAGGCGTCCGCGACGTTTGAGCCCGTGATGTCAATCACCCCGGCGATCTGGTCGTAGTTCTGGATTTTCGCCATGATCGGCATCGAGTCAAGTGGCGTGTTATAGTAGTCCTGCGGGAAGGGGATGCGGAAGTTCTGGCCCATGCCGAGGATTACCAACGCGAAGTAAGGGCGATATCCGAGAAAGACATAGTCCTTGCCATACTCGGGTGTATAGCCGTGGTACATCTTGACCGAGTCGACAACGGCCTTAACCGCCTGCTCGGCCATACCCGCGCCATTCTGGGACAGCGTTAATGTGACGAGCTTGAGCCTCTTGGCGAGCGCCTGCTCCATGACGGCGAAGGCCATCGGGTGAAGTTCGGCGAGCGCGTTAGGATCATAGTCGATTGCCACCAGGAGATTTTGACCCGGTTCGAGACTCTCGACGAAGTCGTAGATGTCCCGGACCTCGTCGGAGACGACCGGTTTGACCGAGAAGCCCACGATAAGCGGGACGATAACGAAGATCGCCAGCACCAGGAAGACCCAGCGTCGGTCGATACTCATCAGCCTTTCGTTGAAGGTCAGTTTCTTGTTCGTTTCAGTTGTCATCGTTTGACCCTCCTAATCCCTTCCCAGGTATGAGCGTTCAATGCCCAACACGACTTTCAGGGCCGTCGCGACAATCCCCAAACCGACACCGATCCAGATTGCGCGTTTAGCAGCCAGGTTCGGTACCAGCAGGATCCAGTTAGACACTACGGTGACGGCATCCGAAAGCGGTCCCATCGGGAGTACACGCGCCATCAGGATGAAGGCCGCGACCAACAACACGGTCGACAGCACCGAGCGGGCACGGAAGGCACGGTAGGCCGCCGAGGCGATGAAGAACGCCAGGAGCGAGAACATCGTCGACTGAATCGGGATCATAATGTGCTCGAAAAAGTGCGTGAACATGTAGCTCTCGAGCCCGCCCATGAAGCTCATGCCAAAGAAGATCATGCCGAAGAGACCGGCGAGAGCGACATACGAGTAGAAATAGCCTTCCTGTTTAGTCTTGATCTTGTGGTAGCTGACTCGAATCAGCGACCAGATCCCGAGCGCCAAGGCGAAGATGCCGATGATGATGGTCCAGTCGATCAGGAATTCGTAGGCGCGTTCGGAGAACTCTGCCGGGACGAAGTACTGGATCACCATGAAGACGCCGGCGAGGAAGACGACTAACAGCGGTAATTGTCTTTTCATGCTGCCCTCATCCTCCTACGACTCGATCTGGAACAATAGCGCCATGAACTCCTTGCTGGAGAATGCGCGAATGGCCAGTCCGATTAAGATTGAAAGAATCACAACGCCCTTAGCCCAGTCCTGGGCCTTTAGCGTCCCCATTAGAATCGGCTCACGATTAAGATATACGCTGGCAGCGTAAAGCTCTTCACCGATCAAAGTGTAGTCGCAAGCAACTACGAAGAAGGGCAGCTGCGCGATTTCGTCGGTGCCGGCGATCTGAATTGACCCGGCTACGGCGCCGGTTTCGGCCAGCAGCAGCGACTCGGCGTAGAACTTGCCGAGGTAGACGTTGGTTGCCGGCCGTTCGCGCAACATGGTACCGTTAACAGCCGCGACATACGCGAACTGCGATTGGGTGACGAAATACACGGAGTCCGGCTTGAAATCGTCCGGTCGGCCGGCATCGGAATAGCCGGTCTTGACCGTTTCTTCGGCGACTGTCAAGACGATTGGGTCGTAACAAGGCACGAGGATCGGCGTCTGGTACTCGGCGACTCTCTTGGCGACGCGGCCAAGCACCGAAAAGGACGCAATCGTTGCGATGTCCGAGGCGGTCCCCAAACCGAGGACATAGAGGATCGGCCGACCCATTTCCGTCGCTCGACCAATGGCTTCGTCAACCGCATCAATTCCCGCCAGCGGGCGCACATACAGCGTCTTACCCTGCTTGGCGAAGTTTATGAACATGATGGTTAACAGGACGAAGATTACGACGAACACCAGGACGATAAGGCGCTTGGTGTTGAACCAGTTGTCGAGCGCCTGCCCGGGAGCCGAGATAGCGGAGGGGCTCGATTCTCCGGCAGTCAAAGCATCCACCCGATAAAACAGGTCGGTTGCCTTCGGAATGTACGCAGAAGAGGCCGGATCGCGCGAACCGCGATCGACATAGAAGTTCGTGCCCCTGGCGACTGAACCCCGCTCCGACCACAGCGAATCGGGAGCGTCCGCAGTTGCTGCGCGATAGATTCGGTAGCCAATGACCGTCGCCCGCCCGGTGCTGTCATCTGCAGACAGCGTCCAGCTCACTCGGAGCGAATGTCCGTTGTCATTTGGATTGTCGGACACCACCACATTCATTGGTGGTGCCGGAGGATCGGGGGCGGCGACCGCCGCCTGCGTTTGCACAATCGCGGTGTCGCTTTGCGCCAGCGCCCAGCCGGGCAAGAGCAACATCACGGTTGCTGCAATCAGATAAATCGTACGTACCACATCCACCTCATATCACAAAGAAGGAATGATTTCAGATCACAATATATCCAACCAGTCGTGGAAGAGGAAGGTAATTCTGCCGACGAGCAGCGAGATACGCCCCATGACGGTGTAGCCGAAAGACGCGCCGAAGGTAATCATCAGAATCCAGATACCGATGCGCGAGGCCACGCCAAACGCGCCCTTATGCTCTTTCGAAAAGAAGAAATAGATCAGCCCACAGATAACGCCGACGAAGATCACCAGATTGGTCGCGGTTTGCAGCAACTGACCGTCGGCTGCCAGCGACAACGTGCTGAAAAACGGTCCGATGCCCTGCCAGTCGGGTAAGATAGAAATGAACGTGTTATTCATCTGCTGGATAAAATCAGACTGCAGGTAGCGCGGTAGATTCAATCCGGCAGTCGTGCCGATGATAAAAGCCAGCGGCCAGCGCGAGATCCAGCTCAATTTCGGGACCAGGCGCATCAAGAGAATGATTCCCATAGCCACGGGAATCAGGTAATGCCAGCTGAATCCTTTGTACGGAACCTGGAAATAAGAGGCCAATTCAGGTATCGTGCGCGGGATGAAGTTGCCTACGATTGTGCTCCAGAATCCCTGGCACATCCAATAGGCGGCGGAGATTCCGACAAAAAGGTGCTCAGCAAAGCGATAGAAGGGATTGTCGCCGTAAAGAAATGAAAATATCGACAAGGTCAAAAATGCGGCAACCGTGAGCAGGAACGCATCGCGAACGGCGTGCTCATCGCCGCCGGCAAGGCCGGTCTGAGACTTGAGATACCAACTGATGACAAACAACACCGTTGCCCCCGCCATAACGATGCGCATCCATTTCGAGGAGTTAGCCATTTTGTGCCTTCTTTCTCCTCGAACGGAAATAGCTGACGTTGCCAATGATGATAAACGCCACGATGACGACGTGCGCCATCGTCTGCGGCCCCATCATTGTCAGCGCCGGAGTCTCGATTGACTTGAACTGCGGATAATGCTTGAGTAGTTCAGATTCGTACTCCGCTGCGCCTTTGGTTCCGCCCAGCAATCCGAGAAGTTGGCGCGGATAGTAGGGATACAACAACGGAGTTGAGACCGCCGCCGCACCGCCCGCGGTCGGAATTCCGCCACGATCGCCGGCGAAGAGCACCCATTCCTTGACGCCGGGCTTGCCCCCGCCGATCGAGATCAGAAGATCCATGTCTTTAAGCGATTTGACACCTGCCATCATCGGTAGCGAGTCGAGCGGCGTACCGTTTACATCGGCAGGGTACATTTTGCGGATGTCGGTGATCACGACGTTGAGCACGCCTTCATTGCCGGCTTTGTATCCCATATTGCAGTAGTCGATGCCATAACGTGCTTGAGGAAACTCGGGAATCAAGACATCTTGAAGCGTGACCATGAGCAGCGATTGGCCGGTCGCCCAGAGCGAGAAGAAATAGATCTTGTGGCCTTTTGCGAGGGCATGGCGAACGAACGAGTTGGCCATGGGGTGAACTTCCGGCGCCATCGCAGGATCAAAGTCATAAGATATAACGATCTTGGAGCCCGCGGGCATAGACTCTATCTTGTCAAAGGCCGATTTGACAATCGGCGTCGCCGATTCGCCGAACTTCAGCTGGAACAGGACGGCGAGACAGACTGTGACACCGATGAAAGTGAACACGACGCGTCGATCGACGTCCTTGCCCTGCAGAGAGCGAATCAGAATCCAAACGAGTCCGCCACCGACGACTATTGCTGATAATACAAAGCCCATATCAGTTGTCCGATCCCAGGTAGCTGCGCTCGATTCCCAGGAGGAGACGAAGCGACATTGAGACTACACCGAGTGCGATCCCAATCATGATCGCGCGCTGGCCGGCCAGATTTGGAGCGTTCATGATCCAGATGGCGAGATTCGGAATCTGGGCGATTGAAAACGAGTCGGGCACCCACGCGGTCAGAATCGTACCCAGCGGAGTTCGGCCGAGCAGAATCACGAAGGCAGCGACCAGGAGAATAGTTGCTTCGGTGTTCTTGGCGCGAAAGGCACGGTAAGAAGCCGATGCGACAAAGAACGCCAACAACGAATACATGGTCGCCTGAAGCGGCGACATCACGTAGCGAAAGAGCAATTGAAACCACGAACCGGTCGCATCCAGCGGTGCTCCGATGCCGCCCACGTTACCGATCTTGAAGAGACCAACCCAGAGCATCATCAGAAATCCGACCAGCGTCACCACCGAATACCCCCAACTGGGCGCCCTGCGCGATACCTTCGTAAAATGCACGCGCAACAGGTTGCCACCGCCCAGGAAGAAAGCGAAAACGGCGATGATATCAAAGAAGAGTGACGCTTCTTCCCCCCAGCTTTCCATCGGCGGGATGAAGACAGAGAACATCAGCACCCAGCCGACGATAATGATGATGAGAAGAGGCACCTGGCGTTTCATTCTTACCTGCTCAGCTGATCGAGAACATTCGATGCAGCAACTCCTCGACTGACTTCATAAACCCGACATCCCAAGCCTGTCCGACAGTGGCGGCAATCACTCCTATCAAGATCGCGCCGAGGGCAATGCCCTTGCCGACATCCTGCCCCTTGAGCGATCCGAGCTGCTTGGGTTCTTCCGAAAGATAAGCGGAGGCAGCGAATAACTCCTCGCCGATCAGTGTGTAGTCGCAGGCGGCGACAAAGAACGGCAACTGCGCCGGCATAGCGGTTCCCGCGATTTGAATCGCCTCGATCGAATTGCCGGTCTCGGCGAGAATCAGCGACTCAGCGAAGAAAGCCCCCAGGTAGAAGCACGTTGCCGGCTTCTGTCGAACCATGATACCGTTGACGGCTGCGACAAAGCCGAACTGCTCATCGGTCGTATAATGTACCATATCGTCGTTGTAAGCATCGGGACGTCCGGCCATGGAATAGGCTTCTTTAATGATTTCGCGGCCGGCGGTCATCACGAGTGAGGCGCGGCACGGCATATTGATCTGCGAATCATACTGCGCAATTGTCCGCGCAACACGGCCGAGAATAGTCAATCCTGCCAGTGTTTGCACGTCGTCCATATCCTGAGTACCGGCAACGAAAAGTACCGGCCGCCCCATTTCGGTTGCGCGCCCGACGGCCTCGTCGATGGCTTCCAAGCCGGCAATGCGGCGCAGAAACAGCCTCTTGCCTCGTTTGGCGGTTTCGATGAAGAAGATCACGGCACCGCAGACGATCAGGCCGATGACAACCACGGAGATCTTTGACCAATTAAACCATTGCACAGCCGATTGGACCGGGGCTGACTCGGCGGAGCGAACCGCCTCGCCGTCAATCAGAGCAGCCACCGTGTAGATGTAACTGCTTTCCGACGGCGCGTTTTCATCAACGCTTGCCCGCGTCCCAAACGGAAGTGTGCCCAAGATGATTTCGTCGGCACCTACGGCGTTGCGGCGGATGATCTGGAATCCGGCGAATCCGGAGAGATTTTCGTATCCGGGGTCTGTCCAGGTTATCTCGATGTGATCGCCATTGTCGTTCGGGCGGTCAGCGGCGGAGACTGCGATTGGTCCCAGTTCGGGCAACGGCGGCTTGGCCGCAATACCCAGACTATCGCCTACCACTGGGACGTCCTGCGCTTGCACGGAAGACAACGCGGCTGCGAGAATGATGAGAAGTACGACGCAGGCGAATTTTGACAGGCTTCTGGAAGTCTGCGTCATCGTCATGCGGATTAGCGAATGAGTTTGAGCCAGTCCGTGAGAAGAAAATCGACGCGGCCGATCAGCAGCGACATACGGCTCATCACCGTATAGCCGAACGAGGCGCCGAAAGTGATCATCAGAATCCACGTGCCGAACTTGGCCGCGACCCCGAATGCCCCGCGATGTTCCTTCGAGAAGAAGAAGTAGACCAGCGCCGTCATGGTGCCGATCAACACGACTGACTGGCCGATGATCTCACCGGCGGCAGAAAGTCCGATCATGTTGCGCACGGAAGCGTCGACCTGGGCGATCGCGTCGGTGACAAGATAGACCATCAACTTCAGGCCCGCCGTCGCGCCGACGATGAAGGCAATCGGCCAGCGAGCGATCCAGCCGATTTTGCTCGAGAGACGCAATAGCATCAAGATGCCGAGAATAACGCCTACCAGGAGGAAGTAGTCATGCTCGACAACGGTCGTACCGTCCGGGAGAGCTTTGTTCTCGCCGATGAAGATACCGACGAACGCCTTCTTGTAAATATTGTCCCAGAAATAGGTAATGAACCAGTAGCCGGCGGAAATACCGATGAAAACTGCTTCGGCAATCTTATAGAGAATATTGTCCTTGTACAGGAAGGAGAGGATGCCGAGCGTCAGAAGGGCACCGATCCAAACGCCGATGACTTCCATGGTTGTGTGTTCCATCGCTATCCCTTCCGCTCCTGCCGGCCGAGGAAGAGCGCAACATTGCCGATGATGATAAAGGCAATCACTACCGCGTGGGAGAACAACTGCGAGAGCAAGGCAACCGTTGCGCGCCCAGGCTCCTGAGTTGCATTCTCAAACTCTGCTGCACCAGTCATGCCGCCGACCAATCCGACCAACTGCTTAGCGTTGAGATAGGCATACATCTCGGGGGCTTGTACGGCAGTATTGCCAGCGCCAACTTTTACCCGGAAACGATCGACCGCAATCTGCACCCATTCCTTGGTGCCGGGGTAACCGGAGGACCAGTTCACGACGAGGTCGACGTTATTGAAGTTTTCGACGCCGCGCAGCAGCGGGATTTCATCGTACGGTGTGTTGTTGACATCGCGCGGGAACATGCCGCGGAAGCTTGATCCCATACTTTGAATCACGAACTCGTTGCCTGACTGGAATCCAAGATTGACGTAGTCGGTCCCATAGCGGAGGTTTTTCGCTGCTACTTCCGGCTCTTCTAAAGCCCGTACTATTGACAGGTTCGCTTGCTGCGGTCCTTGCGGCCAGAGACCCATGATGATCACTTTGAGGTCGTTCTTGAAGGCGTAAGCCATGGCGGCATCGGCCATCGGCTGCAATTCCGGCGCTGACGGAGGATCGTAATCGTACGCCATCAGTACTTTGGAGCCCGGCGGCAATTCCCTAATTGCGTCATAGAGCCCGGCGACTTCCGGCGAAACCTTGGTCTCCAGCGATATGCTCATGAAATAAGGGACGACAAGGGCAACACCGACAAACAGAAACACCCAGCGACGCTCGACGAACTTTCCCTTGATTGTCAGCAACAGAACCACCACGACGGCCAATGACAAAAGGGCAATGACGATATAGGAAACGGTCGAAGAGAACTCGAGCGGCTGCGGGTCGCTTATGAAAGTACGCACGGCGGCGATCGCGCAGACCAGAAGGACGATGATCGTAAAAAGATGCTTCTTCATGCGGGCTACCCTTCCAGATGCGACCTTTCGATACCGAGGATGATTCGCAGCGAGGTTGAGACAATTCCGAGCGCAATACCGATCTTAATTGCGCGCTGCCCTGCCGTGTGAGGGAAATTCATGATCCAACTCGCCCAGTCCGACGACCGGAAGCCCTCGGGAATAAACGATGTCAACATATCACCCAACGGCACGCGGCCCAGCATCACCAAGAAACCTGCAATCAGAAGCAGCGTCGCCTGGAGATTGCGCGCGCGGAAGGCCCGGTAGGAGGCTGATGCCACGTAGAAGGCGAGAATGGCGAACATCGTCGCCGACAGCGGCGTATAGATGTAATTGTAAAGCCAGTCGAAGTTTGTGCCCGGGTCGCGGAACGAGGTTTGCGGGACATTCTTTAGCCCGGCATAGCCGTCGATGAATCCGACGACGACGATGAGTAGGAAGCAAATGACCACAACGACCGATAGCTGCCATTCGTGCGAGCGCCGCGAAATCTTAGTGGCAGAGATCTTCATGAGATTCAGCGCGCCTAGCCAAATGGCGAACGAGGCGACAATGGTGAACCACTCGTTGTAGTAGTTCTCCAGTTCACTAAAAGGGGTATGCGGAATAAAGTAGGACAGCACGAAGACCAGTCCGACGACGAGGGTGATGATAATTGGTACTTCGCGCCGCATGCTTGTTCTTTCCTATTGTATCTCGACGATTTTTAGAAAATCAGTCCAACCGAACGCTATGGCGATCAAACCGACTACTATCACCACAAGAAACGCCGCCTTGGCAAAATCCTGCCCCTTGAGCGATCCCAGCAATTTCGGTTCACGAGCGAGGTAGGCCGAGGCAGCAAACAGCTCTTCACCGATCAGTGTGTAGTCGCAGGAGGCCACAAAGAAAGGCAACTGCGAGGGCTGGCCCGTTCCGGCAATCTGGATCGCGCCGGCCGCGTTACCGGTCTCCGCCAGAATCAGCGATTCGGCGAAGAACGCGCCCATATAGAACATCGTCGCCGGTTTATCGCGTACCACCATGCCGTCGATAGCCGCGGCATAGCCAAACTGGTCATCGGTGACATAGTGTACCTGGTCTTCCTTGAAAGCGTCGGGCCGCCCAGCCTTCTGATAGGCCTCGCGAACCGCCTCGCGGCCGGTGACCATGACGAGTGACTTACAGACCGGAACATCGAGTAAGGTGTCGTTCTCGGCAGCGATCTTGGCAACGCGGCCAAGAATCGTGATCGCCGCGATGGTCTGAACATCGTCCATATCTTGAATGCCGGGGATAAACATGACCTTGCGCCCCATCTCGGTGGCGCGGCCGATGGCTTCTTCGACCGCGTCAATACCGGCGATCTTGCGAACATACAGCTCTTTGCCGTGACGAGCCTGGCGAATGAAGAACAAAATGGCGCCGCTAATCATCAGCGTCCAGAGAAAGAGCCAAATTCGGTCGGTATTGAACCATTGCGCGATCGGTTTGACCGGGCCGACGACCGCCGTCATTGCCGGTTCACTCATACCTTCGCCGTTTCCGGCAAGCGCTGCAACTTTGAAAAAATAGGGGTGATCAGTGATTAAATCGCCGTTGGAGAAGCTGTTCTGGCCCTTCGTGGTCTCTCCAATAACCTCAAATGGTCCATCGGCAGATGCTGAGCGAAGAATCTGATACTTGCTGACCCTGCTGGCGTCATCGGGAGAAAGCTCCCAAGTTATTCGCAGGCTCGAGCCGTTGTCGTTGGGGGTATCTTCGACTGCCAGCGCCGATGGCGGCGCGGGAGCTGCGACTTTTTGAATTGCGGCAGTGATCGTGTCAGAGGGTGCGAGCGTCGAGTCGGTCTGCGCGGCAAGGGGAATAGAAAAGAAGAGAATGCCGGCAAGCAGACATCGAGCTTTTGCAGTCAAATCGCGCACTCTCCTCCTGACAGGAGCGACGGGTTCGGAGAAGAAGTTGAATCAAGTTACGCCCGAGATCAGGACGTTTGAGGACGCACTTTGTTCAACGGAAACGCCGTCGGAAAGGGTTCACAAATTTGACGCAAATTAGGCGGGAGTGAGGGAAGTGTCAAGGATAAAATGGTGGAAGAGCCGCATCTAACGGCGATAGACATCGGTTCGATAGAGGCAAGAGCCAGCGACTTGAATACTCTAAAGTCGAGAACAGTTTCCAGGATCGACTCAGCAGCGGGAAGAGTTCATTACGAGTTCACTGCCGTGGGCTAATTCGGTCCAAGTGCTTCCCCTGTTTGCGCAGCCAACCATAAGCCCAATCCTCCAATTCGCCGTCCCAGACCTCCGGGTCAATGCGGAGCATCAAGTGATGCAGGGCCGTCGCAGCATCTTTGGCGTTCAAGACATTGAAGCCAGTACCGCGAAACCAGCCGCGTTTGCTAAAGAATGTGAAGTGGTATCCAGTCGGAGTGTCGTACCACTTGCCTGAGTCTACACTTGGATAGAATCCACGGACGTCCTCGAACCGTATTGCTCCGACGACAAGGACCCTGCCACTCGAAAACTCAAGGCCCTTGATGACTCCATCTTCAAGCAGCCAGACGCATCTCTTCGGGCCGAAAGCTATCAACGCTGCGACAATCAACGATAGTCCAGTCCCGGCGTAAAAGAACCATGGCGGGTCTTGACCTTCCGCCAACGCAAATGCTATCAATCCACTCCCAACCAAGAGCAGGCAGATTGCCATCGATAAGACACCGAGAATCACATTTGAACGCCATCGTAACTTGTGTGTCCAACCCTTTATCGAGTCGCGCATGATCATGATCCGTCGGTCATCCAATACGCCAGGAAATCAGTGGGGTCGAAGGCAAGCAGGCGATGCTTATCAACATCGCCTGCTTGTGTACTTCCAAGTCCAGATTCTGCAGGGCCGACCTAGTATCCGAGATCCTTCAAGTGCTCTTTGTAGGTCGCAGCCGACTTCTGGAGTGCCGCAAGCTCCGCCGCTTCCAGCTTCAACTCGTAGATTTTCTCCACGCCGCCGTTGCCCAGCACGACCGGTACGCCGATGTAGATGTCCTTGATACCATACTGGCCGGTCAGATAAGCTGAGCACGGGAACACCTTCTTGGTATCGTTCAATACCGCCTTGACCATTTCGACGGAGGCTGCAGCCGGAGCGTAATAGGCCGAACCTGTCTTGAGCAGTTTGACGATTTCCGCGCCGCCGTCGATCGTGCGTTTGCTCAGCGCTTCGATCCGGTCGGGAGCCATGAATTCGGTAATCGGAACACCCGCCACTGTCGTGTAGCGCGGCAGCGGCACCATGGTGTCCCCGTGGCCGCCGAGTACCATCGCCTCGGTCTCGGTCTGGGCGACATTGAGTTCCATCCCGACAAAGGTACGGAAGCGAATCGAGTCGAGAATGCCGGCCTGTCCAAAAACGCGATTGGCCGGAAAGCCCGTAACCTTGTAAGCATGAAACGTCATCAGGTCGAGCGGATTGGCCACCATGATGATCATCGCTTGATCAGCGTGCTTTTTGACACTCTCGGCAACATCGCCGACAATCTTGGCATTGGCCTTGAGCAGGTCTTCGCGCGACATTCCCGGCTTGCGCGCCAAGCCGGCGGTATGGACAACGATGTCCGAACCTTTCAAGAGCGAAAAGTCGTTCGTACCGGTAATGTTGACGTCATAACCGCGAACCGGACCGGCCTGCATCAGGTCAAGCGCCTTGCCCTGCGGAAGCCCTTCAACCACATCGAAGAGCATTACGTCGCAAACATTATCTTCCGCGAGATACTGCGCAACGGCTGCGCCGACGTTTCCCGCTCCGATGACTGATACTTTCTTACGCATGAACTCCTCCCGTTCGGTCGTCGCAGTACTTACGCAGCCCGGCGATACAAAACCTGCGAAGCCGCATCAAGAACGACGGCGACACGACATTGATTCCCATATTGATTAATCACCTCATCGATTGCTGATTGAACTTCGGAACGCGCCGCAATCGGCAACGCCCCGAGTGTTTCCGGCGCCAGCTTGGAGCATAGCACAAGCTTGACTCGATTAGCAAGAGCGTTTGTGCGGCGCACCTTGTGGATCCCCATAACCGCATCCTCTCCGTGTCCACTGTTTGCTCTCTTGCCTTCGGCGAGCGCCTCCGCCAGCTTGAGAAACCGCTCGTCGCCAACACCATCCGCGCAGCCGGATAAGAGCAGGATCGTCCCGCCCTCCCGGACGGCTGCGGCGAGATTCTCATAGGATTTCTGCAATTGATACAGATTTCGGTCCAGCGGCGGATACACGATCGATATCACAACGTCAAACAACTCTTCGACGGCATGGGCATAATTGGCAACCACGAAATCGCAGGCCTGCTCATATGACAGATCCCAATCACCGCAGCTTGCGAAATAGATCTGTTTGCCGTGATCGCACACGACCTGGATCGAGGCGCGGGATATGTTATCGAGCACAGTGGTTCGCTTCTGTATGTCTTCCCAGACCAGGTTACCCTGCGTCTTCAGAGGCTGACTTGACTCGGATACTGCCCAAGCATGATTGCGCTCGACGTCCCCAAACGACGCGCAACCGGGCAGGATGATCTTGCGCCCTCCCGTGAACCCCGCAAAATAATGCGGTTCGACCGAGCCAATAGTCAGGATTGAATCGCACCACGTGAAGAGCTTATTTAGCCGACACGCGACTTCTCCGGAGCCAAACTCAGCCAAGTCCTCATCCGCCTGCGCCCGGTGTGACTGAACTCGGCGCGCAATCGCCGGTAAGAATGAACCAAAGATAGTCTGAAGATCGGAGGCAGAAGCCTCGGGATGAAGGCCGGTGGCGATCAAGAACTGTGCTCGTTCGACCTGGATTAGATCCTGCAAAGCCGCAATTATGCGAGCGGTCGGGGTAGGTCGGTAGATATCATTGACGACGACCAGGAGCCGATTGGCCTCAGCCAGAACTTGCGCAAGTACTTCCGGCACGGGTCCACGGTTCAACCAATGATTGGCTTCGATCGCGCGTAGTCGGCGCGCCGGCAAGTCAAATACCTGCGTCTGCACCCTATCGGGGAGCGTTATATCGACATTTTGTCCGTCGTACCAGACTGGCAATCGCACTGAAGCCTCGAAGGCGAGCCGGCCGTCACGGCGGCCGGCGGCCAAAGTCAGATTTTGCCGAAATGGAACTGGATTTCGATCGCCGCGTTCTCCGGACTATCCGAACCGTGCACCGAGTTCTTGCCGACATCGATGGCGAAGTTCTGCCGGATCGTGCCGCAAGCGGCTTTCTTCGGGTCGGTGGCTCCGATTAGTTCGCGAAATGCCGCGACGGCATTTTCTCGTTCCAGCGCCGCTGCCACGATGGGTGATGAGCACATGAAGTCGACCAACTCGTCGAGAAACGGCTTCCCTTCGTGGACTTTATAGAACTCCCGCGCGCGGTCGGGAGTCAAGTGGATCATCTTGAGCGCAATGATCTTGAATCCAGACGTTTCGATCCGGTCGAGAATTTTCCCGACCAGATTGCGTTCGACCGCGTCCGGTTTGATCATAATCAGCGTACGTTCTTTCACGACTAGATTCCCTGTTTGGCTTCTTTGCCGACTTTCAGGCCGAGTTCAAGCGCGGCCATGTTCTTTTCTTCCGTCCCGCGCGGCGCCCGCTTCTGCACGATCTTGGTGAGCGACTCGACGCTGACGATTCCGGTCACGGCACAAATGGCTCCGAGCGAGATGACATTGGCGACCATTGGCACGCCGATTTCGTGGCGCGCTAGCTGGCTAAAGGGAATTCCCACTGTGCGCGGAAACGGAGTCTGTGACACCAGGTGGCTGTCGACGACCATCACACCGTTGTCCTTGATGTAGTGATGGTAGAGGTCACACGATTCTTGCGTCATCGCCAGCAGCAAGTCAAGAGCCATCGGCTTGGGGTAGTAGATTTCGCCCGCTGAGATCACGAGGTCGGTGCGCGAGGCGCCACCGCGGGCTTCAGGCCCGTAGCTCTGCGTTTGCACGACGTTCTTGCCGTCTAGTGTCGAAACGGCTTCGGCGAGTATCACGCCCGCGAGGACAAGCCCCTGCCCCCCCGAACCGGAGAGACGAATTTCAAACCGATCAAGATTCTGTGCGGGTTCGGCGTGATCATGCGTGGCTTTGGCTTTGGTCTTGGTTGGCATGACTATTTCCCTTTCAGACTCTCGATAAGTTCCTGGTAGCGGTCGCAGTATTCCGGCATCTCGACATCAAGGAAGACACCGGTCAGCATCTTGCCGGCGAGTTTCTCCGGCGGCAGCTTGGCGGCGGCCTTGAGCGGGATGACGTTTTTCTTCATGTCTTCGATCATCTTGACGGCATCGCCGGCGCGATTCAGGCGGCCATAGTAGGTATGGCAATTGGAGAAAGCCTCGACAACCGAAAAGCCGCGTTTGGCAATCGCCTGCTCGATCAATTCGTCGAGCTGATTGACGTGATACACCGTCCCACGCGCAACGTAGGTGGCGCCGGCGCCCATCGCCAGCTTCGGGATATCGAAGTTGTTCTCCTTGTTGCCATAGGGCGAGGTCGTGGCGTAGGAATCCGCAGGCGTTGTCGGCGAAAACTGCCCGCCGGTCATGCCGTAGATCATGTTGTTGATCACGATGGTCGTGATATCGATGTTCCGGCGCGCGGAATGAATGAAGTGATTGCCGCCGATTGCCAGCGCGTCGCCGTCGCCGGTGATTACGATGACCTTCATGTGCGGTTTGGCCAACTTCACGCCGGTGGCAAAGGCCAGGGCGCGGCCGTGGGTCGTGTGCAGCGTATTGAAATCGAGATAGGCCGGCATGCGCGAAGAGCAACCGATACCCGAAACCAGACAGACGTCATCGCGGTTGATTTGCAGTGAATCGATGGCGCGCACCAGGCAACCCATAACGATTCCGATGCCACAGCCCGGGCACCAGACGTTGGGGAAGGCCTTTTTCGGGCGCAGGTATTGATGAACAACATCAGATTTCTGTAACATTACCTTACCTCCTTGATCTTCTCAAGGATTTGATCCGGGGTAATCAATTCGGAATCGAAGCGCGCCAAGCTGACCACTTTGACATGCTTGGGCGCGACTCGTTCAATTTCGGTGACGTACTGCCCCTGGTTGAGTTCGGCGACGATGATCACCTCGAGGCTCTTCGAGCCGAAGATCTCGTGATACTTCTTGTCATGCGTGGGCCATATAGTGATCGGCCGCACCTGCCCAACCTTCATCCGGCGGTGTCGTGCCATCATCACAGCCTGCTTAGCCGCACGGGCAACGCTGCCATAGGCGACCACGGCGACGTGCGCGTCTTCCATGCCGTCTGTTTCAATCTCGCAGATATCGTCGACGTAGCGCATGATCTTGCTGTGAAGTTTGTGCAACTTATCGTACGTCTTCTTTGGATCGCTGGTCGGGAAACCTTCTTCGTTGTGGGTCAAGCCGGTCACGTGGAAACGGTAGCCTTCGCCAAAGGCTGCCATCGGCGACTTGAAGCTGGGCGTAACCTCGAACGGCTTGTACCAGTTGGCCGGAACGGTCGGCTTGGTCCGGTTGACAACCTTCATTGCCCCTGATTCCGGCATCACGACTTTTTCGCGCATATGACCGAGTACTTCATCGAGCAACAGGATCACCGGAGTGCGATATTCCTCCGAGAGATTCATGGCCCGTACGGTCAATTTGATCGTCTCTTCAACTGACTGCGGCGCCACGGCAATCGCCACGTAGTCACCGTGCGTACCCCAGCGGGCCTGCATTGTGTCGGCTTGCGACACCTTGGTCGGCAGCCCCGTCGACGGTCCGCCGCGCTGAACATTGACAATGACGCAAGGCACCTCGGCGATGTAGGCGTATCCGAGATTCTCTTGCATAAGCGAGAACCCCGGTCCCGATGTCGCCGTCATGGTTTTGGCGCCGGCGCAGGAAGCGCCGATGATCGCCGCCATGGAGGCAATCTCGTCCTCCATCTGTATAAACTTGCCGCCCGCGCGTGGCAATCGCCGCGATAAGCCCTCGGCGACTTCGGTGGAGGGCGTGATCGGATAGCCCGCGAAGAAGGTCAGTCCCCCGATTAATGCGCCCTCAACGACCGCTTCGTTTCCTTGCAGTAATTTCACTTCGGCCATTCCATCATCCTCCTACTTCTCGTTCGACACAATCGCCAGATCCGGGCAATGTAGCCAGCAGATGGCGCATTGCGTACACTTGTCCGGATAGGTGATGATCGGTTTGCCGTCGCGGTCGGACGTAAATACCTGGTGCGGGCAGAAACTGATGCAGATACCGCAGGCTTTGCACCAGTGCATGTAAATGGTGAGCGGCACGCGACCGCCTCCCGTTGTTGCTTCGGTCGAAACTGGACCGGTGCCGCCGCTTGTGTCAGCCATAGCTCAAAACTCCTACTCTTGCTTCCGGAGCAAATTATCTCTTCTTTGTCTTGGCCTTGTTGTTCTTGCTCTTTGCCGCCTTGGCCGTCTTCATCTTTGTCACCGGCGCCTTGGCCTTTTTCAGCGCAGCTTTCTTGGTGGCGGCTTTCTTGGCCGGCTTTGTCGCCTTCTTAGTTGCGTTTTTCACCGGTTTCTTCGCGGCCGGTTTGGCAACCGATTTGGACTGTGGCTTCGTCTCAAGGCCCTTCAACTTCTTCTCAATTAGCTCAGCCACCTGTGCCGGCGTCTTGGCGACCGGGACTCCGACAGCTTGAAACGCCGCGATCTTTTCCGCAGCCGTTCCCTTTCCGCCTGAGATGATCGCACCGGCGTGTCCCATCCGCTTGTCGGCGGGAGCCGTCAATCCGGCGATAAAGGCTACAACCGGCTTGGTGACGTGCTTCTTAATAAACTTCGCAGCATCTTCTTCATCGGTGCCACCGATTTCACCAACCAGCACAATCGCCCGCGTTTGAGGATCCGCCTGGAAGGCAGCTAGACAATCGATGAAGTTCGTGCCGATAATCGGGTCGCCGCCGATGCCGATGCAGCTCGATTGGCCGATCTTGCGCATCGTGAGGTTGTAAACGATCTCGTACGTCAACGTGCCCGAGCGTGAGACCAAGCCGACGTTGCCCTTCTTGTGGATGTGACCTGGCATGATGCCAACCTTGGTCACTCCCGGGGTAATGATCCCGGGGCAGTTAGGGCCGATCAGTCGCGTTCCCTTGGTCTTGAGATAGTTGTATGCCTTAAGCATGTCGACAGCAGGCACGCCTTCGGAGATGCAGACGATCAACTCGACACCCGCATCAGCCGCCTCGTAGATGGCGTCGACTGCGAACTGCGCCGGGACATAGATCACGGTCGTGTTGGCGCCGGTCTTGGCAACCGCTTCCGCAACGGTGTTGAAGATCGGAATGCCTTCAAAGCCGCTGCCACCCTTGCCGGGGGTCACGCCGGCAACCACGTTTGAACCATACTCTTTCATCTGTCGCGCGTGGAACGAACCGTCACGTCCCGTAATGCCTTGCACGACGATTTTGCTGCGCTTATCAACAAAGATTCCCATGTTCGTTCCTTCCTTACGCCACCTGCGCCAGTTCGATTGCCTTTTGCACTACGCCATCCATCGTGTCTGCCGAGATCATGTTCGACTTCGCCAGGATTTCGCGCGCGATCTCTTCGTTGGTACCCGTGAGACGGACGACGATCGGCACGCGCGGCTGGAATTCCGAGACAGCTTTGACAATGCCGTTCGCAACGTCGTCGCAGCGCGTGATGCCGCCAAAAATATTGAAAAGGATCGCTTTGACATTCGGGTCGCGCAGGATAATGCGCATTGCAGTAACGACTTTGTCGGGATTGGATGAACCGCCGATATCGAGGAAGTTGGCAGGTTCGCCGCCGTAGTGCTTCACCAGATCCATAGTTGCCATGGCGAGCCCGGCACCGTTGACAACGCAACCGATATTACCGCTCAGGCCGACAAAAGAGAGGCCCATCTCGCGGGCTTCGTTTTCCGACTCCTCGTTCGGGGCCACGTCGCGCAATCCTTCGAAGTCCTTGTGACGGTACAGGGCATTGTCGTCGAGGTTGATCTTGGCGTCCAGTGCGACTACCTCGCCTGAGGGGGTCGTCACCAGGGGATTGATTTCCGCCAACGTGCAGTCGCTGGCGATGAAGCACTCATACAGCTTCATGATGATGCGTGCCGCCTGGTTGGCGGTGTGGAAATCGGAGTACAATTTGAACGCCAATTCACGCGCTTGGAAGAACTGGATACCGAGCAGCGGATCGATATGCAGCTTGTGAATCTTCTCCGGCGTCTTGGCGGCCACTTCTTCGATATCGATACCGCCCTCGGCGGACACCATGATCACGGCTTTCTTGGCGGCACGGTCGACAATGATACCGCAATAGGCTTCATGCGCGATATCGCTTGCCTCCGTCACCAACACCTTGCGCACAACCAGGCCCTTGATATTCATTCCGAGAATCGCCTGGGCGTTGGCAAAGGCTTCGTCGGAGTCCTTGCAGTACTTGATACCGCCGGCCTTGCCGCGCCCGCCGACATGCACCTGCGATTTGACCATCACCGGCTTTCCGTACTCCTGGGCAATCGCACGCGCGTCTTCCGGCGTCGTGGCAACCCGACCTTTCGGAACCGGAATTCCGAATTTCGCAAAGATCTCTTTTGCCTGATATTCGTGTATTTTCACCTAAAGCTCCTTCAGCCGTTATTTGGCTGAGTCTTGTAGAATTGCTTTGCTTCTGCCATGAGTGTATCGAAGTTGTTCTTTTCCGGATAATCGAGAACCAGTTCCAGCAAGTGATCAAGAATCGCGCCGACCTGGCGTCCCGGCCGTAAATCGAATTCGCGCATGATGTCGTGGCCATTGACGGCAAGATCGGACAGCCCAAACGGCGGCTTCTTGTCCAATTCGGCGCGGATCCGCGCCTCAAGCGCTTCGAGGTCGTCATTGGTTTGCCCCATACCCTGCCCAATTGTATCAGCCCGACGCAATTCGAGGAGCGGAAATATCAGATCGAGACCGGCGCGGCGAATCAACCGTCGCAGCCCCTTGTCAGTCACGTCGGTCGTGAACATATGTCGTTCGACCAAACGGCAGACGTCGCGGATGAAATCATTGGAATAGCGAAGGCGCTCAAGAATTCCGTGCGCCAACTTCGTGCCGAGCGCATCGTGGCCATAGAAACTCGAGCCCGTATCGGTCAAGCGCTTGGTTCCCGGCTTGCCAAGATCGTGAAGCAGACAAGCCATTCTGATGAGCAAGTCTTTTGGGGCAGCATCTACGACTGCCAGGGTGTGTTCAAACACCGGCCATTTATGATAGGGTCCCGGCTGGTCAACACCCACGGTCGCTTCGAGTTCGGGCAAGATCTGCTTGAGCAGTCCGGACCGCTGCATTAAGACGAAGCCAAGGGAGGGTTTCTCTGCCTTGACTAATAGTTTGTTAAGTTCTTCCGCGATCCGTTCGGCGGAAATCGTGGCAATCAAGAGCGCGTTCCCGCAGAGCGAGTCCCAAGTCTCCGGATCAATCGTAAATTCGAAGCGTGCCGCAAACTGCATCGCGCGCAGCATGCGCAGCGGATCCTCGGTGAAGGAAGCCGGGTTTGTGTAGCGAATAATCTTGCGCTCGAGATCGGCGCGGCCACCGAGTGGGTCGATGTAGCTACCGGTCTTCACGTCACGCGCGATAGCGTTAATGGTGAAGTCGCGCCGCACCAAGTCGGACTCGACGGGCAGAGTGTGATCAAAATCAACGGCAAAGTCGCGATGACCGAGTCCGGTTGAGTACTCGCGCCGCGGCAGAGCGAAGTCGATTTGCCCGGCGTCATGCCCGCGCGCTTCCGATGGCAAGAATTTGATAACGCCAAACGACTTGCCAACGACATCGACACGGCCGTGGGCGCGCAGCAATTGGCATAGCTCTTCGTAAGGCAGGCCTGTCACCAGAAAGTCAAAGTCCTTGCTGGCAACCCGTCGGGACAGCAGCGAGTCCCGCACGGTCCCGCCGACTTCGTAGAGCCTCCCGCGCTCGGTGATCGCCGCGATCACCGCCTGTGGCAATCCGGCGACCATATTAACCGCGTTCGATAACAGTACCGGCATTTCCGAAAACTGCCTCCGCCGCCTTCTCGATCGAAGTAATGACGACTTTCGCGCCGCCCATCTTGAGGAAATCCACCGCCGCTTCGATTTTCGGTCCCATACTTCCCGACGGGAAGTGACCTTCTTTCAGATACTGCACCGCCTCGGAAGCGGTCAAACGGTCGAGCAGCTTCTGGTTGGGTTTGCCGAAATTGAGCGCGACTTTGTCGGTACCGGTCAGGATAATCAGCATCTCGGCGCCGATTTCGTGCGCAAGCAATGCGGATGCCCGGTCTTTGTCGATCACGACGTCGATTCCTTCCAGAGTACCGTCTGTTTCATAGTACACCGGTATGCCGCCACCACCGGCGGCGATCACAATAACACCGGCTTCGACCAAGCGCTTGATAATGCTGCCTTCGACGATCGCCTTCGGAATCGGCGACGGAACCACGCGCCGCCAGCCGCGATTGGAGTCTTCTTTCATTGTCCAGCCGCGCTCGGTTTGAAAAAGCACCGCTTCCTGCTCAGAGTAGAACTGCCCGATGTACTTACTCGGATTTTGCAGTTCCGGGTCATTGCGATCGACCACCACTTGGGTGATGATCGTAACGACCTCGCGCTTTACATGTTCGCGATGAAGCCGATTGAAGAGGCTCTGGCCGATCATGTAACCCATGCCGCCTTCGGTATCGGCAACGCAGATTCCCAGTGGAAGAATCGGCGCCTTGCCCCGGGCGAGTTCGACCCGCAGAATCGCATTACCGACCTGCGGGCCATTGCCGTGTGTAATCGCGAGTTTGTAGTCGCGACGAATCAGCTCGATGACGCCGTGCAACGAATGACGCGTGTTGGCGAACTGATTCGTAATCGTGTCCTCAACTTCCTTGCGCGTTATGGCGTTGCCGCCAAGCGCAATGACCGCGACCTTACTCATCGCTTACTTCTTGCGTCCCTTCTTCATCTTGGCGGCAAAATCGCTCAGGATGTCCATCAAAGTCGGTTCACCGATCTCCTGCAGGTCGTAGCCGACGCGGGTCGAGGGCTGCTTGATCTTGCAGACGCGGCGCAGATCGATCGGCGTGCCGATGATCACGCTGTCGCACTTGGTGGCAGCAATCGTCGCCTCGAGATCTCTAATCTGCTTTCCGCCGTAGCCCATTGCCGGAAGCACTTTGCCGATCTCGGGATACTTCTCGAACGTGTCGACCAACGTCCCTTTCAGATAAGGCCGCGGGTCGACAATCTCGGCCGCGCCAAACTTATGTGCGGCGACTGTGCCGGCGCCAAATTGCATTTCGCCGTGCGTCGCCGTCGGGCCGTCTTCGATTACCAGGACTCTTTTGCCGCGGATGGTCGAGGAATCTTCGACAGAGATAGGCGATGCGGCATCGACGATGACGGCTTCGGGATTGTACTTCTGGATATTGCCGCGCACGTAATCGATATACTCGCCGTCGGCGGTGTCGATCTTGTTGATCACGACGACATCCGCCCAGCGCAGGTTGGTTTCGCCCGGATGGTACTGGATTTCATGGCCCGGCCGATGTGGGTCGGCAACCGTGATCCACAGATTGGGCTGGTAGAACGGCATGTCGTTGTTGCCGCCGTCCCAAACCACGACGTCGGCCTCTTTCTCGGCCTGGCGCAGGATCATTTCATAGTCGACTCCGGCATAGATCACTTGGCCGCGCGCGATATGTGGCTCGTATTCTTCCATTTCCTCGATCGTGCAGTTGTGCTTGACCAGATCTTTGAGGGAGGCGAAGCGTTGGCACGCCTGCTTGGAAAGGTCCCCGTACGGCATGGGGTGGCGCACCGCCACGACCTTAAGTCCGAGCGACTTGAGATTCTCACACACCTTGCGCGTGGTCTGGCTCTTGCCGGCGCCGGTACGCACCGCGGCAATCGCTACTACCGGCTTGGATGATTTCAGCATCGTAGCTTTGCCGCCGAGAAAACCGAAATTGGCTCCGGCAGCCAGCACCATCGAGGCTTTGTGCATCACGTATTCATGCGAAACGTCGGAATATGAGAAGATCACCTCATCGATGCTCTCATCGGCGATCAGATCCAGCAGGTCGTCTTCGGCATAGATGGGGATTCCCTTCGGGTAGAGCTTACCCGCAAGGTCAGCCGGGTACTTGCGGCCTTCAATATCTGGAATCTGCGTCGCGGTGAAGCAAACGACTTCGACGCTCGGGTCATTGCGGTAGTACGTATTGAAATTATGGAAGTCGCGCCCCGCTGCCCCCATGATCAGTATCCGTTTTCTCGCCATTTGTCTATCTCCTAACACTTGCTCGTTTCAATCTTTCGTGTGAACTGTAAACGATCTCTTGTGGGTGGAACAGTCAAACGGCGGATGCCAGCCAGATGATATACAGAAAATAGAGCATCACCCGGTGACGCGGACAGTAGGGGCTGAGGCTACAACTGTGGTTCATATAATCTCATTCAGGCCCGCACAGGCGGGCCTGATCATGTTCCTGCGTTTAGGCGTCGATCTGGGCCCGCTGCAATGTCCCGGAAAAGTCGACGTACACCGACTTCCATTCGGAGAACACATCCAGAGCCTGGTGGCCGGCTTCCCGATGGCCGTTGCCGGTCGCCTTGGTTCCTCCGAACGGCAGATGAACTTCCGCACCGATTGTCGGACTATTGACATAGAATATGCCGGTATATACATCGCGCATTGCCACGAAGGCTTCGTTGATATCCTGGGTGTAGATCGATGCTGACAGGCCGTACATCGTGTCATTGGCCATCTCGATTGCGTTCTCCAGTGATTCGCACATTGCGACCGAAACTACGGGCCCGAAGATCTCCTCGCGCCAGATGGTCATTTTCTGCGTGATGTCGGCAAAGACCGTCGGCGTCAAGAAATAACCTTTGGCATAGGCGCCGCCAGTCAGACGCTCGCCACCAAACAAGAGACGGCCACCGTCTTTCTTGCCGATTTCGATGTAGCGCAGGTCGGTATCAAGCTGGCCCTGGTTGACCGCCGGACCCATATCGACATTGGGGTCAAGGCCGTTGCCAACGCGCAGTTTCTTCACGCGCTCGACGAATTTGTCGAGGAATGACTTGTAGACGTCCTTGTGAACGATGATGCGCGAAGTTGCCGTGCAGCGCTGTCCGGTAGTACCAAATGAGCCCCAAAGTGCGCCATCGACCGCGAGATCGAGTTTCGCGGAGGGCATGATCATCATCGCGTTCTTGCCGCCCATTTCGAGCGAGCAATGCTTGAAGTCGGGCGCGCAGGCCTTAGAAACCACCTGTCCGATCTCCGAGGAACCGGTGAAGGAAACCACCTTGATTGCCGGATGGTTCATGAGCGGATCACCGACTCCCGACCCCGTGCCGGTCACCATATTCACGACGCCTTTGGGCATGCCGGCGTCCTGCATTGTCTTAATGAAGTTCACTACGGAGAGCGGGGTGTCGGTAGCCGGCTTGATCACAACGGTATTTCCGCAAACCAGCGCCGGGATCATCTTCCAGGAGGGGATTGCCATGGGAAAGTTCCAGGGAGTGATCATGGCGCAAACACCAAGGGGTTGCCTGACCGACATCTGGAACTTGTTCGGCAATTCAGACGGCGTGGTCTGACCGTGCAAGCGGCGTCCTTCACCGGCCGTAAAATACGAGATATCGATCGCTTCCTGCACATCACCGCGCGTTTCGTTCAACACCTTTCCCATTTCACGGGTCATATCGTTGGCGTATTGCTCTTTGCGCTCGACCAGCATTTGCGCCACGCGGTAGAGGATCTCGGCCCGCTTCGGCGCCGGCACCAACCGCCACTTTTTGTAGGCTTCCTGTGCCGCAGTTACGGCGGTCTCAACGTCAGTTTTGTCTGACTTCTGGAACACACCGACAACTTCATCCGTGTTTGCCGGGTTTCGGTTCTCAAAAGTCTGCCCGGTGCGCGAAGCCACCCACTCCCCATTTATGAAGTTCTTGTATACTTCAGGCATCTAATCCTCCCAAGAAAATAGCTAACAACATCGGGCAATTTAGTGAATTTTTTCACTTCGCCCGACCCGTAGAATGTTGAAAAATATAGCGACTATGACCCCTATGTCAACTTGTTTTGCTATTAACCGACCGAAACATGAAGGAAAGAGTCCGCGAAAGTCTGAAAGAGTGATCCACCAAAACAGTCGGGTCGCACTCTGCTATTGTCGGCAGCAAGATCCAGTGAGTTTCAGTGGCTCCGCCTGTCGATTGTTAGTAGCCCCTATCTTCAACACAGTTGAGCTTTTAATCTATTGTCTATGAGCGACTTGTGTGAACAGTCGGCACGAGTCCCCAAGTTCTTCAACGTTGCGGTTTGGGCAGCAGGACGGCTCGATCGAGGCCGACCGGCAGCCCTTGGGGGAAGCGGGCATAGCTGGTGAGTGATTCCCAACCGTCGGGACCCAACTTCTCATGTGCGGCTGCCGACACGGCGGCCCCCGACAGACTCCCGGTCGCGATCCAAACAGGTAAAGAGATTATCAGGATGAACCCATGGGATATTGTGGAAGCCGCTCCGGAGAGAGTCCAGAGGGTGAGAGTTCCGAGCTTCGGATCGTATGATTGCAGGTGCACCGACTTGATTTCCCCAGCAGAATAGCTCTCCAATCGCCCTGAATTCCTGAGAATGAATATGCTGTCTTTCTGAACCGCGATCAGTTCACCCTCGAGCGTATCCAATTCGCCTACCATGGTCTCCAGACGAACCCAGCCTCCGAAGGCGGTCCGTTGATTCTCCTCTGGGGTACTAAGCCAACCGCGTGGTGCGATGGTGCCCGCGCAGCTCGTTAAGACAACGGCGCAAAGCGCCAGCACAATTAAGGGCCAGGAATCAATTCTTGTTTCGAGCATATCGGCTGCTCCAGAAATAGCGCTCCAAGTCGGCCTCGATCCGCTTGTATTCGGGCGCAAGCTGTTTCATAGCCTCGGCAGGGTTGAAAAGAACCAACTGCGCCATCGCAGGATTGTAATCGGCCTTCCATTCTTCCCGCATCCACTCGAGGTAATAGCCGCGTGCCTCGAGGAAGTACTCATACTCGCCACTGGATTGCGGCAAGTCGTAGATCAGTTCGAAGGTGTCACCGGGCATCGAGGTTACAGCCAAAGATGTGTCTGCCAGGGCTATCAGCAGGCTATCGCTGGCCTCCCCCATGTACTTGACTAATGTCGGCATCAATCGAATCGGTTCAGCCTGGGCTCCGACGCGCACTAATTGTGCCTGGTCGATCCGCCAGCAGCCGCGCGTCAGGCGCAACTGGAGCTTCTTGAGTGGTTGGTCGTGCTTGCCCAGCCTGATTAGGTGAACGTCAACAGCGAGTGGACCGGTTTCCCGGAACGCATCCGCCAGATACCAACCACCGCTCGTATCGGGAAGCCAGACTTCGATGTTACTCAGCGCCTCTCCAAACTCCTTGAATCGAGAGATGCTGCCTGGTCCCTGACGCTCCAAAGCTGCGAAGAAGGCTCCGGATTCCACTCCCATAAAGGCCAGAGTCTTGTAGAAGAGATAGGTACTCATCAGCGTCTGTCGACAAGCGATAGTCAGTCCGAGCTCTCCCGACAACGCACGTTCAAACTCTATATTGACGGTGTCCTTAGTTGCCAGGTCGACTGAGTCGGCCAGCGTAAACCACTCGCGACCGTCAATTGCCGCCGTGTAAGGGCTGTAATCGCAACAAGTACCGAACCACTGCGCATCTACAGCGTCGTACACGAGGCGGAATTCACCATCAGGAGTGGCCAGCACCCGCGTACTGTCGGGTCTTGGAAGCGCCAAGAGATTCGCGGTTCGTACGACGTGGGTTTCGTATGCCTCGTTCGTCATGATCAGCCGGGCCTGGCGGTGAGTGAAGCGACAGCGACTCAACGCGTCGATGTCGGTTCGTTCGAGAGACGGCGCGACACTCGAAGAGAATCCCTCGGCCTGAAGCAACAGGCTGTCACCATCTTGCACATAGAACGTCGGACAGGATCCAAAACAGGCTTTCGGGTCGGCGATGCAGACGATTGATATGGCCACCGAGGCAATGGTCACAATGGTCATCGGGACTATGGCACCGGAAACTCGAGGGACATTGGTCTCGAAGATTGCCACAGAGTCGATAGATATGCGAAACGAACCGGAATCGAGTAACTCGCGATTCCAGTCCAGGTGCCGTCCTGTTCCCACCACGGTGGCAGAATCAGCGTGTACTTCCCAATTCTCCAGAATATAAACACTGCCTCCCAGCAGATGAACCTGGAGATACTGCGCTTCGCGGTCGAGGTCTTTTGCCCGTTCCGGCGGAAGCAAGGTTCGCTTCTCGGTCATCAAGCCGCATCCGGCCGCCACGATAGTGACCAGCAAGATCGTGAGCAACGGCCAGATTTTTCGTGGGCTTTTTGGAATTACTTGACTATCCACACCTGCCCTTCCTGTGCCAACGCAACAGATTGGATTCCGGATCGTTTGAGAATACGCCGCGCTGCAGAAAAGTCGAATTCATCATCCGCGTGAGTTACGAGAATTCGCAACCGCTCAGGATCTATGATGATATCGCCCAGAGCAGCAAAGTCAACATGGCTCGCTTCGACCACGAGGAACCTGGCACCTGGCAAGAGACTCGCGATCTCGTCAACCGATCCAACATCCGCTGAGTAGATCATTCGGCTTCGCCCGGCTTCAATCACGAATGAATAGCACTGAGCGCGGTTCGGCTTGCGGGAGCCTCTGAGAATCGCCCGGTGTCGTTCCAGATGGCGATTCGCGACAGGGCGAAACCTGACAGCGCCGCAGCGGTGCCCTCCGCCAGGGTCGAGTGGGACAAACTCGATGGGAAAACCGATCTTCAGCGGGTAGAGATAAGTTAGATCGAACAACGCCCGCAATCCCCCTATCGCTTCCGATGGCGCGAAGATCGTTAGCGGCGTCCGGCGTTTGAGAATGTAACAAGTCTGGATAAACAGCGGCAATCCGGTCACATGATCGGCATGCATGTGCGAAAGCACAATCGCCTTGATTCTGCGCGGATCGATCCCGATGCGCTTCAGCGCCGAATTGGCGCCCTCGCCGATATCGAAGAGAACGGCCGTCCGCGCAGCTTCTACCAAGTAGGAGGAACAAGCCTTGTGCGGGTGTGGGTTGCCGGAAGAACAACCGATGACAGTGAATTTGAGCATGAAATCTCTGAGTCCCCGACGGAAAAACACCCGAACAGAGACGACTCAATCGAAAACTTCGCGGAAAATCTTGATCGCTTCGGCGAGGTCGTCGCGGTTGACGTCAAGATGCGTGACACAGCGAATCTTACTCCGGCCGAACGGAATCGCCAGCACGCCCTTCTCCTTGAGTGCAGCGACGATGTCGCTAACGGGCCGGCCCGATTTCTCGACGCTGATCACGACGATGTTCGTCTGGACGCTGTCGAGGTCTATGTAGAGGTCTTCGATTTCCGACAGCGATTCGGCGAGATACCAGGCATTGTCGTGGTCCTCGGCTAGTCGGGCAATATTGTGGTCGAGCGCATAAATGGCGCCCGCCGCGAGAATTCCTACCTGTCTCATGCCGCCGCCGAACATCTTACGAATGCGTCTTGCGGCTACGATCAGTTCCCGTTCGCCGATGACGGCAGAGCCAATCGGCGCGCCCAGTCCCTTGGAGAAGCAGACATTAATCGTGTCCGCAAATTGGCCGTATTCAAGCAGCGGAATCCCGGTGGCGACATGCGCATTCCAGATCCGCGCGCCGTCAAGATGAACCGAGAGCCGATTGTCGTCGGCCAGTTGGCGGATCGACTGCATGCCGTCGATCGGAAAAACTGTTCCCCCGGCATGATTGTGGGTGTTCTCAATCGTCACGATACTCGTGCGCGGCGAATGCACGTCGCCGCCGCGGATCAATGGCGCAATGTCGGCTGCGGTAAAGACGCCGCGTACGCCGCGTACCACGTGAAACAGCAGACCCGAGAGCGCGGCCCCGGCAGCGGCTTCGTAATTGAAAATGTGGCAGCCTTCCTCACAGATTATCTCTTCTCCCGGCTGCGAAAGTGCGCGTATGGCGACCTGATTTCCCATCGTACCGCTGGGAACGAAAAGGGCGGCTTCTTTGCCGAACAATTCGGCGACTTTCTTTTCGAGTTGAATGACCGTGGGGTCGTCACCGAGGACGTCGTCGCCAACCTCGGCTGATGCCATGTATTGCCGCATCGCCTCAGATGGACGGGTCACTGTATCGGAGCGCAGATCGATATATTGCATGCGAAAGAAAGAAGACAAGTTGTTATTGGGCGGTCAAGCGAAATTGTCAACGCTTGCGAGGCTGTTTAAGGCAAGCCCGGCCAGATCTTCATCATAAGGTACATGACGAGCCCGGAACTCAGGGGCACGGTGAGGTTGTCGTCGCGGTGAATGGAAATCGCCTCGACCACTGACGCAACGACTGCTCCAACGATTCCGACGGTGTAGGGAACCTTGGGCACAACGGCTATAATCAGAAGTGCGACAACCAGGAACCCGAGGGCGCCCTCGACCGATTTTTGCCCCCGGATCTTGTGCCTGCCGAACTTGCGGCCGACCATGGCCGAAGCAACATCGCCGGCGATTTCAAAGGTGATAGCGGTTGCCGCGAGCCAGTGATTTTCGAATAGTGCGATGGTCAAAGTACCAGCCAGAAGGATATAGAAAGCGCCGGTGAAATTGCCGTTTCGCTCTTTCGGGCGAATCATCCCGCCGACGACCGGTTCGATCCACAGCCATGGTTTCATGCGGCGCAGACGAAAGTACTCAAAAGAGGCTACGACTAGAAACGCCGTGCCCAAAACACCGATCGCCCAAGGCCGGGGCAGGATGATATAGCTGGCCGGGATCAACAAGGCGATGAAGTGAGTCGCCTTGCGCCATGCCTCCTGGCTGTAGCTGATGTTCCCCGGATCAGCTTCCACTGACCTGCTTGAGACGGCTAAGGGAATCGGCAACCTGGAAGTACTGTGCCGGATTGCTGAAGTCGATCTGGCTCCAAATATCGTCGTAACGGACTATCGTGCGTCCCTTCTTCAGCCATTCGACCCACTCGATTTCCTGCTTCTCGTAATCTTCGGCGCGTTTCCGTCGGCGCACCTCGTTACGCGCCCCTTCGAAGTCCAGTTGCGATTTTCGATCGAGGACCCTGACCAAGTGGAAACCCCACTGCGTGCGGATGGGACCGGAGACCTCATTGAGCGGCGTCAGCCAGGCCCGATCGTAGAGGTTAGGGTCGACGTCATCACGGGCGATCCAGCCCAAATCGAAGGCAGCTTCTTTGAAATCTTGTTCCCCGGGATAGTACTTCATCGCGACATCCTTGAAATCCACTCCCGAACGGACTTCGCGCAGGGCTTCGACTGCTTTCATCGAATCGGAAAAAACGATCTGTTCGATTCGTATCGGTTTGTCAGATTTGAACTCACTTTCATGAGTCCGGTAGTACGCCTTCAAGACCTCGTCGGAGTAATTCGTCTCGGAGGGGATACGCTGCCGCGTGATTCGACTAACGATTTCCGAGCGCCGTAGATTTTGGTAGGCGGTCTTGAGGGTGTCGAGGTCAAAATATCCCAATTGACGGCACGCCGCGGCCAGGACAAATGGTGAGGCCTTGGACTGCAGCAGGCTCATGCGCATTTCCGGTGTCATCTCGGAGACGCGCGCACTGGTGCGATACATCATCTCGTATTCGCGCAGAATACCGGCCTCAATCGTGTCGGTGCCGTTTACGATACAGACCCATTCGCGCGGGTCATAGTCCCCGACGTTGCGTTCGAGGATTGCGTCATTCCACTCGTACTGAGCCAGTGCATAAACGCTGTCGACGAAGTGTTGAGCGATGGCGGCTTCGATTTGCATCTTCAGTTGCTGGTCAATTTGCGCACGCAGGTCACTGTCGAGCGGCGCGACAAACTCGGCAGAGGCTGAATCAACTCTCAGGATATGCCAGCCGTAAATCGACTTGAACGGCTTGCTCAGGCCGCCTATCGGCAACGTAAAGGCGGCATCGGAAAACTCATCTACCATCTCTTCGCGGGTGAACCAGCCGCTGTCGCCCCGCCGCTGCTTGGAGTTGGTGTCGTGCGAATGTTGCGCCGCCAGTTCGGCAATGTCTGTACCACCCTTGATTTCGGCATAGAACCGCTCGATATACTCCTTTTCATGCGCCTTGACATCTTCCGGCGTCCAGCCACTAACGTCAATCCCGGCAGCTTCCCAGGCCTTGAGATTGTCCGAGATGAGCAGATGGGTCACGCGTCGGCGAGCCGGAACCGTGTAAGTGTTGATGTTCTCGCGATAGAAGCTGTCGATCGAGGACTCGGAAACTACAACGTGCCGCGATATCTTGTCCCAAGCCATATACTGCATCGCGACATCGTGAAGCCGATTTTTGGCCAACCGGTGGATCTCCTTGGGGTCGTAGTCATTGAACTCGTCGACTTTGGCGAAAGCTAACTTGCGGTACAGGACTTCATTGTAGGCATTTTCCGGGGTCGAGGGCTTGTCGCGACCGGGAATGGTGAGACTCTCAAGTTCCCTGAGCACCTCGCCCAGGCTGATTGTGGCATCATCAACTGTCGCGATGACCGTATTCGCGTTAAGCGGACCTTCCTGCTTGATTCGCGGCACTTCTTTCTCGCAGCCCGCGCCGGCGAGGATTGCCAGAATGACGCCGGAGAGCGTATATAAGGTTAACCGTAACTTAAGCACTTCGCTCACTCCTCCTAAAACGATGGCGCGCAGACCCATTGGACTGAGCGCCGTTACAACTCGACATTAAGCGAAATTCGGTATGAATTGTCAAGGTCACCGTGATCCATGAACGCGCCATCGAGGCGAAAACGCATGAGACGCAGGCCGATGCCGAGCGTCAACCGGTCGATGTCGGCGCCGCCGCGGAAGAACACAATGTCATGGTAGCCGATCTCACCTCCGAGATGCGCATCAAGCGAAACTCCGCCTGCGGAGATCTGTGCCGCTTCCTTTCGTCCTTCGAAAAGGATGTCGCCATCCACGGCTGTGCGCAGGGAAAAATCCTCTACACGTACCAGGTGCGAAAGTCCAAGCCTCAACGCAGGAATAATCGATTCGGTTGTTCCATTATCGTACGACAGGAAGGTAGAGGTCGCGTTAGTGAGCGCAGCGCCGAAACTCAACGATTCGCGGCTGCCATACTGAAGTCCGGCGTCGATTCCAAGCCCCCAAGCCGAGTGAGAGGCCAACGATCGCAGAACGAATTTGGCGACTGCGCCGAATCGCCAATCGTTGCCGAGACGGACTCCGCCGCCCAGCAGAAACTGGTAATCGTAGTGTGACTCTTCATCGATGATCTTCGGCCCGCCGGTTTCGGGGTCCTTCTCGGTCAGGATGATACCTCCGCCGCCGACCCGGTACAATCCTAGCCCGATTCCGCCTCCGTTATTCCGGATAGTAATCGGACGGGAGAAGGCGAGAAAGTCATGATTAATCAGGTAGCCGAAGGTCTCGGAGTGAAGCAAGACTGCTTGCGGGCGCAAGGTTAGGGCAAGGCAGGCCGGATTGTAGTAGATGGCGCTGGCGTCATCGACGAACGCGACATGCGCGCCACCCATCGCCATCGCCCGGGCGTTGGCGCCGAGAATATAGGCTTCGTTGGCATACTTGGCGGCGAATGCATTGCCACTAGCGCTAATCAGCGCCGCCAGAACCAAGATCGCTTTACTTAACTGAATTGCCTTCATGCTCTTGCCGCGCCAAGCTACGCAGCGGTAAAATCGGTGTCAATGCTTTATACCAACAAAAAGGGCGGTTGAACGCGTCAACCGCCCAAATAGTCGTCAGACCAAGAATCGGTTTAGGATTCGCTGGTCTTCGTGTCCTTCTTCTCGGTGCAGGTGCCGACGTTGGCGCACTGCTTCTTGCACTGCTCCGGGGTCATGCTGGAGCCGAACACGGCCTTCATGTCCTCGGTGCAGTCGGCCTTCAGGCTGGCAACATAGCCGGCCTTGGTGATCGTGCCGACCATGGTTTCAGTCGATACCTTTTCGGGATGGAAGACGATGGTAGCCGTCTTCTTCTCGAGACTGGTTTCGATGGCGCAGACGCCGTCGATGCTTCCGATGGCCTTGTTGATCGACTCAACACAGCCGTTGCAGTGCATCTTGTCGACGCTGACAAACGCTACCTTGGCTTCGCCGCACTTCAGGGCTTCGGAAACCGCTACAGCCGGATGGCCGTTCGGAAGCGTCGCGCTGGCCGTTGTGGTCTTGGCGCCGCCCATGCAAGCAGCCTTCTCAGCCGCCGTGCAAGTCGCACCGGCCTTGGTCGCGCCTTCCTTGCTCGTGCAAGCCGCGCCGGCCTTCATCGCGCCATCCTTGGAACCGCAGGTCGCACCGACCTTGGTCACGGTGGCATTGTCTTTGGTCGCCGCTGCCGTGGTGACTTTGGCCTTGTCGCCGCAGCCGGACGCTGAGGCTTTCGATGTCTTTTCGCCGTCGCAGGCGAACATCGCCGGAGCCGCCACAAGAACCGCGAGAGCGGCGGCCATACAGATAAAGGCGAATCGTCTCATCTGTGTTTCCTCCTGATGTAGTGTTGTGAGATACGCGTTATACTCATTTCCTTCATTTCTCTGTTCTTAGAGGTACTGGGCAATTTTCTTCTCCCAGTATCCGACGTCTTTAAATCCTACGACCTTGTCGACCACGGCGCCATCGCGATTGACGAGGATGGCCACCGGGATACCGCTGCCGATGTTCCACGCCTTAGCGACGTCCAGATTACCCATCAGCACCTTGTACGGCATGCCCTGCGCGCGAGCAAAACTCGCCAGGGAATCCTTGCTCAAATTGTCGAGTGAGATCCCGACAACTTCAAATCCGCGCGGCGAGAGCCGGTTGTGCAACTCAGTCAGGTGTGGTATCGAGCGCCGACACGGCGAACACCAGGTCGCCCAGAAATCAACCAATACCACCTTGCCCTTGAACTGGCTGAAATCGACCGTACCACCCGACACGTCTTCGAGTTCGAACCCGGGTGCCTGCGCCGCCTGGGCCGTCGACCCGCCGCTCTGCGTGCCACACGAGACAGCCAGCATCGCGACGAAGATCAAGATTGATATGAGTAAGGCCGGAATCCAACGACTCACGGCTTAACTGCTTTCTCTTTAGCCGTAGTGGCTGTTGCCCCACGTTCCTGATACCCGGCAAGCTTGCCATCCTTGAAAGTCAGAAACTGGTCACCGGAGTACTGCCACTCTTCGGAGGCTCCGGCAGTCTCTGTCTTAGTTTCGACTTTCTCCGGCGCACCCCAACTTGCGCGCACCTGCGCTGAAGTCATACCCAGCTTCAACGGCGCTTTGCCGCGGGCCGACGTGAGTTTTTGCTGTAGTCCAATATAATCAGTAAAGGCCATTTCGTCATTATAATTATTACCCACATAGTCAAGAATCATCTGCATCGCAGTCGAGTCGACGAATCCCGGGGCCGGAGCGATTTTCGCTCCTGAAGGCTCGAGGAACCATGTGGTGGGATAACCGCGCACGCCATACTGGAGCGTCAGTCCTTTTTCGGTAATGTCGCCCTCGGTGAGCTTGAGAACATCGTAAGAATCGCCGTCAACCTTTGCGGCAACGAACTTCTCCGATAGGGTCTTCACCACCAACGGGTTGCTGTAAGTTGAAGCCTTCATTTTCTTACACCAGCCACACCACGAGGTGGTGAAATTCACGATAATATGCTTGTTCTCCTTCTTGGCCTTAGCCAGAGCTTGATCGTATTTCATCCACGCGACCAAGTCGCCGGTTTCGGCGTAGCTCTTCGTGACCATCAGAGCACAGAAAACGCTTGAAGTGAGGAGTAGTACGACGATGAAGCCCGATACAGATTTCATTAACCTAACTGCTTCGTTAACAAGTGTAGTAGTATCCATCTCCGTAGAGACAAATCGTTGCTGCTGAAAGAGCCTGCTCTCTCGATCGCTGTCTTTCATTTTAACCCTATCAATTTAATCCAGTTCCCAGAATTCAGCCGGATTTGCGGAAACTTATGTTCTCGCGGCCCAGCATTCGCTCAAGCGCCTCCATAAGAGGCGAGTCAGGCATAACACGCAATCGCTTCGGTGTCAGCGTGAAGAGCTGCTCGCCAGACATCATATTGATCTGGACCTTCACCGGTCCCGGGTGCTTGCCAAACAGCAACCCAATGTCTTCTAAGAGCTTATCGTTTGCATGTCCATTGACGAAGAGTTCAAGGGTAGCTGGACGCTGATTAAACAACCCCTCCAATCCAACAATCTCGGCAGCTATCAGCTTGGGTTTCTCGTTTTCTCGAGTCGATACCCGGCCCCGGCACAGCAGGCGCGCATCAACATGAACCAGTTGTCTCGATCTTTCGAATAGATCGGCAAAAGCGATCACTTCGATCACCCCGTAGAAATCCTCGAGGCTAATAAAAGCCATTTGGCGGCCCTGTTTGTCGTAGTTGATCTTCAGCGCCTGGACGATGCCGCCAAGGAAGACATCGCTGCCGTCAGGCTTTTCCGCAATTCCGTCGGAATTGACCGTCGCATACGCCGCCAGCTCGATCCGGTAGTTTTCGAGCGGATGGCCGCTGACATAGAATCCAAGCGCCTCTTTCTCTTTTTGGAGAAGCGTGGCGCGGTTCCATTCATCGAGACGCGGCAGTGCCGGTTCTTGAATGGTGGCGTCGTCGCGGCCGCCACCGAAGAGATCGGACTGGTGAATCGCCTCCTTACGCTGAATCGACTGTCCAAAACTTAGCGCCTGCTCGACGGCCCCGAATTGCTGCGCACGCGATCCGTCGAGCGAATCGAGTGCCCCGGCCGTGATCAATGATTCAATCGTTCGGCGATTGAGCGAGTTGAGTTCGACGCGAGCACAGAGATCGAAGATCGTTATGAAGCGCCCACCCAATGTGCGTGCGCGAAGAAGGGCCTCCACGGCGCCGTGTCCGACGTTCTTCACCGCTGCCAGTGCGAAACGGATCTTCTCACCGACGACATTGAATGACAGCTCCGACTCATTGACATCGGGCGGCAAGACTTGAATTCCCATGCGCCGGCACTCTTCCATCAGCACAATAATGCGTTCGGTGGAGTCCATTTCAGAGGTCATATTGGCGGCCATGAACTCGTGCGGAAAGTGCGCTTTCAGGTAGGCTGTTTGATAGGCCAACAACGCATAGCCGACCGAGTGCGACTTGTTGAATCCGTAGCCGGCGAACTTCTCGATCAGATCGAAGACTTTCTCCGCGGTCGTCTTGTCGATGCCGCGCGCGATCGATCCTTTGGTGAATTCTTCTTTCTGCGCGCGCATGAGTTCGGCGATCTTTTTCCCCATGGCCTTGCGCAGGATGTCCGCCTTCCCCAGCGAGTAGCCCGCCATCTCGGAGGCGATCTTGATCGCTTGTTCCTGGAAAACGATGACACCGTAGGTATCTTTGAGGATCGATTCGAGCAGCGGATGTTCGTATTCGACCTTCTCGCGACCGTGCTTGCGATCGATGTAGAGATCGACGACGCCGCCTTTCAAAGGACCGGGGCGGTAGAGAGCGTTCATAGCTGCGAGATCGTTGAGATTCTCCGGCTTGAGTTTGCGCAGATATTCCCGCATGCCGGAGGATTCAAACTGAAAAATGCCGATTGTGTGACCGGCGCCGAATAATCTATAGACCTGCGCATCGTCGAGCGGAATTGAGTCGATATCGATGTCGATATCACGATTACGTTTCACCAAAGTGAGCGTGTCATCGATTACCGTCAACGTGCGCAGGCCAAGAAAGTCCATCTTAAGCAGGCCGATTTCCTCGACCGCTTTCATATCCCATTGCGTCGTGATTTCGTCTTTGCTCCCCTTGTAGAGCGGCACATAATCAGTCAGTCGCGACGGAGCAATCACAACGCCGGCAGCATGCGTCGAGGCGTGTCGCGTCAAGCCCTCCAGCACCTTCGAATGTTCGAGCAATTTGGCGATGCGGGCATCGGCATTCGCCTGTTCGTTGAGTTGCGGTTCCAACTGCAATGCTTTTTCGATAGTCATGTCGAGCGCGAACGGTATCAGCTTGGCGATCTTGTCGACTTCACCGTAAGGGATACCGAGCGTACGACCGACATCACGCACGACGCCGCGCGCCGCCATCGTGCCGAAGGTGATGATCTGTCCGACATTTTCCTGACCGTATTTGTCGATCACGTAGCGGATGATCTTGTCGCGCCCACGGTCGGAGAAATCGATGTCAATATCGGGCATGCTAATGCGTTCCGGGTTAAGGAAACGCTCGAAGAGCAGATCATACTTGACCGGATCGATGTTGGTGATGCCAAGGACGTACGAAACGATCGAACCGGCCGCCGAACCGCGACCCGGGCCAACTGAGACGCCCAGTTCCCGCGCTTTGCGGGTAAAATCCTGTACGATCAGGAAATACCCGGCGTAGCCCATCTGCTTGATGACTCCCAATTCGTAATCGAGTCGCTCGCGTAACGGTGGGGTCACGTCGGTATAGCGATCGCGAATCCCCTGCTCGGCCAGGAACGTCAGGTAGTCATCGGCCGTCTTGTGCTCCACCGGCAACGGAAACGCCGGCAGGTGGTTCTTGCCAAGCTCGATTTCGACGTTGCACTCTTCAGCAATTCTCAAGGTGTTTTCAATGGCATTGGGGTAGTGGCCGAAGCGTTCCTTCATCTCCGCAACGGTCTTGACGTAGAGCTGGTCGGTCGTATAGCGCATGCGATCGATGTCGTTAAGCTGCTTGCCGGTTTGGATGCAGAGGAGCACATCGTGGGCATCGGCATGTTCGCGCTGGAGGTAGTGGCAGTCATTGGTGGCGACTAATTGAAACTTGCTCTCATTGGCCAGTTTCAACAGAAACGGTCTGACCCTATCCTCGTCGGCAATCGCGTGATCCTGCACTTCGATGTAGAAACTCTCTTTGCCGAAGATATCTGCTAACTCGAAGGCAGCGCGCTTGGCTTCTTCGTGGCTATTGTTACGAAGATGGAAGGAGACCTCTCCTTGGAGGCATGCCGACGTGCAGATCAACCCTTCTGCATGAGCGCGCAGCATCTCCTTGTCAACACGCGGGCGGTGATAGAAGCCTTCAAGAAACCCGATCGTCGAAAGCTTGATCAGATTCTGATAGCCGGTCTTGTTCTTGGCGAGTAGCAGAAGGTGGTTACCGCCATCAGGGTAGCCGGCTACCGGCTGCTTGTACTCGCGCGAGCGCGGTGCGACGTATATCTCGCAACCGATAATCGGCTTGATTCCCGCCGCTTTGGCCTTTTTGTAAAACTCGATCGCCCCGAACATGTTGCCGTGATCGGTAATCGCCAGGGCATGAAAGCCCATCTTGACTGCCAGCTTGACGAATTCCTCGATCCGACAAGCGCCATCGAGAAGCGAGTACTGGGTATGATTATGGAGATGTACGAATTCCGCCGTCATGACCTTGCCCGTTGTGTGCTCTTAGTAGTCCAAAGATTCGTACGCGGGTCGCCGGCGCAGCAGTTTGAAGTAAAGCCAGCCGAAAACAAAACCGCCGACATGGGCGAACCAGGCGACCCCACCGCCTGAGCCGCCGACCAGTCCGGGGAGCCCATAGAGCAACTGCAGCCCAAACCAGATCACCAGCAGTACCTTTGCCGGCACGCGCACTACCTGAATGAAAAAGCCAAGGAAGATCACCGTGTGGACGCGCGCCTTGGGGTGCAGCACCATGTACGCCCCGAGAACACCGGCAATGGCACCGGACGCGCCGATCAAGGGGATCTCGGAGTTCGGATCCAACACCGTATGGAGACCGACGGCGGCGATCCCGGAGAGCAAGTAGAAGATGATGAAATGCAGCTTACCGAGATTGTCTTCGACGTTGTTCCCAAAGATCCAAAGATAAAGCATGTTGCCCGCAAGATGCATGAACCCGCCGTGCATGAACATGCTGGTGATGACCGTCAGACCATACGGAACCGCTAACTGCGGATAAACCTGTGTGAAATGTGTATACTCGATCGGGATATACGCCCATTTGTATACCATCATGTTCAGCGTGTTCTCGTCGAGCGTCAACTGATAGATGTAGACGAGCGCGTTGATCGCGATGAACAGGATGGTAATGACCGGAAACGACCGGGTTGGGACTTCGTCACGTAAGGGAAACATCTATTGGGAATATACGAAGTGAGCCCTCTTTGGACAAGGACGCCAATGATCTACTTTTTTCGGTGTGCGCCAACACTGAACTCGCTTTTGTGGTGGCGCGTATTGCCCTGTCGGTCGGTGACTCTGATTTCCAGCTTGTGCTTGCCTTTACCGAGCTCGAAGTGCGGCGTCGCGGACACAAAGGAAGTTTCATAGTCATATACCGGTATGATCCAGCGGCCGTCGACATAGACATCAATTCTATCTCTAATTCCAGAGAGATCATCACCCAGCTTGAACTTGATCACGGGTCTTGACGACGAAACAGAAGCTCCCGCACCCGGCCTGAGACGGCTTATCGTCGGCGGCAGGGTGTCGATCTTGACTGTGATCGGCGCGACTGTGTTGGCTTCATAACTGATCCAGCCGGTCGTTTGGTCAAACTTGCCGCCCAGATAGGCCGAGCTCCCCCCCCCAACCGAATAGAGTCCCGCGCCGCGCGGCAGCTCGCTGCCGATGCGGTAGGAATAGGTTACTGACTTGGCAATCGGGACTGTCGTCGGGGTCGGATTGTAGACGCCGAAGCGGTCGATTCCGAGGCGATCGAGCCTAAAATACAACTGCTCTTCAAGCGGGAAGAAGACTGCCGAATACTTCGGAAATGTAATCTCGAACACGCCATCGCCGCTGCGAATCAATCCCGGGCTGTCGGCGTCAGCAAACGCCCGTACAACTTTGACGGCAATGTTCACAAAGCGCGTCTTGCCATCCTGCGTTGCGATCGAGACTGTCAACGAATCGTCATCGATCAGAGCTCCGGTTGCTTCCAGTGAATCGACTTCCCCCAGCCAGAAGCGACCGGCAAGCGGATGAAGGCTTGCCCGGCTCAGGCCACGCTCAAGAGCTGCTGCAGAATGAGCTCCGATGGCCACCACATCCTTGCCTCTGACGGCTGCCAGAAGCATCAGCTTGCGGCCGTTGGGAATCAAGGCAGCCTCAAGACCGTCGTATTCCGTACCATAACGATCTACGAGACGGGCGAGTTTCAGAGTATCGGGACGCGGACGAAAGCTCTTTGCTGTCTGAACCGGAGAGCTGAACTTGACTTCGGCCCTAGTTGAATTGCCAGCCACGTCCCGTGCGACAATCTCCAGCGGTCCGGTTGCTCCACCAAGCCATTCGCAGATCCCAGCGACGGAACGGGGCAACTCAAACGGGACGAGATTATAGAACTCCTCGCTGCCGCTTGTCGACTTGGCAAAGTTCCGTTGGGCATCGATCAGATATGATTCTTCAAAGGGCACGCGGTCGTAGCGCAGCGAATAGAGCTCGCGGCCACCGGCGCCAGCAGAGATTTCGTAGATCGGCTTTGGCGAACCGCCGCGCGCCATCCGGTCGACGGCTTCCACAGCCAGCCAATAGTGACCCTGATCACATGGGAGGACGACATTCACACTATAGGCACTTCCTCGCGAGGCTTGGCGCAGCGGAAATTCCAAGGTCCAGCCCAGCGCCGCCGCCAGCTCGTCATTGCCAAACCCAATAAGGCGGATCTTCCGCAGCTCCGGCGCGATCCGGTCTTCCACGTCAAGCCCGGGCAGGGTCAGCGGGTTGAGCGGCACGTTTCCGGGTGTGCGCACTTCAAAGTGCAAATGCGGCGCACCAACACCGGTGTTTCCTGAGTAGGCAATCGTGTCGCCGCGTTGCACGCGAAATCGTTCAGGTCCGACTTCGACATCCTGAGAATAGCTCTCGGCGGCAATCTGCTTTTCTCTGATGAATTTCTCAATGTCCGGCGCGAACGCACTAAGATGCGCAAAGACGGCGGAGTTGCCGTCTTTCATGTTCAAATGCAGCGCCTTGCCGTAGCCGAAATATGAAGTGCGCACACGGCTGATAAAGCCGTCGGCCGGCGCCACGACCGGCTTCCCGATCTCGCCGCCGGTGCGCACATCGATACCGACGTGATAGCGTCGGGCGCGAAAATCACCGAAGATCGACGTGAGTTCCTTCGTGAATGGCAGGGGCCAGAGATACGGCTCGGCGAAACTGCTGACAGCAGTGGCCAATGGCATGATGAGGATGACGAGCGATATTGAAAGAAAACGAGTCTTCATCTATTGATCCGGCCATCGCTCTGCGTTGACCGCTAGGTTCGCTCAGAACAGTTCCAGGTTCTCGCCGATCGCGGCGCGCGGTTTAGTCAAATCGATCGTGCGCGGCGGAGATTGATCGCTACGAAATCCCTTGTGCAGGAATTCGGCATCATAGCCCATTTCGCGTAAGATCTGCGCGAACTTGGGTTCCCCATGAAGCGTGTATATCTTGCACGGCTTGCATTTATCGATGTACGCAATCAGCTGCGTGAAGTCCGCATGGTCCGACAGCGGCACGCCGAAATCGGTGCCGAAGTTGCTGCGACCACGCCCGCCTTGTGACCAACCGCTGAGAAACAATGAGCGCTTGCGCGGCAGCGACTTGAATTTCTCGTCACGCAGAGTGTGCGGGCTTACCACGACTACCTTGCCGGATAGATCGGCGTGGAGATAGTGTTCGGTGGGGTCGAGTTTGAGTCCGGCTTTGCGATAGAGATGATTGATCTCGTTCACGCTCTTGTCGCAGGCCAGAGCGTAGCCCTGCTGCTGCATCAGCAGGATTGCTTCCTGCGATTTGCCCATCGCGTAGCCCACTAGAACGGGAAGATAACCATCTGCAAATGCCCGCTTCACGAAGGCGACGATGCGGGCGTACACCTCATTCTGTGGAGGAAACGAGTAGGCCGGATCGCCGTACGTGGATTCCATGATCAAGATGTCGCACTCACGCGCCTCCATGGACGGGCAAGTCAGATTGGGGTAGACCTTGAAGTCGCCGGTATAGACAATCCGTGCTCCCTGCACTTCTACCAAAATCTGCGCTGCGCCGAGCATATGCCCGGAAGGAAACAACTCGACCGAAGCCTTGCCAAACTTGACTCTGCGTTTCATGGGGAGCGCACGAACCGGCACTTGCGGGTAGCGCGCGGCGTACATCAAGGCCGTCTCCGCCGTTGCCAGGACACGCTTGTGCTTGCGGGCATGATCGGAATGGCCGTGCGACACGAAGGCGAATTCCGCCATCCGATGTGGGTCGAGGGCAAACTCCAAGCCTTCGATCTCTATGCCGTTTTCAAACTTGATGAGGGGCAGCGGTGACAAGAATTCAGCTTTCTCTAGAGCTTATAGCCAATCGTTCGCAAGAAGTCGTGACGTTTCTGCTTAGCGACCTCATCTTCGATCCCCAGGGGCGCCTCGCCGTCGACGACACCGAGTATTCCCCCACCTTGTGCTGTGCGGGCGACGATGGCCTCGACAGGATTCGCGGTCGCGCAAAAGACGTTTACAACCTCGTAAACGCGCTTAAGGCTTTGCAGCACGTTAACGGGAAAAGCATCCCGGATGAAGATTAGAAAACAATGCCCGCAAGCGAGTCGTTTGACGTTATCCGCCGCAGCTTGCGCCAGGGCGGTGTCATTGCCGGAGAAGCGCACCAGTCGGTCGCCCGAAGCCTCGCTGAAAGCGAGACCGAATTTCAATCCCGGCACGGAATTGACCAGCATTTCGTGCAGGTCCTCCACGGTCTTGATGAAGTGACTCATCCCAAAAATCAAATTACAGCCTTCCGGCATGTCGATCTTGATGGCTTCGATATTCATCGGCCCTCCTCCTGGCCCTCATACCAGTATCGCCTGGCGAAGCGTGCTTCGTCAATCGTTTCATCACAACGATATTCAGAGAACTCCTCAACGACTCCGAAGCGTCCCTTGAAAAACAGGAACCCCGCTTTGCCCTTCATTTCGAAGCGGCTTGGCAGATACGCTATTGCGCCGTTCAGTTCTTGCGGCAGATAGTCCATCTCGAAGTGGAGTGTGTCGACAAATCCAGGCATTTTCGACGGTGCAAATACCGTGCGCATAACTCCGGCTGATTCACCGTCGATCCAATAGGTAGCATTGAGAAGCCTCTCGTCAGGATCGAGCGGTCGAGCCTGGACGACATAATAGGTTCGCAATCTCTGCACCGACTGGTCAAAAACCTCTCCGTCACTGGCGCCGGCGACGGCCGCTGAATCGAAGCTGATCGCCGAATCGCGTTCAGCGACGAGAAAATAGCTGTACTGCCCGCGGCCTTCAGATGTGAGCGGATCAACAAAGTTGTCTCGTGAGGCTTTCTTTTTCTTGTCGGGGTTCTTCTGCGCTTTTTCCCATTCCTCGTTCTTGTCGCGGACTCTCTTGGCGGCCTCGGTCGCCGGAAGCGGCTTTCCGTCCTTGTCAATCGCGAGCACAAGCTCCGATTCTCGATCTCCGGTGTGGTAAATGATTTTTGTCATCGTCAGGACTTCGTCGGGCTGCATGTTCTTGTCGTACTTGATCGTACGAGTCGTTGCGCGATTGACGTACTTGCCGCAGAGCGAATCCTGGCGTTCTATCGCAGCGATCGCCCGATCGACGATTTCACCTACGGGCGGCGCGGCCGAGGTGGAAGAAAATGCGGCCATGATGGCTAAGGCTGAACAGAGAACAATCTTCACGAGTATCCTACTTCGTCAATTCACGTACCGCGATCACTTTGTCGCCTTGCTGCATCTGCAATACGACTTCCATTCCCGAGACCACCTGCCCAAATAGCGTGTAGCGGCCGTCCAGATGCGGTTGTGCCGAGTGGCAAATGAAGTACTGGCTGCCGCCGGTGTCCTTGCCTGAGGTCGCCATGCCGACCGAGCCGGCGACGTAAGGCAGCGCGTTGTATTCGCAGCGAATCGCATAGCCGGGGCCACCCCAGCCGTCGCCGCGCGGACAACCATCCTGAATGACGAAGTCCGGAACCACTCGATGCCAGACCCGATTGTCGTAGAAACCGCTACGCGCGAGCTTCAGAAAGTTGTACACGGTTTTCGGCGCAGCGTCGACATTCAATTCGATCTCGATGGTGCCGCGGGAAGTCTCGATGGCAACGTGCGGCCGGCGTTGTTGCGGATTGTAGATATCATCAAAGTTGGCATCGCTAACATTAGTGGAAAAGTGATCCGCCCCGGGATCGCTGCTGAATCCTATCTTTCGCCCAAGCAAACGGCCCTTCTCTCGTATGAAGAAGCTCTCACTCGCTCGGGAAAGTTCACAGACTGACCGCAGGACGGTCGAACTGTCCGCAACTCCGCCGATATGCACCAGTGCGTCGAGGAGTGACTCGCGGATGTCATCGGACTCAGCGGAATGAAACCGCGCAGCCAGTTGGGGCACGAACTTGGTGAGCGAGTCCTCGGCGATCTTACTGCAGGCAATCGCCACGGGAATAAGGTCAGGATCCTCCAGGGCTTGGTGGAGTCTGGTGTCGGTCAATACTGAGTCCGCAAAGGCGAACATTTGCTCGAGGGCTTCGCCGCGCACCCCCGGAACCGGGTCATTGAGCAGACCCGTCAGAGCGGCGCGCGCGCGATTGCTGCGCACGATGCCGCACGCTTGCGCTGCAGCTTGCCGGTGGGAAGCATTTGGTGACGCGATGAATCTTTCGAGACTGAACCAGTTCTTCCCCTCAGTTAGCCGGGTCTCGGCCAACAATGCCTCGGCTGCGACGGCAGCGATTTCGCTTTCCAGCAATAGCGCAATCTCGTCTTGCTGGAGGATTGACTCACCCCCGGGCGAGAAAGTGCGGAGCGCCGCAGCCTGCAAATAGGGATTTTGAACAAGTATCGCCCCGCCAAAAAGCTGTTGTGGAGTCGCTTTCCAACCTAACCGTCCTGCCGCCTCGATGGCGTGGTATTGTACTCGCCAGGGCTGATCGATTGCTTTGCTGAGCAGTGTTTCGACTGCTGCACTATCTCCGAGTCGCGCCAACCCATCGGCGGCAAAGCACCGGATATTCTGCTTGGTTGACTCGAGTCCAGCGCGTAACGCCACTCCGGCGCCGTCAACCTTTCGTCGTGCCAGACCATAGTAGGCAGCCTCCTTGATCGCAGAATCCGGGGACGCGGAGAGTGACAGAAGAGCCTGTGCGGAAGTCGAATCTTTCAAGCGAAACAGCGATCTGGTTGCGATCGCCCGCACAGACGCCAGCTCTTTTTTGTCAAGTGCCGTTCGGCAAATCAATGCCGCGGCGGAATCGCCGCCGATCTTGCTAAGAGCATCCACGCACCGTACCCGGACAGCTTCGTCCGGTAATGATATCAACTGCGCTAAATCGCCAAGAAGTGCTGCTGCCGAGATCTGGCCGGCGGCAAAGACCGCCTCTCGGCCAACGATGCGATCCTGATCAAAAAGCAGCCTCTTAAGGATCGCGGCGTGGCTCGTATCTCCCGCGATCCCAATTGCATAAGCCGTACGCAAGCGCACGCGCGGGTCGGAATCACCCGACCAAGCGGTGAGAGAGTCGGCATCGAGCCGACGCTCATCCTCGGCGATTGCGATTGAGAGTAGTCGGGCGCGAGCCGGATCGGACTCGGCAAATAAGCCGGAAGCCGCGCTGAGCAGCAGTAGGAAGAGAATCAGGCGCATAGCCGAGATTAACGCCCGGTGCGCAGTTAGACAAGTGGGAAATTGACCTGTCCGGGGTAGGGCAGCTACTTAAGCAGCATCATTTTGCGGACTTCGCTGTGTTCGCCGGCGGTTAATCGGTAGAAGTAGACTCCGGAGGCAACTTCATGTCCCCCGTCATCCACGCCGAACCACTGGACCACATGAGTCCCCGCGGAACGGTCGCCCTCGATCAATGTCGCCACTTTTTGCCCGAGCGAATTGAAGACCTCAAGACGAACACTTCCGGGGCGCCGGAGATTAAACTCGATCTGAGTTAAGGGATTAAATGGATTGGGGAAATTCTGGGCCAGTGCAAACTCGCGCGGGAGAACCAGCGGGTCATCGTCAACCGGAGTTGCCTGACGATACATTGCCTGGGCTCGTTGAGCTGTTGTCTTAAGCATCGGCAGGTTGCGAGCCGCAACAATCGCAAAGGCGGCCGTGTCTGAGGACCCGGGTGCCAGGCTAAACGGACCCGTCGCGATGGCATACGAACGATCGGGGAAGATATTCATGGTGTCGACATCGTTTACGGTGAGCAGTCCGAATTTCTCAGCTTCCGTTAACCCGTCATAAACAACCTGGGAGTTGGCGACAATATTGAACGAAGAGACTCCTTCGGGGTTCAGCACCGTGGTACCGCGATAGACCAATTGATTGTTGTACCACATGTAGCCCAGTCCGATGCTCTCATCGTAGTTCGCGCGATCGGAACCCGAGCCCTCTGGAAAATCCCAGTCGAAATACATGCCAACGTAGACGTCATTGAGCGTGGTGTCATTGTCGTTGAAGATGACATATTCCATTACCACGTATCCGGCGTCTGTAGCGCCGTCGAAACCCGCGGTTCTCTGCTCAACGGTGATGCCCAGTGGGCGGTGGGCCAACGCATCCCGACAGCGCGAGAATGACTCATGATCGCCGAGCACGCCGCCTTCAATTGTCGTCAAATTGCCTCCGGGCGCGACGCGAAAATCTTCGTCAATCGAGTTAATGTCGTTGGTGATAGCGTCTGATACACTAACGGCACTATTCCCGATCATCAGGCCCGACTGATAGAGGTTGTTTTCCCCGGTCGTCGGAAAACGAAATCCCTGGCCACCGCCGTTACTCACAGAACCAGGCGCCAAACCGTAGGCCGCAAAATTAGAAACAGTGAACTTCAGACTGTCGGTGGTATGCGTGTAGATGGACTTCACGAGGGCGGTGCCGACAGTGAAGTAGAGCTTGATCACTTTGGAATAGCCGGCACTACCGTTGATTTGCAGATCAACCGCCAATTGCGTTCCGTCGGCTATGAGGTTGTCAAATTGAAGGATAAACGGGTTGTCCTCGTTGTCAGCCTTGCTATCCTGCGGCAAGCTGCCGAAAGTCGACGTGCCTTCCTCGACGGTGATTCCGGACTCCGGATTGACCAGTGTACCGGTGACTCCCGTGACGTCAACCCCGGAGTTCTGCAGTGTGACACGCACCGAGACGGTACTACCCGGGTCGATAGCTACGTGCTCGACCGATTTGACAAAAACATTGACCTGGTTGTTCGGCGGCAGTAATGCCATGGCAGCCGGGATATTGATGATTCCCTTGCCGGAGTTGTTGTCCTCGCCGGCAGCGCCAAGATCGACAGCCGAGTTATAGAGAGCCCACTTGATTTCATCTACTGTCGCATTGGGATTGTACTGACGCAGGAGCGCAACAGCACCCGCTACGTGCGGCGCGGCAAAGGACGTTCCGGTGACTTTTGTGTAGAACGAGCCGCCCGTATTCGGCGTTGTCGTGCGCACGAGATAGCCCGGTGCGACGACTTCCGGTTTGATCGAAACGCCGTCACAATCGGAAGGGCCGCGGCTCGAAGAAATCCAGACAAACTCTCCCAAAGTATCGGTGGCGCCAACCGAGAATGTGTTGATCAAAGTGGTGGCGCGATTCGCCGGATTGCGGATAGTGCCATCGTTTGAGCCTTCATTGCCACAAGCAAAGATGACCACTGTGCCCAGGGCCTCAACGTTGTCGATGACGTTCCAGAACACATCAGAACAATCGAGGTCGTCCTGACGGAATCCCCAGGAATTGTTGAGAACATCGGGCACGTCTTCAATCGTGTTAGGATTCCCGTCGGGATCAGCTACCCATTGGAAAGCCTGGAGGTAATTGGCGCCCGGGATATCGACGACTCGGGCGCTGATCCATTGGGCTCCGAAAGCAACGCCGGTCGTGTCGCCGGTTGCGTCGTCGCGACCGACCATCACTCCCATCGTATGAGTCCCGTGTTTACCGGGATCGCTCATTGTCGGATCCCAGGCAGGCGTCGGCGACCCCTTGACCGGGTCAAACCAGGATTCTGCGGCTGAGTGAGTCAAGCCTCTCCAGGAACCAGAAAGCGCCGGATGGGTACCATCAACTCCCGTATCGAAGGAAGCGACGAGGCGCCCTTGTCCGGTATAGCCCATTGCCCACATCTCCCGTGCGCCGATTGCGCTCAACCCCGGCGAGGCTCCGGCATTGGCAGAAGCTTCCGCAAGAAACTGGTTCGGGTTGTAAAGCGACTGCATCGGCATTTCAGCAACGATGATAGCGACATCCTCGCGCCGCGACAGCTCGCGAATGAACGCCGGTGTTGCCTCGATTCTGATGGCATTTGCGATCCAGTACGTTTCGAATGAGCGAACCGATCCGGAGTTGGCCGCGGATTCGAGCTGCTCGACTATGGCGGACTGATGTTCGCCGGCAAGAGTCCTGAGTTCTTCGATGAGCAGTCTATGCGTGGTCTGCAACGAGGCCTTCTTGAAACGGCTCTGCGCAGCCGGTGTTGTAACATCGAATTGCTCTTTGAGAAATGCCAGCACGGAGACATTTTCGGCTGGGGCCGCTTGCGATAGTTTTAGATCCAGATCCGAAGAGACTTGACCAGCAAGCACAGGTTCGGCTGATACGGCTAGTACCAAAAAGAGCAGCCCCGCGACAAATCTTCTAATTGTAGTGTAGATACTCATCCTCATTAACTGCTACAGCGAAGACCATGCCCGCCGAAGGTCCGGATATATAAAAACGGGCACAATCCCTATCTAACTGATTTCTAACAACTTAGACGGCACAAGAACGCTTTTCGTGCAACTCCAGATGCGAATTCGTCGATTCTTCTTACCGCCTGCACGCAAGCGGTTGCAATAAGTGTGTCGTGGCGATCAACTTAGAGTTTCACGGCCGTACCGGAAGCTGTTACCAGTAGCATCCCCTGACGGATCACCTCGTAGTCGATGTCTACGCCGACGACCGCATTGCCGCCCAGTTTGACCGCTTCCTCCTGCATTTCCTTGAGCGCGATGTGCCGCGCCTTGATCAATTCGTTTTCGTAGGTGGCTGATCGTCCGCCGACGATGTCGGTCACGGTGGCGAACAGGTCCTTGACAATGTTCGCTCCCATGACAGCCTCGCCAGCGACTATCCCCAGATACTCTCTGACCGGTCGGCCCTCGATTACCGCTGTGGTTGTGACAATCACGCCTGCTATTCCTCCGACTGATAAATCCCAAAAAATCAATTTAACACGGCGAAGACGGGAAATCAATCGGAATGCAGCGCAAGCAACTCTGTCGCGGCTTGATTCTTTTGTTGACAAATAAGGCGATGTTGTCTTCATTGTAGCCAGTCCCAACATCATCGAGCTTCAACGCAGTAATCGCGCAACCTTTGGCAGGAAAGTGTATGGGCGACGGTGCTCTTTCTCCGCTTGTCTGGCTGCCCGCGGTAATGAAGGGCGCCCGGTGGCGAGGATGACAATTCTCTGTCATCACCTGCGACTTCTCTGCAGCTGTCTTGCATTCAATCCACATTCGTGGAGTTGTTGATGAAACCTGACGACGATAAAACTCAGGCCATGTGGGTAATCGCCGCCGACACCGTCGTGGACCATTACCGGATCATCCGCAAAATCGGTGGCGGGGGGATGGGCGATCTCTATCTTGCCGAAGACACCGATCTTAATCGACCCGTTGCGATGAAATTCCTCGCGCAGCACTTGTGTGCGAGCGCCGACTGCCGGGCCCGGTTCAAGCGCGAAGCCCAGGCGGTCGCCATTCTCGACCATCCGAACATCGTTCTTCCCTATGACGTCGGGGAATATCGAGAGCGACCCTATTTTGCCATGCAGTACGTGGAGGGGCAATCTGTGCGTGATCTCATAAAAGCCCAGAATATTTCCGTCGAACGCGCCATCGATATCGCGATCCAGATTTGCGATGGTCTGCGCGCGGCGCATGAACATGGGATAACTCACCGTGATGTCAAACCGGCAAACATTCTCGTCGATCTTGACAACCGCGTTCGTATCGTCGACTTCGGCCTTGCTTCAGTAGCCGGCGCCGACACCGTAACGAGGACCGGCTCGATCATGGGCACAGTTGGCTACATGTCGCCAGAGCAACTCAGGGGAGAGACGGCTGACCTCCGCTCTGACTTGTTCTCGGTCGGCGTTGTTGTCTATGAACTCCTCACAGGCCGAAACCCTTTCGCCGCCGACAACGAGGCCGCCCTCCAGCTTCGGCTCCTGGAACGCGATCCCGAACCTCTATCGAGCCTTCGCTCGGGTATCCCCTCGGGGTTGCAGACAATCGTTAAGCGAGCGCTCGCGAAGAATCCCGCGGCTCGCTACCAGTCCTCGGCTGAGATGTTGGCTGATTTGAGACAACTCCAGCGCAACCCTTCTGATTCACAGCCCGTGGGGCCGGCAGTACTCAATCTGGCGCGATCAAATCGACTTCGGTCGCGTTTCGCGATATCCATCGTGATACTGACCGCGGCCGTGCTTACCTATCTGCAATTCAATCGCTCGATTCCGGAGTCGACGACCTCAGAACCGGTTTACCTCGCCGTCATTCCGTTCACGAACCTGGCCTCCCAGTCAACCAGCCAGGCCTTTTGCGATGGGCTGATGGAGACCTTGTCAAGTAAACTGACCCAGCTGGCCGAGTTTGAAGGATCGTTGTTCGTCGTCCCGGCCAGTGAAATTCGCGAGCGCAGGATAACCAGCGCCGCTCAAGCGCGCTCAACCTTTGGCGTCAATCTCGCCGTGACGGGAAGCATCCAGGAAATTGGCGACGGGATTCGCACGACACTGAACCTTGTCGATGCGGCTTCCGCCCGCCAGTTGCGTTCAATCGTGCGGGATGAGCAGAAACGAGACCTGTTGGCACTACAGGATTCGACTGTCGCCGAATTAGCGCTGATGTTGAATATCCAGCTTCGCCCGGAATCACGCCGCGTCCTTGCGGCCGGCGAGACCCGCTCCACAGAGGCTTATCGGGCTTATCTGGAAGGTCGTGGGTACTTGAAGGGTGGTGCGGGACTCGCCGGGCTCGACAGTGCCGAGGCGTCTTTCAACAAGGCGATAGCAGCGGATTCAGTTTACGCCCTGGCTTATGCAGGACTCGGGGAGGTGTACGCGCGCCGGTACGATCTCACGAATGATGTCTCCTGGGTGGATCCGGGGATCAGCTTTAGCAGTCGCGCGCTCGAACTGGATGATCAGCTCGCGCCGGTGTTTGTGACGTTGGGATGGGTGCACCGCTATACCGGCCAATACCAGGAGGCCGTTAGTTACTTCAAGCGCGCGTTGCAGATCGATTCTACCGACAACGAAGCTTACGTTCAATTGGCATCCACCTACGAAGCGCTCGGTCGTCTCGTGGAGGCCGAGTCCACTTACCAGGCATCACTGCGTCGGCGCCCGAATTATTGGCGCGACCACTACAACCTGGCGCGCTTCTATGCATTCCACGGGCGCAGACAGGAGGCGTTGGCGGCGGTCGCAACCGCCGAGTCTCTGGCTCCGCCGGGAACGTTTCCGCGCGAGGCCATCGGCAGCCTTTACACTTTTCTGGGCGAATATGATCAGGCGACAAGACTTCTCCGCCAAGCTATCG
>CAZOYE010000022.1:0-59623 GCA_964584025.1 uncultured Ignavibacteria bacterium
GCGATACCAACTTCCTCGAAGGCGAAAAGGTCGACAAGGCCCGCTTCAACGAGGAAAACCAGCGCGTCATCGCCGAAGGCGGTGTGCCCGCGACCTCGCGCGACCTGTTGCTCGGTATCACGCGCGCCTCGCTCTCAACCGAGAGCTTCATCTCGGCCGCTTCCTTCCAGGAAACGACCAAGGTCCTGACCGAGGCAGCGGTGGCCGGCAAGGAGGATTTCCTGCGCGGCTTGAAGGAAAACGTCATCATCGGACGCCTGATTCCGGCCGGTACCGGTATGGAAAACTACCGGGCCATCGAACTGGATGAAAGCGCGATGGAACTTGAGGAAGGGCTGTCGGAGGAAGAAATTCTCCAAGAAAACGCTTGACAGCCAAGCCGTTCGCGGATATTTTAATCGTCTTGTTTCGAGGCGTTTTTGCGTCTGTTACACTCGACGCCCTTCGCCGGGCGTCGCATTTGAGAGAGGATAGTTTTGCCGACGATTAACCAGTTGATTCGCAAAGGTCGCCAGCAGGTTACCTATAAGTCGAATACTCCGGCGCTCAAGCGCAGCCCGCAGAAACGCGGCGTCTGCACGCGCGTCTACACCACCACCCCGAAGAAGCCGAATTCGGCGCTCCGGAAAGTGGCCCGTGTCCGTCTGGTGAACCAGATGGAAGTTACCGCTTATATCCCCGGTATCGGTCACAACCTCCAGGAGCACTCGATCGTCCTCATTCGCGGCGGCCGTGTCAAAGACCTGCCCGGCGTGCGCTATCACATTATTCGCGGCTCGATGGACGCTTCCGGCGTCGAGAATCGCAAACGCAGTCGTTCCAAGTACGGCACCAAGGCGCCCAAAAAGTAAATCGGATTTATTGAGGAGTAGAGGAGAGAATGCCACGGAAAAAAGCAGCCGAAAGAAGGCCGCGTAAACCAGACCCGAAGTACGGCGATTTCGTCATTTCCCAGTTCATCAGCTGTCTGATGGAGCGCGGAAAGAAGTCGGTCGCAGAAGGCATCCTCTATGATTCGCTCGATTTCATCGAGAAAAAGCATAATCAGAAGGGGCTCGAAACCTTTTACAAGGCGCTGAACAATGTCAAGCCGCTGGTCGAGGTCAAGTCCCGGCGCGTCGGTGGTGCTACCTATCAGGTGCCTGTCGAAGTGCCCGCTGACCGGCGCACTGCCCTGGCCTTCCGCTGGATCATTAGCTTTGCTCGCGATCGTTCCGAAAAGACGATGTCCGAGCGGCTCGCCGCCGAATTTCTGGCGGCCTCCAAGAATGAAGGGGCGTCTATCAAGAAGCGGGAGGATACTCATCGAATGGCGGAAGCCAACAAGGCCTTCGCTCATTTCCGCTGGTAACGATCAACGATAAGTCTCCGCTGAAGAAGGTTTCTCGGTAAGCGATTTTCAGCGGGGATTTTTTTGTCTGTATAAATTATGGATCTGAATAAGCTGAGAAATATCGGCATCATGGCTCACATCGATGCCGGCAAAACCACTACGACCGAACGCATCCTGTACTATACCGGCAAAAGCCACAAGATGGGTGAAGTGCACGAAGGCGCTGCAACCATGGATTGGATGGAGCAGGAGAAGGAGCGTGGCATCACGATCACGTCCGCCGCGACTACTTGCCATTGGAACGGTCACCAGATCAACATCATCGACACTCCCGGCCACGTCGACTTCACCGCCGAGGTCGAGCGCTCGCTGCGCGTGCTGGATGGCGCCGTCGCGCTGTTCTGCGCTGTCGGCGGTGTCGAACCGCAATCGGAAACCGTCTGGCGTCAGGCCGACAAGTACGGCGTGCCGCGCATCGCATATATCAACAAGATGGATCGCATTGGGGCCTCGTTTGAAGGCACTCTCAATATGATGGAGGAACGCCTCCATTCGCATTTCATCCCGGTGCAAGTCCCCGCCGGCGAAGGCGAGATGTTTACCGCCGTCATCGACCTGATCACGATGACCTTCCGCGTGTACCACGAAGAATCTGCCGGCATGACCTTCGACGACATTGAAATCCCGGAGTCCCTTAAGCCCGTTGCGAATAAGTGGCGCGAAAAAATGCTTGAATCGGTTGCCGACTATGACGACCACCTCTTGGAAATGTTCCTGCACGGCGAAGAACCGCCGGTCGAACACATCAAGAAGGCCCTCCGTCAGGCGTGCATCGACTGCAAGGTCACACCTGTGCTCGTCGGCTCCTCGTTTAAGAATAAGGGCGTCCAGAAACTGCTCGACGCGATCGTCGACTTCCTGCCCTCGCCGATGGATCTCAAGGCCGTCGAAGGGCACCACCCGCGCACTGACGCCATCTTGACCCGCAAGCCGGATCCAAACGAGCCGTTCGCGGCACTGGCCTTCAAGATTATGTCCGACCCGCACGTCGGGAAATTGACCTATTTCCGGGTCTACTCGGGGACACTCAAGGCCGGAAGCGCCGTTTATAACGTCAACCGCGATAAGAAGGAGCGTCTTTCTCGCCTGCTCCTGATGCACGCCAATCGTCGTCAGGATCTCGAGGAAGTACATGCTGGTGATATCGTCGCTGGTATCGGACTCAAGTTCACGACGACCGGCAACACCATTTCTGATCCCGACAATCCTATCTTGCTGGAAGTCATGAGATTCCCGAAGCCGGTGGTCTCGGTTGCCATCGAACCCAAGACCAAAATGGATCTGGAAAAGCTCGGCGAGTCGCTGCAGAAACTGGCAGAAGAAGACCCGACTTTCGTTGTGGAAACCAACGAGGAAACCGGACAGACGATCATATCCGGTATGGGCGAACTTCACCTCGAGATCATTGTTGATCGCCTCATGCGCGAGTTTAAGGTACAAGCCAACGTCGGCAGCCCGCGCGTCGCCTATAAAGAGACGATCACCGCCGCTACCAAAGCCGAGGGCAAGTTTGTTCGCCAGTCCGGCGGTCGCGGCCAGTTTGGCCACGTCTATATGGAATTCGAACCGTTGCATGACGGGACTGATTTCAAGTTCGAAAACAAGATCATCGGCGGCGCCGTCCCCAAGGAATACATCGGCGCAGTCGAACAGGGTGTCCGGGAAGCGCTGACTTCCGGCGTAATCGCCGGATATCCCATGACGGGCATCATGGCGCGTTTGGTCGACGGCTCATATCACGAGGTTGATTCCTCTGAGATCGCGTTCAAGATCGCCGGGTCCATGGCGTTCCAGGAAGCTGCCCGCAAGGCCAATCCGGTCCTGCTCGAGCCGATCATGGAGGTCGAAGTCGTTCTCCCCAATGAATATTTGGGCGATGTTATGGGCGATTTGCAGTCCCGGCGCGCCGCTATCAAGGGCATAAATAGCCGCCCCGACGGCCAGGTCCTTTCAGCCGCCGTCCCGCTCGCCGAAATGTTTGGGTACGCAACCCGACTTCGCAGCTTGACACAGGGGCGCGCAATTTATACTATGCAATTCTCCACCTATTCAAAGGTGCCGGAGTCGATAGTCAAGAAACTGGATTTGGCTAAAGCGTAGAAGAAATTTTTTTTGGTTTTGCTATAAGCGGAGGATAGAGCTGTCATGGCGAAGGAGAAATTTGATCGGTCGAAACCGCACGTCAACGTGGGCACGATCGGGCACGTGGATCACGGAAAGACGACGTTGACGGCGGCGATCACGATGGTGTTGTCGCGTCGGGACAAGAACGTACAGATCCGCTCGTTCGATTCGATCGACAACGCGCCGGAAGAACGCGAGCGCGGCATTACGATCGCGACGGCGCACGTGGAGTACGCGACGGAGAACCGTCACTATGCTCACGTGGACTGCCCGGGTCACGCCGACTACGTGAAGAACATGATCACCGGCGCGGCGCAGATGGACGGCGCGATCCTGGTGGTGAGCGCCTCCGACGGCCCGATGCCGCAGACGCGCGAACATATCCTCCTGGCGCGCCAGGTGGGCGTGCCGTACATCGTGGTGTACATGAACAAAGTGGACATGGTCGACGACCCGGAACTGCTGGATTTGGTGGAACTGGAAGTGCGCGACCTGTTGACGATGTACAAGTTCCCGGGCGACACGACGCCGATTATCCGCGGCAGCGCGCTGCAGGCGATGACGAAGGGCTCGGATGCCAGTGCGAAGTTCGACGATCCGGCGTTCAAGAGCATTCATGAATTGACGGCGGCCCTGGACAGCTACATCCCGCTGCCGCAGCGCGAAGTTGACAAACCGTTCCTGATGCCTGTGGAAGACGTGTTTTCGATCACAGGGCGCGGCACGGTGGCGACGGGACGCGTGGAACGCGGCAAGGTGAAGGTTGGCGAGACGGTGGAACGGGTGGGGATCAAGCCGGAGACGAAGTCGGTGGTTGTGACGGGCGTGGAAATGTTCCGCAAGCTGCTCGACGACGCTCAGGCGGGCGACAACATTGGTTTGCTGCTGCGCGGGATGGAAAAAGAAGAAATCGAGCGCGGGATGGTGTTGGCGGCACCGAAGTCGATCACGCCGCACACGAAGTTCAAAGCGGAAGTGTACGTGCTGTCGAAAGAAGAAGGCGGCCGTCATACGCCGTTCTTCAACGGCTACCGCCCGCAGTTTTATTTTAGAACGACGGACGTGACCGGCTCGATCAAGTTGCCGGATGGCGTGGAAATGGTGATGCCGGGTGACAATATCCAGATGGAAGTGGAATTGATCATGCCGATCGCGATGGAGAAAGAACTTCGCTTCGCGATCCGCGAAGGCGGCCGAACCGTCGGTGCCGGCGTCGTCGCCGAGATCATCGCGTAAAGCCCGGCAGGCGTCGGTCCGAGAGCGATACTATATATATGGTAGAGAATATGGAACAGGCCAGTAGCTCGAATGGTAGAGCGCCGGTCTCCAAAACCGGATGTTGGGGGTTCGAGTCCCTCCTGGCCTGCCATTATTAAGTAGAAGGTGATATGAACCTAAGAGACAAGATCGTGACCTATTATGAGGAGACTGTCCTCGAATTGAAGAAAGTCTCCTGGCCGACCTGGGATGAAGTTCGCGGCTCGACGATCGTAGTCATCGTGACTTCGATTCTGCTCGCCGCCTTCACATTCGTGGTCGATTCCGGTCTAAGTTACCTGACCCGGCTGGTGTTGAGTTCGTAATGGCGAAACAGTGGTTTGCCGTTCATACCTACTCGGGGCAGGAGCAGAAGGCCAAGCGTCATTTGGAGAAGATGATCGTTACTGACGGCCTGGAGGCCAAATTCGGCGAGATCCTGATCCCGACCGAATTGGTGACCGAGATGAAGCAGGGCAAGCGGTCGACTTCGACCAAGAAGTTCTTGCCGTCCTACCTGCTGATCGAGGTCGAACTCGATAAACTGCTGGAGCAGCGCATCGTCAACACGCCGGGCATCACGAATTTCGTTGGGTCGGCCGGCAAGCCGACACCGTTGCGCCGCGATGAAGTTGATCGCATGGTCGGCAAGATGGATTCCAAGCGCGAGGTGGAACTCGACGAAGTCCCGTGGCACGCCGGCGACCAGGTGAAGGTCATCGACGGCCCGTTCGCCGATTTCTCCGGCTTCATTTCGGAGATCAATCTCGAGCGCAAGAAGGTCAAGGTCATGGTTTCGATCTTTGGGCGTCCCACTCCCGTCGAGTTGGACTTCCTGCAAATTGAATCGGTCTAAGAGGAGTTTGTTGTTGTGGCAAAGAAGATAACCGGATACGTGAAGCTGCAAATCCCTGCAGGTCAGGCGACACCGGCGCCGCCGGTCGGTCCGGCACTCGGTCAGAAGGGCGTCAACATCATGGAATTCTGCAAGGCGTTTAATGCCCGTACGGCAGAGAAGTCCGGGTTGATCATCCCCGTCGTGATCACGGTGTTTTCCGACAAGAGCTTCACGTTTATCACCAAGACACCGCCTGCGGCGGTACTCCTGCTCAAGGCCGCCAAGCTGCAGAAGGGTTCCGGCACGCCGAATCGCGACAAGGTCGGACGCGTGACGCAGGCGCAGGTCAAGGAAATCGCGGAGATGAAGATGCCCGATCTCAACGCGGCCACGCTCGAAACCGCCATGAGCATGGTCGCCGGCACCGCCCGCAGCATGGGCCTGGAAGTGGAGAACTAAGGCAATGAAGCACGGAAAAAATTACAGCAACGCGCGCAAGAAAATGGGCGAGAAGCTTCCGGTCGCGCTCGAACAGGCCGTTAAAGCCATCAAAGAAGGCGCTTACGCCAAGTTCGACGAAACCGTCGAAGTTGCTGTGCGCCTCGGCGTCGATCCGAAGCAGGCCGACCAGATGATCCGCGGCACCGTCGCGCTTCCCAACGGAACCGGCAAGAAAGTCCGCATCCTGGTCATCGCCAAGGACGAAAAGCTTGAAGATGCGCGCAGCGCCGGCGCCGACCACGCGGGCAACGAGGAATACCTCGAGAAGCTCAAAGGCGGCTGGGCGGAAATCGATGTGATCGTCGCGACACCCGACATGATGGGCAAGCTCGGACCCCTCGGTAAGGTGCTGGGTCCGAAAGGACTGATGCCGAACCCGAAGGCAGGTACCGTTACAGCTGATGTTGCCAAGGCCGTCAAGGAAATCAAGGCCGGTAAGATCGAATACCGCGTCGACAAGACCGGTAACATCGGCGTACCGATTGGAAAAGTATCGTTTAGCGAAGAGCAGTTGGCCCAGAACGCGATGGCGTTCCTGGAGGCGATCATCAAGGCGCGCCCGGCCTCGGCCAAGGGTACGTACTTGAAGAACGCCGCCATGAGTTCAACGATGGGTCCTGGTGTGAAAATCTCGACCGCCGATATTCTCGCGCGCGTCAAGTCTGCGTAGGAAGGAAGTACGTTAACAGATGCCGAACCAACAGAACATTGAAAAAGTCAATCAGCTGACGGACACCTTCAAGAGCGCCCAGTGCGTCGCCGTAACCGATTACGCCGGTCTGACCGTCGAAAAGGCGACCCAGCTCCGCAGCGAGTTGCGCAAGAAGAACATCCGTTACGTCGTCGCCAAGAACACGTTGATGAAGATCGCCGCGAAAGAAGCGGGGATCAACGGGCTCGACAAGTTTCTGACCGGACCGACTGCGGTTGCATTGGGCAACGAAGATCCGGGCGCCCTGGCCAAGATCCTTTTCGATTTTGGCAAGGCTAATCAGAAGCCGGAAATCCGCGCGATCTATATTGATGGCGCAGTCTACGGCGGCGCCGAAGCCGAACGTATCGCCAAGCTCCCCGGTCGCGAACAATTGATCGCGATGGTCGTCGGCAATGTCGCCGCGCCGCTGTCCGGATTTGTCGGTACCCTCGATGGCGTCATCCGCAAGTTCGTCGGAACGCTCGAGGCAATGAAAACGAAGATGGCTAATTAACATATTGTTGTCCGGGTCCGGACAGCACCCCGTTGATGCCGGGGTGGCCGATTCGCTTACGCACTCTGAATCGGAAGTCCGTTCGTCGGCGCAAGTATTTGAGGAACGAAGGAGTAGTAATGTCAGACAAAGTCGATAAGCTGGTTGATGATATCGCGGGTCTTACCGTGATGGAGCTGTCGGATCTGTCTTCCCGCTTGCAAGAGAAGTTCGGTGTCAGCGCCGCCATGCCGATGATGGCTGGGGGCATGATGCCGGGCGCCGCCGCCGGCGGTGGTGAAGCCGCTGCGGCCGAGCAGACCGAGTTCAACGTGGTGTTGCTCGGTGCCGGCGATAAGAAGATCCAGGTCATTAAGGTCGTGCGTGAACTCACCGGTCTTGGGCTCAAGGAAGCCAAGGACTTGGTCGATGGTGCCCCGGGCGTGGTCAAAGAAGGCGTCTCCAAAGATGAAGCCATGAAGGTCAAGGAGAAGCTGGAAGAAGTCGGCGCCCAGATTGACCTTAAGTAGCAACGACGATTTCTACAACAAGACCCGGCCCATCGGGCGGTCGGGTCTTTTGCATCTTTTGCTCTCGGGAACTTCCGAACGCGTAAGGTGTTTTTCTATTTCTACGGCGCAACGGGTTGCATACCCGGCGAGTAAGTGTAATTGAGCGTAATCAGGCGGATTTGTTCATTAGCGTGACAAAGCCATCATCCCTTAAAGGAGAGTGAACTCTTGGCCAAGGTTTCAACTCTGAATCGGCGTTCGTACGGCAAGTTGACTATGGAACCGGAGATGCCCAACCTCCTCGCGATCCAATTGGAATCGTTCGAGGAGTTTCTCCAGGCCGACTTGCCCAACGAAAGGCGCAAGAAAATCGGGTTGCAGCGTGTGTTCGAGGAAATCTTTCCGGTCTCCGATATCCGCGAGAACTACACCGTCGAGTTCGTCAAGTATTCGATCGGCAAGCCGCGGTACTCGATCCAGGAATGCCAGGACCGGAATATGACCTTCGCTGTGCCGCTAAAAGCGACACTCCGGCTCATTTCCTACGAACAGCTGGAAGAAGAAGAAGGCAAGGAGTCCAAGAAGAAGGAAACCAGGAAAGTCAAGGACGTCATCGAGAACGACGTGTTCCTCGGCGAGTTCCCGCTGATCACCGAGCAGGGTACCTTCATCATCAATGGTTCGGAGCGCGTGATTGTCAGCCAGTTGCACCGCTCGCCCGGCGTATTCTTCGACGACGAAATCCATCCCAACGGCAAGCGCTTGTTTGCCGCCCGCATTATTCCGTACCGCGGCAGTTGGGTGGAAATCAATCTCGATGTCAATGACATGATGTGGGTGTCTTCCGATGGCCGCAAAAAGCAGCCGATCACGATGTTCCTGCGCGGGCTCGGACACTCCAAGGACGAGGATATTCTCAAGCTTTTCTACGACATCGAAAACGTCTCCGTCTCGAGCCGCTCCTTTGCCAAGGCTGTCGGCAAGCTCTCCGCCCAGGCGGTGATCGACAAGGAGTCGGGCGAGGTCGTGATCTCAGCCGGTGAAGAAATCACCGAATCGCTCGCCGAAAAGGCCGTCGAAGCCGGTGTCAAAGAGATCAAGGTGCTCAAGATCGACGCCTCCAAGGACGCACGCGTCATCGGCAACACCTTTAAGAAAGACGTGACCAAATCGACCGAGGAAGCGCTTGCGAAGTTCCATGCGTTGCAGCGCCCCGGCGAGCAGTTCACGCCCGAAGTCGCTTCCAACGTGATGGAGAAAATGTTCTTCGACGCCAAGCGCTGCGACCTCGGCGAAGTCGGCCGCTACATGCTTAACCAGCGCCTGAAACTGAGCACGCCGCTCACGCACAACGCGCTGACGCCGGACGATTTTGTCAAAATCATCTCATACCTGATTAAACTTCGTAACGGCGAAGGCTCGATCGACGATATCGATCACCTCGGCAACCGTCGCACCCGTACCGTGGGCGAGCTGCTGGAGAATCTCTTCTCTGTCGGCCTCTCGCGTGTCGCTCGGACGATTCGCGAACGCCTCTCGCTCAAGGATACCGAGAAGGTCGCACCGCACGAACTGATCAACGCGCGTACCGTGTCGTCGGTGGTCGACACCTTCTTCGGCTCCTCGCAGCTCTCGCAATTCATGGACCAGACCAATCCGCTCGCCGAGTTGACCCATAAGCGCCGCTTGTCCGCGCTCGGTCCTGGCGGTCTGACCCGCGAGCGCGCCGGCTTCGAAGTCCGCGACGTGCACCACACTCACTACGGCCGCATCTGCCCGATCGAGACCCCGGAAGGTCCGAACATCGGACTGATCGCTTCGCTGGCTACCTATGCGCGCATCAACCATCTCGGTTTCCTCGAAACGCCGTACCGCAAAGTCGTCAACGGCAAGGTCACCGATCAATTGGTGTTCTTGAACGCCGATGAAGAAGACAACTACCATATCGCGCAGGCCGCCGAACCGGTTTCCTCGCACGGCAAATTCCAGCGCGACCTCGTCAAGTGCCGTCTGCGCTCCGACTACCCGATTATCGATCAGACCAAGGTCGACTATGTTGACGTCAGCCCCAAACAGCTGGTTTCCGTCGCCGCCTCTCTGATACCGTTCCTTGAGCACGACGACGCCAACCGCGCGCTGATGGGATCAAACATGCAGCGCCAGGCAGTGCCGCTTCTTGTCACCGATCCGCCGTTTATCGGCACCGGCATGGAAGGCAAGGCAGCCCGCGATTCCGGCGCCGTGATGCTCACCAAGGTGGCGGGCGTCGTTACCGAGGCTGATGCCGACCATATCACGATCCAACCCGACGCCAGGATCAAGGGCGATGAACTCGGTTTCATCGAACCCGTGACCTACAGCATGATCAAGTTCAAGCGCTCCAACCAGGACACTTGCATCAATTACCGGCCGATCGTCGATGTCGGCGAACGCGTCGGCGTAGGCGATCCGATCGCCGACGGCCCCGGTGTCCACGGTGGCGAGTTGTCGCTCGGCTACAATGCGCTGGTAGCCTTCATGCCGTGGCGCGGCTACAACTTTGAAGACGCCATTATCGTCAGCGAAGCCCTCGTGCAACGCGACATTTTCACTTCGATCCATATCGAAGAATATGAACTCCAGGTCCGCGACACTAAACGCGGTGCTGAAGAGATCACCCGCGAAATTCCCAACGTCTCGGAAGAAGAACTTTCGCACCTCGATGATCACGGAATCGTCAAGACCGGTACCGAAGTTGAAGCCGGTGATGTGCTCGTCGGTAAGGTGACCCCGAAAGGCGAGACCGAATTGTCGCCGGAGGAACGCCTCCTGCGCGCCATCTTCGGGGAGAAGGCGGCCGACGTCCGTGATGCCTCCCTGAAGGCGCCGCCGGGGCTGAAGGGTATCGTGATCGACACCAAGATATTCTCGCGCAAAGAGAAGAGCGAAGACGCCAAGAAGCGCGAAAAGTCCGAAGCGACTGCGATCCGCAAGAAGATGGGCGACAAGATCAAGCTGATCAAGGCGCACCTCAATGAGCGCCTCGAGACAATTCTCGAGGGCGCAACCAGCAAGACGCTTAAGCACGCCGAAGAGGGCACGATCCTCCTGCGCGCCGGCCAGAAATATAAGGAAGGGACGTTGGCGGAGGTTGATGTCCTCACCTCGACCTGGCGTGACGGTGTCTGTGGTGACGCCCGTCTCGACAAAAAGGCGCTCTCCATTATCGCCGAAGCCGACAAGCTGGTCTCCGATTGTCAGGAGCGCCTCGATATCGAGCTCGACAAGATCGCCCGCGGCAGCGAACTGCCGCCCGGCGTCAAGCAGCTCGTCAAGGTTAAGATCGCGATTCGCCGCAAGCTCTCGGTAGGCGACAAGATGGCCGGTCGTCACGGAAACAAAGGCGTGATCGCCAAGATCGTTCCGGTGGAAGACATGCCTTACCTCGGAGACGGTACCCCGGTGGAGATCATTCTGAATCCGCTCGGCGTCCCGTCGCGTATGAACGTCGGTCAGCTTCTCGAGACTCATCTGGGTTGGGCAGCCAAGCAGCTCGAAATGCCGATCGCCACTCCGGTCTTCGACGGTGCTTCGATCGACGAAATCAAGTCGGAGTTGAAGCGCGCCGGTCTGCCTGAGTCAGGGAAGACCCGGCTGTTCGACGGCAAGTCCGGCGAAGCCTTTGATAACGAGATCACCGTCGGTGTCATCTATATGATGAAGCTGTCGCATCTCGTCGACGATAAAATCCACGCGCGCTCGATCGGGCCCTACTCGCTCGTTACGCAGCAACCGCTGGGCGGCAAAGCCCAGTTCGGCGGCCAGCGCTTCGGCGAAATGGAAGTCTGGGCGCTGGAGGCGTACGGCGCGGCCTACGCCCTCCAGGAAATGCTCACCGTGAAATCGGACGACGTGGTTGGACGTTCCAAAATTTACGAGGCGATCGTCAAGGGCGAAAATCCGCCGGAGCCCGGCGTGCCCGAGTCGTTCAACGTGCTCGTAAAGGAATTGCGCAGTCTCGGTCTCGATGTGGAATTGATCGAGAACTAAATGGTAACGATCTGTCAGCTTAAGGAGGTATCCCAGTGGTCGATTTTTCGGTAAAACAACAGAAGCGACCCTCGGACTTCAAAGCCATCAAGATACAGCTGGCGTCGCCGGAAGTAATCCTCTCGTGGTCCTACGGCGAAGTCACCAAACCGGAAACGATTAATTACCGTTCGTTCAAACCGGAACGCGACGGCTTGTTCTGCGAGCGCATCTTCGGTCCCGTCAAGGACTGGGAATGCTCCTGCGGCAAGTACAAGCGCATTCGTTTTCGCGGGATCGTTTGCGATCGCTGTGGCGTAGAAGTCACCCAGGCCAAGGTGCGTCGCGACCGCATGGGTCATATCGACCTCGCGGTGCCGGTATCGCATATCTGGTATTTCAAGTCGCTGCCGTCGCGCATCGGCTACCTGCTCGACCTTTCCGTCCGCGATCTGGAACGTATCCTCTATTACGAAAACTACATCATCGTCGACCCGGGCAACACCTCCTATAAAGAGAAAGATATCGTTACCGAAGAGGAGTTCGTCGAGCTCGAAGCTTCCGGCAAGCAGTTCGAAGCCCGCATGGGCGCCGAAGCGATCCAGGCTCTCCTGAAGCGCGTCGATATCGAAGAGTTGTCCATCCAACTTCGCGCTCAGGTAAAGGTCGAAACCTCTGCCCAGCGCAAGAAGGACATGCTCAAGCGCCTGCGCGTGATCGAGGCCTTCCGCCAATCGAACAACCGTCCCGAGTGGATGGTCATGACGCGGATCCCGGTGATTCCGCCCGATCTGCGCCCGCTCGTGCCGTTGGAAGGTGGACGCTTCGCGACCTCCGACCTTAACGATCTTTATCGCCGTGTCATCAACCGGAATAACCGTCTCAAGAAACTGATCGACATCCGTGCCCCCGAGGTCATCTTGCGTAACGAAAAGCGCATGCTGCAGGAGGCGGTCGATGCTCTCTTTGACAACGGCCGCCGCACCAACTCCGTGCGCGGCGATTCCAAGCGCCCGCTGAAGTCTCTCTCTGACTTGCTCAAGGGTAAGCAGGGACGATTCCGTCAGAATCTACTCGGTAAGCGCGTCGACTATTCCGGTCGTTCCGTGATCGTCGTCGGCCCCGAACTCAAGCTGCACCAGTGCGGCTTGCCCAAGACAATGGCGCTTGAGCTGTTCAAGCCGTTCATTATTATGAAGCTCGAAGAGAAGGGCTATGTCCAGACCGTCAAGTCGGCCAAAAAACTGGTCGAACGCGAACGCCCTGAAGTCTGGGACATTCTCGAAGAGATCATCGCCGATCATCCGGTGATGCTCAACCGTGCGCCCACGCTGCACCGTCTCGGCATTCAGGCGTTCTATCCGGTGCTCGTCGAGGGCAAGGCGATCCGTCTGCACCCGCTCGTTTGCGGCGCGTTTAACGCCGACTTCGACGGCGACCAGATGGCCGTCCATGTCCCGTTGTCGTTCGAAGCGCAGCTCGAAGCCCGCATCCTGATGATGTCAACCAACAACGTCTTGTTGCCGTCGAACGGCCGCCCCGTGGCGACACCGTCGCAGGACATCGTTATTGGTCTGCACTACGTCACCAAGGCCAAGAGCAAGGCCAAGGGCGAAGGGCTCAAGTTTGCGAGCATGGACGAGGCGCTTTACGCGCATGCCATGGGCGAAGTCGACTTGCACGCCAAGGTGAAGGTCGAACTCGATGAAAAGTTGGTCGATACGACCATCGGCCGAATCTTGTTCTATCAGATCTTCCCCAAGGAAGTCCCGTTCAGTCTCGCCAATCGCCCCGCGACAAAGAAGAATCTCGAAGAACTCGTGCTCGAAGCGCACGGCCGCATGGGTTCCGTCCGCACGTCCGATTTCCTTGACAAGCTCAAGAACCTCGGGTTCGAGTACGCAACGCTCGGTGGCGTCACCGTCGGTATCGACGATTTGACGATCCCGAAGCGCAAGAAAGACCTCGTCGCGCAGGCGGAGAAAGACGTCGCCAAGATTCAGCGCGACTACGAGAAGGGCGTCATCACCAACGGTGAACGTTACAATAAGGTTATTGATACCTGGACCCGTACTTCCAGCGAAGTCGCCGAGGAGATGTTCCGCGGCCTCTCGCTCGAGAAGGAAGGGTTCAATCCAGTGTTTATGATGGCCGACTCCGGTGCGCGATCCTCCAAGGATCAGATTCGCCAGTTGGCCGGTATGCGTGGCTTGATGGCCAAGCCGCAAAAGCGCATGACCGGCGCCGTCGGCGAAATCATCGAATCTCCGATCGTCGCCAACTTCCGCGAAGGCCTCAACGTGCTCGAGTACTTCATTTCGACGCACGGCGCGCGTAAGGGTCTGGCCGATACGGCTCTCAAGACCGCTGACGCCGGCTACCTCACCCGTCGTCTTGTCGACGTGGCGCAGGATGTCATCATCACCGAAGACGACTGCGGCACCGTTATCGGCATTCATATCTCGGCGTTAAAAGACGGCGAGGAAGTCATCGAGTCGCTGCAAGACCGTATCGTCGGCCGTGTCGCGATTGAAGACGTTTATGATCCGATCCAAACGGACCGCATTCTGGCTCGCGAAAAGGAAGAAATCGACGAAAACGCCGCCCAGGCAATCGAAGAATCCGGTATCGAGTCGGTACATATCCGCTCGGTGTTGACCTGCGAATCGCGTCGCGGCGTCTGCGCCAAGTGCTACGGCCGTAACCTGGCCACCGGCAAAATGGTTCAGCTCGGCGAGGCAGTAGGCGTCATTGCGGCTCAGTCGATCGGTGAACCGGGTACGCAGCTGACCCTGCGAACGTTCCATATCGGCGGTACGGCTGCGCGCATCACGGAGCAGTCCTTCGTGACCGCCAAGGCCGACGGCCACGTCGAATTCGAAGATATTCGCACGATCGCTCGCGACACCGGCGATGAAATCGTCGTCTCACGTAACGGTCGTATCAAGCACTTCGATGCCGAAGGCCGCTACCGTACGACCTATACTGTCCCGTACGCCGCGATCCTGCGCGTTAAGGACAAGCAGCAGATCTTCAAGAACGACCCGGCGCACATGGTCGTCGGCGACGAAAAGAGCGAGCAGGGCACAGTGCTCTTCGAATGGGAACCGTACAACAACCTGATCGTTTCCGAAGCCGCTGGCACCGTGCAGTACGAGCACATCGTCGACAACGTTTCGATGCGCGAAGAGCTGGACGAAGTCACCGGCTTGATGCAGCGCGTCATCGTCGAACCGCGCGAAAAGGTGCTCATGCCGCGCGTCAATATTCTCGACAAGGCCGGCAAGAAACGCGGCTCCTATTCGCTGCCGATCGGCGCCTACCTTGAAGTCAACAACGAGGAGCAGATTCCGGCCGGCACGATCATCGCCAAGATTCCGCGCGACATTTCCAAGACGCGCGATATCACCGGCGGTTTGCCGCGCGTGGCCGAGCTGTTCGAAGTACGCAAGCCCCGTGATCCCGCTGTGGTCTCGGAAGTCGACGGCATCGTCGGCTTCGGCAAGACGATCCGCGGTAACACGCAGGTCTTTGTTCGCGCCGAGGACGGGGAAGAGCACGAGTACTTGATCCCGTACGGCAAGCACCTGCGCGTGCACGAGGGCGACCGCGTCTCCGCCGGCGACCGACTCTGCGAAGGCTCGATCGACCCGCACGATACGTTGCGCATTCTCGGCACCAACGCGGTGCAGGAATACCTCGTGAATGAGATTCAGGAAGTCTACCGGCTGCAGGGCGTGAAGATCAACGATAAGCACTTCGAAGTGATCGTCCGCCAGATGTTGCAGAAGGTGCAGGTCGACGAAGTCGGCGATACCAACTTCCTCGAAGGCGAAAAGGTCGACAAGGCCCGCTTCAACGAGGAAAACCAGCGCGTCATCGCCGAAGGCGGTGTGCCCGCGACCTCGCGCGACCTGTTGCTCGGTATCACGCGCGCCTCGCTCTCAACCGAGAGCTTCATCTCGGCCGCTTCCTTCCAGGAAACGACCAAGGTCCTGACCGAGGCAGCGGTGGCCGGCAAGGAGGATTTCCTGCGCGGCTTGAAGGAAAACGTCATCATCGGACGCCTGATTCCGGCCGGTACCGGTATGGAAAACTACCGGGCCATCGAACTGGATGAAAGCGCGATGGAACTTGAGGAAGGGCTGTCGGAGGAAGAAATTCTCCAAGAAAACGCTTGACAGCCAAGCCGTTCGCGGATATTTTAATCGTCTTGTTTCGAGGCGTTTTTGCGTCTGTTACACTCGACGCCCTTCGCCGGGCGTCGCATTTGAGAGAGGATAGTTTTGCCGACGATTAACCAGTTGATTCGCAAAGGTCGCCAGCAGGTTACCTATAAGTCGAATACTCCGGCGCTCAAGCGCAGCCCGCAGAAACGCGGCGTCTGCACGCGCGTCTACACCACCACCCCGAAGAAGCCGAATTCGGCGCTCCGGAAAGTGGCCCGTGTCCGTCTGGTGAACCAGATGGAAGTTACCGCTTATATCCCCGGTATCGGTCACAACCTCCAGGAGCACTCGATCGTCCTCATTCGCGGCGGCCGTGTCAAAGACCTGCCCGGCGTGCGCTATCACATTATTCGCGGCTCGATGGACGCTTCCGGCGTCGAGAATCGCAAACGCAGTCGTTCCAAGTACGGCACCAAGGCGCCCAAAAAGTAAATCGGATTTATTGAGGAGTAGAGGAGAGAATGCCACGGAAAAAAGCAGCCGAAAGAAGGCCGCGTAAACCAGACCCGAAGTACGGCGATTTCGTCATTTCCCAGTTCATCAGCTGTCTGATGGAGCGCGGAAAGAAGTCGGTCGCAGAAGGCATCCTCTATGATTCGCTCGATTTCATCGAGAAAAAGCATAATCAGAAGGGGCTCGAAACCTTTTACAAGGCGCTGAACAATGTCAAGCCGCTGGTCGAGGTCAAGTCCCGGCGCGTCGGTGGTGCTACCTATCAGGTGCCTGTCGAAGTGCCCGCTGACCGGCGCACTGCCCTGGCCTTCCGCTGGATCATTAGCTTTGCTCGCGATCGTTCCGAAAAGACGATGTCCGAGCGGCTCGCCGCCGAATTTCTGGCGGCCTCCAAGAATGAAGGGGCGTCTATCAAGAAGCGGGAGGATACTCATCGAATGGCGGAAGCCAACAAGGCCTTCGCTCATTTCCGCTGGTAACGATCAACGATAAGTCTCCGCTGAAGAAGGTTTCTCGGTAAGCGATTTTCAGCGGGGATTTTTTTGTCTGTATAAATTATGGATCTGAATAAGCTGAGAAATATCGGCATCATGGCTCACATCGATGCCGGCAAAACCACTACGACCGAACGCATCCTGTACTATACCGGCAAAAGCCACAAGATGGGTGAAGTGCACGAAGGCGCTGCAACCATGGATTGGATGGAGCAGGAGAAGGAGCGTGGCATCACGATCACGTCCGCCGCGACTACTTGCCATTGGAACGGTCACCAGATCAACATCATCGACACTCCCGGCCACGTCGACTTCACCGCCGAGGTCGAGCGCTCGCTGCGCGTGCTGGATGGCGCCGTCGCGCTGTTCTGCGCTGTCGGCGGTGTCGAACCGCAATCGGAAACCGTCTGGCGTCAGGCCGACAAGTACGGCGTGCCGCGCATCGCATATATCAACAAGATGGATCGCATTGGGGCCTCGTTTGAAGGCACTCTCAATATGATGGAGGAACGCCTCCATTCGCATTTCATCCCGGTGCAAGTCCCCGCCGGCGAAGGCGAGATGTTTACCGCCGTCATCGACCTGATCACGATGACCTTCCGCGTGTACCACGAAGAATCTGCCGGCATGACCTTCGACGACATTGAAATCCCGGAGTCCCTTAAGCCCGTTGCGAATAAGTGGCGCGAAAAAATGCTTGAATCGGTTGCCGACTATGACGACCACCTCTTGGAAATGTTCCTGCACGGCGAAGAACCGCCGGTCGAACACATCAAGAAGGCCCTCCGTCAGGCGTGCATCGACTGCAAGGTCACACCTGTGCTCGTCGGCTCCTCGTTTAAGAATAAGGGCGTCCAGAAACTGCTCGACGCGATCGTCGACTTCCTGCCCTCGCCGATGGATCTCAAGGCCGTCGAAGGGCACCACCCGCGCACTGACGCCATCTTGACCCGCAAGCCGGATCCAAACGAGCCGTTCGCGGCACTGGCCTTCAAGATTATGTCCGACCCGCACGTCGGGAAATTGACCTATTTCCGGGTCTACTCGGGGACACTCAAGGCCGGAAGCGCCGTTTATAACGTCAACCGCGATAAGAAGGAGCGTCTTTCTCGCCTGCTCCTGATGCACGCCAATCGTCGTCAGGATCTCGAGGAAGTACATGCTGGTGATATCGTCGCTGGTATCGGACTCAAGTTCACGACGACCGGCAACACCATTTCTGATCCCGACAATCCTATCTTGCTGGAAGTCATGAGATTCCCGAAGCCGGTGGTCTCGGTTGCCATCGAACCCAAGACCAAAATGGATCTGGAAAAGCTCGGCGAGTCGCTGCAGAAACTGGCAGAAGAAGACCCGACTTTCGTTGTGGAAACCAACGAGGAAACCGGACAGACGATCATATCCGGTATGGGCGAACTTCACCTCGAGATCATTGTTGATCGCCTCATGCGCGAGTTTAAGGTACAAGCCAACGTCGGCAGCCCGCGCGTCGCCTATAAAGAGACGATCACCGCCGCTACCAAAGCCGAGGGCAAGTTTGTTCGCCAGTCCGGCGGTCGCGGCCAGTTTGGCCACGTCTATATGGAATTCGAACCGTTGCATGACGGGACTGATTTCAAGTTCGAAAACAAGATCATCGGCGGCGCCGTCCCCAAGGAATACATCGGCGCAGTCGAACAGGGTGTCCGGGAAGCGCTGACTTCCGGCGTAATCGCCGGATATCCCATGACGGGCATCATGGCGCGTTTGGTCGACGGCTCATATCACGAGGTTGATTCCTCTGAGATCGCGTTCAAGATCGCCGGGTCCATGGCGTTCCAGGAAGCTGCCCGCAAGGCCAATCCGGTCCTGCTCGAGCCGATCATGGAGGTCGAAGTCGTTCTCCCCAATGAATATTTGGGCGATGTTATGGGCGATTTGCAGTCCCGGCGCGCCGCTATCAAGGGCATAAATAGCCGCCCCGACGGCCAGGTCCTTTCAGCCGCCGTCCCGCTCGCCGAAATGTTTGGGTACGCAACCCGACTTCGCAGCTTGACACAGGGGCGCGCAATTTATACTATGCAATTCTCCACCTATTCAAAGGTGCCGGAGTCGATAGTCAAGAAACTGGATTTGGCTAAAGCGTAGAAGAAATTTTTTTTGGTTTTGCTATAAGCGGAGGATAGAGCTGTCATGGCGAAGGAGAAATTTGATCGGTCGAAACCGCACGTCAACGTGGGCACGATCGGGCACGTGGATCACGGAAAGACGACGTTGACGGCGGCGATCACGATGGTGTTGTCGCGTCGGGACAAGAACGTACAGATCCGCTCGTTCGATTCGATCGACAACGCGCCGGAAGAACGCGAGCGCGGCATTACGATCGCGACGGCGCACGTGGAGTACGCGACGGAGAACCGTCACTATGCTCACGTGGACTGCCCGGGTCACGCCGACTACGTGAAGAACATGATCACCGGCGCGGCGCAGATGGACGGCGCGATCCTGGTGGTGAGCGCCTCCGACGGCCCGATGCCGCAGACGCGCGAACATATCCTCCTGGCGCGCCAGGTGGGCGTGCCGTACATCGTGGTGTACATGAACAAAGTGGACATGGTCGACGACCCGGAACTGCTGGATTTGGTGGAACTGGAAGTGCGCGACCTGTTGACGATGTACAAGTTCCCGGGCGACACGACGCCGATTATCCGCGGCAGCGCGCTGCAGGCGATGACGAAGGGCTCGGATGCCAGTGCGAAGTTCGACGATCCGGCGTTCAAGAGCATTCATGAATTGACGGCGGCCCTGGACAGCTACATCCCGCTGCCGCAGCGCGAAGTTGACAAACCGTTCCTGATGCCTGTGGAAGACGTGTTTTCGATCACAGGGCGCGGCACGGTGGCGACGGGACGCGTGGAACGCGGCAAGGTGAAGGTTGGCGAGACGGTGGAACGGGTGGGGATCAAGCCGGAGACGAAGTCGGTGGTTGTGACGGGCGTGGAAATGTTCCGCAAGCTGCTCGACGACGCTCAGGCGGGCGACAACATTGGTTTGCTGCTGCGCGGGATGGAAAAAGAAGAAATCGAGCGCGGGATGGTGTTGGCGGCACCGAAGTCGATCACGCCGCACACGAAGTTCAAAGCGGAAGTGTACGTGCTGTCGAAAGAAGAAGGCGGCCGTCATACGCCGTTCTTCAACGGCTACCGCCCGCAGTTTTATTTTAGAACGACGGACGTGACCGGCTCGATCAAGTTGCCGGATGGCGTGGAAATGGTGATGCCGGGTGACAATATCCAGATGGAAGTGGAATTGATCATGCCGATCGCGATGGAGAAAGAACTTCGCTTCGCGATCCGCGAAGGCGGCCGAACCGTCGGTGCCGGCGTCGTCGCCGAGATCATCGCGTAAAGGAGTTGGGAGTAAGCTAATGGCCGTACCCGGACAGAAAATCAGAATTCGACTTAAAGCTTTCGACCACTACTCGCTCGATCGCTCGACCAAGGAAATCGCGCGCACCGTTCTGCGGACCGGCGCCCGGATTGCGGGTCCGATTCCGCTTCCAACCAAGCGCACCGTCTACACGGTTCTGCGCTCGCCGCACGTCGACAAGAAATCGCGCGAACAATTCGAAACCCGCGTGCACAAACGCCTGATCGATATCTACGAGTCAACGCCGCAAACGGTCGATGCTCTGATGAAGCTCGATCTGCCGGCGGGCGTCCACGTGGAGATCAAGGTCTAAGGGAGAGACAAGCGCCATGAAAGCAATGCTGGCAAAGAAAATAGGCATGACGCGTCTGTTTCAGGAGAACGGCACCGCCGTTCCCGTGACCCTCTTGCACACCGGCCCGAACGTCGTCGTGCAGATCAAGACCAAGGCCAATGACGGCTACGATGCCCTCCAGGTCGGTCTGGGATCGCGGCGCGCCAAGAATGTCTCCAAGTCGGTGCTTGGCCATATCGAAAAAGCCAAGCTGAAACCGTTTGCCCGTCTCGGTGAAATCGCCGTCGAAAACCTCGAAGGTATCGCCGTCGGCCAGGAGATCAAACCCGATGTCTTCCAGGTCGGAGAAATCGTCGACGTGATCGGCACGAGCAAAGGTCTCGGTTTCCAGGGAACGGTTCGGCGTCACGGCTTCGCCGGCGGCCCGAAAACGCACGGTCAGTCTGATCGCATGCGCGCTCCCGGTTCGGTCGGCGCTTCGTCCTACCCGTCGCGTACTTTCAAAGGCCAGCGCATGGCCGGACGCATGGGCGGTGACCGCGTCACTGTCAAGAATATCAAGGTCGTGCTGGTGGACGTGGAAAGCAGCGTCATCGGCGTGATGGGTGCCGTTCCCGGTAAGAACAATTCCTGGGTGAAGATTAGGAAGAAGTAACATGGCGACCGCGAAGAAATACTCAGTCGATGGCAAGGCCGTCGGTGACCAGGCGCTCTCGGAGGCGCTGTTCGGCATCGAAGGCAAGCCCTATAGCCTTCACCAAAACGTGAAGACTTATCTCGCCAATCAACGGCAGGGAACCCACGACACGCTGGGTCGCTCCGAGGTTTCCGGCGGTGGCGCCAAGCCGTGGAAGCAGAAGGGCACCGGGCGCGCGCGCTCCGGCAGCAATACCTCTCCGCTTTGGCCGGGTGGCGGTATCACCTTTGGACCCCGGCCGCGTGATTACACGATGAAGCTGCAGAAGAAGGTCAAGCGCCAGGCCATCAAGACCGCCTTGTCGGTCAAGGCTGCGGATGGCAAGATCATGATCGTCGACCAGCCGACATTCGAAAAGCCGCAGACCAAGGTCGTGGCGCGACTGCTCGACGAAATGAAGATCGCCGGCTCCAAGGTGCTGCTGCTCGTCTCGGGTGTTGACAAAAATTTCGAAATGTCGTGCCGCAATATTCAGGGGCTGACCTACAAGCGCGCTGCTTTGGCGAGCGCCTACGATCTGGTTCACGCCGAATACCTGGTGCTGACCCCGGCTGGCTTGAAAGAGTGCGAGGAGGTCTTTGCCAAATGAAGGAACCGCGTAAGGTCGTCCGGACTCTGTTGATCAGCGAAAAATCGCTCGTCACTCGCGAAAAGTACAACGGCTACGTATTCGAAGTCGCCGGCGATGCCAACAAGATCGATATCAAAAACGCCGTTGAAAAGCTGTACGACGTCAAGGTCGTCAAGGTCACGACGCAGAACAATCCTGGCAAACAGCGCCGTCTCGGCCGCAATCGTCCGGGATATACACGCGAGTGGAAGAAGGCCGTCGTCAAATTGGCGAAGGATCAATCCATCCAGGAATTCGATAGCATCTAAGCGACAGCGGTAGACAAGAGGACTAAGGAAATATGGCACTGAAATCGTTCAAACCGCATACCAACGGCCGGCGTCACATGACGGTCTCTTCCTTCGAAGAGATCACGCACACCGTGCCCGAAAAGTCGCTTCTGGAGCCGATCCGCAAGACCGGCGGCCGCAATAATCTCGGCCGCGTCACCGCTTTCCAACGCGGCGGCGGGCACAAGCGGATGTACCGCATTATCGACTTCAAACGCGACAAACGCGACATCCCGGCTGTCGTCTCGACCATTGAGTATGACCCGAATCGCTCGGCGCGCATCGCGTTGCTGACCTACGCTGACGGTGAGAAGCGTTACATCATTGCCCCCGATGGCCTGCGCGTCGGCGAGACCATCGTCGCCGGTGAAAACGTCGATATCAAGGTTGGCAACTGCCTGCCTATCGAAAAAATCCCACCCGGTACCTTCATTCACAATGTCGAGCTGCAGGCCGGACGTGGCGCGCAAATGGGCCGCTCCGCCGGCACAATGATTCAGCTCATGGTGAAAGAAGGCGACTCGGCCCACCTGAAGCTGCCGTCCGGCGAAGTCCGCCTCGTGAAAACGAATTGTTATGCCGTCATCGGCCAGGTCGGGAACATCGAGCACGACGCGATCTCAATCGGCAAGGCCGGTCGCAGCCGCTGGCTGGGAATCCGTCCTTCGGTGCGCGGCGTAGCCATGAACCCGGTCGACCACCCAATGGGCGGCGGCGAGGGCAAGTCATCTGGCGGTCGTCATCCCTGTTCGCCCTGGGGTATGAAGTCCAAGGGCTTAAAGACGCGTAAGAAGAAAAACTCTGATAAGCTGATCATCAAGCGGAGGAAGTAGGAGTAGAGGAGAACCATGGCACGTTCTTTGAAGAAGGGTCCATTTATTGACCAGAGTCTCATGAACAAGATTTTGGCGATGAACGCCGCCGGCGACAAGAAAGTCGTCAAGACATGGTCGCGTCGCTCCACGATCTCCCCGGAATTCGTCGGGCATACGCTCGCGATTCACAACGGTAACAAATTCATCCCGGTCTACGTGACCGAAAACATGGTCGGCCACAAGCTCGGCGAGTTCGCTCCGACCCGCACTTTCCGCGGGCATTCCGGACAAAAGCTCACTGAGAAGACGACCAAGGTTGCGGCCCCAACGCCGGCGCCACCGCAGAAGTAAGGAAGTAAGTGAGCATGTACACGGAAGCAACAGCCCGCGCGCGCTTTCTGCGCATGTCCGCCCGCAAGGTACGCCTGGTCGCGGATCTGGTTCGCGGGATGCGCGTCGACAAAGCCCTTGCCACGCTCAGCTACGTCCAGAAGGGCGCCGCTGATCCGGTCAAGAAGGTCGTCAAGTCCGCCGCCGCCAACGCCATGAGCAGTATCGGCACGGCGCGACTGAAGCCGGAGGACTTAACCGTTTCCACCATCTTCGTCGATGGCGGTCCGGCTTACAAGCGCTATCGCGCCGCCTCGATGGGGCGCGCCTCGGCGATCAAGCACCGTCTCTGCCATATCACCGTCGTGGTCTCTGGTGAAGCGCGCGAAGACCGCCGTGGTCGCAAGACGAAAGCCGCCGGCAAAGAGACGAAAGAAACCAAGACTGCAAAGTCTGAAAGCTGATAGAGGAGAGTGATTTGGGTCAGAAGACACACCCGGTAGGAATTCGGCTCGGCATTATCCGCAGTTGGAATTCAAAGTGGTTCGCCGAACGCAATGTCGCCGATTTGGTCGCCCAGGACATCAAGATTCGTCGTTATATCGACCAGCGCCTGGAAAACGCCGGCTTGTCCGCGGTTGAGATTCTCCGCGATCCCAAAAAGGTCACCGTCGATATTCACACCTCGCGCCCGGGCATCGTCATCGGCCGCAAGGGCATCGAAGTCGACAAGCTGCGTGAAGAGCTGCGCCTGATTGCCAACAGCGACGTCACTCTCAACATCATCGAAGTCAAGCGTCCGGAGCTGTCCGCTCGCCTCGTTGCCGACTCGATTGCTCGTCAGCTCGAGGGCCGCATCAGCTTCCGGCGCGCTATGAAAAAGTCGCTCGGTGCCACGATGAAGATGGGCGCCGAAGGCATCAAGATTATGTGCGGTGGCCGCTTGGGCGGCGCCGAAATTGCCCGCTCGGAAAAGTATATGGAAGGCCGCGTGCCGCTTCATACGCTGCGAGCCGATATCGATTACTCGACCTCGACCGCCCACACGGCCTATGGCTGTATCGGCGTCAAGGTCTGGATTTGCCGCGGCGAGATTCTCGACCGGATGGGCGCTTCAACCGAGCGCAAAGGCGAAGATCAGGGCCAGCAGCAGCAACAACAGCGCGACGACCGTCGTCGCTTTGACCGTCCCGATCGGGGCCGTGGTGACCGCGATCGCGGCGGACGGCGTGGCGGACCGCAACAGCCGCAGGCGCGCGCCCGCATTCGTAAGCCGCGTCAGGACGGCGGTAGCGGCGAGGGCGACCGCGGCGGCGACCGCTCGTAGAAACGGCGATAAATCGCTTGCGCAACAGGCTTAACGCGAATATATTGCAAGTCTGTCACTTTTGACACATTGGAGTAGACGAATATGTTAATGCCAAAAAGAATCAAGTATCGCCGTCATCAACGCGGCCGTCGCCGGGGTTTGGCCTATCGCGGCAGCAATATCGATTTCGGCGAATTTGGTCTGAAGGCATTGGAACCGGCCTGGATCACCAACCGACAGATTGAAGCCGCCCGTGTCGCGCTCACCCGCCACATCAAGCGCGGCGGCAAAATCTGGATTCGGATTTTCCCGGATAAGCCGGTCTCGAAGAAGCCCCTGGAAACCCGTATGGGCAAGGGCAAAGGCGCGCCGGAATTCTGGGTCGCCGTGATCAAGCCCGGACGCATCCTCTTCGAAATCGAAGGCGTCCCGCAAAAACTGGCGGAGGAAGGAATGCGGCTCGCCGCGTCCAAGCTTCCCATTAAGACGAAGTTTGTTAAACGCGAAGCCGCAGCGGCATAGGGATTATGAAAGTCGAAACGATACGCGATCTCACGCGCGAGGAAGTCCAGCTCAAGAAGCACGAAATCGAGGACGAGTTGTTTAATCTCCGCCTCAAGAAGAAAACCAAGCAGGCACAGAATCCGGTCCGCATGCGTCTGCTGCGCCGCGATCTGGCCCGCATTATGACCGTGCTGCGGGAAGAAGATCTGGGGATCAAGAAACTCGCCGAGAGCGCCAGGCTGACGCTGGACAAGAAGGAGTAACGGTTGAGAAACTCTCGCAAAACCCGAGTGGGAATCGTCGTCTCCAACAAGATGCAAAAGACGATTACGGTGCAGATGGAGCGCACCATGAAGCACCCGCTGTATACGCGCGTGATCAAGAGCCGCTCCAAGCTGTACGCGCATGATGAAGCTAACGAAGCCGGGATCGGCGATAAGGTGCTGGTGATGGAAACCCGTCCTTTGTCCAAGCTGAAACGCTGGCGGTTAATCAAGGTACTTGAGAAGGCGGTGTAGGGATGATTCAGGAATACACGCGACTGAATGTGGCCGATAATTCCGGCGCCAAGCGGGTGATGTGCTTCCGTATTCTCGGCGGCTCCAAGCGCCGCTATGCGCGCATCGGCGACATTATCGTGTGCACGGTCAAGGACGCCATTCCGGGCGGCACGGTGAAGAAATCGGAAGTCTGCCGCGCCGTCGTCGTGCGGACCCGCGAAGCCACGCGCCGCAAGGATGGCTCGACGGTGCGTTTCTCCGAAAACGCCGCCGTCATCATCAATGATCAGAAAGAACCGCGCGGTACCCGTATCTTCGGGCCCGTCGCGCGCGAACTGCGCGAAAAGCAGTTTATGAAGATTGTCTCGTTGGCTCCGGAGGTTGTGTAGGCATATGCGCATTCGCAAAGGCGACACTGTCAAGGTGCTGAGCGGAAAGTACCGCGGCAAATCCGGCCGCGTCCTCATGGTCAATCCGGAAAAGATGCGCGTTTGGGTCGAAGGCGTCAACCTCGTCAAGCGCCACAGCCGGCCGACACAGAAGAATCCCAAGGGCGGTATCGTCGAGAAGGAAGGTTCGCTGCATCTCTCCAACGTCATGTTGATGGACGGCAAGGCCGGCCAGGCGACCCGCGTCGGATTTCACTACCTGCGTGACGACAGGGGCCGCGTCACCGATAAAGTCCGCGTCAGCAAGAAGACGGGAGAAGTGGTCTAAGCAGAGTTATGGCACGTCTTAAAGAATATTATCGCAACGAAGTTGTACCGCGCTTGCTCAAAGAGGGCGGATACAAGAACGTTATGGAAGTCCCGAAGATCGAGAAGATCGTCATCAATGTCGGGCTCGGCGAAGCGATTCAGAACGCCAAAGCGATGGAGGCCGCGACCGGCGACCTTACCACCATCGCCGGCCAGAAGCCGCTCGTGCGTCGCGCCAAGAAAGCGATCTCGAATTTCAAGCTGCGCGAAAACATGCCGATCGGCGTCGCCGTCACGCTGCGCCGCGACCGCATGTACGAGTTCCTCGATCGCTTGATCACCGTGGCCTTCCCGCGCGTGCGCGACTTCCGGGGGATCTCAAACAAGTCGTTCGACGGGCGCGGCAATTATACCATCGGGTTGAAAGAACAGATCATCTTTCCGGAAATCGACTACGATAAAATCGACAAGATCCGGGGGATGAATATCACCATAGTCACCACGGCAAAGACTGACGAAGAGGCTCTCCGGCTTCTGACGTTCATGAAAATGCCGTTCCGAAAGTCATAGAGGAGCACGCTTGGCAAAGACCTGTCTGATCAAGAAGCAGGAGCGCAAGCCGAAGTTTGCGTCGCGCGCTTACAGCCGCTGCCGTCGTTGCGGCCGGCCCCGCGCCTTTATCCGCCGCTTCGGCGTTTGCCGTATCTGCTTCCGCGAACTGGCGCTCTCCGGTGATTTGCCGGGCGTCGTCAAGGCGAGTTGGTAGAGAAGGAATAACGAATGACCACCACCGACCCGATTGCGGATCTGTTGACCCGCATCCGTAACGGCTGTAAGGCCAAAATGAAAAAAATCGATGTCCCCGCTTCCCGCACCAAGCGTGAAATCGCGCGCCTGCTGGAAGAGCATCGGTTTATCAAGAAGACGGTCGAAGTCAAGGATGATAAGCAGGGCATCCTGCGCATCTACCTGCGCTACACCAAAAACGACGAGCCGGTCATTCGCGGCATCCGTCGCGTTTCCCGCCCCGGTTTGCGGCAGTATGTCGGCAAGGATAAGCTCGACAAAATGCGCTTCCAGATGGGCATGACCATTATCAGCACCTCGCGCGGCTTGATGACGCATGACGAAGCCAGCCGCGAAGGCGTCGGCGGCGAAGCGCTGTGCTACGTGTGGTAGAAGTGAGGAGTTCGCGATGTCGAGAATAGGTAAAGCCCCCATCACCCTTCCGGACAAGGTCAAAGTCGAATTCTCCGGAATGGACGTCAAAGTCGTCGGCCCCAAGGGTACGCTGGAAAAAACCATGCACCCGTCGATGAAGATCACGATGGACAAAAACGTCATCACGGTCGAGCGCCCCGGTGACAGCAAGTTTCATAAGGCGCTGCACGGCCTCACTCGCCAGTTGATCGCGAACATGATCGAAGGCGTGACCAAAGGCTATCAACGCGAACTGGAAATCCAGGGCGTCGGCTATCGCGCCGAACAGGTCGGCAAGAGCCTCAAGATTCTCGTCGGCTATTCGCATCCGATCCTGGTGCGTCCCGTTCCGGGCATCACGCTGGCGCTGGACGATCCGACTCACATTCGCGTCTCTGGAATCGACAAAGAACTGGTCGGCATGACCGCCGCCAAAATTCGCGGTTTCCGTCCGCCCGAGCCGTACAAGGGCAAGGGCATCCGTTACAAGAACGAGGTCGTTCGCAAGAAGGCCGGAAAGACCGCGGCATAGCAGGGTAGAGATATGGCAGATAAAATGGCTACGAAAACATGGATGCAGGAGCGGCGCCGTCTGCGCATTCGCAAGAAGGTTCAGGGAACGCCCGCACGCCCGCGCTTGACCGTCTACCGTTCATCGCGCAATATTTACACGCAGCTGATCGACGACATCGCCGGCGTCACTCTCCTCTCCTGTTCCTCCATCGACAAGGACATGTTGGAAACCGTCAAGGCCGCCAAGAAGAAGTCCGATCTGTCGGTGATTATCGGCGAGTCTATCGCCAAGAAAGCGCTCGCGAAAGGCATCGAACAAGTCGTGTTCGACCGTAATCGCTATGAATATCACGGCCGCGTCAAGGCCGTCGCGGAAGGCGCCCGCAAAGCTGGTTTGAAGTTTTAGGTTTTTCGGTAGAGGTATTTAGCTTGGCTCGCTACGAAACAGACGAAGTCCAACTCCAGGAAAAAGTCATCCACATCAACCGCGTCGCGAAAGTGATCAAGGGTGGACGGCGTTTCTCCTTCACAGCCATCGTCTCGGTCGGTGACCGGCAGGGTAATGTCGGCGTCGGGCTGGGCAAGGCCTCGGAAGTTGTGGACGCAATTCGCAAGGGTACGGAAGCCGCCCGCAAGGCCATGGTCAAGGTGTCGGTTCAGAAGGGCACCATTCCGCACGAAATCATCGGTCGTTACGGCGCCGCGCGCGTGCTGCTCAAGCCCGCCGCTCCCGGCACCGGCGTCATCGCCGGCGGGACCGTGCGCGCCATCCTCGATGCCGCCGGGATTCAGGATATCCTGACCAAGTCCCTCGGCTCAACCAGTCCGCACAACGTCGTCAAAGCGACCATGGACGGCCTGCTGCGTCTGCGGACCCGCGACGAACAGCGCAGCTTCCGCGAACTGGAAGGATAATCGGTCATGGCGAAGCAACTGAAGATTACATTGGTGAAGGGCCTCTCGGGGCATATCCAGGCGCATCGCGACACCGTCGCCGCGCTCGGCCTCCGTCGGCTCCATCACACCGTCATTAAAAACGACACCCCGCAAATCCGCGGCATGGTGAAGTCGATCTCGTATTTGCTCAGGGTGGAGGAACAGTAGATGAAGCTCAACGAACTGGAAAAACCGGAAGGCTCAACTACCAGCCGCAAGCGCGTCGGTCGCGGTCCCGGTTCCGGACTCGGCGAGCAGTCAACTCGCGGCGGTAAGGGTGCCCGTGCCCGCGCCGGCTTCAAATACAAAGCCTGGCACGAAGGCGGCCAGATGCCGCTCGTGCGCCGCCTGCCCAAGCGCGGATTCCGTAACCACACCCGCGTCGAGTACCAGGTGGTTAATCTCGGCGATATCGAACGCAAGTTCACCGCCGGTGGCGAGGTCACCCTCGCATCCCTCAGAGAACACAAACTGATTAAGACGCTCAACCAGCCTGTCAAGGTGCTCGGGACCGGCGAGCTTAAGAAGAATGTGACGATCAAAGTGCATGCTGCTTCCCAGTCGGCGATCGACAAGGTGACAGCCGCTGGAGGGAAGGTGGAAATCGTCAAGTGATCGAAAAAATACAGAATATTTTTAAGGTCAAAGAGCTGAGGGAGAGGATCCTCTTCACCCTCGGCATTTTGGTTGTATATCGCATCGGTAGTCACGTCCCGACTCCGGGTATCGATGCCGCATTGTTGCAGCAGTTCTTCTCGCAGCAGGCGGGAACGCTCTTCGGCATGTTTGATATGTTCGTCGGCGGCGCCTTCCAGCGCGCGACGATCTTCTCCCTCGGCATCATGCCTTACATCTCGGCTTCGATTATCATCCAGTTGTTGACGCCGATCTTTCCGTATTTCCAGCGCCTCGCCAAGGAAGGTGAAGAAGGACGCCGGAAGATCACCCAGTATACCCGCTACGGCACGGTGCTGATCGCCATGCTGCAGTCGTTCGGCGTCGCCGTCTGGCTGCAATCGCTTCAGCCCGAGCCCGGCATCTCGGTCGTGATTAATCCCGGTGTCGGTTTTGTGGCGCTTTGTATGATCACTTTCACCGCCGGCACGATCTTCATCATGTGGCTCGGCGAACGTATCACCGAGCGCGGTATCGGTAACGGTATTTCGTTGATCATTTTCATCGGAATCATCGCCGCCTTCCCGCGCGCCGTCATCGATTCCTTCACCGACATCCAGACCGGTACCCGCAGCATCTTCTCGGAAGTCTTTATCTTGGCGATTATCGTCGTCGTGATTGGCGCCATCGTTCTGGTCACGCGCGCCCAGCGCCGCATCCCGGTGCAGCACGCCAAGCGCATCGTCGGCCGCAAGGTGATGGGCGGTGTCACGACGCATCTGCCGCTGTCGGTCAATACCGCCGGTGTTATCCCGATTATCTTCGCCCAGTCCATCATGTTCGCCCCGGCGACATTGCTGACGGTCTTCCCGCAGTCGACCTTCATCCAGGACTTCGTCAGCTACTTCACGCCCGGTGCGATCACCTATAGCGTCGTCTACGCCCTGATCATTGTCTTCTTTGCTTACTTCTATACCGCCATTGTCGTCAATCCGATCGACATGGCTGACAACATGAAGAAGCAGGGTGCCTTTATTCCCGGCATTCGCCCCGGCCGCAGCACCGCCGAGTATATCGACAAGGTGCTCACCCGGATCACACTGCCCGGCGCGATTTTCTTCGCACTGATCGCCGTCTTGCCATACGCCATGATCAATCTTTTTGACGTCAAGTACTACTTCGGTGGTACCGGCATCCTGATCGTCGTCGGCGTGGCTCTTGATACGCTGCAGCAGATCGAGTCGCACTTGATCATGCGGCACTACGAAGGCTTTATGAAGCACGGCCGCATCAAGGGACGGTCCGCGCTTTGAAACGCCTGATTCTCCTCGGTGCCCCCGGTTCCGGAAAAGGAACCCAGGCGAAGGTGCTGGCCGAACGCCTCGGCGTCGCTCACCTCTCGACCGGCGATATCTTGCGCGCGGAAGTGCGCAATGCGACGCCGCTCGGCCTGAAGGCCCGGGAGTTCATGGATAACGGGCAATTGGTGCCCGACTCGCTGATTCTCGAGATGATCGCCGCTCGCCTGGCTTCCAAGGAAGTCGCCGGTGGTTTCATCTTCGATGGTTTTCCGCGGACTTTGCCGCAGGCTGAAGGATTGGATACTCTGGCCGACACGCTGGGAATCGCCATCGATGCCGTGGTCAATCTTGAAGTGAAAGATGAGGCGATTGTCAAAAGATTAAGCGCCCGTTCGACTTGCTCGACCTGCGGGACAATCTACAATGACGAGTCAAAGCCGCCCAAGCATCCGGGCTTGTGCGATATCGATCAGGGATTGCTTCATCGCCGTCCCGATGATAATCCGATGGTCATTCGCCATCGGCTCAACGTATACCATCAGCAGACCAAGCCGCTGGAACAATACTACACCGGCAAGGGTTTGATGATAAGCATCAAGGGTGATGATCCCGTTGATGTCGTAACGGCAAATATTCTTGCGCATCTTGATGGCGCGAAAAAAAAAAGACAGATGATCGAGTTGAAGTCGAAAGATGAAGTGGCTAAAATCGCCGAAGCCGGCCGGATTGTCGCCAAAGCACACCGGTTGGTGGAGGAGATTCTGCGGCCCGGCATGGAGACAGCCGAGATCGATCGCCGCGTGCGCGAGTTGATCGAGGCGGAAGGCGGCAAGCCGTCATTCCTCGGTTTCCGCGGCTACCCGGCTTCGGTTTGCATCTCGATCAATGAAGTGATCGTCCACGGGATTCCCGGGAAGCGGAAGATCAAGGATGGCGACCTCGTCTCCGTCGATATCGGCGTTTACAAAGACGGTTTCCACGCGGATGCCGCGCGTACGTGGATTGCCGGTACACCGTCGGAAGAAAAGAATCGTATCGCTCGCGTCGTTCGTGAGTCGCTCGAAGCCGGAATCAAAGCCGGTCGCGCCGGCAAGCGCCTCGGCGAGATTTCGTCGGCGATCCAGGCTCACGCGGAAGCCAACGGCTACTCCGTCGTGCGCGACCTGGTCGGTCACGGCGTCGGCCGCTTCCTGCACGAAGACCCGCAGGTGCCGAACTTCGGTCCCGCCAGCGGCGGCCCGATGCTCAAGACCGGCATGGTCCTCGCCATCGAGCCGATGATCAACGCCGGTACGTATGAAATCGAAACTTTGGAAGATGGCTGGACCATCGTCACCGCCGATCGTAAGCTCTCCGCTCATTGGGAGAATACTTACGCCGTGACCGAAGATGGTATGGTCGCGCTGACGGTGAACTAAACTGATGAGTAAAGAAGCGACGATCAAAGTCGAAGGCAAGGTTATCGAACCATTACCGAATGCAATGTTCCGCGTCGAGCTCGACAATGGCCACAAAGTCCTGGCCCACGTCTCCGGCAAGATGCGCATGCACTTCATCAAGATATTACCGGGCGATAAGGTTACACTCGAATTATCGCCGTACGACCTGTCCAAAGGACGGATCGTCTACCGCTACAAGTAGAGAGAGTTGGGAGATAGAGATATGAAAGTTCGTTCATCGGTCAAGCCGCGCTGTGAGCACTGCAAGGTGATCCGCCGCCACGGCGTGATTCGCGTCATCTGTAAGAAGAACCCGCGCCACAAGCAGCGCCAGGGTTAATGGTAGGAGGAGAGAGTGGCTCGTATAGCAGGCGTTGATCTGCCGCGTGACAAGAGAATGGAAGTCGCCTTGACTTATATCTACGGTATCGGTCGTTCCTCGGCGAATCTGATCCTGAAGAAGACCGGTATCAGCCCCGACCTCCGGGTCCATAAGATGACCGAAGAAGATGTCGCCCGGCTCCGCCAGGTGATCGAAAACGAATTCCGCGTCGAAGGCACCCTCCGTAGCGAGGTGGCTATGAATATCAAGCGACTGATCGATATCGGTTGCTATCGCGGTCTGCGCCACCGCCGCGGCTTGCCGCTGCGCGGTCAGCGCACTCGCACCAACGCCCGCACCCGCAAGGGTCCGAAGCGCACCGTGGCCGGCAAGAAGAAAACGCCGACCAAGTAATCGCCTTGAGAATTATCGCTTGGAGAGATAGAGGAGTAATCTTTGGCTAATCCGAAACCCAAAGGCAAAAAGAAAAAAGCGCGCCGGATCGATTCGGTCGGCGTCGCTCACATTCAGTCGACCTTCAACAATACGATCATTTCGATCACCGATTCGACCGGCGGCGTTGTCGCTTGGTCGTCTGCCGGACGCTCCGGCTTCAAGGGATCGAAGAAGTCGACTCCGTTCGCCGCGCAGTTGGCTGCGGCCACCAGCGCCAAGGAAGCCATCGACCAGGGCCTCCGCAAAATCGAAGTCTGGGTCAAGGGCCCCGGCTCCGGCCGCGAAGCCGCGATTCGTTCGTTGCAGGCTGCCGGTCTGGAAATCATGGCGATAAAGGACGTCACGCCGATTCCGCATAACGGCTGCCGCGCCCCGAAACGGCGCCGGGTGTAGGGAACAAGAGGTAATCGTATGGCAAGATATACAGGCCCCAAGCATAGAATGTGTCGCCGTCTCGGCGAGAAAGTCTGCGATGCGCTGAAATGCCCCGTCGACCGTCGCCCCTACGCGCCCGGTCAACACGGCCAGAATATGCGGCGCAAGGTCTCCGAATACGGCATTCAGTTGCGCGAAAAGCAAAAGGTCCGCGCCATCTACGGCGTGCTCGAGAAGCAGTTCAGCAACTACTTCGAAAAAGCCAACTCGATGAAGGGCATCACCGGCGAAATCCTGCTGCAATTGCTCGAACGCCGGCTTGACAACGTGGTCTTCCGCCTCGGCTTTGCCCCGACGCGTCGCGCCGCCCGCCAGCTCGTGCGCCATCGCCACTTCCTGGTTAACGGCGAAATCGTCGATATCCCGTCGTTTGCGGTCAAACCGCATGACATCATTCGCGTCAAAGAAAAATCGCGCAAGCTGGACGTCATCCATATGGCGCTCAAAGACGCTGATCGTTCCGCAGACCTGCCTTGGCTGCGCGTTAACAAAGCTGCGCTCGAAGGCGAATTGCTGGAAATCCCCAAGCGCGCCGATATCCCGACGCCGGTGTCCGAGCAGTTGATCGTGGAATTGTACAGCAAGTAGTCTATCAAGGAGAGTAGGACTGATGAGGTGGAGAAATCTGGTGCTGCCCAAAGAGGTAGTGACCGAAGAATTATCGGAGAATCAGCGCTACGCTCGCTTCGTGCTCGAGCCGCTGGAACGCGGCTTCGGCGTGACGATCGGCAACGCGCTGCGCAGAATTCTGCTCTCGGCGATCCAGGGCGCGGCTGTGACCTCGCTGCGGATCGAGGGCGTTCAACATGAGTTCTCGACCCTGCCCGGCGTCTATGAAGATGTCACGCAGATCGTGCTGAACCTGAAAAAACTTCGCTTGAAAATGCATACCGAAGAGGCCCGCACGTTGACCATCCCGATCACCGGCAAGGGCAAGTATTCCGCCGGTATGATCGAGACCGGTCCCGATGTCGAAGTCCTCAACCCCGATTTGCATATTGTCGAGTTGACCGAAGACAAGAAGTTTAAGATCGAAATCGACATCGACTTGGGACGCGGCTACGTTCTGGCCGACCAGAACAAGCGCCCCGATCGCCCGGTCGGCACGATCTTTGTCGATTCGCTCTTCAGCCCGGTGATCAAGGTAAACTACACCGTCGAGAATACCCGCGTCGGCCAGCGTACTGACTACGATCGCCTGACGCTCGAAGTCACCACCGACGGTTCGCTCAGCCCGGAAGAGACGATTGGCTACAGCGCCAAGCTGCTTGCCGATCACCTGCGGTTCTTCATCCATATCGATGAGGACATTGTCCCGATCGAGGAGAAGAAGGAAGACGAAGAAACCGTCAAGGTGCGTAACTTGCTTAATACCCGCGTCGACGAGCTCGAATTGTCGGTGCGTTCATCGAATTGCCTGCGGGCCGCCAACATCCAGACGCTGCGCGACCTCGTACAGCGTAGCGAGTCGGATATGCTCAAGTACCGGAATTTCGGCCGTAAGTCGCTCACCGAGTTGACGGCCATCCTCGAAGAGCTTGGTTTGAGCTGGGGCATGGACCTCGGCCGGTATCAGACACCGGACCAGAATTAGGAGCTGATCAACCATGCTGCATCACGGTAAGAAAACTCCCAAGCTGAGCCGCACGGCTACGCATCGCCATGCACTCTTGGCGAATATGGCGGCGGCGCTGTTCTTGAACTCGAAAATCAAGACGACCTCGCCCAAGGCCAAAGCTTTGCGCCCCTTCGTCGATCGACTGATCGTCAAGGCCAAGGATGGTTCGCTCCACAGCAAGCGCCAGGTGGCGGCTTACATGCCGCACAAGGAAGCCCTCAAAAAGCTGTTCCAGGAAATCGCTCCGAAAATGTCGGAACGCAACTCCGGATTCAGCCGCGTCATCAAAGCCGGTTTCCGTCGCGGCGACATGGCCGAAGTCTCGGTCGTCGAACTTCTGATTGACAAGCCGGTCGAGACCGTCGAGAAGACCGAAGGCGCCGAGAAGAAGAGAGCCGACAAACCAAAAGCCAAAGCCTCCGGCAAGTCGACAGGCAAGGCTGCCGGCAAGTCCAAATCGGCCAAGCCGAAAGCCAAAGCCGCCGGTAAGACCGCCAAGGCTGGCAATTAGCGGCAGAGGCTGGCCATTAGAGAATAGACTCGACGTCGCTTTAAATTTGAATATACCCGGGCGGAATTTCCTTCCGCCCTTTTTGTTCCTCCAATCCACTCCTCACTCCACGATATCTGTAGCCCCGACTTCAATCGGAATCTCACCTGCCTATCCTCCACCCCTCGTAGCTCCGACTTCAGTCGGACATTCATCAGCCTATCACCCACCACTCGGACGCTCCGACTTAACTCGGACATCTTCGCCGTTGCGTCAGGTCTTGATCCCGGCCGAGCGCCAGCGAGGACGGGATTGTGACCTGACGCCATCCCATATCAACTCCCGATCCCCCACGACTCCGTCAACCGAGAACAACGGCGGTCCGTAGAGCAAGTCTCTGTTCAGATGCACTTCAGCACTGTCACCCTCTTCGCCGGAGACTTGCCATTTCGTCCTGAATTCAACTGACCCAATATTCTTCCTTGTCGCCGACCCACTCAACACATAACTTTCTGTCGAACACATCCAACTCAATTGGGAGGAGTCGGACTCACATGGGTAAAGGTTGCAAGGTTCTTCTGATTGTCGGCATCATTCTGCTGGCATTCCTCGTCCTTGGTCTCGTCTTGAGCTACTTCTACTGCTCGGAAATTATGACCGGCATCATGTCCAAGTCGGTTGAGGCCCTCGAAACCGAAGTGCTCAAGGATCTTCCGGAAGGCTTCGATATCAACGACGTCAAGGCGCGCTTCGCCGAATTCAAGGAAGTTATCACGAAACAGCTCAGCGAAGGCAATATGTCGCCCAAGATCCAATCCTGGTCGCGCGACGTTCAATCGGCCTTGGAGGACAAGAAGATCACCAAGGAGGAACTCGACAATCTGCTCCAGCAGATGAAAGACATCGTGGCCGAGCAGGTTCCTTCCGGATCTTAAACTCTCATCGCCAGAACATGGGGCGGGGCGCATCGGTCCCCGCCCTTGTCTTTGATCAATGTTAAAGTCTGCCCTATTAGTGCTCACGGCGTATCTTCTCGGCTCCATTCCGTTCTCCGTGATCGTTGGCTATCTCTTTGCCGGAGTTGATGTTCGCAAGCACGGTTCAGGTAACGCCGGAGCCACCAACGTCTATCGCGTCGCAGGCCTGACCGCCGCTATCCTCGCCGGAATCCTGGACGTTCTCAAAGGCCTGATACCGGTCCTAATCGCAAGAATACTCCTCCCCGAACAGCAATGGCTCCATCTCACAGTCGGCATCGCTGCCGTTCTCGGTCACATTCTTCCGCTCTTTGCCGGCTTTCGCGGCGGAAAAGGCGTCAACACTTTGCTCGGCGTCTTTGTCGTGCTACTCCCGGTGGAAGTTGGCCTCGCGTTTCTGGTTTTCGCGGGAATCTTTGCCCTGACTCGCACCGTGTCCCTCGGCTCGATGATTGCTGGAGTAGCACTTTCAGTAATCGTCGTAATCGAAAAGTACGTAATGCAGAAAAATATCTCGCCCCTGTTACTTTCCGCTTGCTTCGCAGTCACCTTGCTCATATTATTCACGCACCGAGCAAACATCAGACGGCTGTTGCGGGGTGAGGAGCAGAAGCTCTCTCGTTGATTTCGTCTGTTCTGGTTTCGATCGCTTTTCGGGAGAACTATGGCCAGGGTATCGGTTCTTGGTGCTGGAGGATGGGGAATTGCGGTGGCCAATCTTCTGGCCGGCCTCGACAATCAGGTCATTCTCTGGAAACATGACCCCGGCGCCGTCCGCGGCCTGATCGAAACGCGTCGCGATGACTCCAAGCTCCGCGGTGTTCCGATTCACCAAGACATCAAAATCACTCACCAGCTTGAGGACGCACTGGCCGACCGCGATGCCGTGGTCATGGCTGTACCGGCCCAAAACCTCCGGCATCTTTGCGAGCGCATCGCTGCCGTGGGGCGGCCGCTTCGCCTCGTCGTCATCCTCGCTAAGGGAATCGAAGTCGCCTCTCTCAAGCGCATGTCACAGGTCGCCGCCGACGAACTCGGCGACGAAATTCTCGAACGCCTCGCTGTCATCTCGGGACCCTCGCATGCTGAAGAAGTCTCCAGCGGCGTCCCGACATCGGTCGTCGTCGCCGCTTCGTCCCACGCCGTCCGAAGCGAGGTCCAGCACCTCTTTTCGTCCCCGACGTTTCGTGTCTACACATCTGAAGACGTCGTCGGAGTCGAACTGGGCGGCGCGCTCAAAAACGTCATCGCGCTTGCCGCCGGCATTATCCAGGGCCTGCATCTGGGCGACAACACCACCGGCGCGCTCTTGACTCGCGGTCTGGCCGAGATGACCCGCCTGGGCACCAAGATGGGCGCTGCCGCCGAGACATTTGCCGGCCTATCGGGGTTGGGCGATCTCGTCACGACCTGTGTTTCACCCTATAGTCGCAACCGCACGGTCGGCGAGCGCATCGGCAAAGGCGAAAAACTGTCTGATATTCTGAGTTCCATGACGATGGTAGCCGAGGGCGTGCCGACTACCCGCGCGGTCGTGCGGCTGGCCGATAAATTCCAGGTTGATATGCCGATCACCCGCCAGGTCTATGCCGTTTTGTTTGAAAGCAAGCCGCCGGCGCAGGCACTGGGCGAATTGATGACCCGCGAACTCAAGAGCGAGGTTTATTGCTAAGGACATATTGCGAGCGTTATCGTGAAGAACGAAGAAGATAAGCTATACTATTCCATCTCGGAAGTCGCCGAAATGACCGACGTCAAGCCGTATGTCTTGCGTTTCTGGGAAAAAGAATTCCCGCAGCTTCGCCCCAAGAAAAATCGTGGCGGCAATCGTACCTATCAGCGCCGCGAGATTGTCCTTGTCAATCGGATCAAGACCCTTCTCTACGAAGAGGGGTACACCATCGAGGGGGCCCGGCAGAAACTTTCGGAGTCGGCGCCTGAGATCCGCCGCGAGGACAGAATCATCGAACTCATCTCCCACGTCAAACGCGATCTGATGGAACTCGAACGCTTCCTCCACCTCAACAAACCCAACGGCTCCGGCCCGCAGAATCCGTAAAACTACCCAAACAACCATTTTCAATAAAGGCTGGATGCCGTCAGTTCGCGGCATTATCGTTGACAAAACACTCCTCTTATAGTTAGCTTCAATCTCAGGAAAATTGAAGGTGGTGATCAAAGGAGTGTATATGCGTAAAATCTGCTTCGGTCTGGCTGTCCTGATACTGCTCTGCGGTTGCTCCGGGGATAAGAGCACCGGCGGGCGATCACCCTTGCCCTTTGAAGTCTCGGTCGGCTTGCTGGCCCTCAATGGAATCGAGACGGCCGTCGCTCCCGTAAGTGGTCAACTGGCCATAAGGAATCTCACTGAGGATTCCGTTCATGTATTCGTCCGCAACAAGAGAGCCTGGCTCGCTCTGGGCGAGGACCGTTTTCACATTGAAGCCGGTGATTCGGCAGTCGTGCAGCTTTCTGCGGATCTGAATCAGTTGGCGCAGGGGAGCTACGGCGACACGATCGAGTTCGTTGACCTCGGCTCCAGCGGCATCCAGTTGTCGATCCCGGTGAACCTTGACGTCGACGCCGACTCGTTCATTGTCCAGATGCTCCATCCCACCAGCAACGTCTATTACGCAGGATACTGGGACCCTTACCATTGCTACACGATTGTCTCGGGATGGTACCTGAAGTGTCGGTCACTTTCCGGCAATCGAATTCCCGTGGTCGCTTATGAGGCGTGGAGCGACGGAAAACTGGCCGAACTGACCTTTGACCATCTCTACGTAAACTCCGGCGATTCACTGCTTGGTGACATGCAATTCGATGGCTGCACAACGGTTCCACCCCCGCTTGACCCGTTCTGGTCTATCAAGGTCGGCTACAGATTCAAGGGAGGCACCCTCTGGGCCTACCTTGTGTATTAGCGGGCGCCGGCGAGCACCGACAGCGCAGCAAACTGGTGCGAGAATTTCCATTGTCCATGCCGGGTATTCGCGTTATTATATCCGGGTCCGATTCCTCGGGGTGTGGCGCAGTTGGTAGCGCACTCGCTTGGGGTGCGAGAGGTCGGCAGTTCAAGTCTGCTCGCCCCGATTTTGTCCCCGCAGTAAGCTCTGTTTGCTCTTGCCCGCGCTCGCTTTTCGCTCTAACTTTCATCGAGAATTGCCGGTCGCATTGTCCGGCGAGGAGCACATCACGTCTTCGATAATCGAGCAATTTCTGCCACAGTGGCGCCGCTATTTCGCCGACGCCGATTTACCGATTGTTTTCTACTATTCCGACAGCATCGACGGTGGCGCTCCTCCCAGCGGTCGTGCCCACTGTATGATCGCTGAACTCGGCGCCGTTCGCAAAGGCCGCGCCGTTGCGTTTGCTGCCGACACCATCCGCTGTGCCGGAGGAAGGTATTACTCAGGATTCAGCGCCAACCTGCGAAATGAATTCGAGTACTTTCTCTCCTGCGGCATCCCCGGCAAACTCGAAGGCGAGCGCTATAAAAAATCTCCCGCTCTCGTGCGCGAGCACCTTAAGTCCCAACAGCCGTTTTCCGCGCCAGGGAAATACTTGGTCTTCAAACGTCTGGACAGGTTGTCCGAAAGCGATCAGCCCGTGGCTGTGATCTTCTTCGCCGGGCCCGATCTGCTCTCCGGGCTGTTCACACTGGCTAATTTCGATGCACCGACACCGCATGGCGCTATCGCGCCGTTTTGCTCAGGTTGCTCTTCGATAATCTATTACCCGGTTTCTGAAGCAGAATCCCCCTGTCCCCGTGCGATCATTGGCATGTTCGATGTGTCGGCACGCCCTCATGTTCCTGCTGCGACTCTGACCTTTGCCGTGCCGTGGGAGAAATTCGCAGCCATGACCGCGAATATGTCCGAGAGCTTCCTGACAACGGCTTCCTGGGAGGCCGTTCGCTGTCGCCTCCAATCTCGCACAGTCGCCGAGTGACCCCGTAGCGCAGTTCGTAGGGCAGGCCTCTGATCGAACTCTCTCATTCCCACGCAGTCGCTTCACCGGAGGCCTGCCATTTGTCGGTGCATGGCACCAAACCTGTTGCGATTGTCATTGCGAGGAGCGACCGCATCTCAATCTGTTCATCTGCTCTTGGCCGCGACGAAGCAATCTCTTCGCGTCTGCATTGCCCTTCATCGACCGTTCGTAGGGCAGGCCTCTGATCGAACTCTCTCATTCCCACGCAGTCGCTTCACCGGAGGCCTGCCATTTGTCGGTGCATGGCACCAAACCTGTTGCGATTGTCATTGCGAGGAGCGACCGCATCTCAATCTGTTCAACCGCTCCCGGCCGCGACGAAGCAATCTCTTCGCGTCTGTCTTGCCCCTCATCATATTCTCGTCAGCACTAGCTACGGCAGCGGATCGTCGTCGTCCAAGTCAATCGGCGGTGGAGGAGGCGGTGGCGGCGGATTAGGTGTTAACGGTCGTCTGGCGCCCCGATGAAAACACTGCCCGCCAATCGGCACCCCCAACTGATAGAACGCCACCGGACAGAGCATGTGCCGTCCCATCGTTTGCCGATCGGCGGCCGTGACAGCCGTATCATGCGTGATGGTATCGGCCGCGATCCCGACGCCGGATATGGCATGGATATCCGCCACGACTCTCTGCCAGCGGGCGTTGGTCGCGCGATTTTCGCATTCGGCCTTGCCGTGACAAATCTCGTGCCAGGCCGCCTTGGCCATCATCGTCGCGTACTTCTGATTGTATTGCGCATCGTCCATCGCGATGCTGATCCGGTCGACAAAGATCTCCGAAACCAACGGCAAATCGTCGGAGAAGATCACCGTCCGCCCGGAGTTGTCGCCGGCGGCGTCTGCATCGGCGGTCTGAAAATACGTATTGATATCATCTTCCGTGATATTCTGAAATCCCGGCGGCCGCTGCAGGTCCTGCGCCAAGATGATCCCCGCCCGTCGCTCAGTGGAGTCGGAGGGTGCCCGCCGTGCCCGCGATCCCGTGATATACACGATCGGCTCTTTCATGTCGACCGTGATCCCGCTCCAATTGGGATTTCCGCTTCCATCGGCCGGTATTTCGATGACAGCCACCGTCTGGTCTCGCGAAGCCGCATGCGGTATCTGCGGAGCGCAATCCTGCATCAGCTGCTGGAGCGTTGTGGTAAAGCGCGTCATGATGTCGGCCTGTGCCGTCGCCACACTGGGGTGCGTCGAAGTCAACTGCATGATGCTTCCGCTGGAACCAACCGCCATCGGCACCATCGGCTTCTTGATCACAAAGAAATAGACGTTATACGCCGGCATCGCTGTCCTCCGCCGGTTGCGGCTCGCCCTTCTTGGTGCAGCCGGAACAACTACTCGATTTTGTTCCTTGGTTGGCGCTCTTCAAATAGAACTTGAACGGCCCCGGCGGAACGTCCTCAATGCGTACGTGGCCTTGGTCGTCAAGATTCCCCGTCTTCTGCGTGCCGTCCGGAAGAACCACGACGTATTCCGCGCCCGCCGCCGGCGTCCCGTCGTCCTCAAGGTAGGTCACCTCGATCCAGTCTTTGAATAGCAGGAGCCCCGACTCCTGTTCGCGCCCAAACTCCTGGTCTTCGATCTTCACCGTAAGGAAATACTCAGGCGGGTTGTAATGGTTGCCGTACTCGGCCAACTCGTGCTCCGTCGGGATCTCGTCGGTGTCTTCGAAATACTGGTATTCCCATTGCAGCTCGATGCGCTCGTTGAAGACCTGCGTCTGGATCTCCGCGATCTTGTCGTGCGCGCCATCCTGATCATGCTCATAGATTGTAATGATTGCCGGTATCGAGTCCGCTACATTCTTGACCTTCGCCTTCAGAGTCAACTGGTCGCCGCGTCGTGCCTCCGTCGCGCCCCAGGACAAATCGCTAACGATAATCGGCGGCACCACCGGAATCCGGTTCGACTCCATCTCGAGCCCATGGCGGGGAAGCTTGAACTTAAAGTAAACCAGATCGCCGATCTTCAGGTCTTCGGGAATCGTGAACCGCCCGACAAACTTGTTATTGCGAATCTTGTCGCTGATCGTCCCGACGTTTTTCCCCTTGTCGGTCTTGGCGGAAATCTCCACCGGCGCATCGAACCCCACAAAACTGGTACCGATCTCGAAATGCGCTTCGCCGCCTAGCGGCGCGACACCTGATTTCCAGACGGCAAAGATAATCGACGAATCGACTGTGACTTGATTTTCCGTGTCGGCTGTGAGCGAAAAAACCTTCTTCAATCTCGATACTTTCTCGTAGTAAGGGTGTCAGTAGGCAAGGCATTTCCATCGCGGTTTGCGGCCGTCGGTTTGCCTCAAATTCTGCCTGTGTAATTCCTCCCCCCAATATTACGGCATCAAATCAAATGGCCAAGGCGAAAAAGTCTTCCATTATCCCCAACTGGGCATATCGCTCCACTCGTCCGCCTCAAACGCGTAGTCTCGGTAACGGTTGATGACGATCGCATCATGCTCAATAAGCTGCTCCAGGTGAAACGCTTGATTCTCGTGCGGTACCGTAAACTCGCCGTGCCCGAACGGCTGACACGTGATCCAACCCTCGCCCGTAGTGATCCCGGAGATCATCTTGAGATTGATCTCGATCTCATGGCCGCTGCCGTCTCGCTGCACCCGGTAGTTGGCCGCGAGGATCGCGCGCCCGCCGATTCCCGGCACGTGAAAATCGCGGTAACGATCCAGATCGCGCGAGGGAAACTGCAGTGTGAATCGCGTCCGATAGGATCTGCCGGCCGCGTTTTGGAACTGACCGCGAAAGACAAACTTCGCTGTGTCCGGCAGAAAGCTGGTCGAGATCTTGATCGCGACCACGCGCGTAACCGTGTCGAACGTATGTCTCACCGTATACCGGTGCAGGCAGTTAATCAACGAGTCCAACTGCATCCGCAACCCGACATCATCGGCACGCCAGGAATCACAGGTGCCCACACCCCAGGCTGGCCGCGCCGATCCTTCGCCAGGCGTCCTACCCCACATGCAGTGGCTCGCAAAGTACTCGACATCGCTGTCCGTCGCAGCAATAACGATTACCGCGCCGGCCGCCGAAATCAACCCCACCAGCGCGCCGACCGGGCCGCCGACGCTTCCGCCCGTAGCCACCGCGTAGCCGATTAAGCCAAGTTCTGCAAGTCCCGCGCCGATCACAAGCGCATGACCGAAGGCGGCATCGTAATCTTCCATGCGCAAGCGGTCGGCGGCGGCGCTGCCGCTGGCGTAAACATCAAAAATATTCTTGACCACCATCGCCTTCATGGCCAGACCCGACGCGTTGCGCAAGGCCGCAGCATTCGCCAGGCTGTCGAAAACGCTGGCAATGCGGCTGGCGTCGATGTCGCCTTCCATGATCGCCTTCAGTTCCCCCAGAGCATTGGCCGTCCGGTAGATGCTCGCAACCTTCGCCAGGTTGCGATCGACGAAGTCCGCCCGTCCCATCGCGCGGATGTCTCGACTGATAACATCACGCAAACCTTTCAACTCGTCCGCGTAGCCTGCAAATCCCGCCGGGCGGCCGACGTAATGGAACAACAGCTCATACGACCCGACGGTGAACGCCGATGACAACATCTCGGCTGCATCAACCTGGCTGAACGCCGCTTTCCAAGCGGAGACCATCAAAGAGTCCTGGGGCGTACCTCGCTCCAACGATGCCTTGAAAAAAGCCGACCACGCGCTCTCACCTGTGCTTGCTCCCGCGGCATCTATCAAGTAGTCCACCAGCAAGGGATGATCACCGGCGATCGCCATCACCGGCTGGATAATCTCCAACCAGGCTCTGCCATCGGGACGTTCATCGCCATCCTGGTAGATCATGAACTGCTTTTCCAGACCCTCGATCATCGGCCGCGTCATGAAATTGTAGAGATTATCGATCAACTGCGCTCGGCGTAGCCCGTAATCTGCGTATCGTGTGAAGGCTGGGTTCAGTCGCCCCATGTCGAAATCGTCTTCTACCGAACTATCTTGATCCGCCAGCTGCTTGCAGAGACAGGCCAGGATGCCTTGATTTCTCAGCCTTCGCTCCTGCGCGCTGAGCCGGCTGACCGGAATCCGGGCGTCAACCAGAGACATCAGGCGCGAGTACACGCCGATGGCGTCAGCCGCCTGCTCGGTTATCTGACATGGATCAAAGACAATCAACCGCCCTTCTCCCGGTCCCTCATCATTGAGACGGTTGATCAGGCGCAGCTTGCTGAAATTCAGGAAATCCGTCAGTGCCCGGTACGAACCGGAAAAGATCATGTCGGCCGTGCGCAGATCAATCTGGCAGGGCAGGGCGATACCGAAACAGTCCGGCAGGTCGCGCCGCAACAGGCTAAACAAGACGGCGCTCGAACTTTCGCTGCGTTCCGGCTGAAAGTTGCTGTCGCCGTCTCGGCGATACTCCGTAACGTCCCAATTGATAATCCCGCGATAGTCGATTTCCCAAATCGTCTCGCGGGGCTGGCAGTAAATGTACATCCAGCGGCCAACCGCTTCTGATGTCAGGGGGCGAAGTCGCGCAGGGATGTCTGCCAGGCGATCTTCCTTAAAGAGGTTCAATAACGCCGCCTCGTCTTCGACATAGCTGAACGCCCCACCCGAGCCGCTCAGTAGCCGGCCAATCAAGGCAAGAAATCCCTCCGTCGGCAGGTTGCTCCCAAGGCGATCATAGGTTACGTAGTTGAAGCGCGAGATGATAACCTCAACCCGGCTCGAAAGCCGCGTGCTCTGCGACCGTCCGGTAGCGACGCGATGGACCGAATCTGCGGAACCGTTGCTCACAGCAAATACCTCATCCCTGGCTTCTCTTATCTATCATCATGTTGGCTCAATGAGGAAAAGTCCCCAGCTCCAGTTCGCCGGCGATCAGTTCCAGCTCTTCTCGCACCCGATCGGCTTCCTGGGCGCGCCTCAGACGGTCTGTAACTTCGGAAAAGTAGCGGCTCGTGTGCAAATCGCTGTGGCTGGTCGCCGCATCGGTCTGAAGCCCGGGGGACGTTTGACCCGCTCGCGCCGTATCCGGCAGCCAGACTCCATTTTCGGCATCGTCGATGCCGATGCCGGCTTCTTCGAGAATAATGCGTGCTTCTTCACAATCAGGATGTCCCGTCGCGACAATGTGATGGGCCGCATGTCCCTGGGGACGTGCTCGTCCGGAGTCCTCAAGGCTGGCCGCCAGCGCCGCGCTGTGTGCCTGGTCGCTGGTCTGGTCGGCATTCGGATCATCGGTAATGCTATGAGTCCCTTCCGGAAGTTCCTCGCCCGCCGGTGTCTGATCGATCGCGCTTTTGTCGGCGACATCCAGTTCCGGATCGCTGACCGCGCTGTTGTCGCCGGTTTCCGTAATCTGGCTTTGCTCGACAGCCGGCACCGCGTCCGGATAGGTTACGGTAATACTCCCGGGCGGAATATCCTCCAATCGCACCTTGCCTTCACTATCCAGCTCTCCTTCACGCGTCGAACCGTCCGCAAGGGTCAGCTTGTATTTCTGGTTCGGAACCGGTTCGCCCTCATCATTTAGGAGCTGGATCTCAATCCAATCCTTAAACAACAGCAATCCCGACTCCTGAGCGCGCCCGAACTCCTGGTCTTCGATCTTTACCGTGAAAAAGTACTCGGGCGGGTTGTAATGGTTGCCGTATTCGGCCAATTCGTGCTCAGTCGGAATCTCGTCGGTGTCTTCGAAATACTGGTATTCCCATTGCAGCTCGATCCGCTCGTTGAACACCTGCGCCTGGATCTCCGCGATCTTGTCGTGCGCGCCATCCTGATCATGCTCATAGATTGTAATGATTGCCGGTATCGAGTCCGCTACATTCTTGACCTTCGCCTTCAGAGTCAACTGGTCGCCGCGTCGTGCCTCCGTCGCGCCCCAGGACAAATCGCTAACGATAATCGGCGGCACCACCGGAATCCGGTTCGACTCCATCTCCAGGCCATGGCGGGGAAGTTTGAACTTGAAGGAGACTAGATCGCCGATCTTCAGGTCTTCCGGGATCGTGAACCGTCCGACAAACTTGTTATTGCGAATCTTATCGCTAATCGTCCCGACGTTTTTCCCCGTGTCGGTCTTGGCCGAAATCTCCACCGGCGCATCGAATCCCACAAAACTGGTGCCGATCTCGAGATGCGCTTCGCCGCCCAGCGGCGCGACACCCGATTTCCAGACGGCAAAGATGATCGACGAATCGACCGTGACTTGATTTTCTGTGTCAGCAGTAAGATTGTACTTCGTTTCCATCTCTTATAGCACCATTTACGTCCATTTTGTGATCGCGCGGACGTCAACGCGACGCATTCCCGGCGACGTGGCGATTCTCTTCGCCATCGATACTGTCGCCTTGATTGACTTGGGGTTCAGACGAAATCCGGCGTCCCATCCACGCGAAGCTTGAGAATCTTCAGCAATTCCACGGCCACTTCCTCGATGGCCCGCCGCGTGACATCGATCGATTCCCATTCCTGTTCACCGTAGAGAGTCCGGCAGAATCGCAACTCATTGCGGATCTGCGTGATGTCATGGTAGGGCATGATCTGCTTGCTCTTTGCCTCATCGCCGACCAGAAGCGTCGCCCGCTCCTCGCGAACCCGCATCAGTTCGTTGCCGTTGATCATCAGCCCCACAACGATTCCCGGCCGCGCATGGCTAACGCGCTCGAGCAATGTCTGCTTGAAATGTTCGTCCGGAATGATCGGTATATTCACCACGCGCAGCCCGTAATTGCACGCCAGGTACATGCTGATCGGCGTCTTGCACGTGCGCGACAATCCTACCAGGATCACTTCGGCATCTTCGATCCGATGGCCGCGACCGTCATCGTGCTCTACCGTGTATCCGATTGCATCAAGCTTTCGATAGTAAGCATCATCGACAATCTGCAAGAGTCCCGGCTTAAACTGCGGATGCACGCCGAGGAACTTCGACAAGGTCTTAATCATCGGCCGCAGTACGTTGATGTGCAGAATGCCGCGTTCTTCCAGTACCTCGTGAAAATACGTTCCCAGCTCCACCGAGATAATCGAGTATACAACGAGATACTCGGCATCGATGGCCTTCACGATCATGTCGATTTGCTCGCGCGACTGCACGCCGTGGTAAGTGCGCTTGATCGAGAACGCAACTTCCTGGTCGGCGTACTGCGACAGCACGGCATCGAGAAGCCGCTTCGCCGTGCGTCCGGTACCGTCGGAAACGATTACGATCTGTTTGACTTTGGCCATGCGTTGCTCTATTGATTCGTAACTACGATAAGCGAATCCGCCGCAGGATTCAACACCGGAATCGGCAGAATGATCCAGATTTTGGGAGAGTTTCACTATGACTGCAACCGACAACGTTGGCTTTCTCGGGCTCGGCAACCTCGGGACCGCCATTGCGCACCGCCTCACCGCCCAGGGCCGTTCACTAATCTCTTGGAATCGTACCCGCGCCCGCGCGGAAACCCTGGGTGTTCTGGTTGCTGACTCGCCCCGCGCCCTGATCGAACAGTGCGACCCGGTCTTCGTCTGCCTGTTCGACAGCCGTGCCGTTCGCGAAATCCTCCAGGGTGAATGCGGTCTTCTTGCCGCCTGCCGCAATCGGACGATCATCGACCTTACCACCAACGACGACCGCGAAGCCGTCGCTTTCCATCAGATCGTCGCTGCAGCCGGCGGGGCTTATCTCGAAGCCCCGGTGCTCGGAAGCGTGATCCCGGCTTCACAGGGAACATTGACCATTTTGGCAGGTGGCAGGGAAGAGGTCTTCCAAAAAGTGAAGCCGCTACTCGAGGACATCGGAAAGATCATCTTCCATTTCAGCGAGCCCGGGCAAGCCACCCGTATGAAACTTGCCAACAATCTTGTGCTGGGGACCTTCATGGCGGGATTAGCCAATGCTGTTGCTCTGGCCGAGCGATTTGGAATCGACCGCGCCCGATCGCTCGAAATACTTGCCGCCGGCGCCGGCAATTCAGGCGTTCTCAATGCCAAACGGCAGAAACTCACAAATCGCGATTACGCCCCGCATTTCAGCGCCGCACTCATTCATAAGGACCTCACCCTGCTTAACCGACTCGCCGCCGAACTGGGAGTGCCCGGTCATTTGGGAGAAGCCACCCTTGCGCTATTCACTCAGACCATGGGCAACGATCCTCACGACAAGGATCTGTCAATCGTCTACGAAGTCTTCGCTGGAGCTGTCAAAAAGAAGTGAAAGCTGCTGCTCGGAATTACCCGATCTGCGTTTGATCGTCGTCACCGCGTGAGAGCATCAGGAGCACCAAGGCCGCTGCCGGAAGCAACAACATCACTCCGGTCAGAATTGCCGCCCCGCTTTGCATGATTCTACCGTCGAGAAAATCAGTCAATCCGACAATCGAAGAGATCATCAGGAACCAGTATAATCCGGCAATAGTCAAGATTCCCTTGGCTAACAACGTCAAATTCATCCGTCTCGTCATTCTGTCCTCAACAACACTCCCAATATCGGTGCCCGATATAAGTTCTTGAGACGTCCGTGGCAACAAAAAACGACTTCCGACCGGCTTTTTAGGCCCGCCGAACCCGCCGGTAGTACGCCACGCTTGAACTGAACAATCCGACCCCCACGGCAAGATATAGCGGCGCCAAATACACCTTTGGAATTGGCGAGTGCCGCAGCGCATACCCCATGGCCATCATCAGAAACGCAATCAGGTACGAACGAATATTCTGGAACGCAAAAACACAGACTCTTTCGTGCCCCGGAGCCTGCTCTTCAATCCGGCTGATATTCACCCCAACCAGCTTTTCAAACATCTTCCGGAAATGAAGCCAGCCGAGTAGAAATCCGGCAGGCGCAAGCAGCCAAACCTGCCAGGACTCGCCGCGCGAGAGCCAGAAACCGGCAATCGTCATCAGCAGCAGCCCCACAGCCGACCACAACAGGCCCGCAACGAGAATCAGCGTCGATCTCTTAGCCGCCGGTTTACGCACGCCGACCCGCCGCACCATGCGGATTCTCATTGACAACCTTCATCTCATCTGCCAATCTTGGCCTCCGACCCGAACACATAGCAGGGGATTTACAGATTTCTGCGAAAAATCGCAATAGAGCTTGTAGGAGGATTAGTAACCATGTTCCAGAATGACCCGCGTTTTTCATGGTTTCGCCAGGGCGCGTTGCGGTGCCTGGCCACGCTGATTTTTGGCTCATTTTCGATTCCGGCAGCCCTTGCACAGACAGGAGGACAGCAACCCGTGTACTATCTCTGCGAACTTCTCGGCAAACGCCCCGGATGGCCCGGCGATATGACCAAAGAAGAAGAATCCATCATGTACGAACACTTCCTCTACTTGAAGGGCCTCATCGCTAAGGGAAAGGTGATAGCCGCCGGCCCCGTGGAAGAGCGCTACGGCTTGATCATTCTAAAGGTCGACTCTGAATCCGACGCGAAAGCCCTGATGGACAATGAGCCTTCCGTTGTTAAGGGCGTGCACGATTACAAGCTTTCCCCGATGGTGCTCTCGCTCTTGGCCGACTATGTCCGTCCCGACCGTTACCCGCAAGAATTGTCCGATCTGGAGATCTACCGCGAGGTCACCGTAAAGGCGAGCCTCGACGAGGTCTGGAATGCCTGGACTACCGACGAAGGCGCACGAACTTTCTTTTCGCCTTGGACCAATATTAAGCTGCGTGTCTTTGGCCCCTACGAGATCTTCTTCAATGACGCGGCTCCCGCGGGCGAAAAAGGTGGGGAGGGCAACAAAGTCCTGAGTTTCCTGCCGGGGAAGATGCTTTCTTTCGAGTGGAACGCTCCTCCCTCATTTGGCCCTTTGCGCGACATTCGCACGCGAGTCGTGATCAACTTCAAGCCAGTCGGAGCCGATTCTGTCAAAGTTGAGTTTCACCATCTTGGATTCGGTACCGGCGACGACTGGAAGAAAGTCCACGACTACTTTGACAAGGCATGGACCTACGTCATGGGCAACTTCGAGAAGCGTTTCAAGGACGGCCCGTTGAAATGGGAGTAACTGCGACACCCACGCATTGATTTCCTGTAGCTCCGACTTCAGTCGGAAATCAATCGGTTGCGTCAGGTCTTCCGGCAAGGCGCAGACAATCCCACTTCGTCCGCTTCGACTCCCGCGCCGCGCCGGGCGACCTGACGCCGACAACGGCTGGTCATCGCAAGTCGTTCAGTCCGTAGGGCAGGTCTCTGATCGTACTCCCTCCGGCACTCGCCCACATCCCGCCGGAGACCTGCCATTCACTCTACCTCCCTCCCCCTCGGAGCTCCGACTTCAATCGGATCCCAGTTTCCTGTCATTGCGAGGAGCGAACGAATCCCTGTCTCTGGCGCTCCTTCAACCGCGACGAAGCAATCTAAACTCAAAACCACGCCTCCGCTTTCGGTAGCAGTCCGTAGGGCAGGTCTCTGATCGTACTCACTCCGGCACTCGCCCACATCCCCCGGAGACCTGCCAATCGCCCTCATTGCCTCGCCCCCCTGTAGCTCCGACTTCAGTTGGAAATCAACCAGTTGCGTCAGGTCTTCCGGCAAGGCGCAGACGATCCCACTTCGTCCGCTTCGACTCCCGCGCCGCGCCGGGCGACCTGACGCCGACAACGGCTGGTCATCGCAAGTCGTTCAGTCGTCGCTTATTCAAGTCCCGCCCCCGATAGACACTCTCACGCTTGCCCACAACCCTTCCATTGCACATCACCGACCACCGATACTCCCCCGATATCTTTGGCACCGAATTGCGATGTTCGAACTTCACAGCTTTGCTGACCTCGACCACACCATTCCCTGGCACCGTCACAGTCCCCAGAAGATATTTCGCCTCCCGCAACTTATTGTTCTTCCCCGGGCCCGCCATGATGACCTGCAATCTGACTTTGATCGATTTGTTCGCGATGTTCGCGACCTCAAGGTCGAATTTCACCTTATCGCCAATCTTGATTTCCGCTGGTGTGCCACTTTTCCAGCGTACCCTTACGTCTTTGCTATCGTCCAATCCCATCAGCTTCATCGCCGCCGGATGATTCTCTTTGATGAGCGTCCTCAGCGCCCGCTCGATTATCCACTGCCTCGCCTTGCCGATCGGTCCTTTCTTCCATGCGGTTACCCAGTGGCACAGCAGTTCCGGATTATCCTTCGAAATGTCGTTGAGACTATTCGCCACCGCCTTCTGCACATACACCGAATTGTCATCCAGCAGCGCCTCGAGCAACTGCTTAATCGGCGTCGGATCGTCCTTGAGTTCTTTGATGTGCTTGCACCAGACCCCGCGTGGTCGTAAGGCCTCTGCTACCGCGCGCCGTACTGTGGCATCTTCATCGTACGCCCAATCTGCAACGAGTGGCAGGATGGTGCGCAATCCATGGTGATGCACCATGTTCTTCAGCACCGACTGGCTGGTCTCCTGTGTCCACGTCCCCGGAAGCGCTGAACTAGCTTTCAGTGCCGCCAATTCGCGCTCGATATCGTCTCTGAAATGCTCAAAATGAACGCCCACTCCCAGCGCGCGCATCCGATCACTCTCCGATGCAAGTAGAGCGCTCGTGATTCGTCGTGCCTCTCCCAGCGAGGCTACGTGCGTGACCAATAGCTTGCCTTGGTCCAACAGTGCCAGTTCAAAGTATCCCGCCGCTTTGATGTCCGAGATCACGCGGCGCGCTTCTGCCGGGCCCAGTACCGGGCTGATTGTGGCTTCGACCGCACTTAGGCAATTGCGCTTGGGCGTGTCGCGCGGGACGCCCTCGACCTTCTCTTCGATCACAGGTTTTGTCTTGGTCTGTTTGGCCATAGCTCCTTCTCACCGGGAAAAAGTTGTTTTTCCTGATTCGACATTTCGGTATATTTTCGCTGCAGCGCAATCGTACGCTGTCAGACAGGAGATTGTCATGTCATACCTGAAACAGGTTGATCCGGAAATATACGCGGCTATGCAGGGGGAAACCAATCGCCAGAACAAGAAACTCGAATTGATCGCTTCCGAGAACTTCGTATCGGAAGCCGTCATGGAAGCCGCTGGCGGCGTGATGACCAACAAATACGCCGAAGGCTACCCCAAGAAACGCTACTACGGCGGTTGCGAGTTTGTCGACGTCGCCGAGTCCCTGGCCCGTCAGCGCGCCGTCGAATTGTTCGGCGCGGAGCACGCCAACGTCCAGCCCCATTCCGGCTCGCAGGCCAATATGGCGGTCTATTTCACCGTCTGCAAACCGGGTGACACCATTATGGGCCTGCACCTGGCGCACGGCGGCCATCTGACTCACGGCCATCCGCTGAACTTCTCCGGCTTCCTTTACAAAGTCGAGGCCTACGAAGTCGACAAATCGACCGAAACAATTGACTATGACGAAGTCTACAACAAGGCCATGGCCGTTCGTCCGAAGCTGATTATTGCCGGTGCTTCCGCTTATCCCCGCACACTCGACTTCAAGCGCTTTGCCGAAATCGCCGCCGCGTGCGGCGCCAAGCTGCTCGTCGACATGGCCCACATCGCCGGCTTGGTCGCCACCGGCTTGCACCCCTCGCCCGTGCCATACGCTGATTTCGTGACGACGACTACGCACAAGACCCTTCGCGGTCCGCGCGGTGGCATGGTGCTCTGCAAGAAGGAATACAAGAAAGAACTCGACAAGATCGTCATGCCCGGCATTCAAGGCGGCCCACTGATGCACATCATCGCCGCCAAGGCCGTTGCTTTGAAGGAAGCCCTTCAACCTGGTTTCAAGGTGTATCAGCAGCAAATTCTCGCCAACGCGCGGACGCTTGCTGAGGAATTCATGCGCCTCGGCTATCACGTCGTCAGCAAAGGCACCGACACCCATTTGATGCTGCTCTCCTTCGTTGACCGCGGCCTGACCGGCAAGCAGGTGGAAGAAACCCTCGACCGCGCCGGCATCACAACCAACAAGAACACTATTCCGTTCGATCCGCAGCCGCCGCTCGTAACCTCCGGCATTCGTATCGGCGCTCCCGCCGTCACAACCCGCGGCATGAAAGAACCCGAAATGAAGCAGATTGCCGCGTTGATCGATCGCGCAATAAAGAACCTCGCCAATGAGGACGCTCTGGCCAAAGTGCGCGCTGACGTCGAGACGCTCTGCGATCGGTTCCCGCTTTACGCCGAGCGCATCGACGGGGATGTGGTCATGCCGCAGGTGCTGCATTAGGGAAGCCCATGCTGGTTGAGTTTTCGATCGTCCCGATGGGGCTCGGCGAGTCGATCTCGAAAGAGGTCGCCAAAATCATCGATATTGTTGATCGATCCGGTCTCAAGTATCGCACCCACGCGATGGGGACGATCATCGAAGGCGACTGGGAGCAGTGCATAGCATTGATTAAACAGTGCCACGATGCCCTGCGTAGCGTTGCCCCGCGGGTTTACACGCGCATCGCGATCGACGATCGGGTCGGTGGCAAGAGCACGATGGATCGCAAGCTCCAGTCAGTGCGCGAAAAACTGGGAAGAGACTTCAAGGAGTGAACATGAGTCAGCCGATGTTGATGTTATCCACTTGCAGCAGCGCCGTCAAGGCGGAGGAAATCGCCAATCTCCTGATCGACCAGCGACTGGCGGCCTGCGTAAATATCGTACCGGGCGTCAAGTCGATTTACCGCTGGAATGATGAAGTTCAGGTCGATTCAGAATTTCTGCTGATCATCAAATCCCAGAAAGACCACGTTCCTTCGGTGCGGCAGGTACTTCAGGAACTCTCCGGGTACGACCTGCCCGAACTGATCGCCACCGAGATCACCGACGGCTCGCCGCACTACCTCGACTGGCTGATCGCCGAAACCCGCGCGATCGCTCCTGAGACGACTTCGGAGTAAGATTGCCGATGGCGACCATCGCGCTCCTGACCGACTTTGGCCTCGATGACGGCTTCGTCGGCATGCTCAAGGGTACGATCAAGTCCATCGCTCCGACCTGCGAAATCATTGATATCTCCCATGCCGTCGACTCCTTCGACGTACGTTCTGCCGCGTTTCTGCTGGAACGCACGTTTCGACATTTCCCGCCGCAAACCGTCATCTTGTCCGTCGTCGATCCCGGCGTGGGCTCGGCGCGCCGGATCCTTGCCGCGGCAGCCGGCGACTACCTGTTCGTCGCACCCGACAACGGCTTGCTGAGTTACACCCTTGCGCAGTTTGATAAAAAACTCGTTTATTCCGTCGAGAATAGCTCCTGGTTTAAGTCGGATGTTGCCGCCACTTTTCACGGCCGCGACATCATGGCCCCGGTAGCCGCTTGGCTCGCGTCGGGACGGCCACTGGATGAGGTAGGTCCTCTGGCTGATTCGTATGCAATTCTGAAGCCGCCGAATTTGCTTAAGACCGCCAATGCGGTCATCGGTGAGATTATGTACGTGGACCGATTTGGCAATATGATCAGCAACATTACCCGCCGCGATTTACCGGTTGAAATCACATCGGGCCGGCTCAAATGCACGGTCGGAAACGTGCGCGAGGTGCCGTTCGTGGCAAGTTATTCCGAGGCGAAGGACCTTGGTGCTATCATTTCGGGTTTCGATACGGTCGAAATTTTTGTCAACCAGGGAAACGCGGCAGGACGTTTTGCCCATCCGGTGGGGACTACTATAGCAGTCGAGGCTAACGTATGAAGTGCCCGTTTTGTGGGGAGGAATCCGACAAGGTGATCGATTCCCGTTCCGTCCAGGAGGGAATTGCCGTGCGCCGCCGCCGCGAATGTCAGGCCTGCGGTGAGCGCTACACGACTTATGAGTATGTGGAACGCGTCTCATTGTCTGTCATCAAATCCGATGAACGACGCGAACCCTACAATCGCTCCAAGCTCCTTCGTGGCATCCAGATCTCGCTCGCCAAGCGCCCGGTCGCGGAAAAACACATCCTTGCTCTCGTCGAAGACGTCGAAAACGAGTTGTTCAAACTCAACAAGACCGAGGTTTCCAGCAAGGTCATCGGTGAATTGGTGATGGAGCGCCTGCGCAGCCTCGACGAAGTCGCCTATGTCCGTTTCGCCTCCGTTTATCGCAAATTCCAGGACAAAACCGAATTCGTCGACGAACTCAAGAATCTCCTTAAGTAAACTCGCGTCATGGAAGATTTTCGGCAGGCTGAGGGGGAAGGGCAGGAAGGCGGACTTCCGTTTCTCGGCCACATCGAAGAACTTCGCCAGCGCCTGATCAAGGTCATTGTCTCTGTCCTCGTCTTCGCCGTCGCCGCCTACTTCTTCTCAGACAAACTCGTCGACTACCTGATCAAGCCGATCGGCACCGTTTACTTTCGTCAACCGACCGGCGCTTTCATGATTCGCCTCAAAGTCGCCGGCTTTGCCGGCCTCGTCCTCGCTATCCCGGTCGTTTTGTATCAGTTCTGGATGTTCGTCATCCCCGGCTTGTATAAGCGCGAGATCAAGTACCTGATCCCCGTCACTATCCTCGGAACCCTGTTCTTTTTCGGCGGCTGGGCTTTCTGCTTCTTTCTCGTCATCCCGCAGGCCATGGATTTTTTGCGCTCTTTTGCTACCCCTAATCTGCTGCCCTTGATCGATGTCTCCGAGTATTTTTCATTCGTCTTTTGGATGTGTGTCGCATTTGGCGCCGTCTTTCAACTACCGATCATCGCCTATTTCCTCGGCAAGATTGGCCTAATCGCGCCTTCGACCTTGCGCCGTGGCCGCCGCATCGCCATCGTTATCATCCTTGTCGTTGCCGCCCTGATCACACCCACTCCTGACGCCTTCAGCATGCTCCTTCTCGCCGTCCCCCTCTACATTCTCTATGAAGTCTCAATCTTCGTCGTCCGCCTCACCGGCGTCCGCCGCGACGAGTAACCGCTCACGTCCAGTGCCTTCCCATCGACATTTTCTGCACGCGTAGGGGCGCATGGCAATGCGCCCAGTGCTATTCTCCCACGGCAATGCGCCCAGTGCTATTCTCCCACGGCAATGCGCCCAGTGCTATTCTCCCACGGTAATGCGCCCAGTGCTATTCTCCCACGGCAATGCGCCCACGATCTGCATGTCGATTGCTCGCCACCGTCATTGCGAGGAGCGCTCATCCCCCCAAAATTCTCAGCCCACTCACCCGCGACAAAGCAATCTCAATTCCGCCTTCTCGATTCTGCACCGCTCCTGCTGCTTTCCGAGTTCCCCTCTCGAGACGGGGTGTGTCTCCCTTTCAATGTTGCGTCAGGTCTTCTCGCGCCCCCCACACTCTGGAAGAACCGTAACCTTTCCACGCGAGGCGACCTGACGCACTCTCTTTGATCGCTCGCTGTTCAAATGCTCATCGCTCGAACCTGCTGTGACTCAGGCCTGTCATTGCGAGGAGCGATCGTCCCGCCAATATCCCCACCGCACTCACCCGCGACGAAGCAATCTCAATTCCGCCTTCTCGATTCTGCACCGCTCCTGCTTCTTTCCGAATTCCCCTCTTGAGAGGGGTGGCTCGCGCACGCCCAAAAGAGCACCTCCTGCGATGCACGTATGCTACACCTTGATTGCTCTCCTCTCCATAATCCAGCGGGCGCGAGACGGGGTGTGTCTTCGCCGCCGTTGCACTTGAATTGCATCGCCCCAACGACTACCTTCCGCCCATGTTAGCTCACTACTCCCACCTCCCGTGGCCCGAAATTCTCGCACCCCTTGCGAAACTCTCCGACTGCTCGATCTGCCCGCGCGAATGCCACGTCGACCGCAATACACCGAAACTCGGCTTCTGCCAGAGTGGCGTCGGATTCTCAATCTCGTCCATCTTTCCGCATCGTGGCGAGGAACCGGTCCTTTCCGGCCCGCGCGGTATCTGCAATATCTTCTTCAATCGCTGCAATCTGCAGTGCGTCTATTGCCAGAATTATGAGATCAGCCGCAATCGCGAAACCCCCGAGCAGGAGATCACCGGCATCTCCGAGATTCTCGCCCGCATCGAATCCGTCCTCGATCGCGGCATCAATCTCGTCGGCTTCGTCTCACCGTCTCACTTCATCCCCCAAATGAAGGTCATCATCAACGCTCTCAATCTCCTGCGTCCCGGTCTGCGCTTTGTCTTCAACAACGGCGGCTACGACAAACCGGAGATCATCCGCGACCTCGAAGGCTCCATTGCGGTCTACTTGCCGGATTTCAAATACATGGACGAAGACCTCGCCCGCCGCTACTCGCAGGCGCCGCGCTACCCGCAAATCGCCGCCGCTTGCCTCAATGAGATGTTTCGCCAGAAGGGAAGCAACCTCTGGCTGGATGATGACGGCATTGCCCAGTCCGGCCTGATCATCCGCCACCTCGTCTTGCCCGGCGCGGTCGAAAACAGCAAGCGGGTCCTGCGATTCATCGCCGAGGAATTCTCGCCCGCCGTTCATGTCTCCTTAATGTCCCAATACTGGCCTACCCCCGCCGTTCGCGGCCATCTTCAACTTGGTCGTCACGTCACCCGCGAGGAATACGAGGATGTCGTCGCCGAATTCACCCGCCTCGGCTTCTACCGCGGCTGGGTCCAGGAAATTGACAGCCCCGATCACTACCGCCCCCAGTTCTCCGCCGACAAGCCCTTCAACGAGTCCTGACTTCTCCTCCTGCATCGATACCATACTCCTCCTGTAGCTCCGACTTCAGTCGGAAACACCACCGACTGTCATTGCGAGGAGCGAACGTCACCCCAACATTCCCACATCAATTGGCCGCGACGAAGCAATCTCATTTCCGTACTCCCTGAAGCTCCGCCTTCAGTCGGACTGCCGCGTAGGGGCGCATGGCCGGAGGTCTCGCTTCGAGGCAATGCGCCCATCCAAACTTCGCGCCCCAGTTTTTGTTGCATCACTCTTGGGCTCCCCTTTCTTTCCACCATGACTCGCACCGCCTACATCGGCATCGACCTTGGCGGCACGAATATCAAATTCGGCCTTGCCTGGCGCGATGCCTCTATCATCTATCGTGGCTCCATCCCTACCGCCAATTCTCGCCGCAGCATTCTCGACCAGTTTCAGAAGCTAACCGTTGAGCTGGTCGGCATTGCGCGGGAAAACAACCACGTCGTCAAGACGATCGGCATCGGCAGCCCCGGTATCATCGACATCCGTCGCGGCAAGGTCGCCGGCGGCGCTCCCAATGTTACCGGCTGGCTCGGAACGGAGATCCGCAAGTACCTCGAACCGCGCACCGGTCTGCGCGTCTTCGCCGATAATGACGCCAATGTCATGGCGCTCGCCGAGCATCGCTACGGGGCAGGGAAGGGGTTTTCAGCCGGTCTCTATATCACTGTCGGTACCGGTCTCGGCTCAGGGATCATTCTCGACAACAGGATCTGGCGCGGCGCGCGTTTTGCCGGCGCGGAGGTCGGCCACAGCATCATCAACTTCGACGGCGTCCCTTGCCAGTGTGGCAAGCGCGGATGTCTCGAGATGTATGTCAACGCCGCCTCATTCGCCAGATTCTACGGCCGCAAGGTTCCCTCAGGTGCCGGAAGCAAATTCGTCTTCGAACGCGCGCAAGCCGGCGACAAGCGCGCCATCGCCGCCATCAAAACCTCGGCCAACTATCTCGCCATCGGCCTGGGCTCGGCGGTCGAAATACTCAATCCGGAAATCATCGTCATAGGCGGGGGCGTTGCCGCAGCGGGACGTCCCTATTTTGACGCCATCCGCTCGGGAATTCGCCACTACGCTTCGGCTGCCCAACTTAAGGGTCTCAAAATTCGCCCCGCGCGACTCGGAAATGACGCCGGCCTGCTCGGCGCTGCACTTCTGCCGCTCGAACCTGAATTCCAATAATTCGCATATTCGCATACACGCATGCGATCACTGGTGCCCCATCGCTTGCGATGGGATCGACTCAACGGAATCGCCGGTGCCCCACCGCTTGCGATGGGATCGACTCAACGGAATCGCCGGTGCCCCATCGCTTGCGATGGGATCGACTCAACGGAATCGCCGGT
>CAZOYE010000023.1:0-58405 GCA_964584025.1 uncultured Ignavibacteria bacterium
ACCAATCACGCCTTCTTCCCTCTCCCCCTGGGAGAGGGGTCGGGGGTGAGGGCTCAACAATATCTGCCCTTACACAACCTTGCACAAACCTGTTCTGTCATTGCGAGGAGCGCACCCATGTCGTTCTCTTTCTCCACACTCCACCGCGACGAAGCAATCTCACGTGCATCCATCGCCACAACAACCATCGACCACGGCACCGGCCCCGCAACGGCACCAATCACGCCTTCTTCCCTCTCCCCCTGGGAGAGGGGTCGGGGGTGAGGGCTCCTACGTCCGCATCAACGTCCCACGCAACATCTGGTCTTTCTCGATCGCCTCAAACAACGCCTGGAAATTCCCCTGCCCGAATCCCTTCGCGCCGTTGACCCGCTGAATCACCTCGAAGAAGAACGTCGGCCGGTCGCCGATCGGCTTGGTGAAAAGCTGCAATAAATACCCCGTCCCTTCCACCGACGAATCGCACAAGATTCGTAATCGCTTCAGTTCCTCGAGATCCTCGCGAATCCCCATATTCTTCTTCTTCAAGTCTTCATAGTAGGTGTCCGGCACCTGCAAGAATTCGATGCCGTTTTCACGCAGCGACTCGATCGTTTCGAGAATATTGTCCGTGTACAGCGCAATATGCTGAATCCCCGAACCGTGGTAATGCTCGATATACTCCTCGATCTGCGATTTGCCGATCCCCTCGTACGGCTCGTTGATCGGCATCTTGATCAGATCGTCCTTCGAGCGCACGACCTTTGACAGCAGCGCCGAGTACTTGGTCGAAATGTCGCCAGGGCCGAAATCGATAAACGTCTCGAAGTCCATCGCCTTATTGAAATAATTCGCCCACTGGTTCATTTCGTTTGTGCGCACGTTGCCGACGATGTGATCGAAATGCTGCAGGCCGCCCGGATTGAAACTCAGCTTCATCTTGTGGAACGGCTCTTTGAATCCCGGCCGGAACAGACCCTTGTAGTTGTCGGAATTAAGCAGGATCAACTCGGTATCGTCGTAGATCTTCATCGCCGCCTCGACGATGTACCCGTTTTCGTCTTTCACCACGTGCGGCGTCGTTTCGAACACCGCGCCGTTGGCCAGCGCATAGCGGTACGCCTTGTCGACATCCTCGACCTCGATCGCCCAGCGCTTGACGCCGTCGCCGTGCTTCTGCACCCAGCCCCAAATATCGTAGGTGTGCGGCTGAATCGCCGAGGTCACCACGATCTTGATATTGCCGCTGGTCAGGTAATATGACATCCGGTCGCGCACACCGGTCTCCGGCCCCGCATACCCGGTAATCTGCAATCCCAGCGCGCGGCAGAACCAATAGGAGGCCATGCGCGCCGAGCCGACGTAGAATTCCGCGTAATCCCAGGTCTTGATCCCAAGAGTGTTTGCCATTGCCAACTTCCTCTCTCTATCCAGCCGCCCTGTGCAAGCTCTTCCGTCTTCGCTTTGGCCGACTCTCTCGCGACGACCACATCTGGCCGTCCGATCTGATGCCGACGCCGCGAGTGCAACCGCCGGTGTGCGCTTGCCCGGTGCCGCCTACATGAATCAATTTTCTCTATATTACGGCGCTAACCCGACGCCGCCTCGAAGTTTATACGCAGCAAACTCCCCGGCGGCGATTCCGATTCACAGCTACCCGTTGTCGGTTGCCAATTAACGCCTTATCCCCTGCTTCCGCAACGCCATTTTCACTCGCTCACCCGTGGTTTTCCGTCGCTCCTGCCACCAATCAATTGAACACTGTCATTGCGAGGAGCGAACGTCTCTCAAGAACTTCCAACCGCCCTCTACCGCGACGAAGCAATCTCGCTTCCCATCGAGGTCGTTCCTTTACCCGCGGGCGCGAGACGGGGTGTGTCGATCTTACCCCTGTGTCGCTATCTGCGATTTTACAGGAAGATCCTCCCAACAAAAGAAGGGTGCCGAGCTCGGTAGCTCAGGATCCCCGCGATCCTGACACCAAACCGATCTCCGGTAGGCTAGACATTCCGAGGCTGTCTCATAAGTTCATTTGACGGGGTTGCGTCGGTTCTTGATTTCGCGCGTTGAATTCGAAACCTCTTGATGTGATTCACGATCCAGCGCGAAATTGTGAACCGACGCCTTGCGATTTATGAGAACACGCAGCTTATGGGACAGCCTCTTCCTGTCTGGCTCATTCACCTCACCCGACGAGGCGTTCCCGCCACCCCAAATTCCCCTCTCGAGAGGGGTGGATCGCGCCCGCCTCAATCCCTGACGCCGCTGATTGCATCCCACTGCTGACAACTCCACCACTCCTCGTATACAACCCGCGGGCGCGAGACGGGGTGTGTCTTTCTTACCCCTATTTCGCCACCTGCGATATCCCGTTGCGGCTGCTCTTCTGTTGAATCCGCGCTGAAACAGGCAATCTGCCCCCGATTGCTAACGCCCCGTCATTGCGAGGAGCGAACGAGAGATCATCACCTGCTCGGCTCCCTGCCGCGACGAAGCAATCTCACCCCGATTCCGAAGCGCACAGACAATATTCTCCCCTCTCCGCCTGGGAGAGGGGTCGGGGGTGAGGGCTTCCCCTCTGCACATTTCTTAAACTCTCGGAGACTTACACCAATAAAAAAATGGAGCCGAGGGGAGTCGAACCCCTGACCTCTTGACTGCCAGTCAAGCGTTCTCCCAACTGAACTACGGCCCCAAAAGGGTAGGCCAATATACCCCCCGCTCCACATTTGTCAACCGAAAGTTTCGGCGAAGCGTTCCGTCAGGTCTTCGCGTGTGAGCTTCACCACCCGCCACACCTCTTCTGCACCTGACAGCGAACATGCGGCGACCTGACGGCCATTCGCTCGTCTCGATATTCCCCTGGTTCCGTCAGGTCTTCGCGTGTGAGCTTCACCACCCGCCACACCTCTTCTGCACCTGACAGCGAACATGCGGCGACCTGACGGCCATTCACCTTAACACCACGATTTGTAAACCGGTAGGGGTCCCTGGGTCTCACCGAAGTAATCGACCGCACTCGACCACTTCCACAATTGCGCATCACCAGCGAGCCCGGCTTCGACCGGATTTTCGTGACAATAACGAATCTTGGTTCGCATGACTCTCTCGGAAGCGATCACAACTCGATCGTATCGAGGCATCCAAATCGAGTGCATCAATCCAAATTCGTCGGCAACTTTGCGCCCGGTATACTTCTTAAAATCTCGCATCAACTCTCCGAGCCGGCGACCATCGACTCCGATCACGAGATGGATGTGGCTCGGCATGAGGACATACCCCGCCAGCAATCCGTCATACTTCTCAAGACAGAATTCAAGCGTCTCCGCGAGCCGCTCGTAGAACCCAGGCAAATCGCCGAATCGCCTCCACCCTTTGAACGTCGTTGTCACAAAGAACCAGCTACCGGCCCCTTGATCTGGATATCTCAACCCCATAATCTCCGAGTGGCAGGTCGCCTCCCCGCCGCGATTCAGTGTATTCGCCTGCCATTCTCAGTACCCGGCGGGGAGAAGACCTGCCACAACTTTGTGAAAGACAATCCTTCCGACAATCGCATTTCAGCTTGTCGAGCGTTCCGTCAGGTCTTCGCGTGCGAGCTTCACCACCCGCCACACATCCCCTGCACCCGGCAGCGAACATGCGGCGACCTGACGGCTCCGTGCAGAATCGCCGATGCTGCCAATAATCTGCTCTGCTACATCATCGGCGCTGCGGGTGGGCCACCGGTTCATCAAGCGCTTGGCTCAGAGACCCGCTACTGCGGAAACCACTGCCCCAGCTACTAATGCTTCTCGAGTGGTCACAATCACTGGTGTACTTGAGCCATCCTTCGTTATCATGAGCACGCAATCATCAACGTCGACCTCCAAATCAATGATCTTAGCGAGAGGAATTGAGGTCGTGCCTTCGTGGATGATTAACAATCGTTTGTTGGTAACGATCATCGTACCCTCTTTGTCGATAACATAGCCGCGTACCTTATACCTTTGACCTGACTCTTGAAATGATCGGAGATTTCGCACCTTGAGCAGTCGTGCGGGTGCTTCAAAGTAACAAACTTCTGATTTTTGCAAACGTTGGTTCGTTTCATGAATCTCTAGCTCGCCGTGTCGGATGTCGCGAATTCTGCGAAGTAGGCCAACGAACTTGAGCTCATCTTGAATCTCAGACTCATCTATTCGCAGCGCACTTCTTACATGTTCCAGCTCTACTTCCTCTTTCTGGGTCAGCTCATTGTCGCTCACAATCTCCAAATACACTTCTCGATATGCCTCCCGACGAGCCTCACGGACGAACTCTTGGGGAATATCGAATAGCTGTTCTAGTTGCTCAAGCGTTTTCAATTCGACCGCAGAGACATGGCGATCTTCAACTAGCGAGATCACCACAGACAAATATGCGACACGACAAATTCGATTTACTTCTTCCCTTGGTGCACTGTGGTCAGCAAGTGCATTCTTCATTCGCGAGATGTTCTCGGGACTCAATTCTTCGCCGCAGTTTAGAATCTCGGCAAGGGTGTCCCCGAGTTTCTCCGCTGCCCGAATCTTGCTTTTTTCTACAAGAAGCGGAATCGGCCAGAGGGTTAGTAATGGAATCGATAGAATCAGAATCGTCGCCGAAATTCCGCTCAACTCATCTCCGGCAATGGCGATCAGTAGCATGACGAAGCCTATGCACGGCAGAAGCAAGATTCGACCTGGAGGCCTCTTGGCTCGGACCAATGCCGATCGGAGCGATGATTGAGAGTCTCTGCTCGCTGCTGCTCCGTAAGTAACGCCTGTAGCTTCTGTGATTACATTGGAATCGATTGTCGAGCCGAGTGGCTTCTTGTCTGTTGACCGTCTTGTGCCGGAAGCCAGATTCTCTTTTAAATAGAGTCCGCCGCGACCTGCATGGATGTAGCTTCTTCCGGAAGGCGTGACGCCGATGCGCGCGCCTCGAACTCCGGCCGAGAAGCCCAAACCACTCTTGGACAGATTTAGCCTTACTGGTCCAAGTCGAAAACTCTTGCGAAGATAGAATCCCATTTTGCACTCCAAACAACTATTTGAACGAAAACAATCGCCCCCCCCCTACTCCCCCCTCGCCTCCTTCATCAACTTCTCCGCCTGCTTGCGCTCGATCTCGCCGAACTTGCCGCCCGAAATCATCCGCCCCAATTCCACGATCCGCTCTTGGCGATCGAGCGGAATCAACTCCGATTCAGTCCGCCCCTTGACTTCCTTTTTGATCGCCAGCAGATGCTGATCCGCCACCGCCGCAATCTGCTGCAAATGCGTAATCACGATCACCTGTTGACGTGCTGCCAACTCGCGCAGTTTACGCCCGACTAACAACGCCGTTTCGCCGCCGATCCCGGAATCGATTTCATCGAACACCAGCAAATCCACGCGATCCTTCCCCGCGATCAGCGACTTGAGCGCCAACATCACGCGGCTGATTTCTCCCCCCGAAGCCACTTGCGCCAGTGCCTTCGCCTCTTCGCCGACATTGGCCGTGAGATAAAACTCGCCAAACTGCGGCCCGTGATCGGCCAGGTGAAGCGCGACGCCGTCCGCTTCGACTACTTCTCCCGACTCGCTCGGCGCGAACCGCATCTCAAATTCCGCCTTCGGCAACCCCAGCGCCGTCAATTCCTTCTTCATCGCCTTCGCCAGCTTCTTGGCGCCCGCCTCGCGCTCGCTCTGAAGTTTCTCCGTGTCGGTGATTAACTGCGCCTTCAGCGGCTCCAATTTGCGCGTGAGTTCCTTCAGCTCCAGTTCCAGAGAACCCGAATCATTCAGGCTCGCTCGTAGTTCCTTACGTAGTTCCAACACCGCCGCTACCGACCCGCCGTACTTGCGCTTGAGCTTGTAAATTTCCGCCAACCGCTCGCCGATTTGTTCCAAGCGCGCCGGATCTTCGTTTAATCGTGACAACGCGGAGTTCAGCGACCGCCCGATCTCAACGAATCCGACTTTAATCGATTCGAGTTCCATGACATACTCGCCGACCTCGCCAAAAGCGTCGATAATCGAGCGCAGGTGCTTGATGACCTCCCCCGTCAGGACGTTTGCGCCCTGCTCTTCTTCGATCAGATTCGCGGCACTTTGTAACGCCTCTTTGATCCGCAGTACATTCTGAAGCTGCTTCTGCTCAACTCCAAGTGCTTCTTCTTCGCCAGCCGATAGATTAGCCGACTCGATTTCATTTAGTTGGAATCGGTGCAGCTCCTGCTTCTCGCGGTTTTCGGCGATCTGCCGTTCGAGCGCAACGATTCTCACCTTCGCCGATCGGTAGGTTTCCAGCGCCGCGCGATATTGCGCGAAGCTCTCGCCGCTACCGGCATACCGGTCGAGAAACCACAGATGCCGCGCCGGTTCAAGCAGCCATTGATGCTGGTGTTGGCCGTGAAGGTCGCAGAGCCGCTCCCCCAGCCGCTTCAGGATCGCCAGGCTCACCCGCTGATCGTTAACCAGGCAGCGGTTCTTTCCATCGGCGTGAATCTCGCGCACGATCGTCAGCGCTTCGCCGTTGGCTGCGACATCTTCCTCAACCAGAATGTCATTGAGTTTCTTCAGGTCTCCGCGCAATTCCCCTTCGATCACGGCATGCGTCGCTCCCGCGCGCAGAAACTCGCTCCGTCCGCGCTCGCCCATCAGAAGCGAAATCGCGCCCGCCATCAGCGACTTGCCCGCGCCGGTCTCGCCGGTAATAATCGTCAGGCCTTTGTCGAGCTCGACCTCGAGCCCCGAGACGACCGCGTAATTCTTGAGTGCTAATCGTGTGAGAGTAATCATTTGCCTGTCGGGACGACTTTGAACGCTCCCGCCAGAGAATCTACGCCCCGGCCGCGCGCAGGGCAAGCTGATCTCGCACCACCGCGACGAATTTGGGGTAAAACCAGCCCGCCAGAGCGCTCCCCCCCAACAAACCGGTCAAAGCCCGAACCGCATTAGGGTACGCCGTCATTACCGCGATATCGAGCCCGGCATCGAGCAGCATCGGCAAACAGGCCAGTCCCGCTACCCACCAGCGCCAGCCGCGGTCAATGCGCCGCAGGATAATCACCAGCGAAGCCAGGGCTAGCCCGCCAAAGAAACCGGTACAGCGCGCACAGATAATCATCGGCTCGCCGGCGCAGCCAAACGACCGCTCGGGGATTTGATGGCACAAAGCCGCATACGCGGCGCCGATCGCTCGCGCGACCTCCCCCTGACCGAAGACCCCAAGCAGCGCCGCAGTTACGGCGCCGCCGATATACAACACAAACACAGCGGCCGGCGACCAGAGCGCTAGCCAGGTCACCGGCCGATTAATATTAGGCGCGTTGAGAGCCATTAAGGTTGGGCCGGTACCGCCGGTCCCCGGCGTTCGCCGGTGCGCACAACTTCACCGTAAAGATATCCGATGCCCAGCTGCGCCCAGAACGCCGTGAAGAAATACCCGATGATCAGAGCAATAAAACCGAGCGAAGCGAGAATACCGAACACGATCGACAATAACGCGACGAGCAGAAGGTTGACCGTGTTCTGCGTCAAAAACGCAATCATGCCCGCAAAATCAAAGGCATCCGCAATATTCCCCGAGCGCGCGAAACGCACGTAGATGTAGGGCATCACCATTGCGAAGGCAATACTCAGTGCGACGGAGGCGATCCAGCCCAGGCAGGGGATCATTGCCAGTATGAAGTGAATAATGATCAAGGGTATCGCCCAGATGACAATCACGACGAAGAACAGCAGCCCCTTAGTGAACTTTTCGCCCAACTCATCCCAGGCCGGCAACGGCAGCGGATTGCCGTTCGAAACGTTGCGCACCAGTTGTAGCACGTAACCCAGTAGAAACGGTATGCCAATCAGGATAAATGACAGCAGCACGAACACTGCCCCCACGAGAATCTTCTGCAGCCACTCCGGATCCTCGAACATGTAAGTGAATGAACGACCAATATTATCCATATTCCCTCCTCGCGACGATTTCGCTCCAGGTCTGCGTTTTTACTTTAATCGCCCCAATCTCGCCCTTTGCAGATTCCTGTCAACTAAAACTCCTCGCGATCCCCGCCTATCTCTCGCAGCCTTTCGAATATTGTCATTGCGAGGAGCGAACGAGAGATCATCACCTGCTCTGCTCCCTACCGCGACGAAGCAATCTCAATTCACCGTCCGTACTTATTCCGCGAATCCCCCTCGACGACTCGAATTCCCCTCTTGAGAGGGGTGGCTCGATTCGCCCCCAATCCTCGCTCTTCTCTCGATCCACCCGGCGAATCGAGACGGGGTGTGTCTGCCGGCAATCCCCAATTTGTGTCAGGCTCTCCAATTAAACCATGACGGTCTTGTCATTGCGAGGAGCGAACGCCACCAGATACCCTCACGCTTTCCGCCGCGACGAAGCAAACTCTGTTTCCTCGCATTCCGATGCCGTAGGGCAGGTCTCTGATTGAATTCACTCCGGCACTCTCTCCCTCTGTGCCGGAGACCTGCCAATTTCCAATCACTCGCAGCATTTCGGATATTGTCATTGCGAGGAGCGAACGCCACCAGATACCCTCACGCTTTCCGCCGCGACGAAGCAAACTCTGTTTCCTCGCATTCCGATGCCGTAGGGCAGGTCTCTGATTGAATTCACTCCGGCACTCTCTCCCTCTGTGCCGGAGACCTGCCAATTTCCAATCACTCGCAGCATTTCGGATATTGTCATTGCGAGGAGCGAACGCCACCTGATACCCTCACGCTATCCGCCGCGACGAAGCAATCTCTTCCTGGCTGCTCAATGCTTGCCTCCAAAAGAAAAAAAAGGCGACCACCGGTCGCCTTTCCGATCTCAACTTGTACCCGCCAGTTAAAACGGCACGAAATCCCGCTCAAAAATCAGCGGCTGATTGACGAAGTTGTTCCCTTGGAAATATATCCTCTTCCCATCCGGCGACCACTTCGGAAACGCGCAGTGCCGGTCATTGGTCGAATGCGTCAGCGCGCGGGCTTCACGTGTCGCAACGTTCATGACGAAAATATTATTGGTATTCTGCACCTTGCGGCTGTACGCGATATACTTGCCGTCCGGCGAGATCTGCCCGCCAAATTCATGATCGCGTGAAGTCGTGATGGTGTCCACATCGCCCGAGGTGATCGAGCGCAGTACCAGATCCTCATCGTTGGTAATCCCCTCTTTCACCACCGGTTCCGTGTAACAGAACCTGTCGTCGTTGGGGTGAAACGAAGGATAGTAGCCTACCAGGTCTTCGGTCGCCTGCCGCGTGCGACCGCTCGCCAGCTCAAGCCACCAGACCGAGGCCTTACCGGGCCGCATCAGCGTGAAGATCAGCCGCTTTCCCGAGGGCGACCAACTCAAGTCCGCCACGGCAACCTGGTCAGCGGGCGTGATCCCCAGTTGTTCTAAGGCGTCCTTCGGCAAGTCCTCACGAAATTGTGCCAGCTGGCTCACTTGCCGGCCGGTACGCTCGCCGACCTTATAAACGAACAACTCCCACGTCCCATTAACCAGATTCTGCACGGCGAATTCGCTGCCGTCGGGAGATACCGCATAGGTGTACGTCGGTTGGTCCTTAAAATCGAACCCCGGCAAGAGACGTTTTTCTTCGCCGGTCTTCAGATCCTTGGAAAACAACTCCACCGGGTTGCCGGGAATCTTGTCGTCCGCTCGCAGGAACATGATCTTGCCGTTACCGGCTGTCGCCGGAATTATGCCGTTGCGCGCGACAATCTTGCCGGCATCGCGTTCAAACTGGCCATAAGCGCTGCCGCTCAGGATTGCCAGCGCCACCAAAACGTTCATTAACCGTGTCAATCTTAACATCTCCATCTTCTAAGGTTCGACTGCTAATCTGCCCATTTATACATCGGCGCAACTCCAATGGCGAATGATTTTTCACGACACCTTCCGGCAATCCCGCACGACTTCCCTGCCCTCCATTGCGCTAGCCCGCAGGTCAATTCCCGAAAGATCCGTCTCCCGCGGCCAGTTGATCCTGCAAGACTCTTCTCGACCCTGTTCCAGAATCATACCCCGAAGGGAATTGACGTTCTTACCAAAATGCTTTCCGTCCCTGCCCTTCCCCCCTCTCCCCTTGGGAGAGGGGTCGGGGGTGAGGGCGCCATTTCACGCAGCTTACGCCGGACGAACTGCAATCTCCCCCCTTAAAACTCTATTTGACAATCACTTCCGCCCGCCGTAATCTTTGGCGATCTGTCCGCGGAACCATTAAACAATCCTCCTCCAACCGCGTCTATTTCAATGGGTTGGAGAGTGTGGGGTGTCGTGATCGAGAACATTTCCGAACTCGTCGAACGGTTTAAGGCTGGCGACGAAAAGGCTTTCAATGAGCTGGTTCGGTTGTTCGAGAAACGAATTTACGCCCACGCTTACCAGATGCTGGGCAACCACACCGAGGCCGACGAAGTCCTTCAAGAGACCTTCGTTCGCCTCGTAAAGAACATCGCGCGACTGAAGACAGATGCCAATTTTCCAAGCTTCGTCTTCAAAATCGCGACGAACTACTGCATCGACATTATCCGCAAGCGGCAACGCAAGTACGTTGTCCTTGATGATGAGGAAGCTGAGGATTCCGGCCGCTACCAGCTCGAGCTGTCGCGGTCGATACCGACACCGGAGGACGAACAGGAAAACAAGCAACTCCTGGAGCTGATCAATGCCGCTATTGCCGAGCTACCCCCGAAGCAGCGGGCGACTATCGTCCTGCACGACGTTGACGGCTACTCCAAGGAGGAGATCGCGCAGATGATGGATTGCCCGCAGGCCACCGTCAGGTCCAACCTGCACATCGCGCGCTCCAAAGTGAAACAGAAATTGAAAGAGATTCTCGACGGCCCGGTCGATGCCGGCCCCGGGACTCAAGAGGATGAACGGTAAATGCAAGAACGTGACACAAACGACAAGCTCCTCGACCTGCGCCCCCAGCACGCCCGCGCACCGCTCGAAGCCTTGCCCGATCTGGGCGGTCTCGATCCGGCGGAACGCGACCGCGAGCTGGATTATCTCCGCCTGATCTCGGCGCGGACCGTCAAACTTCCGCCCGATGCCTACTTCACCCGGGCGCGCGCGCAGATCAACGCCCGCGTCAAGATCAGCCGCCTCTCGATCTGGGATCGGCTCGCGGCCTGGTTGATTCCCGAGACGGTTCGCCCCGTGCCCGTCGCCGTAGCGACCGCCGCAATTGCCGTTGCGATCATGTTGAGCGTGGTGTATTATCCTTATGGTAACATCTCGGATTCGCCGTTCAGCGCTGAAAACTTCGGGCCCTACGTTTCGCTGGCCGACTCGTACAGCGAGCATATCACGACCGGCGATGAACGCGCGATCTCCGAGCAGGAAATGAAGGAATATCGCGAAATCTTGTTGATGTCGACGGCGATCCTGGGATCCCCCTCCTCGCTGTCGCGTTCCCGGTCGCTCGCCTTCTCCAGCAAGTGAGCGGTCTGACGAACAGGGATGTCGGTTGTGGCGGTATCAGTACGAGAAGCGAACGAGCGGCTCGAGGTCAGACCTTCTGACCGCCCGGTGCCCCACCGCTTGCGGTGGGTTTCCTCAGGAACTCGTACATGAGGCTTTTGTAAGGCCCAAGACCGCCAATGTGGTAAGAATGAAGATGTCCATCAATCGCTGCCGTCCTCACCTTTGGGGAGCGATCACCTCGATTGCACTCTGCCTCTCAGTGCTGCTTTTGATCGTTTCCTGCACTGACTCCCAGTCACTCATCCACCTGAATATGAAGTTCCATGAAGGCCGCGAACTTGTTTACGAGCAGGTCAATAAGCAAACCTTCTCGCGCAATAATTCCCCGGTCATCTCCGCGTCCTCGCAATCCAAAGGAGAAATGACTCAGCGCGTCGTCGCGCTGCATCCCGACGGCAAGGCGCGCATCGAGGAAACTTCTGTCTGGAACTGGAGCGAAACCGCGCCCGATTCCACAATTTCCGTGGTCTCGAGCACCGAGGAACTCGCCTACGACATGGCGCCGGACGGCAAGATCTCCGGCTTGGAATTGCCGGCTGATCAGGAGGCTTCCCGGTGGAAGGAGTACGCCCAGCAAAATCTGGAGCAATCGCAACCGACTTTCCCGGAGGAAGGCGTCGGCAAGGGCTATAAGTGGATGCAGTCGGTCAAGATCTTCATGCCTTCCGGCGAAAAACTCGACGCCAGCACCACCTACGAAGTCACTGATTTCGTCGTCGTCGAAGGCCGCAATTGCGCGATCATCGATTACCGCGGCAATCTGATTCTCCCCTTTGATGTCATGGAATCCGATTCACTGACCGCCAGCGGCATCGATAAGATCGACGTCACGGGCACGCTGGTCTTCGATTACGAAAACGGCTACACCTACTCGCAGTCCGAGACCACCAAGGTCACCGCCGAACGCGCCCGCATCCTCGGCACCCAGCAAGCAACCGCCACCACCTACACCATCGAAGGCGAACTCTTCTTCAAACTCAAATCCGCCAAGTAGGGCAGACCCCCAACAATCCTGACGCCTTCCGTTGCGGCAGGTCTTGATTTCGCGCACGCAACCTAAGGCCACTTGATATGAATCACGATCCAGCGCGAAATTGTGAACCGACGCCTTGCGCTTCTTAAAGATTCCGCGTTGCGGCAGGTCTTCCGTCGAAGCGCCATCTGCTTTAATTTTGACCCGGTCCTACTCGCGCTGAGACGGGCGACCTGCCGCCCGATACGAACTCCCCCATACGCTTCTCCTCATCTCATTTCTATGAAGACACAAATTGCAGGTGTCATTGCGAGGAGCGAACGCCTCTCAATTTCCAATACTCCCTCCACCGCGACGAAGCAATCTCCCATTAACCTGTCACGTATGTCACCTCGCCGCAATAGCTCAAAAGACTCAAAGTCCAAGTGTCATTGCGAGGAGCGAACGCCTCTCAATTTCCAATACTCCCTCCACCGCGACGAAGCAATCTCCCATTAACCTGTCACGTATGTCACCTCGCCGCAATAGCTCAAAAGACTCAAAGTCCAAGTGTCATTGCGAGGAGCGAACGCCTCTCAATTTCCAATACTCCCTCCACCGCGACGAAGCAATCTCCCCTAAGTCATTTCCGCAGGTCAGCCCCCGTGATCGCGACACTAAGCTGACCTCGCTCAATCCCTTCCCGACGAATCAAGAAAGTGTTGTCAGTTCTGGCGCACTTCGATTGCCCCTTGACAATCACAATGCCGGATATTATCATAGACATACGACTCAACAATCCCGACTCCACGCACGAGAATCACATCCACCCCTTCTCTCGCGGGAGGAATCATGATGAAGAAAGTGCTCCTGACCGGCCTGCTGCTGCTGTTCGTCCTTTGCATTTCCGACTCCACCGCTCAAAAAGCCGATCCACACCTTTGCAAGCAATTCTCAGGAACCTGCGGCGACGCCGACGACGATCTCAAAATCTCGATTTCCGACGCCGTCTATTTGATCAATTTCATTTTCGCCGGCGGCCCGATGCCTGCCAATTACTGGGCCTGCGACTGCAACCTCGACGGTAAGGTCAACATCTCGGACGCCGTCTATCTCGTCATCTATATCTTCGGCTCCGGCTCAGCTCCGTGTACAGGCTCGGGTGGCAAACTCGCCCTCGACTCACCCTTCTTCGATTGCCTCGAGTACACCTACGACGGCGTCGGCATTCTGACACTCAGACATTTCAATTCGTCATTTAATTGTTGCCCGGAGGAGATCACCATTGAGGCCTTCAAGGTCGGCCAATCGATCCGCGTCTACGAAGAGGAAATCCCCAACCCGGTCGGCCCCTGCCCCTGCATGTGCCTCTACGATCTGACCGTGAGCATCGGCGGAATCCCGCCGGGTACCTATCGCATCGTCGTGGACGAACCGAATCTCTTCCCCGGCGATCCGGTCATCGACTTCGTAGCGGAGTTGAACTTGCCGGTCACCGACCAGTTCTGCGTCTACCGCGACACCTACCCCTGGGGAAACCCGTGGTAGCCTGGTCAGCCTGACCGGATCGAATCCATCCCCGGTAGCTTCGACCTCAGTCGGATGCACTCGTCGCTTCACTCATTCCCCTGTAGCTCCGACTTCAGTCGGACATCCCCTTCGCTACCGTCCGCAGCCCCTTTCTCCGGTAGGGTGGACATTTTTGTCTGCCTTCCTGAAACGCACCCGTACGGCAGGTCTCTGATCGTACTCACCGGGGACGACGAACCCACGCTGCCGGAAACCTGCCAACCTGCCCACGTCGTCGTCATCGCGAGGAGCGCACCATCACTTCACAAGCTCTCCGCACTCCGCCGCGACGAAGCAATCTATCTGACGGAGTTGCGTCAGGTCTTGATCGCGGCCGAGCGCCAGCGAGGACGCGATTGTGACCTGACGCCGAAAGTAGGTCAACTCCCGCCTGCTCCGCTTTGCATGATGGTGAATCCGGCTTAGTCGACTAATCCAATCATACCCCGATGGGAGTAGACTCGCTCTCCGCGCCACTTCAAGACAACCGCGTGCAAATGTGATTCTCCCCTCACAACCTCAATCCGCCCGCATCCGTGCCGCGTAAGATGTCTATCCTCTTGGCGCGCAACGACTACGCCCCGGAACTGCAACCCTTCACTCGATAAATCCAACGCCACGGATATATGGGGGACATGATGTAGCCCAACGGCCACCCGAACCTCTCGCGCAGCGCGCACTCGGCGATTGAAGACGTCCTCTCATTCGCCGGGCAAATTCCCGGGACCGCGCGATCGTCGCAAGGGGTAAGGGGCGTGGACTTGTGGCTTGAGGCCGGATCGCCTTCGCAACCGGTTGTGAGAGCCCTTGACCTGAGCCAATGCTCGCCGTTCTGCTTCGTGTCCGTGCCCGATCCGGATTGGGCTTCCCAAATCGTGGGGAAGTCGATTGCCATGGTGAAAAACAATGGAGAATCTGAATCTGACACAACGATACCAGCAATAATCAGTGGACAAAGCTCTCTTCGTTGAGCAATTTGTCTTCAATGGATGACTGGCTGACTCCGGACGACAAACGGCAGTTGCTCCAAATCGCTCGCTCGGCAATTGCCCGCTACCTGGACGGCGATAGCTTTACAGACTTTGGCTGCTCGGAGAATCTCGCGCGGCCCGGCGCCGCCTTCGTCACGCTGATGATCGGCGACCACCTTCGCGGTTGCATCGGCCGCATTGGCGGCGAGTTACCCCTGGCGCAGACTGTGGCGGTTTGCGCCGTCGATGCCGCCACCGTCGACCCGCGTTTTCCCTCCTTGCGTCCGGCCGAGCTCCCCCGCGTGCATCTTGAGATTTCCGTGTTGTCGCCGCTGGAAAAGATCGCTACTCCGACTGATATTGAAGTCGGCCGTCACGGTCTGCTGATCCGCCTCGGCGCTGCCAGTGGATTACTCCTGCCGCAGGTAGCCACGGAGTACGGCTGGGACGTCACGCAATTCCTGCAACACACCTGCGAAAAGGCCGGCCTGCAACGCGATGCCTATCTTTCACCGGCCGCAAAGATCTACCGCTTTGAAGCCATCATCATCGAAGAAACACAACGACACGCCGCTGCAGCTGTGGGACGCGATCGCCAGCAAACTTAAACAAGTCGGCGGTAAACCCGCGGTCCACCGCCGAAGCACGGAGAATTCGTTCGATCTGCAGGAGCTAGAAGGCGATCGCCGTCAGTTGAATACTGACATGCATGTGGCCAAAATCAAATCCTGAATCGGTGGTCTGACCGCCCGACACGAAAACCCCGGCCTGCACGTGCCGGACAAACTCATAGCCGGCACCGACCAGGTAGGCTGGGCCGGGGTCGTTGGCTTCAAAATCCTTGACCTTCCAGAAGTAACCACCGATCCCCGCCGCTGCAAAAGCGGCCTTGCCCACAGGGCCGAAATAATGATAATAGGCAACTCCATTGAAAGCCTGGGTAGCCTGTCGCGAGTCTTCGACTAAGAAACCGCCCGCGTTTTCGCCAAAGAATTTCGAATTGTAGACGAGGCCCGTTCCCTGATAGACGATCATATTGCTTTCATCCCAGGCGTAGCCGATAACGAAATCGATAGCGGGACCGGTGTTCGATTCGTCGATTTTCTCGTCAACAACTTGGCCGAAGATTTGGCCGCTGATCTCGATGGACCACTTGCTGTAGGGGCTGTAACCCAGCCCACCGCCCAAAACGAACCCTTTGCGCAGACCATTGAATGCCTGCGTGCTGCCTGCAATCATTAGGACGGCAACCAGCACAAGAACTGCCACTCGTTTCATGAGTCCTCCCTTGAACAAGGACAGTTTTATCCTATATCATGAGATAAAACTCGTCAACAGCTTTTTAGGGGGCGATTCTTGGCTGCCGTTGCAGGGTAGGTTAGAGGTGCCGGATCACTTCGTCGGCAAACTCTTCCGTGCTCGCCGATCCGCCCAGGTCTCGCGTAACATGCGTGCCCTCGCGGAAGACTTTGCGCACCGAATTCATGATGCGGTCAGCGGCCTGGTCTTCATTGAGGTGGCGCAACATCAACACGCCGGAAAACACCAGCGCACTGGGATTGGCGACACCCTTGCCGGCGATATCGGGGGCCGAACCATGAACCGCTTCAAAAACAGCTGCGTTCAAACCGATATTCGCGCCCGGCACAACCCCCAGCCCGCCCACCAGACCGGCGGCCAAATCAGAAACGATGTCGCCGTAGAGATTGGACAGTACCAGAATGTCGAATTGATTCGGATCCATGACGAGCTTCATGCAAAGCGCGTCGACGATCACGTCGTCAAACTTGATCTCGGGAAACTCCTTGGCCACTTCGCCGATCGACTCAAGGAACATCCCGTCCGACAGTTTCATGATGTTTGCCTTGTGCACCGCTGTCACGCGCTTGCGCCCATGCTTGCGCGCGAACTCGAAGGCGAAGCGACCGATCCTGGCTGAGGCGTGTTGCGTGATCACCTTGATCGACTGCGAAACGCCCGGCGTAATCACGTGTTCGAGTCCGGCATACAGGTCTTCCGTATTCTCGCGCACGATGATCAAATCGACGTTGTCGTAGCGCGACTTGATGCCGTCAATCGAGTGCACCGGCCGCAAATTCGCGTAGAGGTCGAGCGCCTTGCGCAAGCCGACATTAGCCGAAGAAAATCCCTTGGCGACAAACGTCGTCAGCGGCCCTTTGAGCGCGACCTTGTTGCGCTTGATCGACTCCAGCAGCACCTCCGGCACCGGCGAGCCGTAGTCGGGCAGCGCATTAATGCCGGCGGGCAGGCGTTCCCAGTCGATCTCCACCCCGGTGGCTTCGATGATGCGGGTGGCCGCGCTGGAGATTTCCGGCCCGATGCCGTCCCCTTCGATCAGCGTTATTGTATGATGAGCCATATCTGTCTAATTAGTCCTTCTTTCGATTGTGCTTTGCCTAATTCTTCAAATAACTATCTTCCTTGCGACGTGAGAATATAGCGATGACGAAGCGCAAACAAATCGAGAATTTTGTTCATTTGCCGGGCAACAACTGCGTAACGACTGCCCTGCGTAATGTCGTAAACCACTACGGCTTCCGTTACCCCGAGCCGCGCATCTTCGGCATTGCCGAAGGCCTCGGCTTTCATTTTCGCACGCTCGCCGGCCAGGAGAACCCGCATCTCGGCGGCTCCGGCTCCGGCATGGTCGAGTCGTTCTGCCGGAATCTCCACCTCGAATGCGAGGTGAGAGAATTCGATTCTGACGAAGAAGCTTGGCGCGATCTCGTCAGTCATATCGACCTGCAGATCCCGGTGATCGTCCAGGTCGATCTGCTTCACCTGCCGTACTTTGAATCAAAAACGCATTTCGCCGGACACCGGGTCGTGCCGGTCGGCTACGATGACGACAACATCTTTCTGGCCGATACCGGCTACCTGCGCATCCAGAAGTGCCCGATCGAGAAATTCAACGCCGCGCGCTCGACCGAGTTCCCGCCCTTTGCCCATCGCCGCCGGCGCTGGCGCATCGAACGCTTCGAAGAACGCCCATTTGTCGACGAGATGATCACGAAGGCGCTCTACAACCTGTATCAGAAATTCGAGAACCACGCCCCGGGCTACAATCTGCTCCAGATTTTCGACCTGCGCGACCATCTGAAGGACTACAAGAATCCGGCGATGCTCTATCAGCAGATCGAGAAGGCAGGCACCGGCGGCGGTTTGTCGCGCAAGATGTTCTCGGAATTCCTCGATCAGGCCGGGCAGATCTACGCCCGCCCGATCTACGAACTGGCCTCCGGGCTCTATGACGAGGCGGCGCGCAAGTGGACCGAGATCGCCGAGCACGCCAAGCGCGGCCAACTGAATGGGACGGCAAAAACTCTCGAAGAAATCTATCAGATTGAGTCGCGCGCCGTCAGCATCTTCAGCGCGTTCGAAGACGAAGATCTTTAGGGATTACGCCGACGCAGGTGATCTTGCGCCTCGCCCAGGTAGCGGCGAGACTCGCGCAGAATAGCCGTCACATCCTCCCAACGGAATCGGAACAGCTCCGCAAGACTCCCGCCTCCTTTTTTCACGTAGAGCGTGTGCAACAAGACGGTCTCCAGGAAGTAGGCGATTGCCGCCGAGAGCGCCCCGCCGACCATGCCGAGCGATGATACAAGCAGCGGACAACTCACGGCCACGATGACGAGAGAGCTGACGGTCGAGAGGGTCTTGATCGCGGGAAAGCCACGTCCGAGCAGATGAGAAAGTAGAATATTGCTAAGACCGCGGAAGTTCGCCGCCAACAGCAGGAGCAGCATCGCCGACTGACCCGCCACAAAATCCGGACCGAACAAACTGAGTACGGGGCGGGACAGAGCGCCGACGACCAGCGACACCGCGAGCAGCAACATCAGCACCTGGCGGTATACCAGCGGTGTCGTGCGCAGCGATTGCTCGTCGGTTTCACCGGAAGTGTGCGGATAAAACGCGCCGACGATCGCGCCCATCAGAATTCCCAGGGGCGAAGTCAAGCCCATCGCTACGGAATACACGCCGCCGGCGGCGATTCCGGCAATCGCAGTCACCATGAAGAAGTCGAGTCGAATGGCGAAATGCGCTACCAGGTTGGCGGCATAGATCCAGCCGCCGTAGTTCATGGTCTGCCGCAGGATACTCCACGATGGACGACCCGGGCGGGCGGTGGCAATCGTGACAAGTGTCAGGCACGTCGCGGCCGTGGTAGCGAAACTGCCGGCATAGCACCAAACCAGGACGTTGATCGAGTCATGCGCCAGCAAAGCTGCCCCTGCAGCGGATACCAGGAGCAGACCGTTCATCACGAACACCGCGATACTGCGCAGACCAAGGCGCCTTACGGCAATCAGCAACTGTGTGACCGGCTCATAGAAAAGCATCCCAATCGTCACGATCAGCGCGGGTACAGCGATCGCGAGAATCGTGCCCGGAATCAGCTCCGGCCACAAAAGCCACGACAGCGCGGCGACGGCGACAATGCCGGCAAGGAGGAGCAGGGGGTAGAAGAAGAAGTTGCCGCTGAGGCGGCGCGGCTCGAACAGGCGCTTGCTGACGAAGTATTGCGCGCTGGTGCCGAGCGCCAGGTTGGCGACGGCGTAAAGCACTTCGGCGGTGTTCATCAGCAGGGCGATTGCGCCCTTGCCCTCGCTGCCAAACACGCGGCTGATAATCAGATTGACCAGGAACACCGCGGCCAATCCGATAGCCTGGGTCAGGAGGATGGCAATCGTGGAGTCAAAGAAGCGCACAGTTAACTCTTCCGCTCATGCGACAATATCTCCCCGCGCGTTGCAGCGACCAAACAAAAAAACGGCGGCATCGCTGCCGCCGTTTCAAGCCAAACACAACCGGCGCTTACGCCCAGTTGTTGCGGATCTGCTTCAGATACTGCTGGCTCTTGCGCAGGCCGAGGCTCGAAGCCTTGTACTGCACCGAGCTTTCCGTGCGATTCAGCTTCTTGGCGATGAACACGTTCGAGTTCGTGCGATAGAACTTGCGAAGCGTGCTGATTTCCTGCTGCGTCCACACCTTGGTACGGCCACCGGCGTTGTAGCGGCGGGTGGTCTGCGTCGGACGAGCGTTCCAGCTGTTACGACGGCTCTTGCGCGAGGTTTGGGTTCTGCGTCTGCGATTCATCCTTTGCTCCTTTCACATAGGAAAGCATTGAGTTTTCTTCGTCCTGAAGACTACTTTGTCCTAAAAGTTACGTGTTATCAAACCAACATTGAATTGTATCGGAATCGAGCACGAAGACTTTAACTTGAAACACACAAATTCGTGGAAAACTTGTCGAATTCTCCGGCGGCGCCCTCAAAGTCGACTGCCTTTGATCCTCAGAGTCTGGCCGCGACTTTGAAGGGGCGTGTTCAAATTTAGAGTCCCGTGTCCCGCATCAATCATGGAGCCAAAATTGCACTTTGCCCGACGGAGTGTTTCGGGTCGAAACGCGCGCCGCCGCTCCCGCCGCGGCTGCCCGGCGGATTGTCCCGATCCGAAACCCGCCGGCGCGGGCAAGGCTCACTTTCTCCTTTGTTGCCGGCTTGATGGACGCTAAATTCGCGGCGATGGCCACCTACTTTGTTTCTGACTTTCACCTCGGCGAAGCCGACCGCGCACGAGACCAGCTTAAGCTCGAGCGTTTCCGCAAGTTCCGGCGCAGCGTCGCGCACGATATCGATCACCTTGTCATTCTCGGCGATCTCTACGATTTCTGGTTCGAGTACCGCCACCTGATACCCAAACGCCACCTCGGTATCCTGATCGAGCTGCGTAAACTCGTCGAGGCCGGCGTCACGCTTTCCTACGTCTGCGGCAACCACGATTTCTGGCTCGGAGACTTCATGACGAGCGAAGTTGGCTGTGTGGTCTACCCCGACGATCTGGTGATCGACGCCAAGATCGGCAAGGTGCTGGTGCTGCACGGCGACGGCATCGCGCCCTCCGATTGGAAGTACCGTCTACTCAAGCGCGTGCTCCGCAACCGCGTCAACATCGCGCTTTACAAGTTGCTGCCGCCGTCACTGGCGTACGGGCTGGCGCACGCCGTCTCCGGCGGCTCGCGAAATCTCGGCAATGAAAAACCGAGCGAGCGGTTCATCGCCGAGTATCACGAATTTGCCCGCCAGCGCCTCGCCTCCGGCTATCGCGCCGTCGTCTGCGGACATATTCACTGGCCGGAAATCGTCCCCTTGGGTAACGGTCACTATGTCAATTGTGGCGATTGGTTGAACTTCTTCAGCTATATCCGATTCGACGGCGAGAACTTCACCCTCGGAGACATGAGACAAGATTAGAAGACCTCGACGTGCCGCCGCGAGATCTTACCGGCAATGACAATCGGCAGGATGGTCGCCGCTGTCGCCAGATAGCTCCCCCGCGCTATACAATCGACTTCCGTGGTCAACTCCACCTGATCGCTCGCGAGGGGCGGAAGGGCGGGTAACGCCGCCGGGTCCACCACATGCCCGCCGGCTTCGACAATCTTCTGAACGTAGCGTCGTTTGAGCGCTTCCAGAAAAACCTGGCGGCTGCGCGGAATGATGTACAACTGCGGGCCATCTTCCAGCGAACGCTCGTGAAGCGCCGTGGCGATCAACTTCAAGTCCTCAATCGAACCGCCAAGCAGCGGCCCGATTCGCACTCGGGCAAGTCGGCAGCCGTCGAATTCGGAGAGGTCTTCGACAAATCGCGACCGTTGCAGACTGAAGAGCACCGGCCGATGTCGCCCCACCGTAGCGGTGATTTCTTCGAGATAATATACATCGCGATCGGAGAACGGAACCGGCATCTCCGACTGATTATAGCGCGACAGCAGATTGAGGTACATCTGGTCCGGCGTCAGGAGGATGTGGCGTCCAGTAAACAGCCGCGCGTAGACCAGCAGTGCCATGCGATCGGCTACCAGGAGTCGTTCGATGCCGAGACCGCAGAGCTCGATCGCGAAGCGTCCCGCGGCGATGGTATCGAGTTCGCGCATGATATACAGCGCCGTCGTGAAGGGACTGCCCAAGGACTGCGATTGTCCACCGACCATAACCTTCACGACCGGTGTTACTTCAAATTCAACCTCGTCCGCAACCCCACGGCATTCACCCCCTGAATCACTCGGCACGAAGACCAACGAACCGGTAATGGCCAGCGCTGCGGCTGCGATATTGTCGCCCGTGCACACTTGTCCCGGACGGAAAAAGCCTGAGGCGAAGAGCATTTCGAGTTCGCGAAAGCGCTGGGTCGACTTGCCGTTCGTATTGACTTGCCAGCCGCCGTCCGCGACGGTCAGCACCAAATCGGGACGGAGTAAAACTTTCGCACCGACCAGCGGCGGTTTGCCGTCGCAGTGCGCGGCGACGATGCGCTGGATGGCCGTCAAAGCCGGCGCATCGCGATTGCCCGCGCGCGTCAGGCGTTGTTCGTCGAAAAATCTGAATTCAAGCTGTTCCAGCTTGAGAATGGCGGGTTTCTCGAGCAACTTGTATTTCTTGCGCCAGCGATAGAAGGCCTGCTTGGTGACGCCCATTTCCGCGCCCGCCTTGGCGTCGTCGCCGAAGCGCTCCCAGAGCTCCTTGATTTCCAGCAGCGAATACTTCGGGAAGATCGAACGGCCGATACCCTTCTTGCGGCGCCAGTAGGCGATGAGGTTTTCGGGCACATTGCCGAGCGCCTGGCCGATCCGCTTGTCGGTCTTGTAGAGCTTCTGGAGTTGCAGCAGTTCCTGTTTGGTCGGAATACGGCGTTTCATCAGCGCTTCGGAAAATACTTCAAGAGCAAATCGTAAACCGACTCCAGCGAAAGCGAGATGACGCGCACGTCGCCGGTCGTCGCCATGAAATTGGAGTCGCCCGCCCAGCGGGGAACGATGTGCAAGTGCAGATGTCCGGCCACGCCGGCTCCGGCCGAGCGGCCGAGATTCATGCCAAGATTGAAGCCGCGCGGGGCAAACTCCGACTTGAGGCTTGACACCAGATACTGCGAAAGCGCCATCATCTCCTGCAGTGTTTGCGGCGGCAGCTTTTCGAGGTGTCCGATATGACGGTTCGGCACGATCATCAGATGCCCGGAGGTGTAGGGATAGCGATTGAAGACGACGAAACTTTGCTCGGCCCGGAAGAGGATCAGGTTGACGCGGTCCTTCTTTTCCCGAATCATGCGGCAGAAAATGCAGCCCTTGGGCTTGGGTCCCCGGATAAAATCTCCCCGCCACGGCGCGAACATGTGCTTGGTCATGATGCTGCATTATAAGAATCCTATCGGACAGGCGCAAACGGTTAAAATCGGAGCCGCCTGCTGGCAGGATAGACATTCCTGTCTGTCTGGGCCGCGAAGAGGGCGTCAGACAAGAATGTCTAACCTACCGGAACTCGCTTGTGAAACCGCCTGAACTGTGTAATCTGGGACCATGAGCGTCTTTGTTTGGCGTAGCTCGACTGCGGAGTATCCATCGGCGGCACCATTTCACCCGCAGCAACTTTATCCTGAGTCGCCTTTTCCGGAAGTCTCGGCGGAACCGAACAACGCCTATGCGGCCATGCGTTCGCTGCTGGAATTGAGCGGCTGGGATCGGGAGAATTTTGGCAGCATCGCATGGAATCCGCTCCGCGAACTGGTCAAGCCCGGTGACCGGGTCTTGCTCAAGCCGAACATGATCAAGGCGACGCATCCGCGTTACAGCAACGGCTGGAAGTGGATGCTGACCCACGGTTCACTCGTGCGCGCGGTCGCCGATTACGTCGCGATTGCCTTGCGAGGACGCGGCGAGATCATCATCGCCGACGCGCCGCAAACCGATTCGTCGTTTCGCGATGTGGTCAAGGGGCTCGGGTTCGACGTGCTCGCGGATTACTATCGCAGCAAGGGAATCGCGTTTCACCTGGTGGATCTGCGCCAGTACGAGTGGGACGCCAAAGACGATGTCGTGGTTGCGCGGCGGACACTGAGCGGCGATCCACACGATTATTTCACCATCGATCTCGGCGCCGACAGTTTCTTCTACGGCTTTCGCGGCGAGGGGCGCTACTACGGTGCGGATTATGACACGACGGAAATCAATGCGCATCATCGCGGCAAAGTGCATGAATACGTGATCTCCGGGTCGGCGATCACCGCGGATGTTTTCATAAATCTGCCGAAAATGAAAACGCACAAGAAGACCGGCGTCACGCTGAGCCTGAAAAATCTGGTTGGGATCAACGGCGACAAAAACTACCTGCCGCACTACACGGAGGGCACGCCGCAGGATGGCGGCGACCAATATCCGGATCGATCGGCACGGACAGCAATTGAACGCTCGGGAATCAAGCGATTTCGTCAACTTGCGCTCGACCTCCCCGGCCTAGGTCCGTGGTTGTATCGGCAAATCAAGAAGGTGGGTGGCAAGGTGGTCGGAACGACTTCCGAGGTGGTGCGCTCCGGCAACTGGCACGGTAACGATACCTGCTGGCGGATGTGCCTCGATTTGAATCGCGTGCTGACTCATGCAGATCAGGCCGGCAATTTGGGGTCGCCTACGGCTGCCGGCACGCGCCGACAACTCACGATCATCGACGGGCTGATTGCCGGCGACGGCGACGGGCCGGTGGATGTCGATCGCGTGAATGCGGGAGTTTTGTTGATGTCGACTGCTCCGGCCGAGGCGGATGCCGTGGCTGCGCGAGTGATGGGATTTGACCCGGCAAAGCTCGCGATCGTGCGGGAAGCATTCACTCTCGAGCGCTATCGTCTTGCTTCGGGTCGATGGGAAGAGATCACGGTCACCAGCAACTTCAGCGGTTGGAATCGGCGGCTCGATGCGTTTGCGTCATCTGACTGCTTTGCGTTTCGTCCGCATTTCGGTTGGACCGGCCAGATTGAGTTCGCTTCCCCGGCTCGAACAGAGAACGGAGTTCGTTCATGATTATCCGCGGCCGACAGATATATGAAAGCGCGCCGCTCTGGGCGAAGAAGATGATTCGGCTCGTGCCGTTCTCGTATCGGTTGGGCGGGCAGTACCGCAAGACTCTAAGTTTCCTTGAGGCATCGGACCACTGGACTCGCGAGCAGTATCGCGAGTATCAACGACAACAACTCGGCGCTCTGCTCGAGTTTGCCATTGCCCATGTCCCCTATTACGCGCGCTATCGGCGGCTCTTGGGAAATGAGCCCCTCACGATCTTGCGCGAGATCGAGCCGGTTACCAAGGCGCAAATGCAGTCAGACGTCGAGTCATTTATGGCGGAACCGTCGGTGCGCGGCCGCTCGCACACGACGCAGACCGGAGGCAGTTCGGGGCTGGCGCTGAAGTTTCATCTCGACAACACGGCGGTCGAACGCGAGTGGGCGTTTATCATCGCGTTGTGGCAGCGTGCCGGCTATCGCCCGGGTGACCGCCGGGCAACGTTTCGCGGCGTCGACTTCGGGCACGGCGACGAGTCGACGATCCGCCACAATCCAGTCTATAATGAGCTGCTGCTCTCGCCGTTTCACCTAACCGACGAAAAGATGTCGGCCTATCGCGAAGCGCTGCGCAGATTCCGGCCGCGCTTTCTGCGGGGGTATCCTTCGGCGATTTCCATTTTTGCCGCCTACCTGCGCGAGCAGAGCGGTCCGCCGCTGCGCGGAATTCGCGGTGTGCTCTGCGGCTCGGAGAATCTACTCAGCGGACAGCGCGAGTTGATCGAATCGGTCTTCAACACGCGCGTTTACTCGTGGTATGGCATGACGGAGAAAGTCGTGTTAGCCGGCGGCTGCGAACGGTCAACGCTGTATCATGCTTTTCCGCAATACGGCATCACGGAGGTGTTGAACGCGCGCGGCGAAATCGTTTCCACTCCCGGCGAAGCGGGTGAGATTGTCGGCACCGGATTTCTGAATCGGGCGATGCCGTTTATTCGCTACCGGCTCGACGACCACGCTGAGATCGTCGGCGCGCGCTGCGACAAATGCGGGCGACATCATCAATTGCTCGACAAAGTTGTGGGCCACCACCGCGCGCAGGATGCGCTGGTCGGCAAGTCGGGCGGTTTGATTTCGCTGACTGCGCTGAATTTGCACGACGCGACTTTTCATGGTATCCGACAATTCCAATATGTCCAGAAAGAACGCGGCAAAGCACTCGTGCTGGTGCGCACCGGCGAAACCGCTGAGCCGGAGCTGTTGCAGAGAATCGGCGAGCGGCTGCGCACGAAGACGGGACAAGAAGTTGAATTCGAAGTGCAGGCGGTCGATCGGATCGACCAGACCGGCGTCGGCAAAGGGTTGTATCTGCGGCAGTACTTGGATGTGGGGGAGGTTCGGGGTGAAACATCGCATTAGCCCACCGGAACGCCGGCAGAGAGTGGGATTTTCTTCAATCTTCGGCTCTGAATTCTCTTGACAGCCTCGGGGTACTTCGATTAGCATCCGTGTAGCCAATCAAGACAACGCGCGACTAAAGGGCCATGAGCGACCCGTCAGGCTAGGATGATAATGGGATTCGAAAACAATAAGCGCTTACGCCAAGTGAATCGTGGAGAGTTCACACGATTATCGTTCTCAAAATTGGACAAATCAGACACTGACTCGTCTATTGTTTGAAAGGAGGATACCTATGTGAAACAGCTTCTTTACTCGCTCTTCGCACTGGTCACAGCCGCAGCGTGGCTGCTGAGTTGTGATGATGATTGTCCGACGTGCCCACAACCGGATAACGGCAGGTCACAGGGGCGCGCGTATGTTGCGATTCCTGACGGCATCAACGGCATTTACGTAATCGATTTGGAAACAGATTCGGTAATCCACAGCATAAACACTGGGAGCTACGGTGCCGCCAACATTCGGTTGACTGCGGACGGACGTTACGCATTGGCGTCGGTATCAGGTGATATCTTCAAGGTCTACGATGCTCGAGATATGTCGGTAGTTCAGACTGGGCCGGCTTTCGGCTCATTCGAGTTGGTTATGAACGATTCCGCTATTCTCGGACAGTTTTCCAGATCATTCACCCTCTTTTCCTTTCCAGACCTCGACACCATTTTGCACAAGGAAGCGAATGTGCGTCCTATCTCGTTCCGGTACTCGGCACGAAAACGGGCGGCTTACACTCTTCGTGGGGCTGACACCTTGGTCGCGGTGTCAGTGGATTCCCTCGTCGTCGTGGATGAGTGGATCATTCGCTCTGGCCAAGAGTCGAGTTTCTACCTCAATTCGCGCGCCCTTAGTCACGACGATCGCTTCGCCTACTTCACGGCGTACGGTCCTACGAGCGCATTGTTCATTACTTATGACTTAGAGTTACGACAGATCGTAGCCACGCACCCGATTAATGGGCCGGTTGGACGGATCGCCGTTTCACCCGATGGAAAGGAGGTTTGGGTCACTGACCCGTGGACGATTCGTACGTCCTGGGTTTCAAACGGCATCTGGGTCTTTGACGGTCGTACCGGGCGATTCAAGCGGACGATTTCCCTGGTGGGTTATCTGCCCAGCGACCCGATGGAACCGCTGATTGCGCGCGCCATCGCATTTGCGCCGGACGGCAAAAACGTGATTGTCGGCACCGGCGATTACCTCACGCAGGGTGGCACCATCCTGCGGATTAGCACCTTAACGAACAGTGTGGAGAAAATCTACTTCCCTGATTTCCAGCGCTATCCCTACGATATCGCGGTGGGGAAGAAACCTTAATTGCATGGGAGGCTAACCATGAAAGGGTTGGTTTTGTCGCTCTTGCTCGTGCTCGCGACGGCGAATGCAGAAGCAAGCAGCAGATTCATTTACGATCTTGACGGCACGCAGCAGAACATCGCGGTCTGCGATACGATGATCGCGGTGAAATTCGCGCCCGGCGCAAAGGGGCTGTCGACGACCTTTGCGCTCCAGTACGATGCTCTGCGCGACAATAATACCGCATACGAAAAACCGACTGAGTTCTTTGCCTATGTGGTGACGCCCGGTCACAGCATCGATTCACTACTCGCAGCCATCAGGGTAAATCCGGCCGTTGATCTGGCTCAGCCCACAGTTCAGTGGGACAGTCAGATTGTTTATGTCTATGACCACTTGTTGGTCAAACCGAAGGCCGGTGTCAGCAGCGATTCGATGTTGGCGCTGTTTCAATCCTTGGGCTTGACGTTTCTCGAAGCGCCGACTTCCCTGCGCGCGGGTTACTCCGTTACGCTGTCGGAGAGCAGCGCCCCGGACATATTCGACGCGGCGAATCAGCTATATGCGACCGGGGCCTGCGAGTACAGCATGCCGAATTTTTCCGAGGTCATTCGGCGTGAGTTCTTTCCCAACGATCTGTATTTTCAGCAATACTACCAATGGTACCTTTATCAACCAGGTGAGCAACTGAAAGACATTGACATGGATGTTGCCTGGGACATGGTTCGCCATAAAGGTGACAGTAGCATTGTTATCGCGTTCATTGATGGAGCGTTCGACCTGGATCATACTGATCTAAATCAGACCAAGATCTACTTGCCGTATGACGTGGCGGGTGACGAATACAGCCGTCCTCTTGTTCCCGACTTCGACCCGCGGTTGCCAACTAATGGTCTCGAGAACTATGAGTTCTATTGGCACGGCACGCCCTGCCTCGGGATCATGTCGGCGATGCTCAACAACACGCGCGGCATAGCTGGGATTGCGCCTCAGTTCCGGTTCATGCCGATTAAGGACTCGGACGACAATTTCGTGAATTCTGCTGAGACAGTCGAAGCAGCCTGGCGCTGGGCGTTCATAAACGACGCCGAGGTCATTGCCAGCAGCTCCACAACCTTTAACTTCAACTATAACATTGCCCAGATGATTCAAGAGGCGTATGAGGCGGGGAAAGTCATTATTAACGCCGCTGGCAATGGAGGCAACATTGTCAAATTCCCGGCTAACCTCCCGGAGGTTATCGCAGTTGGCTTCACCGACCAGGGGGACAACCGGCATTTGCAGTCTAATGCGGGGCCAGAACTTGATCTTGTCGCTCCCGGAGTTGACATATTCGCGCTCGATATCACTGGGGCGAATGGATACCCCTCTACAGACGGCAATTGTGTCGGCGATCAGGACTACTATTGCTGGTTTGGTGGCACGTCCGCATCAGCCCCGCAAGTTGCTGCCGTCGCCGCTCTAGTGCTTTCTCGAATGCTCCCCTCCATCCGAGATACAGCAAGCACGGAATTGATTTACGGCATCTTGAGGGAATCATCAGAAGATGAGATCGCGCCGAACGATATCGAGGGCTGGGATTATCTCTACGGCTGGGGTCGTCTCAACGCCGCACGGGCGCTACTCGCCGTGGTTCGTGGCGATGCGGACAATGACGGGATCATATCGATCACTGATGTGGTCTACTTGAACAAATTCATCTTTGGCGGAGGGCCAGCGCCAATCCCTCATCTTCTGACCGGAGACGCTGACTGCAATGGGATTATCACCATCAGCGACTCCGTTTGGCTGATTACATACGTCTTCGGCGGTGGTCCGCCGCCGCGAGTGTGCCTTACTTACTGAAAGCTGGCCAAACTTGCACCAAAGATGCCAGCGTCCCGCGGCCCGGGACGCTGGTGTTTCTTTCAGGAGTGATTCTGATTGGATCGGATGCGGCTGAAAAGAGCCGGACGATTTCGGATTCGCCTACACGGTTGCGACCTGGCGGGTGAGCGAGCCGAGATGGCGCTTCTGGTCGCCGGCATCGCTGATCGATTCGTCGGTGGTCAGGAAGATCACCTGGTAGTTGCCTGCAAACTGGCGCAGGACGCGCAACGCTTCGCGGCGGCGCATCGTATCGAAGTTGAGCAACGGCTCGTCGAGAATCAGCGGCGGGCGGCTTTCGCCGCCGAGCACTTTGACGATCGCCAGGCGCAGAGCCAGATAAAGGGCATCGGTCGCCGAGCGCGACAGGCTGTCGCCGGCGTTGCGCCAGCCGACACCGTCGTGCGAGATTTCGCAGGTCAGGTGATGGCGGTCGAGACGCACTTTATTCCACGTGCCGATGGTGATCTGGCTTAAGATCGCCGAGGTTTCGTCCTCCAGCATTTCGATCGATGATTTGAGCACCTTGCGGCGGGCTTCTTCGAGGTAGCGCGCGACGATGTGCAATTGCTCGGCTTCGCGGCGCATGGCGTCAAGCTTGAACTGGCCATCCTCGACGCGCTCCTGCAGCGGGGCCATGATATCGGTACCCGATTCCATGAATTCAAGTTTGTGGCCAAGCGTGACCGCTTCCTCGCGCAGTTTGGTTTGCCGCTTGTCGAGTTCGGCGACTTCACGCTGCAAGTCCTCAAGTTCGCGTTCGGTGACGGCGTAGGCACGGTGCTGGTCGAAGATCTGTTGTTGCTCGTTCATGCGCTCGGTCATGCGGGCGAGATCGAGTTCGAGGTCCTTGAGATTGTTTTCGCCGATGATTGACTCGTAGCGCGCCACCATATTCTTAATGTCGCGGTCGAGGTCGCGGTATTGCTCGTACTTTTCCGCCAGTTCATCGACGTCCTTGGCCTTGAAGCGGCGCAGGAGCGCATCGAGTGTCTCGGAATTCTTGCGCAGATTTTCGCGCTCTTCCTCGAGACGGCGCTTGGCCTCGTCGTGCTTGACCAACGCCTGGCGATATTCATTCTTGGCCGAAAACCAGAGAGCAAACGAGGCGGCGGCGACGATCAGGGCAGCGCCGGCGGAGCCGAGGAGAAGCGGATCGCGCATGGCGTACCAGACGCCGACGCAGGCGGCGACGGCGACCAGACCTGCGATGCCGACATAGCGCGACCATGACTTGGGCGTGGCTTCCTGCGCCTTGTCGTGAGCTTCGGTAACGCGCTCTTCGCAGTCCTGCACGCGGCCTTCGTAAACTTGCTTCTGGGTGGCGAGTGCCTCGCAGGAGCGCAAGTCGGCGCGCTCGATGCGGGTCAACGACTTGAGCGTTTCTTTCTTGGTCGTAATCTGATTCTTGATATCCTGCGCATCCAGCGTCTTGCGATTCAGATCGAGGTAGCCTTCGCGCTCCTTGTCGAGCGCCTGGGCGGCTTCAAACGCCAGTTTGCTCTTGCGGAAGTGCTCGTGCTGCTGGGTAAAGCGCTCTTCGCATTTCTGCAGATCGACGGCATTGGCGTAGACGCGGTTGCGCAGTTCGAGCAATTCGGCGGTCTTGGTTTTGCAGGATTGAAGTTCGGTCTGCCAATCAGCGACCTTGGCTTCCAGATGGGCAATGTCTCCGGGCGCGCCGGCGTGGCCTTCGAGCGCGGCAATGCGCGAGGTCAGCCGTTCGAGCAAGCGCGAAGCGAGCACTTCGTCCTTATTAGAATTGATCAGGCGTTCGAGCTTGTCCTTGATCAGATCGGCGGCGCGTGTCACGCCGGCGAGGTCGCCCTGCGCCGTGCAGGCTGAAGACCGGAAGAATTCTTTTTCAGTGAAGCCGAGCGCGTGGGCGAGCTGGGCCTGGACATCGCGATGATTGTTCCACTTGGTGCCGCTGCCGACTTCCTCGAGCAGCGTGATCTGCGTCGAGATATCCTTGGTCAGATGATAGACCTTGTTGCCGGCTTCAAATTCAAGGTGCAGCAGGAAGGGGTGTTCGGACGCCCAGTGATTGTAGCGGCGCATCTCGTTTTGCAGTTGAGCCGGATCGTCGAAAAGCGCGGCGACGATGGCGGCGACGACCGTGCTCTTGCCCGATTCGTTGTCGCCCATCAGGACATTGATGCCGTCGGCAAATTCGAGCGTGTAGTCTTCGAAACGGCCAAAGCGCTTGAGTTCGAGCCTGAGGAGTCGCATTAGATCACATCCTTCCCCGACAGGAGGGCGCGTCCGGTGGACAGGGCCTCCAGGTACTTGGCGCGCAGTTCGGCGGGCGCTTTGTCGATGCTTTCTTTGAGCAGCGCCGAGAATTCGCCGATCAGGCTGCCGCCGTTGTCGACGCCGAAGTTGAGGGCGGCGTTGGCGGGCTGGCGTTCGTCGCGAATCCGCAGATGGCAGAAGTTCTCGCACTGGGAGCGTTCGAGTGCCGCCAGGTCGAGGAAGCCTTCGCCGACGTAGCCGCCGCCGACGCGGAGTTCCAGCAGCTTGTTCGCGCCGGAGAATTTCTGCAGCTCGCGTTCGATTTCGATATTATAGAGGAATTGCGATGAGTCGAGCGGCAGGCGTTTCCAGGCCAATTCGCCGGTGGGAATTGTTTCGACAGAGACGTGCTCGCCGGCGATATCCACGAGCAAGGCCAGACCGGTTTGATCGTTGTCAAAATCGAGAGCTTCCGGCGAACCGCTTGAATAGGCGTTGGCCGCCCATTGGCGATACTGCGCGCAGGCGCCGATCGCGTGGAAATCGAAACTCCCCTTGAGAATCACCTGCTGCAGCAGCGGGCTGAGGCCGTAAGGCTCGTGCAACTCGATGCCGGAGCGATTGGCGACGACCAGGACGTGCGCCCCTGCCGAGGGACGGCGCGCCGGTGTCTGCCAGCCGGCCTGCGGGAGCGAATCGCCGAGATCGGGAATCGCGTAGAGCGTCAGCTCGGAATCGGGAAAACTCAGCACGACATCGTGCGTGAGTCCCGTGATGAAGAAATTATCGGGACGATTTTCCAGCGGCAGATGACGGTAGATCGAGTTGGCATCGAGGCAATCCTGTTGCCCCGGCACTACGACAAAGGGGATGCGGCCGAGGCGCTCGGCCTGGCGATAGACGTACGCGATCAAATTGCGGGAGACGAGATTCGAGGCAAAGAGATTGCCGCCGACGAGGAAGAGATCGACGCTCGACTCCAGAGCCGTCGCGATCGATTTTTCCAGTGAGTCCTTGAGCGCTTTACGAACGAGGTCGCCGGATTTCCCCAGTCCCGGAAAATGACGGCCAAGGTGGAGATCTGCGGTAAGAAGGAGTTTCGCCATGTTTGCCAGCCTTCGCCTGATCGTCGCGGTACGCCCGCAGCTCTGCCAGCCTCAGGAAAACCACGACGAGAGTTTAAGTCGTTACTCGGTCGATGCTTAGAATGCGCCAAGCGCCGCCACGGCCAAAGTCCGGGCGTCGCATGTCGTCTATAGGTGGTATCGGAAAAAATGCGCGGAAATCGAGCGCAAAAAAGGGGTGCGGCGTTTCTTCCTGAAACGCCGCGCTGTGTTCTTCTCTACAAGATTTGCTCGTTCAGCTTGCGCAGGATCAGCGGCAGCGGAATGGCGCCCTCATTAAGAATCGCGTCGTGGAAGCGCTTGGTGGAATAGAGTTCGCCCATGCGTTGCCGGAAGACGTCGCTCAGCTCGATCAGGAGCTGCTTGCCGATCAGGTAGGTCATGGGCTGCGTGGGTGTCAACGTGTAGCGGTTGACTTCCTTTTCGGCGTACTCGATCGAGGCACCGAGTTTTTCGACCATCCAGTCGACCGCTTGCTGGTAGCTCAGCTGGCCGGTATGGAGTTTGGCGTCGACGACAATGCGCCCCGCGCGGAAACGGATGCCGCCGGCGATGGCGAGCAGCGTGCGCGGATCGTTGCCGTAGAAGCCGGCGTTGTACATGGCTTCCTCGCAGTAGAGCGCCCAACCCTCTACGGAGAGATTGTTGCGCTGGATGCGGCGGATCAACGACGTGTTGCGATTGGCGAGCTGGAGCATCATGTGGTGGCCGGGGTAAGCCTCGTGCACGACCGAACTGCGAAAGCCGCGACGGTAACAGTAGCGAAAGAACGCGGAGCGATTGGCGTCATCAAGCGAATCGGGCAACGGCCGGACGTAGAAGCGCCCCAGCTGTTGAGTTTCGAACGGGCCGGGCGGTTCGTAGGCGATGCCGCCGATGATGTTGTCGAGAAAGGCCGGAGTTTCGACCGGCACACAGTCGCCGATGTCGGCGGGGAGAGTGGCGAAGTCGTGCGTTTCGACCCAGCGGCGGGTCTGGTTGATTTCCCATTGGAAGTAATCGAGAATGTCGTCGCGTGAAAACGTCTCGGGGACGAAGACATTGAGCTCTTCGACAGGCGGCAAGGCAGCGACAACAGCGCTGAGCGAGTCGTAGCGTTGCTGTGCCAGTTCGAGCAGGTTTTCCCCGATGATGATCAGCGTATCGACGTTGTAATCGAGAAAGTACTGCGTTTTCAGCAGGCGATTGAAGACATCGCGGCCGACGGCGAACGACTGGCCATCGCGCTCGGCAAAATCATTGAGTAGATCGGCGAAATCCTGGAGGGCGCCGGCGGCGACGGCAAATCGGTTGTCGATATCCTTTTGCTGTTCGGGAAACTTGCCCGAGTAATAAGCCGAGAGTTCGCCGAGGAAAACGGCGGCTGCGTTGGCTTCGTCTTTAGCCAGCAGCGTCCAGATCTGCGGCGGGTTCTTGAGTTGGCGCTGAACGGAGCTGAGAAAATCGGGCAGATCGGCGAGGCGCGACAGGATCAGGCGCAGGCGTTCTTCTTCCGGTAACGTCTGCGAGGTCATGATGAAATAGATGCCGTTGACCGCGGTTTCGGAGTAGAGTTTCGGATTGTCGCGATAGAGAGCGGTGCTGGTCAGGTAGATGATCTGCGTTTCGATATTCGATTCGAGCAGCAGGTAATCGATCTTGGCGTCGGTGCCGAGCTGCGACTGGTTGATCTTTTTGAGTTTGGTCTTGAGTCCGCGCAGGGTGCCGACAAACTTGTTGATCGAGCCGGTCGTGAAATTGGGATAGCCGGCATCGAAGCGATGTTCGCCCATTTGCGTGGCATAGACCGGATCGAACTCAAAGCTCGCCGCCAAGTACTCCTCGGCGAGACGGATTAATTGCTCTTCAGCGGTGAGTTTTTCGGGATGGGCGGCGGTAAGCGTCACGAGGACGAGCACCGGGATCAGTACGAAGTACTTCAGAGACATTTTAGCTCCAGCAACATTGTGACGAAACGCGGCTCGCTACATCGGCAGCAAGGTTGCGACTGCTTCGATGTGGGCGGTCTGCGGAAACATATCGACCGGCGTCACGCGCACGGCGCGATAGCCGGTATCAGCAAACAATTCCAGATCGCGCGCCAGCGTCGCCGGGTTACAGGAGACGGCCACGATGCGGCGCGGTTTCAAGCGCGCGATGCGCGTGATCGCCTTGGTTTCCATTCCGGCGCGCGGCGGATCGGTGATGATCGTGTCGAAACGGCCGGCGTGCTCTTCGAGATCGACCAGGAGCCGGCGCACATCGCCGGATTCGAAGGCGGCATTGATAATGCCGTTGAGCGCGGCGTTGTGCTGCGCCATCGCGATCGCTTCGGCGTTGATTTCGACGCCCAAAACGTGCTTCACGTGGCGGGCAAGATAAAGGGAAATCGTGCCGCAACCACAAAAAAGATCGAGAATTTCCTGCGCGCCGTCGGGCTGCGCGTGATCGAGGATGACGTCGTAAAGCGCCCGGGTCTGGCGGCTGTTGGTCTGGAAAAAGGAAAACGGCGTGATCTGGAATTTCAAGTCGCCGATCATTTCGGTTAACCAGGACTGTCCATGGATGCAGGTCAACTCTTCGCCGATCGCGACATGGGCCTTCTTGCCGTTGACGGTGTGGAACAGCGAAGTCAGTCCCGGCACGCCGTCGATGATCGTTTGGAAGAGCTCATCTTTGCCTGTGAATTCGCGGTCAAAGGTAACGAGATTGAGCATGAAATCGCCGGTGAGCTTGCCTTCCCGGACGACGAGGAAACGCAACTGGCCGATGCCGGAGCGCTCTTCCATATAGGTGATGCCGAGGCGGCGCGCCGTGCGGCGAACGAGATCGAGGGCGGCGACGCTGCGCTCGGATTGCAGGAAGCACTCCTGCAGGTCGAAGACGGCATCGAAACGGCCGCGGACGTGGAGCCCCACGGAGGGCTCGCCATCCTTGTGGCCGAAAGAATATTCCATCTTGTTGCGATAGAAGAATTGCTCTTGAGACACCACCGGCGGGTCGAGTTCGATACCGCTGATCTTGCCGATGCGCGCCAGGGCTTCCTTAATGAAGCCGGTTTTGAAGCGCACTTGTTCGTCGTAGGCAAGATTCTGCCAAACGCAGCCGCCGCACTCTTCGAAGTGGCGGCAGCGCGGCTCGATGCGCAGCGGCGAGGGCTGCAGGAGCTGCGTAAACTGCGCGACGGCGTAGTTGCGTTTCGAGAGCTTGACGCGGCATTCGATCGTCTCGCCGGGAAGGCCGCGATCGACCATTACGACAAAGCCGTCATGGCGGCCGACCGACTTTCCGGTGAGCGCCAAATCGTCGATTTGGAGTTGCAGGATATCGCCTTTGCGTGGTTTTCCCGGCATTGGAGCAAGCTATCAATAATCGGGGCTGCTTCAAGTTGAATTTCCTTTTTCGCCGGCGATGAAGTCATGTATAATAAGTCGATGAGATTTGCGCCTCGACGTTTGCCGCAGGGGTCTTCCCTTTTGATCGTCGCACTGCTGGGTGCGTTTTGGGGAGGCATCTTCACTGCGACGGATTCCGCCAGTGCCGAGACGCCCAAGGTGGCCGAGATCAAGCCGATTCTACCACGCAGTCAATACCAGCGGGTGCAGCCGCTGGGCGGTGAATTGCGGTTCGCCGGGCCGGTGCAGTTGGACCAACCGGTGACCGTTGTGGCCGATTTGGAGTGCTACCGGCGGCAGGCTGACACTCTGAAGTTTCGCCTCATTCGCGGCGAAGTGTACAACATGCGCTTTGACCCCGACACGATTTTGTGGCCGGGACCGGTGGATTCGGGAGCGACGATGCGGTTGGAATTTCGCTTTACGCCGCGGCTGGTAGGATTGCACCGGATCGCGCTGGCACGCTGGACGGCGACCGGTTGGCAGCAGCTCGCGGGGTTGGCGATCGCGATCAATGAGGATGGACAGGTGTTGTGCGCCGGCCCCAGTGAAAGTTGTCTTCAGACGCACGTAACGCCGCACCCGAAGCGCAGCGATCGGCCGATCGTGTTGTCGTATCCGCTGGATGAGTTGATTACGCGGATCAGGCAGGACCGGCATTTCACGGCGGAATTCAGGATCGATCCGGCGGAAAAACTACGTGATTCGCTGCGGGTTGACTTCAATCTCGAGTGTTTTGTACCGCTCTACCAGAAGGTGCAGTTCGTCGTCGAACATTCGACAAATCTGACGGTCTCGAAGCTCCCCGAGTCGTGGGGTGACTGGGCGGGACCGGCGCCGGATTATCGGCATTTCAAGGGGCGGTTTGCTTTTACGTGTTTGAAGCCGGGGCTGGCCTTTCTCAATTTCAAGGTGGTTGGCAAGTATCCTTTCGCCAAAGTCACAGACCGGGTAACAACCGAATATCCGATGTACTTCGTATTTGGCGAAGACGGCGATATTCTCTTCGCGGGGAACTACGATCCGTTGACAAGATTCAAGGAGGCAACGGACCCGATGTTGGGGACGGTGACTGCCCTGCTTGCCGCGACGAATCGCGAATTTCGCACGCGCGCAGTGTTGTCGCAGCCGGATTATCTGGGGCAGGAGACGCAGTTGCTCGACAGTCTGAACAAGATTCAAATGCAGGCGGATTCAACGAAAAAGTAAGGTGGGTTTACGGGAAAGCGGGGCGGAGCAGATTCAGCGTGACCAGTAACGAACACACCCCGTCTCGAGCCCGCGGGGTGGGAGACAGGAGTGCTCTGCAAGTGGATCGACGGTTGTCGGTGTCGGCGGAATGTAAAAAGCGGGCTCGATCCACCCCTCTTGATAGAGGGGAATGCGATGGTGAATGGTGGGCGCTGGGCAGATTGCTTCGTTGCGGCATGGGGGGTCTTGTCAATTGGGATTCGTTCGCTCCTCGCAATGACGGTGAAGTAACATGCAGGTTTGAAGATCGGAGCGCGGCGAGAGGCTATGGAATCTGTCCGGGAATCGGTTGGCCGTGGGGGTCGGTGGCCGGTTCGTGGAGATGCGCAGCGAGTTGGGCCTGCAGTTCGGGGGTGAGGATGTGTTCGATTTCCTCGGCATCGCGATGGAGATGATCTTCGGGAAGGCTGAATTCCTGACTAAGAAACAGCTCCCAAAGACGGTGGTTGCGGAGGATTCGATTGCCCTCAATCTGCCCGGCTGCAGTCAGAGAGATTTCTACGCCGGCAAGCTGAAGGTAGGAAGCTGACTGCAAACGGCGCAAGTTGCGCGTCAGCCGACCAAAGGGGAGTTTGAGATTATTGTTCAGAACTTCGATACCAACCGGTTGCGAAGACGTGCCGGACAATTTCACCAATTCCTTGAGAATGTTTTCGCGGACGATACGACGGCGCAAGCGGCGTTTGCGGAGCCATTGCGGAAGCAGGCCATGGCGGGGCGAGGCCAGCAGCGAAATCAGGAACAGCGCGAAGGCAGAGCAGACGATCGCGCCGGCGGGGGAACAATTGATCCAGACCGCCGCAAACATGCCGCTGACCGCGGCGCAGAGCGCGAGCAGCGCCGAGAGCAAGAGCAGGGATGGAAGCCGGTCAACCCAGAGATTTGCGGTCGCTCCGGGCGCGATCAGCATGGCGACGACGAGCACGGAGCCGACGGCTTCAAAGGATGTAACCAGCACCAGCGCGAGAAAGGCCATGAAAATGTAGTGCGTGGCGGCAGCGGGAATGCCGAGCGCCGAGGCCAGTTGGGAATCGAACGCGGAAATCGTCAGTTGCCTGTAGAAGAGCGCGATGCCGGCGATAATCAGCAATGTCACGGCGAGCATCACCCAGACGGATGTCGTCGGAACGCCAAGCAAGTCGCCATAGAGTACGCAGTCGGGGTCGAGATCAACATGCGAGGCGAACGCCGTCAACAGGATGACGCCGACGGCAAAGAGGGTTGAATAGACGATGCCCATTGCGGCGTCTTCTTTGACCTTGCTCTTGAGATTGATGCCGCCGATCAGCAGTGTCGTCAGGAAACCCACCGCTGTCGCCCCGATCAGCAGCGGCAACGAGGCACGCGAGTTGGAGATCAGGAACGCGATGACGATGCCGGGAAGAACGGTGTGAGCGAGCGCATCCCCCATGAGCGACAGGCGGCGGAGCACGAGAAACGAGCCCAGCAATCCGAGCGAGATACTCACCAGCGAAGCCACGATCAGACCGCGGATCATCCACTCATACGAGAGCGGCTCGATGAAGAGCTGATACAGGCTCATGCCGGACTCCGGTGGGGATCGGAAAGGCCGATAGTTTTCTGCGCGAGCAACGATTCCAGACGGGCGACGAGCTCGGGGGTGAGGACGTGCTCGATGCGTTCGGCGTCAAAGTGAATATGGTCAGGAGCGATGTCGGTGTATTCGCTGAGATAGACCTCCCAGAGCAGGTGATTGCGCAGAACACGGCGGCCGATTGCGGCGCCGGATTCCGTCAATTGGAACTTCGACGGCGGAGCAAAGACAATCTGTCCGGCGCGATGGAGTTGTCGCAAGAGACTTGATAGCGTTCGCATATCGCGACGGTCAAAGGCGGCGAATTCCTTGACATCGATCCATGGCTCGTCGGCCGGACGTGACTGTTCGAACTCAGCGGCGGCTTTGAGCAGGTTCTCGGTTTCGAAGCGCGAGCGACGGCGCCAGCGGCCAAGCAGGCGCGGGATGATGCCCTGAGCCGGCGCGAAGAGAAGTACGCCGCCGAAAACAGTCGAGGCGGCCAATACGACGACCGGACCGGTCGGTATTCCGGGCAGCACATACGAGAGAAAGGCGCCGACAATGCCGGAGAGCAAACCAATCAAGCCGGCGGCGATCAGCATGGCCTTGAGACGCTTGACGAGCAAAAACGCGGCGGCGCCGGGGATGATCAGGAGCGCCGACACGAGGACGACGCCGACAGCTTGCACGGAGACGATGATAGCGAGCGTGATCAGCGCCATCATGAAATAGTGCAGAACGGCGGTCGGCAAGCCGATCGAGACAGAGAAACCGGGGTCGAAGGAAAAAACCTGCAACTGGCGGAAGAATGTGAAGATCAGCAAGAGTGAAATGCCAAGGATCAGCGCGATGGTGGTGACATCCTGAGACGACAGCGCTGCCGCCTGCCCGAAGAGGAACTTATCGAGGCCCGACTGGCTTCCGGTCGGCGAATTCTGAATGTAGCTCAACAGGACAATGCCAAGACCGAAGAAGGCGGTGAAGGTCAGTCCGAGGGCGGCATCGGGTTTGACGCGGCGCTGTCGCGAGATGAAGCCGAAGACGACGCTGTAGACGAGCCCGGCAATCAGAGCGCCGAGAAAGAGCGGCAGGATCGACTTGGAGCCGACGATGATAAAAGCGATCGCGATGCCCGGCAGCAGCGCATGTCCGAGCGCATCGCCGACCAGCGACATGCGGCGCAGGATAAGAAAGCTCCCCAGGACACCGCCCAGCATGCCCAGTAGCGCGCAGCCGAGCAAGGTATTGACGACGATCGGCGAGCTGAGCGTGACGAATTCGCGCAGTTGATCGACGAAACTGCTTTCACGGATTTCGTTGATGCGCGCCGCCAGCAGCGGCAGCGGCACGAGCGCGAGCAGCAGACTATTTCTTAGGAAGCGCGCCATGGAGCCGGGTAGCCTCGGCGGCTTCGGTGAGAATCGTCAACTTGCCGCCATAGGTTTTTTGCAGGAGTTCGGGCGTAAAGACCTCCGCGGTCGGGCCGAAGGCGACCTTGCGCATATTGAGGAGCAGAAGGTAATCGAAATATTCGCGCGCGGTTTGCAGGTCGTGGTTGACGACAATGACAGTCTTGCCCTGCTGTTTGAGTTGCCGCAGCAGCTCGATGATGACGCTTTCGGTGGCGGCGTCGACGCCGACAAACGGTTCGTCCATCAGGTAGATGCGGGCCTCCTGGGCGAGCGCGCGAGCGAGGAAGACGCGCTGCTGTTGCCCGCCGGAGAGGTTGCCAATCTGGCGGTTACTGAAGGAGGCCATGCCGATCTGGGTCAGCGCCTGATCGACTATTTCGTGGTCGCTGCGGCGCGGACGCTGAAAGGTGGAGAGGTGGCCGTAGCGGCCCATCAGGACGACGTCGCGCACGGTGACGGGAAAATCCCAATCGACCGACTCGCGCTGCGGCACGTAGGCGACCTCTTTTCGCCGCGCCTTGAGTTCATCTCCATAGATTTTCACGTATCCGGAGGCCAAGGGCAGCATGCCGAGGATGCCCTTGATCAGCGTGGACTTCCCTGCCCCGTTGGGTCCGATGATACCGACGATAGCGCCCTCGGGGATATCGAGATCGATACCCCAGAGCACGGGTTTCTTGTGGTACGAGATCGTCAGGTCGTGAATTTCGATTGGGGGCGCGGTCATGGGTTGGCTCCGAGTGCGGCGACGATGGTACGGACATTGGCGGAGAGCATACCGATGAAGGTCTCCGCGCCGGAGCCGACGGGCCCGGTCGAATCGCCGTAGAGAGTGCCGCCGATGCGCGCGGTGGACTGGCGCGAGATTTCCTCGATCAACTTCGGATTGACGGACGTCTCGACGAAGATCGCGGGGATTTTTTTCTCGTTGATGAATTTCACGATAGCGGCGACGTCCTGAGAGCTGGCCTGGGTTTCCGTCGAGATGCCCTGAACGCCGATGACGGTGAGGCCGTACTCACGACCGAAGTAGTTAAAGGCGTCGTGCGAGGTGACCAGATAGCGGCGCGCTTCGGGGATACGCGCCATTTCGCCTTTGGCCCAGGCGTGGAGCGAATCGAGCTGTTGCTTGTAGGCGACGGCGCGATTCTCAAAGTAATTCGCTTCGGAGGGCAAGAGACTGCTGAGGCCGCGCGTGACGTTGTCGGCGGCGATTTTCCAGAAGGGCACGGAGAACCAGATATGGGGATCGGGGTGCCCCGCCTGTGCCGGATCGTCGAGTGCGGCGATACCGTCGGAGACCGTGATGATCGAGCGTTTGCCGCCGGCGTTGTCGACGAGCTTATCGATCCAGCCCTCGAGCTTCAGGCCGTTGCGGAAGACGATTTGCGAATTGGCAATCTGAATGGCGTCGCCGGGCACCGGTTTGTAAGTGTGCGGGTCGGAGCCGGCGGAGAGGATGGCGCGGGCGTCGATCTTGTCGCCGCCGATCTGGAGGACGAGGTCGTAGATCATGGTGGTCGTCGCGACGGCGAGCGGTTTGGCTGCGCCGAGGAGCAACGCCGGAATGAGTAGGAAGAGCAGGAAAAGTGACAGAGTTCGATTCATTTGCAATATCCTCTACATTTGTTCGACCATGACTTGTTGAGCGGCTGCGAGGCCAAGGTATTGAACGCGACCGGCGACGCGCACTTTAAGCGAACCGCCGAACCGGTCGCGGCCGAGAACGGTGATTTTGCGATTGGGAAAGATGCGGCGCTGCCCGAAATAGACGAGCATTTCGGAATCCTGTGCGCCGACCTGAGCGACGACGGCGCCGGCGCGTTCCGGAATATCGGAGAGCGGCACGAGTTTGCGCGGTTTGATATAGCCGGAAGCGTCGGGAATCGGCTCGCCATGCGGATCGAAGGCGGGATGGCCGAGCCACTCGTCGATGCGCGACTCGAGGCGATCGGATAACGCGTGCTCGAGGACCTCGGCTTCCTCGTGGATTTCATCCCAGTTCAGTCCCAGGCATTTGTGCAGGAAGAGCTCGACGAGACGGTGGCGGCGCAAGATGCGCAAGGCCTGGCGTTCCCCGGCGGCGGTGAGACGGGCGCCGTTGTAAGGGTTGTGGTGAATCAGTTTCTGGGCGGCGAGCCTGCGCAGCATGCCGGAGACCGAGGGAGCGGAGATCGCCAATTCGGCGGCGAGGGCATTGGTGCTGACATAGCTGCCGTCGTCGGAGAGGCGGAAAATAGCCTTGAGATAGTCCTCGACGGAGACCGAGGGATTCGAGTGTTGTTTTGTCATACCTATATAATTCTTTAGTTGCTCCTAAATTATCGTCATCGATTATACGCACCTTGAGGAAAAAAGGAACTGAAATTCCTAGGCGGATTTTGGATGCTCAGCGAAATCCCGCAAGAGACTGGCAAGTCTTTGGCGAAGAAAGAGATGGCGCCTGAGTGATTGCGATCAAAGATCTGCTCCGCGGCTGCGCAAAAGGAGAATGAAACGGCATCCGCCCCGCGGAGGAGGAGATGAGAGCAGCATCCGACTGAAGTCGGAACTACAGCTTGGAACTACAGGTCGTGGCTACAGGGGGTGTCCCACAAAGGCAGATTGCTTCGTCGCGGTGAAGTGGGGCGGGAGAATCAGGCGGAATAGTCGCTCCTCGCAATGACAAGTGCCGGTGATAGTACGCGTCAGGTCGCCCGATTTCGCGGTTGTGGGTGGTGACTGGACGGAGTTCGAGCAAACGGCGAAATCGGAAGACCTGACGCAACGGGTTCTGAGACGCGAGGACACACCCCGTCTCGATTCGCCCGGTAGGAATTGAGAGGAGAGCGAGAATTGGGGGCGAATCGAGCCACCCCTCTCAAGAGGGGAATTAGTTGATCGCGATTCGGTGACTTGAGCGGGAGAGTATGATTAACCAATTGTGAGGATCACGGAGGGTCTGACCTACAGTTGCCGCCACGATAACTCGAGGAAGTCAGGATCACGGGGAGTCGGAGCTAATGCTGTCGCAACGAAAATTCGAAGCCGTCAGGATCGCAGGGATCCTGACCTACCGAGAGAGGGATTGCTTCGTCGCGGTGGAGACGGCGGGCGAACCGGTGGTGGATTCGCTCCTCGCAATGACGAGGTGATTGATGGGGAGCGTCGACGGAATGGCAGGTCTCCGGCAAGCAGGGTGCGAGTGCCGGAGTGAATTCGATAAGAGACCTGCCCTACGGGCCTGGAGGCAATCGACGCGTTTGAGAAGAGATTGCTTCTTCGCGGTAGTGCTCGGTGGTAGTTCGAGAGATCGTTCGCTCCTCGCAATGACAGGGTCGGTGTTAGGTGAAGGCGCCAGACAGGAATTTCTAGCCTACCGGAGATCGGTTCGGTGTCAGGATCGCGGGGATCCTGACCTACAATGCTAATTGGGATCGTTGGATGGGAGAAAGACGGTCGAGGGCTAAACGGCTACCAGCCGAAGATGTTGATGCGCCAGATATCGTTCTTGGTGACGAAAATAATCAGCAGGATCAGGAAGACGAGTCCGACCTGCTGGGCGATGGCGCGGCCGCGCATTGAGATCGGGCTGCCTTTGATCTTCTCGATCAGGAGGAAGAGCAATTGGCCGCCGTCGAGGACCGGAATCGGCACGAGATTGACGACGCAGAGATTAACTGAGAGAATCGCTGCGAGGAAGAGCACGGAGATGATCCCCTGCTTGGCGGCTTCTCCGGCCGCCTGCGCGATAAAGAGTGGGCCGCCGATCAGCTTGGATGAAACCGAGCCGGTGATGACATCGGTGAGGAATTTGAAAATCTGGCCGACGTACATGTTGGTCGCGACGAAACCGCCGACGAGAGCTTTGCCGAATCCCATCGGCTGATACTCGACAAGTTTGCCGACACCGATTTTCCCGACGGTGAGAATTTCGCCTTTGGCATCCATCACGGTGTCGACGCGGGTGGTCACGAAGGCGCTCATCGTGTCGGCTTCGCGCTGCCAGCGAAGGTTGATTTGTTCGCCGGGGCGATTGGTGACGAGGCGGTACATGTCTTCGAAGCTCGTGACGGTCGAGTCATCGACGCCGATGATGAGATCTCCCGGTTGCAGACCAGCGGTCGAAGCGGGTTCACCGGCGAGGACGAGGCCGATCTTCGCGGAACGGTCTTCGATCGGTTCGCCTTGGAAGAAATAGATCGCAAAAAGCAGGACAATGGCTAGGATGTAGTTCATGGCCGGTCCGGCGAAGATGACAGCGGCACGCTGCCAGATCGGTTTCGACATGAACTCATAAGGCCGACCCTGAATGTCTTCTTCTTCAGGCTTCTCGCCGGCCATCTTGACGTAGCCGCCAAGGGGAATCCAGGAGATGCAATATTCAGTGTCGCCTTTGCGGAAGCCGATCATCTTGGGCGGAAAGCCCAGCGAAAAGGTCTCGACACGGATGCCGCACCATTTGGCGACGGCAAAATGGCCGAGTTCGTGGACAAATATCAGCAGCCCCAGGACGAAAATGAATGAGAGGATTTCAAGTATCACGATCTAATTAACGCCTGCTTGGAGTTAAGGTTCCGCGATTAATCAGGGTTTCGGCCTCGGCTCGCGCCAGGCGGTCGGCCTCAAGAAGGTCGGCCAAATCGGTCACTGTGCCGCGCGGCAGGTGCTCGAGAGCGTTCGCCGTTATTATCGGAATGTCGGTGAATTTTATGCGGCCGGCAAGAAAAGAGGCGACAGCGATTTCATTGGCAGCATTGAGGGCGAGTGAGGCTAAGTCTCCTATTTCCAATGACTTAAATGCCTGGGCGAGAGCCGGAAAGCGGACTGGATCAGGTGGTTCGAAACTCAAATTGAACGATTTGGACAGATCCAATCGCGGCAGTTGGGTCGGCAGACGGTCAGGATGTTCGAGAGCGTAGGCGATCGGCAGGCGCATGTCGGGGGGCGAGAGTTGTGCGATGATGGCGCCATCGGCGAACTGCACCATCGAGTGTACGATCGACTGCGGATGAACGACGACCTCGATGCGTTCCGGCGGGATGTCGAAAAGAAAGTGCGCTTCGATCACTTCGAGGCCCTTGTTCATCATCGTGGCAGAGTCGATGGTGATCTTAGCGCCCATCGACCAATTGGGATGCTTGAGGGCATCCGCCGGGGTGATGTCGGCAAAAGCTTCTGCCGGACGCGTGCGGAAGGGCCCGCCGGATGCGGTGAGGATCAGCTTCTCGACTTCAGCAGGTTTGCCGGCCAAGAGACACTGGAAGAGCGCGGAATGTTCGGAATCGATCGGGAGGATTTTTGCGTCGGTGCGAGCAGCCGTCTGTTGGAGGAGGCGGCCGCCGGCGACCAGCGACTCCTTGTTGGCGAGGGCAAGATTGATACCGCGATCGAGAGCATAGTACGATACTTCGAGACCGGCGGCGCCGACGATGGCATTGACGATCAGGTCGCAATCGAGATCGCGGATCAATTGCGGGATGACTTCCCTGCCGGCATGGACGCGGGTTCGTGAAGGCACGTTCCGCTCAAGTTGAGGCGCGACCGCGGCATCGAAGACGTGAACGGCGGCGGCATCGAATTCGTGCGCCTGAGCAGTTAGTGTATCAATCGATCGATGGCAGGAAAGCAGTTGGAGGTGATATCGTCCGCGATTTTTGCGGACGATATCGAGCAAGTTGACGCCGATCGATCCGGTCGAGCCGAAGACGGCGAGGCGTTTCACTTCTTTTGGTAAGCCTTGATGATTTTGACGGTCTTGAGCGGGCGGTCGGGTGCGACGTTACCCTGCGCGTCGATCTTGACGTCCGCGCCGGCTTCTTTGCGCTTCATAAGCTCCGCTTTGCCGGCGGCACCCATGGCTCTCATGAGCGTTGACGAGGTTTCGCTCTTGCCGATTTTCTGGACGACGTCGAAGCCTGAGATAGTCTTGCCGAAGACGGTATAGTTATGATCGAGGCGAGGTTGCGGCGCGAGGCAGATATAGAACTGGCAGGAAGCCGAATTGGGATCCTGCGAGCGGGCCATCGCCAAGGTGCCGGCGTGGTGGAGCGAGTCGTTGAATTCGGCCTTGATGCGCTTGCCGGAATCGCCCATGCCGGTGCCGGTGGGATCGCCGCCCTGGATCATGAAGCCGTCGATCACGCGATGGAAGATAACACCGTTGTAGAAGCCCTTGCCGGCCAGTTCGAGGAAGTTAGCGACGTGGAGGGGCGCAACGCCGGGAAACAGTTCGAGTTCGATGTTGCCCTCGGAGGTTTCGAGAACGACGATGGGGTTTTTAGTCTTGGCGTCATCGGCGCAGGCGGTCATAAATACACTCGCGATGAAAAGGGTTAGGATAGTGATAAAACGCATGAATGCTCCTGGTTAGATGTTCTGGGTCGACAGTGGCGCAAAATATACGGGGTTGATCGCTATTGCGCCACGAGGAATTGTGGGTTGACATAATGGATTTTACGAATGAGAGCGGGATAGTTCCCACAGGAAAGTACCGTGAGAGTTCGAAAGTACACACCGGAGGACACACCCCGTCTCGATTCGCCCGGAAAGAATTGAGAGGAGAGCGAGAATTGGGGGCGAATCGAGCCACCCCTCTCGAGAGGGGAATCTGTAGAACACGACTTGGCGATTCGGGTGGGAAAGGTCGGTTAGCAGAAAGTCAGGATCGCGGGGATTGCGGCTACCGATGGTGTTGGGATCCGCGGGCAGGCAGACCCGGCCACACGAGCGGCGGTCGGAACATTAAGATTCGTTCGCTGCTTGCAACGGCAAGTACCCGTGTTGTAGTGCGTCAGGTCGCCCGATTTCGCGATCGCTGCAGGAGCTTAGGTTGAGTTCGGAGTGCGAAATCGGAAGACCTGACGCAACGGGAAATGGCAGGTCGCCGGCAAAGAGAGAGTTGGAGCCGGAGTGAGTTGGATCAGAGACCTGCCCTACGGCTACGTCGTTTCACCAGTGGACCACGATTAACTGGGCTTGACTAGAGAGGTTTTGAGTGCTACTTTGCGGGAGTCAGCCTTTCCCTCACGAGTCCCTTCGCCGCCTGAAGCCAGAAACGAAACCTGGAGGTGGAACGTGTTCAGTGGTGCGGTGCGAGTTTTCGTTCTCGCGGCTTTGTGGTGCTCTTTTGTCACCGGCGATAAGGCGCAAGCGGGAGAGGTTTGTTTTTCGACGGCATCGCTATTGAAAGCGGGCGCCGAGCCGGTGGCGGTTTGCGCACTTGATATTGGCAATGACGGCCTGATTGACTACGCGATAGCGAACTACGCGGGGCATACGATCACGGTCAATCGAAAAGTTGCGAATGGGGGATTCCTCGATCCGGTGAGTTATCTGGCGGGCTATGGCAACCTCGGTTATGGGCCGACGAGTATTGCGGCGGCGGAATTTACCGGTGACGGTATTGTCGATCTTGTGTTTACTTCCGGGTTGGGCAACGCGATTGGATTCATGCGGGGCAACGCGAACGGTACGTTTGCAACCGCCGTGTTCAGCTACGTGGGACTGAGTCCGCAAGCGCTGGCGTGTGCCGATCTGGACGGCGACGGGGACCTTGATGTCGTGACCGCCGATGCCAATAGCTCCGGCGTATCGGTCATGCTCAATGACGGCAACGGCGGGTTCGATTTCTCGGCGTCATACCAGGCAGGCCTGACGCCGCGGGGCGTGTTGGCAGTCGATTTCGACGGTGACGACGATCTCGATGTCGCGGTGGTATGCCGCAAGAGCAAGGATGTTGCGGTTTTCTTCAACGACGGCAGCGGGACTCTGGGCGGGCGCGTGAGATTCAATGTCGGCACCGAGCCGACCGGCATCGCGTCGGGGGATTTCGATGAGGACAGCGATTTTGATATTGCCGTCGCGGTCAGCGCCGAGGGAGTGATCAAAACATACACGAATGACGGCAGCGGCGCATTTTCCTGGCACAACAATTTTGCGGCTGGCGACGGGCCCTATAGCGTGGCCGGCGGCGATTTTGATGCCGACGGCGAGCTTGACTTGGCGACGACGAATTTTGGATCGCAAGAGCTGACCGTACTCCTGGGGCGCGGCGACAATTTCGCATCGGCTAAAACCTATAGAATCGGGGACTATGCAGCGAGTCTCTGCGTTGTCGATGCCGACGCCGACGGTGATGACGACGTAGCTTTGCCGATGCTCGAGGGCGGGACGGTATTGATCAACATCAATCAGGGGGGTGGATATTTCCCGGAAGTGATGATGGGTCCAGCGGGGGAATATGTGTGGGACATGGAAGTGGCGGATATCGACGGAAACGGGATGATGGATATTGTCAGCGTGAACGCTCGAGAAGCCACAGTGAGCGTGACGTTCTTTGGCTATTATGGCCGGCCCGATCACACCTATCACTACCCGACCGGCGCCGATCCTTGGGACGCATTTGTCGCAGACACCGACGGCGATGGGGACTTGGATGTGCTCGTCAGTTGTTTCAGCGCACAGCGACTGCAAGTGCTGGAGAATGACGGAAGCGGGTATCTGGCGGTCGCTACCGAGGTTGAATTGCCGGGAGAGCCAACATCGGTCAGTGGTGCGGACTTTGACGATGATGGCGATGTCGATGCGGTGATTCGCATTGCCGGAAACATCTCGTCGGCACAGGGTCTCTTCATTCTGACAAATGACGGGGCCAGACACTTCGCACTTCGTCATGACGTAGTTCTCGACATCGAGCCTGACTACGCACTGAGCCACTGCGGCGATTTCGACAGCGACGGGCGGAGTGATGTTGTCGTGCGGGACCGCTCGAAGATCCGGATCGCCTTCAATCGCGGCGCGCTGCAATTTGAGATGCTCGATTTGCTGAATGTCAGTACGCCATACGTTGAGTTCGACACCGACGATATCGACGGTGACGGCGATCTGGACATCGCTGCGATCGACTTCTCAACCGGCCGCCAGCTGACAATCTTGAAGAACGACGGATCGGGTACGTTCTCTCAGAGCTTCTTTTCAGACCTGCCAACCTGGTGCGACTGGCCGCAATTGGCAGATTTGAATGCGGACGGTCGGGCTGACCTCGTGTTGAGCGGGATCCCGACGCCGGGTCTTGCGATTGCCCTCGGTAACGGCGAATCTTTCGACGCGGCACAGGAGTATTTCTTTCAAACCTCGTTTTTCCTTCAGAGCGCTGACTTAGACAGTGATGGCGACTTGGATTTGATCACGAGCCAGGACTATACGGGGCGGTTCATGGTGCGGCTTAACTGCCTTGATCCGAGTTACGCGTTCGGCGACTGTAACGAGGACGGCGTCGTGAATATCGCGGATGCAGTATTTCTTGTGAATTACATCTTTGCCGGAGGTCCGGCACCGGTGCCGCGGCTGCGGGGGGATATCAACCGTGATGGGATCGTGAATGTGAGCGATGCGGTAAGAATCTTGCGGTATTTGTTTTTTGGGGAGGCGTTGAAGTAAGGCGGGCGGCCGAGGACAAGCGCGAGTTCATGTTGCTCTAGGCGAAGGGTTCGGTGGGCGGGGTGGAGATTGCTTCGTCACGGTTGAGGGCGGAGGGAAACTTCTGGATTTCGATCGCTCCTCGCGATGACGTGTACCTAAGTCGGAGTGCGTCAGGTCGCCCGATTTCGCGATCGCTGCAGGAGCTTAGGTTGAGTTCGGAGTGCGAAATCGGAAGACCTGACGCAATGGGAAACTCGAATGTTTGCTCCGAAAAATCGCACGTAGGAAACGGAGGACACACCCCGTCTCGATTCGCCAGGGGAAAATTGAGAGGAGTGCGAGAATGGCGGGCGAATCGAGCCACCCCTCTCGAGAGGGGAATCTGTAGAACACGACTTGGCGATTCGGGTGGGAAAGGTCGGTTAGCAGAAAGTCAGGATCGCGGGGATTTTGAGCCACAATGCGAGATTGCTTCGTCGCGGTAAAGGGCGGTTGGAGTCTTGGGGTTACGATCGCTCCTCGCAATCACGCCCTCGCCCCCAGCCCCTCTCCCAAAAGGAGAGGGGAGAAGACGTTTCAGCAATGAAGGCGTCAGCATCGAGGGGATTCTGAGCTACAGATGGATTCCCGCCTTCGCGGGAATGACAACGACAGTTGATTCTGCTAGCGACAAAAGAAGCGGCCGTGAAGCCTTATAGCGTTTGATGGAGTCAAGACGACATGACGCTTTGTGGTGCTAGATGAAGTCGAGTCGACAATGACGATTTTGGGCGCTGGATGCGGTCGGGTCGACTGTGACGCTTTTGGGTGCCGGATTCAGTCGAGTCGACTATGACGCTTTGTGGCGTTTGATGCAGTCGAGGCGGTTTTTCGCCTTCTCGCGGGAGTGAACGGCTAGTTCGCGATCGAGCGACGACAGATCGAGACCGAGCAGGCTTTCGGCGCGCTGGAGTTCTTTCTGGGCGCGATCGAAATCGAGTTCGTCGACGAATTCGGCGGTCTCGACGAGGATGGTCGCCTTGTTGTTGGAGACCTCGATAAAGCCACCGGAGGTCGCCATCCAGACTTCCCTGTTGCTGCGGTCTTTGTATTTAATCTCGCCGACTTTTAGCGTCGAAATCAGCGGCGCGTGATTGGCGAGGATCCCCAGATAGCCTTCGCCACCGGGGACCACCAGCGATGTCACTTCATCCTCGAACAGAATGCGTTCGGGCGAAACAATCGACAGCTTAAACGACGCCATTAGAACTTGCCTTCACGCAGTTTCTTGGCCGCATCGCGGGCTTCATCAAGGCTGCCGACCATGTAGAGCGCCTGCTCCGGCATGTCGTCGCACTTGCCTTCGATGAGTTCCTTGAACGACGCGATGGTGTCTTTGAGCTTGACGTAGCGACCCTGACGGCCGGTGAACTGCTCGGCAACGAAGAACGGTTGCGAGAGGAAGCGCTGAATTTTGCGAGCGCGCGAGACGATAAGTTTGTCGTCTTCCGAAAGTTCGTCGATACCCAGAATCGCGATGATGTCCTGCAGGTCTTTGTAGCGCTGCAGAATGTTCTGCACACCGCGGGCGACGTTGTAGTGCTCGTGGCCGACAACGTTGGGATCGAGAATGCGCGAAGTGGAATCGAGCGGATCGACGGCCGGGTAGATCCCCAGTTCGGCGATCTGGCGCGACAACACGGTGGTGGCGTCCAGATGCGAGAAGGTGGTCGCCGGCGCCGGATCGGTCAGGTCGTCGGCAGGCACGTAAATCGCCTGCACGGAGGTAATCGAACCGGCTTTGGTAGACGTGATACGCTCTTGCAGGGCGCTCATTTCGGATGAAAGTGTTGGCTGATAACCAACTGCGGAGGGCATACGGCCCAGAAGCGCGGACACCTCAGAGCCAGCCTGCACGAAACGGAAAATGTTGTCGATGAAAAGGAGCACGTCCTGATGTTCTTCCTCGCGGAAGTACTCGGCCATCGTCAGACCGGAGAGGCCGACGCGAAGACGCGCGCCGGGGGGTTCGTTCATTTGGCCGAAGACCAGCGCGGTCTTGGAGAGCACGCCGGACTCTTTCATTTCGAGCCAGAGATCGTTGCCCTCGCGGGTACGTTCACCGACGCCGCAGAAGACGGAGTAGCCGCCGTGCTCGGTGGCGATATTGCGAATCAGCTCCTGGATGATAACGGTCTTGCCGACGCCGGCGCCTCCGAAAAGTCCGACCTTACCGCCCTTGGCGTAAGGTTCGAGCAGGTCGATGACCTTGATGCCGGTTTCGAACAGCGTGTACTTTGTTTCCTGCTCGGCGAGCGGCGGCGCGGGACGGTGGATCGGGTAGCGTTTAGTCGATGCCGGGATGGCGCCGATTGAATCGAGCGGCTGCCCGAGCAGGTTGAACAAACGTCCGAGCGATTCCTTACCGACCGGGACGGTGATCGGGCCGCCGGTGTCCTTGACCTTCATGCCGCGGACCAAGCCGTCGGTGGAGGCCAGCGCGACGCAGCGGACGATGTTATCGCCGATGTGGAGTGCCACTTCGACCGTCAGATCCATCCCTTTGGCGGGATCTTCGATCTTCAGCGCGTTGAGAAGATTCGGCAGCTTGTCCGAGTCGAATTCACAGTCGACGGTCGGACCGATGACCTGCACGATTTTTCCCCAGTTCTCAGCCATTACAGCTCCTGTATGATAAAAGACTAATATTACGATTTGAGATGACACACCCCGTCTCGAATCGCCTCGTTCCTCGGCGTTTCGATCCACCCCTCTCAAGAGGGGAATTGGACTTTGGAAGGTCGTTGCTGGATTCCCGCCTGCGCGGGAATGACGGGCGCAGTGGGTACGGGAATAACAGTTGATCAGCGAAATGAGATTGCTTCGTCGCGGCATTGTGTGCTGGTGTGCCGGAGTGGCGTTCGCTCCTCGCAATGACATGGCTGGATTCCGGCGTACGCCGGAATGACAGCTTGAGAGCGTCGGCGATGGGCGAGGAGTTGATCAACACGTTATCCCTTCAAGGCCTCGGCGCCGGTGACGATTTCGAGGAGTTCCTTGGTGATCAGGCCCTGGCGCGCTTTGTTGTATTGCAAGGTCAGGGTGTCGATCATTTCGTTGGCGTTCTTGGTGGCCTGCCCCATCGCGATCATGCGGGCGCCGTGTTCGGAGGCGAATGTGTCGGCGAGCGCCATCTGGATGATTGTCAGAGCGTATGAGGGCATGAGCGCCTCGAAGATGTGCTCAGGATCGGGCTCGAAGATATAGTTTTTGATCTTCTTGTTGTCCGCATGCGGCGGTTTGATCGGCAGGAAGCCGTGGACGCCTACGCGATAAGACACAGTGGATAAGAACTGCGTGTAGAGTAACTGCACCTGATCGGCATCGCCGGAGGTAAAGAGCGTAGTCAGGTACTGCATCAACTCGCGCACCATGTCGAGATTCATGCGGCCCTGCATGCCCTTGAAAACGCGCATGATCGGCCACTTCTGGCGACGGAAGAAATCCTCGCCCTTCTTGCCGACCAAGATCAGGCGCGGCTCGAACTGCTCGTTTTCGCGCAGCCACTTGACGCCCTGGCGAATGACGTTCGTGTTGTACGAACCGCAGAGGCCGCGGTCTGACGTAAAGACGACGAGGACCTTGCGTTTGACTTCGCGTTGTTCGAAGTACGGATGTTCAATCGAGGCCGCCGCCGCGGAGATTTCCTCGAGAATGAGGCGCATCTTCTCGGCGTATGGGCGCGATTGTTCGACCATTTGTTGGGCTTTGCGCAAGCGCGCGGCCGCGACCATTTCCATGGCCTTGGTGATTTGCGTCGTGCTCTTGACGGCACGGATGCGCTTGCGGATGTCGCGAAGGTTCGCCATCGGTTACTTCATGAACTCCGCTTTGAATTTGGCGGTGGCTTCCTTGAGTTTGCCTTCAGTCGCATCATCGAGCACCTTGCTGTCGCGAATGACATGGAAGATGTCGGGGTAATTCTTCTCGATGAACGGGTAGAACTTTTCTTCGAATTCCTTGACGCGCTCAAGGGGCACATTATCGAGGTGGCCGTTGACAGCGACCCAGATGATGGCGACCTGTTTCTCAAGCGGCATCGGGATGTATTGACCCTGCTTGAGGATTTCCGCCGTACGCGATCCGCGGGTGAGCTGTGCCTGAGTGGCTTCGTCGAGATCAGAACCGAACTGGGCGAAGGCTGCGAGGTTGCGATACTGGGCAAGGTCGAGGCGCAGGCGCCCGGCGACTTTCTTCATCGCTTTGGTCTGGGCATTACCACCGACGCGCGATACCGAAATACCGACGTTGATGGCCGGGCGAGTGCCGGAGTAGAACAAGTCGGACTCGAGGAAGATCTGGCCGTCGGTGATCGAGATGACGTTGGTCGGAATGTATGCCGAGACGTCACCGGCCTGCGTTTCGATAATCGGCAACGCGGTTAGCGAACCACCGCCGAGGTCGTCCGAGAGCTTGGCCGCGCGCTCCAGCAGGCGCGAGTGCAAGTAGAACACGTCACCGGGATAAGCCTCGCGGCCGGGCGGACGGCGCAGCAGCAGCGAAAGCTGGCGGTAGGCGGCGGCGTGCTTGGACAAGTCATCGTAAACGCAGAGCACGTGCTTGCTCTTGTGCATAAAGTACTCGCCCATCGCGACGCCGGCGTACGGCGCAAAGAATTGCAGCGGCGCGGGCGTGTTGGCGGAAGCCGAGACGATGATCGTGTAGTCCATCGCGCCGTGGGATTCGAGCACGCCGACAACCTGAGCGATGGTCGACTGCTTCTGGCCGATGGCGACGTAAATGCAGATGACGCCAGTGCCCTTCTGGTTGATAATCGTGTCGATGGCGATGGCGGTTTTGCCGGTCTGGCGGTCGCCGATGATGAGTTCGCGCTGGCCGCGGCCGATCGGGATCATTGAATCGATGGCCTTAAGACCGGTCTGCAGCGGCTCTTTCACGGGCTGGCGCTGCACGACGTTGGGGGCGACAGACTCGATGTTGCGGTAGTCTTTGGTGGCGATCGGGCCCTTGCCGTCGAGCGGCTCGCCGATCGGGCTGACGACGCGACCGATCATGGCCTCGCCGACCGGGACCGACGCGATACGTCCGGTGCGACGGACGGTGTCGCCTTCGTTGATCGTGCGGTCGTCGCCCATGATGGCGACGCCGACGTTATCGGCTTCGAGATTGAGCACGACGCCGGTGATGTCGCCGGGGAAGGTCACGAGTTCCGACATCTGGGCATCCTGCAAGCCCCAGACGCGGGCGATACCGTCACCGACCTGCAGCACGGTGCCGACCGATTCCATTTCCAATTTGGTCTGGTAGCCGGCGATCTGCTGCTTAATAATCGAACTGACTTCTTCTGGTTTGAGAGCCATTTATGTGAGCTCCTGTATGATAAGCATTATTTTCATATCCAAATCGGGCACGCAGACCGCGCCCCTACGGGCTTCTGCTACTTTCCTCTGGGCGCGCAGACCGCGCCCTTACGGTCAAATGACTTTCAATTCCATCAGGCGTTCGCGCAGGATATCGAGATCGTGGCGAACGGAACGGTCGATGATCTTTTCGCCGACAAAGGCGATGATCCCACCGATGATTTTTGGATCGACCTCGGTATCGACGGTGATTTGCTTGCCGGTGATCTTGGCGAGCTTCGCCTTGATCGTGTTGAGTTCGGCATCGGTGAGCGGCACGGCGGTGACCAGGCGCGTCGCAACAATGCCGCGGCTTTCGTTGTATAGCTTTTCGTATTCGGCGGCGATTTCGACGAGGAAATCGCTGCGGTGTTTCTCGACGACCAGCTGGACGAGATTGTACAGATAGTCAGATACCTTGCCCTTGAGCACTTTCTCGATCACGGCGGCCTTGTCCGAGTCGAGCAATTGCGGCGCGGCGACAAACTGCAGCAGCGTGCGGTCGGCCTTGAGCAGGTCGGCCAAGTCGTTGAAGTCGCGATAGACTTCGTCGGAGGCTTTTCGCTCCTGCGTCAGTTCGAACAAACCGCCGGCGTAGCGGCGGGCGATTAACTGGGCATCCACAGCCGGTTACCTCTTACTTTACCTTCTCGACGTCGTCGATAAAGCGATTGATCAGATCGCGGTGTTTCGGCTGATCGAGACGCTCGTGGATAATGCGCTCGGCGGCGCCGATCGTCAGGTTGACGATTTCCTCTTTAAGCTGGATGCGCGCCTTGGCGAAATCCTGTTCGAGTTCCGATTTCGAGCGTTCCATCATGTCCTTGGCCTCGTTGCGGGCGTTGTCCTTGATCTGGCCGGCGATTTTTTCGCCTTCCTGTACTGCCGCGTTGAGGCGCTGGCGGGCCTCTTCATCGATGGCGCGCAGCTTGGCTTCGTAGTCCTGGTGCAGTTTCTCGGCGGCGGCTTTTTTGGCTTCGATGTCGTCGAAGCTGGACTTGATCTTATCGCGGCGCTCGTCGAGGACAGCGAGGATCGGTTTCCACGCAAACTTCTTGAGCACCCACAAGGCGAGCAAGAAGCCGATGATGTGGGTGATCAGCTGCGGGATCTCGATCTTGAGCGCGCTTAATATTTGTTCTAACAACGTTCCCTTCCTCTTAGCGAAGAGTTCCACGGCGAGCGCGGACGGAGGTTAGGCCGTCCGCGCCGTGACTTTTCAGCGATTAGGCGATCTTGCCGAACAGCAGGAAGAAAGCCACCAGGGCGTAGATCGTCAACGCTTCGATGAATGCAGCGCCGATGATCATGGCCGTCTGAATCTTACCGGCGGCTTCCGGCTGGCGACCAATCGCCTCCATGGCGGATCCGACCGCACGACCGAGACCGAAACCGGAACCGATCGCGGCCAGGCCGATGGCAATCGGCAGCGCCAGGGCTAAGGCAAATCTAAAATCCATGACTCCTCCTAAAGTTTATTCTCAATTAATGTTCTGCACCTTCATGGTGATGCGGCAGCATCAGGAATATGTAAATCGCCGATAGCGACGTAAAGACAAGGGCCTGAATCGTCGACAAGAGCAAGCCGAGGAAATAGAACGGGAACTGGAACGGCAAGCCGACGGGCGAATGCATGAATGAGAGCGCCATGATACCGATGCCGGTGAAGGCGGCGATCAGGATGTCTTCGCCGGTGATGTTGCCAAAGAGACGCAGCGCCAGCGACAGCGGCTTGGCGACTTCGCCGATCAAGTGAATCAAGAGAAAGAGCGGCGACAGGCACCACTCGATAACGCTCTTCGGCTGGCCGAGCAAGTGATAGAACCAGCCCCAAGGTCCCAGGTACTTAAAGCCGACCGACTGTGAATAGAAGAAGACGATGATTGCCAGCGAGACTGTAATCGTCGCGCTGGAGGAAGCCGCTTTGAAGAATGGGATCATCCCCATCCAGTTCATCGTCAGGATGTAGATAAACAGGGTGCCGAGAAACGGCGTATATTTGCGGGCGTGTTCGCCGAGAATGCTGTGGAAGAAGTTGTAAAGGCCTTCGACGATTAGTTCGGCAAAGTTCTGCAACTTGCCCGGGATCAGGGTGCGCTTGCGGTAAATGATCATCGCCATCACGCAGAGGAAACCGAGCGCAAGGAAGGCAAAGAAGATATTCTCCCAATGATGGAGAGCGGTGAACGGTTCGCCGAACACCTTGTAGAGCACCATGACGATGTTGGGCAATTCGTGCGAACCGCCTTCGTGGCCGCCGCCGTGTGCGCCGGCGGCATGGGCGACGGTGTCGGCAGCGTGCGCGAGTGAGTCGACGGCGTGTGCAAGAGAGTCAGCAACGGGCGAATCTCCGTGGGTTGACGAAGCGAAGACGTTGATCAAGGACAGGTTCACGGGCGCGTACCCTCTACGTGATTTTGCTTAAGTCCCGGCAAGTCGAGACCCAAGAAGAGGCGACCAAGGACTTTGAGCACGATAATGACAAACAGGAACGAGAAACCGACGAGCAAGGCGTAAATCGAAAACCAGCCGGAGGCAATAATGAAGTAGCCCGCGACATAGAGCAGCGGGAACTTGATAATCGCCAGCGCAGCGGTGAGATTTTTACGCACCGTTTTGCCGGGTGAAACGACTTCGGCGATCAATTGGCGAATGAAGAAGAGATTAACCAGGCTCCAGGCCAGTCCGGTCAGGAAGCCGAGGGAGAATTTCCAGTCGTAGTAGAAGGCGAGGCAAAGCGCGACCACCAGCCCCGTGATGGCGCTGGTGCGAATGACTCGTGTGATGAATTCCAATCCCATGCTTGTGAAAAAAATTACAAACTCTTATTCACTCTACGCACGATGTTATAGATTTCTTTGCCTGACGCAACAAATCCCAGAATAATCAAGATAGCTTTAAACCAGGGGTCTGTCCCCGCCCAGTTGTCGATCCAACTCCCGATAAAGAACCCGACCAACGGTCCGACAACCATCAGAATCGGTATTGCGCTCAACAGGCCGATCTGCCTGAGGTACTCAGACTTCTCGTCGTTTTTGTCGTTCATGCCTGAGCCGCCTTGAGTTAGGGGGCAAATATATCGAGATGGGATGGGCTGTCAAGAGATTATTGGCCGGGGAAGTCGAGAAATGTGGGAAGTAATAGTGGAGTTTGGGAATCCAGTATTGTTAAGATAGGTTGGGGGATGGTTGTTTGGGAGATCGATCACTCGTCGCATAACGCCCTCACCCCCGCCCCCTCTCCCAAG
>CAZOYE010000024.1:0-58243 GCA_964584025.1 uncultured Ignavibacteria bacterium
GACACCGCCCTTTCACGGCGGCGACACGGGTTCGACTCCCGTTGGGGACGCCATTATCAGACAGCGATTTCCAGCAACAGCTTACGATAAATGAAGGCAAGAACAGCACTGTTACGCATGGTCGCTAAGTCGTTGCCTGATGTCTAAGTTGTCTATCTTGTCTCGCTAAGTGTTACGCTGGCGTAACAGCTCGACGCGATTACAGCCTCGCTGAGCGATGCGAACCATTCCCGGTCAAACTACTTGAGTTGAGCCGCAAGCGCGACGCTGTGCCTTGCTTCTGCTTGCCCATTGGCCGGATTCTTCGGCATCACAGCCAAACAAAAAACCCGCCTGGATTGCTCCAAGCGGGGTCGCCTCTGATATAGGAGGGAAGTACGGCCTTGCGAGCCGTTTATCTGATCTTTTTGCCGGCCTTCCATTCGCCGATAGAGCGAAAGTCCGGATGGAATTGCTCTTGATCGTAGTGTGTATCGTCGGAGAAGTTTGCCCAGGCCTCCGGGAGAGTCAGCTCAACCAAGGTCTCCGCGCCGTTCGGAAGAGTGAACAAACGGCGCAACTGTGGCAGCCCCGGATGATCCCGCTCGATTCTCTTCCGTAGTCCCTCGAACTTCGACCGGCTCGATGTCGAGCAGACCATGCCCTTCGGATCGAGACCGACGGTGTTGGCAATGTTCCCGGCGATCTTGTTCTTCGTTACGTCCGGACCGCTGTAACCGATGACATCGATCATCTCGAACTGAATCAAATCGAGCACGTCATAAATCTCGCGCTGGCGAACCGACTGATCGCAAAGCTCGTGCAGGATTGTAGCGTAGGGCTCACCAGAGATATCAACGTCGCGATACCAGTAGGCTCGAAAGTGATCGCCGCCGAGCTGGTCGATCATTTTCCACTGCATGCGCGGAAACGTCGGATCGTAAACCCGACCTTCCTTGCAGACGATCATCACGTGGCAACTCTCGGTGAATATCCTGCCCAGCCACCGATCCATCGGAGCGAACCAGCGCTTCTGAATGCGCTGGATCCTCGAGTAGAGCAAATTGAGGGCGAACTTCCAAATCTTCCACCACTCAATCTGCGGCACCAGCAGGATCACCGTTCCCGGCCGCAAGAGACTTTGTCGTTCGATCATGTCGCCCTCAGAGAATGTTTAGCAGCGCGATCGTAAACCAAACTTCGCTGCCGAGGTTATCAGTTGCGAGCGGTTGTGGATCGACCTGCGCTTCCTCACCCGCGTCGAAATAGGTCTTGTAGACGAACACCAATGAGGCCGCGAGATACAACTCTTGAAAAACCGGTTTTTTGGTAACATAGGCGCCGCCCGCTTTCATCCCGATCGACGGATTGCGAACAATGATTCCCGAACTGGTGGCCACATCAAACGGATCGAACGATCCCGTTAGGAATAACTGCCCTTTCATTCGCACGAAGGCGGGGAATTCGAGGCTCACGAGTCCGAGCTTCGAATCCCAGCTGACGCCGACCGCTTGGTAGTATGCACCACCGGGATTGAGCAGGTAACCCGCCGCATAGTTCGTCTGGCTAAACTGCAGGCTCTTTTTGAGCGTGACTCCAGCGAACATTCCCTTGATATCACCGACATTCTGCGCCGATGCCGCGACGCAAAGCGTCAGCACGAGAACTATTGTCAGAAACTTCTTCATGGTCAGTCCTTTCCAAGAGTTGGCGGCGCTACACTCGGATCATGCGGAATCTTGTACTGAGGATTCTGTGCGGCAGCATTTGCGGACAGTTTGTGTTCAACTCCAAGCGCGGCCGACAGCAACGTCCCGATCACTGACAGTACAGCCGCCCAGGATGCCGCCTCGATCAAGACAGCAGCCGCTCCGATGAACCCCAGCGCCAGCGTTGCCGCCGTATAAAGAGCCCAGCGCCCGATTAGGTTAATCAGTTGCCGTACCTCTTTGCTTTTCAGCACGTCGAGGTCAGCATTGGCCAAGATGCCTTTAGGTATCAGACCCATTCTTGTTCACCTTCATGGAAGGGAAAGCCCCGCCGGCAGCTTTCATAATCGTCAAATTGACGCCGATGGCAGCTGCAACCGTCGCCACGAAGACCATGGCCGTGACACCGAGATCCGGAGTCGGCGTTACCAAAGCTCGATCTCCCCAAGCGAATGCCGCAGAACACAGCACGACGGGAATCAAAGTGCGCCACCCGTTGATTGCACCAATCATTGACTTTAGACCGGCGACGATCGCCAGCACGAAGCCTCCGTAGAGTGCTCCTTTTGCCAAGACAATTTCCATAGTTTCCTCCTGGTACAGATTCATGTGCAGACTTACTTATACTTGATCCCCAGCGCCCGGCGAATGAGACCGCGGGCGTTGATCTCCTGATCGGGATTCTTACGCATGAACTCCTTGAGGTGCCATACCCTCAGCGATCGCATGAACCCGGGGATCATGTCCCAGTCGTCCTTTGCTGCCGCAAGCGCCGCGAGCGTTTTCGGACCGATATCGCCGTCGACCTTCAGCTCCGGCCATGAAGCGCCATTGCGATTGAGACAGTTGAGCACCTCCTGGAGAGTCTCGCCGGCGTCGGCCGGTCCGGAGTTGATCGCGAAGTCGAAGAGAATTCCGGCAATCTCCTGAGATTCGATCTCGTCTCCCTTGACCGGTGCCCAGAACAGGTCGCGATAGAATTCGTTCAGCGCCGTCCGCAGCGTCGGGCTCTCGGCGAGAATGTCCGGGAAGCGGTGGTTGTTGCGCAGAGCATCGATAATCTTCCAGCCCTTCCAAGTCGGATGATAGCGACGAGAAGCGCCGCAATACGTCTCGCCGCCTTTATCGCTGACCTTCCTATGCCACGCCGCGCGACCACCTTCGCGCACGATGACTTTTTCCAACTCGGGTTCGAACTTCGCCATTACGTCGTCGTCCCGGCTACCTGCAGCTCATAGTAGCTGTTCTGCGCGGCATCACCGGCGTTGAGCGATAATGCGGGCCAGAAGCCGATGGCATCGCCTGGTTCAAGATTGCCGCCAGGCACGTTCTTAGCGTTGGAGTCGAAGGTCCCGGTCGGCGCCACGTTGCGGTTGTTGCCAGCGCCGTTAGTCGTCGAGCCGTTTACCGCGGCGTCGAGTGCAAAGGTCTCCTTCGCAGCAATGCCTCCCGCGACTTCACTCACCTGGGCGTTCGTCAAGGCCAGTGTTGCATGAGTGTTCTTGAGGAAGCCCTTGTCGTAGCTGATCTTGTTGGAGCCCCCGGCCGCGTTTGCCGCTTCGTCGAAGTGAATGCGCCGGCACTCCATGATCTCGCTCGGGGTCTTTTCGAAGAACATCCCCTTGGCGATTTCGAAGCCGGAGCCACTCGCCGGTGCAGTGCCCCAATCATTGCGGACGTAAGCGCGTTTGAGCGTGCCGTTATAGGCGACGATTTCATTCAGTCCATTGGCGCCGGTGCCGGAGGTAATGCGCACGACCTCGCCTTTGTAGATATCGTCGGTTGCCGACGCGCCGGCATCGAGGTCGATGTAGGGAGCACCGTCGGAATCGACACCGCCACCCAACGCCGTATTCGAACGCGTCGCCGTGTTCGACATCAACGCCACGTGCCCGGTGCAGGTCGCCGACTTGATAGCCTTCATCAAACGGGCGAACGTCTTCGGCACTCCGGCCTGGGCCGGCGTCACGCCATTCAAATTGATCGTTTCCGTCACCTTGGCGCCGGAGCCGGTACGGCCGGTGATGGTGATGCTCTGAGTCGTATCACCGGAATTCGATGACACAGCTTTCAGCTGCACCGCGGATGCGAGTTCTCCCCAGACCAGCTTGCGGCTCGTGTCGATAGCGCCGCCGATGTTCTGAACGGTATCATCATCCGGCATGGTCGTAGAGCCATAGACGCGAATGTCGCGCTTGAGAACGCTCATGGTTTACCTCGTATTTAGCTGTTGTGATTGAGTGCGGAGTTTAGGACTGGACGGTATCCAGATTGACGACCTTGAAATGCAGCTCGTCGACAAAGGTCTGCGGCTCGGCGCCGCCGATGACGACGGTCAACGTGGCCACGTGCACCTCATCCCGCGTTGCCGGATTAGCAGACAGGATCACAGCGTCGGCGGGCGTAAGCGCCAGACGGAATTCCCCCTGCTCGTTGAAGCTATCAGCAACGTCGAGATTCTCTCGGTTGTTGATAATCCTCGTGCGGTCGGACTTGAGCGAGATCGTCAGCGTCGCCGACGTAATCATCGAGCGTACCACGACCGTCCCGGCGGCCGTCGTCAGCTGCTGGTCGAAATAGAGTTCAAAGGAATTGCCCTCGCGGACAGCTCCGTCAACGGTGATCATATTGTGCCCTTCCTGAGTTCCGCTTTAAGGAGTTCTGCGATTCTCGCTGCGGCCGCATGTAACTGCGCGGTGGTCAAGGTTACCCCCGAAAGCTGGCAGCATCGGAGCAGCGCGTCGGCGATCGCCGGTGTGCGCACCATCGCCCCGGCAAGTTCCGGCACGAAGAGTTGTGCCCGCGCGATCGCCAGCGTGGCCAGAAAAACGCCGATATATTCCACCGGCAATTGCACGCCCTCGAGTACCTGCAGGAGCTGCTCGACTTCGAGGCGCGACTGTACCGTGACGCGCTTATTGAATTCGATATTAGTGGTGATAGTCCCGGCAACCGGGCTCACATAGTCGACGTGCATAGTCGCCGTCGCATTGAGGGTGCCCACCCATTCGGCGAGGATCTGCTGAGCTACCCGGAGCGCCTCGCCGTATTCCACCGCGAATCGATTGCTCGCGGCAAACGCTCGTCCCGATTCGATCAGCAGTCGGCCGCCGAGGATACTCAAATGCGCGCGGCTCTCGATCGGTGTCTGTTGATTGGCAATGATCGTCCGCCGCCATTCGATCGGAATCGGCATCGTCGCGCTGAACGCGATCGCGCCGGCAAACTCCACCGGCAGCTGCCAAGTCATCAGGGTCTGCAGGCCATGCTCGATGCTTGCCCTGATGGGCGACTCGAGCACGCGACCGGTCTCAACTTTGAGATTCAGCGCGGCCGCCAGCTGCTGCACCCAGTCAATCCCGATTCGCGCGATCGCCGAGCTAATCGTGTTCTTGAAATCAACCGGCAGCGCCACCGCTGCGCTCGTGCGCTGCAACGCCTCCAGCGGCAGCAGGTTGGCCACCGTCCGGGTCGTCAGCGCCTCGACGTGCAGCCGATTCGCCGCGTCCAGACTGGCGCGCCACTCGATCGGCAGCGCAATGCCGACGCTAAAGGCCTCCTCACCCAGCCATTCGACCGCCAGCCGCTGGGCTGCAACCACCGCGGCCACAAAGTCGACCGCTACGGCCGCGCTGGCATACCGTCGCTCGAGGTATTCGACAAAGCTGCGGCTGCCCTCGGTAAGAATCCTCAGCGATTCGACCTCGAGGCGATGGAAGAACTGGATCGTCTCCAGCCACTCAACTGCCGCCGCGCTGCTGACGCTCAGCGTTCCGGCGAAGTCGATCAGGATCTTGGCCGATTCCGTGGTCTTGCGGTTGGCCTCGACCTGCAACGGCGGCGTCACCTGCACGGTGCCGAGGTACTCGACTGGCAAGGTCACCAAGGCGTCCACCTGCATCGATCCCGCCCATTCCACCGGCGCCGCCGATGAGATCTGGATTCGCCGCAGCGATTCGGCCGGCATGATCGCGCCCGTCAGGACGAGGCGATTGAATTCTACCGGCGAGGTCAGCTGCGCCAGAAGCGTTTGCCTTTGCTCGACCGGCATGATCAGCACGATCGTCACGCCGCCGCGCACTTCGATCGGCAATTGCAGGGCAACGGCGGCGGATGCGCCCGCGTCTACCGAGAGCGGCGCCGTGGCAATCGTCGCATAGAGAAACTCCGCCGGCGTGCGCGTCATCACCAGCAGTGAGCGTAAATACTCAACCGGCACTGTCATCGCGACCGCCGTAGAGCCGCGATATTCGGTCGGAATCAGCAAGCGCATTTCGATCGCTGCCAGCGAATCAGCCGGCAACGGCTCGGTTGCCGTTACCTTCGCCAGCCACTCGCCAAAGATTTGCGTCTGTGTCGTAAGTGTCACTTGCTGCTCCACGGCCAGTTGCGGCCGCACCGCGATCGCGCCCTGATATTCAGTGTTCATCCTCCCGCTCTGAGTCACTCTGCGCAGCAACTCGACGGCCGTGCGGACCGTGGCCAGGAACGGCACAGCGAACTCCACCGGCAGCACGCTGCGCGTCTGCAGACCCCGCTTGATCTCCACCGGCAGCACGCTGCGCGTCTGCAGACCCCGCTTGATCTCCACCGGCAGCACGCTGCGCGTCTGCAGACCCCGCTTGATCTCCACCGGCAGCACGCTGCGCGTCTGCAGATAATAGTCCTGCAGCTTCATGTCGGTCGTGAACTGCTCGGTACCGCGACCCAGCAAGGCCATGTCAATCAGAAAGCCGGAAACTTCTTCGGCTTGCAGCTCGATAATCGGATCGTGTTGGAAGTAGTAACGCTTGATCTCCTCTATCTCGATCGTAACGCCGCTGGGGGTAATGTCCGAGGCATAGTAGTCAACTTTGACCGAGTAGGATCCCTCGGCCAGCGTATAGAAGACCACCGTGCCGGAAACCCAGGTATTGATCACCAGCGGTGTAATTCTCAGCGTCTCATCATCGATGATCGTGTTCGAATTGTAGACAATCCCGCTGGACAGCCACACGTGCACGTCGGCGTAGTGCGTGCCGATCTCTTCCGAAGTCAACCGCGCTCGCACCTTGACCTCGATGCGCACCGTATCGGTGGCGCTCATGTCGTGTTTGCCGTCGTTGGTGGACTGGTAAGTCGAGGTGTGATCCGAGTTATGTGTAATCGCGTTGTCAGTGAAGCTTGACGTTATCGATTGATAGACTCGGCGATGCAGCGATCGATAACAATGAACGAGATCAAAATGCGCCAGTGACGTCGCTCCAAGGCGCACCTTCGAAACCGAGGTGATTGCCGAGATTTCGTCGCAAATCTTCTGATCGTTGATCCAGGCCGAGCACCCAGACGCAGTTATCTGCAGCTTTATCCGACTCATGAATCCTGGCCAGGCGCGGATCGTCGCATGGTCGTGCCAGCCATTGCCATCGAGATAACAGGCGTAGCCGGTAGCGCCGTTGATCCCGGCAGCAAAGACATTGTTGGATCCATCTACCGCCTTGATCCAGAGTCTGGCGGCACTACCCCACAGCATAACAGCGCCGTCAACAACGATGTCAGAGGTCGCGGCTTGCAGGGACTTTTCGACTTCGGACTGTGTCCCGACGGCGGCCATCTTCAAAGACTTGGAGCCGGCATACACGGAGTTGTTATGTTCCGGTGGGGATGCATAGATCGTGGCGTCGCCCTCGAGCACCGTCCATCCCCGCTGCCCGTGGAGGTTGTCGCCATTGTCAAGCGTCTCGAAGTTTTCAAAGAGCAGTGGAAAGACCTGATTCGGATCGGAAAGTGGATTGCCCAATTGATTCGGGTTGCCGTAGCTGACGTAGAGGTCCTTGGTGCCCGCCTTCTTCCCTGCTGAAATAGCTTCCGGCGCACGAAATGAGACCGTCGTCTCCTGGTGATCTGCGTAGTCGATGATGCGATGTTGCTCTGCCGAACTCGCAGCTCCCTTCCAATAGATGCGAAGATCCCGCGCGTCATTGCGCACGAGGCCATACGGCCGCTGATCGAGATAGAACACGTCGCGACCGGCGCACCAGACCAACTCGATGCGCCGATTTGTGTAGTAGTGTTTGATATTGAGCATCGGAACGCCGACGAATGAGTTCTCTGTCACCCGCCGGATCGACCAGTTAGCGCCCAAGTCCGAGGAAGTCAACTCAGCGATCTCGCTGGCGAAGTTCTCATTGCTGGTCGAGTATTGCACCAGCGGCAAGCGATTCAGTCTCGTAATTCGCCACGTCTTCGAAGCCACCGTCTGCTTGACACCGAATTCAGCGCCTTCGGCGCCGGCCTTGGTCCACGCCTGGCCGGTGTTGGGATTGAGATCCCACCAGAAGCGAATCGTCTGCCAGCCGCTCCCGATGGAAGAGAAATCGTCGCCCTCGTAGTCGACACCGCCGATCCGGAGGAAGGGCCGAAAATTGCAGCCGGTGCTTTGATCTTCAATGACGGCCTCTACGCCAACCTTGACGACGACAACGCCATCCGGCAGCGTCTTGTTCGATGTAAAGGACGCTTCTCCCGATGTCGTGCCGCCAACATAGGTATCGGCTGCGTCATACCGCTCCACTCCATCATCGACGGCCAGGTAACCGGAGGCCGCACCAGTCGTGGAGTAGTTCGTATGAAACCCGTTGCCGGTGGGAATGTGATGTCTCTCTACTACAGAATCAGTAGACGTAAAAGTATGGATGACTCCGTCAGCATCGACGATTGACGGTACACCTGAGCGGTCGGTGCGCGCCTTGATGTCGTACTCTTCAGTAATCCACTTGTGCACCCACTGCGAGGATCCCGAGTCCCAGCGCGACATGCCGAATGATGCCTCTTGCCCCCAGAGTTCAAGGTCCGAGGCATAGGCCCAGAAGATTAGCGGCTGGCCGTCAGTGGTCAGCGCGATATGCCGGCAGAAGAAGATGACGCGATCACCGGCCTCGTTGACGATCACAGGGTCAGCGGATGAGCGAGTAATCGGCACCGCTGTTGTGATGCCAATCTGGAATCCGTTGGCACCCTTCCAATAGAAGAAACCCTCAGCAATACCAGGCGTGAAGTCAGAATAAGCGTAATAGACACCCTGAGTAATGTTGCCGTCCTTGATGAACGAATACCCGATATGTAATCGTTCGCGCGTACGGTCGAAGCGGACGCCATAGCAGTACGTGCGAAAGCCATCACTATCGTTGTTATTGACGATTACAGAATTGACGAACCAGTTTGCACCGCCATCAGTCGACCAGGCCATCAGTGTCTTTAACTGATTCCCGCCGCGAGCAATCATCACGACCCGGTTCGTCGATGGCACCACGAAGGCGACCGGGTAGGTCAGATCACTTCCGAGCGTGATTGGCGTGTGCCAAACGCCGTTTTCATCGCCGTCACCCGGGAAAGCGCCTGATTCATTCGACACACGGGAGCGCGTGTAATAGCAGGGGGCATTATGGCAGCCATAGAAGACATGGATGATCCCGTTGTTGTCGATGCACATGGTCGGATAATTGTGCGTGTCGATCGCTGTCTTGGCGTCGTCGATCCGGTATGGCGTGCCCCAGATACCTGTCGAGCGGTCAAGCGTATTGATGTAGATTCCCAGCAGACCGTCGCTGCCAAGTTCTCCCAGGAACACCACGTGCGTCTTATTTCCGTAGTCGGCGACCATGTAGCCGGCTTCCTGGATCGCGTCATTATTCATGCCGCTACCGGTTACCCGCGATCGGTTGCCGGTCTTGATCTTGAATCGATAGGTGAAATCTCCGGGAACATCCGCATGATCGGTATTGAGCAGCAACTTGCGCCGCAGCGCATAGCTGCGATCTCCCCACGGTCGTACGACGCCCTTGAATTGCGCGGTACCGCTCCAATCGCTCTCGACGCTGGAGCCGTCTTTGAACTTGATCCGCCAGTAATACCAGCCGTTCGGCGGGTCTGAAGAAAGTTCCGTCCCCGCGTAGTCGATCAACTGACAGCGCGTGTTGTCGGAGATATCGGCAATGTCAATCCAGCCGGAGTCCCACTTGAAACTCGCAAAGGTGTTGACTTCCGAGACCTGCACATAGGCATGCGTTGCCGTCCCAGAATCGCCGGTGGCTTGCCAGATAGCCGAGAAGACGGGATCGTCAGAAGCGCTTTCCGGCTGTGATTGCCGGTCGCATTCCAGTGACGTCGGTGCGGGATGATTCGAAGTCGGTGTGTAATCAACGACGACCCAAGCCTTATCAACGCGCGGGCCTTCCGTACCGGTGCCTCGCGCGCGGCCGCGGTAGCCGACTTGCAGGCTGTTGAGATCATCAACCGACCAACTGCCACCACCAGGACGAGCCAGAACCGCAGAGTATTCCGCGTCAGAGGTTGTAATCGCGAAGTTCGATCCGGTCGTGTTAGTGCCGGCCAGGCGGATGAGCGGCGCAACTTGGTTATTCGTCGATGTCCCGGTCTTCCGGCAGATGACGTGAACCGTAACCGAGTTAATCGTGCCGGAGACGGACGCGGGGTTGGTAAGGTTGTGCGCGTCCTCAACGTAGGAGGATCCCAAAGTCTCAACGTAGTCGCTGTCATCCGACGTGACGCATTGATAATTAGAACCAGTCGACGGCGTCCAATTTGCAAGATCACCAGCCGCGCTGACATTCAGGATTTCAGTTGCCATTGATTTCGGAAATTAGAGCGTGTCGAGCATGCCGGACAGCTGGCCGGTCTCGGGGTCGAAGTTGATAAAATAACGCAGATGATCGAGCCGCCAGCCGATTCGACAGACGTGGCCGAGGGACTCGCCAGTCTGCGCATTCACGGCGTGCCGTTTGTGACAGAGCGGCTGCGCCTGTGGCGGGATGTAGATTCGCGCCATTTCCAGATCGCCTCGCTCGTCTTCGCGGTAGAGTTTTACTACCAAGGCAGGGCTATGATCGCCGGCAATGCACTGCGGGTCTATGCGACTTTCGCGGGGCATCGCTCTCCATTCGCGCTCATCGAGAATTGAGCCGTCGGCAAATTGTAGCACCCAGAAATACTTCATACTTCGTCGAAATAGAGCACGTGCACCTGTGTCGGTTTTAGCCCCTGCACCGCGCCATAGGCGACGCGCGGTTGCAGCACCAGGAAATTGGTCTTCTCGCCGACGGCTTCAAGCTTCCCATCTCCGGGCACAACGCCGATCGCCAATGCCGTGGCCTCCGAGTAGTAATTCGTGTGCTGCGCCGCCGTCGCCACACTCGATTGCGTCTTCACCGGAGTCGCGCCGGTGCCGGTCGTGCCCGCGTAGATCGTGACCTTGTTCGGCGGATTCGCATCGGCATCCGGTTGCGTCGCCGGACCGGCGTACTTGAAGTTGTTGAGATAGCCATCCGGAGCGGCCGCCAGCTCCCAGCGGATCCACAGCTCCATGCCGTAGGCCGGGGAGGATCCCGCATCGCGCGGCACCGGAATCGGGTTGGCGTTGTGATCGTTGCCGGTCGAATCGATCGACAGGAACGCCAACCGCTTGTCGGAGATTGTCGTCTCGGTCGCCGCGTTCGTGCCCGTGCACTTCTTGAGGTTAAGCGAGGCGATTGCCATGAGTTACTCTGAGGCGACCAGTATCATCCCCTTACGCATGAGCGGGGCGCCGGAAATCTGACTTTCCATTTCAAATGTCACGAAGAGGTCGGCATTGTCAGCGGCTGTCTCGACCCTGATCTTACGCTCGTAGAGCGTCCAGGCATCATCGCCCATGATCCAAACGTCTGGGGTGAAACCATTGACCGTTAACCGCATGTTGTAGGTGGCCGATGAACTGGTACGGCGGCGCAACTGTGCCCGAAAGATCACCGTGTTGAACCACGGCTTCTTGTATAGCGGTACGGCCAGCTTCTTGTAGTAAGTCGGCGTCGAATCGTTGGTCAGCCCGATCACCTTTGTCTGATCGTCCCAGTCGTCAATGATCGTGAAGTTCTGGCCAACGGGAGCCACATAGGCGTGATTCCAGATAACTACTTCCTGCAGCGGATGCCATGGCGTCAGGAGATTCGTGATATCGATGGCATTGATCGTCGCCTGTCCGCTGGTTCGCGCAATCTGGCAGATCGCCACGTAATAATGTCCCGCCGGCGGTGTCGGTATCGTCGGCACGCCGCCGCCCACCGTCCCCTGGAGCTTCACCAGCGTATAGGTCAGTCGCTGATCGACGCACGTCTCCAACCCAACCGTCGGATTGACGATCGTTGCATCGTCGCCGACGTCGATAATCGGTAGCGAGATGTCGGCATAGAGAATGTCGGTCCGGTTGCCACCGGAGGGCGTTGTCCAACCGGTGACATTCAATGGCGACGTTGGCTGATTCAAGATGTACGACTGCCCCGTCGCCAGCTGAATCAGTGCCTTGCCCGCCGTGATCGAGATCTGATTCGACCCGCCCGAGATCGCCCAGCCGGAGCCGAAACGGATATTCTTGCCCTGCGCCAGCAGGTACGCCAGCTCGGTCAGTCGATAGTCGGAGACTTGCCCCTGTTCGTTGAAGTCTGCATCGACGATATAGACGTCGCGCTGGCCGATCTTACGAATGACGTTTTTCGCGGCGCTAAACTGGTCTCTTGTTATATCAGCGTTTCCCATGCTTCACCTCAAACCCATTGCACTTCCGTGTCGATGGGCACGAATTGGGGGATGATTGCTTCCAGATATTCCTGCTTGGCCGTGGCAAAATCAGGCGTGCCGGCAAGAGTGATCTTCAGGCTTTTGTCCGCCTGTGTTGGGTCATAGAACTTCGGCAGCTTGCGGCGATCGAGAACCCGGAGAATGTAGTTGTCGAATTCAACTTCGGTCCCGGCGGCGCAGAAGAGCCCCTTCTTGACCGGACTGACCAGCGCCGCATAGACGACCTGGTACATCAGCACCGTGTCATCGAGAAAGACAGTTATCGTCGTCCCCGAGTCCCAGATCGTCACTCGGTGCATGCCCGTCTTCCAGTCGATGGCGGAGATATCGACCGTCGCCAGGGCGATCCAACCCGAGACATAGGCGTAAACGGTCAGGGACTCTGTGGCGCCGCTCTTGGAGAATGTTACCAGCAGCACCTTCGAGGTCGATTCCCAGCGCGCGATCGCTCCGAACCAACAGTCTCCCGAAGTCAGGAGTCGATAGTCGAATTGCAGATTGTAATCAGAAGTTGTCTCCGGGTAAGTGGCTGACATCGTTGGCGCGGCCGTACCGGAATTCGCAGAACCGCGCAAGCTGGAGGCAATCGCCTTGAAGTTGCCCAAAGCCTCATTGCCCCAGCCTTCGAGCGAAGCGGCATCCCAGTTGAACGTCAGTTCCTTTGACGTCGCCGCCGCCCGGCTCCAAAACCGGTGCTTGTTGAACCGGCCGGAAATCTGGTACTCGGCATTAAGCGTCGCCGTGAACCCGAGGTCCTCGATGATGCGCCGCACCGACCATAATGAACAGCGCCGTTTCATGATGACAAAGGCATCACGGCAGAGACGCCGCAGCTCCCGTTCCGTGGCATAGGAGATATCGATCAGCTCAAAGCCGAAGTTGGCCGCCAAGTGCGGCAGGAACTTGACCGGGCAGTATTCGTAGTCGGCCAGATCGGTAAGGCTCAAGGCCAGGGCGCGCGTCTCGTTGAGCTGCGCGTTGACCGGCAGCGCAAACTCGCGCATGCCGTCTGACCTTTGACACGACGGGAGAAAGTCGAGCAGGTCAATACGCTCCGGCCAGATCCGCGTTTCCGGGAACGGCCGCTGCCGCGTCGCCGGCGTCGGCGCAACTCCGACTCCGGTCGGAAAGACGGGATTGAAATCAAACCCGCCTCCGGGAGTCGGTTGAAAATCATCGAAGCCCATTAGTAATTCTTGGTCGTCTTCCGAGCGTCGAGCACAGCCGGGTTGTTGTTGTGGTGGAAGAGCACCGTGGCTTTCTTCACGCCGCCCTGGTAGACCTCGTAGCCGTCCTTATAGCCGGTACCGTCGGCCGGGAGATACTTCGTCGAACAGCCGGCGCAGGCGTGGCTGATGTACATCATGAATTCAGTCCAAGTCTCCAGCGAGTCGGTTGCCGAAATGAGAGTGGCCAGGTTGTTGAGCGCCGTCGTCATGCGCGTGTCGTTTTCAGTCCCATTCGAGGCGAGTGTCACGGTAAGTTCACCCGGCGCGTAGACAGCGTCTGCGTCGAACATCTCGTTGAGGCCAGTAATACCTACAGCTGATCCGCCAAGCTGGTTAAGATTCGTCACTTGTGCCAAAGTACCACCCGGGGCCAGGCGCGAAGAGATCGCAGCATCAAGGTTTGGGGCCTGAGTTACGGTTATTGCTCCGGCAGCGATCTTTGCTGATGTAATGGCGCCGGTCGCAATCTCAGCCGCATCCAGCTGGCCATTCACGTTTGACAAATCCATGCCGGCTTCGCCGGTCGTAGCCACGTCCAGTGTTCGCCCAGCCGTCGTCGGAGCCAACCTCGTGCTAACCGCGACATCGAGGTTCGGCGCCTTCGCGGAAGTAATCGCGCCGTCGGCAATCTTCGTTACCGTTATCGCGCCATCGGCAAACTTGCCATTTGTCAGTAGGCCATCGGTAAGGTCTTCCGGTCCGATCGCGCCGATCGTCCTGCTGTAGTCGAGACCGGTGTGTCCGAGAATCGTCAACTCTGCCTGCGCGTAATTCTCGTCGGCATTGAACATATTGTTCAGGCCGGATAGCCCAGCCGCTGTGCCGCCGAGTTGATTGACGTTGGTGACAGTGGCCAATGTGCCGCCCGGTGCTAATCGAGACGAGATTGTGGCATCGAGATTTGGCGCTTGAGTCGAGGTGATGGAGCCGGCAGCGATCTTCGATGAAGACAGAAAGCCGTCAGCTATCTTGGCGTTGGTCAAGAATCCATCAGTGAAGTCATTCGCACCGTACTGCCCGATCTTGTTTCCCAGGTCGATCGCTGCATGCCCGGCCACGCCAACCAAGAGGGTGCGGCCGGCCGTCTGCGGTGCGAGGCGAGTGCTAACGAGCACATCGAGGTTGGCCATGATTCGCGCATCAACGGCCTCGACGGTGTTGGTCTTGACGTCGTATTCAAACTTAGTCTCGGCGATATCACCGCCGCCGTAGAGCGTCACGATCGTTGTGTATTGCCCATTTCCTCCGGCGCCGTCGATATCCTGAATCTGATCATCGAAAATGTAAGTTGAGTCTTCGCGGTTGATTTGCAGTGTGATACTGAGGTCATTGAAGGGAAAGGTATTACTGAATCCGAAATGGACCTGCCCGCTGCCCGCGCGTAGCGATCGCACCGAAGCTGAGTCCGGCTTGACCGGCTGTACCGAAGTGTTGAGTGGCTTGTTGAGGTAGCCGGTAATGTTATCCACCGCTCGTTTCTCGCCGACGTTCGCGCCCCAAAGCGGTAAAGCCAGCAAGCTCAAGATGAGCATGCCGGCGATGATCTTCCTGATCATGTTAGCTCCTATTCGATGATTCTCTTCTTGCGTTTGAATAGACCGGAGAGGTCGTTACTGAAATTGAAGTTCAACGTCTTCTTGTCGTCGATCGCTACTACCTGCTCCAACTCGAAGCCGGAATGCCGCACCCTGATCGTGTAGGGGCTGTAGTTCGTCCGGTCAACACTCTGATTGTAAGTCGTGGTGGCCGCAGAGTCGCGGAACTGGTCGATGATGGCGATATACTGCCCCAGGACATTCGTCGCACCCTTGGAGACCGTATCAGCCTGAGCGGTAATGATGAAGACCGAATCCCCCTCTTGCGGACCGCCCGCACCCAGGCTGTTGATCGTCGTTGACCACGAGAGCAGCCACTCAGTACCGTTGTCTGCGGTCGAGAGATAGTTGTAAGCCCCAAACATCATCGTCTGCTCGAAGGCGGAGTCGGCCTCGGCGTCGCCATAGCGATTGTCGATAAAGCGCAGGTCCCGCGCCGGCAGGAAAGCATTCTCCCCCGACTTCATCTTTTTCCAGTTGGGCGCGGTCAACGTGTCTTTGTAATCGAAGAGGCAGTCGCGAAATTGCAGGCCAACGGAATTGACGCCGACAGATCGCAGCGCCACGCCGTTGGTGATGAAGTCGTTAGTAAAGCAGTCGAAGACGTCGGTCACCGGATCAAACGCCCAGTTCGGCGCATAGAAATGCGCGGCCGCACCCGTCACGTTTCCGGTTGAGAATCCACGAAACGTATTGTCGTGCATCACAAGCTTGAACGATCCCGACCTTGTAAATCTGATCCCATCAACAGCCGGTGCCGCCGGATCGATTGCGAGCGCGGTAACATAATTGGCTCGCAGTGAGCAGAGCGCAACGCCCTCGTGCTGAATACCGTAGGCCAGCAGGCCATAGCTATACTCCTGCGAGTAGGGATAGCTCTCGACTGTGCCTACGTTCCCGTCGACGATTGACCATTGCAACGAGTCTGCGTCTGCCAGCTTGGTCGTGATATGAATGCCGGTGCCGTGGTATTGCCCCGAGCCGAATATCTTGTTATTGCGGATGATCGAGGCCGCGTTTCCGTAGTCTTCGATTGCGAAACCGTTGGTGATGATCGTCTTCGGGTAGAATTCGCAGCCCTCGACGATGTTCTGCGGGTACTGCAGCACGTCGTCGGCCGACGTATCACGCCGCGTAGTCACGTAGACGCCCTGATATGGGTAGTTGTAAATGCGGCAGTAAGAGACCCGGCTGCTGTAGCCGTAGGAGTTTTTGTCAGCTCGCAAGTTAATGCCGACGGATGGAATGGCCTCACGCTTGGTGTAGTGGTAGTCAAGCGGATCAGTCGGAAAGATCACATCGATGGAGTCGACGCTCCAGCGAATGCCGTTCCAGGTGAACACACCCTGCGGATTCGATCCCTTCGGCTTGATCGTTCCGCGATCGATAGTCACGTCGCTGCAAGTGTAGGATCCGTAAATGCCCCAGCCGTAAAGCGACGGCTGCACCGGCTCTATCCGCAGGTCTCTAATCTCCGTTCCTTCGCCGATACCGCCCTGAGCGCCGATCCCCCAGAGCTCGCGATTCGAGTTCGTCGAACCGTAGCAGGTACCCGGGTCCGTCTCCATCAGTCCGGTCGAGGGGTTGAGGAAACGCTGATTGTCCATCATGTCGATGGTCAATGCGCAGGTATCCGGCTCAAGCGCGATACCGAAAGTGCGGTAAGTCGTATGCAGGACGTGGTCGATGAATATCTGGTTAGAACTGGCCGCGGCAGCTCCACCGATGATCTGAATGAAAACTCGATAGGTTTCCACGGTGTCTTTCGTCATGAAGTGGACAAATACCGGCTCCGAGCCGCGCTCCATGATGCCGACAATATTTGTCGCTGAATAGGCGGTGTCGTTATTGGCATTGAGCAGGCCGACGGTGATGCGGACGTTATTGTCCGCTGTGTTCAGGTAGGCCATCTCAATTGCGTGATGCGTCTTGGGAGCGAACTGATAGAGCGCGCTGCTCTTGACGGTCTGCGTTCCGCAGGGGAGCTGCACGCGCAGGGCATAGCTGCCATGCCACAACGATGGCTCGTCGCTGCCCTCAGTCACAACCTGCCAGTGGCCAAACTGCCGGGTAATGTTCGCCGCGCCCGAGAAGTCCCAGTTAGCCGCCCGCGTCGGATCGGTGTCCGGCGTCTCAAAGGAATTGTTGGCGATCGTGTTCAAGACAACCGAATCCGGATGCAGGGCATAGCCGTTGCCGAGAACCAGCACTGGCACCTGAATGATCAAGCCCCACTTCTTGTTGCGACAATAGATGTTCTCGATCAGATTTAGGGTATCGCCGGCCGCAAAGCCGTTGGCCGCATTGACCAACCCACCATAGGTGTCATGCCAGATTTGATCGATGTCGTGCCAGTTAGGCGAATGCTGATTCGGCGTCGGCTGCCAGGCACCGTAGCGCGTCCACGTCCGCCCGCCGTAGCTGAGATTCATTTCCTGAGTGGAGCTTGTGCGAGCTACATTTCCATTCACAACGTCATCAAAGTTTGGGTTGGCGAAAACTCCATGAACGTCAAGCCCGTGCGCCTGCCATGCAGAGAACGTCCAGTTATCAGACCCGTCGAGATAGCCGCTGAAAGAGGTAATCGGGTCGTAGTACATGTTCGAATCGACTGAGACGAAAGCCTCATAGCTGTGCTGCCTAATTCCTGCCCAACGAGTTCCATACGAACCAGGGTCGTGGTCATAGAAGATGTTGTACCGTATCTTGTTACCGCCAGCGTCGAATGAATAATCCATGAACCAAAGGCGATCAGTACCGACAACTGTGTTGTTGTAAATGACGTTGTTCCCATGAATCGAGTATTCGAAATTTGTAGAATGGGCGTCGTCACCGGTGTAGAACGCGATTCCCGCGCCGTCACCGTTAATGATCGTATTCGCGTAAACCGAACACGCTTCGGAGGACGTACCTAACCAAATTCCCGATTCTGACTTGCCGAGTATCGTGCAGCCTTTTACGACATTCCCGTAGGCTGTGTGCCCAAACTTATCAACGCGGGCCATCTTGAACCCGACTCCGGCGGCCACGACCGTTGAATCAATGAAGCAATTCTGCACCACGGTCTCTCTGATCGAGTAGAAAGAAAATCCGGCACCGCCATGCACTATGGGAGAGTCGCCTCGGCAATACCTTAGACTGCATGCATCGAAGAAGTTGAAGCGTGACCACGAATCGACCGACGCGCCATAGGTGTTGCCATGTGAAATGATGGCCGGGTTCGCCGCGTGCATGTTCGAGGCCCACGTAAAATTGCAGTTCTCGAATCTGAAATAGTCGCCACCGCCGCCGTCAGACGACCCCATGCTCACAATGTTGAAGCCAAGTTCGAGGTCGAGGCCGTAGAAGGTGATGTAGTCGTTTCCTTCTTGTCTGCCGCTGACCACATCACTGGCTGCCGCCATCACCACCGAGCTATTGGGATCAGTGCGCGTGAATGGCCAAATATAGAGCGTATCTGCTATAGCATTATAGAACTGGTCCCCGTAAGTCTCGACGAAGAAAAGACCTTCGACAGCCCCAAGATTGTCAGAATATAGCCAGGAGTCACCTGAGTTAAGCACACGACGCGGGCGCATGAGCACGCCGTCCTGAACCACGCAAGTAACGATGTCAGTGCGGCCAGACCACGAATTCCGCGCAAGGTTGGTTGGGGAATATGGTATTTTCCAAATCCACTCGGCTCCGAGCGTATCATGGGGAACCCAAGTCCCGGCGACGATTTCGCCTCCGCGAATCTTGGACAGATGTGCCGATGCAGCAGTGAATGTCGAGCAGCCGTAAGCCGTGCGATCGGTCGCGGACGTGCCGCCAACGGGTAGATCAAAGCGGGAGTTGTACCAAACGCCAGTACCGAATCGCACACTGTCACCCGGAACCACGGTCGCATTAACCTTCGTCACTGTCGCCCACGCCGTTGCCCAACTCAGGCCATCTGCAGCGTCTGAGCCACCGTTTGCAGGTGTCTTGACGTAATAAGTCCAAGCATAAAGGCTGTTCTCCAACAGACACAGCAGCAGCAAGACTAATAGGCATTTAGCCCATCGACTAAATTTAGACATAGACCTGAATGATTGTTAGAGTTCGAAGTTGAGGATTGTCCGCGAGACGGACGTGCCGCCTTGGTTGGCGGTAATCTCGATTGAGTTGATTGATCTTATCTGATAAGCCGGCATCGATAGGTCAGAGACCGGCGAATTGATTACGAGGTAATCGATTCCGGACACGTTCTGGATTTCACGGGAAAGCTTCGAGAGTGCGACGATCTGGCCGAACTGGTTCGGGTAGAGCCCGTCGGCGTCGCGGTAGGTCGGCGAGCCGAAGCGCACGATTGCTTGCCGCACGTACTCGATCACCTGATCGCGCTGATAGCCGTCCGCAATCCAGATGTCAACGTCGTAGTCGACCGCCAGGAACTCCGGATCGGAGACTCTGACCTCGGTCAGGATCGCGGCCACGTCTTCCTGGTTGAGATAAGTTTCGATCTCCTGCTTGAAGCCTGCCGCCGGCACCCCGCCCGTCGCCGGCACAAAGCGCACGTCGATGGTGAGCTTGTCGACGGCCACGATTCCCACCGCCGCGATCGCGCCATAGGCGTCCGAAACGTAGTCGAGCAACAGCGCCCGGATTCCGTCTTCCGTCATGCCGGTCAACTGCGCCCGCCACTTGGCCAGCGCTACCGTCTTGGCCCGGCGAATCGTCTCCGGATCAGATCCGCCCGTGGCTGCGGCCAGATTGGTCACACTCAGTACGTCATCGATCGGCGTGAGCAATTCTGTGATCGTGTTAGCCGCAACATTCCCGGCGTTTCCGCCGCCGATTCGGTAGCTGGAGCGCACGTTGTTAGTGCCGACCACCGGCACCGCTCCGAACTCACCGTCGCCGAATTGGATATAGACCCAGCCCTCATTGTCGATAGTCACCGTGTAGTGTTTCGACGTGCTCAGGCTTTCCACCAAGTCGGTCTGCCGCGTCCAGATCACCCATTCGCTGCCATCGAAGACCTGAATCGTCTCGCTGCCCCAGATCACAGGCCGCCGCCGCAGATAGAACTTCTGCCGCGCTGAACCGTCCGAAGCCCCGAGCACTTCGTTAAGCACCGACTCGCCCTGGACGCAAGCCACGGAGGCCGTCGCAGCGTCTTCCAGCACCAGCGTGTCAGTGATCGTCTCGAAGACAATCTCCTGCTCGTTGCCGACGCCGCTGGTAGACAGCCGTGTTCTGGCCGGAATTGTCAACTCCGGATGCGGCACTTCGAAAGTAAACTGCACGCTCACGGTTGCGGCGCGATACTCCTTGACATCGTAGCCCAGTGGCCGAGCCAAGACCCGCACGCTTTCGCGCCGGTCGGCCGTCAGCAATGAGGTATTGCGGGCTGCCTGATCGATGGTGCGCTGCATGAGGTGGGTCAACGACGAAAAGACCGAAAGCAACTGCATCCCGGGGTCAGTCGCAGATTCGTCTGTCCAATTGGGCGCCACTTCCCGCTTGCGCGCTACAGCATTGTCCAGAAGATCAGTCAAGCCGTAATTGGTGAAGACGATCTCGCTGATCGGCACCTTGTGCGTTTTATCAGGAACTAACGTCATACTACCTCAATCCGATGCTCACTCTTGCTTGCTGTTCGCCGCGATACCTGAACGTCAGGGCATATCCCATTTGCCCGGCGGCCGTCCGCTCGGTGTTAATCGGCGTCAATTCCGTCACTTCGATATCCGGGCACCACTGACGCAGAGCCTCCATCGCGTCCGCCTGGAGGATCGCCGACCCTCCGACCGGCGTGAAGACCCGCAGCGGGATCTTCGAGCCGAATGACGGCCAAAATGGCAGCTCGCCGGTCGCCGTCATTAACACTTGCGCTATCCGCTCTTTCAAGTGTTGCTCGCCCGCTGAGCTGGCCACGCGGCCGGCAGCATCAAAGCGCAACGGGAAAGCGATCCCGCGAATTTCGTCCAGCTTCATGAAATCTTACCAGTCGCAGTGTCGGTTGCAGATGGTGAGTGCGTATGCGGCGAACCGTCGTTCGGCGTCATCGTCACGGTCAATGGGTTGATCGTGGCGTTGGCTTTGAAGTAGTCAACAATCGTATTACCCCAAGCTCGGAACAAAGCTGTCTGATAGGCACTGGCGTTCACCGGGTTCGACGATTGATTCAGCGTGTTCACCACCGCCATGACGGCAGCCTTCAGTTGGTCACCCAGGTCATTCCCATTGAGAGCCACTACAGCGCTCCTTCCGCTTTCACGCTACTTGACGCCTGAGGGTGTTCCGATCCGGTGAGTGAGCAAACGCATTTCTTGGTGACGACACCTTCGGTCCCGTTGATCTCAACATTACCATTGCTCAGCACTTTCACCTCACCGCCCCCGTCCGTCTTGATGATGATTGACCCGCCGGAAGGCACCTTAATCACGCGCGCGCTTGACGTCCCTTCACTTGGCTTTCCTTGCGTCCCCGTCCAGTGGTAGCCGAGGATCAGGAACTCGCCGTTTTCCAGCGGCGTGGCCACGACGGTGTCGCCGACCTGGGGGAGAAAGTAGAATCCATACCCGGATCCCGCGAACGGCGTCAGCACATGACACCAGGCCGTCGTGTTGGCTTTCGGATAATCGGGATCAACGCCAAGCCCAGGCGAGCAGAAGCCCTGCAGTTCAACCTTGATCCGCCCCTGGTTCTTCGTGTCGCTTACGTCAGTAACGCGGCCGCGATATATCCTCATGCCTGCAATGCCTTTCTCTCGACGTCTATCAGAGTCAAATAGCCCTCTTCTCTTGTCCAGCGGTGCTCAGTGCCATAGATGAAATACTCGCCGCTGAACTTCTTGCCGAAATCACCAAGGTCGTTGATTACAAAGTCGTGCCTTTGCCCAAGCCGTATATATGGCCACCCCTTGACCATGCCCTGCCCTTCGACGAACTTACGCGCGCGCTTTTCCAGTTCCGCCTGAGCCAACAGGTTCGCCGCCGAAGTGCTCTGCGCCGCCTGCCCGCGAATCGTCAGTGTCTCGACAGAGTGCCCGACAATTCGCAATTGAGTGTAGTTACTCTCTCCCCGGATATCCGGCAATGTCGAACCGCCTCGCTTCTTTCCAACGGCATCGACAGAGTGCCATTCGACTACAGTCACCTTGTCGCGCTGTTTGAGTGCGCGATTGCGGGGCCGGAACTGGTACAGCGCCAGCCCGCGCGGATCGTTCTCTTGTTCAGGCAATGGCCGGTAATAGAAATTGAGTTGAGGCGGCACCACGACCACTGGTATGCCGGCGCGCGGTTGCTGAAAGAACTCTCTGCGCACGAAATAGATCGTCCGGTTGCGCACGAGCAGCATCATGTTCGACGCCTCGGCAATCTGATTCAGGAATTCCCAGTCGGTCTGATCGTCCGGTCGAAATCCGGCTTCAGAGTCAAACAGTGTGTAATCCTTGATTTCTGCGTCAGCATCGAGATAGAATGGCGTCGTACCGTCGAAGCGGTAGTCGGGGCCGCGGTACTTGTTGAGGACCGCCCGCACCACGTCAGCCATCTTGCGCTTGTCGTAAACCTCCGGTGGCCACCGGAATTTCTTCAGCAGGTAGCTCCGGTCATAGGCAATCAGCGTCAACGTCGATACACGCCCATGCTCGAACTCTGGAGCGACTTCAATGATTTCGCCGTTGAAGACCTCTTCGAGAATAGTTCCCCAGCCGATCTGGAGACTCAACTCGCCTTCTTGCGGCAAGTCGGCAACTTCGAGGTCAAATCCCTCGTGCCCCTCAATCACCAGCTCGACCTTGCCGGTAAAGGTTAGCTTATCCTCAAAGACAATCTCCCGCACCGCCAGCCGCGTCTGCTCGGAAAATTCAACGCCGTTGACGCTAACCGTCCAGACGGGCGCGAGATACTGATCGTTGATCATAGGCTTGCAGGATTCTCGCCGGAGATTCGCAACGGCAACTCCGGGTGCGGATAGAACAGATCGACGTCTGGATTGAGTTCCGCCAACTCGACATACCTTAGTGGGTCACCGCGAAAGGCTCGTTGCGCCACCTGGTCAATTCGCTCTCGGTAGCGCGGCGTAATGAATTGCTCCGTCATCGAATCCTCGCCAACCCGGTGTTGCGACCGGCAATCGGAACGGTCGACCGCCACTCTTTGAATCCGATTCGCAGCGATGCCCGCCTGATCAGGCCGCTGGCAAAGCGTTCGTCAATCCTTGCGGAAAATCGTGTCATGCGGCCGTTGAAATACCAATTGTCGCCGATGATCAGTCGCACCAGCGACGAGCGTCGCTCGTCGGAGCGGATCGCTCCCCAACTCTCAATCGCCGCAATCACAGCCTCGATCCTTACCAGTCGGTTGCCGGCGCCGTCGTCATACACAAGCTCCCTGTTGAGATTGTGCCGAATGATCGGAGCTACCGGATCGACCAGCCAGTCGCTGGCCACGTCGAGCTCGGTCTGCCCGACTCCGAGAAACTGCGTATCGATCTTGTCCGTCCCCGTCCAGCCCTCGTCCGACCATCCGTACTCAGTTGCCGGTTCAATCGTCAACGGATTGAACTGAAAGTTGAAGTAGGTGTTGTCATCAAGATTATAGAGCTGTGCCCGGGCAATCGGCTCACGCCGAAGCTCGCGCACGATTCGAATGGGAATGACGATCTGCATTAGTGTTGAGCTCCAACCGCGCGATCGGCAGCCTCTTGCGTCTTGGCGGCCGTTAGCCCGTAGAGCGTTCGCGCCAGTTCAGTTGCGTTCGTCGTGCCGCCGCTGACGTAGATATGCTGATTCTCGATTACGATAGGTTGCTGCGAGTCGAGTGACTGCTCTTGCGCTTGCACTAAGCGACCGAGCTCCTCCAGCAGGTCCATCCCCAACCGCGCGAGATCTGATGTCGGCATAGTCGGATACTTGCCGACAGCGATGTCCGGCCGAATCGCGGTACCTATCTGGGCAAGCTGCGGAGAGATTGCAGCGCGATTGCGTTGAATTCCGAATGCCTGCATCCCGATATCCAGGAATGACGGTGCAGAGAGGCTTGCTTCAAGTCCCGTGGGAATTAGGGACGCCAGACCAACTCCCCCGAATCCTCTTGCAGTTCCAACAGCTCCCCGGCCGAGCATAGAGGCGATCGTGCGCGCGGCGCCCTTCTCCGCTTCGCGCACGCTTGCCGTCATCGCGCTTTCCATCGCGGGCGCCCACTCTGCGAAAAATGCATCATCAGCAACAGCCGCGGTGGTCTTCGCTACCGACTTAATCGCGTCATCGATCGCGCCTCCGGCCGATTTCACCGAGGCCATTGCCGCATCATCGGCCGCTGAAGCAACGGCGCTGCCGGCCTGCTTGGCCATCTCGCGTTGCATCTGCCACATACGAAAGCCGAGGTAGGTGTTGGCAGCCGCGCCTCCCGCAGTGAGAACCGCACCGCCAAGAGCAAGGCCGCCACCAACGGCGGTAGCCGGTAGGGCTACGTTTCTGACGAAGTTGGGATTGTTGCGAACGAATTCAGTGAAGTCCTCAAGCCACGGCTTGATTGCTTTGCTGAGGTCGATGATTGTGGGGATAAGTGAGGTGCCGACTTCTTCAACGAAGTCATCGAGATAATTGACAAGCAGCTGCGTCTGTGCTGAGGCATTCTCCAGAGCAGCGCCAAAGGCCTCTGCCAGAATGCCGGTCTCACCGAACCGCTTTTCCATGCTACGGAGCTGCTGCGACTGCCCGATGAAGTTGCCAATCTTCTCTCCGAACGCGTTGACCAGCGCCTGTTGCTGCGGTACCGTGAGGCCCAGCGCCTTCATTCGGTCAGCCTCGCTTAGTTGGCCTCCCTTGATCATCTCGTCAATCTTCGACACTCGGTCCGGAGTTAATCCCAGCGCCGCATCGAGATCAGTCAGAATGTCGATCGGGCTGCGCATGCCGCCGGTCTTGTCGGTGAAGTTGATCCCCATGAGCTTGCGCAGCTCGGGAGTCAACGATAGTTGCAGTTCCTTCTTTTGCTGGAAGTCCGCCAATGAAAGCACCGGCTTCCCCAACTTTCGGCGCAACTCATCGACTTGTTGATCGAAGCGCAATACGTTCGACAGCAGACCGCCGACAGCCGATCCCGCCATGCGTCCAGGCATGCCGCGAGATACGAGCGGTGTCATGAGAGCGAATAATTCCTCAAGGCGCGGATTAGCCAGCCTCGCCTCATCGGAAACGAATCGCAAGCCGTCGGCCATGTCCACCACGCCGGCGCCGAATTGTCGGTTAGCACGAGTCAGCATTTCAGTAATCCGCAACGCCTTCTCGCCTGCGCTGATATCTCCGAGCGCACTCTTCGCAATGCCCCAGACCGTGTTGTACGCCTCGACTGCAGCCGTGGCGTCAGTCTGCGTCACGACAGCCATGCGCATGATGTTGCGATACGACTCAGTAGCCGCAACGGTGTCGTTCATCAGGCCCTGTAGACGAATCCAGGCCAGATCCATCTGGTCACTCGGAATTGGGATCTCGCTATGAGCCAGGCCCTCGACCAGCGTCTTCTCGCGCTCCATCGCCTTGACGGCCGCTGACCTTGTGAGATTCTGCTGGTAGATAGACTGCGTTACACGGCCGATCCAAGTGTCCTGATCGCGCATGGCAGCGCGCGCTGCCACCACTGCCGGAGTTACGATCGCTGCCCCGGCAGCCATCATCTTAATGCCGGTGCTGACGACCTTCCGGTTGCGCTCCATCTGCTTTTCGACAGCGTCAACCTGCCGGGTGAAATCGCTCCCCAGCTCGGAGATTTCGCCCTTGAGGTTGCGAATTTCCTTAGCTGCGCTGGCGACCTGCTTGGAGGTCTTATCCGTGAACTCGAGTACGAACCCGAGTCCGAGTTGTCTGATTAGGTCCATATCAGATAGGTGCCTTCAGCTTCCTGTTTCTTCATCGCGCTGATGCGCTTGCACAGCGTCAGGCGATAGTCGTGGGGCAGCGATCGAATTTCTTGAAGAGTTAGGTTGGAGTGAGCGATCAGATAGGCTTCCTGCTGTTCATATGCCCGCCATTCGACGAACAGCCCGGCGACCAGATCAACTAACTTGCGTCGGCCGCCGCTTGTGCTTCCCCCAGTTCAGTCTGCACCGCGGTCGTGATCTGCGTCCGCAGCGCGTCAGAGAGCTTCAGCTCGCGGAGTATCTGCAGAAGTCGGTCGACTCGCAGCATCCGACCTCCGGCGCCATTTTGGTACTGAATCATCAGGCCAACGTCGCGCGCGCTCAGCTTGGAGAATATCTCGTGGGCCCGCAGGTACGTTTGGTCGAGATCCCCGATCTCCAGAACCGTCTGCCTAAAGACGATACAGTAATACTCGTTGAATTCCGTTAGTGCGAACATCCGTTCGACCTGGTTCGGCGAGTCGATTGAGAACTTAGAGCTGAGCAGCTGCTGAGCCTTTTGATCCGACTTGATTGCAATCTGGTCGGCCATCGTCAACTGCCGCATCTGCACGCGGCGATGCAGCTTGCCGGCGTCATCCTTAAAGCCGTCGATCAACTCAAACGTGATCGGTTCCATTGTTCCTCCCTATATCAGATTGACGAACGCTCCGAATGGAGCGCTCTCCATTTCTTCGTAGTTGAGCGTGACGCGCTCGAAAGCGATGTCCACGCCCAGCGCGTTGTGCTCCGGTCCATCCCAGTCGGTAGGATAGGCGCGAAACAGATCCCAGCCGCGCCGCGCGATCGCGACCGTTTCGCTCACGCGCTGCAGAGCATAGACCGTCACCGTCTTATGATAGTCCGGCTGCCCGGGTCGCCACTCCTTGGCTTGTTGCCACCACTTGAACAGATGGCCATCGACGTCGAGGCCTTTGACCAGCGTCACCGGCTTGAATACCGCCCGCTGGGGAAACTGTCGCTGTTTATCGTCCCCCGGCTCGTTGATCGAAAATGACTGCAGCGTTCCGCCGAGGCCGCGGCATTCGCGGAAGCCGGCCCGCACCGGCAGCAGAGCATCCTCGATCGCTACAGCGAAATGCGCCACCTGAAGATCAGGCAGCGCAATCGTCATCGCGTTACGAATATCCTGTTCGGTGGCCATCGCTTAGATAGCGATCTCGTGATAGCGCGGCACCGTGATCTTGATTTCGAACATTGATTTGGCCGTTGGCTCGTTCGCATTCACGTTCGGCAACTTGAGGCTATTGCAGACAGCGTTCTCGAACGTCAGACGAGTGTAGGCCGCCAACGTCTCCGGATGCTTCCAGGTGATAGATCCCGACTTCTTCATCTGCCCACCCTTGTCACGCCAATCGATAAACTCATTGAGCACGAGTGAATCGAGTTCGCGCACAACCTTGCGCAGCGTGATTTCGACCGGCTCATAATTGCCCAGCGTCAGGGTCTGGTGGCTCGGATCGACGCCGGTACGATTGCCGATGACCGGCCGCCGCAGATCCGGCACGTCGATTTCTTCGAAGGCGGCGACAGTGATGCCGTCGATCTCCAGCTCAAAGACTGTGCCGACGACCGGGTTCTTGAGTACGTCACTCATAGAGTTGATATCTCCTTACGCCGCCGCGCCGAGCTCGGTGCCGACGAAGCCGCTGTTATCGAATTTCAGCACGTAATCGATCTTTTCCGCCACGCCCACCAGGCCGATTGACAGGCTCACGCGCAGCACGTTGGCCGCGGCCGGTGCAATCGAAATGGCGTAACTGAGGATCTCGCCGTCCGCCTGCTTGCCCCGGAAGAAGTAATCCAGGCGGCGGTGCAATCTGTTGATCGTCGAGTCGTTCATCGGCTTCCAGACGACGTCCGCCGTTTCCGTCTTCAGTGTCTGCGCGATGTCGATGAATTGTTCACTGTGGTTCACGAAGCGCCACAGCGGGTTTGCCGACAGCGTGTAGCCGCCCCAAATCTGAGCGCCGTTCTGCTTGATCGTGTTGATTCCGTACTCAGCCATCAGGTTGTCGTTGGCTTCCGAGTACTTGTAGTACGGAACGCCCCGCAACGTGATCGGATAGCCGCCGAGGCTGTGGTAGATGCCCAGGCTGGCGTCTTTAGCCGCAGCTGCGCCAACCACGGCGCCTGTGATGGGGCTGGTGACTTCAGACCCGGATACCTTTCCGATCTGCCAGTCATACCAGAGCGACAGCAGGCGCCCCTCGAACTCGCGGGTAAATACGAGAGCATCGTTGACCGAAGTTCCGAAGGGTACTTCGCAATAGACCTCGAACCCGCGCGCCGAACGATCGCGGGTGTTAGCCAACGCCAGCATCGCCCGCAGAAGCTGCTTGTAACCGTCCGCCGGACTGGTGTTGATCTTCGGATTCGGACACGCCAGGCGCAGCAGACCGTCTACGGTCTCAAACGCATAGATGCCGGTGCCGTTGGCAGCCGAGCCGATCCAGTGCGTCGCCTCGAGGCCGTCAACGTCATCATCGCCACCGGTCAACGTCAACGCGGTAGCATTTGTCGCCGGCCACTGGTCGCTGAGCGGCGTCGACGGCGAAACGATGTCTTCCGTTTCAATCGGATAGTTCATCTCGTCGATGTTGATGACCTTGGTATGGAAGAAGGTCACGGCCGAGTTCTTCGACAGCCCTTTGAAACGCTTGATTTCGACGTTGTCGTAGTAGACGATGATCATGAACTCGACAGAGGTAACCGTCGTGTTGGCCACCGTGTACGTATCCGTCACGCCGCCCGACCAGGTCACAATTCCGCTACCGTCGGTGTTCGGAGTGATCGTCAGTAAGACTACCTTTTCCTGCTGTGATCCGTTGTTGAACTTGAGCACGCTACCGATTTCCAGTAGCGCCACGGATTCGAGCTGCGCGCTCGTGGCAGCCGGACTTACCTGCGCTTTCAGCTTGGTCGTCAGGCGACTGTCGTCCTGAAGGATGAATGAGGCTCGGTTGCCGTCGGCGCCGTAGCCTTTCCATTTGATCTTGAGCGTGTTTTGCGGTGAGGCGTCGATATCCTGAATCGTTCGCGAGGCCTGCACGGCAGCCGGCCCCTTGATGTTGAGAATCGCGGCCTGCATGTTGCCGCCGTTAGCGAACATATCGATCGCGTCATAGTGCGATGTCGTGAGCGGCACCGCATAGCTGCCGAAGATCGATTCGAAATCGGCGCGGTTACCGCAGTAGACCACCTTATTCAGCGGTCCGCGGGCGAACGTGCCCATCAAGCCGGTGATCCGCGCGCCGCGGCCGGTGATGGCGGCAATAGAGTCGCCTTCACGTACGTTGACACCTTTGTTCAGGGTCATCGTGATTACTCCTGTTATGGGAAGATGGAATTATTGACGGGGAGATTACTGTTCGTCGAAAAGAACTTCGGTGCCCGGGGTCGGCGACTGACTGACAATCGTCACTTCGGCAACCGGCTCGATGCTGACGATACCGTGCATTTTCATCAGCCGCAGCTCCTCAAGGATCTCGCCGGCCGATTCAACCTCGATCTCGACGCTCTGGCCGTTCTGCAGCTGCTTACCCTCAATCGTGAGGTAGGTCGTTGTGATGTTCGTCACCAAAAACTTCATGGCGTTTCCTCCTCGATTGTAATCGTCTGGTCAGCGTAGACCGCCTCGACAGACAGAATAAGAGCGACATCTTCGATTTCGCGCGGATCATCGAGCCACAACGGCGACGATAAACGCAGCACCTTGTGGAAGCCACCCTCGACCAGATCATCCTGATTGTCGCCCGGTTGCGGCTCGACTGAATACTCGTGGAGATCCGGCGCTCCGACCGTGCCGTGGTTGACGATATATCGCACCTTTCCGGTCAACAGCGGGAGGATATCCTGCTGCAATTGCCAGTCTTCGCTGCTCAGGCGGGTAAAGGTGTCGACCTGCATAAATGCCCGGAATGGCAGCGGCTTCAGGGTCAGGTGAGCGACTTCATTCGGGATGTCGATGGATTCAGTTTGCAGAGTGCCCGAGTAGTCGAGGTCAGGAGCCGGTTGGAAGTCGTAAAGCGACACCGTCACTTTCGGCGGCGTCACGTCGTCATCTGTCACCAGCCGATCATCGCGGTGGGCGATGACAACATCATCGTCGCTCAGCGTTGGGCAATGGGCGACGAGGTGCTCGCGAAAACCGACGAGGATCTGTCCAATGCGACTCATCAGTCGGCCTTGAACAGCATCAGCACCGTTACGCCTTTAATCGTCCCGGCCGTATGGTCGACCGCGATCGTTACCGCGCGTTGCGCCTCGAGGGCCGGCTGTGCAACTGAATCAACGTGACTCCAGCGATAGCGCTCAACACCCGGATTACATTGCACCGACCAGATCGAATCTGTAGCGAAGGCCAAAGCGGCCGCGCCGCCGGCGATTCCCTTGAGAATGTGGATCGTCGCATTGGCGGTCGCGTCAGCGTATTCGACCATCACCGCAATCTTCAGCAGTTTGCCCGCAACCGGCGTGTAGAAGACCGTCGAGTTCTCGTTCTCGTTGACGTCGGCGGTAATCGTGCCGGTGATTCGCGCCGCCCAGCTTTCCGGGTGCTTAATCGCGAAATCGTGCGGGATATGAATGAAGGTCTCGCGCAGCGCGCCGTCGATCCACAGGTCATACTCGCCGACCGGCAATCCGGTCAGCTTGATGATGCCATATTCATCGGCTGCCCCTGAGCGCACTTCCGGAGTCGTGGTGCCGACGGCATAGAGAATGAACGGTGCCAGCGGATAGATTCGCTTGATGTCCGATTCGACGGCCACTCGTTCGACGACGATATACTTGTCATTTGCTGCCATTGATTACCTGATGCTTCTCTGGAGTGCCTGGACGACTTCCTTATGCCAGTGGTCGAAGAGCCTCCCCCTGGCAGTCCCCCCGCTTGTAAGTTGGTCGAGTGTTGCGCGCAGGAATGAACGAGCCGGGATCCTTAGAAGATATCGCGTCCCCGTTACGGTATTGGTGACATAGCCCATAAACCCAAATTCGTGGACACGGGCGATATTTACGAGCCCCTGGCCATTGCTGCGCCGCGCCGTTCGTAACACGCCTATAAAGGCGGCATAGGGTGTAAGCATCTTGAACGTGATCGAGTGAACGAGATCGCCCTTGTCGATCAGGATTTTAGATGAGCCCTTACGCGCAATTGTCGCCGCTTTGAGCGGTTCCCACGGAAAGGCCTGATTGATGATGTTCTTCTTAACCTGATCGCGGGCCAGAGTGGCGCCCTTCGTAGTTGCTCTCTCCGCAGCCACGCGCAATTCACGGGGAAACTGCTGAAGCGCCCGCTCCAGCTTATCCCAGTCACCAGTAAGTCCCGACTTAGCGATTTCTCAGCCCTCCGGCCTTCTTCGACAGTGCTACCTGGTAAGCATACCAGCGACCGCGCGATTGCATACCGGGGATGACCTTGTCAACGTAGAACGGCTTGTCGTACCCGGGCAGCAGGAATCGATCCTTGGTGGTAATCGTGATGGCGAGTCTGGCCACGTCGAATTCCGTTACCGTCAGCACAGCCGCTACGTCAGCGGAGAGTCCGAGCTTTTGCCGGAGCGCCTGTGATGGCGCCAACTCGATCAGTGCCTTCATCGTCTTGTGCGAGCCGCTCGGATAGGCGGCCGCCTCGTCGATAACTTCCTTGGTCGCAGAGGTGTTGCCCGGGCTCTCGACGAACATCTGATAGACAACGTCGGTTCCGGACCGATCCATCATGCTCTGGAGGTTGCCCTCGAAGGCATCAGTCACCATTGGTCGCGATGATCTTCTGAATCAGCAGGTTGTTTTGATTCACGATATTGGTCAGCAGCTTCACGGATTCCGTATGTAGCGCCACCGCAGACTTGATCTGCGCCTCCAGGTCGTGGTCTTTCTCATCGAGGCGTTCGATGTCTTTCTCGGCAGCCTTCATCTTGACGGCCAGCACATCGACGCGCTTCATGACCCAGATAGACATGCCTCCGAGTCCTAACAGAAACCCGATTACTGTGAATAGAACATTGACCAGGGAGACCTCTGCCATATAGCCCTTTCGCTGCTAACTAAACTGCTGCAATCCCAAGGCGCCGGTAGCGCCCAATGATCCTTACGATTTCCTTATTCGAACTCCAGTCCGAACCGCCGCTTGTCCCTTCGGCATACTGGAATTCCGCCGACCCCAGCTTTTCACGCACGACTTCGCCGCGGCCGCTTGTGGCCACTTGCTCGGAGATCGTTTTCAGATTGTGCCCGACAATGAGCGCAACCAGACGACGCACCAAAGCCGGCGCACGATAGACGACCGGGTCCGTAAGCGGCAGCACTGGCAACACGTGGCCAAAGGAACCAACGATCTTGATGTTGCGCGAACCTTTCGGCCACACGCTCCCGTCCGTCCGGCGAATCTCCGGGTTAAAGAGCGCCTGTTCTCCGATCGGCTGTGTGACGATTTGGTAATCCGTGCCGGCCACCAGCTCGTCGTCCACCGCAATCGACGTAATCACAATCGGCGGATGCTCCGGCCGCAGCGACTCATGTCCGCGCCCGCTGGCGTAGACCGTCAGGTTGTCGCGCTTGTAGAACAGCCGCTTGGTGATCGACTCGACCACTTCTTCGGCGTCAGCGATCAACTGCTCGATTCGCTGCGGATTCTCGGGTGGAGAGTCAATCCCCTCCACCCGCAGATCTTCGAATGTGACGATGTTACCCATCGATTACGACGGCGTGTTCTCCGTCAGCGCACGCTGAAGTTCACGCACCGTGGTGTCGTAGGTCTGGGTAACGGTCGTATCGGCCGTGCGATTGACTGTGACGTTGCAGATTTTCATCCACACCGTCCCCGGCGCCAGGAGCGCGTCGATCTCCGCATCCGTCGGCGCTACCTGCGCACCCGTTGTCGCCGCCGCGCCCGCTACCGACTTCAAGTATATCACCTGATCGTGCAGGTTGAGGAAGGCGATAATCGTGTAGACGCGCGACTGGCCGGAGGCCATCTGCTGCGCGGCACTGGAGGCGACATCAAAGTCAGCCTGCGCTGCAAACTGCGCGGCCTTGCCGTCAACAAGGATGAGTCCCGCCGGCGAACCGGTCGAAACCGCCTTGAAATCGACGTTGAAGTCAGACGCGCCGGTGCCGGTGGCCTGAGTGCTCGCATTCGTCGGCGTCGCCGGGATCATCCCGTAGACAATGCGAGTCTTGAAGAAATGCTGGTGCGACAGCGATTCACCGTAAATGTTGACCGGTTTCATCTCTATCTCCTGAAATTAGATTGTTCGTGACTGGGGAAAACGTGCGCAGCGGCGATTACTCGCCGAGATACTCGCTGCAGGCCAGGAGTATCTGATTCGCCGTCGGAGGCCCGATGCCTTCGATTTCGTCGAGAGCATCCGGACCGGCCGCGATGACCTTGGCCACGGTATCGTAGCCTTTTGCCTTCATGCCTTCGATGAGCGCAGGCGCAATGCCCGGCACCTTGGCGATATCGTCTTCTTCCGACGGCGGCATCGGTGGAGCCTCCGGCTTCTTGTCACCAGGGACTTCCGGAGTCTTCTCGGCGGGCTTCTCCTTGCCGGCAGCGGCGGGCTTAGCCGCGGTTGCCGGTGGCACGGCGTCCGGCACTTCGCAAGGTTCGAACTTGAAGGCGGGGTTGCTGCGGAGTTTCGCCACGAGCGGATCGGTCTCAGCAACGGCGACCGACCAGCCCTTGGTGGCAACAAGTTCGCGATCGCGGTAAGCGCTCGCGGTGCAGGTGATTTTATATCCTCTCATCCGTCATGCCTCCTTATGCCGCCCAGGTGGTCGGAGGCAGCACACGGATCCGCTGGAAGTCGACGAACATTTCCGGCGTCGGTACCTGGAAGTCGACGTGGTTATAGACCACGATCTCCCAGCGATCGGCATCCTGGTTGAACTTGCGGTAAGCCCGCATGGTCAGCCAGACGATCTGGTGCAGTCCCTTCGGATTGCCGAGCCAGATATTGGACTCGTCGGCAAAGGTAACTTCGTAGTCAGTGTTAGTGGTGGAGACCACAGTCTGACCGAGCTTGCCCACCGTGTCGATCACGTTGGCGGTCGACGGACGGGTGATTGCCACGATCTCGCTCATGCTGTTCGGCTTGTAGGTGACCTTCACCATGCGGCCCGTGGCGACGGTCGCGTCGGCAACCAGACTTGTCAGCACGAAGCGGATGCCGTTACCCTGCGCCGCTGCCGATGTCGGCGCGACCGGGGTCGGACCCTGCATCGCCGAGATCTGGTTGATGATGTTGACCGGCTTGTTCAACGGGCGCACCTTCGAGCCGCGGACGAGAATGTCACCGGCGATGTCGTCACGAGTGACCGTCGGGGTGCTGACATAGGTCAGCGACTTGTGGAAGAGGATGTCGATCATGTCGTTATACATCCACTCTATTCCCTCGTCGTTGCGATACTGCTCGGGAACAGAGGCCAGCATGGCGGTCCAGATTTCGTTGTCGAGCGCTTTGCCGCCGCAGTTCTGGACGTTAGCGCCGGCAGCCAGCTTCTTCTTGAAACCGTCACAGCGACGCAAAAGCTTGTTGAGGCGGGTCGTGGCCGGCAGGGTCACATCGCCGTTGACAGCCAAGCGCGCCCAGTCATTGCCCATTGCGATCGCGAACGCTTCATCGATCTGCGCCTCGAAGTCGGTGATGCCTGAGGCTGCCGCCGTCTCGATCTGCTCGGTCGTGATGACCCAGCCCGACTTGACCTTGCGGGTGAAGTATTCCACGTTCCGGGTCGGCAAGGTGCTGGTGACCGGCGTCGGATCGTTTTCACCGACGGCTTCCGACACAACGTCGAAAGCGTCGATGATCGGATACTGGCCGGCAGGATTCGCCGTCGTGACCGTCGTGATCTTGCTCATCCACTGGTTCATCTTACGCGAGAGCGAGATGAGCCGCTGTACGGTCTTGACCGGCAGCATGCCGCCGAAGTTCGCGCTGGTGTCGATCACGCCTTCGGCCTTGACGATGTTGTTCTTCTGACACCATTTTTCGAATAACTCATTAGGCTTCATGATTCTATCTCCGAATCAGAAATTGATTTATGCTGTGTTGAGAGATTGCCCCCGGAGAGAACGTCCGGACGGATTAACCGCCGGTTACCTTGGCGCCGCCGATGATCGAGGTGTCCTCGCCCTTCTTGTCATCGGGCTTCGGCTCGCCGCCGGCGTCATCCTTCTTCACGTTCGAGCCGACAACGCGAGTCGCCAGCTTGTCGACCAGATCCGCCATCTTCTCGAGGTCTTCGGTGACGCTCTTGGCGAACTCGGTTTCTTCGAGCTTCTCGATCTTCGCGGCCGACTTCTCGATGTCGGCGATCTTCTTGACCTCGCCCTCGATGGCATTGAGCTTTTCGGTGATCGGGCCGAGCGCCTTGGTAACGGCGTCGGCGATGACCTTATCCAGTTGCTCCTGCGATAACTGCATGTCGAGCACTCCTTCGTTTGCGCCGGGATCGGCGTCTTTATTGGTGATTAAGTCAATGACTGGTTCAGTCCCCTTCTCGACGCCCATCAAGTCCTTGACTCGCGCCAGGAACTGCATGAACGATTCTTCAATCGCCGCCCATTTTTGGTTGAGGTTCAGCTGATCGTCGTAGACGTTACCCCAGAAGACGTTCATGAGGGCATTCCACATATCGGGGCACTGTGCATACAGCACCTCCATCGTATATGCGGAGTTGAAATCAACAGCCTTGTCGACTGGTTTGACGCGGATATAGCCCTTTCTCTTCAGGAAATCGTCGACGAACTTGCGGAAGATTCCGCGGGATTCTCCGATTACGGTTTTTTCCGGCGCCGCCAGCTCGATACGTTCGCCGATGCAGCCGATCGAGACGCCGCCGAACTTGCCGTCCTTCAGCGCCTGCTTGGTCTCTTCTTTCGTGACCTGCAAGCCCAGCACCCACGAACCGGGGATGATCTGGTCTGCCGACACGCCGTACATTTTCTGCACCGATCCGTCTTCGTCGAAGATCGAGAGGATCGGATAGGCGACATCGAAGACCTGATGCTGCTCGCCGCCGCCCGTACCCTTCGCCTGCTTGTAGGCGAGATTGCGCAGATAGCTGTGCGATGCGTATTCGACGTCAGCCTTGGAAACGACGTCGCCCTGCAAATCCTCGCGATCCGGCACGAGCGGCCGCGCGATCACGATGCCCTGCTCGGCGTCGTATTTGATGATCGACGTGGCTTTCAGAATCGTCGGCCCCTCCGGGTCGAGGGACTTCGTCAGAATGATTCCGGCATCCGGGACGGCCGGGGTCGACACGAGTGAAACCTCGTAGACTTCAATCTTGGTAAGACGCTGCGCCTTCTTGACCGGCGTAACACCAGCGTCTTTGTTGATCGCTATGCGAGCATTCATTGTTGCTCCGTTTATGGCTGTGAATGGAATTGCGAGATTAAGCGCTAAGACTTGGAGCGCCGGGGTCGGGTTCGAACCGCCCTCTTCGGTCTGGAAGGCCGACGTGTCCTGTGTGTCACTTCCGGCGCACTGGGATATGGTCTACTCAATGGCTGAATGAATCTGCGCATATCATCGTCGAGCGGCATCGCGTACTTGTGTTTTCCGAGCGTGTAGATCGGACAGGCTTTCGGATCGACGTGCTTTCGCAGCCATTCCTGATTTTGACTCCAGCCACGACTGCCAACGGATCGGCCGTGCATGACCTTGCCGTGGATCATCCACTTTGGCGTCCCGCCGTTCTCTTCAGTCAGTCCCAGATAAGTCCAGTTGCCAGCCTGGTAAATCTTGCCGAGGTGTTCGTGGTCGCAATCAGCGTAGCTGATCACGAGGCGCATGCCGGGATTAGATTGCTTGAGCATCCGGAGGGCGATGCTGACAATGCGGCTGACTGGAGTCTGGTGCTTGTCGAGCGCCACACGCGTTAACTCACAGATCTCAGTCTGTTTTAGCCGGAACTGTATACCGGCCCGCGGGCAGGCGCCGCGTGAGAAGATGACGACGCCGATGAAGCGCTCGTTCTCCCAGACTCCGATTTTGACAAGCTTGCCAGCGGGAATGCATCGCGAGTAGTGCCACCGTTTGACAGCATAGAGCGCGGCATGGTATGAGCTCCACGCAAGCCTAAGTGTAGCGCTCGAACTCATGGCCACACTTCGGACACTTTATCTTGTGCACGCGATCAAGCCGCGGCGGGGTCTCGGCGTCTTGCCTAAACGTCTCCTTGACATCTTCAAGCAGTCGCTCGAGTTCGCCCTGGTCGAATCCGATACTCTCCAGATTAACCCGAGTCGATTTCTCGAACGGCTTCAGCAGCTCGGCGAGAGTTGGATCGTCGAATGACGACAGATCGCTGCATCGATTGTCACTGATCAGATAGGCGATCGCGCCTACGCCCTTAAGTGTCGTGCGGTGGGCAAGGATATCTTTCCAGCCCAGTTCGCGCGCGGCAGTTACAGTACCGTTGCCGGCGATCACGACGTTCTTGGCATCGATGACAATCGGCTTCTGAAGGCCGAATGTCTGCAGGGATGCTTTGATGGCCTCGATATTGCGCTGATCGTGCAGCCGGGGATTCGACGGATGCAAATGCAGCTTATCGAGCCTGACACGCTCTAACTTCATGGTTCACCTTCCGATAAGAATAGAGACACCACGACCAAAGGGTCATGGCACGGGGAAAGTGACACACGGAAGTTGACGCTTGGCGTGTCGCAGGGGGACCGTGCCCACCTGAAAAAGTGCAAAAGGGCTTCTACTCCACGGGGGAGTTCAGCGTAGTTAGCTTCTCTTGTTCAACACTCGCGATCGGTGCTGGGCTTTGCGATGGCGCTTCACGCGCGATCGCGCCGGCGTCCGATTCGGATTGCCGGTCTTCTGTCTTCCTCTAAGGTTCATCTTGCCTCCTTGAGTTAAGCCGCCACCACGTCGCAGCGGCAATTCGAATGGAACGGCGGCAGTATGATGCCGCGATTCATCATCTGATCATGGTTAAGGTCTGCCAATTCATTGGCGGTCAGCCACGGCGCAATTGCCTTCACGTCTTCCGGATTCTCCGCGGCGATCATTCTTTGCACTTGATTGGCGGCACGATAAACCGGGATGATTTTCCGGTCGAGCTGTTCGCAGATCGGACATGTTCGTTCATCACCCATCGCGATGATCTGCAACTCCTGGATTCCGACTTCGCGAAAGCCGCTGACTTCACCAAAGACTCGCGAGCGGTTCATCGCCGTGCCTGCCAATCCCGACCAGTAGGAGTCGGGCTTGATCGGAACGCCAGGGTACTCCCGGAAGAAGTCCTTGAGCAGCTTGCCGATTTCGTCGCGGCCAAGCCCCAGCTGCATCCCTTCCCCTACGGTCTCAGCGATCGCCCCAGAGAGGTTCTTGTCGAAGTAGCTGCCAATCCAGTAAGTATTGTGGTTCAGTAACCAGTTGATGGCAGTATCATCGGTCAACGTGAAGCTCACGTCGAGCAGTTGAGCCGACAGCCCCGATGCTTTCCCGTTCAGGTACGACTTACCGAACAGTTCGAGCAGTCCGTCGGTCATGCCGTTCGCCATCTTGCGTCCGGATTCCGAGCGGAGAATCTCGATGATCGCCTGCAGGTCATCCTGGGTCATCGCGGAACTGACTGCATGGACGTACTCGAGCGCCGCCTTTAAGCCGGTCCGCGTGGCCACGATCCAGCCCGAGTAGATCAGCTCGAGCATGTCCTCTTCATAGGGGATCGTCTCGCGCTTCTCCACGATCGCCAGCGTATGATCGATCATGCCGATGGCGAGGCCGCGTTCATCATGGGTCAGACAGTCGATGCACATTTGGTTTTTGCAGCGGCCGTCGCTACACGGCCGCTGCGCGATCGCAGTTCAACAAGGAGGGTTAGTGTTTTTTCTGCAGACGCTGCCTCAGCCCCTTGAGCAGCTTAACGAGATGCTTCTGGGTTGGGTCCACGTCTGGGTCGTCCGGCTCATTGCCAGAGTCGAAGCCGGCCCCGAACGGATCGAACACCGGCCGGAACTTCGCGCGGAACTCAGCCACCGACATGTTGCGCGTCTCCGGATCAATCTCCGGCGGTTCCTTGCCCATCAGTTCACTGATGAAATCCACCGCATGACCGAATGGCGTTACATCGAGCATGACTCCCAAGGCAGCAACAATCTGCGTGTCGTCAGCGATCGGCGTGCCGTGGGAACGCATGCGATAGCTGCGTGTGCCGAAGTCGGCGATAATCGTGCGATTAACCTCCTCATCGAATGCGTTTCGCTCCGGCGCGAATACCTGTTGCTCGGCTACTACCTTTGACTCATGCGTCGATGCGTGCGAGTAATCTTCCGAGGCTCCGACCAAAAGCGGCGGCAGTCGGAAAGACTCCCGGACCGCCTTGGCATTGTTCTTTACGTAGCCCTGGAAGAGCGCATCTTCCTGCATGAATTGCGTCATCGGCTTGACTTCGATGCGCACGGCCGGTCCCTTCTCGTCACCGACAGTGCCGACAGCCGAAGGTTCGGCCTCGAGCAACAGCACCTTGTGGAAGCTGTCCGAACCTTTGAAATCACGCTCAAGAAACTGCTGCAGTTCCTCGGTGGCGTTCGCTCCCAGCGTGCCGCCGGCAACAGTAATGATGTAAGGAGGGATCGTCTTCTCGTTGAAGTAGAGGAAGTTGATCTTCTTCGCTTCAGAAGAGCCCATGATATTGATCAGCTCTGACAGCCAGGGCGGCTCACCATAAGGCGAGTTCGAACTATCCGGACCGAAAGAGATCAGCTCTGTTGCCTCGAGATCGAATGGCCAGCGCTGGCCAGTATCGGCAAACTCGCCGGTGTTCTTGTTCAAGCTCCGGGGATCGCCAAACTGCTTGAACCAGACCTTATCGCCGCCGACGATCTGGCAGTATCTGCGAAATCGAGTCAGCCGCGGGATCCGGCGCCATTCCGCACCGTCACGGACCCACTGCACATGCTCAGTCGGCGACGAGTCCGGATAGGTCATCCGGATTGTCTTCGCCTGGGCGTGGTGCAGCTCGGCGATGTCGTCAATCAGATTCCGCACCACCTCGAGGTAGCCTTTGCCGACGAGAAGAATGTCGGACAGGACTTTGTCCTTGAGGGCGATCCAAGTCTCTCCGGCGTTCGGATATCGAAAGAGGAACTCGAGCTTGCGCTTCTCGGCTTTGTCGGATTCGCCCTCTTGCTTGTCCGGATCTTCATCCGGCGGCACGTATTCAAGGTGCCAGCCCATGCCGTTGATGTTGACCTGCATCGCTTTCACGCACTGCGCGATCACGTCGCAAGTCAGGGACATTTGGCAGAGCGCGGCCGGCTCATAGAGCGGCGGCACGAGACCCAGGTCAGAGTAACGCCCGGCAAAGGCGTCGAGCTGATTGGAAACGACGCGCTCGCTGATCTTCTTGATCTCGCCCAGCGTCTTGACTCTGCCGACGATTGTCGGCTGGGCCGGTTGCCCCGCACTCGTGGCAGCTTCGGCGGTGATCTTGTTGCGGAGCCGGCGCAGTGCCTTGTTACTCATCGGCCCGCCCGGAAGATGCGAACGCCCTTGCGCTCAAGAGCAGCGGCCTTATCGGCTTCACGCTGATCGATGCGCCCGCGCATGGCGTTGCTCTTTTCCCAGACGCTAATCAAGCGGCGAGCTCCTGAGTAGCAGACCCAAAGCCCTGAGAGCTGGTCGTCATGATTAGCTTCCTCCGGATTGTAAAGCTCGCTGATGAGCAGGTCTGTCTTGAGTTTGTCATCTTCGGTTTGATAGGGGAGTTTGATCTGGCCATTCTCAAATAGCGTCGCCAGTGATGGATAGCCTTGGAATGGATCGTATTTCTGTCCGCCGGTGTAGTGCTTGGCGATCGGGATGCCGGTTTCTTTTTTTAGGTGCCAGTGGTGAATTTCGCCGAAGTTGTTCGTCTCGAAGAACTGCAGCACTGGCTGGTAGATTCTGGCATTCTCAACGATCTTGGCGCGGACCTGCAAGGGTGTAATGCCGCGGTCGCGCTCGAGGGCCAGCAGATGGAAGTGATGATTCGGCAGGATCCCGAGCGTTATGATCACCATGTAGTCGGTGTCGTTCTTCTCGGCCGTCTTCTTGTCGGTTACCAGCGACGGATCAATACCTGAGACCAGCTCGAGGTAGTGGTTGCGGGTGTACTGGCCATACGACAGCGTCTCATCCTTGGCCGCCTGCAGGTGCGCCCACTTAATCAAAGCTGCCTGATCATCAGTCGCTTCCTGCTGATACTTGAGAGAGAAGGCTGCGGTGCCGATTTCGCGGCGTAGGGCAAGTAGCCGGGGCACCGGGTAGCGTTCTTCCGTAAGCGCCTCGCCCCGGTCTTTAGTCAGGTCGATTTCAACGCGCCACTTGGACTTGTCACCGAACTCGTTTAGTTCGCGCTGCGGCAGTTCCCTGATCGTGAACTTCTCCGGTTCGCGAATCAGCGCCTTGCTGATGATCAGGTGGTATTCGGGTTGCTTCCCGATGTAAGTGTAGAAATCGTCCGGGTGCTGCTTGTTGGCCAGGATCAGTAGCCGACCGCCCGGGACCAACCGCGGGCGAATCGTGTTCTGAAATATCCGAATATGGAATTGCCGCGTCTTCGCGCTGCGGACGTTGATGTCGTTTTGGATGTCATCGAGGATGATGATGTCGTAGTGCTTGCCATAGAAGCTCCGCGAGTCCATGCCGTAGGCCTCGAAGGTGCCTTCCTTGGCCACCACGTCGCGCCGCACCCGGAATTTCCGATCCGTCCACTGCGTCGCAGTCTTGAACGGTCCGAAATCTTCGACGATGCGCTCGTTTTCGAGATCTTGTCGAATGACAGATCCGTTGGCTTCAGCAAGGTCGGCGGTGGCAGAGATACAGCAGATGCGGACGTTGCGGTTGAAGCAAATCGTATGATCCGGCACCAGGCGAGCGATGACTTCCGTCTTCCCGGAATCCGGGGGGCCGACAATGCCGCCTTTGACAATATCGCGCAGCTCGTCAAACCACATCTTCTGACAGCGCCAGAGGTCGAGGCCGAGATAGTAGGCGGCGTAGAACTTGATCGATCGCTGGGCTAAGCGCCGTCGTGCAGCGGGAGTTCGAGCTCCCAGTTCTCTCAGGCCGGCAAGGATTTCATTTGGGCTGATCACCGCCGCCCTTGCGCTGCTTGAGAATATCCTCGGCAATTAGATCGCCGAGCTCTTCGACATTTACCTCCGTCGCTTTCTCAATCTTGTCGAGAAGCTCAGCGTGCCGGTCAACCACAGGCTCTTTGGAAACCGGGTCAGTCGGCAGCTCAGGCTGGACGACTTCCAGCACGTCTTTCTTGAGGCGAACTAATCGTTCATAGTCGAGGACGCTGGTATCGAGGACGCGGACAGCGCCGCGGCCGTCGCAGAAGTTGCAGTTGTGGCCGTCAACTTTTGTCGTGCCCTTGCATTCGGGACATTGCCTTGGTTGCTTCGCCTGGTAGAGGAGCGACCGCACCACAAGTGGAGTGAGCGCGTTGATTTGCGTGAGCTCACCAGCCAGCGTGTAGGCAAACTTGTCCGCTGATCTCTCCGCAGCCTTGTTGCGCGCCTTTTCAATCAGCTCATCCCACTTCCGGCGCTTCTTGACCTTCTTGATCGTAGGCTCCGAAATGCGGAATATCTGGGCAAGCTCTCGGATAGACTTGTTATCTTGGTAGAGCTTGAACAGCGCCGCCTCGATTTCGGCCGTAACTTTCCGTTGAACAGGCATTTGACTTTCTTGACACGCTGTGGCGGGAATAGGAAAAGGCACGCGCCGGGCGATGAACCCGGCGCGCTCAGGCAACAGACGTTCGAGCACAGGAGCTGCGAACACTCTTACATATAACGGAGGTAGTCTAAACGTGTCGGCGGAACACCATGGCAGATAGCTAATTAGGATTGATCATCGCTTTGCCCTCATTCTGCGCGGTGTTCTTTGATCCATAATGAAGTCCCAACAACCAGCGTGTTTGGTAGTGTAGTCGTAAGGCATTGCCCGGCAGGGGTATATCGGTTTTGAAAAGTTTTATTCGGAGGAGGTGCTCGCTAATTTATCAACGAGTGTGGATAACTGCCCAATGAAGCGTGGGGAAAACTTGTGGATCATAATAACTTAAAGCGATTTGAGAATTTTGCCCATTAGTATAGAATCACATCAAGGCCAAATGCGATTGCTTACTTTGAAGCTGCTATTGCAGGGAGGCCGAATCAAGTTGGAGGCATCAATGCCTATTACAACTCCTCTGTTGATCTTCAATCAACAGAACGTGGACGTCGCGCCGACCTTTGATGGGGTCTATTCTCTGGTTTTCAATCAGGATGTGATCTATTACGGGAAGGGTGAGTCCAAGCAAGGTGGTGTCCGGGCACGCCTTCAGAGCCATTTCCGTGGCTCCGAAGGTTCGTGCACCAAGAGCGCCACTCACTTCCAGGTGGAACAGAGCGCTAACCCAACCACCCGGGAGCGAGATCTACTTCAAGAGTATCGCATTCGCATGGGGCGATTGCCCCGCTGCAATGATGTGATGCCCAAGTAGCTTCTCAACACAAGGCGGGCACCCATAGTGAGTGTCCGCCTTCGTCATCTTCTCTACTATTCCAAAGACCATCTTTAGTGAGTTGTTAGCTTACTCTTGTAGGCTACTACTGTCAAGTCAAAAACCAGTCAGTTGGAAAGCTTCGTGTAAACAAACAGCAGTTCCGACGCCTTCACCATTCCGGGTGCCGGGTACTCAACCAGGCCCAGCGTCTTCAGCGCAGACACCTTGTTGTTGAACGCTCCCCCGCCAGCCGCTTCCCCCAATTTCTCAGCAAGTTCCGCCTTAGTATACACATTGGGGTAATCGTCTACCAATAGCTTCAGCATGCGCGCCTTCGAGTTGCCGATCTTCGCATACCAGGATTCGAGCACATCTCCGTCAATATGTTCTTCCGGTCGGGCTACAGCTACGCCCATTGGCGTCAGCTCAATCATCCCTCCGCCCGGGCGTCTAATGAATCCGAGTACATTGAGCCGCGAGAGAAGATTGTTGAAGGCTCCCCCACCGGCAGAGTATCCTGCATGGGCCGCCAGCATTCCAACCGGGATCGGCGCGATGCCAAATTGCTGAATCCAGGCGGCGACGTTCAGAATCTTCTGCTGCGTCCGGGATAGCTCCGGTGCGTCCAAGTGCTTCGGTGTGAGGCCGGGAACCGGCGAAGCGTGCTCAACTTGTACAACTTTCTTTACAACTTTCCGAACTTGTTTAATTTCAGGGCTCAGATTTGACGTGTTCCCCTCATCCAGCCGCTCCTGAATCCGCGCCGCTTCTTCCAGAAAATGCCCGGCAAGCTGATCGTTGATTGTCTTCTGCAGGTCGGTCAGCCCTTGCTGTATAGAGACGATACGCCGCTCCACGGATTTCTTGAAGACGTGCCGGCTGTTTATCACTTTGGTTTGAAGCTTATTCTCTGCCCGGAGCCTCGACAGCTCCTCCTCATGGCCGCAGGGCTTGAGGTTAACGCCCTTCTCTGCGATAGTCAGCTTGCGCTTGAGATCGGTAATCTCTCCCTTAAGTTCGAGCTCAGTTCGCTCCTTGCGTTCAGTCTCTTGCGCGAGATCGACCAGCTTCCCGAGTACTTCCTTGACTCTTGCCGTCGGCGCCGGCGGAGCTTCAATCTGTCGCGCTCCTACCTTCGGGTGTCGGGTTAGCACTTCGCCGACACGAAATGCGATCACGCCGGTTTCCTCCCGCCCGTTCGAACGCAGCGCCGGCCCATAGACGTGGAATTCACCCGGCTTGAGCATCCGCAGACCCAGGCGGTCGTCTTTCCCGACGAACCCGAGCTCGTCAGCCGCCCGTTTCTGGTCGATGTCAAGCGACGTACGGCCGATCATCTTGTTCAGGAGTTCCGCGCAGGCATCCTTGTGCAGCTTCGAGAGCCGCTGGGTTGCCAGCACGGCGCAGAATCCGCGTTTGCGGCCGCGCGTGCAGAGATCAATCACGGCGGCGTAGCTTTCACAGTCGCCTTGCTGCGGTGCGAACAAATGTGCTTCATCGATCACAATCATCACCGGATGATAAAGCGCCTTCGGAGCCTTCATCAGTCCTTCAAGGAAGAGCCGGACAAAGCGTACCCGGTCGTGAGCCTTCAGCTCGTAGAGATCGCAGATCGCCGACACCTGAAGTTCGAGCAGCCGTTGCGCCAGCAACTCCGCTGTCTTCGGCGCGGCCGGCACGTCACCGCCCTTGCCCACAACGATGTAGTCGAATCTCTCCCGCAGCGTCGAGAACTCGCCTTCGAGGTCGATCACAATCTGCTGCACCGATCCGTGCGTGGCTTCCAACAGCTTGCGCAGCGCGTACGACTTTCCGCCGCCGGAATTAGCGACGACGAGGGCGCGAGTCTCGATGAAGGTCGGAAGATCGAAACCAACCGCCTGCTCGTCACTGGTCTTGCCAAGGTTAAGTTTCACTTTCCCTCCAGCTTCACAAGTCCGGTCGTGTCGTAGGATTCCGCCGAGTCGCAGTTGATCGCCACAATCCAGCGCGGTTCGCGCAAGTCTTCGACCGGATTGGTGTCATAGCCCCACGTTGTGTCGCACTCAACTCTAACCGTGTACCCCCACTCGATCTTGAGCGGATAACAGCCTCCGCAGCCAGGAATTCGGCAGTCTGGATAAACAGTTGGGTCGATGATAAATTCCTTGCCCGTGCATTGACAGACGAACCAGGTTCGAGACCAGCCTCCCGGGTAACTGATCCCTTCGTATGATTCCACTTCCTCCGGCGTGCAACGGTGGCAGTAAGGGCACGAACGCCGAATAGTGACGTGACCCAAGTCTGTCGCCGGTTGCCACGTCTGCGCGGCAATTGCTGTGGCCATGAGCAGGACGATTAGGAGTCTGAGCATTCACCCTCCACATCCGGCTTGGCCTTTCTGATCTTGACATTTATTTCAGGCCGAATAACGACGATTGTTGGTTCGCTGTGGACGATCTTAAGGATTTTGCCGTCAAAATCCATGAACACATTCGCGTTCATATCTCCGCCCGGCAAGCCAGTATCGACGCCGACCAAAACCTGTGGCGGCACCGGAGACTGGCTCTTCCTGTGTTTCCAAGTCTGTCGGATGTCGGTGTGAATCAGGAGTCTCAGTGCATTAGTGATCGGACGGCCTTTGATTCTCTCTACCGCCCAGCCGAGCTTATCGCGCAAGATCACTCTCCGTCCTCCTTGATTGTTTCTCCCTCAGGCGTGACGCCGAGAACCTCAACGTCATTTGTACCTTCGCCAATAACACGAATCTCAATGACATCGTTTGTATGCGCCCCTCTGCATTCCATCCACTTGGTCGTTTCACCGGGAATACGTGATGTCGATTTGCTCGACAAAAACTTCAAGACAAGCTCTCGAAGCGTGGTGTCGGGAGATGCGTCGAGCGCTCGCGTAACGTCAGCTGAATGATCGCCACGAAATTCGCTCGTGCGTAGAATGGCACTGATCTTCATCGGTCTCCCTCTTTCCCCGCGCAGCCCGAGCAAAGATCAGGCTCCACCCAGTGGCACGGCCCGTCCTCCGTCATGCAGGCCTGATAGTCGCAGCATCCGCAGACGCGGCAGCGGCGGATTGCCTGATTCTCGTCAATATCCCTTGGCCTGCACTCCGACAACCAGGTAACTCCGATGATCTCCAGGCCGTTGGGATCCGAGGGATCATTGTTCTCACTTGGGGAAGACAACTTGAATGCAAGTCGGTCGTCACAGAGGATATCTGTAATCGTCGCCATCAGCGAAAATACAGAGACACCATCGCTGTCGCTTTCACAGTCGGCGATTCCCAGCTCGATGCATTGCTGCTCAAGTTCCAGCAACTTCTCCAACTGCTCGCCCTTGAATGCGATCTTCGCATTCAGTTCGCCGTAGGTGATTGGACGAATTGCGAGGAGAAGGTTAAAGAGCTTGATCAGCATATCTTTTCGACGCCGAAGGTTCACCTTTATTCCGAGCTCTGCCGCGTTCTCCAGGTGCTTGTCCAATTCCTTATCCAAGCGATTGAGGTCGCTCGCAATTTCGAGGCACAGCGTTTTCGAGAATATCTTGACAAGACTGCCTTCAGGGTTGTCTGCCAACTCCGGCGGTGCAGGCTTCCCGTCCGAGAAGAGAAATGGTTGTTCGCTAAGGTGGCCAGCTACAACCTTGAGAATATCATGTTCGATCAACATTTGTGTCCTCCTCAAGTCTGTTAAGTTCCTCGTCTCTCCAAGCGTTTGCAGCAATAATTGCCGCGAAGTTGGCAACATCGACAGCTGCATTCACTGTCGATCTCCAGTTTGGATTTTGGACAAAGAGGTTTTCGCGCAGCTCTCGGAGATTCTGCTCCAAACAATCCAAGAGATTAATATATCTCATCGAATCGTTAACGACCATCGGCCCGCGATTCTGGTTTGCTGAGAGCTTCTGCTTCATCCTTCGAAGGAATTTCTCGATAGCTTCATTTTCGAACAAATTGTCGAGTGCCGGTTCCATCACTTCTTCCCCTTCTTCGCCGTCTTGATGACCGTCGCCCCCGCCTTCGGCTTCGGATCGGGGATCGCCTTCAGCGCCTCGGCTTCGAGGGTCTTCGCGTCCAACCCGAGCACGTGCTCGGCGACAGTGAGCAGTTGGAACCAATCATCGGGCAGCCAGAGATATTCGATGATGCCGTGCCAGATTGCGTCGATGGCCTTCGAGCGATCACGCTTGCGCCAGTTTTCGAATCTCTCGTAATCCATGTCGCTGCTGCATTGGCAGAGAGTACCAAGCAGGAGTAGTAGCTCTTCGGCGTGCATCGCCTGGACTCGCTGCGGCGCTTTGGATCCGTACTCGAAGCCGTGTTCGATCCTGTCTTTGATCCAGCCCTCACGTCTCGCCTCCAATTCATCCGCTGCCGCCTTCGCCTGCTCTTCCGGCGTGAGTTTCTTTGCCGCCGCCTTGGTCGGTTTCGCTGGTTCTGCTTTCTTTGTGATCTTGATGTAGCCGATCGATCCAAGGCCCTTCTCGTTAATCGTCATGGCGGGGACTGCATCCTTATCGCCCTTCTTGGCGGCCTCATAACCCTTGTCGCTGCTCCATCGGTTGGCTGTGATGACAGTATTTCCGCGAGACAGTCCGCCGACTACTCTCTTGTCATCCCAACCGTTGGCTGTATTCAGGAGCACGAGATTCGGATACTTCGCTTGCGCTGCTTCGAGTTTCTGCTTGCCGTATTTTTCCATCTTCTTGTTCCAGCAGGCGATGTCGAGACAGCGGTCGTCCGGCTTGGCCTTCTTTCCACTCGTCTCTCCATCAAAGAGCAGCGACTGACAGGAAGAGCGTTTCTGGCAAGTCGTGCATGCGCCGGCCGTTGGCATCAGCAGGGCGTCATCGAGTTTCCATGGCGCGGACTTGAGTTGCCTATCAAACGCCGCGAGTTCGTGCTTCACGTCTTCGACCGTCGGAACATGCGACGATTTCTGATAACCGGATAACAGCTTACCCTGAACGCTGGGTTCGTAGCTGGCGATCATCTCAAATGCTGCGACGGATAGGGATTGCCCTTCCCGAATCTTGGAGACGTAGTTCAGCCACTCTGGTATTAGCTTGTTCAACTGGTCGCGACGTGCGACAGCTTGCGGCGTCATCCCCAAATCAGCTGCAATCTCTTGTGGCGTCCTTCCCGCCTTCCTCAGCTTCGCGATTGCCTCCGCTTCCTGAAACGGCGTCAGCTGGAGCCGGTGGACGTTCGCGGTCAACTGGAGCACGCCCATCTTCTCCGGCGTGGTGAACGGATCGATCTCGATCGCGCGCACGCTCGCAGCTTTATTTGATTTAACGGCTGCCAGCCGGCGATGCCCGTCAACGAGTTTGTAGATTTGTTTGCCGTTCTTGAATTCATCAGGGACCGGCTGCACGATCAGCGGCACCATCAATCCGACCGCCGCAATCGACTTGGCCAGCGTGGCCACGTCCTTCGTGCGCTCGCCGTTTTCGGTAGCTTTGATTTGCGAGACTTCGATTTCGATGATCTTGTCTGTGGCTCTTGCCTCTGTTGCCTTCGACATAGGAATTCACACTTTCTGACACGCTGTGGCTATTCTTGTCGAACTACTTCGATATCTTGAAGAGTATCTCCCTCCCTTCCGGCCCGCGGTAGACGCCGACATATTTGCGTCTGCCGCGAATGCGCGGCCGTTTGACGATGATTCGAAATCGATGCAGATGCTTTCGCAGCACGTCCTCCACCTGGGCGAGCGTCCAGCTACTGGTAATCCGGCGCGAGGCTTCTGCCATTATCTCGCCTGCGTCCGGTCTGAAGAGTGTGAATTCCCACTGAAGCGTTTGATCCATACCTATCCTCCTTTAGTTCTACTAAGATAAAGAACGACTTGACCACGGCAAGTCGACATTAAACAGCCCCAACTTTCCTCTGACCGAAATCGGGGTTATCCGGCTAATATCTTCGAGCAGCCAAGCATATGCTCCGGCGTATCGCGCACACTTAGCCGCTGCTTCATGCTCCGGCAGCATCGGCACGCAATCGACAAGTCTTACAATGCAGAGTGCGAATCCAGCCGGCTCGATCTTCGGCGACTTACTTGAACAAATCAGCAAATCGCCGCGATAGTCAGTTTTCCAAGTCCGCGTTTCGATCGTCTTCTCACCTGAAGCGATCATGTTAGCCCACGGCTGGCGGACGGAGAGCGCGTTCACTGCTATCTTCCGCTCCTGAACGACTCCGCCGCCGGGCAGTCGGCAAAGTGCGACTCCTTGGTTTCGAAGTTGACCGGCATCGTCTTGCCGGTCTTAGTTTTGACAAAAAAGATTGTCGCATTGCACTTCGAGCACTTCGTCAATGGCTCACCGGCGTACTCGAACAAGATCTTCTTGCGCTCTTTCATCAATCCCCCGGCCTCCCCATCGACGCTGGAAGACGCGTCGGCGTATCGCCGATCGTTAATGGCCGCTTGCCGACCGGCGTGTCGCTGGCGGCGCCGGCGGCTCCGAATGTGGCTTTAGCCTTCTTCATCCTCGGGCCTCCGGTCTTCTTTGCAGCCGAGCGGTTCTTCTGCTTAAGCAAGTAAGCTTTCGAGTACATCGTTTGTGCACACTTGCCTGAGCAATACTTGCTCGTCGCGATCTTCGGCGTGAACTTCTCGCCGCAATCCGGGTTCGCACAAACTCGGTCTGCAAGTTTACCCCCCCCTTGAGGTTAGCCGCTGACTTCTTGACGGCGCGAGTCTTGCGCGGCGAAGGCTTATCGGGAAGTGCCGTGGTCTCGATGATACTTGCCATTGCATCCGGCCGAATGACGCCAGGCAAGAACGTACGATCGCCGACCCTGATGCTGGAGACTATCATTGCCGTCTCAGGCGGCAGGTCGAGCGTCAAGGTGATATCTACGTTGACGCTTATCTTGTCGAGGTTTGCGTTCGCCATGCCTACGCCCTCGCTCCCGTGGACAGCAGATTCTTCCGGTAGGCCGCCGACTTGCGCAGACTCAGCTTGTGCGCTTTGTCGCGGATCGACTTTGACTTGCGCGAGAGCCGCGTCGCGATCCAGTCGTTGGAGTGGTTCGGGTAGTATTTGCGCAGCAGCTTGATTTCCTCCGGGCTCCAGCGCTTCACGCTCTCCGATTTCCGTTTCGTCATTACATCCTCTGCTTTCTCAAACGGGCCCGGGTCCGACTGCACGTCTTCCGGTCAACTCTACCGGTCTTTCCCCGAGCCCGATTGATTACTGGTTATCCTCCGGTTCACTCGCGGTGAATTCGATTGTTTCGGCCTCGTCATCCGGTCTCTTGGCCCAGCGTCGCAGTAGATAGCTTGCTCCGGCAATGACAACGAGGGCGATTGCAACCCACCACCGCCAGTTCATTAGGCGACGTCCTCGGGCTCGGTCGCGCCGAAATCGATGTCGGCGGCCTCGTCCGGGATGATCTCGATCTCGAACGCCTTGCTGATCAGCACGCGCTCTTCGCCGAGCCGGCGATCGGCGTCGAAAACAACTTCGATGGTCGCTGTGTCGATGTCCTCCGGCTTCGGCACCGAAGTGAACGTGCAGGACAGCCCGTCCTCTGACGGCGTTGCTGTCAGATACGGGTTATCGCCGACATTCCAGACGGGCGTCTCCACCGCGACCGGCACGCCCTTGCGCGTCTTCGGCGTCGCGGTGATCTTGATCTTCTGGTTCCATCCGAGTTCAAACATTTGGCTTTCTCCTATGCCATTGGTTTATCGAATTGCCCTTACGGGCGTTGGCTCAATGCTGCCGCGCCGATTGGGTAGAGGTAGCCCGTGCGGTCGTAGGGCACGAGCGGGGTCGACGCGGCATTGCGGGTTCAGATTGTCTTCCCTTCCCCGATGACGAATTTCTCGACCTTCACGAACGGCGTCACTTGCAGAAGCGGGATCTCGATTCGCGCTCCGAACGAAGTCCAGATGATCGGCGTGTTCGTGTAGAGCCGCTGCTCTCCCGGGCTGCCTTCCGTGGCGATGTACAGGTGGATCTCTTCACCTGGCGTGCATCCCTGAATCCCGGGAGTAAATCCATCCTCGGCGTAGATCGGCATGAAGATGACCTTGCCGCCGAGCTCGACTTCGCCGTAACCGCAGGCGATTCCCGCCGGCGTCTTGGCGTAGAGCTTCGAGCCGTCCGCCGGCGTCGAGACCTGACCGTCCGCGCCCTTGATCAGCAGCTTAGTCGAATAGAGGTTGACCCACTGAGGGGTCATCTGAATTCCGTATCTGAGCAATTCGGCAACGTACGCACGCGCGATCGGCGATTGCATCCAGTGCAGCAGCAGTGGCCGGATGTCATCGAATGTCTTCACGAACGCCGGCCACGGTCTCCCATTGACGCAATACGTCTCAACGATCGTGTTGCCGACTTCGAGCACCGAGGCCTTGATGTTGATATCAACCTCGACCCTGCCGGTGGGCATCGTTGGGCTGAAGTCGAAATTTCCTCTTCCATCGAGATACATGGTTCCTCCTGGCTCGATCAGAGCCGCTTGTATTTGCTGACTTCCATTAACGTCTTCACGAAGGCGCGCACGCCATCATCTTCGATCTCGTCAGCGGCGCTGTGCTGGTAGCCGCCGGCAACTTCGAGTTCGCCGGAGAATATCTTCAACAGTCGCGGCGCTCCGACTCCGAAGTAAGGGTCAAGCTGCTTTACCACTTCTGCGTGATCGTTCAGCGCGAAATACACGAAGTAGGCTCCGAGCATCTTGGTTATCGCGTTGATCCTGTAGTAAAGAGTCGCCTTACATTCCAATCTGAAGCGCTCCATCAACGCAGCATCTTTTGCTCCGACTCTAAACTTCATCGTCACCAGTTCCTGCTCCGCCGTTGTGAGCTGCGCAAGCGATTGCTGCAGCGCCCTGTTCCGTTGCTCCGGCCGCAGCTGGTGCAACAGCGCCATCACTCCGGATCCCGTCTGCAAATTGATTTGCTGGAATAGCGCGAGGTTCGACCAACCTGACATCACGCACCCCCACTGTGCATTCGATCGGTCGCCCGACGAAAAGTATCTCGACGACGACAGTTCCCCGGGGCCCAGGCCTGAGCACCTTGCCGAAGATCCCGCCGAAAACTCCGGTCGTGATCTCCACCACGCGATCGCGATACATGGATCCAAACTCTTCCGCGCTCGCAAGACGTTGTGCCAGCCGCGACTCCAAATCCGCGAAGGTGCGAATCTTCGAAATTTCCGAATCGTCTAAGGCTGCAATCTTCCGCCCGAACATGACCCAGTAGAGCGGTAGCCAAAGGGAGACGTCGGCGAGATTTACACTCGCGGTCTCGCGCGCGAAGAGATAGTCGAAGAAGATGGGCTCCCCCATCACCGTCGGCCGATAAATTTCCAGCGGCACGGAGAGCTGCTCTAATCTCTCGGCCAGCAGTTCGTATTCTCCCAGGTGTGTTGCTAACTTCCACAGCATCGATCCCTTCTTTACCTTCTCCCTGAAATCAATTCCGTTTGCTCAACGTGCGGCTCAAACTCGCCCACGACTTCGAGGACGACGCGAATCCATTCTTTCGTGCCCGGCTCGGTGATGAACCACTCCTGCCCGGGGAACGGGTAACAGTCGACGAACTTGTCATCGAGATACAGATAGCGCGGATCAACGAACGGCTTGCCCTTCTTCGGTCGATCCTTCTGGAGGGCGTCTTTGACTACTTTTTCGACATTGTCAGAGTCGGGCCGTTGTCGCTTCACCAGTCGCGGCTTCTGGATTCGCCCGCGCCTGTCCACCAGCTTTTTCGGCTTCTGCAGTTTCTGTGTGGCAACGTGAATCTCGATGAAGAGCTTCATCTGCACACCCTTGGCCGGCACGATCCACCCTTGTTCCACACGGGCCGTCATCACTGCCGCCCGGGCGCGCTCGCGAAATTGATCATAGCCCCTCGGGCGAAAGATCAGCGGCTTGAGCCGACGATTGCCGAATTTATCAAACCACGACTCAATGCGACGATGGTCAGAGGCAATCGGTCCGGGAATGATGAACTCGATGCGCTGGGTCATATCTGCCAATCCCATGATGACTGCTGTTCGACAGGGCTGATGTATGTGGCGCCGGCGCGATCGATCATGACCACGAGAGATTTCTTGCGCATCAGAAGATCCCGATTCGCGGATAGAACTTCGCTTGAAGGCAGGGTTATCCGATCAACACCGAGTTTGCGAATCAACACCAGCAGGCAAGCCTCCAGAACGTCGGAGAATTCTTGTGGGCGCATCATCACAGCGGCATCTCCTGGTTCAACATCGTCGACACGAATCTCACTCGCTTCTTGTCGAAGAACACCTTCACTGTTCCCGTCTCACCTTGCCGCTGCTTGCGCAGAATCAACTCGGGGTGATCATTCGGATATTCATCCTTGTTGCGCTGGTAGCGATAGGAGTGGTGGATAAAGAGGACGTTGTTGGCGTCTTGTTCGAGGCTGCCACAGTCCCTCAGTGATTCGAGCTGCGGTTCAGTGTCCGGTTTTCCCTTTTCTGGTCGGCTCATTTGCGAAACGATAATCAGGTGGAGACCAAGTTCATCCCCCGTTTCACAGAGAAAATTAGAGATAAAGCTCAACTCGTCGGTCCGCTTGTCCCACTTGCGCCCCGGGGCATTGAGTTGCTGTACGTAGTCGACGACGGCGAGCTTGATATCGAACTCTCGCTTCAGTCTCCGTAGGCGCCGGCGAACTTCAAATGGTGTCCGGTTACCACGAGGGTGAGTGATGTGCAGCTTGCAGTGGCCTGAGCCGAAGGCCGCAATCGCCTCATAGACTCGCGCCAGCTCATTGTCGTTTAGTTCTCCGGTGCGAATCTGCCAGAGCGGGATTTCCGTCTTATTCGAAATCAAGCGTAGGAGGAGTTGCTCCTCCGGCATTTCTTCCGAGACAAAGCCAGTGGCAATACCACAGCGATCAAGCCAGTCACAGATCTGCAGCGCCAATACGGTCTTGCCGTCGCCTGGGCGAGCAGCGATGATGGTCATTAGCCCGGGATCCAACCGAAAGAGCATGTTATCAAGCTCCGTAATCCCGGTCCGCAACCAGCGTCGACGCACCTCCGGTTTACCCCTGGCTTCGAGCGTTTCATCCACTGTCGCGATCAACGACTTTGCAATCTCGGACTGGGACCTGATGTCACTGACTTGAAATCTTGAGGTCGCTTCGAAGAGCTGCCGGTCGGCGTAGTCGAGAACTTCCTTTGGATCATTACCGGCCTGAGATTTCCGGTAGATATCAGCGCTGGCGCGCATCAACTTTCTCAGCAGTGCCTTATCGCGGACGATCTCGGCGTAGCGCTCACAGTGCGCTGCCGAATAAATGTCTTCCTGAAGTTCGATCAAGTAGGCGCGGCCACCAATCTTTTCAAGATCACCTTGTTCAACCAGACGGTTGGTGATTGTGACGATGTCGGCGACTTCGTTCTTTTCCGCGAGCGAAAGAATAGCTTCGAAGATAATCTGATTGCGCCTTTCGTAGAAATCACCCGGACTAACTACGCCCGCTACTGAATCGACATATTCGTTGTCGACGCTGAGTGCCCCGAGTAGTGATACCTCAGCCTGAAGATCATGCGGCGGCGTCTTATCGGTCGTTTGGCGGGCTTCTGTGGTCATGCTTTCTCCACCGTCGTTATCGCCGCGTGCGCGTATTCGTGCGTCTCTTGCCCGTTCTGGAAAACCTGATTAACGAATCGAATCATTTCGTCAGGTTTTGGTGGGTAATTGCGATCCGCCAGCAGGCCGCCGCCTTCCCTGGGCTCACCAATCGCCAGGCGGAGAAATTCCACGTAGGTTTCAGGCGAGTACCAGCTCTTGTGATACTGCTCCGGCTTACCAAAGGCGTTTTTGGCAACGGATTTTAGAATCCGACCGGAGAAAGTCTTGAGGCAGTTGGCGTCGTAGGTTGGGTAGATCGCAGATAGCCAGGCATTGACCGCCAACAGATAGTCACCAAAGCAGCGTTCTTTCTTCCCATTTCCTCCCCAGCCGAATCTCTCCGACAATTCAGCTCGCATTTGGTCAGTCGTCGCCTTATTGCCATTTCCAGAGAGAGGCGCCGAAGGCGCAAGGATCTCTGAGACGTGGTCGTTTTTTTTGCGAGCCCCTTCTTTATGTTCTTGTTCTTGTTCTTGTTCTTGGATTGCCATACCGTTTCCGAACGGTTCGGGTAACGGTATGCCTAACTGTATATCCAACGGTATATTGAACCGTTCGCAATACGGTTTCAATGTCGTTATGAAATAACCAGTTAGCTTAGTGTCGGGTAGCTCGGCAACGTGGGCCTTGAATGACTTGCAGACATTACCATTCTCAGGCGGATCGAACTTATCCCATTTTGGCAGGAAGACTACACGGGCGTCAAAATCGTAGTAGAGCCAACCGTCCCGAGACAGTATGCCTAACCGTTCCCGAACGGTTTCGGTAACCGTTCCGAGGTCATCGGCTATAGTGGCCGTGCTTATGTAATAGATGCCAGGATTTACGGCGTCTGGCCCCGTCCAGAGATAGAGCAGGAGTATCTTCAGGTCATCCGGGAGAGACCTGAAGTTCTGTTTGCGCCACGTCTTTCTGACGACCTTTCGGTACGCGGCGTCCTTACGCCTCTGCTGAGTCTCTTTATCCGCCATCTACTTCCCCGCCACCACCAATCGGAACCCCCGACGCTCAACGGTTCGAATGAACTTCTCAGGTGACAGCCTTTGCAGCTCAAAAGCGCTGACCGCCTGTGTTCGCGCACAAGTAAGTCGCGCTGAATTCTGGAGCAGCTCAATCTCGCGCTTGCGTCGCTTGGCCTCCCTAACTCGCACTCGATTGACTTCACTGCGCGGCCGGACGTGCGGTCTTAGTTTTACCTGGCAAGCTGTGCAGGTTGGCTTCTTGACGGCGTGGACGTAGTGCGCGTCGCCGCCGCAGTTGTGGCATTTCAGTATCTTCACAGTCCCAACTCCTGTTGCTCTTTTGGTGGAAACATTTTCTCCAGCGCTGCGCCGACAATGAGCCCCTTCATCGCGCGTTGCTTGCGGTGCCGGGCGCTGGCTTGTGCTTGCTCCCGATTAGTGCAGATCCAGTAGCCCTGTCCGTTGGATCCGACGGGAACGTCGCATTCGAGAATGAGATAGTCGACCATCGCGCGAATGCTCTGACCGCCGACGTTAAGGTCTTGTTCGAGCAAGCGTGAAATGCGCGGCTTTTCCGGGGAGGCGTAGGTCTGAAGCAACCACAGCAGCTGCTCCGCCTTCTTCTTGAGGCTTTCGGAAAACTCAAAATTTACGTTCTCGAACCCTTCCAGCCGCACGTCCGCACCTCAGTTAATCGACTTATCAAATCCTCGGGGTTTGCGGCCAGCCGGCTTCGGTGGAGTGGCCGGTTCTTCCGGCGCCTTAGCTTCCGTCTTCTTGGTGGATCCCAGCCCCAGCTCACCCTGCTTGCGGAAGATTCCGACGTTTACCCACTCGCCGCCGCGCAGGTTAAGCAGAGAGACGATTCCGCCATCTGCTTCAATCTGATTGCGCGAGACGACGATCGGGATCTTTGCGACGGGGATCGATTCCTCGTTCTCGGTGCGCACCGTGAAGTCGCAATCCGTGATCGTTGTGTCGAACGCCAGTCTGATCGTGCCCTCGACGTTCTTCAATTGAAGCCTGACGAGGTTGCCGTCGCAGTAGTCGAGCAGCTCCGCCTTGTCGATCTGGTTGGTGTTCAACTCCATATCGACGGCGAAGCCGGGCACCTTCTTGCCCTCATGGTTCGTGGTTTCGAGCTTGTACTTCACATCGCCCCGCAGCTTTGCCTTGAATTTCACTTCAGCGGCTTTGCCTGTCATTACTACACTTCCTGTGTTAGATGTCCGATTATTTTCCCCGGCAGGCGGTGAAAGGATTCAGCTTACACGCCGCCCGCCGGGTGTTGGAGACATCGCAATGCGATGCCAGGGTTACTTGACTTCTGGTTCCCCGACCTCCTTGATTGTGCTAAATGCTCTGTATTTGAAATCGACGCTTACCGCGTTACGAGACTGCAAGTCCTCGACCGTCTTCAGGTCAGTGACGATCAGCGTACCGACGATGCGGCCACCGCCGTTCGAGAGTAGCAGCCGTGCAGTGCCGTCGATCAGGAATTCCTTACTGGTAATGTCCAATGCCATTGATCCCTCAAAATTCTGCCGGAGCGGGCGGCCACCGCGTGTCAAGGGCTAACGCCCGGCTCCAGCGTCCTCGGCGGCTACGAATTCTCACCGCCTCTTCTTAGTGGCGCAGACACGGTTGGGGAGAGGGGGCAAAAACTCCCCAGAGACGACGTGCCTGTGCCCGGATCTTGTCAAGCAGCGCCGGGATTCGAACCCGGTCCACCCCATAGCGTCTATGAGACGGGGCACATGATGCAAATCCACCGGCGGAGTACCGGCATAGACTCAAGCGTCTTCCCACGACGGCCGCACTGCTGGTTTTCATAGCTCCTTCAACTCACTCGCTCGAAAGAGCACCGGGTCGTGCTCTGGGTACGATACCAAGACCCAGTCGCTGATATCGCACTTGCAGACCTTGCCGTTCCTATGGCTGGCACAATCGTGTGTAAAAGGCTCAACCCTTTCGACCGTGCCCACGAGATCCATGAAACTCATGACTTTTGATCCTGGCCTTATCATCCGACTATCGCCCTCGCCCAGGACTCCGGGATCGCTGCCGCGAAGTACCACGCGACTGTCGCGCAGAGAATCACGGCGCAAGCGATGACGGTTAGTCCC
>CAZOYE010000025.1:0-58094 GCA_964584025.1 uncultured Ignavibacteria bacterium
ACCGCCCTTTCACGGCGGCGACACGGGTTCGACTCCCGTTGGGGACGCCATTATCTGACACCAAGTTACTCCAACAACTTAGCTCAAATTCCCGCTATAACAGCGTTGCTACGTAGAGTCGCTAACTCCTTGGTGCCTGTTTAACTTGTCTACCTTGTTGCTCCAATTGCTACGCCAGCGTAGCAGAGTTCTATCAGTGGGACGCCATGCAGGCCTTACTCATGACAAAAGAAACGCCCTGACCAATTGACCAAGGCGTAGACCTGTGGATGCTATCCACAGGGGGGTATGCTTTCAGTACTTACATCGGCAATGTATCATACAAACTAAAGGTGTCAATAGTTTTTATGGATTTTTAGAGAAATCTGGAGAAAAATGTATCCGCATTTATTATATGATCAATGAAGAAAGGACGCTGTGGAGATATCTCGAGGGCGCACGATCGTCTACATTGATGGATTCAACCTCTATTTCTCCATGAGGGAGCAAAAATGGCGGAAACACTATTGGTTGAACGTGCAGGCTTTTGCACAATCCCTAACACGGGAGTCGCATCTTGAAAAGGTGAAATACTTCACCAGCAGGATATCTCAAGATGGAAATGACAAAGGCAAGCGCAAGAGACAGGCAATATACTTGGAGGCCCTAAGCACTTTGCCCAATACCAATCTTTACTTCGGACAATATAGGGAGCGAGACCCCATACCCTGCAAGTGCGGTAATCGTATCGTAGTCCCGGAGGAGAAGATGACCGACGTGAACATTGCCACAGAGATGCTCGTGGACGCATTCTTTGATCGTTTTGACAAGGCACTTCTCGTCACCGCTGATAGCGACCTCTGCGCGCCCGTCCGCGCTATTAAGGAGGATTTCGCAGAGAAGAAAGTCGTTATCTGCTTCCCACCTCACAGGTGGGTGAAGAGTTTAGCGGATTCTGCCCATGGATATTTCTTCATAAAAGAAAGCCACTTGTCAAGGAACCAACTGAAAGAGAAACTCATAAGTAAGTCTGGATATGAGCTCTGCAGACCCGCAGAGTGGCGATAGGGGCGCTCAGTCCGAGAATATTCGCTTGTCGCGATTTGGGCTAAAAGACAAAAACCCCGCCCGGATTGCTCCGAACGGGGTGCCCGCGATGGGAGGGAAAACGGATGACCTGGGTGGTCACCTGAGCTTCGTGCCGTCCTTCCATTCGCCGATGAATCGAAAATCTGGCTGGAATGCCGTGCTCAGCGGCCGCGTGTCGTCCGAGAAATTCGCCCACGCCTCTGGCAGCGTTAGTTCCACAAGCGTCTCGGCGCCGTTCGGCAGCGTGAAGAGTCGCCGCAGCTGCGGCAGCTCCGGATGATCGCGGGCGATTCGTTTGCGTAGCGCTTCAAACTTCGACCGGCTCGACGTCGAACACACCATGCCGTCCGGATCGAGGCCGACGGCATTCGCGATGTTCGCCGCAATCTTGTTCTTCTCAACGTCGGGGCCGCTGTAGCCAATTTGATCGATCAGTTCGAACTGCAGCAAATCGAATACGTCGTACAGATGCCGCTTGTAAACTGACTCCTCGCACAGCTTGTGCAGAATCGAAGCATACGGCTCCGCCGCCAGGTCAATGTCGCGATACCAGTAAGCGCGGAAATGCTCATGCGCCAGCCGGTCGATCGTCGACCAGCGCATCGTCGGAAACGTCGGATCATAGACGCGGCCGTCCTTGCAGACGATCATCACATGGACGGATTCGGTGAAGATTCGCCCCAGCCACTGCAGCATTGGCGCAAACCAGCGCTTCTGAATCCGCTGGATCCGCCAGTAGAGCACGAACAGCATGATCTTCCAGATCTTCCACCATGTGAATTGCGGCAATAGCAGGATCACCGTTCCCGGCTTCAAAAGCGAATAGCGTTCGATCATATCGTCCTCAGAAAATGTTCAGCGCGGCGATCGTGAACCAGAACTCGCTACCGAGGTTGTCGACCGCCAACGGCCGCGGCTCGGCTTGCGCCTCGGCGCCGGCATCGAAGTACGTTTTGTAGATGAACAACGCTGAGATCGCCAGGTGGATGTCCTGAAAGATCGGCTTCTTCGTCACGTAGGCCCCGCCGAGTTTGCCGCCGATCGAAGGGTTGCGCACCACGACGCCAGCGTTCGTCGCCACGTCGAACGGGTCGACCGAGCCGGCGATGAAGATCTGCGAACTCATGAGTCGGAAGAACAGCGGGAATTCAACGCTCACAATGCCGAGCTTCGAATCCCAGCTGAGGCCCACCGCTTGGTAATATTCGCCGGTGGGATTCAGCAAGTAGCCCGCGGCGAAATTCGCCTGGCTGAACTCGAGGCTCTTCTTGAGCGTCACGCCACCGAAAGCGCCTTTGATATTGCTCAGACTCTGCGCGGTCAGGGACGCACAGAATGCCAATAATAAAACGAGCGTCAGTAGTTTCTTCATGATTAGTCCTTTCTCGATACCGGCGGCGGCACGACTTTCGGCCAGTGCTGCTCCTTCGGTCCGGCAATTGAGGGTGCGTTTGTATTGAGCTTGTGCTCGACCCCGAGTGCCGCGGTCAGAAGCGCACCGATCACCGACAGCACGGTGCCCCAGGAGGCCTCCTCGATGAACACCGCAGCCGCGCCGATCAGGCCCAGCGCCAGCATCGCCGCGGTATATAGCGCCCAGCGGCCGATCAGGTTGATCAGCTGCCGCACCTCTTTGCTCTTGAGCACGTCGAGGTCGGCGCTGGCCAGAATGCCCTTAGGTATCAGACCCACTTTTGTTCACCTTGAGAGTCGGGTATTGGCCACTGAGTTGTTTCGCCAGCGACAGATTGACGCCGAGTGCGGCCGCCAGCGTAAACACGAAGATCAATGCGGTGATGGCCCATGCCGGCGTCGGCGTCACCAACGCGCGATCGCCGTAAGCGAGCAGCACCGCCAGCAGCACCACGGGAATTAGGGTGCGCCAGCCGTTGATCGCCGGCACCATGGCCTTAAGCACCGCCACGATCGCTGTCACGAATCCGCCGTAGACTCCGCCTTTGGCGACGATCATCAACAGCGGTCCGATGTTCTCCATACCTTCCATGAGATTTCCTCCATCACAGGTTCAATCGATTGAGCCAACCGCCCAGTGCCCACGACTTGGCGTGGTTCTCTTCAATGCGGTTTAAGAAGTATTCGCCGCGGCGAATCGCCATCGCGCGCACCAACTTGTCGGCATCCGTCTTCACGGCCATCACGGCCGCCAGCGTCAGCGGGCCCAAATTGCCGTCGACAACGAGCTTGGGCCTGCGATTGCCGTTAACGACATTGAGCGCGCGCTGCAGGAATGTTACCGCCGGCCCGGGCCCCGGCAGAATGATCGCGTCAAAGAACTCGGCAGCGACGCGCTGATGCGGAAACTGATCACAATGATACTTGGTCCACAACGCCAGGTAGAAATCGCGCACCAGCGCCTGCAATTGCTTGTCCGCCTCGAGGCGCGCCCGGAAGTCGCTGTATGACTTCCAGCCGTCAATCAATCTCCAGCCCGGCCAGTTCGGATGGAATCGCCGCGAGATCCCTTTGTAGGTCTCCCGGCCAGGATCGCGCGGATCATCCGCGTAACCGCCCTCGTTTTCAAGGGTAGTGGCAAAGACCGGATCGAATTGCACCATCGTTACGTCGTCGTGCCGGTCAGCTGCAGTTCGTAGTAGGAATTCTGCGCCGCATCGCCGGCGTTGAGCGAGAGTGCGCACCAGAACCCGATTGCATCACCGGGCTCGAGATTGCCGCCGGGCACATTTTTGGCGTCCGAGTCGAATGTTCCCGTCGGCGCCACGTTGCGGTTGTTCCCAGCACCGTTGGTGGTCGAGCCGTTGACCGCGGCATCGAGCGCAAACGTCTCCTTCGCCGCGATCCCCCCGGCCACTTCGCTCACCTGGGCGTTGGTCAGCGCCAGCGTCGCATGAGTATTTTTGAGGAAGCCCTTGTCATAGGACACCTTGTTGGAACCGCCGGGCGCATTAGCCGCCTCGTCGAAGTGGAACCGTCGGCATTCCATGATCTCATTCGGCGTCTTCTCGAAGAACATCCCCTTGGCGATCTCGAATCCGGACCCGCTCGCGGGCGCCGTGCCCCAGTCATTGCGGACATAGGCGCGCTTGAGCGTGCCGTTGTATGCGACAATCTCGTCGAGTTCATTCGCACCCGTACCGGAAGTGACCCGCACCACCTCGCCCTTATAGATGTCATCCGTCGCGGACGCGCCGGCATCAAGGTCGATGTAAGGTGCGCCGTCAGAATCGACTCCGCCGCCGGTGGCCGTGTTCGACCGCGTGGCTGTGTTCGACATCAGCGCCACATGGCCGGTGCACGTCGCCGACTTGATCGCCTTCATCAGGCGCGCAAACGTCTTCGGCGTCCCGGCCTGCGCCGGCGTGACGCCGTTGAGGTTGATCGTCTCGGTCACCTTCGCGCCGGAGGCTGTCCGGCCGGTGATCGTGATGCTCTGGGTCGTATCGCCGGCTGCGGAGGATACGGCCTTCAGCTGCACCGCCGCCGACAGTTCGCCCCATACGAGTTTGCGCGAGGTGTCAATCGCCCCGCCAATGTTCTGTACCGTGTCGTCATCCGGCATCGTCGTCGAGCCGTAGACGCGGATATCGCGTTTCAGGACGCTCATGGGTTACCTCTTATGCTGTTGAGATTGACTGCGAAGTCTTAGGATTGGATTGTGCTTAAATTGACGATCTGGAAATGCAGCTCGTCGACGAAGGTCTGCGGCTGGGCTCCGCCGATCTGCACCGTGAGCGTGGCCACATGCCACTCATTCTGCAGAGCTTTGTTCGTTGAGACGAAGACCGCGTCGGCCGGATCGAGCGTGAAGAGGAATTCACCCGACTCATTGAAACTGTCTGCTACGTCGACGTCTTGGCGATTGTTGATGATGACGCTCGGATCGCCACGCAAGGTGATCGTCATCGATGCCGTCGTGATCATCGACCGCACGACCACCGCACCCTCTTTCGTCTTCAACTGCTGATTGAAATAGAGATCAAACGAGTTGCCCTCGCGGACCGCTCCTTGCACCGTGATCATATCGTTCCCTTCCGAATTTCCGCCCGCAACAACTCAGCCACTCGGGCTGCGGCGCTCTGCAACTGCGCCGTCGTCAGCGTCACACCCGACAGCTGCGCGCAGCGCAGGAGGGCTTCCGCGATTGCCGGCGTCCGCACCGTGCCCCCGGCCAGTTCCGGCACCAGGACTTTGGCCTGCGCGATTGACAGCGTCGCCAGAAACACGCCGATGAATTCCACCGGCAATTGCACGGCGGCGAGTGTTTGCAGTAGCTGCTCGACTGTGAGGCGTGAGCTGATACTGACGCGTTCGTTGAATTCGATCTGCGTTGTGATCGTGCCGGCCATCGGGCTCACATAGTCGATATGCATCGTCGCCGTCGCCCCGACCGTCCCCGCCCAGTCGGCAAGGATCTGCTGCGCGACCCGGAGCGCCTCGCCGTATTGCACCGCGAATCGATTGCTCGCGGCAAACGCTCGCCCCGATTCGATCAGCAGTCGGCCGCCGAGGATACTCAGATTCGCGCGACTTTCGATCGGCGTCTGCTGGTTGGCGATGATTGTGCGCCGCCACTCGACCGGGATCGGCATCGTCGCGCTGAATGCGATTGCGCCGGCAAACTCCACCGGCAACTGCCAAGTCATCAGGGCCTGCAAACCATGCTCGATGCTTGTCCTGATGGGCGACTCAAGCACGCGACTGGTCTCAACTTTGAGATTCAGTGCCACCGCCAACTGCCGCACCCAGTCAACTGCGATTCTCGAGATCGCCGAGCTGATCGTATTCTTGAAATCAACCGGCAGCGCCACCGCTGCGCTCGTGCGCTGCAACGTCTCCAGCGCCAGCAAACTGGCGACCGTTCGCGTCGTGAGGGCCTCAACATGGAGTTCGTTGGAAGCGTTGAGGCTGGCGCGCCACTCAATCGGCAGCGCGATGCCGACTGCAAACGTCTCTTCCCCGAGCCATTCGACCGCCAGCCGCTGGGCGGCCACTACGGCGGCCACGAAATCCACCGTCACGGCCGCATCGGCATACCGCCGCTCCAGATACTCAACAAAGCTACGGCTGCTTTCTGTAAGAACCTTCAGCGTCTCGGTTTCAAGGCGGTGGAAGAACTGGATTGTCTCCAGCCACTCAACGGCCGCGGCGCTGCTTACGGCCAGCGTCCCGGCAAAGTCGATGACAATCTTACCTGTATCCGAGACCCGACGATTGGTCTCCACCGGCAAAGGCGGTGTTACCTGGATTGTGCCCAGGTATTCGACCGGCAAGGTCACCAGGGCGTCCACCTGCATCGATCCCGCCCACTCCACCGGCGCTACCGAGGACATCTGAATCCGCCGCAGCGATTCGGCCGGCATGATCGCGCCCGTCAGGACGAGGCGATTGAATTCTACCGGCGAGGTCAGCTGCGCCAGAAGCGTTTGCCTTTGCTCGACCGGCATGATCAGCACGATCGTCACGCCGCCGCGCACTTCGATCGGCAATTGCAGGGCAACGGCGGCGGATGCGCCCGCGTCTACCGAGAGCGGCGCCGTGGCAATCGTCGCATAGAGAAACTCCGCCGGCGTGCGCGTCATCACCAGCAGTGAGCGTAAATACTCAACCGGCACTGTCATCGCGACCGCCGTAGAGCCGCGATATTCGGTCGGAATCAGCAAGCGCATTTCGATCGCTGCCAGCGAATCAGCCGGCAACGGCTCGGTTGCCGTTACCTTCGCCAGCCACTCGCCAAAGATTTGCGTCTGTGTCGTAAGTGTCACTTGCTGCTCCACGGCCAGTTGCGGCCGCACCGCGATCGCGCCCTGATATTCAGTGTTCATCCTCCCGCTCTGAGTCACTCTGCGCAGCAACTCGACGGCCGTGCGGACCGTGGCCAGGAACGGCACAGCGAACTCCACCGGCAGCACGCTGCGCGTCTGCAGACCCCGCTTGATCTCCACCGGCAGCACGCTGCGCGTCTGCAGAAAATAGTCCTGCAGCTTCATGTCGGTCGTGAATTGCTCGGTCCCGCGACCCAGCAAGGCCATGTCGATCAGAAAACCCGAGATCTCTTCGCCTTGTAGTTCGATGACCGGATCGTGTTGCCAATAGTAGCGTTTGATTTCTTCGATTTCGATGGTGATGCCGCTCGGCGTGATGTCGGAGCCGTAGTAATCGACCTTGATCGAATACGAGCCTTCGGCCAGCGTGTAGAAGACGACCGTACCGGAGACCCAGGTGTTCACGATCAGGTTATTGATTCGGAGCGTCTCATCGTCAACAATGTTGGCCGAATTGTAGACCGTGCCGCTCGATACCCAGACATGCACGTCGGCATAGTGCGTGCCGATCTCTTCTGAAGTCAACCGCGCCCGGATCTTGACCGCCAGGCGGACCGTGTTCGTGGCCGCCATGTCATGTTTGCCGTCATTGGTCGTCTGATAGGTCGCCGTATGATCGGCGTTGTGCGTGATCGCGTTGTCGGTGAAACCGGTAGAGATCGTTTCATAGACCCGGCGTTGCAACATCTTGAATGCATGCACCAGGTCAACGTGGGAGAGCGCCGTCGCTCCCAGCCGAATCTTCGACACCGAGCCGATCGCCGTGATCTCGTCACAAATCAGCTGGCCGTTGATCCAGGCGGAGCACCCGGACGCGTTCACCTCGAGGCGCACCCGACTCATGACGCCGGCACGCGCCCGGATCGTCGCATGATCATGCCAGCTGCCATCGTAGTAGCAGGCGTAACCGGTGGCGTCATTGATCCCGACGGCAAAGGCGTTGTTTGAAGCATCGACCGCCTTGATCCAGACGCGGCCGCCCGAACCCCAGATCAGAATCGCGCCGTCGATCGCGATGTCTCCGGTCGCGGCTTCGAGCGATTTTTCTACTTCCGATTGTGTTCCGCTGGCTGCCAGCTTTAGCGATTTCGTGCCGGCATAGACCGAATTGTTGTGATCTGGTGGCGAGGCGTAGATCGTCCCCGTGCCCTCGAGCACGGTCCACCCGCGCTGGCCATTGAGGTTGTCCCCGTTGTCGAGCGTCTCGAAGTTCTCGAAGATCAGCGGAAACGTCTGATTCGGATCCGATAGCGGATTCGTCGCGATGTTAGGATTGCCGAAATAGACGTAGATGTCCTTGGCGCCGGCTTTCTTCCCCGCGCCGATCGCTTCCGGCGTTCGGAATGTCACTGTCGTTTCCTGATGATCGGCGTAGTCGATGATCCGGTGCAGCTCGGTGGAACTTGCGGCGCCCTGCCAGACGACGCGCAGATCTCGCGCATCCGAGCGTACCAGGCCATAGGGCTTCACGTCGAGATAGAAGACGTCGCGGCCGGCGCACCAGACCAGCTCGATGCGCCGGTTGGTATAGTGATGCTTGATGTTCACGATCGGAACGCCGACGAAGGAATTGTCCGTCAGCCGGCGAATCGACCACGTCGCGCCCAGGTCAGATGACGTTAGTTCCGCCAGTTCGCTCGCGAAATTCTCGTTGCTCGTCGAATACTGCACCTGCACGAGCCGGTTGAGCCGCGTACAGCGCCAGGTCTTACTGCTGACGGTCTGCTTGACCCCGAACTCGGCGCTTTCGGCTTCCGATTTCGTGAACGGCTGCCCGGTGGCAGGGTTGATGTCCCACCAGAAGCGCCGCGATGTCCAGCCGCTGCCGATGCTGCCGATATCGGTGCTCTCGTAATCGGTGCCGCCGATTCGCAGGAACAGCCGGAAGTTGCAGCCAGTGCTCTGGTCTTCGAGCACAGCCTCGACTCCGACCTGCAGAATCGATGCATTCACCGGCAGCGTTTTGCTCGAGGTAAATGAGGCTTCTCCGCTGGAGGACTTGCCGACATAGGTATCGGCAGCGTCATACACCTCGACGCCGTCGTCCACCGCCTGATAACCCGAGGCCGCACCGGTTGTCGTGTAGTTGGTGTGAAAGCCGTTGCCCGTGGGTTTGTGGTGGAAATCCAGCACGGAATCGACGGCCGTGAAGGTATGGATCACTCCATCGGCATCGACGATCGACGGCACGCCGGCGCGATCGGTCCGCGCCTTGAAGTCGTTATCCTCGGTGATCCATGAGTGCACCCACTGGGAAGATCCCGAATCCCAGCGCGACATCCCAAATGACGCCTCTTGTCCCCACAGCTCGAGGTCGGAGGCGTACGCCCAGAATACCAGCGGTTGGCCGTCGTTGGTGAGTGCCACATTCCGGCAGAAGTAGATTACGCGGTCATTTGGAGCGTTCGTGATCACCGCATCCGCTGTCGACCGAGTAATCGGTTGGCCGCCGGTGAAGCCAAGCTGGAAGCCGTTGGCTCCCTTCCAATAGAAGAATCCCTCCAGGAAGGCCGGGTTGAAATCGGAATAAGCGTAATAGGCGCCCTGCGTGATGTTCCCTGTCTTGATGAAGGAGTAACCGATGTGCAGCCGTTCGCGCACGCGATCGAAACGCACGCCGTAGCAGTAGGTCCGAAAGCCGTCTACGTCGTTGTTGTTGACGATCACGTTCGGACCGTTCCAGGTCGTACCGCCATTCGTCGAATAGAACATCTGCGCCTGCTTCTGATTTCCGCCGCGCGCGATCATCACGATCCGGTTGGTGCTCGGCACGACGAACGCGATCGGATAGGTCAGATCCGTCCCGATCGTCGTCGGTGTCGTCCAGACCCCGTTCTCATCACCATCGCCGGGGAATGCGCCCGATTCGTTAGGCACCCGCGAGCGCGCGTAGTAGCAGGGCGTCGTATGGCAGCCGTAAAAAACGTGGATGTACCCGTTGTTGTCGATGCACAGCGTCGGGTAGTTGTGCGTGTCGACCGTCGTTTTGGCATCGTCGATGCGGTACGGCGTCCCCCAGGTGTTGGTCGATTTCTCCAGCGTGTTGATGTAGATCCCGAGATTACCGTCGCTGCCGGTCTCGCCCAGGAAGACTACGTGCGTCTTGGTGCCGAAGTCCGCGATCATGTAGCCGGCTTCCTGAATCGAATCGTTGTTCAGGCCGTTCATGGCCACGCGCGAACGATTGCCGGTCTTGATCTTAAAACTGCACGTGAAGTCGCCCGGGATCGCCGGATGATCGGTGTTGAACAGCAACTTGCGCCGCAGCGCGTAGCTCCGATTCCACCACGGCCGCACGACACCTTTGAACTGAGACGTCCCGCTCCAGTCGCTCTCGAGGCTGCTGCCGTCTTTGAACTTGATCCGCCAATAATACCAGCCGTTGGGTGGATCGCTCGATAGCTCTGTCCCGCCGTAGTCGATCAGATCACAGCGGTTGCCATGGCTGACGTCGGTGATGTCAATCCAGCCCGAGTCCCACTTCGTGGAGGCGAAGGTGTTGACTTCCGAGACCTGCACATAGGCGTGCGTCGCCGTGCCCGAGCCACCGGTCGCGTTAAAGATCGCCGAGAAGACCGGATCGTCGGAGACATTCTCCGGCTGCGATTGCCGGTCGCATTCCAGCGACGTCGGCGCCGGGTGGTTCGACGTCGGCGTGTAATCGACAACGACCCAGACCTGGGAGACGCGCGGCCCCTCGGAGCCGTTGCCGCGGGCGCGGCCGCGATAGCCGACCTGCAGATTGCTGATATCCGCCACGGACCAGTTGCCGCCGCCCGGCCGCGCCAATGTCGCCGAATACTCTGCTGGCGAAGTGGTGATCGAGAAGTTTGATCCAGTGGTATTCGTGCCCCCCAGGCGGATCAGCGGCGCGACCTGATTATTGGTCGAAGTCCCTGTCTTCCAGCAACGGACATAGACCGTTACCGAATTGACGGTTCCGGAAACTGACGACGGGTTGGCGAGGTTATGCGCATCCTCGACATATGACGTTCCCAGCGTCTCGCAGTAATCGTTATCGTCGGCGGTGACCTCGTCGACGCACTGATAGTTCGATCCGGCCGACGGTGTCCAGTTCGCCAGATCACCAGCGGCGTTCGGCCGCAGGAGTTCAGTTGCCATGAATTCCGAAGATTAGATCGTGTCGAGCAGTCCCGCCAGTTGGCCGGTCTCAGGATCGAAGTTGACGAAGTAGCGAAGATTGCCCAGCCGCCAGCCGATCCGATGCACGTGCCCCAGCGATTCGCCCGTTTGCGCATTCACGGCGTGCCGTTTGTGGCACACCGGCTGCGCCTGCGGGGGGATATAGACGCGCGCGATTTCCGTCGCGCCCTGCTCCTCGCCGCGGTAGAGTCTTACCATGATGGCCGGGCTGTGATCCTTAGCGATGTTCTGCGGATCAATCCGCCCCCCGCGCGGCAGCCGGTGCCATTCCCACTCATCAAGCACGTCGCCGTCCGCAAATTCCAGCTGCCAGTAATACTTCATACTTCGTCGAAATACAGCACATGTACCTGTGTTGGCTTGATCCCCTGCACGGCGCCGTAGGCCACCCGCGGTTGCAGCACCAGAAAATTGGTCTTTTCCCCCACCGCGTCCAGCTTGCCGTCGCCCGGCACGACGCCGATCGCGAGTGCCGTCGCTTCCGAGTAGTAGTTGCTGTGCTGCGCCGTCGAGGCCACGCTCGACTGCGTTTTCACCGGCGTGGCGCCGCTTCCCGTCGTGCCCGCATAAATAGTGACTTTGTTGGGCGGATTCGCGTCGGCATCCGGCTGCGTCGCTGGTCCGGCGTATTTGAAATTGTTCAAGTAGCCGTCCGGCGCGGCGGTTAGCTCCCACCGGATCCACAACTCCATGCCGTAGGCCGGCGAGGAACCGGCATCGCGCGGCACCGGAATCGGGTTCGCATTGTAATCGTTGCCGGTCGAGTCGATCGACAGAAATGCCAGCCGCTTGTCGCTGATGGTCGTCTCCGTCGCCGCATTCGTGCCGGTGCACTTCTTCAGTGCGAGCGCCGCCAGTCCCATCTATTCGAGATACCCCACAACTTGCAGCTGCTGCAGCAGGTAGCTGTTGACGCCGTCGGCCGAGCACAACTCAATCGCCGTTTGCAGGTCGGTGCCGTCGGCGGCCGACGATACGTCCTGCACCATCTCCCGGTAGACCCAGGTATCACTCGTGCCGGTCCCGATGACGCGGGAGAAGCCATTCACGGTCATGCCGTAGTTCTCCCCGAGCGAGTTGAGGTTGAGCCGCCGTACCATACCACGGACCTTAATGCGGTTAAATGAGGCCGTCTTCCAAACCGGAATGATGGCTTTCTTATACCAAATATCCGCCGAATCCGGCGTCGGGGTCGCGAAGGCGGTCGTTTCGACTGCGCCCCAGGCGACGGCATTGGTATTGTGTCCATAGCTGGCCGCCAGTGTTTGTGACCAGAAGACGATCTCCTGCAGCGGTGTCCAGGGCGTCAGGAAGCGGGTGATATCGCCGGAGTTGATCGTCGCCTGCCCCGATGTCCGTGCAATCTGGCAGATCGCGACGTAATAGTGCCCCGCCGGCGCGGTCGGAATCGTCGGCACGCCGCCGCCCACCGTCCCCTGCAACTTGACCAGCGTATACGTCAGCCGCTGATCGACACAGGCCTCAATCCCGACGGTCGGATTCACGATCGTTGAATCATCCCCGACGTCAATGATCGGCAGTGAGATGTCGGCGTAAAGAATGTCGGTGCGGTTGCCGCCCGATGGTGTCGTCCATCCCGTGACGTTCAGCGGAGAGCTGGTCTGATTCAGGATGTACGACTGGCCGGTAGCCAGTTGCACGAGCGCCTTGCCCGCGGTGATCGAAATCTGATTCGAGCCGCCGGAGGTCGCCCAGCCGGAACCGAAACGCACATTCTTTCCCTGCGCCAGCAGGTACGCCAGTTCGGTCAGCCGGTAGTCGGAGACCTGCCCTTGCTCATTGAAGTCAGCGTCGACGATGTAGACATTGCGCTGCGCAATCTTGCGCACCACGTTCTTGGCCGCGTTGAATTGATCCCTTGTGATATCAGCAGTTCCCATAGTTCACCTCACAGCCATTGCACTTCCGTGTCAATCGGCACGAATTGGGGAATGATCTTTTCCAGGTATTCGCGCTTGGCGGTCTCAAAGGCCGGTCCGCCGGAAAGCGTGATCTTCAACGATTTGTCCGCCTGCGCCGGATCGTAGAACTTCGGTAACTTCCGCCGGTCCATGACGCGCAGCACGTAGTTGTCAAACTCCACTTCCGTGCCGGCCGCGCAAAAGAGTCCCTTCTTCACCGCCGTCACCAGCGCCGCATAGTTGACCTGGTACATCAGCACAGTGTCGTCCAGAAACACTGTGACGGTGCTGCCCGAATCCCAGATCGTGACCCGGTGCGTGCCGGTCTTCCAGTCGATCGCGGAGATATCCACCGTCTGCAGCGGCAGCCATGATCCGGTGTAGACGTAGACCGTCAGCGCCTCGGTGGCGCCGCTTTTCGAGAAGGTCACCAGCAACACCTTCAGCGCGCTCTCCCACCGGCCGATTGCGCCGAAGAAACAGTCCCCGCTGGTCAGAAGCCGATAGTCGAATTGCAGGTTGTAATCAGACGTCGTCTCCGGATACGTCGCCGACATCGTCGGAGAAGCCGCTCCGGAATTCGACGAGCCCCGTAGGCTCGAAGCGATCGCCTTGAAATTGCCCAGCGCCTCGTTCATCCATCCGTCCAGAGAGGCCTGATCCCAACTGAAGGTCAGTTCTTTCGAGGTCGCCGCCATCCGGCTCCAGAACTTGTGCTTGTTGAACCGCCCGGAGATCTGATACTCGGCGTCCAACTGTACGGTGAAGCCGAGATCCTCGATGATCCGTCGCACCGACCAAAGCGAACACCGCCGCTTCATGATCGTGAACGCGTCCCGGCAAAGCCGCCGCAACTCCCGCTCGGTGGCGTAACTGACATCGATCAGTTCGAAGCCGTGGTTGGCGGCCAGGTGCGGCAGAAAGCGCAGCGGACAGGTCTCGTAATTGCCCAGGTCCATCACCTGCAGCGCCAGGTTGCGCGTTTCATTCAACTGCGCATTGAGCGGCAGCGAAAACTCGCGCATTCCCTCCGAGCGCTGGCAGGACGGCAGGAAATCCAGCAGATCGATCGGCTCCGGCGCAATCCGCGTCTCCGGAAACGGCCGCTGCCGCGTCGCCGGCGCCGGCAATGCGCCGGTGCCCGCCGGAAAGGTCGGGTTGAAATCGAAATAGCCGCCCGGGCTCGGTGAGGGAGTATGTTCTAAGACCATGCCGGATTAGTAGATCTTGATCGTCTTGCGGGCATCAAGCACCGCTGGATTGTTGTCGTGGTGGAAGATCACTGTCACCTTGTGCGCGCCGCCCTGGTAGACTTCGTAGCCGTCTTTGTATCCGGTGCCGTCCGCCGGCAGGTATTTCGTCGAACAGCCAGCGCACGATCCGGCCACCAGCATCATCAGCTCCTGCCACGATTCCAGCGAATCCGTCTGCGCCAGCGCCGTTGCCAGCGAGTTCAAAATGCTTGTGATTCGGGTATCGTTCTGCGTGCCGTCGGACGCGAGTTTCACCGTGATCTCACCCGGCGCAATAACCGCATCCCCGTCAAAAGTTTCATTCAACCCCGTGATCCCCGCGGTCGAGCCGCCCAGCTGATTCACATTCGTCACCAGAGCCAGTGTTCCGCCCGGGGCCAGGCGCGAGGACACCGCGGCGTCGAGGTTCGGCGCCTCCGATGAAGTAATTGCCCCCGCGGCGATCTTGCTCCCCGTGATCGCGTCCGTGCCGATCTCCCCTGCATCGAGCGTGCCGTTGACGTTGGAGAAATCAACACCCGCTTCGCCGGTCGCAGCCACATCCAGCGTCCGCCCGGCCGTCGTCGGCGCCAGCCGGCTGCTGATCGGAACATCGAGGTTGGTGCCAACCGTCGACTGCATACCGGCTACGATCGTCTGCAATCCGGTAAATGAGGTGTCGCCGTCAAGGCCGTTCTGCGCCAGCTTCACCGTGCCGTTTACGTTGCCAAGAAGATCGCCGCCGACGTTGCCAAGAATCGTCAATTCTGCCGATGCATAGTTCTCATCGTTGTTGAACATGTTGTTCAGTCCAGAGAGCCCCGCCGCAGATCCGCCGAGTTGAAGGACGTTCGTCACTTGCGCCAGCGTCCCGCCGGGCGCCAGTCGTGTCGATACGGCGACATCCAGATTCGGCGCCTGCGTCGAGGTAATCGCTCCGGCCGCAATCTTCGCAGCGCTGATGGCAGCATCGCCGATCTTCACATTCGTCAAGAATCCATCCGCAAAATCCCCCGTCGCCAGCTGCCCGACCTTGTTGGTGAAATCGACACCGGCGTGGCCGCCGATCCCGATCGCCAGTGTCCGTCCGGCCGTCGCCGGCGCCAGCCGGCTGCTCACGAGCACGTCAAGGTTGGCCATGATCCGCGCGTCCACGGCCTCGACCGTGTTTGTCTTGACATCATATTCGAACTTGGTTTCGGCGATGTCTCCCGCGCCGTAGAGCGTGATGATCGTTGTGTACTGGCCGTTTCCGCCGGCACCGTCGATATCCTGAATCTGATCATCGAAAATGTAGGTTGAGTCCTCGCGGTTGATCTGCAAGGCAATGCTGAGGTCGTTGAAGGGAAAGGTATTGCTGAAGGCGAAGTACACCTGCCCCGCGCCCGCGCGCAGGGTACGCACCGATGCCGAGTCAGGCTTCACCGGCTGCACCGACGAGTTGAGCGGCTTGTTCAGATAGCCGGTGATATAATCCACCGCTCGCTTCTCGCCGACGTTCGCGCCCCAAAGCGGCAAAACCAGCAGGCTCAAGATGAGCGTGCCGGCGATGATCATCCTGATCATAGTTATGGCTCCTATTCGAGAATTCGCTTTTTGCGTTTGAACAGACCGGAAAGGTCGTTGCTGAAGTTGAGATTGATCGTCTTCTTGCCGTTGATCCAGACCTGCTGCTCCAGCTCCAGCCCCGAATGCCGCACCTTCAGCACATAGGGATTGTATTGCGTGCGGTCGACCGGCTGGTTGTAGGTCGTGGTGGCCGCCGAGTCGCGGAACTCATCGACCACGGTGATCAGCTGCCCCGCCGCGTTCGTCGCGCCGCGCACCAGCGTATCCCCTTGGGCGCTGACAATGAAAACGGAATCCCCCTCGAGCGGCGCGCCGCCCTGGCTGCTGTTGATCGTCGTCGTCCAGGACAAATACCATTCCGTCCCGTTGTCCGCTGTGGTCAGGTAGTTGTAAGCCCCGAACATCATCGTGCGCTCAAAAGCCGAATCCGCCTCGGCATCGCCGTAGCGGTTGTCGATGAAGCGCAGGTCGCGCGCCGACAGATAGGCGTTCTCGCCCGATTTCATCTTCTTCCAGTTCGGCGCCGTCAGTGTATCGAGGTAATCGAAGAAGCAGTCTTTGAATTGAAGCCCGACCGAATTGACGCCTACAGACCGCAAAGCGACGCCGTTGGTGATGAAACTGTTGTGGTAGCAATCGAATACATCAGCCGCGGGATCGAAACTCCACGTCGGCGAGTACAGATGCAGCGCCGCGCCCGTCACGTTCCCGGTGGAGAGCCCGCGAAATGTGTTGTCGTGCATGAACAGCTTGAACGATCCCGAGCGCGTAATCCGCATTCCGTCGACCGCCGGCGCCGCCGGATCGATCGCCAGCGCCGTCAGGTAATTGTAGCGCAGCGAACAGAGCGGCACCCCTTCATGCTGGAAGCCGTAGGCCAGATTGCCGTAGGGGTATTCCTGATTGTAGGGGTAAGACTCCACCGTGCCGACATTCCCCTCGACGATCGACCATTGCAGCGAATCGACATCGACCTGCTTGGTCGTCACATGAATGCCGGTGCCGTGATACTGCCCCGACCCGAAGATCTTGTTGTAGCGGATGATCGACGGCGCGTTGCCGTAGTCTTCGATCGCAAAGCCGTTCGTGATCAGCGTTCGCGGGTAGAACTCGCAATATTCGACGATGTTCTGCGGATACTGCAGCACGTGATCCGAGGTCATATCGCGCCGCGTCGTAATGTAGACCCCCTGGTAGGGATAGTTGTAGACCTTGCAGTAGGACACCTTGGAGCTGTAGCCGTAGTTGTTCTTGTCTGCGCGAAGGTTGAATCCGACCGACGGCACGGACTCCCGCTTGGAATAGTGGTAATCGAGCGGCTCTTCCGGAAAGATCACATCGGTTGAGTCGATCTCCCAGCGCACGCCGTTCCAGGTCATCACCCCCATCGGGTTCGACCCCATCGGCTTGATCGTCGCCTTCTTGATCGTGATATCGCTGCACCCATAAGCGCCATAAATGCCGCGGAAGAAGAGCGACGGCTGCACCGGCTCGATTCGCAGATCGCGGATCACCGTCCCTTCGGCCACGCCGCCCTGCACGCCCAGCCCCCAGAATTCGCGGTTGGAGGCCGTCGAGCTGAAGCACAAGCCCGGATCCGTCTCCATCAGACCGGTGGCCGAGTTATAGAAGCGCTGGTTGTCCATCCAATCGAGATCGAGCGTGCAAGTATCCGGTTCGAGCGCGATGCCGAAATTGCGGAAGGTTGTGTGCAGGACATGATCGAAGAAGACCTGGTTGGAGCTGGCCGCGGCATCGCCGCCGGTGATCTGAATGAAAATCTTGTACGTCTCGACCGTGTCCTTCGTCATAAAATGCACCCAGACCGGCTCGGAGCCGCGTTCCATCGTGCCGACGTTGTTCTTGGCCGAGTAGGCCGTATCGCCGTTGGCATTCAGCAGCCCGACCGTCACCCGCACATTGGCATCGGCAACGTTGAGATAGGCGAACTCGATCGCGTGATGCGTCTTCGGCGCGAACTGGTAGGAACTGGTCGTCTTGACCGTCTGCGTCGCGCAGGGCAGCTGCACGCGCAGCGCATAGTCGCCGTCCCACAGCGACGGTTCATCCGTCAGTTCGGTCACGACGTGGTAATGCCCGAACATGCGGCTGACATTGGGCGCGTCGGTGAAGTCCCAGCTGGCCGCTCGCGTCGGATCAACGTCCGGCGTCTCAAACGAATTGTTGGCGATCGTGTTGAGCGCCACCGAGTCGGGATGCAGGGCGTACCCGTTGCCGAGGATCAACACCGGTACCTGCACCACCAAGCCCCACTTCTTGTTGCGACAATAGACGTTCTCGATGAAGTTCAGCGTATCGCCAGAAGCAAAGCCGTGGGCTGCGTTCACCAACCCGTCGTGCGCGTCGTGCCAGATTTGGTCGATGTCATGCCACTTTGGCGAATGAGGCTCTGACTGCGGCTGCACCGCGCCCCATTGCGTCCACGTTCTCCCGGCATAAGTTCGATTCATACCCGGCGCGTTATTCGGCGTCAGCCCTGCCCGCGTCGGCGTCTGAGACTGTGCAAAGTTCGGATTCGTGGTGCTCAGACCATGCGGGTCAAATCCGCAGCTCTGCCATGACGACCAGTTCGTGCCCGTGCAGCCTGATCCGGAGATGAATCGGCAGATGAAAGAACTCGATCCCATGTAGTATAAGTTCGAGTCCGCATCCCAATACGTCTGCACCGATGGGCTTTGCAGAGGAACGTCGGTATCTTGCCAGTGAAATGCGACTGCCCGCTCCACCGTCGCCGTGTCGAATACGATGTTGTATCTGATCTCGTTGTCACTTCCCCGCGAGGCCGCCGTCGGCGAAACGATGATTGCCTCCCCGTCGCCTGACCCCGCCGCGTTCCACAACGTGTTGTTGAAAATCTTCACCCGATAGTAGGCTTGCGGAGTCCCCGCGCTCGAATGAATGTCGATCCCGCGATAGGTGCAGTTTGTGATGATGTTGCCGCAAATTAGGATCGAGTCGGTGTGTGCGCCCACCCGGATCCCCGTGTTGACGTTCGAGAAGTAGTTGTCGATGATGACCGAGTTGTCGATGTCCACGTCATAGCTGTAGCCGTTCTTGAAGTTGATTGCTGTCCCATCGAGGTTGATGAAGACCGACGCCGAACACAGCACTTCGCTGGCGACGTACATATCGAGTCCCGCCCCGGCGTGTTCGGCAACGTCCGAGAATCCCTTGCAGTAGCGCAAGGTGTCGCGCAGGATCGATACTCGATGTGCCCACTCGGAAGGATCGCCCGCATCAAACGTCCGTCCGGCGTAGATCAGGCTCTGGTTGAACGCGCCCTCGGTCGAGCTGCTGTTCTGAATTATGCAGTCTCGGATAATGATATCGTCCGGTGCGCCATTATCGGGGCCGAGACTGCCGCCGTCCGAAATCGAGATCACCGTCGCCGCGCCCCCGTCACAAGTCATCTTCTCGATGATGACCGAATCCATATCCTCGTGATCGAGATGGAATACTGCGGTCATCGTGTAATTCATGTTGTAGTTGCCAGGATTCCCGCCGCCGCGCGCATAGACGTAGAGCACCCGCGTCGACGTGTTGAAATAGGCCTCACCTTCTAATAGCGAAGTCGAGGTCTGCATCTTCAGTACCTGGTAGTTCTGAATCGCCGCACCGTCGCCATCCGACAGCCACCGATTCCAGCGCAGTGCGAGCGGCGTGTTGTAGGAGTAGACGTTGCCGGAGAACTGCGTCCAGTTCCCCGTCCCGGCAGCCAGCGTTACACCGCTGCGCAGCACGGTGGCAGCAGCTACGGCTGACGAGCAGGTGTAGACCGTCCAGCCGCTGCCCGAAGTCGGAGGCTTGACAAAACAGGTATCCCACTCGCCCGCCGCGAAGACCACGGTGTCCCCGCGACTGATCGACCCATTCGTCTTGTTCGGGTGCGCCCAGGCGTTGGCCCACGAGCGACCGTCGAGGTTGTTGTTTCCGCCCGGCTTGACATAGTACGTCGTCGCCGTCAGCCGCGACAGCGGCAGGCAGAGCAGCAGCAATATCAATAGGCCTTTAGCCCATCGACTAAATTTAGTCATGTGTCTTGGTGATGGTTAGAGTTCGAAATTGAGGATTGTCCGCGAGACGGACGTCCCGCCCTGGTTGGCGGTGATTTCAATCGAGTTGATTGAGCGAATCTGATACGCCGGCATAGATAGGTCCGTTGCCGGCGAGTTGATGACCAGGTAATCGATTCCGGCCACGTTCTGGATTTCGCGCGATAGCTTCGAGAGCGCCACGATCTGCCCGAATTGATTCGGATAGAGCCCGTCGGCGTCGCGGTAAGTCGGCGAGCCGAACCGCACGATCGCCTGCCGCACGTACTCGATCACCTGGTCGCGCTGGTAGCCGTCGGCAATCCAGATCTCGACGTCGTAGTCGACCGGCAGAAACTCCGGATCGGAGACCTTCACCTCGGTCAGAATCGCCGCGATATCTTCCCGGTTCAGGTACTCCTGCACTTCCTGCTTGAATCCCGCCACCGGCACGCCGTCCGTCGCCGGCACGAAACGCACGTCGATCGTCAGCTTGTCCACCGCCACCACGCCCACCGCCGCGATCGCGCCGTAGGTGTCCGACACGTAATCGAGCAGCAGCGCCTTGATCCCGTCTTCCGTCATGCCGGTCAACTGCGCCCGCCACTTGGCCAGCGCCACCGTCTTGGCCCTGCGAATCGTCTCCGGATCGGCGCCGCCCGTCGCCGCGGCCAGGTTTGTCACGCTCAGCACATGATCGATCGGTGTCAGCAACTCGGTGATCGCATTCGCCGCCACGTTGCCGGCGCTACCGCCCCCGACGCGATAACTGGCGCGCACGTTGTTCGTCCCCACCACCGGCACCGCGCCGAATTCCCCGTCTCCGAATTGGATATAGACCCAGCCCTCATTGTCGATCGTGACCGTGTAGTGCTTGGAAGTGTTCGTGCTCTCGACCAGGTCGGACATCCGCGTCCAACTCACCCAGGTCGTGCCGTCGAATACCTGAATCGATTCGCTCCCCCAGATCACCGGCCGCCGCTTCAGATAAAATTTCTGCCGCGCCGAACCGTCCGAGGCCCCGAGCACTTCGTTGAGCACCGACTCGCCCTGGATGCAGGCCACCGAGGCCGTCGCCGCATCTTCCAGCACGAGCGTATCGGCGATCGTCTCGAAGATGATCTCCTGCTCGTTGCCGACGCCGCCGGTGGACAGCCGCGTCCGCGCCGGGATCGTCAGCTCCGGATGCGGCACCTCGAAGGTGAATTGCACCGACACCGTTGCCGCGCGCTGTTCTTTGACTTCGTACCCCAGCGGCCGCGCCAGCGTCCGCACCGCCTCCCGCCGGTCCGCGGTCAACAGCGAAGCATTCCGCGCCGCCTGCTCGATCGTCTGATGCATCAGGTGCGTCAGCGACGAGAAGACCGACAGCAGTTGCATCCCCGGATCGGTCGGCGATTCATCCGTCCAGTTGGGCGCGACTTCCCGCTTGCGCGCTACGGCGTTGTCCAGCAGGTCGCTCAGGCCGTATTCCGTGAACACGATCGCCGAGAGCGGAATCTTATGCGTTTTGTCCGGAACTAATACCATATCACCTCGCCAGTCCGATGCTCACCGTTTGCGCCTGCTCGCCGTGATACTTGAACGTTACCGCATACCCCATCTGGCCCGCGGCCGCCCGCTCCGTGTTGATCGGCGTGATCGCCGTCACTTCGATGTCCGGACACCACAGCCGGATCGCCTCCGCGGCGTCCGCCTGCAAAATCGCCGACCGCCCCACCGGCGTGAACACCCGCAACGGGATCTTCGAACCGAATGCCGGCGCAAACGGCAGCTCGCCGGTCGCCGTCATCAGCACCTGGGCGATTCGCTCCTTCAGATGCTGCTCACCGGAGGAACTGGCCACCCGACCAGCTGCATCAAAGCGCAGCGGGAAAGCGATCCCGCGAATTTCTTCCAGCTTCATTAAGAGATCTTTCCGGTGGCTGCCGAAGTCGAGGCCGGCGCGTGGGTATGATTTGCGCCGTCCATCGGCGTGTTATTGACGGTCAGGGAAGCGATCTCTGCGTACTGGTTGATGTGCGCGATGATCGCCGCCGCCATCGCTCGATAGCGCGCCTGCCGATAGGCTGCATGGTTGGCCGGATTCGTGTTCTCGTTGATGTAAGCGTTGTAAACCGCATCCTCCGCCGCCATAATCGCGTCGCCGAGGATATTCGAATTCATCGCCATTAGTTGCCTGCCTTAAAACTTCCCAGCCCCTGCGGATGCTCTCTGCCCGAGTAGGCGCAAACCATCTTCGTCGTGACCACTTTCCCCGCGTTACCGTTCACTTCGACATTGCCGTTGCTCAACACCTTGACTTCGCCTCCGCCGTCCGTCTTGATGATGATCGAGCCGCCCGCAGGCACTTTGATCACCCGCGCGCTGGCCGTCCCTTCCGCCGGTTTCCCCTGCGTGCCGGTCCAGTGATAACCGAGCACCAGAAATTCCCCGTTCTCCAGCGGCGTCGCCACAACCGTATCGCCGACCTGCGGCAGGAAGTAGAATCCGTACCCGGGGCCCGCCAGCGGCGCCACCACGTGGCACCAGGCCGTCGTGTTCGCCTGCGGATACTCCGGATCGACCCCGAGGCCTGGTGAACCGAACGCCTGCAGCTCGACCTTGATCCGCCCGAGATTCTTCACGTCGCTTACGTCAGTGACTCGCCCGCGATAGATTCTCATGCCTGCAATGCCTTTCGTTCCACGTCGATCAAAGTCTGGTAGCCTTCCTCTCGCGTCCAGCGGTGCTCGGTCCCGAAGATGAAATACTCACCGGAGAACTTCGCGCCGAAATCCCCCAGGTCGTTCAGGATGAAATTGTGTTTTTGTCCCAGCCGCACATACGGCCAGCCTTTCACCATCCCCTGGCCTTCGACGAACTTGCGCGCCCGTCGTTCCAGCTCCGATTGCGCCAGCAGGCTGGCTGCCGTCGTGCTCTGCGCCGCCTTTCCGCGAATCGTCAGCATCTCCACCGTCTTGCCGATGATCCGCATCTGCGTGTAGTTCTTCTCCCCGCGAATTTCCGGCAGCGTCGAGCCGCCTCTCTTCTTCTCCTGCGCGTCGATCGAATGCCATTCCACGACCGTCACCTTGTCGCGCTGCTTGAGCGCCCGGTTGCGCGGCCGGAAGTGATACAGCACCAGCCCGCGCGGGTCGTCTTCCTGTTCCGGCAGCGGCCGGTAGTAGAAATTGAGCTGCGGCGGCACCACGATCGTCAACACCCCCGCCCGCGGCTGCTGAAAGAAATCGCGCCGGACGAAGTAGATCGTCCGGTTGCGCACCAGCAGCATCATATCGGAGGCCTCCGCGATCAAGTTCAGGAATTCCCAGTCGGTCTGATCGTCCGGCCGAAAGCCCGCCTCCGAGTCCGCCAACATGTAGTCCTTAATTTGCGCTTCGCCATCGAGAAAGTAAGGCGTCGTGCCGTCGAACCGGAAATCGGGGCTGCGATACTTGTTGAGAATCGCTCGCACGACATCCGCCATCCGCCGCTTGTCGTAGACCTCCGGCGGCCAGCGGAATTTCTTGAGCCGGTAGCTGCGATCGTAGGCGATCACGGTAAGTGTCGCCACTCGCTCGTGTTCAAATTCCGGCGTCACCTCGATGATTTCGCCGTTGAAGATTTCCTCGCTAATGCTGCCGCCCCACCCGATCTGCAGACTCAGTTCGCTCTCCGGCGCGAGATCCGCCATCGTCAGATCGAATCCCTCGTGCCCTTCGATCACCAGCTCGACCTTGCTGGTGTAGGTCAATCGCTCTTCGAAGACGATCTCCCGCACCGCCAGCCGTGTCTGCTCGGACAGCTCCATGCCGTTGATGCGAATCGTCCACGTCGGCGCCAGGTATAGGTCGTTGATCATGCGCTACAGTGTCGCCGGATTCTCGCCGGAAATGCGCAGCGGCAATTCCGGATGCGGATAAAACAGATCGACGTCGGGATTGAGTTCCGCCAGCTTCACGTATTCCAGCGGCTCGCCGCGAAACGCCCGCTGTGCCACCTGGTCGATCCGTTCCCGATAGCGCGGCGTGACAAATTGCTCCTTCATCGAATCCTCGCCAGCCCCGTCTTCCCGCCGGTGATCGGCGCGGTCGACCGCCATTCCTTGAAGCCGATTCTCAGCGAGGCCCGCCTGATCAGGCCGCTCGCAAAACGCTCATCGATTCGCGCCGCAAAGCGCGTCATCCGCCCGCTGAAATACCAGTTGTCGCCGATGATCAGCCGCACCAGCGACGATCGCCGCTCGTCGGTCCGGATCGCGCCCCAGCTCTGAATCGCCGCAATCACCGCCTCGATCCGCACCAGCCGATTGCTCGCGCCGTCATCGTACACCAGATCGCCGTCAAGATTGTGCCGGATGATCGGCGCCGCCGGATCAACCAGCCAGTCGCTGATCACCTCCAGCTCCGTCTGCCCAACACCAAGGAACTGCGAGTCGATCTTGTCCGATCCCGTCCAGCCTTCATCCGCCCAGCCGTATTCGTTCGCCGGTTCAAGCGTCTGCGGATTGAACTGAAAATTGAAATAAGTATTGTCGTCGAGATTATAAAGCTGCGCGCGCGCAATCGGCTCGCGTCGGCGCTCCTGCACGATCCGAATCGGTATGATCAATTGCATCAGTGCTGCGCTCCCGCCGCGCGATCGGCAACTTCCTGCGTTTTGGCCGACGTCAGCCCGTAGAGCATCCGCGCCAGTTCTGCCACATTCGTCGCGCCGTTTCCGTTGACATTGATGTACTGATTCTCGATCACGATCGGCTGTTGACCCTCAGCTGTCTGCTGTTGCGTCTGCACCAGCCGCCCGAGTTCCTCCAGCACTTCGATTCCCAACTGCAGCAACTGGTCGGTGGGCGTAGTGGTGAATCGTCCGACCGCGACGTCCGGCCTGATTGCCGTGCCGATCTGCGTCAGCTGCGGTCTGACTGCGGTCCGGGTCCGCGGGATTCCGAAAACTTCCATCCCCACCTGCGAGAAGGTCGGCCCCTGGGCGCTGGCTTCAAACCCGGTCGGGATCAACGATGCGCCGGCAATTCCCAGAAATCCTTTCGCCGTGCCCACCGCACCGCGCCCAAGCATCGAAGCGATCGTGCGCGCCGCGCCCTTCTCCGCCTCCCGCACGCTGGCCGTCATCGCATTCTCCATCGCCGGCGCCCACTCCGCGAAGAAGGCATCATCCGCCGCGGCTGCCGTCGTCTTCGCTACCGACTTGATCGCATCGTCAACAGCGCCGCCGGCCGACTTGACCGTGGCCATCGCCGCGTCATCCGCGGCCGAAGCTGCTGCGCTGCCCGCCTGCTTGGCCAGATCGCGCTGCATCTGCCACATCCGGAATCCCAGATAGGTGTTGGCCGCGGCGCCGCCGGCGCTCAACAGTGTTCCACCAGCCACCAGTCCGCCGCCGACTGCGGTCGCCGGAATCGCTACGTTTCTGACGAAGTCCGGATGCTGCCGCACGAATTCCGTGAGATCCACAAGCCACGGTCGAATCGCTTTCGCCAGGTCCGTGATCGTTGGCAGCAGCGAGGTCCCCAGCTCCTCGATCAGATCATCGAAATTGTTAACCAGAAGCTGCGTTTGCGCCGAGGCATTTTCCAACGCCGCCCCGAACGTCTCCGCCAGCAATCCCGTCTCGCCGAACCGCTGTTCCATGCTGCGCAGGCTTTGCGACTGGCCGATGAAATTACCAATCTTCTCGCCGAACGCCGCCACCAGCGCCTGCTGCTGCGCCATCGTTAGCCCCAGCGCTTTCATTCGGTCTGCCTCGGTCAATTGCCCGGCCTTGATCATCTCGTCGACCGCGCGCACTCGCTCCGGCGTCAGCCCGAGCGCCGTATCAAGATCGGACAGGATTTCCAGCGGATTGCGCATGCCGCCGGTCCGATCGGTGAAGCCAATCCCCATTAGCTTGCGCAGCTCCGGCGTCACCGACAATTGCAGTTCCTGCTTGGCCTGGAAATCCGCCAGCGTCAGCACCGGCTTGCCCAGCTTCTTGCGTAGTTCATCAACCTGTTGATCGAAGCGCAGCACGTTCGCCAGCAGGCCGCCCACCGCCGATCCCGCCATGCGGCCCGGCATTCCGCGCGACACCAGCGGCGTCATCAGCGCGAACAACTCTTCCAGACGCGGGTTGGCCAGCTTGGCCTCGTCGGACACAAAGCGCAGACCGTCCGCGATCTCGACCACGCCGGCGCCGAATTGCCGGTTTGCCCGGGTCAGCATTTCGGTGATCCGCAGCGATCGTTCCGCCGGCCCCAGGTCGGCCATGGCGCTCTTGGCGATTCCCCAGACCGTGTTGAAGGCCTCGACTGCGGCGGCCGCGTCCGTCTGCGTCACCACCGCCATGCGCATAACGTTGCGGTACGATTCGGTTGCCGCGACCGTATCGTTCAGCAGCCCCTGCAGCCGAATCCACGCAAGTTCCATTTCGTCCGACGGCAGCGGGATCTCGTTATGCGCGAGATCTTCCACCATCAGCTTCTCGCGCTCCATCGCCTTCAGCGCCGCCGCCCGCGTCAGATTCTGCTGATACATCGACTGCGTCACGCGGCCGATCCAGGTGTCCTGGTCGCGCATCGCCGCCCGGCTGGCCAGGATACCTGGCGTCAGCAGCGCCGCACCGGCAGCCATCATCTTCATGCCGCCGCTGACGAGCTTGCGGTTGCGCTCCATCTGCTGCTCAACCGCGTCCACCTGCTTCTTGAAGTCCGTACTCAGGCCGGAGACTTCCCCCTTGAGGTTGTGAATCTCCTTGGCCGCGCGCGCCACTTCCTTGGAGGTCTTGTCGGTGAACTCGAGAACGAATCCGAGTCCGAGCTGGCGGATCAGGTCCATATCAGATAGGTGCCTTCAGCTTCTTGCTTCTTGATTGCGCTGATTCTTTTGCAGAGCCCCGTGCGGCGATGGTGGGAAAGGTGCAAGATGTCGGAAACCGTCATGCTGGTGTGCGCCAGCAGATAGGTCTCCTGCTGTTCATACACATCTGCATCGACGAACAACCCGGCGACCAGATCGGTTAACTTGCGTCGGCCGCCGCCGGTGCTTCCCCCAGTTCTTCCTGAACGGCCTTGATGATCTGCAGGCGCAGCGCGTCGCTCAACTTCAGCTCGCGCAGGATTTGCAGCAGTCGGTCAGCGCGGATCATCCGCCCGCCGGAGCCGTTCTGGTATTGAATCATCAGGCCGATATCGCGGGCGCTCAGCTTGGTGAATACGTCCGCCGCCCGCAATTGCGCCTGATCGAGCTCGCCGATCCCGAGCACCGTCTGTTTGAAGACGATACAGTAGAACTCGTTGAACTCGGTGAGCGCAAACATCCGCTCCACCTGGTTGGGCGAGTCAATCGAATACTTCGAACTCAGCAGCTTCTGCGCATTCAGGTCGGCCTTGATCGCGATCTGATCGGCCATAGTCAGCTGCCGCATGCGTACCAGCCGGTGCAGTTTGCCGGCGCTGTCCAAGTAGCCGTCGATCAGCTCAAACGTAATCGGTTCCATCGTTTTCCCTCCTAAATCAGATTGACGAACGCCCCCAGCGGCGCCCCTTCCATCTCCTCGTAGGCCAGCGTGATCTTCTCAAACGCCAGATCGGCGCCGAGCGCATTGTGCTCCGGACCGTCCCAGTCAGTCGGATAGGCGCCGAACAGATCCCAGCCCCGCCGCGCCAGCGCCACCGTCTCGCTCACTCGCTGCAGCGCGTAGATCGTGACCGTCTTGTGATAGTCTGGCCGGCCCGGCTGCCATTCTTTGGTTTCCTGCCACCACCGGAAGAGATACCCGTCGACGTCCAGGCCGCGCACCAGCGTCACCGGCTTATAGATCGCCCGCTGCGGAAACTGCCGCTGCTTGTCGTCGCCCGGTTCATTGACCGTAAACGCCTGCAGCGATCCGCCCAGACCGCGGCACTCGCGAAATCCCGCCCGCACCGGCAGACCGGTGCCGTCGATGGTGATAGCGAAATGCGCCACCTGGAGTTCAGGCAGCGCAATCGTAATCGCCTTCTGGATATCTTCCTTGAGCGGCATGGATTACAGGGCAATCTCGTAGTACCGCGGTACCGTGAACTTGATTTCGAACATCGACTTGGCCGTCGGTTCGTTCGCATTCACGTTCGGCAGCTTCAGACTGTTGCACACCGCGTTCTCGAACGTCAGGCGCGCGTAAGCCACCAGCGTCTCCGGATGCTTCCAGGTGATCGAGCCTGATTTCTTCATCTGCCCGCCCTGGTCGCGCCACTCGATGAACTGATTGAGCGCGATGGAATCCATCTGCCGCACCACTTTGCGCAGCGTGATCTCCACCGGCTCATAGTTGCCCAGCGTCAGCGTCTGATGGCTCGGATCGACGCCGGTGCGGTTGCCGATCACCGGCCGCCGCAGATCCGGTACGTCGATCTCCTCGAACGCGGCGACCGTGATGCCGTCGATTTCCAGCTCGAAGACCGTCCCGACCACGGGGTTCTTGAGTACGTCACTCATTTTCGACTCTCTCCTTACGCCGCCGCGCCGAGTTCGGTCTCGACGAAGCCGCTGTTATCGAACTTCAGCACGTAGTCGATCTTCTCCGCCACCCCGACCAGGCCGATCGACAAACTCACCCGCAGCACGTTCGCCGCCGCCGGCGCCACCGAGATCGTGTAGTTCAGGATCTCGCCGTCCGCCTGCTTGCCGCGGAAATAATCGTCCAGCCGCCGATGCAGCCGGTTGATCGTGGAATCGTTCATCGGCCGGAACACGACATCCGCCGTTTCCGTCTTCAGCGTCTGCGCGATGTCGATGAACTGCTCGCTGTGATTCACGAAACGCCACAGCGGATTGGCCGACAGCGTGTAACCGCTCCAGACCCGCGCGCCGTTCTGCGTGATCGTGTTGATGCCGTACTCGGCCATCAGGTTGTCGTTCGCCTCGGAATACTTGTAGTACGGCACGCCGCGCAGCACGATCGGGTAGTTGCCGATCGAGTGGTAGATGCCCAGGCTGGCATCCTTGGCCGCGGCCGCGCCCAGCAGCGCCCCGATGATCGGGCTGGCGGCTTCGTTGCCGGCAACCTTGCCGGTCTGCCAGTCGTACCAGAGCGACAACAGCCGCCCCTCGAACTCGCGCGAAAACACCAGCGCGTCATTGACCGAGGTTCCGAACGGAACTTCCGCGTAGACCTCGAAACCGCGCGCCGAGCGGTCGCGCGTGTTGGCCAGCGCCAGCATCGCCCGGAGAAGCTGCTTGTAGCCGTCGCTCGCCGAAGTGTTGATCTTCGGGTTCGGACACGCCAGCCGCAGCAATCCTTCCACGGTTTCGAACGCATAGACACCCGTGCCGTTGACCGCCGAGCCGATCCAGTGCGAGACCTCGAGGCCATCCACGTCATCGTCGCCACCGGTCAACGTCAGCGGCGTGATGTTCGTCGCCGGCCACTGATCATACAGCGGCGTCGACGGCGACACGATGTCTTCCGTCTCGATCGGATAGTTCATCTCGTCGACATTGATCACCTTCGTATGGAAGAAACTCACCGTCGGATTCTTCGACAGACCACGGAAGCGTTTGATTTCGACGTTGTCGTAGTAGACGATGATCATGAACTCGACCGAGCTCACCGTCGTGTTAGCCACCGTGTAGGTGTTAGTTACGCCGCCCGTCCAGGTCACCGTGCCGGATCCGTCCGGGTTGGGCGTGACGGTCAGCACCACGACCTTTTCTGACTGCGTGCCGTTGTTGAACTTCAGCACCGAACCCGCCTCGAGCAGCGCCACCGATTCCAGGCTGGCACTCGTGCCGGCGGGATTGAGCGCCGCTTTCAGCCGCGTCACCAACCGGCTGTCGTCCGTCAGCGCAAACGAGGCGCGGTTGCCGTCGGCGCCATAGCCTTTCCATTTGATCTTGAGCGTGTTCTGCGGGCTGGCGTCGATATCCTGAATCGTCCGCGATGCCTGCGCTGCGGCCGGCCCCTTGACGTTGACGATCGCCGCCTGCATGTTGCCGCCGTTGGCGAACATGTCGATTGCGTCGTAGTACGACGTCGTCAGCGGCACCGCGTAGCTGCCGAAGATCGCCTCGAATTCGGCGCGATTGCCGCAATACACCGCCTTGTTCAGCGGTCCGCGGGCAAACGTGCCCATCAAGCCGGTGATCCGCGCGCCGCGGCCGGTGATGGCGGCAATACTGTCGCCTTCACGGACGTTGACACCTTTGTTCAGGGTCATCGTGATTACTCCTGTTATGGGAAATGAGAATTGTTGACGGGGAGATTACTGTTCGTCGAAAGGAACTTCCGTGCCCGGAACCGGCGACTGACTGGCGATCGTTACTTCCGCCTCCGGCTCGATGCTGACGATCCCGTGCATCTTGAACAGCCGCAGCTGCTCGTCGATCGCGGCGAAGTCTTCCGCCTCGATGAGCGTGCTCTCGCGGTGGTTCAATTGCGCGCCGGCCACCGTCAGGTAAACGGACGGCGAGATATTCGTAACGCGAAATTTCATGGCGTTTCCTCCTCAATCGTGATCGTCTGATCCGCGTAGACCGCCTCGACCGACAGCACCAGTGCCACGTCATCCAGATCGCGCGGATCGCTCAGCCAGACCGGCGTCGAAAGCCGGAGCACCTTGTGATATCCCCCCTCGACCAGGTCGTCCTGGTTGTCGCCCGGCTGCGGTTCGACGGAATAATCCTGCAGATCCGGCGCGCCGACCGTTCCGTGGTTGACCGTGAATCTGACCTTGCCGGTCAACAGCGGTTGAATCTCCTGCTGCAGCTGCCAGTCATCGTCTGCCAGCCGCGTAAACGTGTCGATTTGAATGAAGGCACGATACGGCAGCGCTTTCGGCGTCAGGTGCGCCACTTCGTTGGGGATATCGATCTGCTCCTGGTAGAGATAGCCGGAGTAATCCAGATCCGGCGCCGGCTGGAAATCATACAGCGCGACCGTCACCTTCGGCGGCGTGACATCGTCTTCCGTCACCAGTCGGTCATCCCGATGTGCGATCGCCACGTCGTTATCCGCCAGCGATCCGCACCGCGCGACCAGGTGCTCGCGCAAGCCCACCAGAACCTGCTCAATACGGCTCATCAGTCGGCCTTGAAGACCATCAAGACGGTGACGCCCTTGATCGTGCCGGCCACGTGGTCGACCGCGATCATCACCGTGCGTTGCGCCTCGATCGCCGGCTGCGCGATCGTATCAACGTGGCTCCAGCGATAGCGCTCGACGCCCGGATTGCATTGCACCGACCAGATCGAGTCAGTGGCGAAGGCCAAAGCGGCCGCGCCGCCGGCCACACCCTTGAGAATATGAATCGTCGCATTGGCCGTTGCGTCAGCGTATTCGATCATCACCGCGATCTTCAACAGCTTGCCTGCAGCCGGCGTGTAGAAGACCGCCGAGTTTTCATTCTCGTTGACATCCGCATTGATTGTGCCGGCGATCCGCGCCACCCAACTTTCCGGATGCTTGATGACGTAGTCGTGCGGGATATGCACGAAGGTTTCGCGCAGCGCCCCGTCGATCCACAGGTCGTATTCGCCGACGGGCAATCCGGTCAGCTTGATGATGCCGTATTCATCCGCGGCTCCCGATCGCACTTCCGGCGTTGTGGTGCCGACGGCATAGAGGATGAAGGGCGCCAGCGGATACACCCGCTTGATGTCCGATTCGACGGCGACCCGTTCGACGACGATATACTTGTCATTTGCTGCCATGGTTACCTAATGCTTCGCTGGAGGGCCTGGACGACTTCCTGGCGCCAGTTGGTGTAGAGACGTTCGCGGATTTGATCGAGGGTCGGCTGCAGATAGGCGCGAGCCGGAATCCGCAGGAAATAGCGTGTGCCGGTCTTGGAGTTCGTAACATAGCCCATGAATCCAAACTCATGGACGCGGGCGATATTCACCAGCCCTTGGCCGTTGCTGCGCCGCGCCGTGCGCAGCACGCCCACGAAGGCGGCATAGGGACCAAGTACCTTGAACGTGATCGAATGCACTAAATCGCCCTTGTCGATCAGGATCTTGGATGAGCCCTTACGCGCAATTGTCGCAGCCTTGAGCGGCTCCCACGGAAAGGCCTGATTGACAATGTTCTTTTTGACCTGATCGCGCGCCAGCATAGCGCCCTTGGTGGTCGACCGCTCAGCCGCGATCCGAAGCTCCCGGGGAAACTGCTGCAGCGCGCGCTCCAGCTTTTCCCAGTCACCGGTAAGTCCCGAATTAGCGATTGCGCAGCCCTCCCTGCTTCTTGGTCAGCGCAATCAATTGCGCAAACCACCGCCCCCGCGATTGCATCGTCGGCGTTATTTTGTCCACGTAGAACGGCTTATCGTAGCCCGGCAGCCGGAACCGATCCTTCGTCGTGATCGTCAGCGCCAGCCGGTTGATGTCGAATTGCGTCACCGTCAGCACTGCCGCCACGTCTTCTGATAGTCCCAGCTTCAGGCGCATCGCCTGCGACGGCGCCAGTTCGATCAACGCCTTGATCGTTTGGTGCGCCGTGCTCGGGTAGGCGGCCTCTTCATCGATGACTTCCTTGGTGTTGGCCGTCGCATTCGCCGGATTGGCTACGAATGGCTGATAGATCACATCCGTCCCGCTGCGGCTCATCATGCTCTGCAGGTTGCCTTCAAAGGCGTCAGTCACCATTGGTCGCGATGATCTTCTGAATCAGCAGGTTGTTCTGATTCACGATGTTGGTCAGCAGCTTTACCGACTCCGTATGCAGTGCCACCGCTGACTTGATCTGCGCCTCCAGGTCGTGGTCTTTGTCATCAAGGCGTTCGATGTCCTTCTCCGCTGCCTTCATCTTGACAGCGAGCGAATCGACGCGCTTCATCACCCAGATGGACATGCCGCCGAGACCGAGAAGAAATCCGATTACGATCAACGCAATGTTGAGGAGTGCGCTTTCCGTCATAACTCCCTTTCGCTAAACTGATGCCATTTTCACACGACGATATCGCCCGAGGATCTTGTTGATTTCCGCATTGGCGCTCCAACCGGAACCGGTAGCCGTCCCCTCGGCATATTGGAATTCGGCTTGCCCCAGTTTCTCCCGCACGATTTCGCCGCGGCCGCTGGTGGCGACCTGCTCGGCAATCGTCGTCAGGTTATGCCCGACAATCAGGCAGATTGCCCGTCGGATCAGCGCCGGCGCCTGATACTGCGTCGGTACCGAATCCGGCACCGGCAGCACATGCCCGAAATCGCCGACGATCTTCACGTTGCGCGACCCCTTCGGCCAGACCGAGCCGTCCAGCAGCCGAAGCATCGGATTGAAGAGCGACGCCTCGCCGACCAGTTGCGTCATGATCTGGAAGTCTGCGCCCGCCACCGCCTCGCCATCCACTTCCAGCGAGTCGATCGCGATCGGCGGATGTTCCAGCTTCAGCAGCTCGGTGCCGCGGCCGTCGGCATAGATGGTCACGCCCTCGCGCAGATAGAACAGTCGGCTGGTAATCGACTCGACCAGCTCCTCCGCGTCGAGGATGATCTGTTCGATTCGCCCCTGATTCTCGGGTGGAGAGTCAATCCCCTCCACCCGCAAATCATCAAACGTGACGATCCTACCCATCGCTTACGACGGCGTATTCTCCGTCAGCGCCCGCTGCAGCTCACGCACCGTGGTGTCGTAGCTCTGCGTGACGGCTGTGTCGGCGGTGCGGTTCACCGTGACGTTGCAGATCTTCATCCACTTCGTTTCCGGTGCCAGCAGCGCGTCGATCTCGGCATCAGTCGGCGCCACCTGCGAGCCGGTTGTGGCGGCTGCGCCCGGGACCGACTTCAAGTAGATCTCGCGATCGTGCTGGTTAAGGTAGGCGATGATCGTGTAGATGCGCGACTGTCCCGACGCCATCTGCTGCGCCGCGCTGGAGGCGACATCGAAATCCGCCTGCGCGGCAAACTGCTTGGCCTTGCCGTCGACCAGCACCAGACCTGCCGGCGCGCCGGTGGCAAGCGCCTTGAAATCGACATTGAAGTCGGACGCGCCCGTGCCGGTCGCCTGCGTACTCGCATTCGTCGGCGTCGCCGGGATCATCCCGTAGACGATGCGCGTCTTGAACCAGTCCTGATGCGACAGCGACTCACCGTAAATGTTTACCGGTTTCATCTCTATCTCCTGAGATTAGGATTAATTGCGTTCTTGGGGGAAAGGTGCGGATGGTGGCGAAGTTTCGATTACTCGCCCAGATACTCGCTGCATGCCAGCAGAATCTGATGCGCTGTCGGCGGACCGATACCCTCGATCTCATCCAGGGCGTCGACTCCGGCCTCCAACACCTTCGCGATCGTGTCGTAGCCGCGGGCCTTGATCCCGGGGATCAACGCTGCCGTAATTCCAGGCACGTTTGCGATGTCGTCCGCTTCCGAAGGCGCAGCCGGAGGCACCTTCGGCGTTTCGGGCTCCTTCTCGATTTCCGGCTCCTTGCCCGCCTTCGACGACTTCGCCTTAGCCGGCCCGCCGCTTGTCAGGACGATGTCATCCGGCACTTCGCACGGGTCGATCTTGAACGCCGGATTCGCGCGCAGTTTGCCGACCAAAGGATCGGCTTCCGCGACCAAAGTCGTCCAGCCCTTGTTCGCGATCAGCTCACGGTCGCGGTACGAGCTGGCGGTGCAGATGATTTTAAACCCTCTCATCTCTCGTCATCCCTCCTTACGCCGCCCACTTAGTCGGCGGTAGCACCTGCACACGCTGGAAGTCGACGAACATTTCCGGCGTCGGCACGGCGAAATCGAGGTGGTTGTACACGACGATCTCCCAGCGATCGTAGTCCTGATTGAACTTGCGGTACGCCCGCATCGTCAGCCATACGATCATGTGCAGACCCTTCGGGTTGCCGAGCCAGATGTTGGTTTCGTCGGCGAAGGTGACCTCGTAGTCGGTGTTGGTGGTGGAGACCACGGTCTGGCCGAGCTTGCCGACGGTATCGATCACGTTCTGGTTGGACACGCGCGTAATCGCCACAGTTTCCGACATGCTGTTGCCCTTGAGTGTCACCTTCACCAGGCGGCCGGTGGCCACCGTGGCATCAGCGACCAGCGAGGTCAGCACGAAGCGGATCCCGTTGCCGTTGGCAGCCGCCGAGGTGGGCGCCACCGGCGTCGGCCCCTGCATCGCCGACAGCTGATTGATGATGTTGACCGGCTTGTTCAGCGGACGCACCTTGGAGCCGCGCACCAGCACATCGCCGGCAACGTCGTCGCGCGTCACGGTCGGCGTGCTCACGTACGTCAGCGACTTGTGCCAGAGGATGTCGACCATGTCGTTGTACATCCACTCCAGCCCGACGTCGTTGCGGAACTGCTCCGGCATCGAGGCCAGCATCGCCGTCCAGATTTCATTGTCCAGCAGCTTGCCGCCGCAGCTCTGGACGTTGGCGCCGGCCGCCAGCTTCTTCTTGAAGCCGTCGCAGCGGCGCAGCAAGCGGTTCAACCGGGTCACCGGCGGCAGAGTGCTGTCGCCGTTGATCGCGAGCCGCGCCCAGTCGTTGCCCATGGCAATCGCGAACGCCTCATCGACCTGCTGCTCGAAATCGGTGATGCCCGAGGCCGCCGCCGTTTCAATCTGCTCGGTCGTGATCACCCAGCCCGACTTGATCTTGCGGGTAAAGTATTCGACGTCCCGGGTCGGCAGGGTGCTCGTTACCGGGGTGCCGTCGTTCTGACCGACCGCCTCCGACACCACGTCAAAGGCGTCGATGATTGGGTAGGCGCCCGACGGGCTGGCCGTGGTTACCGTCGTGATCCGGTTCATCCAGTCGTTCATCTTGCGCGACAGAGTGATGAGCCGTTGCACCGTCTTCACTGGCAGCAAGCCACCGAAGTCGGCGCTGGTGTCGATCACGCCTTCAGCCTTGACGATGTTGTTCTTCTGACACCATTTCTCAAAGAGTTCGTTGGGTTTCATGATTCTTATCTCCGAATCAGAATTGAGTTCGATTTTGTTGTGAGGATGCCCCCGATGCGAAAGCGGCGCTTAGCCGGCTGTGACCTTCGCACCGCCGAGGATCGACGTGTCGTCCTTTTTCTTGTCGTCCGGCGTCGGCTCACCACCGGCATCGTCTTTCTTCACGTTTGAGCCGGTCACGCGCGTCGCCAGCTTGTCGACCAGGTCGGCCATTTGCTCGAGATCCTTGGTGACGGCTTTCGCGAAATCGGTGTCTTCGAGCTTCGGCTGTGCGCTCACCGACTTCTCGATGTCGGCGATCTTCTTGACCTCGCCCTCGATGGCGTTGAGCTTTTCAGTGATCGGGCCGAGCGCTTTGGTGACGGCCTCAGCGATCAGCTTGTCCAGTTGCTCCTGCGTAATCTGCATGTCGAGCACTCCTTCAGTTGCGCCGCCAGTGGCGGCATTGTTAGTGATCAAGTCAATTGCGAACTTTGTGCCCTTTTCGATGCCGAACAGCTCGCGGATCTTGGCCGCGAACTGTGATAGCGACTCCTCGATCGCGCTCATTTTCGACTCGAACGTCGGGTGGTTCAGGTCGTCATACATGATTGACCAGAACGCCGACATGAGCGCGTCCCACATGTCCGGGCATTCATCGTAGAAGACCTGCATCGTGTAGGACGAGTTGAAATCGATCGATTTGTCCGTCGGTCGCACGCGCACATAGCCCGCCGATTTGAACATCTCGTCGATCAGTTTGCGGAAGGCGCCGCGCTTGAATTCCGGTGCAGCCTTGGCCGGCGCCGCCAATTCGATGCGCTCAGCCAGACAGCCGATTGAGATCCCGGTGATCTCGCCGGCCTCAACCTTTTTCCAGACTTCCTCGTCGGTCACCTGGATGCCGAGTAGCCACCCGCCGGGGATGCACTTCTCGGCTGCGATCCCGAGCATCCGGCCGTAGGAGCCGTCGAGATCGATGTCCCCGCCGATCGGATAGCCGATCCCCTCAAACACCTGGTGCTGGCCGCCGATGCCGCTGCCCTTTTGATTCCGCAGCGCCAGGTTACGGAAGAAGCTGTTCTTGGCAGCCTCGACGTCTTCCTTGCTGACGATATCGCCCTGCCGGTCTTCTTTCTCCGGCACCAGGGCGTAGGCATAGATCTGTTTCTTGGCCGCATCGATCTTCGCGATCGCCAGTTCCTTGTGAACCGTTCCTTCTGCCGACGGCATATCCAGCGACTTCATGATTGCGATCGTCGCATCCGGCACCGCCGGCGTGGTCACCAACGAGACCTCGTAGACCTCGATCTTCGTGAGCCGCTGCGCCTTCTTGACCGGCGCCGTGCCGGCATCTTTCGTAATGGCTATCCGAGCATTCATTGTTGCTCCGTTTATGGCTGTGAGTGAATTTCCTGCTTGAGCGCTAAGATTTGGAGCGCCGGGGTCGGGTTTGGGTTGCCGGTCTTCTGTTTTCCGCTCATTTTTCCCTCTCTCATGCGACTACGCCGCCACGACATCGCAGCGGCAATTCGCGTGAAACGGCGGTAGAATGACGCCGCGATTCATCATCTGCTCATGGTTCAGGTCCGCCAGGTCGCCCGCTGACAGCCAGGGCGCGACTGCTTTGACGTCCTCCGGATTCTCGGCGGCAATCATGCGCTGCACCTGGTTGGCCGCGCGGTAGATCGGCACGATCTTCCGGTCGAGCTGCTCGCAAATCGGGCAAGTGCGTTCATCACCCATCGCGAGGATCTGCAGTTCCTGAATTCCGATTTCGCGAAACCCGCTGATTGAGCCGAAGACACGGGAACGGTTCATTGCGGTCCCAGCCAGTCCCGACCAATAGGCGTCCGGTTTGACTGGAACGCCCGGATACTCCCCGAAGAACTCCTTCAGCAGCTGCCCGACTTCGTCACGACCCAGCCCTTGTGTAATCCCTTCGCTCACTGTCTGCGCGATCGCACCTGAAAGGTTCTTATCGAAGTAGTTGCCAATCCAATACGTGTTGTGGTCAAGCAGCCAGGTCACAGCCTTTTCATCCGGTAATGTGAAACTGATATCCAGCAACTCCGCCGACATCCCGTGGGCCTTGCCATTGAGGTAGGCCTTTCCGAAGAGATCGAGCAGGTCATCACTCATGCCGGCGGCCATCTTGGAACCCGCCTCCGTGCGCAAGATCTCGATCATTGCCTGCAGGTCGTCCTGCGTTAGCGCTGTGCTCACCTGGTTGATGTACTCCAGCGCTGCCTTCAATCCCTTCCGGGTCGCCACAATCCAGCCCGAGTAGATTACTTCGAGCATGTCTTCCTCGTAGGGAATCGTCTCGCGCTTCTCGATCGAGGTCAGCAAGCGATCGATCCGACCAAGCGCTACAGCGCGCTCATCATGAGTCAAACAGTCAATGCACATCGTTGTAGGATGGGGCGGCCGGGTCTTAAGCAGCCGCCCCGCGCACGCGTTAAGCAACAGGGGGATTGTGTCGTTTCTGGAGTTTCTGCCGGATGCCTTTCAGTAGTTCCGTCAGATGCTTCTGCTGGAGTTCATCATCCGGGCCGAGCCCGAGTCCGAAAGGATCGAAAGCCGGCCGGAACTTGGCGCGATATTCTGCCACCGACATGTTCCGAGTCTCCGGATCCAGTTGCGGCGGCTCTTTGCCCATGAGGTCGCTGATGAAATCCACCGCGTGACCGACCGGCGTGACGTCGAGCATGACACCGAGTGCCGCGACAATCTGCGTGTCGTCCGAGATCGGCGTGCCGTGGGATCGCATGCGATAACTACGCGTGCCGAAGTCGGCGATGATCGTGCGATTGATTTCCTCGTCGAGTTCATTCCGCTCCGGTGCGAATACCTGCTGTTCGGCGACGACCTTCGATTCATGCGTGGATGCATGCGAATAGTCTTCTGAGGCGCCGACCAGCAGCGGTGGCAGCCGGAAAGACTCGCGCACCGCCTTCGCGTTGTTCTTGATGTATCCCTGGAACAGCGCGTCTTCCTGCATGAACTGGGTCATCGGCTTGACTTCGATCTTGACCGCCGGACCCTTCTCATCCCCCACGACGCCGGTTGAACTGGACTCCGCCTCGAGTAACAGCACCTTGTGGAAGTTGTCTGCACCCTTGAAGTCCTTCGCCAGAAAATCTTGTAGTTCCTGCACGGCATCCTCACCCAGCGTGCCGCCGGCCACAGTGATGATGAAGGGCGGAATCGTTTTCTCGTTGAAGTATAGGTAGTTAATCTTCTTGGCCTCGGACGAGCCCATAATGTTGATCAGTTCGGACACCCAGGGCGGCTCACCGTACGGCGTGTTAGGGCTGTCCTGCCCGAACGTGATCAATTCGGTGGCCTCGAGCTCCGCCGGCCAGCGCGCACCAAGATCGGCGAACTTGCCGGTATTCTTGTTCAGCGAGCGTGGATCGCCAAACTGCTTGAACCACATTTTCTCGCCGCCGACGATCTGGCAGTAACGTCGAAAGCGCGTCAGGCGAATGACCTGCCGCCATGCATTGCCGTCACGGACCCACTGGATATGCTCGGTCGGGTTGGCATCCGGGCTGGTCATGCGGATTGTCTTGGCCTGGGCATGGTGCAGCTCGGCGATCTCATCTTTGAGATTGCGCACGACTTCCAGGTAGCCGCGCCCGGTAAGCAACTTGTCCGCGAGAATCTTATCCTTGATAGCGATCCAGGTCTCGCCGGCGTTCGGATACCGGAAAAGGAACTCCAGCTTGCGCTTCTCTGCCTTGTCGTTCTCATCTTCCTGCTTGTCGGGCTGATCGTCCGGCGGTACATACTCGAGGTGATAGCCCATGCCGTTGATATTGACCTGCATCGCTTTGACGCATTGGGCGATGACATCGCAGGTCATCGACATCTGGCAGAGCGCCGCCGGGTCATAGAGCGGCGGCACCAGCCCGAGATCATTGTAGCGATTGGCAAACGGATCAAGTTGGTTCGAGATCACCCGCTCCGCGAGTTTGGTGATCGAACCGAACGACTTGACCCTGCCGACGATGGTCGGCTGCTCGCCGGTCGCCTCAGCCTCTTCCAGTTTCTTGCGCAGGCGTCGCAATACCTTATTGCTCATTCACCCACCCGGAGGACCCTCACGCCCTTCCGCTTTGCCGGCTGTGTTTTCGCCGCGTCCCGCTCACCGATTCGCTGGCGCATGCCGCGGCTCTTCTCCCAGACGTTGATCAAGCGACGCGCTCCTGAATAGCAGATCCACAACGATGACAGGCGGTCGTCATGATTCGCTTCCTCCGGATTGTAAAGCTCGCTGATGAGCAGATCGGTTTTGAGTTTGTCTTCTTCGGTCTTGTATGGGAGTCTGATCTGGCCGTTCTCGAAGAGCACGGCCAGCGACGGGTAGCCCTGGAAGGGATCGTATTTCTGACCGCCGGTGTGATGCCGGGCAATCGGTACGCCGGTTTCTTCCTTCAGGTGCCAATGATGAATCTCACCGAAATTGTTGGTCTCGAAGAACTGGATCACCGGCTGGAAGATTCTCGCATTTTCGACGACCTTCTTGCGAACCTCGACTGGCGTCAACCCGCGTTCGACCTCGAGTCCCAGTAGATGAAAATGATGATTTGGCAGGATCCCCATGGTCGTAATCACCATGTAATCGCTGTCTTTGGTCTCAGCTGCCTTCTTGTCGATTACCAGCGATGGGTCGATGCCCGACACCAGCTCGAGGTAATGACTGCGATTGAATACGCCGTAGGAGAGCGTCTCATCCTTTGCCGCCTGCAGGTGCGCCCACTTGATCAGCGCCGATTCGTCATCGGTCGCCTCTTGCTGGTATTTTAGCGAAAAGGCAGCGGTGCCGATTTCCCGCTCCAGCGCCAGCAATCGTGGCACCGGGTAACGCTCTTCGGTCAGCGCTGCGCCCCGGTCCTTCGTCAGGTCGATTTCAACGCGCCATTTTGACTTGTCGCCGAATTCGTTGAGCTCGCGCTGCGGCAACTCGACAATCTTATAGCTTTCGGGACGGCGAATCAGCGCCTTGCTGATGATCAGGTGATATTCCGGCTGCTTACCGATGTATGTGTAGAAATCGTCCGGGTGCTGCTTGTTGGCGAGAATCAGAAGACGCCCGCCCGGCACCAGGCGAGGACGGATCGTGTTCTGAAATATCTTGACGTGAAACTGCCGCGTCTTCTGGCTGCGGACGTTCTGATCATTCTGGATGTCATCGAGGATGATGATGTCGTAGTGCTTGCCGTAGTAGCTCTTCGAATCCATGCCGTAGGCTTCGAAGGTGCCTTCTTTGGCAACAACATCGCGGCGCACGCGGAACTTCTTGTCCGTCCATTGTGTCGCCGTCTTGAACGGTCCGAAGTCCTCAACAATCCGCTCGTTTTCAAGGTCCTGCCGAATTACGGATCCATTGGCTTCCGCCAAATCCGCGGTCGCGGATATGCAGCAGATGCGGACGTTGCGATTGAAGACGATCGTGTGATCCGGCACCAGCCTGGCAATGACTTCCGTTTTGCCGGAGTCCGGGGGGCCGACGATGCCGCCCTTGACCATATCGCGCAATTCATCGAACCAGAGCTTCTGGCATTTCCAGAGGCTCAGCCCGAGATAGTAGGCCGCGAAGAACTTGATCGACTTGCGCGCCAGTCGCCGACGCGCCGCCGGTGTCGGAGCACCGAGTTCTCTGAGGGCGGCCAGCAAGTCACTTTGCCTTACCGCCATCACCTTTGCGCTGCTTGATAATATCTTCGGCGAGCAGGTCACCGAGTTCTTCGGTGTTGATCGTCATCGCCCGCTCGATTTTGTCGAGCAGCTCTGCATGCCGATCCGGGATCGGTTCTTTCGACTCCGGTTCAGTTGGCAATTCCGGCTGTACCACTTCGAGTACATCCTTCTTGAGGCGGACGAGACGTTCATAGTCGAGGACGCTGGTGTCGAGTACGCGCACCATGCCTTTACCGTCACAGAATCCGCACGCCCGGCCGTCAATGAGGCCTCCGCCTTTGCACTCCGGGCATTGGCGCGCAAGCTTGGCCTGGTAAAGCAGCGAGCGCAGCACAAGCGGCGTCAGCGCGTTGATTTGCGTCAGTTCGGTTGCGAGCGTATACGCTGCCTTGTTATCCGCTACCTGCTGCGCCTTGCGCCTGATTTCTTCGATCCGCTGATCCCAGCGGTCACGTTTTTTTATGCGGATGATTGTCGTCTCGGAAATCCCAAACGTCCGCTGAAGCTGAGCTATAGGCGTCTCTTGCTTATAGAGCTCAAACATCGCTTTGGCGATTTCCTTTGTAACTTTGCGCTGTACAGGCATTTAGCAGTTGTGTCACGCTGCGGGGGAAAAGAGGAAACCGCGCCGGTTCGACGCCGGCGCGGCGTTTTGACAGACAGTTGGGCAGCAATGTCCCTTACAACCTACTGTGGTTGCCGAGACGTGCCGTCACAAGTCAATGCAGTACAATAGACTTCGGCCGGAGCAGATTATATCGTTCCGAGTCAAGAGAAGAGGAACACCTCAGTCGAGTCCCAGCTTCGGCTGGTTCTTCTGTTTCTCGCTCTCGCGGTGCTCGCGTTGTGCCCGCTTCAGTGTGGCGCTCGTATCCGGGAGATCGGGCCGCTTTCCGGCGAAGTAGTCGTCAATAGTCATGATCTGCAGAACAGGATAGGATTTGCGGCTTCCCGGTGGCGTCCATTTCCCGAGTTCCGCAGCCTCCTTCCTCATTCCAGGTGTCGGGGGGCGTAATGCAATGAGTACGCCGAGCGGCGCCTTCTCTCGTTTCATCACTTGCGCGAGCGCCCGCACATCCTTGGGGTGGTAGTCGCCACCCTTGACCTCGATGATAATGCGATGGACACCCTCCGTGAAGTCCCTGAAGTATAAGAGGCCATCGATTCCCCCATCCCCGCCGCCGGCGCTCTTATATGGCTGGCCGCCGATTAGAGAGACAGCCCAACTCTCGAACTGAAACGCGGAGTTCTTGAACAACTCCAACGCGTCTTCAGGTGATGAAGGCTCGCCATGAACTTCGTATGTAACGTCAGGGTAATGGTCTCGTAGCCGTTTTTTTATCAGCGCGATCGCAAGGAACGTGATGTCGATCCCGATCCATTTCCTTCCCAGCTTCTCAGCCGCCGCAATGGCGGTACCACACCCACAGAATGGATCCATCACAATGTCACCTTTGGTTGTTGAAGCTTCTATTATTCGTTCAAGCAACGCAATCGGCTTCTGTGTTGGATAGCCTATCCGCTCCCCTGAGTGCGAGCTGATCGGGCTTATATCGTCCCATAAATTCTGAATGGGCTGCCCCTGCAACTCATCCAAGTAGCGTTTGCGCTGTATCCGCCCATCCTGACTGTTCGGGAAGTGGAGCCGCCCTTCCTTGTCCCATTGCTCCATTAGCTCTTTGGAAATCGCCCAGCCTTTAGCGGGAGGCTTGTAACCTTTGTAGGTGTACATCAAGTTAGGGCGTGGCGAAGGACTCGCAAGATTGTCAATCCGATAGCGCCTACCGTCTACGTCTCTGTGTCTGAAGAACCTCTCAATATACTCGGGGTCGCTCTCGCCGAACTGGGTGGTGAAACGATTCTCGTCTGACTTTGCGTAAAACAGAATGATATCAGCTGAATTCCCAAATCGATTACTCTTATGCTGTGTCTCGCCACGCCCCGTCTTCCTCTTCCAGATGATCTCATTTCTGAAATTGGGAAGCCCAAAGATCTGGTCGAGAAGGACTTTTAGATAGTGACTTGCCGTTGGATCACAATGGAGGTACAGGGATCCCGTGGGTTTCAAGAGGCGGTGCATCTCAACAAGACGGATGGCCATCATTATCAGATAGGCCATCAGATCCTTAGTCCCCATGAAGTCCTTGAAAGCGCGGATCATCTCCTTGAGCTCAACAGCGTAATTGCCATCCATAATTTCTTCGAATGCTGCTTGCGTCTCGGATGACCAGCTCCAAGTATCTTCAAACGCTCGAAGCTGCGCGCTCGACCACTTTCCATTCTCATCGGGGAAGATCACGTTGTATACCTTTTGTGATTTAAAGGGCGGGTCCAAGTAGATGAGATCGATGGACTCATCCTTGAGCTTTCGCATGATCTGGAGATTGTCGCCAAAATACAGCTGGTTCTGCATAAGCCTAATCTATCCCGATTGCGTCGGAGGTCAACAAACTTTAGCGGGCGAAGATTAGCCTACTTCCTCTTCGTCCCCGGCTTGCTGCGAGTGTGAGGCCGTACATAGGTCCCATCTTTTCGATCGCAATTATATACTTGACAAAATCAAACTCTTGCATTATATTCAGTCCAGTTGAGATTATTACAGGAGTTTGTTGAATGAATCAGTTGTCCGCAAAGCACTTTCACGATGAAGAGACTGCCCGCGAGTTTCTCGAAAACGTCCGCTGGGCTAACGGCATTGTATGCCCTCACTGTGGAGTCGTCGCCGATCACTACAAGGTTAAAAGCCAAGCCGCCCGTAAGGGTGTCTGGATGTGCAAGGACTGCCGCAAGCAATTCACCGTCACTGTCGGCACTCTGTTTGAGCGCTCGAAGATCAAACTCAACCAGTGGCTTCAGTGCGCGTTTCTCATGTGCTCCAGCAAGAAGGGCATGAGCACCCATCAGATTCACCGGATTCTCGGAGTTACCTACAAGACCGCTTGGTTCATGACTCACCGCTTGCGCGAAGCCATGAAAGACCCCGTTTTCGTCGGTCAGCTTGGCGGCAGCAACATTATTGTCGAGGCCGACGAAACCTACTGGGGCAACAAGCGCAGCAGAGGCAAGACCGTCCGCAAAGGCTACGAGCACAAGGAGAAGATATTCTCGCTCGTCGAGCGTGGCGGTAATGTCCGTTCGTTCCACTTGCAGCACGTCTCCGGTGAGACCCTCAAGCCGATCCTCAAGGCGCACGTGGCCCAAGATACTTGCGTCATGACTGATGAATTCGGCGGCTATAAGGGCATCGGCGATCACTTTGTAGAGCATGGTCAGATAGCCCACTCGCGGAAGGAGTATGTGCGCGGCAAGATTCACACCAACACCATTGAGAACTACTTCTCGATTGTGAAGCGCGGACTGGTTGGCACCTATCACCACGTCGGCCCCCAGCACCTGAAGCGGTACATCGGCGAGTTTGATTTCCGGTACAACAACCGTAAGATCACTGATTCCGAGCGTACCGTTGTTGCCCTTAAGGGCATTGCTGGAAAGCGGCTCATGTATACGGCGACCTCAAAAAGGATAGTGTAGAACATGGCAAAAAAGACAAAGCATGGAGAGCCAAGCGCGAGGCCGAATACCAAACCCGCAAAGCGCAGAAGACTGCCAAAACCAAAAAGCGAGGACGACATGAAGGTCGTAAGCTTTGAGGACTTCATGGGTGCGCTCATGAAAGTCCCACGAGAGCACGAACAGAATGGTGACTGACTCTCATCTTGGCCTTCATTTTTTCGGTTTCCGTGGCCAAAGGGTTTCAACCTCGATTCGCCTAAACATCGGCGAAGTGTAGTCCTCGCCAATTCTCCCCGCATTCGACTCGCCGACTGCCATCATGCTATCAAGCACTTCTCCCACTTCCGTCAGATTGGGGTGTATGCCCTGTTGTGAGTATGGCACCCATGGCAACTCTATATTGTGCGCTTTCATTATCTCAGTCTCAACCAAAGTGTAATCCGTATGGTAGCCGCCCTTGATCGTCCCAACTATATCTTGCTTTCGCGCCCACACGCGGAGCCTGCCATCTTTTGCTGCTGCGTTGAGTCTCTGTCTGACAATTTCCCTCGATTCGAGACCAGCGTCAATCAAGAGGTATTTGATGACCTCAACCAGCGTGATGTCTGGGATGTGGTTCTCATCATGAAATGCCTCCAATCGACATCGAACTGGCGCTTGGATCGTGTAGTAGATGAATATGAAACAGAGCAAGACAATCGGCGCACCGATGGCTGTCACAATCGCAATGAGACCATCACCTCCAAGAATTAGGGCAATTACTCCAGAAATGACGGCGAGTGATGATTCAATAAACAGCTTTTCAACTGCAAATCTCTTTGTGAGAGACCAGCTACTTCTCCAATAGTTGCTCATCTAAGCAGTCCCTTTCTTGAACAGGTCAAGCCAGTATTGCATGACATCAGATGTTCCCCAGAAGCCGCTCGTCGGCATGGTTTTCCCCTCCCGATACCTACCCGTCTCGTCAAACACAGATCTCAACGCTTTTATATCGTAATAGGTGTAGGGAAAATATTCCATCGCAAAAAAACCACCGGCTATTTGGTTCCAATCAAATCTTGGCTTCTTGCTGTCATACCTGTTGAGTGACCAAGCCAATAGATCGCATGCTTGGAGCGGATATACTTCGCGCGCCGGGAGAGAGTACACGCCTCTTGTGCATGTACGCATTTTCACGTTCTTTCTATATTCGCTCTGCACTATCGGTTCAAATGGCTCCTGAACATCGAATATCCACTCGAAGAATGGCTCGTGTATGCCCTGCTTTTTCACCAAATGACAGGTGTGCATGAGACACCACTCCAAGAGCACGCGTTCAGCAGACAACCTAAACTGAGGGTTTTCTGACCTAAACTCGCGATAGTCCTTAAGGTTTATTGTGACTCCGTAGTACATGATGCGCCCCGCCAAGTGCTTCTGGATCACAAGCAACAACGCAACGATCAAATCCCAGGTACGAGTCACATTCCAGTTCTTGTAGCCGGAGTGCTTGTTGCAAGCTTCGCGACAATGCCAATACGGAGTCCCTCGAATTGTTAGGGGGGCACTTCTCTCCAGAAGAGTCAACTCCCACTCTCTCTCGAAGCTCTCCCATTGTGATGCAGTCGAGCAGAAACCTGCAAGGCTAATACTCTTCGGATTATGCCGTCCTTGCTTACCACTGCCATCAAAATAGGACTTGATAATCATGAATCTATCTGCGCTTGAACTCCGACTAAGACATGAAAGCCTGTTTAGTGCATATTGATTTTCATCTTTCAATGTAAGTCTCTCCCTCCGCCATGGCAACAGGTTTTGTTACGTATATAATTGCCAAAACGATACTCAATCGGGGTCAGCTTCTTGAGCGTTTCCGCCAACTCTTCAGGTAAAATGTTCTTTCCTGCTGTCATTTCTTCCCCGCCTTCTTCCCCGTCGCCCCCGCCTTCGGCTTCGGATCGGGAATCGCCTTCAGCGCTTCGGCCTCGAGGTCTGACCACTTCAGACTGAGCACCGTTTCAGCGAACGGGCGGACGGCATTGATCCATGCCAACGCGTCCACGAACGAATTCACCGGCAAATGACAGCGCACGAGAATGTCTTCGCTGACAATCTCAAGTGCCCGCTTCGCGGTGATCTTCTTGAACTCGCTGACTTTGAGCCAGCGGGATGCCGGGGATCTGTGACAGCAGTTTTCGATAATCGCGGCGAGCAGCTTTAGTTGGTTTTCGGCTGACTGAGAGGACAACCCCGTTGGCGTGAATTCCTCTTCGAATATCTGAGCCTTGATCTTGTTGATGATGAACTTGGCCCGCCGCGCTTTTCGATCCTGCTCGGCGTTGAGTGGCTGGGCGCGCTTGCCGCCCTGCGCGACCATGGAGGCAGTTGACGGGCTGTGGGTCTTGATCCAGATCAGATCGCCCGCCTGGCTGCCGTTCACGATCACGGCCGGTTTGGCTCCCTTGTCCGTCTTCTTCGCGCGCTGATACTGGTAGTCTGAGAGAACCTTCTGGCTCTCTTTCATCGTGGCCACATTCGTTGCCTGATAGTTTCCCGTTCTGATGAAACTCAAGTCTTTGTGCTCGGCGCGGTGCTTGCCGAGTTTCCTGAGAAAGAGCGCGTTTCGTTTCTTCTCCCAGCAGGAAGTGTCAAGACAGTTGTCGTCCTTGACCTTGCCCTTAGAGTCGACTTCTCCCTCGAAGAGGAGCGGCTGGCAAGAAGACCGCTTCGGGCACGCAGTGCAGGATCCCGCTTCCGGTACCAGCAGCGAATCATCCAGTCTCCACGGTGCCGCCGCCAGCCGATGACTGAATTCAGCAAGTCTATTCCTGAGCCGCTGGACGTCCGGAATCCAGTTCGGATATTGCGCCAGTAAGTACTTTTGTGTCGACTCGGGGTATACAGCGATCAATTCGGCGGCCGCAATCGATAACGTCTCGCCTCGCAATGGTTTCTCAACTCGCTGCAGCCAGCCCGGGATCAGATCGTTCAGCTTCTCCCGCCTCGCGATCAACTGCGGCCGCATGCCCAGGTCAGCGGCAATCTCTTCCGTCGTGCGCCCGGCCGTGCGCAGCTTGCGGATCGCGTCTGCTTCTTCAAACGGCGTCAGCTGCAGCCGCTGGACGTTGGCCGTGAGTTGGAGCACCCCTACCTTGTCGTCGGCGGTCGCGGGATCGATCGCAATCGCACGAATCGACAATGACTTGTTCTTACGGACCGCCGCCAGTCGCCGGTGTCCGTCCACCAGTTCATAGTAGAATTCGCTGTCTATGCCCGGCAGCGGCCGGACGATTATCGGCATCATCAGTCCCACGGCCGCAATCGACCTGGCCAGTGAATCAACGTCCTTTGCGCGCTGGCTGGCCTGCGATTCCCGAATCCGAGCAAGCGGGATGTCGATGATCTTCTCTACTTGTGTTTCTCCTGTCTTCATTGGTTTACCTTCCTGTCACGCTGCGGTGATGTCTCCGACTATTTGCTGATCTTGAAGAGTATTTCCCTCCCTTCCGGGCCGCGATAGACGCCGACGTACTTCCGCCGGCCGCGAATCTTCGGACGCTTGATGATGACGTTGTGCAAGTGCAGCCGCTGGCGGAGGACCGTCTGCACCTGGAATAGCGTCCAAGTGCTGCACAGTCCCGCCCGCGCTTTGTCCAGAAGCGATGCAGCTGCTGGGAGGTAGAGATCAAGTTTCCATTCACTCCGTCTTAGCATCTCTCATTACTCGCTTTCGAACCTGAAATCGCGCCTGAATTCTGGCGGCTCCACTTCGAAGAGTCCCAACCTGCCCTTGGCCGGAAAACGACTGATCAGCCTGACGTCCTCCAGCAGCCAGGCGTATGCTCCGGGATAGCAAGCGCACCTGGCGGCGGCCTCGTGCTCCGGCTGCATCGGCACGCAATCCACCAGCCGCACGACGCAGAGCGCGAATCCGGCCGGCTCGATCTTCGGCGACTTGCTCGAACAGATTAGCAGGTCGCCGCGGTAGTCCGTCGCCCAGGTTCGCGTCTCAATCGTCTTCTCTCCCGAGGCGATCATATTCGCCCACGGTTGGCGGACCGAGAGCGCCTTCATCGCGATCTTCCCTTCCTGAATTCGGCAGCAGCTGGGCAGTCGGCGAAATGCGACTCCTTGGTCTCGAAGTTGACCGGCATTGTCTTGCCAGTCTTCGTCTTGACAAAGAAGATCGTCGCATTGCATTTGGAACACTTCGTCAGCGGCTCGCCGGCGTAGTTAAATGTGATTCTCTTGCGATCTACCATCGACTGCCTCTCTTCTCTCGCTGTCGGATCTACAGCAGTTACAAATCCACCACCCGACGCTTCCACCACAGATCTCGCAAATCACGTTGTCTTCCGGATCGAGACAACAGCACGAGTCTTCACCACAATCGTGCCCGATGTAGCCGTCGCAACAATTCGGGCAGTCTTCCCAGTCCATATCGCTCCCGCACTCTGGACAGCTCGGCTCGATTCCGTTGTAGCCTTCGCTCATAGATCAATCTCCCTGCCTCCCCATCGACGCCGGCAAACGCGTCGGCGTATCGCCGATCGTTAATGGCCGCTTGCCGATCGGCGTGTCGGACGCGGCGCCGGCCGCTCCGAACTTGGCAGCAGCCTTCGTCGTTCTGCGGTGCGCCGTGGTTGTCTTGGCGGCGGCTTTCTTCTTATCCTGCCAGGTCTTCTGGTAAGCCTTCTGTGCACACTGCGGTGAATGGAATCTGCTGCGCACGTTTTTCGGTACGAACATCACGCCGCACTCCGGCAGCGCGCAGGGTATCTTCTCCGGCTTGCCCGGTTTCGTTGATGCCTTGGTTCCAGCCTTGGCCGCAGTCTTACTGCGCGGCTTGTTGACCTTCAGCTTGGCTGTCGCCGATTCAATCTCCGCCACCATCCCATCTGCCAGAGTCTCAAAAGGGAAGAACGTGCGATCGCCGACTCTGATACTGGAGACGATTTTCGCCGTCTCCGGCGGCAGGTCGAGCGTCAAGGTGATATCCACGTTGACGCTGATCTTGTCGAGGTTCGCGTTCGCCATCGTCTATGCCCTCGCTCCGGTCGACAGCAGGTGCTTGCGGTACGCCGCCGACTTGCGCAGAGCCAGCTTATGCGCTTTGTCGCGAATCGACTTGGATTTGCGCGACAGCCGCGTCGCAATCCAGTCGTTCGCGTGGTTGGGATAGTACTTCCGCAGCAGCCGGATCTCCTCGGGGCTCCAGCGCCGTGCGCTTTCCGTTTTCCGTTTCGTCATCGCGTCCTCTGCTTTCTCAGGCGGGCCCGGGGCCGACTGCACGTTGCCCGGTAAACTCGACCGGAGTGCCGTCCGAGCCCGCCTGCTTCGTCCTGAGTTTCGTTGTGATCACGCTTGCGATCTCGCCGAATGATTCCGCCGTCGGTTGACAGATCGACCAGTCGCATTTTGTCAATATGCGCATCGGATTACCCGGATGATCAGCCACACGCAACTTCAGCTTGGTACCGGCGCGATCGACGAGATACAGATAGCAGCTCGTTGACGACCGCGCCTGCCGCACGTAGCAGGAGACGTCGACGGATCGGCAGAAGGCCACCGTTCGATCGATGAACTCCTGCTGTCGTCGGCTGATCCTCGGTTTCCGTTCGCGCAGCATGACGGTTATTGCCCGTCAGACTTTTCGATCAACGTAACCGGCGTCGTCTGCATCAGTGGAATTTCGATCCGGGCACCGTTTGCTGTCCACAGCAGCGGCGGATTGGAGTAGAGTTGGATTTCCCCCGGTTGGTCATCCGTGACCAGATACAGGTGGATCTCTTCACCTGGGCTACATCCTTGAATTCCGGGAGAGTAAGTATCTTCCCCGTAGACCGGCATGAAGATGACTTTGCCGTTCAGCTCCACCTCGCCGAAACCGCAGGCGATCCCCGTCGGCGTTTTGGCGTAGAGCCGGCTGCCGTCCCGCGGCACGAGTATCGAACCGTCCGCCATCTTGATGCGCAAGCTGGGGGTGTAGAGGTTCACCCAGGTCGGTGTAATCGTCACGCCGTAGCGCAGCAGTTCCGCCACGTAATCGCGCGCAACCGGGGCCTGCAGCCAGAACAGCAGCAGCGGCCGCACGTCGTCGAATGTCTTCACGAAAGACGTCCACGGCCGGCCGTTGACACAGTAGGTTTCCACGATCGTATTGCCGACCTCCAGCACCGAGGCAGTAACGTTGATGTCGACGTCAATCCTCTCCGATTTCATGACCGGGTTGAAATCCCAGTCGCGTCGCTGATCGAGATACATGATTCCTCCTGGCTCATCAGAGCCGCTTGTATTTGCTGACTTCCATCAGAGTCTTCACGAATGCCTGCACATGCGGATTGTCGATCTTCTCGACGTCGGCGATCTTGACGCCACCGTAGACCGCGCGCGCCCCGCCGAAAATCTCCAGCAGCCGCGGCGCGCCAGGTCCGATATAGTCGCGCAGCCGTCGGACTGTCTCCTGATGATCATTGAGCGCGAAATACACGAAATAGGCGCGCAGCAGCCGGGCGAGAATGTCCAAGCGCAGATAGAAGTTGTCGCGATCGGCGAAGCCGAAGCGCGCCATCAGCGTCCTGGTGTCGGCGCCAACCTCATACTTCATGGCTAACAACTCCCGCTCCGTCGTCGTCAGTTGCCCGATCGCCGCGGCCAATGCCTCGCGCCTCTGACGCGGACTCAACTGCCGCAGCAATCCCACCACTCCGGAGCCGTTGTCCAGATTGATGCGTTTGAACAGTTCGCCGTTCGACCAGTCGGACATCATGTGCGGCCACCGTGCATTCCGTCGGCCGGCCGACAAATCGGATTTCGACGACGACCGTGCCCCGCTTGCCGGCGCGCAGCACCTTGCCGTAGATCCCGCCAAAGACGCCCGCCGTAATCTCCACAACCCGGCCGCGATTGCGCTCCCCGAATTCGGGTCCCGACTGTGATCGTCGCGCTGCATCGGTTTCCGCCGCCGTCAGCGACTTGATCTCCTCGATGGTGCCGTCGCTCAGCTCCGCGAAACGATCGCCGAACATCACCCAGCGGATCGGCAGCCAGAGCGAGTGATCGTGTAGATCGATCGGCGCAAGTTTGCGCGCAAAGAGGTAATCGAAGAACAGCGGCTCGTCGAGAACCGTTGGCCGGTAGAGTTCCAGCGGCAGCCCCAGCCGTTGAATGGTCTGCGTGACAAGTTCGAAGTCTTGCGTGTGCGTTCCGATGATCCATGGCATTCCCTTGTCCTCAGCTTCTCCCGATCAAATCCGTTTGCTCAACGTGCGGTTCAAATTCGCCCACCACCTCGAGGGCAACGCGAATCCATTCTGTCGCGCCCGGCTCGACGACAAACCACTCCTGACCCGGAAAGGGATAGCAGTCGACGAACTTGTCATCGAGATACAGATAACGGGGATCGACCGATGGCTTCCCGGCCTTGGGGCGATCCTTCTGCAGGGCGTCTTTAAGACATTTTTCGATGTTGTCGTGATCCGGCTTCTGCCGCGGCACCAGGCGGGGCCGAAGAACGCGTCCACGCTTGTCCACCAGTTGCTTCGGTTTTTGCGTCTTGTGCGTCGCGACGTGGATCTCGATGTACATGCGCATCTGCACACCCTTCGCCGGGCGCACCCAGCCTTGTTCCTCCATCGCCTTCATCAGCGCCTGGCGCGCCCGTTCGCGGAACCGTTCATAGCTGGCCGGCCGGAAGACCAGCGGCCGCGCGCGCCGCCGACCGTGACGATCAAACCACGACTCGACGCGGCGGTGGTCGGAGGCCAGCGGTCCGGGTATGATGAACTCGATGCAACGGCTCATAACGGCATCTCCTGAATCAGCGACGTCGACGTGAAGCGCACGCGCTCCTTGTCGAAGTAGACGCGCACCGTGCCGGTCGCCCCCTGCCGCTGTTTGCGCAGGATCAGGTCCGGGTAGCCCTCCGGGTATTGATTCTTGTCACGCTGATAGCGATAGGCGTGGTGAATGAAGAGTACGTTGTTAGCGTCCTGCTCGAGCGAACCACAGTTGTGATGGAGCACATCGTCGGCACAGAAATTGTGGATTTCGGGGACGAAAACGTCGTAGGTCATTTCTCCAGGGAGAATCGTTACCTCGACTATTTTATCCCAAAAGATATCGGAATCGGCAAGAAGCGCGAGTGCTTGACTCCCAAGCTTCTCGGCTGCCAATCGCGCGGTCTCCCTCGACATGAGCTTCCCTTGATCGCGATAGCCGAGCTGGGCGTGGCTAAGACCCGATTCTCTCCTTGCGTCAGTGAGAATTCGATTGGCAATCGTAGGAAGCCGATCAAGGTGGGCTGAGTCGTTCAACTTGGATCTAACAATTGAATCGGCTTTGATCTGCTTTTGATTTAAGAATCCTATCTCCTCGATGAACTTATTCGCTTCTAAGATCGACCCTATAACGACAGACCAAAGCCCTTTGCCATCAAACACTAACGAGGAGGGTCTGAACTTGTCGTTTCTGATCGTTGCGATGATTCCGAATCTTATCAGTAAGTGCTGGACGTCTCGCGCAAGTCTTTCACTGATTGTTGTTAGCTTCACGGCATAGCGTTTCTTCTTCTTAAACTCTACGATTGAACCATCAGCGTGAAACAAGCCTCTGAGGAATGCAGCCACGATTTCCTGCGGCTGCCGAAACAGATCGTCGGGAGCGTGCTTATCAGCTGCGCCTTTTGACCAAATTCCTAACTCTCGCAGCCACCTGGTTAGGGGATTCTTCTTTGCTCCAGTCAGCGAGCCGGTCGTAAATATCACGCGCAGTGCGATCTCACTCGAATGCTCTCGCTTTACAGCAGGACGCAGTCCAAATTCGTTTTCGGCGAGCTTACACGCCAGTTGTGCGTCTTCAAGTGACGCGGCCGTGAGCGTCGCTGATCCTCTGAGATACCCGTTTCCCACCAATAATCCGAGAAGTGTCGCCCTGTTCTCATTCCATGTGACTTGCGATCTTGATCTTAAGAGCGGAAATTTTCGCGGACAGGCTATATAATCCCCTTCCCGCAAGCAACTAACCGGCTCCCATTGCAACCGCTCTGAGAATAACACGTGCCCATCTGAGCTCTTGATAACCCTCCCAGTTTGAGTTCTGATGCGGACGATTCTCTTAACGCCAGCTTCCCAAACGTCGCCTAACTCTGAACTCTGCATCTGGAGTTGTTGGTTCATTCCCCAAACCGGGAATCGAAGCTTCTTCTCAAACACCTCGCGCAACTCAACTCGTTGACCCGTGCCAGCGTTGAGGATTAGGCTGCTGCCAACGAGGCAGTCGCGCAGGTCCTCAAGTAGCGGTTCACGCTCCGGCTTACCCTTCTCCGGACGACTCATCTGCGAGCAGACGATCAGGTGGATCCCTAACTCATCAGCGGTTTCACAGAGGAAATTCGAGATGAAGCTCAATTCGTCGGTGCGTTTGTCCCACTTGCGGCCTGGGGCGTTGAGTTGCTGAACGTAGTCGACCACCCCCAGCTTGATGTTAAATTCGCGCTGCAATTTCCGCAGCCGGCGCCGCACCTCGAATGGCGTGCGATTCCCCCGCGGGTGTGTGATGTGCAGCTTGCAAGCTCCTGATCCGTACTCACCCAGAGCGGCATAGACTTTGGCCAACTCTCTGTCGTCGAGTTCGCCGGAGCGGATCTTCCACATCGGAACTTCCGTCTTGCTGGAGACCAGCCGCAGCAGCAGCTGTTCCTCCGGCATCTCCTCTGACACAAAAGCGCTGGCTATCCCGCAGCGGTCGAGCCAGTCACAGATCTCGAGCGCCAACGCTGTCTTGCCGTCACCCGGCCGCGCCGCCACGATCGTCATCAATCCCGGGTCGAGCCGGAAAAGCATGTTGTCCAGCTCGGTGATACCGGTCCGCAGCCAGCGCTGGCGAATCTCCGGCTGTTCGCGTGCCTCGATCGTTTCGTCGATTGAGGCAATCAGTGACTTCGCGATTTCACTCTGCGTCCGGATGTCACTATCACGGAATCCGGCCGTGATCTCGAACAGCCGGCGATCGGCGTACTCGAGGATGTCTTTGGGGTCGCTGCTGGATTGTGAGCGCTGGTAGATCTCCGCGCTCGTCCGCATCAGCTTGCGGAGGAGTGATTTCTCCTGGACGATCTCGGCGTAACGTTCACAATTGGCCGCCGAGTAGATACCCTCCTGCAGTTCGACCAGGTACGCCCGGCCGCCGACCGCTTCCAATTGCCCCGTCTCGACCAGACGGTTTGTCAGCGTCACGATATCGACCGTCTCATTCGCCTCGGATAGGGCCATGATCGCTGAGAAGATCGTTTCGTGGCGCTTCTCGAAGAAATCCCTTGGTGCAACGATCGCTGCCGCGGCGTCTACATAGTCGCTATCGATGCAGAGAGCGCCGAGTAGCGCCTTTTCCGCCGTGAGGTCGTGCGGCAATTTCCGGTCGATAGTTCTCGCCTCAGTCGTCATCGGCGCTCCAGCGACTGTATCGCAGCGTGTGCGTACTCGTGGGTGTCTTGTTGGTTTTGGAAAACCTGGTTGACGTAGCGGATCATCTCCGCCGGCCTTGGTGGGTATCGCCGGTCCGCCAGGAGGCCGCCACCCTCTTTCGGCTCACCGATCGCCAGCTGCAAGAACTCAACGAACACCTCCGGTGGGTACCAGCTCTTGTGATACTGCTCTGTCTTTCCGAACGCATTTCGCGCGACCGTTTTGACGAGCTTTCCAGCGATCACCTTCAGGTCGCTTCCTTCGCTGGCAGGATAGATCGCCTTCAGCCAGTCGTTGACGACGAGCATGTAATCGCCGAAACAGCGCTCTGTGGCGACACCGCCGTTCCATCCGAACCTGGCTGACAATTCCTTCCGCATTTCCTTGGATGATTTTCCATTTCCGATGTCAGACTGGGGCGCCGAAGGCGCGAAATCTTGAGCACACTGGATGCCATTCCCCCCCGCCCCTTGTTTATGTTCTTGTTCTTGTTCTTGTTCTTGGATCACTGTACCGTTCGGTGAGGGTTCTGGTAACGGTATACACAACCGTTTATCTAACTCTATATTGAACCGTTCACAGTACGGTTGTAAAGTCGTTAGGAAGTAACCGGTTAGAGTAGTATCTGGTAGTTCCTGGACGTGCGCGATGAATGACTTACAGACATTGCCGTTCTCGGGTGGGTCAAACTTGTACCATTTCGGCAGGAATACCACTCTGGCGTCAGAATCATAATTGAGCCAACCGTCTCGTGACAGTATACCTAACCGTTGCTGAATGGTTTCTGGATCGGTTACGAGATCATCGGCGATCGTCGCTATGCTGATGTAGTAGATGCCTGGGTTAACGGCGTCGGGACCAGTCCAGAGGTAAAGCAGCAGCGTCTTTAGTTCTTGCGGAAGGTTGCGAAAGTTCTGCCGCCGCCACGTCTTACGAACGACCTTCCTATACGCGGAGTCCTTTCTCTTCCGCTGACGATCAGCATCACCCATTCCGCCGCCTGACTCCTGTGAACTCAAATCCAGGCTGCTGGATGAGTTTGATGAATTTCTCCGTGGTCAGTCTCTGGAGTGTGTGCGCATTCGCCACGACGGGGCGTTTCTGCGCGAATACGGCGGCATCCTGCAGCCGTTCCAGCTCGCGTTTCCGACGTTTTGATTCCCGCACTCTCCGGCGCGTGGATTCCGACCGCGGCCTCACGTCAGGCCGGCGCTTCAAGAGGCAACGTGTGCAGCGCGGCGTCTGCACGTGGTACCGGTATTCTGCTTTGCCCCCGCAATCGACGCATTTCAAAGTCACCATAGATTCCCCTGTTGCTCTGGTGGAAAAAACGATTCGAGTTTTGATCCGACGATGAACCCCTTAATCGCCCGTTGCTTGCGATGACGGGCGCTGGCCTGGGCCTGTTCCCGATCCGTGCAGATCCAGTAGCCCTTACCGGATGAGCCGATCGGGACGTCCCGCTCAAGAATCAGATAATCGACCATCGCGCGGACCGACTGGCCGTTGGTGTGCAGGTCCTCCTCGATCTTGGCCGAGAGTATCGGCTTCTGCGGCGAGGCGTAGTTCGTGAGCAACCACAGCAGCTGCTCGGCCCGCTTTTTTAGAGCTTCGCTGAATTCAAAGTTAACGTTATCAAACCCGTCCAGCCGCACGTCCGTGTGCCCTCAGTTGATTGACTTACCAAATCCTCTCGGCTTCCGGCTCGCCGGCTTCTCCGGCGCCGTTCCCTCAACCGCGTCTTTCTTGTCATCCGCCTTCTTACCAGCTGCCAAAGCGAGCGCGCCTTGTTTGCGGAAGATGTTGACATTGACCCACTCGTTACCGCGCAGGTCGAGAAGCGACACAATCCCGCCATCGGCTTCAATCTGGTTGCGCGACACGACGATCGGGAACTTGGCAATCGGGATCGACTCCTCATTCTCCGTGCGCACAGCGAAGTCGATACCGGTGATCATGGTATCGAAGGCCAGCCTGGTGGTACCCTCGACATTCTTCATCTGGACCCGGACGAGATTCCCATCGCAATGATCGAGCAGCTCCGCCTTATCGATCTGGTTCGTATTCAGTTCCATATCGATCGCGAAGCCAGGGACTTTCTTCCCCTCGAAGTTGGTGGAGTCGAGCTTGTATTTCACATCGCCCCGCAGCTTTGCCTGAAACTTGAGTTCTGCACGTTCTGCCATGATCACTTCCTGTGTTAAGGTTCCGATTTATGTCCCCGCGGCCGGAAGATGGAAACACGTGGGCTATACCGGCCGCGGGGCGGTGGAGACATCGCAATGCGACGTCAGGTTACTTGACTTCCTGGGCTCCCACCTCCTGGATCGTTGCGAATGGTCTGTATTTGAATTCGATCGCGACGGCGTTCCGCGATTGCACGTCTTCGACGATCTTCTGGTCAGTCAGGATCAACGTCCCGATGATCCGTCCGCCGCCGTTGATCAGCGTCAGATGCGCTGTGCCGTCGTTGAGAAAGTTCTTGCTCTGAATATCCAGCGCCATTGGTCCCTCAAATTCTGCCGGGCGGGCGGCCCGCAGCGTGACAGTTCGGGTTTAAACCGCCCGTCCAGCGTCCTCGCCGGTTAACACTCACCGGCTGTTCCTGCAGGCGCAGACACGGTTGGAGAGAGGGGGCAAAAACTCCCCAGAGACAACGTGCCTGCGCCCAGATTATCATCCGACTATCGCCCTCGCCCAGGACTCCGGGATCGCTGCTGCGATGTACCACGCGACTGTCGCGCAGAGAATCACGGCGCAAGCGATGACGGTTAGTCCC
>CAZOYE010000026.1:0-51592 GCA_964584025.1 uncultured Ignavibacteria bacterium
CACCCCCGACCCCTCACCCAGGGGGAGAGGGGAGAAGGTCATCGGCGCGGTCCTCCGTTCGGCGCCTCGAACGTCATTCCCACGGAGGCAGGAATCCGGGAATCAAGGTGTGGGGGGTGCAGGTGATTTTCGCTGCTTGCGTCAGCGATTCAATTCGTCTATTTTCCGGCCATGAAGATTGCAGTCGGCGCCGACCACAAGGGCTTTCCGCTCAAGGAACATCTCAAACATTTGCTCGAATCGCTCGGGCATGCGGTGACCGACTACGGCACCGATTCAGTGGAATCGGCCGACTACCCGGATTTTGCCATGAGAGTAGCGCATGCCGTGGCGAATCGCGAGGTCGAGCGCGGGATCACGGTGTGCTGGAGCGGCAACGGCGTGAATATGGTGGTGAACAAGCTGCCTGAGATTCGCGGGGCGCTGGCTCTGACGCCGGAGATGGCGGTGTTATCGCGTCAGCACAATGACTCGAACGTGCTTTCGCTGGGTTCAAAGTGGGTGACGCAGGAAGTTGCCGATCAGATTGTCAAGGCGTGGCTGGAGACGCAGTTTGAAGGGGGACGGCATGAGCGAAGGATTAGGAAGTTTTCGCTCAAGAGATAAACGGCTCACACCAAGCCTGTCGCAGCAGCGCGCTCCACGTCGGACTTGACACCGGACGAAGGAGACCTTCAGCCTTTCTGCACGACCGCCATGACTACGGCAATGCGGTTTTCCGCGAAATTGCGCAACACGTTATCGAACTTCAGCTTGAAAGTGTTTCCCATCAGCAACCCGGGGCCGACTGGCGGGCGTTCGCCGTTACGCATCTTTTCCACCGCCACTTTCATCCATTCGACGGACTGCTGCGATTTGTCGTGCCATTCGAGAACCTTGAAGCCATGATCGGCTAGGGTGGCGCGAATGCGATCGGGTGTGTCGAGGAAGCTGATTGCGCTTTCGTCGGCCCAAGGGACGGGAAAATACAGCGGTGCGTTCGGACCGGCGAAGATGTCGTGAAAGGCCAGGCGGCCGCCTGGTTTGAGGACGCGAGCGATTTCACCGTAAAGTCCGCGCTTGTCGGCGATGTTCATTTGGGCGTGCTCCGTCCAGGCGACATCAAATGTAGCGTCAGAAAAAGGCAGTTTCAACGCGTTGCCCTCACGAAACTCGACCTTGTCCTCGAGGCGGACGAGTTTGGTAAGTTGATTGGCGGTGGTTATGAATTCGGGTGTGAGGTCGATACCGATCGGCCGGACGCGGCGGGTCGCCGCCAGATAGCGGGCGGAACCGCCGATACCGCAACCGACGTCGAGCAGCGCTTCACCAGGTTTGAGCTGGGCACGGTCAGCGAGCTCTTCGGTGGCTTCGCGGCCGCGGATGTGAAACTCGTCGACGAGTTTGAGGTCCTCATAGGTTAGCCGGTCAGTGTCCTGTCCAGCGGCGTGAAATGCGCTGATGATGTTATTGTAAAGATCGCGCTTCCCATAGTGACTCTCTACCGTTTCGTGTGGCACTGCCATAATCTACATCCTTCGGAATGGGTCTGAACAAAAGATTTGAATTTATGTATCCACGATATCCATTATACGAGTGATTTCACGACGTCCGCCTAAGAAAATTCGCACAATTGGGAAGGCGCAAGAACTGTTGCGGTCAGGGTTTGAAATGTCTATTTTCGATTCATGCCTATCAACAAGCACCGCATCCCCGGCTGGATTGCCATTCTGCTGTTGACCACGATCACCTCGTTCTGGGTGTTTTGGAGTTTTGGGGAGCTGTACTACGAGGCGTGGGGGCTGCCGCTGCATATGGTCGTGCGTTACTTGTATCCGGCGGCGATCTGTCTATTCTTCACGGCACTTTGCCTGCTGTGGCCGCGTATCGGCGGGACGGTAATAATTGTGATCGGCGTTGTTTTCGCCGTGTGGTGGATCAGCCTGCAGATTCGCCGCGGCGCGACCGAACCAGCCGGGTTGATGCTGACGTTCTTCCTGAGCGGCGGGTTGGCGATTATCGGCATCCTGTTCTGGATCGATGCCTACTTCAAGAAGAAGTATCCTCCTGATCAAGCGACGCCGCGCAACTGGTTTCGCCGCAACGCCAAGGCGATTATTGCGACGGCGATACCGATTGGGATTGCGCTGGGAACGACGATCGGCAATGCGCCGATTTTGTTTACGCGACAGGATGACGGTATCCGCACCGAGCGACTGATCGAGGGTAACGGCGTGCGGATGATCTTGGCGCCGGAGGGACCTGGCTGGGCCAAAGGATCGGAGGGCGCAGGCAGCAATTTGAACTGGAATCAAATCGCGCTTTATGGGCTGCCGCCGGTCGGATTCGATCTGAAAGCCAAAGACGCGCACCGCATGGCGACGCAGGCGGAAATGGATTCGTTCTGCCTTTGTCGATATCTGTCGGCCGACGGCAAGACTTTGATGGAGACGCCGCAGAATGTCTGGCGGATGCCGACGACGCACGAGTTCGTCCGCAGCTTGGTGCGCCACGGTACAAATGCCGGCTGTGAGTGGGATTCGGTTTCGCATTACGCAAATTGCGATGTGATTCCCGACAAGGAGTCGCCTTTGTGGGCCACCGACTATTGGCCGATCTACATGTGGACTTATGACGAGCACGATTCGGCAGAGGCGTATTTCGTGAATTACAATGGCCGCGCGGTGTCGTATCAGAACAAATTCTGGGGCAATCCTCGGCACGGGTATCGGTGTGTGCGGGAGCCGGATGACAGCTCGGAGCTTGATGTTACGGGAAGCGAACAAACGAACACAACCCCCTAACCCCCTTTGCTAAGGGGGAATAGGCGCATTCCCGTCGGGATCAAGGCATGACACAACATCTTCAAGCCGAAATCGTGCAAACTGCAGTGCTTATTAATGCTCGCAAGCAGGCGTTGATCTTGAAGATGCCGACAGGGAAGTGGCAGCTTCCGGGCGGGAGGCTGAATGTCGGCGAGAAGTGGGATGACGGTCTTCGTCGGGAAATCCGCGAAGAGACCGGGATCACGGAGGTTGAGATCCTCTCGATCATGATGCTCGACAACTGGATTCATGAGGGTGTTCCGATGTACGGGATATTTCTGCTCTGTCGAACCGCGCAGGAAGTGGTTGGATTGAGCAAAGACCATGTAGAGTATCGCTGGGTGGGAGCGGCGGACGACTTGAGCAATTACGATTTTTGGCATGAGAGCCTGCGAGTCTTGGTCGAGCGGGCGCTGCAGATGAGATAGACCCTCACCCCTGACCCCTCTCCCAAGGGGAGAGGGGAGAAGATCGTTGATAGGGATGTCATCCCGACGCAAGTCGGGATCCAGGTGAGAGCGCGGGGACGAAAGAAAGGGATTGCTTCGTCGCGGCGACCTGCGCATGAAATGTTGGAAGCCGTTCGCTCCTCGCAATGACAACCCTGTGGTCTGATGCAACCCGAACCTTGAGGCGGATCCGTCAGGAAAGGATTCCTGACGGCGCAGAAAAGGGCTCTTGAAGGCGCGGAAAATCATTTGATTGACACGCCTCGTCAAATCGGGTATATCTGCGCAGCCATGGAAGACAAATCATCACTTATCGGGAAGGAAGTCAAAGTCCTCGATCGGGGCTTCGTTCGGCTCGTAGATTTTATGGGCTCGGATGACGCCATCGTCGAAGCCGCGCGTGTCTCATACGGCAAGGGCACCAAGAAGCGGCGCGAAGATCGCGGTTTGATTCGCTATCTGATGCGCCACCAGCACACGACGCCGTTTGAAATGGTCGAATTCAAATTTCACATCAAACTGCCGATCTTCGTGGCGCGACAATGGATTCGCCACCGCACGGCGAATGTTAATGAGTACTCCGGGCGCTACTCGGTGATGGAAGATGAATTCTACGTACCTCAACCGTCCGAGATCAAACCACAATCATCGACGAATCGCCAGGGACGGGAAGAGGGTGAAATCGATCCGGCGCTGCGTAACGCGTTCATCTCGTTCTTGAACACGAGCAACCGCAAGCTCTATGACGAGTATCTCAAAACGATCGAATCGGGTATTGCCCGCGAGATCGCGCGAATCAACTTGCCGCTGTCGCTTTACACGCAGTGGTACTGGAAGATTGATCTTCATAATCTCTTCCATTTCCTGCGCCTGCGACTGGACGAAACGGCACAGTACGAAATTCGCGAGTATGCCAAGGCGATGGCGCAAATGGCGAAGCAGGTTGTGCCGATGGCGTGGGAGGCGTTTGAGGATTATCAGTTGAATTCGGCAGGGTTTTCTTCGATTGAATTGAAACTGCTCTTTAGCAAAATGGGGGAGCTGGATTTGAGCGACGATGCGCTAGATGAGGCCGGACTTTCGAAAGGGGAAGCGCGGGAGTTTCGCAGCAAGATTGAAAGGATACGAGGGAAGAAATCAGACAAGAATGTCTGATCTACCGACGTGAAACCCTCACCCCCGCCCCCTCTCCCAGGGGGAGAGGGGAGAATGTCATCCCGGCGGAAGTCGGGATCCAGGTTAGAGTGCGTGCGTGTATGAACGAGATTGCTTCGTCGCGGCAACTTGCTCGTGATATGTTGGAAGTCGTTCGCTCCTCGCAATGACATGATTGCGATTCTCAGCGTCAGGTCACAATCCCGCCCTCGCTGGCGCTCCTCGCAATGACAGCTGACGCGGACGAGAGTCATTATCGATGTTCGATCGGTGGCGAGACGATATGTGACACCGATGGGATTACAGCCCGCGGCGACCTTTGTGGATAGGGCAGTAATCCTCGATGCGTTGATTCTGCAGGAAGACTTCGTCGTACATGTTGGGGCAGCCGGGATTGGCGAGTTTGCCGCTTTCTGGGCAGACAGTGAGGTGAACGATGCCGGCTGGTTCAACAAAATCCTCGACCGGCAGGTCCTGGTGGGCGGCGAGCATAAATTCTACCCACACTGGCAGAGCGTTTGTCGAGCCGGCCTGATTGTAGCCGATCGAAGTCTTGTCATCGTAGCCGATCCAGGTGCCGGCGGTGATTTGCGGCGTGAAACCTATAAACCAATTGTCGCAGAAATTATCCGAAGTGCCGGTCTTGCCTGCGGCGGGACGTTGAAATCCTCGGGAACGCGCGGAAACGGCGGTGCCTTCGCGATCGTCCATCACCGAGCGCAGCATGCTGACGGTGATAAAAGACTCTGCCGGATCGGCGACCGAGCGGCGTGGAGCGACGTCGTTTTGCTCGAGGACGTTTCCGTAGCGATCGACGACTTTCAGGATGTGGCGCGGCTCGACGCGAATCCCCAGATTCGCAAGCGAGGTGTAAGCGCTGACCAGTTCCAGTAGCGAGACTTCCGAAGTTCCGATGGCGAGCGCGGCATTGGGTATCAGGGGGCTGGTGATGCCGAGTTTGCGGGCGTAAGCAATGGCTTTCTCAGCACCGACTTTCTGCATCAGTTTAATGGCGATCAGGTTGCGCGACATGGTCAACCCCTTGCGCATCGTCATGGCGCCGAGGTACTCGCTGTCGAAATTCTTCGGGCTCCAGACATCTGAACCGGGGATGGTCAGGGCGATCGGCGTATCGTACCAAATGTCGCACGGATGCTGACCATTGGCGATCGCCGACATGTAGACGAAGGGTTTGAAGGCCGATCCCGGCTGGCGCATCGCCTGGACAGCGCGGTTAAATTTCCATTTACCGAAGTCCTTGCCGCCGACGAGGGCCATGATGTCGCCGGTGCGATTGTCGATGGCGACGAAGGCGCCCTGCACTTGTTTGTATTCGTAGCCGACCACGAGGCCGCTGGAGTCGCGCAACGGGATTGTGAATTCGGGGTCGTTCTTGGCGCGGCGGGCCTGCATGCGATGTTGCAGCGAATCGACCTGGATCTTGAGCGCCATTTCGACGACGCGCTGCAGGCCGGCATCGATGGTGGTGTAAACCGACAGTCCGCCCCCGTAGAAGGTGTCTTCGCCGTATTTCTCGACCAAGTGCTGTCGCACCATTTCGGTGAAGTACGGTGCCTGGCCGCTGTAGTCTGGTGAGCCGCTCACTTCGATCGGCAGGTGTCTCAGGCTATCGCTGATTGACTCGGCCAAATATCCTTCCTCGGTCATACGCTCGAGCACATAGTTGCGACGGCCGCGCGCGCGGTCCTCGTGATTAAACGGCGAGTAGCGCGCCGGGGCATTCAGGATCGCAACGAGAAGAGCGGATTCTTCGATTTTGAGATTTTCCGCGCTCTTGTTGAAATAGGTTCGCGCAGCCGTCTCGATACCGTAAGCGCCATGCCCGTAGTAGTAGGTGTTCAAGTACATCTCGAGGATTTCGTTTTTCGAATAGGTGCGCTCGATTTTGATGGCCGTCAGGGCCTCCTTGATCTTGCGTTCGATCGAAACCTCGCGATTGTAGAACAGCATGCGCGAGAGCTGTTGTGTGATTGTCGACCCTCCGGCCGCACCGAAGCCGGAAAAGAGATTGCGGAAAACCGCGCGGACGAAGCCGCGCCAGTCGACGCCCCAGTGGCGATAGAAGCCATCATCTTCAGTGGCGACAAGCGCCTGGACGAGATGGGGCGGAATCTTGGAGAAGGGCACCAGCGTGCGGTTTTCGTAATGGAATTTTTGCAGCACTTCGCCGTGGATGTCGTAAATGCGCGTTACAACCGGGGGCTCGATGTTGTAGATTTCCTCGATCGAGGGGAGCTCGTCCTTGTAGGCGAAGGCGAGACTGACACCGACGACAGCACCCAGGACCAGAAGGGCCACGAGAATCAGGTAGAATCGAAAGAGCCGGCGATTGGGGTATTTGTTCATAATACTGCCTGTTTATACATTAAGCGGCACAAGTCGTTGCGGCAAATTCAATTTACGCGGAAATGGCGGGCGCGTGCCCGCAAATCATCATCGGATCAGCGGGGCTGTTGACAATTCCGCCGGGGTAGTACATATTGGGTCCGGTACCACGCACCTTCTGTTTCTGAGTCCCAGAAACTGCAACGCATTGCCGAGTCTGTGAAGCCGCGGGCGACGGCAAGCTGTTCAGGAACTAAGCCAAAAGGAAATTGCCAAGCCACAACCGCTAAAGACGCCGGACAAGCAAGCGGAACAGCCTGAACCCTAATCGATTGCTCTTGCTGCCTGCGGATGAAAGAGTCAGTCTGCCGGACGATTCGCCGGCGGATCGGCGTGGTTTCTTGTGTCTGAATTGGCACGACAATTGCGCAACTGCTTGCGGAATTGTTGTCAGGAGGGAGTCCTACGAAACGCTACGCATCTATCCTCACGGTGATCGCCCTCGGTGTGGCAATCTCAGCATCCACAACGAAGGGCAACGGGCTATCCGCTGAGCGGCTGGCGCACCACAAGTCGCTGGCGGCAAAAACGCCGCGCTTCGCGCAAGGCACTGCGAACGCAGAAGAATCGCCGCTGAATAGAGAGTTGGCTCCGGCGTTTACTGACGTGAAGCTTAACAATGACAATAACTCCTCTACGCTGACGCAGCGTTATTCGGACATTGCGCATTTTTCGGATGGCCGCGGAGTCATTGTGTGGGAGGACGAGCGCAACGGCGTGTGGAAGATTTATGCCCAGCCGCTTGGTTTGGGCGGCGCCGCGGTCGGCGCCAACCGGCTTCTGGACAGCTCCAATCCGCCGGCTTCCTTGCGTCATCCCTGCGTGGCGGCTAATGCAGCCGGCATCGTCGTGATCGCATACGTCAACGAGACAACGGGCGGGCTCTTCACCCGCACTTATGATTTTGGTTTGACCTCGGGAGGCGGCGAAACTCGGGTCGATGACCCCGTAGCGGGGAACGCCGTCGGCTTTCCGGCCATTGCCGTGCTTTCCGGCGGCCGCTTTGTGCTGGTCTGGGAAGATTCGCGGGCGGGCGCCAATATCTACGCGCAAATTCTAAACTCCGACGGCACGAAGTCGGGCGACAATTTCGTCGTTAACGGCGCTGCCGATTCACCATACCGGATCGCCCCAGCGGTGGCATCGAGTCTGAACGGCGATTTTGCCGTCGTCTGGGAGGATGGCCGCAGCAACAACGGCGACGTGTATTTCCGCTTGTTTACCGACGTGGGCACGCCGCTGTTTGGCGAGCTACCGCTTGACCTCGATCATGCCTCCGATTTTCAGTTCATGCCGAAAGTTGAATTCCTGCGCGGCAACGCCTACTTCGCGACGTGGATTTCCGACCGCGACGGCGGCCAGAGCATCTACGCGCAGTTGATGTCGACGTCGTCAGCGCCCCTGGGCGACGACTTCCGCCTGAATGATGCGATCGAGGATCTTTGCTGGGAGCCGCTGCTGGCCCCGACCTCGGATTCCGGTGTCGTTTGTATCTGGGCGGAATACTCGATGACGGCCTCGATCGAGCTACAAAAGATAAGCAAGACCGGCGCGCTCAGCGGCCCGAGCCAGAAGATTGAGGACGTCGGCCTGCTGCGCGAGCGCGGATTTCCCTCGATTGCGCAGAACAGCAGCGGACTCACTGCGGCCTGGGTCGATGAGCGGAATGATAATCTCGATATCTACGCGCAACGGCTGAATCTGGCACTGGCGAAGAGCGGGGATAACTACAAGATCAATGACGACGTCAACGGCGCGCAGCAGTTGACGCCGACGCTGGTGGGCGTCACTCCGGCGATTATCACGGCCGCCTGGCACGACCGGCGCGACGACCAGGGGGATATCTACGTCCAATCGATCAATGCCAACGGAAATCTCTACGGTTCTCAGATCAGGATCAACGACGACGCAGGACGCGGGGTCCAGAGCAATCCGGCGATTGCCGCTTCGCCGACCGGTGCAGTCTGGGTAGTTTGGGAAGATACGCGCCACACCGCTGCCGGCGGCCAGAATATTTTTGCCCAACGTCTCGACGGAAACAACAACAAGCTGGGAGTGAATTTCATTGTCAACGACGATGCGACCAGCCAGCCGATGAGTCAGCCGGATGTTGACGCGGCTTTGAACGGCGTTGCCGTCGCCACCTGGGTAGACGAGCGCGACGCCGGCAAGGAAATCTATGCCCAGGAATTCAGCGCCGCCGGCGCCCCGGTGGGCACGAATGTCCGGGTGTCAAACTTACCGGCTTCGGCTGAAAACTTCGAGCCGCACATTGGTCTGCGGGCTGATATGTCGCGCGTCATCGCCTGGAAGTCGATTTTTGGCAGTCGTGAAACGGTGTTTTTCCAGCGTTTTGCGGCGAATGGCGCCATGCTCGGAGCGGCACAAATGATCGATGCCGATACGACACAAACGCAGATCGAGGACTTCGACTTGTTTGTCCATCGCACCAGCGGCTACATTTTCATAAGCACGATTGAGGTCACCTTTGGCGAACGCAATATCATCACCTACGTCTATGACCATAACGGCGCATTAGCCGAGTCGCCGATCGTGGTCAGCGATCAGGCAGGTGATTACTCCGATCTTCGCTTGGCGGGAGATGTCAGCGATGGTTTGATCGTCACGTGGATCACGACGAGCAATGGCGCTTCGCGTGGGCATTTGCAGCTCTTGCGCGCCGACGGCTTTGCGCTGGGCAGCAACCAGCCGATCTCGGCGAGCGCGAGCAATCGCCAGGAGAGTGCGCCGGTCGCTACGATGATAGGCGGGTATTACTACTGCGCCTGGGCGGACTCGCGCAATGCCAACGCCGGCTTCGACATCCTGATCAACTCGCTTCAGTACACGCAGACCGACGCCGATGATGACGACTATGCAGTGCTGCCGCGGGTGTTTGCTCTGGAACAGAATTATCCGAACCCGTTCAATCCGGAGACAGTGATTTCGTACTCGCTCGACAAGCCGGGGCAAGTGGAGTTGGTGATTTACAACGTCGTCGGCCAGAAAGTGGCTACGCTGGTCGATGCGCTTGAGTCGGCCGGACCGCATGCCGTGCGCTGGAACGCGGCTTCCGGTGGGCAGGCGCTGGCGAGCGGAGTCTACTTCTATCGCCTGACGGTCGATGGCAGCGCGATGACAAGGAAGATGACGCTGCTGAAGTAATCTTCGCGACGAGTTTTTACATCTGACATCACAACGAATAAGGCGCTTCGCAAGAAGCGCCTTATTTGTTCGCAGAGTATCCAAAACTAAGGACTTGTTCACCCCGCCTATCCGCAGGGGGCGGTTCCGCCGCCGAAGATGTACTGGATGAGGAAGACAGCGTCGCTGATGGTGACGATGCCGTTGCAATCGGCGTCGCCCGCGAGCAACGGATCGGGCGCGCTGCCGCCGCCAAAAATGTAGCCGATGAGGAAGACCGCATCGCTGATCGTGATCAGGCCGTTGCCGTCTGCATCGCCGGCGAGGTAGTATTGAATGTGCGGCTGAGCCGCAAGTTCAACGACCGCGCCGCCGGCATCGACCGAGATCGTTAAGTCGTCGCTGCCCATCGTTGCCGCCGACCTCAACCAGGCGCTGTAAGAGCCATCGCCATTGTCAACCACCGTGGAAAGCACCCCGCCGCCGCTGTTCGCGATCGACACGAGATTGATGCCCTCATTCGGAGCGGCGCCGGTGAAGTTCCTCGGCACAACCTCGATCGCGGTCGAGTCATTGCCGCCAGCCAACAGGGCGCTCTTGGAAACGCTTACCAGCGATGAGTCGGCATCGGCCTGCTGCAGCGCGCGCCAGGCGTCATATTGGGCGCGCAGAATCGGCAGAGGATTAGTGGCGCAGTCGGTGTTGTCGACAAAGGTGTAGAGGTAGGGCGTTGCGCCATCGCCGATCCGGACGACTTTGATGTAAGCCGAAATGGTTGGTTTGTTGCAGGAGAGACAGCGGGTGTCAGCGCCAGGGACATCGGCGGCTTCGATCGCTGCCATGAGGCGCTCTTCGAGCGGACCCGGCGTACTCAAAAAAGCGGCTTCCATGGAGTCGATAATTTCAGGACCGAGCAGAATGTTGCCCTGGATGGCGTAACCCGGCCCGGTGCGATGTCCCGCCCACACGGTGTTGTTGGCGCCGGTGAACGAACCAGACGCGCCGCCACCGGCGAGGGTCACGACCCCGTACTGGCGGATTTGCGGCTGATTGGCGGCATCGTGTGTCTGCAGCCAACCGAGAATCGAATCGGGGTCCCAGCCGGAGATCAAGAGGGCGTGAGCATTATTCTGATTTGTCGTATTGTAGAATGCCTGGGTATTGATCGCGCCCAATCCCTCGACCACGTCATGGATGATCTTGGAGCCGGCGATGCAGGACGACCCGGCGCTGCCGACAGTGCCGGTAACGGTGTCGACGGCTACGATTGAGAAGGTTGCGGAAAGACGGGCCGGCGCCAGGAGCAGAATACCGACGAGCAGAAGCAGCAGCAGTGCTATGTGGCGACGCGCTGAATAGGACAAGCGATTCGCGGAACGATGCAGCCAAGTACGCATAGTGCCTCCAATCGATAACTTGGTCGGCAGCAATAAACAGGGGTGGACAAATCAATGATAACATAATGTAGCTTAGCTGTCAACCTTGAGTCTGGCCGTGACTCGAACCGGGGTCGCGGCGTTTCTGGCGATGCGCAAAATCCCTTTACAGCGCCGCGATTTGGGCTATATTGTCGATCCTTTGACTTTTTTTCGGGAGTCTGAAGTGTTAGGCATCGGAATCATAGGTGTAGGGTACTGGGGGCCGAATCTCGTCCGCAATTTTTCGTCGCTGGGGTCGGCCTGCAAGGTGGTGGGCGTCTGCGATCAAAGACCCGAACGAATCAAGTTTGTCCAGAACCAGTATCCCGGCTTGAAGGGATACCAGAGTGATGAGCAGTTAATCGCCGATCCGGATATCCAGGCGGTTGTTATTGCCACGCCGGTTTTTACGCATCATAGGCTGGCCTCGGCGGCCCTGAAGGCGGGGAAGCATGTGATGCTGGAGAAGCCACTGACGCATACGGTCAAGGAAGCTGAAGACCTCGTGAATCAGGCGGCGAAAGCCGGATTGACGCTGATGGTTGACCACACTTTCTTGTATACCGGGGCGGTACGCAAGATCAAAGAGCTGAAGGTGTCGGGCGAGATCGGGCAACTCTTATACTTTGATTCCGTGCGAGTTAACCTCGGTTTATTCCAGCATGACATTAACGTCATTTGGGACCTCGCGCCGCATGATATCTCGATTTGCGACTTCATTTCGGGCAAGAAAGCCAAGTCGGTCAACGCTACAGGGGTTGCTCATTATGGTCAGAAGATTGAGAATATCGGCTATTTGACGGTGCAGTACGAAGACGACCTGCTGGCGCATTTTCATGTCAACTGGCTGGCTCCGGTGAAGGTACGGACGACCTTGATCGGCGGCACCAAGCAGATGATCGTCTATGACGACATGGATCCATCGGAGAAGGTCAAAATCTACGACAAGAAGGTGGTGTTCACCGACGCTTCCGGCAAGGAAGACAAAGAGCAAGTCTACAAGGCCCTGGTCGAGTACCGGACCGGTGACATGCGCGCGCCGAAAGTCGAAAGCACCGAGGCCCTGAAACTCGTGGCGCAAGAGTTCCTGGGCGCCATCAACGAAAAGCGTAAACCGCTGACTTCGGGCGAGGACGGCCTTCATGTCGTCCGCATTCTTGAAGCCGCAGACCAGTCATTGAAGAACAACGGGGCACAGGTAAAATTATGAGCAAGCGACAGATTCGCGTCTTGATTACGGGTTCTGGCACCGTCACTTGCCAGTCGTTTATTAAGGGGCTGCGCCAGCAGGACGAGATCGATCCTTACATCGTCACTACCGACATGAATCCCGAATCGGCCGGGCGCTACTTCTCGAATGCGTTCTATACGACGCCCGCCGCCAAGGATGAGAAGTTCATCCCGACGATCACGGATATCATCAAGAAAGAAAAGATTCAGCTTTTGGTGCCGATCGTCGATTACGAATTCGACAAGATCGGCGCCAGTATCAACGAGTTCAAGAAGCTCGGCTGCATCACGGCGATTTCCTCGCCGGAGACGATTGCGCTGGCGAATGAAAAGGAGAAGACGTTCAAGTTCTTCAAGGGCATCGGCATCGATACGCCGTACACCTGGATGCCGAACGAACTTCCCGATCCAAAGACGATCAAGTATCCGATCTTTATCAAGCCGCGTACCGGGCGGGCCTCGCTGGACGTTCACAAGATCAACAACCCCGATGACCTGGCGCGCTTCCTGAAGGAAGTGGATGATCCGGTGTTGCAGGAATATGTCGGCGGCAAGGAATACACGATTGACGTGCTTTCCGATTTCGACAGTCGCGTGATCGGAGTGGTGCCGCGCCAGCGAGTGGAAACCAAGGTTGGCATTTCCTACAAAGGCCGGACGGTTGACGATCCCCAAATGGTCGAAAAGGCCAAGTACATCGCTGAAAAGATGAAGAATATCGGCCACTGTAACATCCAGTTGTTTGTGACACCGGAAGGGCGGTATTGCTTCTTCGAGATCAATCCGCGCTATGCCGGGACGTTGACGCTGACCGTAGCGGCGGGCATGAATTCGCCGTATTTGCTCTGCAAGATGGTGTTGGGCGACAAGGTGGAGCCGATCATCGGCAAGTACGAGAAGAATCTCCTGATGCTGCGCTACTGGGAAGAAGTGTACGTCAGGGAGAATGGGGAAAAACTCGCAATTCCAAAGTTGGTCTGACGTCGATATGATGAATCTTAAGGGCAAGAGGATCTTTATTACGGGCGGCGCTGGATTTATTGGATCGCATTTGACCATAAGTCTTGTTCAAGCGGGCGCACGTGTTACAGTCTATGACAACTTTTCGTCGGGGCTGCGTGAGAATCTGGCACCCGTAGCGGCCGATGTTCAGATCATCGAAGGTGATATTCTCGATTATGAAAAGTTGAAGGCCTCCATGAAAGGGCACGAGGTCGTTAGTCATCAGGCAGCGCAGTTGGAGATTACCCACTGCGTTGACGATCCGATTGATGACTTGCGATCGAACACGATCGGTACGTTGCATGTTTTTCAAGCGGCCGTTGCCAATGGTGTCGAGAAGATCATGAACGCTTCTTCAGCTTGCGTTTACGGCCAACCGCTGTACACCCCCTCGGATGAGACCAAGCACCCGACGAATCCCAACTGGGCCTACGGCGCTTCGAAGCTCGCGGCGGAAAAATACGGTCAGATATTCTGCGATCTCTACAAGATTCCGATCGTCTCATTCCGCTACGCCATTATCTATGGTGAGCGCGAGTGGTACGGCCGGGTCTTGACGATATTTCTCAAGAGAATTCTCGAGGGCAAGAACCCGGTAGTTTTCGGTGCCGGAGAGCAGGTTCGCGATTTCACTTATGTAGGTGATCTCGTCCGTTTGCACACCCTAGCGATGATCGACTCCCGAGCCGACGGGCACGTCTTCAATATCTCCACCGGCCTGGCCACATCTGTAAAGCAACTGGCTGAAAAGATGGTGGCCATGTTCGGTTCCGGGCAGCTGAAGGTCGATTTTGAAGAAGTCAAGCCGGGCGAGCGGTCGGCGAAAGTCGAAGGACGGATGCGATTGCCTTCAGAACTGTCCGCAATGGTACTGGCGAACGAAAAGGCAAAGCAGATCCTTGACTGGCAGCCGCAGGTCATGCTTGATGATGGTCTGCGTCGAGAGTTTGAGTGGCTCAGTCAAAACTCCCAGCGCTGGCAGAGAATGAGCTATTGATGACTGACAAGTTCCAACGGCTTGACAAGATCTCCGCTGACTACGACTCGCAAGTGGATTTCGACCGCCACTTGATCGAGTTTAACTTCGACATTCTCAAACACCGTCTTTGCGGCGACAAGATTCTCGAAATGGGCTGTGCATCCGGCGTCATGACTCGGCTATTGCTCACAGCTGTCCCTCGGTTGGACGTTGTCGACGGATCCCAGAAGTACATCGAGCAGTTGACCCCAGAACTGGGCGACCGAGTGAAGTTCACGCTGGCGTTGTTTGAAGATTATCAATCCAGCGAGCGGTACAGCGACATCATTTTGGCGCGGGCACTGGAACACATTGACGACCCCGTCTCGTTACTCAAGAAGATGTCGGGTTGGCTGCTTGTCGATCAGCCGGCATCCATTCACATCGTTGTGCCGAATGCAGACAGCCTTCATCGACGTATTGGGGTTGCTATGGGCACGATACCCTCGGTTACGGCTCTTTCGGAGCGGGACCACCGATACGGGCACAAACGGGTCTATACACGGACACTGCTTGAAGAGCACGTGCGCGCAGCCGGACTTAAAGTCTCAGAAGTCGTCGGCATCTACCTGAAACCGCTGGCCAACGCCCAGATGGAGCAGTGGCCGCGCGAGCTTGTTGACGCGTTCTATCAAGTCGGCAATCAGTTCCCGGATGCGTGCGCTGAACTCTACCTCAAGTGTGAAAAATCTTAGATCCAATGCGCATCTTCTTCGATCTTGACGGTCCGATTCTGGATGTCGCTCCCAAGTTCCATCGCGTCTACACCGACTTGTTTTCCCGGCATGGCTATCCGACGCTGACACAAGAGCTATATTGGGATTGCAAGCGCCGCAAGATTCCCGAGGCGCAGATTGTTGCGATGACGGCGCCGCCTGCATTTGCGGAAGTCTACATCCCGGAGCGGCTGAAGGTCATTGAGAATACCGAATACTTGGCGCATGACGAGATCATTCCCGGCGCGCTGGATGTGCTGGAGACCCTGCGCACTCGCTTTGAACTAGTGCTCGTCACGTTGCGCAATCGTCGCGCCAATCTGATGTGGGAGCTTGAGCACTTCGATCTGAGCAGGTACTTTGCAGCGATCTTGACCCGGGAGGACAATCATGGCGACTTCCAGATAAAGGTAGAGCTAATTCGGGAGCATGCGCGAAGCGAGCCGACCGTCGGGCTAATCATCGGCGACACCGAATCCGACATCAGGGCGGGACAGATTCTGGGACTGCGCACGGTTGCGGTGACCTGCGGCATCCGCACAAAAGAGTTCTTGCAGGCGCTGAATCCCGATCATATTATCGACTCCATGCCTCAACTATTACCGATCGTCGCCAGGGAATTTCCGCAGTGAAGACTTTGGTCGCGGTATTCTGTTACAATGAAGGGGACAAGATACGTCGCGTGTTGGAGAGCTTTCCACCGGCCAGCGAGAGAAACTACGATGTTGTAGTGATGAACGACGGGTCAACCGACCAGTCGCGGCAGCATGTTGTGGACATGGGTTTTCCGGTGTTAGATCATGCGCACAACTCCGGGGCGGGTGCAGCGATCAAAACTGTTTTCAAGTACGCGCTGGCTGAAGGTTATGACATCCTGGTGCTGATCGCGGGCAACGGCAAGATGCGGCCCGCGGAAATCCCCCGACTGATCGACCCCATAATCGCCGACCAGTATGACTACGTGCAGGGCTCACGATATTTGGACGAAGGGGAGAGCGCCAATATGCCGCTCTTTCGTCGGATCACGATACCCTTATTCACGTTGATTGTCTGGATGTTTACCGGTTTCAAGGGGACCGACGTCACTTGTGGATTTAGGGCTTACCGGCTCGATATTGTGCGGCATCCGAATGTCGACGTCTGGCAAGATTGGCTGGACAAGTACGAAATGGAGTATTACGTCCACTACAAGGCGATAAAGCTCGGGTATCGCATATGCGAGCGCCCGGTCTCCATGATTTACCCCCCTGACGGCAAGAACTACTCAAAGATAAAGGCCTTTAGCGGCTGGTGGTCGATGATCAGGCCGTGGGTGTTTCTAACGCTCAGAATCAAGAAGTAGCTGCGTTTTTCATTGACGAAACTCACCTCATTGATTATTCTGAAATCAGTTACTTTCCCGAGTCACTGGGCAAGAGGTAATCGATGCCGAAGTGCACAGGCTACGCCACTGTCTCTTCGAGAATGCACGCAGTCCCGAGCAGTCTGGTATTGCGTACACTCTGCCCCCAACTATCAGCTCAAATCATAAAGGAGGATGCATGCCGGGAAGAGTCTGTTTGTTGTCTGTCGCGCTGATCGTCGCACTCGTGTCTTTGGGAACGAGCGCGCAGCCAGTGGGACGAGCCGGGCAACTCGCATTTGTACCGAACGAAGGTCAATTCAACGAAGAAGTGCTTTATCGAGCGGATGCGCAGGGTGTCGCAATCTGGCTGACGAAGTCCGGGGCAGTGTATCAGTTCGTGCGCATCAGTCCGACGGCAGAGGTCGCGAGCGATGCCACAGAGATGGCCAAGTCTACATTGCCGAGCGTGGCGAACTTGAGCTATGAATCGCACATCATGACGATTTCGCTGGAGGGCGCAGACCACTCGCAAGCACGGAGCGGCGAGTCGGCCGGGTGGTACGCCAACTATTTCATTGGCAACCAATCCATGGCTTGGAGGCGGGGAGTACCAGTCAGCGCAAGCGTAATCTATGAATCGGTTTACCCGAACATCGACTTGAAGTACTATGCGCAAGGGCAGGCGCTTGAATACGATCTAATTGTCAACCCCGGCGGTGATCCGACGCAGATCAAACTTCGGATTGACGGCGCCGAAAGTATCGAGATTACAAAGGACGGCGAACTGCTCTGCAAGACGGCTTTTGGCGAGGCATTGCATAAGCATCCGTTCGTTTATCAGGTCGGAAAATCGGGGCGGAATTCGATTGCCTGCGCCTACCGCAAGATCGGCGAGAGCACATTGACGATTGATGTTACCGGCGACTACAATCGCAAGCTTCCATTGGTCGTGGACCCGGAGATTGCATTTTCCACGTTTCTCGGCGGTTCCTCCTATGACGAAGGGTGGGGTGTCACAGCTGACAACGACGGCTATGTTTACGTAACCGGCCTGACGGCTTCAACCGATTTCCCGACCGAGCCGCCGATGGCACCGGCGACATTCCCGGTGAACATCTTTGTTTCGAAAATCGCGCCGGTCGGCAACGACTTGATCTTCAGCACGTACATCGGCGGCAACGATTACGACGGGGCCACCAGTATCGCCGTGGATGCAGTCGGGAACACCTACCTGACGGGTGAGACCAAGTCTGATGATTTCCCCGCAGTAGCGGCGGCGCAAGATACGTTGGCCGGTGGCTCTGACGCGTTTGTGGTCAAGCTAAACAAGGACGGAGATGCGCTGGTGTACAGCACCTATCTGGGGGGAGGCAACTACGAGCTGGGGCGTGCGATTGCGGTGAATTCGGCGGGAGAAGCGGCGATCGCCGGACACAGCTGCTCGGAGGACTTCCCAACCCACGCTGCGCTACAGACGGAGTATGGCGGTGACGGCGGATTTGGCCATTGCGGCGATGCGTATGTTGCCAAACTCACGGCGAGCGGCGACGAGCTCGTATTCAGCACATTCCTTGGCGGCGAGAGCTACGACGAGGGCTGGGGGCTTGCCAGCGACGAACTTGGCGATCTTTACGTGGCCGGGCTGACGGCTTCGACGCAGTTCCCGACGGCGAATCCACTTTATTCGGCTAATGTGCTGGTTGACGCGTTTCTCACGAAGTTGCTTGCAGACGGCAGCGCGTTAGTATACTCAACGTACTTTGGCGGCGACAACTATGACGGGGCGACATCGGTGACGATAGATCGCTTCCACCAGGCGGCCGTGGCGGGCGAGACCAAGTCATCAGATTTCCCGGAGATGCATGCGACGCAGGATGGGCCGGGCGGCCTCTCAGATGCATTTGTCATCAAGTTCGCCGCTGACGGCGGGGCGTTGGTCTTCAGCACATACGTCGGCGGTTCCGAATCGGAATTGGCTTGGGACGTCACCGTGGATGAATTCGGCGGCGCAACCATCGCGGGCTACACCCTCTCCTCCGATTACCCCCTGCAATCGCCTCTGAAGGGAGAGTTGACAGGATTCTATGACGCGATTGTCACGCGAATAGCACCCTCGGGAAATCTCCTGACCTTCAGTTCCTACTATGGTGGCGACTCTGACGAGGAAGCGCGTAGTGTTGCGGTCCACAACGGGACATCGGTGCTTCTGACGGGCTCGACTATTTCCACCGATTTTCCGGCTGTTAATGCGGTTCAGGAGACCTACGGCGGCAGCGGCGAATTCTGGGGTGGCGATGCCTGGGCAGCATCCTTGGTTGTTACTTATCCATGCGGCGATTTCGACGGTTCGGGGATGGCTAATATCGGCGACATTGTGATTCTGATCAACTTCATCTTTGCAGAGGGTCCAGCGCCTCTTGATAGCGGAGGCGGCGACGTGAATTGCGATGGACGTCCGACGATTTCAGATGCGGTTTACATGGTCAACTACGTTTTCGCCTTCGGGCCGGCACCGTGCGCCGGATGTGAATAGATCACTCGAATCCTCTCTTCATACAGCGGGATGGCCAGAGCGGCCATCCCGCTTTGATTTGCAGGGCAGGTGGCACGGTTCATCCTTGACTCTCGTTGAGCAATTGGGGATATTCAGAAAAATTGCGAGGTACTGGATCGATGCTCTATTCCGTGATCATAGCCGGCGGCAAAGGTGAACGTTTCTGGCCGTTCTCCACGCGCGAAAACCCCAAACAACTGCTGAAGATATCTTCCGACAAGTCGATGCTGGAGGACACCATCGACCGGGTGAGCGAGTTGGTGCCGCTGGAGCAAACGCTGATCGTCACCGGGGAGAACATCAAAGCGCAGATCCTTCGCAGCAGCATCGGTCTGACCGAAAAGAACATTCTCGCCGAGCCGTTCGGCAAGAACACCTGCCTGGCGGTCGGATTCGGCGCGATCCACTTGTTCAAGGGTGATCCGGAAGCGGTGATGGTGGTCTTGTCGGCGGACCACTTTATCAAACCGCGCGAGCGCCTGATCGAGATTCTGCGCTACGGGTCGCAGATGGCGAGCCGCGACGACGTCTTGATCACGATCGGCATCAATCCCACGCGCCCCGAGACCGGCTACGGGTATATTGAACTGGGCGAAAGCTACGACACGCAGGGGGGGCTGACCAGTTTTCGAGTGCAGCAATTCAAGGAAAAGCCGAATCGCACGCTGGCGCAGCAGTATTACATCGGACGCATGCACATGTGGAATTCCGGCATGTTCATCTGGTCGGCGCGGGCGATTCTGGCGGCGATTGCCAAGTGCAAGCCGGAGATGCATCAATTGTTAATGGAGTACTCAGAGAAGATCGGCACCAAGGATGAAGCGGCGGCGCGTTTACATTTGTTTGAGAAAGCGGAAGGCGTCTCGATCGACGTGGGCGTGCTGGAAGGCGCGAGCAACGTGGTGGTGATTCGCGCCGATTTGATCTGGGACGACATCGGTTCCTGGCTGGCGCTGGAGCGGATCAGCTCCAAGGACCGCGACAACAACGTGGCCATCGGTGAGACGATTCTGCACGAGTCGTTCGAGATTACAGCGGTTAACTCCGGTTCCGGGATTCTGGCGACTTTGGGAGTGTCGGATTTGGTCATTGTCAAGACGGACTCCGTCGTGCTGGTGGCGCACAAAACGCGCGTTAACGAGATCAAGGACTTGCTGGCGCGGATGAAAGATGACCCCAAGTTCGATAGTTATCTGTAGCCGGGCCGCAACCGCAACCGGTCCTATCCGCCGATAGTTTTCCTCAAGGCGATTTTCCTACGAAGCCGCACATGAGCGATACCAGAGTTTTATACCTCCCTCAGGACGAGGCGTCGGCTGTTGGCGTCGCCGTAGCGACTATCCAGGAGGGCGGGCTTGTCGTTATTCCCACCGAGACGATCTACGGCCTGACCTGCGACGCCACCAACTCGGAAGCGGTCGGGCTGCTCTTTGCGACCAAGGGGCGATCCCTCGATAAGTCCTCGGCGGTTTTCGTGCGCGATCGTGAAGCCCTTGCTGAGTTGGCTTTCATCGAAACGAAGATATCGGCGCGGATCATCGAGAGCCTGCTTCCGGGCCCGTTGACGGTGGTGCTGCGGTCCCGTATTCCCGCCACGCCGGGAGTCGTCGGCACCGATGGCAAGATCGGCATTCGAGTCAGCAGCGATCCATTTGTGGAAGGGCTGGCACGGGAGGCGGGGAAGCCACTGATCGCCACGTCGGCAAATCGCTCCGGCGGCCCTGATTGCCGCACCCCGGAGGATCTGCTTTCTCAGTTTGCGAATCGGCTTCCAGTGATTATCTTGCGCCCCGGTCAAACGGTAGCCGCCAGTTCGACAGTGGTCGATCTGAGCGGGCGTCATCCGGTATTGCTGCGAGAGGGAACTCTCCCGTTTGCCGAAGTGTTAAAACACGCAGAAAGTGACTTAGGTGATGTATAAGATTCTCTACGTATGCACCGGCAACACCTGCCGCTCTCCTATGGCAGAAGGAATACTCCGCAAGCTATTGAATGACAACGGAATGGATGAAGTTGACGTCGCTTCGGCGGGTATCGGGACCCTGGACGGTTACCCGGCGACGTTTCATGCGGTTGAGATATCGGCGCGCAATGGGGTCGACATCTCGCAGCATCATTCAACCCGCATGACCGAGCGGCTTTTCGCCGAAAGCGACCTGATCTTCGCCATGTCCAAGAATCACTTCGAGTTTCTCGAAGATTACCCGAACGCCGAGGGCAAGCTCTTCATGGCCAAGGCGTTTCCAAAGCCCAATCACGCCGACGATGCCCATTCGGTAGACGACCCGATCGGAGGCACAATCGAGGAGTACCGACAAACCTTCCAGGAGATCGAAGGCGTCATCAAGCAGGCTCTGCCCGAGATCCTGCGGAGGATCAGCAATCACAAGTAAGCGCAAAAAGACTGCCATCTCGCTCGGCGCAGCGATCGTCGTGCTCGTCATCGTGGTTCTGGCGATCAGTCAGACCCGGCTCGGCGACGGGGACGTGGCCGCCGCTCTCGCCGTACCGTCGGATAGCCTGCGGCGCGTGATTCAGAATGATTCGTTCGGGCCGGGGGAATTCCTGAATTTTGATATTGGCTATGGTTTTGTGACGGCCGGTAATGCGACGCTTGAGATTCGCGATACCGTCGACTACAATGGCAATCTGTGTTTTGACTTCCACTCCGTCACGAACTCGAACAAATTCTTTGACAGTTTCTACAAGGTACGCGATACGATTCTCGCTTATATCGACGCAGAAGGTGTTTTCGCGCATTACTCAAAGCGAATCCTGCATGAGGGTTCCTATCACTCGGAGCGCGAGATTTGCTTCGAACCGGAGCAGCGCCGGGCGATTACCAGGCGAGGAGCGGATGATATTGACACCGTCGCGATCGGCGCGTTCTTCCATGATGTGATTTCGGCGTTTTACTACGTGAGAACGCTTCCCCTTGAAATCGGGCAGACGATAAAGCTGAATTACGTCGGTCATGATTCTGTCGCTGTATTGGATGTCCACGTGCTGAAGCGCGAGACGGTGTCCGTGCCGGCCGGCGAATTCAAGTGCATTGTCGTTGAGCCGATGTTGACGTCGGCGGGAATCTTCAAGAACGAAGGGGACGTTAAGGTCTGGTTGACCGATGATCGTTTGAAGATGCCGGTACTGATGAAGAGCAAGGTAATTGTAGGGTCGATTCACGCCGAGCTGCGGGAATTCCGCCTCGGCAACCTGAATTGGTGACATGAAGCAAATCGACTTAGAAAAGATCAGGGTCCGGTCGATCCGGGGGCGTCATTCCAAGGTCCATCGCTCACAGTTTGATATCAAGCTTTCGAGCCGGGGGGTTGACAAATTCGTCGATTCATTGCCGGCAATCTTGAAAGGTGCAGATCTCAAGCAGCTTATCGGTGCGATGGCACAGGCGAAGCGCCGGGGAAAACCGATTCTCTGGATGTTTGGCGCGCACGTCATCAAGGTCGGTCTGGCGCCGGTGCTGTGTGAGATTATCCGTTCCGGCTGCTGCCAGATGATCTCCACGAACAACGCCGGGTTGATTCACGATCTGGAGCTGGCGTTTTTTGGCCAGACTTCGGAGGACGTGGAAGCGGCGCTGGTCGAAGGTGAATTTGGCATGACGCAGGAGACAGGCGCGCACTATGCCGGCGTTCTGGCCATCGCCAAGCGAGAGCGAATCGGACTGGGAGAAGCGGTCGGGAGATATATCAACGCCAAGAAGGCGAAGCATCGCGACCGCTCGGTGTTTGCTGTCGCGCAACGCTTGGGCATCCCGGCGACGGTCCATGTCGCGATCGGCACCGATATTGTCAATGCGCACCCGGCATATGACGGCGCGGTTGTCGGCGCGGCGTCGCAAATCGATTTTCGCGTTCATTGCCACAATGTCACCCTTCTCAAGAATGGCGGCGTGGCGCTCAATTTCGGGTCGGCGGTGATCCTGCCGGAGGTCTTTCTCAAGGCCCTGGCGATTGCGCGCAATCTCGACCCCAGGTTCACTCGCTTTACTTGTGCTAATTTCGACATGATCGGGCTTTATCGCCCGCGGAATAACTTCGTGGCGCGGCCGCGTCTGCTGGGCGCCACAACCTATGATTTTTCCGGTCACCACGAGATCATGCTGCCCTTGCTGTGGGCGGCGGTGCGTGAGCGGATTTAAGACTACTGCTCGGGAGTTTCTCTGTATGGCTAAGATCGTTGAATGCGTCCCCAATTTCTCGGAAGGCCGCCGGCCGGAGGTTCTCAAGGCGATTACAGACGCGATTGTCGCGGTGCCGGGGGTATACCTGCTCGATTCGGAGATGGACAAGGATCACAACCGCGCGGTTGTGACGGTGGCCGGGGAACCAACTGCGGTCAAGAACGGAGTGTTTCAGGGGATCAAGAAGGCATCCGAATTGATCGATCTCAACACGCATCAGGGCGAGCACCCGCGCATGGGCGCCACGGATGTCTGCCCGTTTATTCCGATCAGCGAAATCACCGTTGAAGAGTGCATCGAGCTGGCCAAGGCGCTGGGCGAAAAAGTAGCGGGCGAATTGGGTATACCGGTCTTCTTGTACGAACAAGCTGCTACTCGTCCCGATCGGGTCAGCCTACCGGACATTCGCAACAAGCATGGCCAGTACGAAGGCATTAAGGCGACGATTGCGTCCGATGACACGCTGATTCCCGATTTCGGCCCGCGCAAAGTGCACGAGCGGGCGGGGGCGATCGCCATCGGCGTGCGTGTACCGTTGATCGCTTTCAATGCCTATCTCGCCACGAACGATATCAAGGTAGCCCAACGGATTGCCAAGTCGATTCGCGCCAACTCGGGCGGCTTCTCATATTGCCGGGCACTCGGCTTCGAGATCAAGGATCGCCATTGCGTCCAGGTATCGATGAACCTGATCAATTTCAATCAGACGCCGATTTACCGGGTGCTGGAGACGATCAAGTCCGAAGCGGCCCGCTGGGGCACAATGGTAACCTCGACGGAGATCGTCGGCCTGGTGCCGATGGACGCCATCTCCAACAGCGCGCGCTGGTACCTGATGCTGGAGAATTTCAGCAAGGACCAGATTCTGGAAGTCAAGCTGCAGAAATCGGCTGAGGAGCAGGGTAGTCGCGGGGGATTGAGTTCTTTCGTCGAAAGTGTAGCGTCGTCCTCACCGGCGCCGGGTGGCGGATCGGTATCGGCTGCCGCCGGATCGCTGGCGGCGGCGCTGGCCTCGATGGTGTGCCGGTTGACGCTCGGCAAGAAGAAATACGCGGAGGTCCAGGACCAAGTCGCCGCCATCTTGAAGCAAACCGACGTGCTCAAGGACGAGTTATATGAACTGGTTGCCCGCGATGCGGCTTCGTTTGACGCCGTCATGGCTGCTATGAAGTTGCCGAAGGAATCGGACGAACAGCAGAAGCAGCGTACCGAGGCGATCCAGAAGGCGACGATCAATGCCACCCAGACGCCGCTGGAGACGATGAAGAAGGCTGCCCAGGCGATCGACCTGGCAATCGAGATCGCCAAAATCGGGAATGTCAATTCGGTTTCGGATGCCGGCGTCGGCGCCCTGATGGCGCACGCGGGGGTGCAGGGGGCGTTCTATAATGTCCAAATCAACCTGCCGGGGATCAACGACCGCGGAATTGCCGATAAAATCGACGCCGAAGCGCGAAAAATCCTGGCGGCGGCGGAAACCAAAGCGAAGCTGGCGCGTGAAATAGTCATCGAGAAAATCGGATGCCGCCCAAGCTGATTGACCTTCATATGCACACGCACTTTTCCGACGGGCGCTGTACGCCGACGGAAACAGTCGACCTTGCGGCCGACCGGAGACTCGCTGCTATTTCCATTACCGATCACGATTCGTTTGATGCGATCGAGGAGGCCGCAGAGCGCGCCGGGGAGAAGGGTATCGAGTTCGTGACCGGCATCGAGTTGTCGTGCACGTTTCAGAACAACGACATTCACATGCTGGCCTATTTCGTCGACCACCGTTACAAACCGCTGGCTGAGAAAGTCAAGTTCTACCAGCAGGAACGGCTCAAGCGCGGTGAGATGATGGTCCAGAAGTTGAACGAACTCGGGATCGATCTGCGGATGGATACGGTCAAGAGGATCGCGGGCTCCGGTGTCGTGGGGCGGCCGCACGTGGCCGATGCTTTGCTGAGCGAGGAGTTTGTGCAGACGTTTGACGAGGCCTTCAGCCGCTACATCGGCTATCACGCTCCCGCGTACGTGCCGAAGACCTATTTCGATCCGGCTGAGGCGATCGACCTCGTCCACCGCGCCGGAGGGATTGCGGTGATAGCGCATCCGGGAACGGTCAAGCGGGACGATGCGATCGAGCATTTCGCGAGCCTGGGCATGGACGGAATCGAGGTATATCATTCCAAACACACGCCGCAGCAGACGCGTCATTACAAGAGCATTGCCGAGAAGAAGAAGCTGCTGATCTCCGGCGGATCGGACTGGCACGGCCGGAGCGATCCGCGCGCAGAGCTGGGAAGTCAGCGCGTACCCTATGAAGTACTCACCCGCATGAGAGAATATTTATCCAGCCTTCCAGACAAGCCAAAGGAGCAATCGTGAAGCTGCACCATTTTGTCCTCCTCATCCTGACTTGTGTCCTCTCGACGTTTGTAACTTTGCCGGCCAACCCGCTGGCTGAAATGAGTCGCGCCGAACAGTTAGCGGTTGCGCTGAATTCTTACCAGCAGCTGGCGGCGACTTCGCTGACCGGCGAGCCGGATTTCAAACCGGCGGCACTGGTAAAATGCGGACTTCCGGCGGTATTCCAACTGCGAGCGCTGGAGCGGCAGTATGGCAAGCAGGCGGGCATCTCGGAGTTATTGGCTCGTCCCAGTGACGAGGATTTTCCGTTGACCTACGATTCACCCGGCGGGCACTTCAAAATCCATTATACGATGGCTGCGGGCGATCGCGACCGGATCGACGAGAGCTACGGCGATCAGAACACCAACGGTATTCCTGATTACCCGGAGATCGTTGCCCGCATAGCCGATTCGTGCTGGGCACATCACATTGACGAATACGGCTTCATCGAGCCGTTGAACGATGCGGCGTATGGCGGCGGAGACGCGCGATATGATATCTACATTCGCGACGTCGGCGGCAGCGTTTACGGCATTACCTGGCCCGACCAATTTCAGCAGGACGGGGCGATTCTTCGGGCGACTTCATGGATGGAACTCGATACACATTACGAAGACTATTTCGGGTATGACAATCGTCCGCTCGACGCGCTGCGGGTTACGATCGCGCACGAATTCCTGCACGCCAGCCATTTGACTTATGACATAGAAGAGCTGTGCACGGACGGCGCCTGCACTCCAACGGGGCAGAATCCTTATTGGTTTGAGATGTCGGCCGTCTGGATCGAAGAAGAAACCTATGATAATATCAACGACTACTATTACTACATACCCTCATACATTGATGAGCTCGAACACGAACTCTCGTACATTTCGGATGACAATCTCAGCATTTACGGGGCCGGTATCTTTCCGATGTTTCTCTCCCAGCGATACGGAAGAGATATCGTGAGGGACATTTGGGAGCGCTGCGCCGAGAGTCCGGGGGAAGATTTCCTCTTCGGAGCGCTGCAGGAGGCGATCATCGCCGCCACTGATGGGGAAGAGGATTTTGAAGATGCCTGGCTCGAGTATGCGAAAGCGCTGTTCTACACCGGCACCCGCGCCCGGCCAGGGAAATACTTCGAGGAAGCGGCCGCCTATTCGATGGTGCCCGATTTCAAGGGCTCGCCGCCACGCCCGTACATACGCTATTACACGCAATATCCGATCACCCGGCAGCAATCCGGTGACAATGCGTTTCAACCGGCGCCGCTGGGAATTAATTATCTGAATTTCTCGACGGGGACGCTCGATTCACTCTTCTCCTTCGAATTCCAGGGGCAGACGAGCAGCCCGATCCCGATTGAGTGGCGCATGATGCTGACCGGCTACAACCGCTTTAATCTCTCAGCGCCGCTGCGCACCGACACAACGCACTACGGCAATTTCGACATTATCGAGGCGCGCGAGCTTGAAGCTCTCACCGACCTGATGATGGTTGTTACAATCGTCAACCCGGAGTTGCTCGGGAGCACGAGTCCGGCGTTGCAGCACGGCGGGCGATCATATCGATTCGAGGTGACCAGCACCTCCGTGCCGGTAGAGGATAACACCGTGCTTTTCGCAAACAGCAAGTTTCGTCTCGCAGATGCCGCGGAGAACCCGTTCTACGTGATTGTCCAGTTGACGGCCGCCGCAGACGTCGACATGATGATCTTCAACGCCGCCGGTGAGAAAGTCTTCAAATCCGAGGTCTTCCCGGTAGCCGCCGGGGACCGGCAGCCGATCCAATGGGCCGGGCGAAATGACCGGGGAGAAGAGGTCGCTTCGGGAGTCTACATTGTCCAGGTGCGCTATGGCGATGAGACCACGCACCAGAAGATTCTTGTGATCAGGTGAACGCACGTCGCGTCGCGGCTGTCGGCATTTTCGCCGCCCTGGCCTACAGCGGATCATTCCTGCTTCTGGCCGTGCCCAACGTGACGCTCTCGATTCTCCTGGTATTCTACGCGGGCTATCATCTCGAACGCTTCGACGGCGCGCTGGTCGGGTTGATCAGCGCGCTTCTCATTTCAATCTTTAACCCTTACGGACTGGCGCCGCTTCCGCTGCTGGGCGCGCAGGTAGCAGGTTATGTTCTGATCGGAATTTGCGGAAGCGTAGCCGTTCGAATCCTGCCGGAGCAGCCGGGCTGGCTCCGTTATCTGCTGCTGGGGATTCTTGGCGCTCTTACCGCCTTGTTCTATGTGTTGCCGGTGTCGCTGGCCGATGCCTTCCTGTTCGGTCCCTTCTGGGAACGCCTCTGGCTTTCGGCGCCCTTCTCGCTGGTGACCGTGGCGAGCAACATCGTCTTCTTCGTTATCCTCTTCCCAGCACTTGCAAAAGTCAAAAAGTCGGGTATGTTTCGACTCGATTGAGCGGAGCAAAGATTGAATCGAAATACTTCCAGTTGTACTTGCAAGAGAGTCATCCGAAGATGGCAAATCGGCGTCATCGCGGCGATTTTCTCGGTGATCTCCATGAATGTCGCGATCGGACAACAAGATTCCGCTCAGACCCAATTGCCGATCAACGTGACCGAGCCGGCATTAACAGACAGCCTCAGCGTAGTTGTTGACACGCAGACTGTTGTCTGGCCGGAAGACTTCCGCGACAAGCTAATCAGGACGATCGGGCTTGCTGCGCCGAAACGCCCGCGCATTGACTTGCCGCAGGTGACATCGTGGTGGAAGTTCAATCCGCTGCTGGCACGTAACTCAGTGACGCCCTGGGGCGATTTTGAGAGTTTCTATCCGGCGGGATTGGCGGCAACGCATTTATCCCGTTATGACGCCGGATTGGGGGAGATGACGTTTGCCAATCCGGTTCCGCTGCCGCAGTCGGAAGAATTTGTTCACACGGAGATTGCCGATGAAGAACATTGGCTAAGTCCGGGGCTGGCATCAGTCGTTGCTCCCTTTGGTCGGCCGTTTGCGATTTATCAAGTTCTGGAGCCTGAGAACACCGACTCGGCGCGCAGCAAGATCTTCGTAACGCGGGGTCGCGGCGCCTTTGCCAATACGACATTTCGCTTCCAGAACTACTTCGGACCGCTGGGCCGCGTTGCCGCCGACGGGAGTTTTCAGAAAACTGACGGTTTGTATTTCAACGCCAATACGAATATGCAACGCATGCGCTTCTCGGCGACACCGGCTGTGGGACGAAGGGCGCGTTTGGAGTTGCTGTATGCGTTCAATCGCCTGAAGGGTGACCGCCTGATCTTTCCGCCAGATTATGATTACTCAGGGTTTAGCACCGACAACATGAGCATTTATGCGGCCAGGGGGCAGTTGCTCGTCTCACCGCGCTCCAGCTATTCTGCGAGTCTCGCTTACAAGACCGCTAGCCAGAAGTTCGATAGTCCGAGCCTGGGGACTTCGCAGAGCACCAAGGTGGTGGACTTGCGGCTGGCGAACCAGCGCCCGAGCGAGCGCCACGCTCTGGAGTTTGCGATCGACGCGCGCTATCTTCATTTGGTCGATCAGGAGGTTGGAGAAAGCGCAGTGTATTACAGTGTGGGCGCGAGTGATATCGTGATGCTTTCCGCTTCGAGTTCGGCGCTTGCCCGAGCCGCCGTGGTCGGATCGAGCGATCTATCGCCGCGTCTGTCATTGACCCTGGCGCTGACCAAGGCGATCAGCGAGCCGGTTTCGCTCGTGGCGGCAGTGGCGCACACAGCAGTGCTTCCGGGCGCCGAGATGCAGTATGGCATCGCCAAGAGCGCGGGCTTCGAAACCGACACCGTCGACTACTCGCTTGTACCGGACATCGAAATTGAAACAGGCAGTGTAACGGGCGGTGATCTGGGACTGCAGACACGTTCCGAGAAAGTGGAATGGCGGATTCGCACGGGTTACTATTGGATGCGCGACATTCCCGAGTGGAATGCCGACTTCGACTCGCTGCGGTACGGCGAATTTGCGGCTTCCGGTATTGATCAGGATCTCTGGTTTGCGACTCTCGAATCACGCTGGCAGCCGCACGACAGGGTCTCGGCCATGCTGAATTACGGGTTTCGTCAGGTGACCGCCTCGGACAGCACAGTTACGCTCGGGCCGGCGCATACTGTAGCGGCACTAGTTCTTTACAAGCTGCCGGTGCGGCGATTCCAGGTTGACTTGAGTTTTGGCCTGGGGGCGAAATTTCGTTCAGCGACCGACCGACATTTCATCGGCGATCCGGAAGACGGTGTGCTGACGCTTGATTCATATTTCACGTTCGACCTCAAGAGCTTTCATTTCTTCTTCAATTTCGAGAATCTTCTCGATACGGAATACACCGTCGCCGGCCTGGACCAGCTCGGTCGTTCAGTCTGGTGGGGTTTTAACTGGGCGTTTCTCGATTAGGGGTAATGAATGGAACGTGCAGTCGCGTACCAGCTGGTGCTGGAAAGGGTCGGGCAGGAAAATCTCGTCAAACACATTCTCAGCGTTGAGGCGGTAATGCGGCATCTGGCCGGCCATTTCGGCGAGGACGTCGAGCGCTGGGGGATGGTTGGGCTGTTGCACGATCTTGATTATGTCGAGACCATCAACGCGCCGGAGCGACATACGTTTGTCACGCGCGAATGGCTCGCGACCTATCCTGAGATCGATGAGCAGATGCTTTATGCGATTCACTGCCACGCCGACCACAAACCTTGTCAATCCCGCATGGACTGGGCGTTGTATGCCACCGATCCGACCACCGGGTTGATTACCGCCGCCGTGATGATGCATCCCAGTCGCAAGCTGGCTGAGTTGCAGGTTTCTTCTCTGCTCAAGCGATTCAAGGACAAGCGATTTGCCGCCGGCGCCCGGCGCGAGGGAATCGCCAGGTGCGCGGAACTCGGACTGACGCTCGAGCAGTTTCTGGGGCTGGCGCTTGACGGGATGCGGGCGATCTCCGATGATCTCGGGTTCTGAGCGGTAAGGTGGGATAACGTAGAGAATGCGCCGTTCAAGCGAGACCTGGGCAATGCGGAAAGCGCAGATTGGCTGGATCTTCTACGATTTCGCCAACACGATCTTCTCGATGAACATCGTGACGTATTTTTTCGCGTCCTGGCTGATCAACGAGCTCCACCTCGAAGACATCTATTTTAGCCTGGCCTATTCAGCGTCGATGCTTGCGGTTGCCGTGACCATGCCCGCGCTCGGGCGGCGGGCCGACCAGCAGGGAACGCGGCGCGACGGGCTGTTGCTCTTCACGCTGCTGTGTGTGCTCTGCACGGAGCTGATCGCATTGACATCGCTGCTGCATTTGTTCTCCCCCGCGCTGATTATTGTGATACTTGTGTGCTTTGCGGCAGCGAATTATTTCTACGAAGGCGGATTGACCTATTACAATGCACTCCTGACCGAGGTCTCGACGCCGGCCAACGTCGGCAAGATTTCGGGGATCGGCACCGGCGTCGGCTATGCCGGCTCGCTGATCGGGCTTCTGCTCGTGTTTCCGCTTTCGACACTGACGATTTGGCCGGGGGTGTCGGGAAGCGTCTACACCTTTTTGCCGACGGCGCTGCTGTTTGCGATCTGCTCGATCCCCACATTTCTGTGGGTGCGCGAAAAGACCGTTAGTCTTTCCGTGGTTTCAAAGCGCGAACCGCTCGCGCGGGGCCTGGTCACCTCGCTGCGCGAGACGCGCAACTACCCGGGGCTCTTGCGTTTCATGATCGGGAATTTTCTGATCGCGGACGCCGTTAATACAGTCGTGCTCTATATGTCGGTGTATTCGGAATCGGTCATCGGATTCGTGGACGCCGACAAGCTGATGTTGTTTGCGGTATCCACCTCGGTCGCCCTGGTGGGGTCGATCCTCTTTGGTTACATCACCGACTGGATCCGTTCGAAATATGCTTTGATGATCACGGCTGCCGGCTGGGTCGTGTGCCTTTTGGCTGCCGTGTTCGTGTCGTCGAAGGCGGCATTTTTCGTGATTGGCGGTTTCGTCGGGATATTTCTCGGGGCCGTGTGGACGACCTCGCGGCCGCTGCTCAATACCTTGGCGCCGCCTGAGAAATTGGGGCAATTCTACGGGGTGTTGTCACTCTGCAGCAAGGCAGCCGCTGTGGTGGGGCCGCTGATCTGGGGTCTAGTCGCGTTGGTCGGCAAGGCCGAAATGCCCCTGGGGAGCGCGGCGATCGCGGTGCTGGCGGCTTGCGGCGTCCCGATAGACGACACCGTTTCCGGCTCGATTCACCATCGGCTGGCGCTTTTGTCGCAGGTTTTGCCAATGTTTGTGGGGCTGTTGATCTTGCGTAAGCTGCCGAACCGGCGCGGATACGAAGCGGCCGGACCGTAGCGCGACGAAACTCCTGATTGCCAAATTCCCGTTTCCGCTTATATTAAGACGACAACGTTACTTTCCGGAGTATTCTTGAGAATTCTGCTGATTCTCCTGCTGGGACTGATTCTCTCTGCCCCGGCGACCGCAACGATTCCCTGGCCGATCGAGCCGTTCGACTCCGCGCACTCGCTGGGCAACAGCTATGGCGAGTACCAGGATTACGGCGGATCGCCTTACATGCACCCCGGAATCGATATCCTGCATCCGGCAGGTACGCCCGTATACGCTGTCAAGGCGGGATGGGTGAAGGCAGTCCTAACGACCTCTGCCGAACTCCATTGGCGCGTGGCGGTAGGGGACAGCCCGACGGCTGATAGCTGTGACGGCTGGCTTTATGCGCATCTCGATTTCAGCACCATCGCCGTCACGCCCGGCGAGGAGGTTGACAGTGGGCAGTACCTCGGCGACCTCGTCGAGTGGCCGGTGGCGGATTTTCATCACCTGCACTTCGTTAAGATCCGGGATGCCGGTCTGACGTGGAATGCAAACTGGCTGTTCGTTGGTAACCCCCTCGATGAGCTGGTGAACATCGATGACTTCACTGCACCGTTCTTCGTCAACATCAACGTCGGCGCGCCGTTTCGCTTCTGCCGCAACAATACTGATACGTATTTCAATGTCGGTGTGCCGGTCGATGGCGACGTGGATATTGTTGCCAAGGCGCACGATCGCGTCGGCCATCCGACTTGGGTGTTATGCCCCTATGAAATGGGCTATGAGATATTCTCTGATTCGATCACACTCGGGCCGTTCCTTTCATTCCGCTTCACCGGGCAACTGCTGTGGGACCAGTCGCAGCACACGATCTTCAAGAATTCCGGTCCGTGCAATTCTGAAGGCGACTACGATCAGCGGCAATTCTACGAGATCCTGACGAACCATGACAACGATACGCTCATCACGCCTTTCGATGTCAACGGCAGGTGGGCGACGGGGCAGTTGCCGAACGATACTTATCGCGTTCGCGCGTGGGCAAAAGACCGTTACGGCAACATTGACTGGGATAGCATGAACGTGGTGACCGCGAATTTCTATGCAGTGACTCTCAATCTCGCCACCAGCGACGGCAATCCCCACGCTGGGGACTTCATCGTGACAGTTCCTTTCTCCGGCCTCATCGACACAACTGACATGGCCACTGAGATCTATTCCGGGCAGCCGGCGGGCCGGTATGCGATCAACGTTGCGCGCGCCGGCTATCTGCCGTATAGCGAGATCACGGAGGTCTTCGCAAATCTGCAGGATGACATCACCCTGGTTCCCGCGGCCTATCTTAACGGCGATGTCAATCATGACGGCATCGTCAACGTGTCAGATGCCGTCTACCTGATCAACTACATCTTTGCCGGGGGGCCGTATCCGATCCCGTGGGCCGCGGGCGTCCATATCGATCCGTCGGCGACGGTATCGATCTCCGACGTAGTGTTCTTGATCAACTACATCTTTGCCGGCGGCCCGGCTCCGGGGACTTAGGCCGCGACAATCACTTTCGGCATCACAAATTGAGCAGCGCGAAGTCATTGCCTTCGCGACAGGGCGATTCTATATTCGGCGTCCAAGGAGGACAGTATGTCGGAACGACTGGAACAATTTCGCCAATTTCGCGAACGGATGAACGAGCGCATTCTAGCGGAGAAGCATCAGCAGATCAATCGTTTCTTTGCGCTCGATACACGCACCTACGAGGCCGGGGCTCTCGATGTGCGAACGAAGGAGATGCTGGGATTGGTCGCCTCTCTGGTGTTGCGCTGCGACGATTGCATTTCCTACCACGTTATCCAGTGCAAGCGCGAGGGGGTAACGCGAGCCGAGTTCTTTGAGATCTTCAATGTCGGGCTCATCGTCGGCGGCTCGATCGTGATCCCGCACCTGCGTCGCGCCGTTGACCTGCTGGACGAATTGGAAAAGGAATAGGCTCTTTTACTGCTTGAGAAACATCGCCGCGAAGTCCTGGAGGAAGTGCGCCACGATTCCCGGATAGAGCGATCGGGTCCGGAGAAAGAGCCCGGCGAACATCAGCCCGTAGACGAAGATCAGGACGAAGCCGCCGATCCCCTGATAGAGATGCCCGCTGGCGAACGCGAGGGTTGAAAGAACCACTCCAATCCAAAGCCTGCCACGGAATAACGCAGTCAATCGCGTGATCAGGTAACCGCGAAAGGTGACCTCTTCCGAGACAGAGACAACCAGGCAGAGCAAGGTCCAAACCGACCGTTCCGCCGGAGTCGACGGCAGCAACGGTGTGACGTCGGAAATACTGGTCGGGGATTGCGACAGGATGAGTGTCTGAATGGTGAGCAGGACGATATTGGCCGCAATCAGGAAACCGACGCCGATAAGGGGGGACCATTGGTTGAAGCCCGACAAACCCACCGACCGGGGCGCAGCATCTTCGCTGCGCATTGCCAGTGCGACCATGCCCAAGACGAAAAGCTGAAGGAGAATTGTAGGCAGATAAATCTCGCGAGTGACGCTGGTGAGGTTCTCAGCAACCGCGAGTTGAGCATCGCCGATGAAGAACGCTGAGACGGGCCAGATCACCGCCATCAGCAGCATCACCCCATACGACAACGCAGTCAGCCGAAAGGGAGCGGCCGGGGCTGACGAATCTACCGGCGGAAGCGGGCGATCAGGAGCGCTATCCCCACTATGATCAGGAATATCGGCCACGTTTTTCTTACCGGTGGAATGACTTCCAGGTTGACCAGCAGGAAGAACAGGCCGACCCCGAGCACGATCAGGCCGCCTGTCAAGCTGTGGCGTTTTAGCGGGTTTGATGGCGAGTTTGATTCGTTCATAGACATCCTCAATCTCCGTTGGTATGTGACATCGCTATGGTAGCTTCACCAACGCCCGTTAGCAAGCTGAATGTCACGCTGCCAGCCAGGCGACCCACAATGCGAACTTCACACGATTCCCGACGAGGCTCTGCCGCGGTTCATTGCGCCCGAAGGAGGAGATTCCTGATGAAGATCGAGTATTACGGATGGCTGGACCAGATGACCGGCCAGACCGCCTGGCCCAGTGAACTGGCAAGCGAGGCGGACGCGGCGAAGAGGCTTCAGAGGATCCGGGCGGTGCGGAGGGCATTGCGCCGGTTGCCGAAGCTGGAACGGCAGTTGATTCTTGCGCGTCACTTCTACGGTGAGTCTTTGAGTTGCGCTGCAAAGAAAGAGAGTCTGAGTTTTGCGGTCGCGGTCAGCGGCTATCGGCGCGGTTTGCGGCGACTCCGCAGCCAGTTGTCAGCGTTTGTGGCCGCGGAATTCGGTATCGCAGCGGCAGCAAGTACCTGCGTTATCTGTGCCTCGCCGCGAAGGTCTGAAATCGACAGGATTCTGCGCAGCCGGGACAGGAAGGAGGGCTTTGCACGCGTCATCGCCGAGATCTGGAAAAAATGCGGGCTCAGATTGCGGTCGCCGCAGACGATTGTCGGACACCTGAAGTATCACAACACAACACGGGGAGAAAGATGATTGACTCGATTCGTCCGGAGCGACAAGCGGTGAATCTCCAGATCTCCGCTGAGTTAAAGCAGGCGCTCAGGGAAATCTCCCGCCGCAATCGCCGTACGATGGCAGAGACGATCCGCCTGGCGCTGCAAACAGCATTGCCGCTTCTGAACGCTTTCTGGGAGGCGGAAAATCGCCTGCTGGATGATTGGTCGGCAAGACAATCTCGCCGCCGGAGAAAGAGCGGCGGTCGCCTGAAGCCGATCAGTAGCAGGGACGGGGACCCAGGCGGTAGAGGTAATTGAGGAGCAAGATCAGGTCCGCCGCGTCGATCGATCCATCGCAATCGGCGTCAGCTTCAGAGAGGCTCGGCGGGGGAGCGCCATCGCGATAGAGGTAGTCGAGCATCCGGACGACATCGTTGAGCCGCAGGGAGGACGCACCATCGAAGTTCCCGTGCAATTGGTGGATGCGCAGCGGAAGCACGACGGAACCGGAAACCTCGGGGACGCCGGAATCAATCAGACGGAGGGCGACCTCGTAGTGACCGGCGCTTTCAGGAATACCGGAGAGCACGCCGTCGCTTGACACGCGCAATCCTTCAGGGAGACTCACGACATAGGCCGACCACTTGACTGGAGGTTGACCGCCGACGGCGAGTAGCGGGTAACTATAGTATTCACCGGCGAAAGCATCCGGCAGGGAATCGTCGACGGCGCTGAGCGACAGCGAAACATTGCGGGCGTGGTTGTTTATCCAATTGTCCGGATCGAGGACGCAGCCGATCGGTCGCGACGAAAATAAGAAACGATAGTACTGCCGTGCACGATCATTGTTGATGCGCACGACGATCGTGGTGTCTTCGCAGTGAAATGCGGCATCGAGATCGGTTTCAAAGAGCGGCTCTTCCTGCGACTGGCGAATCTCCAGCAGGGTGACCCAGCCGGAATCGGTGTCGTAGCTTGAGAAGCCATATTCATAGAAGGGAATGTTTGGCTGGTAGACCCATTGATCGAAGTATTGCCTGAGAACGCGACCGGAGACTTGTTCAGCGATCGCGCGAAAATCCTCGGTCGTTGCCGAACCGTACTTGTGTTGGGATTCGCCGTACGTCCGGAGAATCTGGAAGAATGTTGAATCGCCGACGAGATAGCGAAGGGTGTGCAGGACGAACGCACCTTTGTCATAGACGACGCGGTCGAAGATGTAGTGCGTGTAGGAGGTGTCTTCCACGTAGACCTGGAATTCAAGGTTGACCAGATGCGACATGTAGTCGATCAGGGCCGGGCGGCCGTTGACGTGTTCGAGCCAGAGCGCCTCGGAGTAGCGAGCAAAACCCTCATTGAGCCAGATGTCGTGCCAGGTGCCGCAGGTGATCATGTCGCCCCACCATTGATGCGCCAGTTCATGCGCGATCAGCCACTCGGTGAATCCGCCCATCGAAGAGCAGGTCTGGTGCTCCATGCCGCCGCCCCAGAGAAATTGGGCGTGGCCATACTTCTCGTTGATAAAGGGATACTCGCCGTAGATGTCCGAGAAGAACTCGAGCATTGGCACGACCAGGTTATTGTTGGCCCGGTAGTTTTCGACGTACTCGGGGAAGATGTAGAAGTCGACAGGCATCTTTTTGCCGTTGAGGTGCAGCGTGTCCGCGTAATGCGCGTAATCGGAGATGGCCAGGCTGACGAGGTAGGTTGTGATCGGATACGATTCATGCCAGTGCGTTGTTGCAGTGCCATCGCCATTGTCCACGACCGATCGCAGCGTGCCATTCGAAACGACCGTGAGATCAGAGTCGACTGTAATTCGTACATCGACGGAATCCGCCTTGTCCGAGGGGTGATCTTTGCACGGCCACCAGGAGCGCGCGAAGAACGGTTCGGAGAGCGTGCTGATCACATAGTCGTCGAAGTTGCGCGCAAAACTGAAAGCGCCGAATCCCTGATTGCTGGGGCGGCCGTGGTAGTACACGGAGAGAGCAAACGAGTCTCTCGGCCCAAGGCCCGGATAGTCCACGCTCAACAGGTCTCCGGCGCGGGAGAATCCGGCAGTCTGGCCGTCGATTATAATAGAGTCAACCGCCATCTGACTGTAGAAGTCGAGCTCGATGGCAGCGAGCGGCAGATCACGGACCCGGCCGTGGATGTCGACCCGCCCCGCGATGGTTTCCTGCACGCGATCGATGGTGATGTCGAGATTGTAATACACGGCATCATAGTTGTACTGGTTAGCCGTCATCTTCATGGTGGCAAGTTGCTGGGCGAAGTTTGAGAGTCGCCGCTGGTGGTCGGTTAGTATTTTCTCGTCTTCGGGCAGAAACGGGCCGGCCAGGGCGGAAGCGTTGTATACCGGCAAGGCGGCAAGGCTGAGCAGGCAAACCAGGCTTAGGTGTAGAGACAAACGGATCATGGGACAACGCGCTCTGTTGTAAGAATAACGTGCCGGGAGCAGTATTTGTTCATGCTGTCTGGAAGGCAAATAAAAAGCGCCGCCTCCGGAGCGAATCCGAAGGCGGCGTGTTTGAATTCACGCGAGAGTCAGTTCGCGTGAGACGTTCCTAAGCTTAGCAGCCAGCCGGAGCCGGACCGCCGCCGAAGATGAAGGTAATCAAGTACACCGCGTCAGAAATCGTGATGATCTTGTTACCGTCAGCATCGCCGAGACAGGTCTGGGCCGGAGCCGGACCGCCGCCGAAGATGTAGGTGATCAGGAACACAGCGTCGGAAATCGTCCAGATACCGTTGTTGTCCGCGTCACCGCACTTGCAGCTGGCGCAAACCGGCGCGCCATTGTAGACATGGCCGCACAGCCAGGCCTTGCCGCGATCGACGATATTCTGGAAATCGGCCAGGCTGGTCGAACCATCGGTACCGGCGAAGATGACGGCGAAGCGCAACGTATCGTTGAGCGAGCCGTTGATCGTCAGATTCTTGCCGATGACGAGAATCGAATTCAGGTCTTCGAGCGAATCTGTGACACTGTAGCCGGAAGTCGCTGCCAGCTTGTTCCAGAGGGTGTCGTTTTCATAACCACCCAACGGGTACACGGTGACATCGTTCTCCCAGGTAAAGCCGCCGGAGATCGCCGTGTTGTCGCGGCGCAGGGCGCGCATGCCGGCGTAGCGGTTCTGGTCAGCGCCGTAGCGACCGCGCTGGTAGATCGTAGCGCGCGAAGCGTCGGCACCACCGGCATTGTCCGAGCTGTCGTCTTTGACATCGAAGTCGGCTGCGTAGGCTACGGTCAAACCAGTGACCGAGCCGGTCGGATTCTTAGCGCCCTTAAACAGGCGGTACACCGCAATGATTACCTTGTTGGTGTCCGGATGTTTCGGGGCGTAGTAGTCGACCTTGAAGCCGAGTGTCGTGTCGCGGTTCGAACCGGAACCGGAAGCGATGCGATAGTCGGTAAAGGTCGTGGAATCGTAGGTCGTGTTCGATTGGGCGTACAGCCACCCAAAGGGGTTGTTGCCGCTGGGGGCACTGCCGCCGCCTTCGAAGATCAGCCAGCTAAGATTGGTGGCCGAGTTTCCGAGGACGAGCGAGCCGTCATAGATCGGCTCCGACTGATCGGAGAAGAAGTAGAACGAGCGTCCAACTTCCTGATGCGAGTTTCTTCCGGCCTGGGCAACGTTCATGCGCACCAAGCTGGTACGAATCGCGGCATCCTGCGGCAGGAAGAAGTTGTTGAACACGAAGAACTCGACCGGAACATCAAAGGTCGACGGACCTTCGTAGTTGAAGGTAATCGTCGCGGAATAGTAGCCTTCGGTGGCGATCGGACCTGCCGTCACCAGCAAAGTCTGCGAGTTGGTGCAGCCTGCCGGCACGGCGCCGGAGGCCGACACGTTCAACCAACCGCTTCCGCTATTGTAAGTGATGGTGCGCGTCCAGTTGGCGGTCGCGTTACCCGCGTTCGTCAGGACGAGGTTTTCGCTGTCCTGATTGCCCGGGGTAGCGTGGAGCAGCGGATAGACAAGACCCGCCGGGTTCGCCGTGACGCTGCGGTAGGTGTCCATCGGGAAGCAAGCGCGTCCCAGGTACATGACCGGGCTGTACGTTTCGGTGGTGCCTTCGTTACCGACGGCCGAACCGGCTTCCTTATCGTTAATGTACTCGATGTAGAGCGAATCGGTCGAATGCGGCGCGACGGAGGCAAAGTTGTCGTCGTCGCAGGCGCCAACCGCACAACCATCAGTGCGGGAGTTCGTCAAGTTGACCGGGGGGCCCCAGGTTTCACCCTGAGTTGACGAAGCTTGGGCGAAGATTTCGCCGTTCGGGTAGCCGCTGGCGGAACAATCGGTCAGGGCCGGTGTCGCAGGATTCGTGTCACCGACGTAGCGCGTGTAGACGACATAGAGCGTCTTGGTGGCGCCGACCGTGCACTCGGACAAGCTGGCACGACAAGCGTTAGCTTCGAAAGCCTTCATTTCGCAGTTGTCGTGGACGTTATTGGCGTCGATGATGAGCGAAATACACTGGTTGCAGTCGTCGTAGTGATACAGCTTGCCTTCCTGATCGGCAATCTGTCCCGCCACGGAATCGTAGAACGCGGCGGTGTAAACAACGTGGAAGCAGCCGTCGGAAGTGAACATACAGTTGGCTTCCTGATTGGCGCGTTCCTTCGTTCCGGTGGGATAGTTGGTGATGTTGACCACCGGTCCCCAGGTTACACCCAAGTCGGTCGACATGCGGTAGGCGGCGTCATTATTGGCGCGCGAACCGACGTTTTGGCGCGACTTGGTGTAGGCGATCGCGACTTTGTCCGAACCCGGATCCTGCGCGATCGCATAAGAAATCGCCTGCGTCGAATCGATGAAATTGCCGCAGGAACCGTAGGTTGTGAACACCGCACCGGTGCCGCGATAGTAGGACATGGCACTGAAGTCGGAGCCGGAGTTTCCTTCCATAGCGACCAGGTGGACGACCGGATTACCACCGCCGTCGACGTCGCCGGCGACGCGCGGCCAGATATACGGTTCCGTGGTCGTGCCCGACCAGACGCCTTCACAAGTTGCTGCCGTGGACGGGACGTCGACGATCGTAAACGCACCGGCGCCGGAAGCGAAGTCAAGGGCTGAGCTCGAGCGATAGGCAGCGAAGGACGCGCCATAGCGCCAGACCGGGAGCGCCTTGTTCGAGATGATGTCAACGTTACACATGTGGCCTTCGCGGGCATCGGAAACTACCAATCCGCCCGGAAGGTCGAAGAATGTTGCGATCGGCGGCCGATAGCTGCCATAACGCACTTCGCGAAGAGTGTTGGCAACCAGTTTGTGGGTCCAGACGAAATGGACGCGGCCATCGGCGCCTTGGACGATCTGATGGCCCATCGCCGAGTTATGCTGGATGTCGTAGGCGGTGTTGCCGATCACGATGCCGGGCGAGGCCTGGAATCCCAGGGCGTTAGAGGAAGAGCCCGTCGATTTGATCGAGCGGTTAAGTTGTTGCAGTTGGACGTCGGTCAGAGGGCGTTTGGAGCTCTCTGGGACGATGTCCCGCGGGTCGATGCCTGAAGCTCCGGCGGTGGAAGATTTTGCCGCAAAAGCTGAAACCGACAACAGGCACACCACGTAGAACAAACTCACAAGGATCAGTGTGAGTTTTTTCATACTGTCTGCTCCTTTCAGATTAGTAAGTAGAGAAACGTTGCAAATTCGTGAACACAAGTTGCTTGAACACTGCTGTTAGGAGTTGATCACCTCCCTCAGGGAATGCCCTGACTGGACCGATTGTGGACCGTAGTAAAGAATGTCCTGTCTCGTAACCAGGATAATCGATGTTCACAGCGACAATGAAAGGTCGAATAGACCTGGGGGAAGGTGATCGAAACGGGAGCGAACGGCTCTGTTGAAACCGGGTTAGTAGTCTATAAGCCGTAAAATTGTGAAAGTCCCTCGCTCACTCACCCCGAGGTTTCCAAAACGGTAGTATGACCTGTTGATTTGCTGCTGTACATCCGAAGTATAATCCCCGCTCAATTAAGTGTCAATTCATTTTTTGTTGAGTCTTGGATTAGAGCGCCTCGGTCAGGTCAAATCTGCCGGCAATTGGCGGGGCTCAGGCGCTGATACATCATTCCTGCTTGTCTTTTTGGCGATCGCGGAGTAGACTATCTTCGTGACCAAGTTGCGGATACTAATTGTTGACGATGAAGTCAACCAGCGCGAAATGTTGGCTGGTTACCTTAAACGTTTGGGATACAGCGTCTTGACTGCTGAGTCGGGTGAGGACGCCTTACAGCGGCTCCAGTCGCACTCCTTTGAAATCGGTCTTTTTGACATGAAAATGTCGGGTATCAGCGGTCTTGATCTGTTTCGACAGGTTCACGAGCGCGATCCGGAGATGCAGGTTGTTGTCATCACGGCTTTCGGCAATGTCGAGTCTGCCGTGGAAGCGATGCGGGCTGGAGTTTTCGACTATCTTTCAAAGCCCGTCAATCTCAGCGAATTGCACGAGGTTGTCGGCAAGGCGGCTGAGCGGCATCATTTACTGGCTGAAAACCGCTTTCTCAAGGAGCAACTTAATCGACTCGAAGCGCCCGAAGTAGTTGGTGTCTCGGCAAAGATCAAGGGCGTCTTATCCGAGGTGTCGCGTGTGGCGGCGACCGATGCCACGGTCTTGATTACAGGCGAATCGGGCACCGGCAAAGAGCTGCTGGCGAGGACGATTCACCGCCTTTCACCGCGCAATGGCCAGCGCTTTGTCGCGGTGAGTTGTGCCGCGATCCCGGAGACGCTCATTGAGTCGGAATTGCTGGGCCATGAGAAGGGCGCGTTTACCGGCGCCGAGAAGAGGCGTCTGGGTCGTTTCGAATTGGCGTCCGGCGGCACGTTGCTGCTCGACGAGATCGGCGAGTTGCCGCTGGCGATCCAGGTCAAGCTGTTGCGGTTGTTAGAGGAAAGAAAGTTCGAGCGCTTGGGTGGAGATGAGGAAATCAGCGCCGACGTGCGCGTGATTGCCGCGACGAATCGCGATCTTCAGGCTGAAGTGAAGTCGGGCCGGTTTCGTGAAGACCTCTACTTCCGGATCAACGTGATCAACATTCATATACCGCCACTGCGCGAGCGGCGCGAAGACATCATGCCGCTGGTCGAGCACTTCCTGAAGATATGCAGCAGCAAAGTGAATCGCCCGGCGCGGCACATTACACCGGCGGCCAAAGACGCCCTGATCGCCTACGACTGGCCCGGAAACATCCGAGAGCTGGCCAACGTGATCGAACGCGCCATCGTGCTCGCGCGCTCCGACGTTCTTGATGCCGGCGATTTCCCGCAGATTGCGGGGAAGGGGGCGACGGATGTCGTGTCCACCCCTTCGACCAACCTGACACTGCGCGACCTGGAGCGGCAACATATTCTCGGCGTTCTTGCCGCCAATGAATTCAGTCTGCAAAAGAGTGCCGACTTGCTTGGTATCCATCGCAATACGCTGCGGCAGAAGATGAAAGAATACGGCATCGAAAAACCGGGCGGCGAGTAGACATTTCCTCCGGCGCCATCTTCGTTTAAGATTTCCAAAATAACTGAATCCCAAAATAGACAATTCTCGTAGATGATGACGGCATCGAACGGGAGGGTTATCAGATGCGTCTCGCGAGGAAACTCTATGCAGTCGCTGCGGTCATCGCTGCGCTCACCGGAATAACCAATCGCTCGTGGGCGGCGGAGTGGTTTCAGGTAGAGCAAATCCCGGGCGGCGAGTTCTTGTCTCTCACCTCAGACGGCCCTCAGCTAATGGCCGGAGGGAGTGGAATTGTCTATCGCCAATCGTCGTGCGGCGCGGATTGGGAGGCGGGCAATCTGTATTCGCCCACCACGGATAATGTGTCAGCCATGATCCTGATCGGCGACCGGTTATTTGCCGGCGGCTACAACGAGGGCGTTTATGAATCAACCGACGGTGGTCAGTCGTGGCAGCCCCGAAACACCGGGTTAATCGGTCTGGGCGCAAACTCACCGCTGGCATTTGCCAGGCGGGGCGATAGTCTTTATGTAGCGACGGCAGGAGCCGGGGTGTTCGTGATGGACTTAGATGGCGCGGCCAGTTGGAGCCCGTACCGCGACGGGCTGGGATCCTCGACCGAGTGGACCGTGAACAGCCTGGCGGATGTCGCCGGTGTCCTGGTTGCCGGAGCAGGCGCAAACGGGACAGCAGCCAGGCGCGCCGGCGACGCGGCCGCCTGGGAATCGCACGAATTCTCGGAATTCAAGGGAGAGCCTCTGATGATGCTCGATGTTGAAGCCGAAGGATCGGCTGTTTACGGGGTCGCTTCCGACGGCCTGTACTTCAGCGCAAATGCCGGCGAATCGTGGGAACAGTACCAAACAAACACAGGGCTCATAGGTGATGGCGCGATCGCAGTTGTTGCGAACGGAGTGTTCGCGATGACGAATCGGCTCGGGCAGGGGACTCGTATCTATCGGCGGGTGCAGGGGAGTTGGGCGCTTTACGACGAGTTGGCGCAGGTTTATGCCTGGGATATGACGATTCACTGCAATCGCATCTACCTGGCGACGACGGACGGTGTCTGGTATCGCCAACTTGATGCCACAGACGCGCCTGATGATGGCCCGATTCTTCCGGAGTCGTTTACGCTGGAGCAGAACTTTCCGAATCCGTTTAATCCGAGCACGAGCATCGAGTTTTCATTGGGCAGAGGCGGACGAGTGAAGCTCTCGGTTTATAACGTCCTCGGCCAATTGGTTGCGGCTCTCGTCGATGAAGAACGCGCGGCCGGTTCGCACATCGTCGAGTGGAACGGCACCGATCACAATGGCAATCCGCAGCCGTCAGGGATCTATTTCTATCGGCTGACAGTCGGCGACCAAACGAGTACACGAAAGATGATTTTGATGAAATAGAACGTGGAAGGACTGCAATATGGACTACTTGCAGTTCTCAGACGCGGGCGATGCGGGACTTCACCCAGATTTCACCGAGGATGACTTCGGCCAGTTCGTCGGCTTCGACATACCGTTCCGCCGCAACCATAATCAGATAGCCGGCGCCGCCGGGGCTGTAGCTTCCATCACCCATCATTCCCAACTGGCCGAAATGCCCGGAACCCGAGATGACTTCCGCCGGGATGCCGGCATTTCTCAGACCTTCGATCAACTGCTGCGCATAGACGCTGGATGTAAGAACGCCGATGGCCTCCCAGCCGGCTTCGGCCAAAGTCTTCTCCGCCTCGGTTTCCGGGACCTCGACGAGCTCGTCCACCAATGCGCAGTCGCAATCCGGGCAGCGGGTCCTCTCGGCATTGTATTCGTATTTACATTGAGGGCAAAAAGGCATGGCTTTCTCCTGTGAGCTTTCGTCTGTAGGAATACTACAAGAAGAGGAAGTTGTCAACCAGAGCTTGAGCCCGGCGGGCTCGGATCAGGTTGGATTGGGGCCAATGTTGTTGACGCGGTCGGAGGAACGAGGTATGTTTTGCCCGAATAATCATAATACAGTTCCTGGCCAGGCGAAGCAAAACCGGGAGGCAAGTAGATGGCTGCTGAATTTGAGACGGAACTCGGGAGTTGGAGCACCGAGAGACTTCTTCACGCCGCCGCGTTTGAGCAAAGCGAGTATACTGACGAAGCGCTCGTCGAAATTCTGGCCCTGCTGAAGCAACGCGGGGTTGGCACAGGAGACATCACCGCTTATCGCGCCGATATCTTCCGGCGGCGATCACTCGAGGTCGTTTGCGAGAACTGCCAAGAGAGTCTCATCCTCGATCGAGAAGATATAGTGGCGGGAGAATTCACCTGTCCGCTCTGCAGTGCGAGACAGTACGTGACTTATCCTGCAATGTCGTTCGATCCCGAGCCTGAAGAGGCCTTGGAAGCCGGCCGTCACGACGAGGCGGGCGGCATCAAGGAGGAAGAAGAAGCCGCGGCATTGGAAGTGGAATCCCAGCCGCAGCCTGCCGATGTGCCGGCTTCTTGCGCACTTTGTCATCGCCCCGTCGCTGTGGCTGATGTTTTCAGTCACCGAGGGGAACTCTATTGCGAGGGCTGCTATCAGATTGCCGTTTCCAATAAATTCGAATCATCCGAGACAATTGAGGACGAGAGATCTGATTCTCGGCAGCTTGGAGGAGCAGAAGCGTCGCGCGAGAAAGACAGCACTCCCGAAGAAGCGATCGAATCCGAAGCCGAGGCAGGCGTTGGCGAATTCGAAGTCGATAGCGAGGAGTCTGATGTTTCAATGCAGGTCGAATCAGAAAGTCGGGACGCCGTGGAGTCGGCACACGAAACGCGAACGGGGATCAGAGGCGGGTTGTTGTTCCTGATGCTGAACCTGATTCTGCTTTTTGCGATGCAGGCGGTTGACCTCGTGCTGCGGCCGATTTTCAGTGATCCGACACTGAAGTGGTTTGGAATCAGCCACATTGCCGTGCTCGGCTACCTGATTATTCTTCTGGCTTATCGCAAACACAGTTTCAAACTAAACTTCTTCCTCTACTTGTATTCACTCGGCGCGCTCTACCTGCTGCTCACGATACTTAACCCGAGCCTTGTTGGCGGGGGCCGTATCGGCGACTACCCGCTGTACGCGTTCATCCGACACGCCATGGTGATAGCGATCTGGACCTTCTATTTTCTTAAGTCAGACCGCCCGGGGCAGACGCTTGTCAACTAAGCTTTGCGCGCCGGCCTAATCGTCCGACTCCACCGTATGCGGCACGTTATCGTCGTTGGACCAGCGTACGGTCGATCCTTTGGCAATCGTCAGATTCGGCAGGGAGTTGGCGGTGATGCTCACTTCGCGTGAATCCGGCGTGCCGGTCGCCGTGACGGTGATCGAAGCCGACATGCCGACGCGCCCCGGCCCGCCGTGAAAGCGGCAGTAATAATTCATCGTTCGGGCGGTGTTGAAAGTGTGCGAGTACGAGCCGCCGGGGCTGATCGTTCCCGAGACGAACTCGCGGGCACCGCCGCCCCCACCGCCGTTATTGTTTGAGTTGTTGCCGCTGTCGCCGGAGCAGGCCGCGAGCAAAGGCAGAGTTGCCAGCGTCGCGGCGGCTAAGTAAGGTCGGATCCTTCGTAACATGGTCAAGCCTCACGATGTTATAGACCTATATTATCCCTGATGCATAGAGGCGATTGGCGGCGGAATCCGTACAGCGGGATCTTGTTACGGCGAGTCCACCAAAAGAGACCGGCCCTCTTGTGGGAGGGCCGGAAAATTGAATTCAAGCTATGGACAATTGTCCGCTAAAGGGCGCAGGGGTCGCAGGGAGCCGGCCCGCCGAAGATGTAAAGGATGAGGTAGACGATATCAGAGATGTTGAATGTGCCATCGCAATTGGCATCAAAGGCTGGATACTGCGGCTGGATCCGCAGGACAACCTTGACTTTTAGGAGCGAGTTGTAAGCCTGTTGTGATGATAGTTCGACCTCTCCCACATGAGTGCCTGGCTGCAGCCCTGCCGTGTGGGGCTGGACGGTTACATTCGTGCTGGTGATGCCAAAATCCGGAGTCACTTCGAGCCACGCCGGAGCTGTGCTGGTCCAGGCGACAGGAGCGCCATCGGAGTGTACGTCAAAGGTCTGCGCAGCCGGATCACCCGAACCGGAGAGAATCACGAAATAGAGCGAGTCGGGGGCAGCGCTGATCGCGGGCAGCGACGCTACCGGAGTAACGACAACTTGCGGGATCCCGATATGCAGCAGGCTATAATTACTCGACGCGACCGGGCCGTAGACGTGATGGGTGAATCGGTACTGGCTGAACGACTCGGACGTGAAGGACACCATTCCACCGGTAGAGGCCGTGAAACTGACGTGGACTGCCGCGATCAAGTGCACGCCCGTCGGAAGCGCATCCGCCAAATTAAAGAGGTTCCAGAGCAGCGTCAACTCGTCGCCCATGATCATTTCGTTGCGAGCGGTAGGAGCCCAATTCTTGAAGCTCACCGAATCGATAACCGCCGTGCAGTTGGTCGCGACCATCCGGGTTGTGACGATCAGATTCGACACCGGCTCGGACGAAGACAGCGTTATTGGCAATACGAGTGAGCCGCTTCCTGGTGGGACAGCGATTTCCGGTAGGTAGAGTGTGTCCGGCGGATTCAAGAGAGTGTAGCTGGCAAACGGCGGACATCCACCTTGGGGCCATCCGTTGAAGAAATAGCCGGACAGGTAACAAATATCTCCCAGATTGAAATTCTGCCGGAAGTCGATATCACCCGTCCCGGCCGGCAGATCTGGTCCTCCGAGTAAAAGGTTCATCATCACGACCAGATCCGCAATGTTCAGACTGCCACTCTGATTCACATCGGCGCACTGTTGAAAAGTCTGAGCAACGGTGCTGGCCGGCAGGAAAAGCAGGGCGATGGCAAAACCAATTAGAAAGAACTTCATTGGTCCCTCCGAGGCTTTCGACGGCGAGGCAAAGCGGGCGCTTGGATCGTCGATCGTTTGAAGTCTGTGAGAAGTGCTTGAGTTAATGTAGTGTCAGTCTAACCAACGCGGAGAGAATTGTCAATACAGTAAATACCGGGGTGTCAGAAAAGTCGAGAGTGAGGTACCGTTTGCGGCGATTAGCAATCGTCAAGCACGAGCGATCTGAAGAGCAATGCAAACTCCCGCTGTCAACTACTGTCAACAGCTCGACAGAGAGCGCCAATTACGCTCCGGAAATGGTAAGATCACCTTGCGCCCGCGGCCAGATCACCCAGAGCGTGTAGACACCGAGGGCCGTGCCGAGCGGGAAATTGATCAGGTTGAAGACGGCGGCAACAAACAGCCAATTGCGCGCCCACGACTTGCCGCGTAGAATGCCGATTCCGCCGATCAGGCTGGGGATCAGGACGATCATCATCACCGCAGCGAGCACGATACCCATTGCCGTTGTCAGGGCGAGCGGCAGCCAGACCTGATCGAGGACACCCGGCAGAGCGCTTGCGGCGGCGATTAAGAGGGCGCTCGCGCCGAGTCCGAGGACAGCAATTCCTACCCAGGCCAGGTGCAAGATGCCGACGAGGCGGTAGTGATTTTCAGGATTTGTCATTTTTCGACTCCGGTATTACAGATGCTCTTGCTAGCTTCGAGTTGTCTGCACTTTATTCCAGTTGATTAGACATGATTTGCCAAAGCGATGTTTCAACGAGTTTACCAGGTGACCTACTAAAATATTGATTGACGTCCATGTTAGCGCGCCGTAGTCTGTTGGTGAGCCCAAAGCGAAAGGGAAGCGGACGGCAAGATGACAATCAGGAAATGGCTCAATTGTATGGGATTGTTGGCGGCGCTGGCTGTTGGCGCGGTCACAGTTGCCGGTTGCGGCGACGAGACGGTCGCTCCGGAGTATGAGTATGGTACAGCCCCATTGGCGGACACGATTCACTGGCAATCCACGGCAGTGATCTGGGCAGAGCGCGCCGGTGAGAAGACGGCGTCGATGTTAATCGTCGGCGCCGACTGGTGCGGTTGGTGCCGCAAACTCGAAGATGAGACCTTGCGCGACCGGTCAGTCATGGGATTGCTCGAGAAGTACTTTAATGCCTGTATCATCGACGGCGACTCTGACAGCTTGATCACCGTGCAGGGGTCGACGATGAGTTGTTACACGGCGACGCGGACCGTGCTGAATGTCACCGGATACCCGACCGTGATCTTCTACGATAACGACGGAAGCTATCTGGGGAAGTCCGCCGGGTTCAAGATGCCGCAGCAGTTTGCGGACTTGTTGTGGCGGATAGTGGAGGAAGCCAGGGGGCAGTAAAATCAGCCGTAACTGGATTCGTCTGGGCAAGGCTGACAAAGGAACCGATATGCCTGAATGGTTTGAGACACTGGCGGATGCGCATTGGCTTCCGCCCGATGATCAGGGAGTTGAAGAAGCGCGCTTCATTATGCGGGCGTTGCGTCTGCGCAAGGGGAAGGCCGTGCTCGACGCTCCGTGCGGTGCCGGACGAGTCTGCGTTCATCTGGCTCATCGAGGCTGCCTTGTTACGGGTGTCGACCTGCGGCGAACATTCGTGAACCGCGCGCGGCGACGATTTCGTAAGGACGATGTGCCGGGCCGGTTCATTGTTGCCGATCTGCGGGAGTTGGATTTTGAGTCGGAGTTTGACGCGATCTTCAATTGGCATGGCAGCTTTGGCTATTTTTCAGATGCCGAAAACGCCGATCTTGTCCGGCGCTATGCCCGTGCGCTGCGACCTGGCGGCCGTCTCCTGATCGGGCAACCCAACCGTGAATTCATCCTGCGGCATTTTTTACGCACAATTCCGATTGGTGAGGTTATCTCGCGCAATTCCTGGGATGCAAAGAGGAAGCGGGTGATTTCGCGGCGGTACGTGAACGGCGTATATGACCCGAAGGATATCTCCTCGATGCGGCTGTACTCACCGGCGGAGATGACAGAGATGTTCAATCGTGCGGGTCTGATGCTTGTCGGGACGTATGGCTCGATCGCGGGAGAAGCCTACTTCAAGTCGAGCCGGCAGATGTATGTAGTGGGGCGCAAGTTGTAGAGTGACGCTACTTCTTCAGGATCGTCAAGTATTCCGTAAACGCGAATAACCGATTGCGCTTGTAGCCGGTCATCTCGCGCAGGACCCCCAGCGCGACAAAATCCCGCAGTAAGTCATTCGCAGCTTTGGGCGAGAGGCTGAGTTCTTTCCCCACCAGGCCGGCCGAGACGATCGGTCGGAGAAACAGCAGATCGAGAAAGCGCTGGGCGGTGCGGGTTTTTTTGCCGAGCGTTGGAACTGCCTGCGAAGTCAACCGATCTTTGAGCGCCAGGATATCTTTCAAAGAGGCGGCAGCTTCGATGGCGGTTGATTCCAGGGCGCTCAGGAAGAACATCACCCAGCCGGTGAGGTCGTTTTTCTCGCGCGCCCAGCTGAGCTTGTCGTAGTACACGTTCTTGTGTTTCTCGAAATAGTCAGAGGCGTAGAGCAGCGGGCGGTCGAGCATGCCGACGCTGACGAGATAAAGCGTGATCAGCAGACGCCCGATGCGGCCGTTGCCGTCGAGAAAGGGGTGGATCGTTTCGAACTGGTAGTGCGCGATGGCGACCTTGACGAGATGCGGGATCGTGATCTCATCGTTGTGCAGGAATTTCTCGAGGTCGGACATCAAGGGTTCGACCTGCTCCGGCGACGGCGGCACGAAGACGGCGTCCGCGGGTGAGACGCCGCCGATCCAGTTTTGGATTTTGCGGAAATGCCCGGGGCTTTTGTGGGCGCCGCGGACGTGGGCGAGCAGGATTTCGTGGGTGCTTCGCAGGAGGCGATTGGAGAGCGGCAATTGTTCCAGCTTGGCGAGCGCGAAATTCATGGCCTCGACGTAGGCGGCGGTTTCGCGCCAGTCGTCGCGGAGTTCGGGGTTGACGTCGAGCTCATCCGCGAAGGCTTGTTCGATGCTGGTGCGGGTGCCCTCGATGCGGCTGGAGGTAACCGCCTCCTTCATAACGTAGGACTGGATGAACAGATCGATGTTGGGGACGAATTTGGCGAAGGAGTTGAGTTCGCCGAGGCGCAGCGAGACGGTTTCGATTTTGCGGTTGAGTTTGGCGTCGGCGATCTCCCACGGGTGGTTGATTGTGCCGGGGAGAAAGCGGCGGTAATCGCCGGCCTTGAGCCATTTGCCTGCGCTGAATTTCTTGATATCCATATGTCCCGTCGGGAAAATATGAAATTCCTTATTTTCTGTAAAGGCTTAAAAGTAAAATATAGATTTTCATATTTTACTTTCGGGGGAGGAGGGGATGGCGGAAGAACGACGCGGCAGGGGCTGGGTTTGCCTGCCCAGGTAAGTTGCGGCCAGTGTTTAGGGGTAGGCAGACCCGACCCCTACGGAAGTCGAAGACGAGATTGCTTCGTCGCGGTTGGGGCCAGTCTGGGAAGCAGGCTACCGTTCGCTCCTCGCAATGACAATTAAAAAACTTCTGATGGGGTGCCGTAGGGGCTGGGTTTGCCTGCCCAGGTAAGTTGCGGCCAGTGTTTAGGGGTAGGCAG
>CAZOYE010000026.1:51692-56142 GCA_964584025.1 uncultured Ignavibacteria bacterium
ACCCGACCCCTACGGAAGTGCAGAGGCGAGATTGGTTCGTTACCCTTAGCCTTGTACTTTTTTCTTGACATGTATCCGTAACGGATATATATTACCCGCGTGAAGAACGACAAGGTCAACACGCCGCTGACGCCGGCGGTGCTGCATATCCTGCTGGCGCTGTCGGCGAAAGAACGCCACGGCTACGGGATCATGAAGCAGGTCGCATCCGACTCGCAGGACAAGGTGAAAATGGGGCCGGGGACGCTTTACGGCTCGATCGGTAGAATGCTTGAATCGGGGCTGATCGCCGAGAGCGACAAGAAAATCGATCCCGAACTGGACGACGAACGCCGGGTCTACTACAAGATCACCGGGCTCGGGCGCAAGACGCTCGCCGCCGAATTGGAGCGCTACCGCGAGGTCGTCTCGGTCGCCAAATTGAGAGGGCTTTCGCCGGATGCATCGGCATATGGCTACTGAAAAATCAATCCAGCGCTGGCGGCGATGGTACGCACGCCTGATTCGATTTTATCCAACGCCGTACCACCGACGCTTCGGCGAAGAAATGCAGCAGACATTTTGCGATCTTTGCCGGGAGCGCCTCCGCTCGCGCCGGGGGCTGCTCGGCGTTGTCTTCTGGATATTTGTTGAAACAGCGATAGGAATCATCAGGGAGAACTGGACGTCAGTCATTATGAAGAAGAACATCATTCGCATCGCAATCGGGGCGGCTTTGATACTGTTGATACCGCTGGTGATGACGATTGTCGACCGCCACAAGCCGGAGGGCGACGGCTGGCATTGGTCACCGGGCGATTTTGTTTTCGGCTTCGTCATGCTGTTCGGATTCGGCGTGGCGTACGAGGTGATTGCGCGGCGGTCGAGCGACACGAAGTACAAGGTGGCGGTCGGGATCGCGGTGGTCGCGACATTTCTTCTGCTCTGGGTCAACGCCGCCGTAGGGATTATCGGCGACGACAACCCGATCAACCTGCTTTATGGACTTATTGCCGCGATCGGATTTTTCGGCGCGATCCTCTCCCGTTTACGGCCGCAGGGAATGTCACGGACGTTGATATTGATGGCGGTGGTGCAGATGGCAATTCCGGTGGTGGCGCTGTTCTTTGCGCCGAAAGAGGTCTACGACGATCCTCCCGGCTTACTGGGAGTGTTTGCGCTGAATGCGTTTTTTGCAGTTCTGTTTGTCGGATCGGCGCTGTTGTTTCGACAGGCTGCCGAGAAGCGCGAGGGAGCGTAAAGGCAGAGTCAAGGGGGAGTGAAAACTGATTGACGCAGCAGCGAAAGGGGAGTAGGTTATCAACGGAAGGGTGCGATGATGGGGGCGGCAAAGGTAGAGGTGGAAAATTGAAATGCAAACATGATGAAATTGTAGGGCGGGGTTCGCGATTCGGGGTGTGCCCGTGAGATTGGGGGCCGAGAGGGCTGGAAAGTCGAGCTACGGACTGACCTGCAACGTGGCTATCCCGCGAGTATTTTAGCGCACAGACTCAAAGGAGAATCGAGTGGAGCAACCGATACTGGCGTCTGGTGAGTTCTTTGCCCTTGGGGTCATTATTCTGGTCATCTACCATTCCGTTGGCTATCTGATTCGACGAAGGAAGGGGAAATCGCGAGCGCCGGTCACAATTAAGCAATTGGAAGAGATGAACTCAAAGCTGCCGGAGCACCTGCGCACATCGCCGCAGGTAATACAGAGCACCTATGACCTTTTCGGTGGCTGCAGTATTCGCTTCAGCTACAGAGCCGGCGACCCGCCAGAAGAAGAAGATCGCTTGCCGACTACGATCCGCATTATCATTGACGAGAAGCTCTGCTTGTTCTTCTGGAAAGATGATCCAAGTGCGGTGCAGTGGGTCTATGATGGTTACGAAGCAGGAGATTACACCAATGATTTTCGCGATGAAACGGTGAGGTAGTTTGGAATTGGAGGCGGTGCAACGACGGGCGGAAAACTGATTGACGCAGCGGCAAAAGGGGAGTAGGTTATCAATGGAAGGGTGCGATTGGGGCGGCAAAGGTAGAGGTGGAAAAATGAAATGCGGATATAGCGATTTCGTAGGACGGGTTCTTGCATTGCTGGCGCGTAGTTTGAAGAACTCGCGTTGAAGCGGGAAACCCGACAATGGTAGGTTTCCAGGGCATCAATTGCTGAAGCTGATGGTTGATTACAAGAATGATTGATTCGATCTCGGATATCTTGAGGGTTCAAACCGAGTCTCCGCTCGTGTTCGCACTCTCATGCGCTTACTTCGCGGTTGTTTCAATTAACACGTATGACATGCGACTTAAGCAGGCGGAGATGAACCGGATGACCAGTGGCGTGGCGTTTCGCGCTTCGGGTCGAGTGCTTCCTCCATGGGTAATCGTCTTCCATGTTCTCTCTCCAATTTGCATAGTTGTGATAGCGGTGCTGAACTGGAAATTCGCGATCGCATTGTTCCTGGTTGTGTTTGGGCTGAAGGTGCTACCAGTGGCAGAGAACATTGGAGAGATCTTTATGCGACCATTCCTTCGTCAAAGCAATACCAATTCACCGGAGATATGAGATTTCATTTAACAGCTCCTAGTGACGGTTTCCTGTTCAGAGGCGCCTTGTGGAGGATTGATCACGAAGCTTGTACTTCAGACATGCTCACCATTCTCGATGCACTTTCTCGCCCGGAAATCGAGGCCGGACTATTCGACTCTGGTCGCCTGACGGGCCGATCCCTTTATGATAGAGTAATGACTGCTCCCACTTTCGCAAGACACCTATCGGACCAAACCAGAGAAACAGTGGGCGAACTGATGGGACAGGCATACGCGGGTCGGATTCCAGAGATTCAAGCCCTGGTACTCAATTTGGGGCTAGTCCGGCATTGTTCGATTTTTGAGACGAACCTGACCAGAGGGATTGAGACCATTCTGAGAATCGCTCCCAAGCTTTCGTTAGGATTTCGATCGGCGATCGACCGCGAATGCAATGAAAGGAAACGGGCAGAACTGAAAGATGCCAGTGATGCAGACGAATTGGTATTGGAGTTCTATTTTAGGAGCCCATTTAAGACCAAACTAAAAGTTCTTGAACACGCGTTCAGTTTGGAGCTCGAAGAGGTCTTTGCGAGGCGGGACGTTCATTTGAGTCTCGATCCCAAGTTAAATAGAGCGCACCTGCTCGGATTATTCAAACAACGCAACCGGTTCGTACACTCGTTGTCACCGTATGTAAATGATCGGGGCCACCTTCAAGAGATCGGACAGTGCTTTGAACAATTCTCCTCATCGGTTTTCCGAGCGCTTGCTTCTTCCGCCAACTTAAGTGTTGAGAAGTGAATACTGCTGCATTGGGCGGCAGGTCACATCCGGCACGGTTGAGTGAGGCCGCTTTTCCATAGGTTTCTTCGTGCGGGACAAGACCTGCCGCAACGGCGTTGGCGGTGCCGTCGGTGTCGTCGGAGCCGGGCTGCGTTATCCTTTCCCCTTGACTATCAGAGCCAAAAAGGTAAGTTTAGCGCTTTCGCCTGATTCTGGCGTACTATAGTTATTGCGGCCCGGCCGTTCATTGTGAAAATGAGAACTTATTATAGATCATCGAGGTAACCTATGTCCCGAAAAATCGGTATTGTTGGTTACGGAGCGCATATCCCGCGTTATCGCATCAAGGTCGAGGAAATCGCCAAGACCTGGGGCGCGGATGCTCCGTCGTACAAAAAAGGTCTCGAGTTGTGGGAAAAATCAGTCCCACCACCCGACCAGGATACGATCACGCTGTCGGTCGAAGCCGCCAAGCGCGCGTTGAAGCGCGCCGGTATCGCCGGCAAGCAGATCGGTTGCATGTATATCGGCTCGGAGTCGCATCCGTACGCCGTCAAACCCTCCGGAACGGTGGTGGCCGAAGCGATCGGCGCGGTGCCGTTCTGCCGCGTGGCGGATTTTGAATTCGCCTGCAAAGCGGGCACCGAGGGCATGTTCGTCGCGATGACGCTGGTCAAGGCCGGCGAAATCGAGTACGGCATGGGGATCGCCGCCGACACCTCGCAGGGCGCTCCCGGCGATGCGCTGGAGTATTCCGCGGGTGCGGGCGCAGCGGCGTTTGTGATGGGATCGACCAATCTCGTCGCCGAGTGCGAGTTTACAACCTCCTACATGACCGACACGCCGGATTTCTGGCGGCGCGAGCATGAATTTTATCCGCAGCACGGCGGCCGCTTTACCGGCGAGCCGGCGTACTTCAAGCACACGCAGGGCGCGGCGGTTGAACTGCTGAGGAAGTCGGGCACCAAGCCGGGCGATTTCCAGTGGGCGGTGTTCCACCAGCCGAACGGGAAATTCCCGCATCGCGTGGGGCAGATGCTCGGATTCAAAAAAGAACAAATGGAGACCGGGCGCTTAACGCCGCGGCTCGGTAATACTTATTCCGGCGCTTCGCCGCTCGGCCTGACCGCGATTTTGGATCACGCCAAGCCGG
>CAZOYE010000027.1:0-44927 GCA_964584025.1 uncultured Ignavibacteria bacterium
GCGGATATCGGGCACTCAGATTACGAAGCCTGGAATGACGACTTGACCGGAACCATAGATGCATCGGCTGAATTGGGCGGCAGTGGTGCCGTTGCAGCCTATTGTATCGACAACGATGGCGATCCTGCAGGAATGACATTTGACTCTCGATCAGCTCGGTCAGCAATCAGCGTTGCCGTTCTTCAACCTCTTGCGGCCTTTAATGAGAGCTTCAATTGGTGGCTCAGCAATGGCATGGACCCGGGCTCGTTGGATTGGGGACCGGTCATGTCGGAGAACAATCACCCGCTTGGAACTGGCGGGATTGGAACACCGGCAGGTGACAAGAACAAGTATTTTTTTATGAGGAATCTTGAACGGGACTACGGAAGCGTGTGGTCGAATTCGAATATGACAGCATACGGCTGGCTCCCGCCGAATGCGATCATGGGCGCCGATATGGCGATGGGAACTGACATCCGATTCTTGTTGTCCCACCCACTCGGAACGCTCTACCCGGGACAATCGCGTGAACTGGTCTTTGTCATAGCGATGGGCGACAGCGTGCACCGTGATCCGCAGAACTTCGATCAGCACGATCCCGGGGCGAATCCGCAGGCATATCTTGATGGCTTAGATTTCAGCGGACTGCGAAGTACGCTTCGAAGTGCACGAATTCAGTATTCTCTGGCTACGCAGGGTACCTTTGGGGACGCGAATACCGATTGCTTGGTCAACATCTCAGATGTTGTGTTCTTAATCGGTTACATTTTTGCGAGCGGAGAGGAGCCCTTTCGCCCCGACGTCGCCGACTGCAATTCAGATTGCCAAGTCGACTTGGCCGACGCGGTCTATCTGATCAACTACATTTTCGACGAGGGACCGAAGCCGATGGAGGGATGTGCCCACTGAGGCGCAGGTGATAGGCGTTTGCGATCAGTCCCCAGCCTGCAGCTTCGCCGCCTTTACCGTATTCGTCAGCAGCATCGCAATCGTCATCGGGCCGACGCCGCCGGGAACCGGTGTGATCCAGGAAGCCCTTGCAGCACATGACTCGAAATGGCAGTCTCCAACGACGCGATAGCCCTTTTCGGTCGAAGCATCTTCGACGCGATTGATCCCGACATCGATCACCACCGCGCCCTCCTTCAGATTCTCACCGCGCAAAAACTCCGGCTTACCCAGCGCCGTAATGACGACATCGGCGCGGCGGGTGTGAGCGAAAATGTCGCGTGTTGCGGAGTGACACACGGTAACCGTCGCATTCGTCTCCGGCCATTTCTGCATCAACATCGCGGCGAGCGGCTTGCCGACGATATTGGAGCGGCCGACGATGACAACTTCCCTGCCCTGCAAGTCAATCTTGTAGCGCTTGAGCAGTTCGATAACCCCGAAAGGCGTACAGGAAGAATAGCGCGGCTCGCCGATCAGCAACCGACCGACGTTGTCGGGATGGAAGCCGTCAACGTCTTTAATCGGGTCTATCCGCAGACAGGCAGCGAACTCGTCGAGGTGTTTGGGGATCGGCGACTGCAGGAGAATTCCGGAAATCCGGGGATTCGCATTAAGTGAATCGAGAAGCTCATAAAGCTCTGCCTGCGTCGTGGTCTCATCCTTCTTGATCACTTCGGAGTAGATGCCCGCCTTCTTACAGGCCTTGGCTTTGGAACTAACGTAGATTTCCGAGGCTGGATCGTTCCCAACGAGCACTGCGGCCAACCCAGGAGCAATACCCTTCTCCGCCAGTTTCGCAACTTCCGCGGCAAGCTCATCCTTGATCTGCTTGGAGACCAGGACCCCGTCGATAATCTGCGCGGTCATGGCTCTTTGTCGTCCGAGAGTGCGGCATTCATGCCGTCGGGCGCATCCTTCGAAAATCGTTCGATGCTAATTGCACTGCCAGTCTGGTCATCCACTTCGATAATCACCCCCTGCATTTTGACATCGTCCGTAGCCACCTGGAACTTGTAGGGCATGCCCGTTAGGAAGCGCTTGACCGCAGCATCGTACTTCATCCCGATAATCGACCCGTGCGGGCCGGTCATGCCGGCGTCAGTAATATAGGCCGTGCCCTTCGGCAGAATGCGTTCGTCGGCAGTCTGGACGTGTGTGTGGGTTCCGATGACGGCGGAGACACGGCCGTCGAGATAGTGGGCGAGCGCCTGCTTCTCTGATGTCGTCTCGGCATGAATGTCGACGATCACGATGCGTGTCGCACCATCGACCATCAGCAGTTCACCGTCGGCGGTCTTGAACGGACAGTCAATGTCCTTCATGTACACGCGCCCCTGAAGGTTCATCGTGGCTACCATCCGCCCATCGGCGAGCTTGTCGATGTACATCCCGGAACCGGGCGCTCCGGAGGGAAAATTCGCCGGTCGAACCAGCTTGGGGCCGTTGCTGAGGTAGTCGCGAATCTCTTCGCGATCCCAGATATGATTGCCGGAGGTCTGCAAATCGATGCCGTAGGTAAACATCTTCTTCGACATCTCTTTCGTGATGCCGAATCCGCCGGCGGCGTTCTCGACGTTGCAAATCGTGTAGTCGATCCGCTTCTCGACCTTCAGATCGCGGAGAAGTTGAGAGATGATCCAGCGTCCGGGTTTCCCCATGACGTCGGCAATAAACATGATGCGCAAGTCAGACCTCGATCACTTGGCGTAGTCGACCGAGCGCGACTCGCGGATTACCGTCACCTTGATTTGCCCCGGATACTCCAGCTCCGACTCGATCTTGCGCGCGATGTCGGAAGCCAGCACCGTGGAGCCGATATCGTCGATTTCGTTGTTCTCGACAATCACGCGCACTTCGCGACCGGCTTGAATCGCGTACGACTTGGCGACACCCTTGAAAGATTCGGCGATTTCTTCGAGTTTCTCGAGACGCTTGATGTAGCCTTCGAGCGGTTCGCGGCGCGCACCGGGACGGGCGCCGGAAATCGCGTCTGCCGCCTGCACCAGGATGTCGTACGGCGAAATATGTGGAATATCGTTGTGATGCGAACCGACAGCATTAATCACGTATTCGTGCTCGTTATACCGGCGCAGGAACGCCATGCCAATCTGGGTATGCGTGCCTTCGGTTTCGCGGTCGATCGCCTTACCGATGTCGTGCAGGAAACCGGCCCGCTTCGCCATCTCGGCGTCGAGACCAAGCTCGGCCGCCATCAGGGCGCAGAGCGTGGCAACTTCCTTCACATGGCCGAGCACATTCTGACCGTAGGAAGTCCTGTAACGCAGCTTACCCATGAGATTGATGACGTCGTCGTGCAACCCATGCAAGCCCAGTTCGAACGTGGCTTGCTCGCCCGCTTCGCGCACCATGATCGACATCTCCTTGTTCGCCTTCTCGACGACCTCTTCGATACGCGTCGGATGAATCCGCCCGTCAACGACGAGTTTCTCCAGCGCCATCCGCGCCACTTCTCGCCGGACCGGATCGTAAGCCGACAAGATCACTGCCTCCGGCGTGTCATCCACAATGACATCGACGCCAGTCAGAGTCTCGAAAGTGCGGATATTGCGCCCCTCGCGGCCAATAATGCGCCCCTTCATTTCGTCGTTGGGTAGCGGCACGACCGATACCGTCGACTCGACCGTGTGCTCGGCGGCGCAGCGGTAGATCGCCTGAATAATGATCTCGCGCGCTTCCTTTTCAGCCTGTTGCTCGGCCTTTTCCTTGATTTCCTTGACGGTTGCTGCGGCCTCCATCTTGGCCTGCCCGATCAAATTGTCCATCAGGACGCGCTTGGCCTCTTCCGAGGACATTTGCGCCACCCGTTCGAGCTGCTTATTCTGGTCGAAAATCAGCTGCTCGAGTTCCTTTTCACGGCCGGAAATGCCCTTTTCGCGATGCTGCAGGGCCTTATCCTTATTGACGAACTCTTTTTCCTTCTTGTCGAGGATATCCACCTTGCGGTCGAGATTGATCTCCCGCTCGACGAGTTTCTTTTCGACTTTCTGGAATTCAGCTTTCTTGGCTTGGAGTTCCCGCTCGAAAGCGACCTTGGACTTGTAGAACTCGTCCTTGGCCTCAAGCTGGGCTTCTTTCTTTTTAATCTCCGCTTCCTTGGCGGCATCATCGACAATTCGCTTGGCCTCGTCCTCGGCCCGGCGAATCTTGCCAAATGATGTCTTGCTGGCGAGCAGATAAACGACGAGAGAGCCGACGAGCAGACCGCCGACTCCCACGATAATGAGAATCACCAGGGGCGACATGATAGTACTCCCGCCTGGCTGCCTGTGAAAAGGAGCCAGACCCGTTTATGTGAAAAGAACGATTTTGGGGGAGCGGGCTAAGGCTGGTAAACGACGAAGAATCAACGCGCCGGTTGCTGCGATGGCAACTTGGTCTCGAGCCATTCTAAAATGGTCTGCGTTTTCTCTTCGATATTCTTCACTTCGCTGGAAGTGGCATTGCGTGCCCGAAACAACTCGTCCGTGATATTCAAAGCTGCCAGAATGGCAACTTTGGATGGCGATTTGTTACCATTTCGCTGTGCAACCTCGCGCATTTTCGCATCGAGGTAGGAGGCCACCTGCACAATATACTCAGAATCGGCGTCCCCGCGAATTGGATAGTCTTCGCCGTAAATGTTAACTGTTACGGTTTGTTTTTTATCTTCCATCTTCGAGTGAATCAGAATTCCAGACTGAGCTACTTATTCGCTAACCCAAAATCTATGTTCATGTTATAAATACGTTAAGAAGTTCAATTCTAAGAGTCAAGAAATTTTGAGTTCAGCCTGAACCTGATCAATCTTGTCAACGATCTTGGAGATCCGCTTCAGGGCGACATCATTAGTGTTTTGAAGCGCCTTGGAGAGCTGCGAATTCTCGGCAGTTAAGGTACGCGCCTTCTGCTCCAGAGCTTTGATCTGGTTCTGGAGTTGGTGGCATTCGACCTCCAGGCTGGTCTTCTCGGCCTGAAGCGTCTCGTACTTCGCAACGAGTTCTGTCACTTTGGTTTGCAGCTTTTCCAGATTGCTCATATCAACTTCCTATGACCGTAGCTCCGCTCCGAATTGCTCTCGAAGCGCAGCTACTATCTTATTGAATTTAGAGTCAATTTCGTCATCAGTTAAAGTTTTACTTTCATCGCAGAAGCTCAGGCGATAGGCGATCGATTTCTTGCCGCTCTCCACCTGCTTGCCGCGATAGACGTCGAAAACCACTATTTCCCTTAAGGTTTCGTCGGCACATTCGTTTATTACTTTAACGATCGAACCGTTCTGGATCGCCTCCTCTACCACGACCGCCATGTCGCGCTCGGAGCCTGGAAATCTGGGCAACGGCTTGTAAGGATGTGGCTTAACTCGCCTGGAAAACAACGCTGCGAAATCCAATTCGGCAAAGTAAACATCAGACTTGATTGAGAAGACCTTTAGCAGGCTTCCCACAACTTTTCCACATCTCCCGATTGGCGTTCCGTCAATAAGTACCTCGAAGGTTGCTGCCTGGTCCAATCCCGGGAGAACAGCCGGGCGAATCGTGAGACCGTGGGTCAGGATCGACGAAATCGCGCTGAGTGTCCCAAGCAGGTCGGCGATTCCAAATTCGCCGGGATGAAATGCCCAGTTTTCTTCCCTTTCACCTCCCGAAAGTGCGAATGCCAAGTGCCGGGATTCTGTGGGTAGCACGCCACTGGACGCACTGGTGACATTACCAAGTTCAAATACCTTCACGTTTCGAACCTGGTGGCTCACATTCTGGTAGACGACTCCCAGCAGTCCTGCCAGCAGACTTGGTCGCAGACACTTCAAATCTTCCGATATCGGGTTGAGGATTTCGACCATCGCGATATCCGGATCGGTTAGATGGAAATGGTTGGGATCGCCGATGCTGTTCGTCACAACCTCGAAATAGCCCTGGGCGAGAATGACCTGTTGCAATCTCTGGGCGAAAACGTCGGTATCGTTGCGCGAAGTCACCAAGTCGCCTCCGGCGCGCATGCGCACCGGGATCTTGTCATAGCCGTTGATGCGGGCGATTTCTTCGATAACATCGATTTCGCGCGTGATATCGGGCCGAAATGTCGGTACCTCGACGTTCAGATTTTTGCCCGGCTGCACCTTAAACTCAAGATTGTTCAGCACGTCGAGCATCGTCGGCGAACTCAGTTCGGTGTCGAGAATCTGGTTGACCCGGCTCGGGCGCAGTTCGAGTTTGACGCTCTCAATCCGATTGGGATAATTGTCCACGATGCCGCTGGCGACTTTACCGCCGGCGTATTTCTCGATCAGCGAAGCGGCGCGATCAAGTGCTGCCGGAACGATATTGGGATCGCAGCCCCGCTCGAAGCGCGTCTGGGCTTCGGATGTCAGCGCGAGATGCTTGCGGCCACGGCGAATGACCGATGAATTGAAATAAGCACCTTCGAGCAGGACATTGGTCGTCTTCTCCGTCACTTCCGAAAACTGGCCGCCCATGATTCCGCCGATGGCGACCGGGGTCACCGCATCGGTGATCAGCAGTACATCCGGAGTCAGGGTTCGCTCGACGCCGTCGAGCGTGGTGAATTTCTCTCCCGCGTTCGCGCGACGGACGAGCACGCGCGGTTGTTTGAAATTATCATAGTCGAAGGCATGCAACGGCTGGCCGTATTCGAGCAGAACATAATTCGTGATATCGACGACGTTATTGATGCAGCGCACACCGCTGGCGAGCAGACGCTGCTGGATCCACCAGGGGGAGCGGCCGATCTTGACGTTGCGAATAACGCGCGCGGCATAGCGCGGGCAGGCATCGGGGTCGGCAATTGTGATCTCGACCTGGCCGGCAGCGGACTCGGCGGTCTCTTTAAACTCGGCGGCCGGGCGCTTGATCGGCGAACCGGTGATGGCCGAGATTTCGCGCGCAATGCCGATCGCCGACAGACAATCAGCGCGATTGGGTGTTAAGTCAAAACTAAGAATGTAATCATCGAGGTTCAGTGCCGAACGAAGATCGACTCCCGACTTGATCGAGTTCTCAATTTCGAGCAGTCCGGAGTGATCATCCGAGATGCCCAGTTCATACTGGCTACAGAGCACTCCCTCGCTCTGGACGCCGGCAATCTCCATTGATTGCACCTTCTGTCCATCTGCCAATTGCGCGCCCGGCAATGCCAGCGGCGCTTTCATGCCGACGCGCACATTGGGCGCGCCGCAAACGACCGTCATTTGGATATCGCGCCCCAATTCGACGCGGCAGATCTTCAACTCCGGTTTCTGCGGATGCGGATCGCACGTGACAACCTTGCCGACAACGATATTGTCGAGGTTGCCCGCGACCGGCTCGACGCTCTCGACGGCGGTACCGATTGAAGTCAACCGCGCAGCCAGTTGCTGCGGGTCGAGGGAAAAATCAACGAGTTCGTGTAGCCAGTTATAGGATATCTGCATGTCCCTGCCCTGTTAGAACTGATTCAAGAAACGCAGGTCGTTTTCGAAGAAGAGCCGGATATCGTCAATCTGGTGCCGCAGCATGGCGATCCGTTCGATCCCCATGCCGAAGGCATAACCGCTGTAGACTTCCGGATCGTAATTCACGGACTTGAAGACGTTTGGATCGATCATGCCGCAGCCGAGTATCTCCAGCCAGCCCTCGTGCTTGCAGATTCGACAACCCTTGCCGCCGCAGAGAAAGCACGAGATATCAACTTCAGCCGACGGTTCAGTAAACGGGAAGAAGCTGGGTCGAAAGCGCATTTTGACATCGCTGCCGAAGTACGTTTGCGCGAATGCGGTCAGGACTCCCTTGAGGTCGGCGAAGGTGACGTTGTAGTCAACATAGAAGCCTTCCACCTGGTGAAACACGCAGTAAGAGCGGGCGCTGATCGCTTCCTGGCGATAGGTACGCCCCGGAGCCACAATGCGCACCGGCGGCTTGGAACGCTCGAATTCGCGGATCTGTATCGGCGAGGTGTGTGTGCGCAGGAGCGTATCCTTGCCGACGTAAAACGTGTCTTGCATGTCGCGCGCCGGATGGTCCGGGGGAAAATTCAGAGCGCCGAAATTGTAGTAATCGGTTTCGACCTCGGGACCCTCGGCAACGCGGAAGCCCATGCCGTAGAAGATGTCGATGATTTCGTTGAGGGTCTGAGTGATCGGATGCAGTTTTCCGGTCGGATATCGTTTGCCGGGCAGCGTGTAATCGAAAGTGACCTTGGTGCGCGAACCGTTCGTGCCGACGGCGAGCAGACGCTGCTCGAGCAACTGCTCGATAGCCACGCGCAGATCGTTGGCTTGTTGTCCGACGACGCGGCGCTGTTCGGGATCAAGATCCTTGAGGCTCTTGAGCAGCGCAGTAACACTCCCCTTCTTGCCGAGATACTTCACCCGGCAGGCTTCAACCTGATCCGGCGTGGCGGCGGCGGTGAGCTCCGACTGCGCCTGAGCCAGAATGTCCGAAGGAGTCTCGGACATAGGCGTTATGCGCTCTTGGCGATTTCGGTCAGTTTAACAAACGTCGCCTTGTCGCGAATCGCCATATCGGCCAGCACCTTGCGATCGAGGTTGACACCGGCCTTCATCAGGCCGTTGATGAATTTCGAGTAGGTGATGTCGGCCAGCCGGCAGGCCGCCGAGATACGGGTGATCCACAACCGGCGATATTCGCGCTTGCGGTTGCGGCGGTCACGATAGGCGTAGGTGAGTCCTTTTTGGACGGTTTCCTTCGCGGTTCTAATGAGTTTGCTGCGCCCGCCGAAGTTGCCTTTGGCGCGATCGAGGATTTTCTTGCGGCGGCGGCGCGAAGCAACGTTATTCGTTGCGCGTGGCATGAGTCTAACTCCTTATAATGATCTTTCAGCTTAATCGTACGGCAGCAGGTACTTGAGCTTGCGGAAATCCGCACCGCTCGCAAACTGCGCCTTGCGCATCTGGCGTTTGCGTTTCGACGATTTCTTCGCCAGAATGTGTCGCGCGTAGCCGTGCTTGAATTTGACCTTACCGGAGGCGGTCTTCTTAAATCTCTTCGCCGCTGCCCGGTTCGTCTTTACTTTCGGCATGTTCGCTTCCTTTACTCTTTGTTGGCTCGCTCTTGGGACTCACCACCATGGTCAGGGTGTTGCCTTCCATCTTGGCCGCCATTTCGACGACGGCATGCTCGGACAGGTCGGTAATCAATTGCTGCATCAGCTGCTCGCCATATTCCTTGTGCGCCATTTCGCGCCCGCGAAACTGGACCATCACCTTGACCTTGTGTCCGTCCTTCAGGAATTCAATAACGTGTCGCGTCTTGAACTGATAATCGTGGTCTTCGATCTTGGGCCGGTACTGCATTTCCTTCATCGTGATCGCATGCTGCTTCTTCTTGGAAACGCGCGATTTCTTCTGCAGTTCGTATTTGTAACGGCCGAATTCAAGAATCTTGCACACCGGCGGTCGTGCCGTAGGAGAAATCTCCACCAGATCAAGTCCGCGGCTGTAAGCCAGTTCTAAAGCATCCCGAGTTTGCATCACGCCAACCTGTTGGCCGTCCGAGTCGATCACTCTCACTTCCGGGATGCGGATCATTTCGTTTACTCGGATGTCTGGCTTCCGCTTAGTTATTGCTTCACCTCCATGCTTGGTTTATCACTAAGGGTCTTTCCGCAATGGCGGAAAGACTTGAAGTATATACGATTACTCGTCTTTCTCCAAGAGAAAATTTTACGTCCCGAAACGGCCTGTACGCCACGATTCATTCCGGCGAACTCAGCCTAAGATGCGTGAGACGGCAATGCTCGCGAAGCAACCTCACTAGCCAAGCGCTTGAGAACCTCTTCAACCGCGAACTTGCCCAAATCGCCCGTGCCGTGGTGCCTCAAACTGACCTGCCCGGCGTCCACCTCTTTCTGGCCGATGACCAGCATATACGGGATCTTCGCCGTTTCAGCTTCGCGGATCTTGTAATTCATCTTCTCCGAGCGTTCGTCAATCTCATTGCGTAGACCCGCCTCCGTCAAACGCCGGCTGACCTCGCGCGCGAAGTCAAGCTGCTTGTCCGTAATCGGAATCACCTTAGCTTGCACCGGCGCAATCCAGAGCGGGAAAAATCCACCGAAGTGCTCGATCAAAACGCCAAAGAACCGCTCCAGCGAGCCCAAAATGGCGCGGTGCACCATGTAAGGCCGCTTGTACTGCCCGTCGGAATCGACATACGATATGTCGAAACGCTCCGGCAAATTGAAGTCAAACTGGACAGTCGTGCACTGCCACTCGCGCGCCATGGCGTCGCGAATCTTGATGTCGATCTTCGGGCCGTAGAAAGCGCCGCCGCCCGCGTCGACGTCGTACTTCATGTTCTTTTTCGCAAGGGCTTCGCGCAACGCGCCCTCGGCTTGATCCCAAAGCGCCTGATCGCCGATTGCTTTCTCGGGGCGCGTCGAGAGATAGATATGGTAGTCGCGGAATCCGAAGGCGCCGAGCAATTCCTCGGTCAGGTTCAACACACCAAGCACTTCGTCTTGAAGTTGCTCCGGGGTGCAGAATATGTGCGCATCGTCCTGTGTGAATCCGCGCACGCGGAACAACCCGTGCAGCACGCCGCCACGCTCATAACGATAGACCGTCCCGAGTTCGGCCCAGCGAATCGGCAACTCGCGATACGAGTGCAGATTTTGTTTGTACATCATGATGTGGAACGGGCAGTTCATCGGCTTGATCTGGTATTTCTCATTGTCCACGTCGATGGGCGAATACATGCTGTCGTTATAGAATCCGGTGTGCCCTGAGGTCTCCCACAACTTGAGTCGCGCGATATGCGGCGACATGACCAGCCCGTAGCCGTGACTCAGATGGATTTCCTTCCAGTACGACTCGATCAGGTGCCGCATCAACGCGCCTTTCGGCAGCCACAGCGGCAGCCCGCCGCCGGTTTCGTCGGTAATCGTGAACAGCTCAAGTTCTTTGCCGAGCTTGCGATGATCGCGTTTCTTGGCCTCTTCCAGGCGCTTGAGGTAATCGTCGAGCATCGCTTTCTTCGGATACGACACGCCGTAAATGCGCTGCAGCATTTTGTTGCGTTCATCGCCGCGCCAATAGGCGCCGGCAACCGAAAGCAACTTGAAGGCCTTGATCCGATTCGTCGAGGGCAAGTGCGGTCCGCGACAGAGATCGATGAAATGATCGTGCTTATAATACGAGATCGTGCCGTCCTGCAAGCCGTCGATTAACTCGATCTTGAAGGGCTCATTACCTTCTTTCGCCCGACGAATTGCTTCTTCGCGGCTCACTTCTTCCCGAACGAATTTGTGATCGCCGGCGGCAATTTCCGCCATGCGCTTTTCGATACGCGCCAGGTCTTCGTCCGTGAACGGCTTGGGGGCGTCGAAATCGTAATAGAAGCCCTCTTCGATCGGGGGGCCGATCGCCAGTTGCGTTCCGGGAAACAAGTCCTGGACCGCTTCGGCCATCACATGAGCCGACGAATGCCAGAAGACCCACTTCCCTTGCGGCGTGTCGAACGTATGGACGCGGAATTCCCCGCCGTGCGGCAACGGTCGATGCAGATCATAGATGACATCATCGAGGGTCACCGCCAGAGCCTCATCGGCCAACCGCGGCGAGATGGATTTGGCAACGTCATATCCGGTGGTGCCGTCCGCAAAACTCTTGACGGCGCCATCCGGGAATCTCAACTCAAGCGACATGTCGTCCCAACCTTACAAAAATAGCCTCACGGCTGAGGCATAAAACATCAGGCAACAATGGTGGGCGATACTGGAATTGAACCAGTGACCTCCTGCGTGTCATGCAGGCACTCTAGCCAACTGAGCTAATCGCCCACGAACAGGCAGATATTTTATGCGGCTAAGCCGTTCTTGTCAAGCGATTTCCTCGCTCCCGGGCGAGCGAAAGATCGCGATAATAGTACGAAGAACGATCGTCAAGTCCGAGACAAAAGTGCGGCGCTGTTGATAATCGAGCGAAACGGCAATCTTGTCGGGCATAACGATGCTCTTGTAGGCATCGACCGGATCGGCATACTTCGCCAGTATTTTTTCCTCGTGGCGATATTTGAGAGAAGCGGGATCGGTTAGTCCCGGTTTGAATTCAAGTATCCGGCGCTGTTCGGGCGTGTAAGCTGCAACAAAGTCGGCGGTTTCGGGGCGCGGCCCGACGATCGACATCTGCCCAGCCAGCACATTGAGAAGCTGCGGGAGTTCATCAAGCTTGAGTCGGCGCAAGACGCGGCCCACCCGGGTGATGCGCGTATCGCCGGCGACAGTGACATTGGCGCCGGGACTGCGCTTCCGCATCGTGCGAAACTTGACCAGGCCAAACTCGCGACCTCCCTGTCCCACACGCCGGTGAACAAAAAAGGGATTGCCAGAATCAAACAGAGGCAACGCGAGCAAACACACGAGCCAGATCGGCGAGGTCAGAAGCAATCCGAGCAGAGCGGCCGCGAGATCAAGTAGTCGTCGCATCGTCAGCGAGCGGGCTTGCGCGCCAGGATGGCCTTGAAGCAGTCGGCGATGTACTTGATTTCGTCCTCGGACAGATCGACGAACAATGGCAACGTGATGGCGCTCTTATAGTGGTTGAAGCTATTAGGCAGGTCGCGCGCGGTGTACTTGTAGTTCTTCTTGTAGTAAGGATGCAGGTACAGCGGTATGAAATGAACCGACGTTCCTACGCCGCGCGCTTTGAGTTCCTCGATCACCCGGTTGCGCCGGGCCTCGCCCCCGGAGCGCAGCTTCACTATATATAAGTGCCAGGCATGGGCGCCGTGTTCGGGCTCTTGCGGCAGGATGAGTTCCTCAATTGATCCCAGATGCTCTCGATACCATGCGGCCGCCTGCCGCCGCGCGTGCTGGATTCTGTCGAAATTCCGCAACTGCTCGCGACCCAGGGCGGCGGCGATGTCAGTCAGGTTGTACTTGTATCCCAATTCGAGAATCTGGTACTTCCAGGAGCCCGCGCCGGTGTAGCGCTTCCAGGCGCCGCGCGACATGCCGTGGAGGGACAGAATACGCAGTCGGTCCGCCAGCTTTCTGCTGCCGGTCGTGATCATGCCCCCTTCGCCGGTAGTCAGGTTCTTCGTCGAATAGAAAGAGAAGCAGGTGAAATCAGAAGTCGCGCCGACCTTTGTCCCCTTCCAAGCAGTGCCGAGCGCATGCGCGGCATCGTGAATGATACTCAGCTTATAGCGCCGGCGTAGCGACTCGATGGTGGAAAGGTCGGACGGCATTCCGGCAATGTAAACGGGGACGATGGCCTTCGAGCGCCTGGTAATCGCGCGCGGAATCTGCTCGAGATCGATGTTGAAGCTGTCTTCTTCCGTGTCGACAAAGACGACGCGGGCACCGGTCTGGATGATCGTCTCGGTGGAGGCTACAAAGGTATATGGCGTCGTTATCACTTCGTCGCCGGGACCGACTCCGGCCGCCAGCAGCGACAGGTGCAAGGCTGCAGTACACGAGTTGACGGCGACGGCATGCTTGGCGCCGACGTACCGGGCGAATTCGTTTTCGAACTCGTGCGTGACCTTGCCGGTCGTAAGCCAGCCTGATCGCAGGACGTTTTCGACGGCGGCAATCTCGGATTCACTTAGACTCAATCGATAAAACGGAACACTCGTCACGGGCATAGCGCAAAATCATCCTCTTTCCGGAAGCGGCATCTGCAAATGCGGCTCGGCCGCAAATTCGCGGACGACAGAATACGACAGCGATGAGAGCAAGTAAAGCTAAAAGCGGAGCGTGGAAATCGCTACGATGCGAGCGCCAACTGCATGAAGGTCGAGCTGTGGGAGTACTCCTCAAGCAGCTTCTCGCAGAAGGCTTGAAGAATATCCTCGGTCAGCCCGAGACCGCTGATGACCTCCTCCTGGATGTGTGCCCATCCGGGATAGTCGGGCAGTCGCGACTCGAAAGCGCGCTTGGAAACATAGTTCGCGACGTGGATCGTCAGCGAGTAGCTCTGCGACTCCTGATCGTCGTGATAAGGGAAGTGGTGGAACTCGATCGCGCGCTGGATCGGCGCCGGGAGTCGCCAGCTGGTGGCCAGCATCCGTCCGACCGTGGTGTGGGCGTGTCCTACAACCGCCATTTCCGCCTGGTAATCGGATACGCGGTGATCCAGTTTGTAGGCCGCGATCTGCTTGTGTTCATCCTGCAGGAAGCAGCAGGAGATCAACTTGCCGATGTCGTGCAGCAGTCCGGCGGAAAAAGCAACTTCCGGGTCGATGCCGCGCGCCTGGCGCGTGTACTTGGCGACGATGCGTCCCGCCAGCGCGGTGGCCAGCGAATGCCGCCAATAGCTTTCCTGGTACTCGGCGTCAAGCTTATGCGATTTGAACATATCAAAGACCGACGACGACAGCACCAGCGACTTGATCGCTTCCAGGCCCAGCACAAGCACGGCTTGCTTGATGCCGGTGATTTCGCTGCGGGCGCCGTAAAACGCCGAGTTTGACAAGCGCAGCACCTTGGCGCTCATCGCGGCGTCTTCCGACATGATGGCGGCGATCTCATTAACTGAGGTCTTCGGATTATTGATGATCTTGGTGATCTGATTGAACACCACCGGCGGCGTGGGCAGGTTTGTAATGCTCGAAAGGCGGCGCCGGAGTTTTTCTTCGGGGGAAGTCGTCTGCTCGGTTACCATGGTATCCTATTCCTTAATCGCTTGCACCAGACGATTGATAATCTCTTCGACAACCTGGGGATCGTTGTAGTACCCCTGCTTGATCATCGAGCGCGCGTGCTCGATGCGGTCATTGCGTACGGGCGGGGCGTCGTTACTCCGCGTCGAGATGTACTCGTCGGTGACCGGGCGCGATCCGGCAGTCGGGTTTGACGGCTTGGCGTTGGTGCCTTCTGTCTTGCTCTTCCTGGTCTGTTCCGTTTCTGCTTTTTTCTTCGCCATATCGTCGCCGGGAGCCTGCAGCGAATAATACCTCTGCACGCGGTTAATGGTCATGCGTACACCCCTCAATTCTTTTTATCGACATATTGCGGGGAAGATTGCGGCGGTGTCAGATAATCCGCCACTTTTCTTCCCTGCTGCAATTGTACCAGCTGTTCCTTGATCGCTTCGTGTCTCGCCGAGGCGATTTCCTCGTTCTCCTGCACCAGCTTAAGCGTCTTGGAAATCAGGGTTGTAATGGAATTGACCAGCCGGCGCACTTCCGGCGCGGACGCCGCCAGCGTAAACAACGCCTGGTTTTCGTTGCGCAACTGGCTGACCGCCGCCTCCGATTCGTTGATCCGCTGAATAATGCGTTCAACCTCGCCGTAGAGATCGACGATCTTCTGTTCCTTGTCGTACTTGATGTAATCGCGTTGTTTGTCGATGATGATGAACAGTGACTGGTAGAATGAATATTCTTCTTTCAGGCCCGCGATCAAACGCGCCTCGAGTTTCGTGACATCACTATATTCCATGCGATCCTCAGATTTGGACTGAAACCACCTGTTGCGCCGTGCCTGCCGACGCACCCTTGCTTTCTGCTTCCGCCTGCACCGCGCGGGCGTCGAGATTCTCCCAACCCTCCTTAAGGGTGGACATGATCTTTATCAGGTTGTCAAACAGCTCCACCTTCTTGGTGGCATTCAGGAGATAAAGCTGATTGATCATGTAGACGTAGAGGTCGCCCAGGCGCTGCGCGATTTCCCCGCCCTGCTCCATATCGAGCGTCGTGTAGAGGTGGAAGATCACGCGGTGAGCCTTCTCGATCAGGTCGGAAAACCCGTTGATGTCTCCGGCGTCGAGTTTCTGGCGGGCGTCATTCAGGTACTTGATGCCGCCTTTGTAGCACATAACAATCAGGTCGCGTTGGCTGGCTCCGGAGACTTGCGCTTTTTGATAACTGGCGAGTTGTCGGTTCATGCAGCGGCTACCCTTTACTATTATTGCTGGCGATTTGACTGAAATTCTGGCTGATCTGATTGAGCTGCGCGGAAAGATAACTCGATTGGCTGTTAAGCTGCCCGAGCGTCTCTTCCATCGCGAGGAACTTTTCAAGCAGCCGTTGCCGCTTGAGCTCCATGCGCTCATTCATATCGGTGATCCGGTCCTTGATATCTTCGATCTGGTTCTCGAGCGCCTTGGTGCGGCGCGCGAGGGTCCCATCGCTCGACTTGGAGATCGTGTCGGTGAAGTCCTGCATCAGCGCCGCCACGCCGCGTACGACCGTGATGGACGCCTCCGCCCCTGAGATCAGGTCGGCGCTGTCCATGTCGACGAGGAGTTTCAAACCGTCGGTCGTCTTGTTGCCGTCTTTTCCCGTAAGAATCTGTCCGGCGCCCGTGGCGGTTTCTCCGTTGATCTTGCCGGCGACATCCTGACCGGCGAAAGACTGCCCGGCGAGCAATCCGAGCGCTGTATAGGCGTTATTGCCTGTCGAGGTCATGATCTCTACTTTGGAGTTCTTGCCGTATGATCCCGAGGTGAGCACAAGGTAGCCGTCGCCCCCGGTATCGAAGTGACTCACCTCGATGCCCAGGTGGCCGATCTTCTTGTCGGCCGTGATCTTCAGCTGAATCTCGGCGACGAGTTCATCCCACGAGCTGTAGGTCTTCTCGGTCAGCGTAATATTCTCTGAAACGACGCCGTCGATACGAAATTGGAGATTCTTGGTCGTCGACGTGATCGTGATCGGTGTCGCGCTCGGATCAGCCAGCGTGGCGCCGCGCAAATAGCCCTTCTTGGCCGCCTGGGTGATCTCGACATCGTAGCCCGTATCGGACGCCTTGGTCTTGGCGCCCATCGACAAGAACGTAATCTTCTCGTTGGAGCTGGTGCCGGAAGCCGCAAACAGCTTGCGGACATCCTCGACATTTTCCTCGATCGCGGTTTCGAGCTTGCCTCGGTCAACTACCGCCAGTTTGCCCGAGGTCCCCATCCGGATGCCGATTGCAGCCAGCATGTTGTACCCGGTGTCGAGCCCGGAGACGCGCGAACTCACCTTCGAACGCAGAGAATTTTGCAGGACCCGCAGCGTGCCGTCGCCAAAGAGGACGCCGGTTTCCTCGGTGTTTTTCGGGTCAAATTCAAACTGCTCGTCGATCGCCCCGATCGCCTCATTGAATTTATTGATAAAACTGTCGATCGCGCCGATCATCGACTCGGTATCGCGCGCGACATTGATGTTGATCTTCTGATCGCCGGAAATCTTCTTCAGATTAAGCGTCACCCCGGCGATAACGTTCTTCACGACGTTGGTTTCGCTGGTCACCATAATCGGTGAGCCGCCTCCGTCGGTTGAGCCGAGTGAAATCTGGGCATCCTGCGCCTTCTGGAGCAGCGGCGCAAAGGTCTGGACGCGGAAGGTGTCGCCGCCCACGAGGGCGCCCGCGGCAAACGAGAGCTTCAACCCGTCGGAACCGGTCCCGGTCAGTTCGACTTCGGTGTCCGCCTGGCTCACAATAATCGAACCGGAGTTCGTGCCGTCGGTCCAATTCACCGTGATATCGCCGGTGCCGACATTTTGCGTTCCGCTGCCGGCGACAGTGAAGGTATATGTCTTGTTCTTGTTCCCGGTATAGGCCGCCGTCGTACCGAGCCGCGGCGTAGACGTCGCTGCTCCGGAGAAGGACAGCTTCTCAACCTGATCAAACGATGACGACGTGAAATCCGGCGTCTTGGTGCCGGACAGGCTGCTGCTGACGACGATCTTATTCTTTTCACCCGACTTGTCAGCGGAGAGCATCAGCCGGAAGTTGTTTGATGAACTGCCATCGTTGATCACGGTGGCGGTGACGCCGATCTTGGCCTCGTTAATGGCGCGGCGCAGTCCGTCGAGGCTGTTGTTGGTCGAGTCAACGGTGATCGTGCGCGACGAGCCGTCACCAACGGTAATGGTAACGCTGCCCGTGCCAAGGTTGGCGGCTTCGGTTTCGCTGAAGCCTTGCGAAGCGATCTGGTGATTTTGCGCCAGCGCGGTGACGGCCAGCGAGTAGGAGCCGATACCGGCGTCATCGCCGCCGACCGCGAGCAGATAATCTTCGTCGGAAACCGAGATGCTGGTGGCGCTGAAAGTGGAGCTGCGCGCCAGCGCGGCCGCTTGCGTCTGAAACGCCAGCAAACGCGTATTGATCGCCTGGTAAGTAGAAATCTGGTTGGTCTTAACGGCTTGATCGTATTGAAGGAGCGTGACGTTTTCTTTGTCAAAAGTCAGCAGCGCGTCGATAATTGCTGCTGTATCGAGGTTGGAGTTCAGTCCTTGAATCGACCCCTGAATCCCTGCCATGTGTCAGCTCCTTGGCGACTTTCGCCCGAATGACGGCCGGGAAGGATTAACTTCCCGGCCATCGGCATTCCTAAGCTTGTGCGTCAAATATCTCTCCGAGTAATGACCGCATGTACCGCTTGAGCGAAAGGATCGCCTCCGGCGGCACCTGCCGAATCAGCTTCTCGGTATTGGCTTCCATAACTCTGATGACAACTGAATTCGCCTTCTTGTCGACCGAGTACCGCAGTGAGATGTTGCGATGCTGGTATTCGAAATTGAGCTCATCGATTAGCTCTTCCAGTTTCTCAGTCAGGTTGTCATCCGGAGCCTCTCGGGTGTCCGGACGCGGAGCGTCAACCGGAGGGCTGACCTGACTCGTCACTTGAGCATCCATGTTCGGTGGCGGTGTCTCCGGAGACGACGTCGCCGCCGGAAGATGGACTTCCTTGAGACGGACGTCGTTAGGACTCGCGGTAATGTTCATGCTCACCTCACATGAAGGATTCGCGGGAGGACGCTAAGGCGCCTCCCGCGAACCGATTAATCAGCGGTTTAGCCGAACAGCGACAGAACAACCTGCGGCAGCTGGTTGCCCTGGGCCAGCATCGCAGTACCGGCCTGCAACAGGATCTGGTTCTTCACGAAGTCGGACATGGCGGAGGCCATATCGGTATCGCGAATACCGGATTCTGAAGCGGTCAGGTTCTGGGCGGCGACGCGCAAGTTGCGCAGGTTGGATTCCAGAGTATTCTTCTGGAACGAACCGAGCGTACCGCGCGCGTTCGACACTTCATCAATAGCCGCATCGATCACGGTCTGGGCATCCTGGGCGCCCAGTACGGTCTCGACGTTGATCTCGGCCAGGCTGGCAAACGAATTGCCGGCCAGGTTGCGGCCGAGAGCCGAGGTCGTCATGCTGCGCAGACCGATAGAAGCGGTCTGGCCGACGTTACCGCCGATCTGGAAGACCAGCGACTGATCGGTGTTGGTGATCGATTCGGAACCGCCCGTCGAGGTCAAGTCGTAGCGGATACGCAACGACTGGGTGCGGTCGGAGTTGTACACCGTCGCGTCCTTGCCGGCCGTGACCGAGTAGGCCGGGCCGCCATCCAGACGAACGTCGTACTTCGCGGCCTTCACATCGAGTAACAGGTTGCCAACGTTGAGACCATTGGCGGCCTTGTCGATCGTGAGAGCAACCGCACCGCGACCGGCGGAGCCGGAAGCCTTGTTGTACACGGTCATATCGGTGGTCGCACCGTTCTTCACGGACGTAATCGCCGTGGTGTAACCATCGAACGAAACGAGCGCGTCGGTACCGGAGATCGCCAGCGTGTCGGCGGTGAGGCCGAGCACGTTAAACAGTCTCTCGGATTCGGTACCGGTGGAATTGTGCTTAATCTTGTAGTCGGAGCCTTCATCATAGGTGAAGAACTTCAACTTGTCGGTGCCTTCGACGGTCACATCGAGATCGTTGGTCGTCGAGGTGACGCCGGCGCCGGTCGAAACCGTACCGAACGCGGTGTTGGCCGCGGTCTGGATCGCCGTCGCCAGGGTCGACATCGAGGAATACGTGGCCGCGGCGACAGTCACGTCGGCCGTGGTGCCGTTATTCTTCGCGGTCGTCACGGTAAAGTTCAGCACGTTCAAGCTGGTACCGCGGCTGGAGCGGCTGGTACCCATCGCCATGTAGTTTGAAGAAGCCGTGGTCGAAGCCGAGGTCAACTTCAAGCTGTACTGCGCGCCCATGTTGACGGCACGGAACTGGATACCGTTACCGGTACCCGACGTGGTCGTCGCGGCCGTGATCTTGCCGGCCAGGGCGGCGTTGTTGGCAATTGCCTGATTCCACTTGGTGATGATCTGAGCGCGGGTATCGGTATCCGCGATCGCGACCTGGAGGGTCTGGTCACCGGTCACCGCTTCGTTGTTCTCCTGGTAGTTGAGAACCATGGTGTAGGTACCGGCATGCGAAGCCGTGGCGGCGCTGAGCACGGAGGCCGAGCTCATGATCGTCGCGTAGGCGGCGGTCGCCGCGATGGTCATGCCGTTGCCGAAGGCATCGGCGATCGCCATCGAGTTCGACACCTTCTCGGCGCCTTCAGAAGCCTGGAGGACGTCGAGGTTATGGATCTTCTCTTCGAGGTTGTTGGGAGTACCGGTGCCGTTGAGCGAAATACCCAGCGACGTGGTATTGATGGTCGCCGACGAATCCGCGGTCTTGGTCGCGGTGATCGAGTGGCTACCCGAGGTCAAGAAGCTCTTCAGGACGGTCAGGCCGGACGAGTTCGCGGTCGTGATGGTCGCGATATTGTCCTTGGTACCGTCAAGCAGCTTCTTGGTACCGAATTGCGTGTTGGCCGCAATGCGGTCGATCGTCTTGATCGCGTTTTCGATTTCGGCCTGGTCAGCAGCCAACTGGTTGGCATCGTTGAAGCCTTCGTTGGCGGCGTGAATAGCCAATTCGCGCATCGAGACCAACAGCGAGTTGATTTCGTTGAGCGAGCCCTCGGCGGTCTGGATCATGTTGATCGAACCTTCCGAGTTCTGAATGGCACGTGATAGACCGGCGATCTGGGCACGGAACTGTTCGGAAATGACCAGACCGGCCGGATCGTCCGACGCTCTGTTAATGCGATAACCGGATGACAGCTTTTCCATCACTTGACTGATGGAACGGGTAGTCATCGCAAGGTTACGCTGAGCATCGAGCGCAGCAATGTTGTGGTTAATGCGTAACGACATTACACCATCCTCCTTGAATGTCCCTGTCGGATTCCGTTTCCGACATTTCGACTGACTGCTCGCTACGTTCAGCCACTTCCGATGTCTGCCAAGGTCTGAGCAACTTAGACCTTCTAACCGGTCTCTTCCTCAGGTTAGATGAGGAAACGTGCGCGTACCCACCTGCTTTTCGTAAACGTGCGTGAAACTTTTCCCAACCATTTCTTCCCTAAGAATATCGGCCACAAATGGTTGTTGCTTTACGTCCAAAAGCCGCGTTTCTCGACTTCTGTAGTGAGTTTCGGTCGATAGGCGCACTAACTTAAGCGGTGTAAACAGTCCATTTTGCTGTCCCCTTTTGACAGGGCTGACGAAGTGCTTCCGGGATCGAGAGTTGCAAATCTGTCAGGAATTCCGACACGATTCTGCGCGAAGTATTCGCATTTCTACTACGTCGAGAATCAATCTGGGCGGATTGTACAGTCCTAATACACGAGAGGCAGATGGATTTGATTTCTTGTGAAGTCTATGCCTTAAGAATACTTGCGTCGCATCCCTGAAGTATCGCATCATGCGTTCGGCGAACATTCTCGACAACATACTCGCAATCTCTCTGCGACATTTTGGGATAGAGTGGCAAGGCAATCGTCTGGGTCATGGCGCGATAAGAATTTGGGCACGACCAGGGGCTCAGGCCATACTTCGTCCGATAGTAATCGAGCGCATGAACGGCATGCGTACCTGGGCGCGTCGCAATTCCGCGAGTCTCCAGGCCAAGCATGATCTGGTTGCGACACTGCTCGCTCACGGAGTTCCCTGCCCGGTCCTCGCCCTTTGAATCGACATAGAGAACATATGACTGATAACTGTGGACGAGCCCGCGATCGGCACGCGGTAGCGAAATCAATTCGAGATTGGCTAACTCGCGGTCATAGTAGGCGGCGATCTCTCGGCGGCGCTGCAATATGCGGTCGAGTTTGCGCATCTGCGCCACACCCACGGCGGCTTGGATATCTGTGAGCCGGTAGTTGTAACCCAGACTGTCGAAATCTCCCAGATCGAACGGCGGTTTCTTCCCCGGATGCGAGTCTGCGACAACCCCGTGCGAACGCAGCGAACGCAGGATTCGCTCATCTGTAGGGTCGCTGCCGACGATCATGCCGCCCTCGCCGGTTGTGATTGACTTGCGCGGGTGAAACGAGAAGCAACCCATCCGACCAAAGGTACCGCTCTGTTTTCCCTTCACGGTCGCGCCTAACGAGCACGCAGCGTCCTCGATCATGACAACGCCTGCGCGATCGGCAATCGCTTTGATAGCCGGCAGATCGGCAGCCAGGCCGAAGAGGTTGACGGCGATGATAGCGCGGGTGCGCGGACTCAATAACGATTCTACTTGCGTCGCATCAATATTGAAATCGGTCAACCGTACATCACAGAAGACCGGTCGAGCGCCGCATTCCTCGATCGCTGCGGCCGTCGCAATCCAGGTTAGCGAAGGAACAATGACCTCATCGCCCGGCCCGATATCCGCAGCGCGCATCGCCAGATGCAGCGCCGTTGAACAAGAAGATACGGCCACTGCCCACGGTGCGCCGACGTATTCGCGGAAAGCGGTTTCCAACTCGGCGACCTTGGGTCCTTGCATGACCCATCCCGAAGCCAATACCGCGGCGACTTCGCGTTGTTCGTCGTCGTCAAACCAGGGCTGGGACAGCGGAATTGGCATAACGGCTCGTGGTTGTGAGTTCAGTCAACTTGAAGATATACTCACCAAGGCTGGCGACATCATTCACTGAGGCATTGTAGAGGTTCTTCAAAGTCTCGAGTTCAGGAACTTGAATCTCGGTGAAATTCATAATGTGAACAGCAAAGTGATGATTCTCGATCAAGTAGCGCAAAGTCGACTCAAGCTTTCTGGCGTCGAAGATGTTGACGACTGTGATCATGTTCTCGCACATGACATCCGCCAGGTCCTGGGGCGATTTACAGACGTGATTGCGCACGCTCAAGCGCATCTTGCCCTGCTGCGCGATTTCCAGCTCGCCCGGTGTGAACAACGGGTTCTGGCCAATCGACACCATGTCGAGCAAGACGAAATCGGACACGTTGTTGAAGCAGCGATTGGCGAACCACGGCAATCCACGGTACACCTCGGGGAGCCCGGCGTGTTCTTGCGGATCGAAGCGCTGCGGATCTATCTTTGCCAGGATCTCACGACGCAGCTCTTCGCAATCGTCGTGCGTCCCGAGAAACTTGCGGGCTTGCTCGAGCCAATAGAAGGCATTGTAGTAATAGGGATACCACAGGTTGTCGGTCGCCTTGAATTCCGCGCCGGTATACATCATGCCGTTGAAACGTCGTTTCCCGTGCTGAATCAGCAGGTTGGCGGCATTAAGGAAAGCCCGTCCGACCCGGGTCGGCAGCGGCTTGCCGTCGGGAATGTCCATCACGGTGACGGGCGAGTACATGAATAGTATCGCGTTGAAATAGTTCTGGGTTGATTTGCTCCGATCAAACAGGCCGCGCGCCGTGTTGAACGTCGAACCGGCGTGGATGGCATAACGATAGAGTGCTTCCGGCAAGTGGAGCATCTCTATGCGCCGCAGGTGCGGCAGGTAATACGTGTTCAGGAAGCGTCGCGAATAAGTCTGGCGGTAGACCTTGTCGTAAAGCTCGCGACGACAAAAGAATGTCTCCGGAATGCGGTTGCCGTCGGCGCAGAGCAGTTCGCGTAACAACTCCAGATTCGAGTAGTAATTCTTGTACGTCCACTTGCCCCGGTCGTTGCCGTCGGTGTCAATCACAGCCAAATCGCAGTAGATGAGATCAACCGGTTTCTGCTTCCAGCAGCTCACGTATTTGGCAACCGCGTCGGGCACAAGCTCGTCGTCGTCACTGAGGACGAGGACAAAATCCCCGGTCGCGTGCTGCGCGGCAATGGCCATCGAGCCGGCGTTTCCCTGGTTGGTGGCGTTGCGGATCGCAACGAGATTGGATTGACGCTGACAAGCCTGTGCGACTACCGCAGGAGTGTTGTCTGACGAGCAATCATCGACTACTACGATCTCCAGCTGGGAATAAGTCTGATCCTGCAGTCGGCGCAACGCCTCTGCCAGGAGGCCGGCGCGGTTGTAGGTCGGGAGCAACACACTCACTTTCGGATCAGTGACCGTCGCCCTCGCGTCGGTGATAGCTGTGAAGAAATCCAGACGCGGAGTCACGTTGTAGTTCTCGTCGGCGATCTGCCGCCACTTCTGAGGCTCGAACACGGCCTCGCAGATCATGTCTGCGGCCTGTTCCACCGTGGCAAACAGCGCCTCGACCGGGTACTGGTGTTCGGCGCCAAAGTAGGTGTGCACGATCGGGCGAACGCCGAGCGCCATCGCGTTAAAGATCGTAGATTCACAGGGACGCGGTCCACCGGTACAGATGACGGCATCCTTGTCCGCCAGCCAGTCATTGACGTTTTCCGGAGGAAGCCGAAAATCGAATTGGCCGGCAAGATCCAGAGTTTGAATGAGCGACTCGAAGTAGACCTGCAGCGCCCTGGATTCAAACTCGCCGCAGATCACCAGTCGCTTCTCCGGATCGCGGCGCTTCAACTGCGCTGCGATCTGAATCAACAGGATGGCATTGTTGTCGAATCTCAACGGTGCCAGATAAGCGATCTGCCCCGTGCGGCGCTTCCCGCCAACATTGATCGTCGGCACGACTACCGCAGGCGTCAACGTGTGCACACGGCACATCGACTCGATACGGTCAAAGCGCTCGAAGAGCATCGCCTCTGAGATCTTGCCGCTCACGACAACATCGTCAAAAAACTCCCACTGACATCGGCTGAGATCAACATCGAGCAAATCGCTCTGGTGCAATCGACAGACGACCCTCGCCTTATGCAGGAAAGGTCTTCGCGTTAGCTCGACGATCGCGTCATCAAGTCCGTCCAGCCAGAGGGTAACATCTTCTTTGAGCAAGCGAGATATCTTCTCGGGATCGCGGTCATACTCGACGGCGCAGTTGAGGCGTCCCGACACGCTCGCGGCATTGACGTAAGGGGAAAGAAAAGCGCGCGACTCCCAATCACGGGCGAAAACCAGCAGCTGTCGCGGCTTAGACATGAACGGCGACCTCGCTGTTGATCTCCGCGTCGCCCTTGCTCTCTGCCGGCGCCGCGAACAGCCGGTCAATCACCGTACGATAATCGTAATCCCATTTCAACCCGAACCAATCAGTGCAGTGCTTGCAGATACCGATCTTGGCGAATTCGCGGTCGAGGTGTATCCGGCGCAATTGGTCATAGCGCTCCGACTGCCAGATTTCTTTGATCGTGATCTTGCTGAGGTCATAGTCGCGGAAGGCGCTCTGTTCGCGCCAGTCGGCGACACAGAAACGCGGCCGCCCGTGCGAGCTGATGGCGATGCGATTCCACAGCAGCGAACACGGCCAGCGATACTGGTCCTGCTCCATCTTCATCGTCGATGAGTTGACCATCCCCTTCACCGTCAGGTAGGTGCGCACCACGACCTCGTCCACGATCGGCGTCCAGAACTTGCGAAATGAGTCCAATTCCCCGGGTTCAAGTGTGTCCTGGTCGATCATGTTCACGATGATGCGCAGGTTGGGATTAACCTTCCTGTTCTTCAGCAGGAACAGCACGTTGCTATAAACTTCGACGAAGTTTCCCTGCAGCCGGATCTTTTCGTAAGTAGTTTTGTAGAGACTGTCGAGACTGAAGTCGATCACAAAACGTGTATCGGACGGTCGCAAAATCGCCTCCGCAATCGGACGCGTCAGGGCCGATCCGTTCGTGACGATCGTGGCGATTCTGACACCCTTGTCCTTGATGTAATTGATCGCGGGCGCAATGTGCTTATAGAGAAACGGCTCCCCGTCGCAGGTGATGCGCAAGGTTGCTCCATGTGCCGCCACTTCGTCGATGATGCGCGTGAAGACATTCCAGTCAAGCTGGTTCTGTTGATAGTCCGGCACGAATTTCGTGATGTCGTTTTGCGGGCAATGGATGCACTTGAAATTACAGATGTTGATCAAATCGAGGTGCACCATGTTCGGGAATTCACGGTCGGCCTCTGACGCAAATCCGTAGAACTGCCGCCACGGCGCCTCCGTGTGCGACTTACCGTTACCCGACATGCGCCACCGCCCCGGCTGTTTCGCGATGCCGCTCGACCTGCCGCGCCGCGAGCATCTTCTGACGGTACCAGTCGATGGTCCGCAACAACCCGTCTTCGAGTTCAACCTTGGGCTCGAAGGCGAGCACTTCCCTGGCTTTGTGGATGTCGGGAATGCGGACTTCCACGTCCGGCGAAGTCATCTCCTTGAACACCAAATCGGATTTCGACCCGGCGAGCCGGATGACTTCGCGCGCCAGGTTATAAATCGTGACCGTGCTTTTGGGGTTGCCGATGTTGAAGGCGTGCCCGACCGAGCGCCCGTTTACCATGATTTCCAAGAGGGCGTCGAGGATATCGTCAATGTAGCACCAGGCGCGGATTTGGCTGCCGTCGGCGTGAATCGTCAGGGTCTTGTTCTGCACGGCATTGACGACGAAGTGATGGATCGCGCCTTCGCCAACTTGTCCTGGTCCATAAATATTGAACGGGCGCACGCAGACGATCGGCAGACCATATTTAATGAAGAAGCTGTTGGCGAAGAACTCGCCGGTCAGCTTGCTGATCGCATACGACCAGCGCGCTTCCCCGACTGTGAACTCCGGCTTGAGACGATCCTCTGTAACTTTGTAAGCATATGAACCGAAGACTTCGCTGGTCGAGAAATCGATCACGCGTTCGAGCCCGGACTTCGCCGCCAGGCAAGTCGTGAAGACATTGTAGGTGCCGATGACGTTGACTTCCATCGTCATCACCGGATCGCGCAGTACGGAGTCAACACCCGCCACGGCCGCCGCGTGAATCACGATATTCGCTCCGTCGATCGCCTTGCAGAGTCCCTCGCGATCGCGAATATCGCCGTTAACAACCGTCACATTCGGATGCGTGGTCAACAACGGTTTGTCGACGATCGAATTGCGTTTGAAGTTATCGAAAATGATGATGCGGTTGTTGTCCGCCAGGCGTTCGGCGACTGCGGAGCCGATAAATCCTGCCCCGCCGGTGATGAACACGGTCTTGCCGGTGATATTGTTTGTTACTGGAACATGAAATGGTTTAGTGTGCATGAGTGACTTCCCTGTCTCTTGCTGTTTCAGTCTTGACCGTCAGTGCGGCAAACGGCACGAAAAAGTGAAACAAATAGTCGTTTCTGATTTGATCGACGGACGTCTGCAAAACTTTATCACGATTGTTGAGGATTGAAACAAAGTAGGATTGCGGCCATGCCTGCGCACCCCAGGCGGCTTTGAACCGGATCAGGTCCGGCTGGTTCGCTGGTGAGGCCTGCAAGTTCAGATAGCGAATTCCCTGCGCGCGCGCCCAATGGAGCATGAAGTCGAACGCTGCCGTTGATGCCTGCAATGAGTCATAGCGGCGGTCGAACATGCTCAGGTAGTAGTCGGCGCAGTAGTCGTTGAAGACGATAATGATTCCCCCCAGGTACTGCTCTCCCTGCCGCGCACTCACCAGACGGAAATTGTCCGCAGGTTCGAGGTGTTCGCGCATCGCTTGAAAGTAATCCGGCGGTAATACCGGCGCGCCCAGCTCCGCGGCACGGCTCTCGTAGACCGTATACCACGACTCGAGGTCGGTCTTGCTCTTGGCAAAGTCGACGCTCACCCCTGCGTCCACTGCCTTACGCAGGTTGCGTAGCAGATTGTTTCGGAACTTCGAGGTTGTGCCGCTAAGCAGAGGTTGCGTGAGATCGATTACCTGTATCTGGTTTTGCGCTCTGAACTCGAACCTGCTGCTCCAGCCGTTGTCCCTTTCCATGATCGGAGTGGCGCAGACCGAAACCACATCGGCGCGCTCTTTGAAATTGTCCAGCGCCAGTTCCATGCATTCAAGCTGCACACGTGGGGAAGTTCCCGGGGCAAACAACGGCCCGGAGTAGCTGGCTGGGTATGGCAACGATTGAATTAGGCGACGGTGCTGGAGAGCAAGCAAAAAGCCAATCGCTTTGCCGTCTTCTTCAAACTGCAGCGAGCAGTCGTTCTCACCGCTAAAACTTCTAATGAAGTCGAACCATGTCAGGCTGTTTTGCACAAGGTGCGGCTGCGACGACAGCAGCCTTTCCACACACGTGCGATCGAGGGGGCTGAGGCGCAACACGGCCATTACTTCTTCTGCTGACTGGCAGCTGCGCGCTGGAAGCGATCGATCTCGCTGAGCATTGTCTGCGCCGGCGAGTACGACGGATCGCACTCGATGGCTTTTCGATAGCCCAGGCTGGCGCTCTCAACGTGCCCGAGCTTCAGGTAGTTGTCCGCCAGAAAAGACAGCAACTCTGCCGAGCGTGGGTGCTTCACCAGCGCGCGCTCCGTGTGCCGGATCGCTTCTTGAAATCGTCCCAATTCGAAATTGAGTCGGGCTGTCAAGTAGGTTACTTCCAGATCGTCGGGCGCGTGATCAAGGTAGTTGCTTAGATGCCGGATAGCTGCCGCCGGATCGCTGCTCTTGAAATACGCCAGTCCGATATTGCGCAGCGCGGGCACCAACTGCGGCTGGATTGACAATGCCGTGCTGTAGTAGCGAATCGCCTCCGCGAAGTCCCGCAAGCGGAAATGACAATTACCCAGGTTGTTGAAAAGTTCGGCGTCATTCGGATGCAACTCCGTCAGGCGCTGGTAGACAGCGGCCGCCTCGCGATGTTCGCCGCGCGAAGAATGAAGTTCCGCAAGCTGAATCTGCGCGGAGTAATTGTTCGGGTCGACCTCGTTCACGCGCCGGGCTGCCGAGCGGGCATTGTCCTCCTCGCCCAACTCGCGCAGCAGTGAAACGCGCAATTCGAGTGCCTTTACATGCTGCGGATCAACCGCCAGGATAGAATCAACGTCGGCCAGCGCCCGCTGCGCATCGCCGCGTTGTTGCGCCACTCGCGCCAAAATGTAGCGGGCGCTCAGGTCTTTCGGTTCGCTCGCAAGCCGCCGTTCGGCAAGGATGGCAGCCTCATTGCAGTCTGACTGCTTGTAACGCAGCAATGCCAGATGGGTCAGTACATCGAGATGGTCCGGCTTGATTTCGAGGATCGTGCGGAAATAATGCTCTGCCTCAGCGATCCGATCGAGTTCCTCATGGATCAAACCGAGGCTGAAGTAAGCCGCTGCCTGATCCGCAGAGTGGATCAGGATATAGTTGGTCGTCTCCCGGCCCGGATCATAGGCATCGGCTGCCTTGATATATTCGCTGTAGGCGGCGATAGCCTCCGGAAACATCCTTTGCGCGGCGTAGATGTGCCCGAGGGCAAAGAGCGGGTCGAGATAATTCGGATCGTGCTTCAACGCCGTTCTTGCCGCCTGTTCGGCAGCGGCATAGTCCTTGAGATAGAAGTGCGCGCTGCACATCTGGTCGAGCGCCATCAGGTGAATGTGACGCTGGGCAGGATCTTTCGGATTCGTCTGGGCTACCGCGCGCCCGGCATGTTCAAGAATCTCGCGACAGACTTCTTCGGGCGGCACTTGGTGCTCGCCGCGCAACAACTGCGCCAGGTTGAAATTCGCAAAGGCGTTATTCGGGTTGGCGCGCAATTGTTCGTGAAGCAGTTCCTTGCTGCGGGCAATCTTCTGCTTCATCTGGTTCCAGTCGAGCCCGTAGCCGTAGTGGATCAATTTTGCATCGACGCGCAGAATCGCTTCCTGCGGCGGCAGCCGCAGCTCGTTGTGGACGATACCCTCGTAATGCAGGTTCAATTTGCGGCGCCATAACCGCACCGAGGGCAGAAACGACGTAAACTCGCCGGTGCGCGTATGCTTGTTGTGCACCGAGATCGAGAGAATGTTCACATCGGGAATCGTCATCGCGAGCCTGAGCTTATCCAGGTCCGCAGCGACGAACTCTTCGTCGGCATCGATAATGAAAACCCATTCTCCAGTCGCGTAGTCCAGCGACTGGTTGCGATGCAGCGAGAAATTGTTCTCCCAGGGGTGGTGATATACCTTTGCACCGAAGCTCTCGGCAATTTCTACGGTACGGTCGGTCGAGCCGGTATCAACAACGATGATCTCATCAGCGAAGCCGTGGATACTCGCCAGGCACTGCGGCAGGAATTTCTCCTCGTTCTTGACGATCATGCAGACTGACAGCCGTTCCGGTCCGATCAGTTCGCGTGAGAGCTTCGCCAGGTCGCGTTTTTCAAGAGCGTTGGTCAGTCCAAGCGTGAGAGTTCGGCGCAGTCCGGCCTCGTCCTTGGCGCGCCTCTGCACGCGGGCGAGTTCGAGGTAGAACTCGGCGACTTCCGGGCGCGTCGCGCAGGCTTTCGTGAGGATGCGGGCTGACTCGTCAAATGATCGGAGTTGATACTCCGCGTCTGCAGCTGCAATTGTGGCATCGCGGCATTCGTATAGCAACTGCCCCATGGCGCTCTTCAGTTCTTGCCAGTGTTCTCGTTCCCCGATATATGCCTGCCGAAGTCTGCGGCACTGCTTGTGTGCCCCGGCCTGTGCCGACAGCACGATTTCCAGGCGCTTGATGGAGCTTGTGTCTTGCGACGCCTTTGCCAGTCGGTCACAAATGTCTTGGGCTTCGTTATAACGTCCCAGACGGTTTGCACTCCAGGCAACAACAGCGAAAGCCTGAGCCTCCAATGAACTTGAAGGTGAGCGCGTCTCCTTGACGAACTCTGCAGCGGCCTGTAACACCGCCGCGTATGCGCTGCTGTCGTAGAGCTTGAAGACAGACTCGAGACAAGCGTCGAGGACTCCGGTCTCCGGCGCGGGACTTGCCTTTTTTGCTCTTCGGCTCACCTGCCCCTCCCCGCCGTCGGCTTACCGCTGACCGTTTCGATCAGTTGCTCGATTTTTGCCAATTGCTTTTGGTTGTCAAAATTCTCAACGATGTGCTGCCGACACTCGGCGCCAAGACGGCGGCGATCTGCTTGTTCGAGCCGTTGCAGCAGCTTCAGGCAGTCATCGGGTGTCGTAAAGAGATACTCCTTCGGATAGAGATACTCCGATCCCAGCCAGTTGTGTATCAACGGCAGCACTCCGGACGCCATCCCCTCGGCAATCGAGTAATGGAACGATTCAAAGAGCGACGTGGAAATGACGAAGTCCTTGTCGGCGAGGTACGCCGGAATGTCCTGCACCCAGCCGTCGAATTGAATCGGCAAATTCAACTTCGGCAGCAGATGCGCAAAGTACACCTGGATGCGCGGATCCTGGTGCTCGCCGGCGATGTGAAATGTATAGCCGGGATCGTAATCGTGAATGGCCTTAAAGCAGTAGAGCAGCAACGCCGGATTCTTCTTGTAATTGACGTAGCCGATTGAGCAGATCCTCTTCCCGTACTTTTTCTCCAGCGGGATGTCGAATCGCTGAGTGTCGACGCCGTTGAAGATCACCGACTGCGGGACTGTAACGGACGTATTGTATGCCATCAGTTCCTGCACTGATCTGTTGACGAACACGAGGTGGTCGACCTTTGTCCAATCCACCTGGCGCGGCATTTCGGTGAAGACTTCGTAGCTGTGAAGGCGACAGATGATCTTGCACGTCTTGGGCAGTTTGGTGGCCTGGATCAATAACTGGTCGCACCACTCGAACCACGCGAGGTCTGCCCATTTCAGGGCGTCACGCATTTCTTCAATTGTCGGCGCTTGAAGTACTTTAACCTGATGCGCTTGTGAGAGGTGCGCAATCACCGGGTCGATGAACATGCGGTGTGCCGCAAAGAATGCCAGTCTCAGACTCCCTGAATTCTTCGCGCGGATTCCTTCTTGTGTCGCCTGCGGCGCCGCGGTGTCCTGTTCGCCGCACCACTTAATCGAAGCAGCGTCCTGTCCCCAGCGTTGACGATAGAGCGTGCAGGCCTGCTGAAAGCTCTCCCGGTTTCCCGTGCGACTGCAAAACTCAAAGTAGTTCTGGTAAAGACGCTTGCTCGCCGATGCCAGGCGGATACCGCGCTCGTATAGCAGCTGCGCTGCCGGGTCGTTTTCCGATTGCTCTTCCAGGACCGCCAGATCATTCAGGGTCCCGGCGTTTTCCGGGTCGATCACCAGCGCCCGGTGCAGGTATTCCTTGGCTTTTTCCAGATCGCGTTGTTCTGTGGCCAGAATCGCGAGGTTGTGCAGAGGCTCCAGGCTGCGCGCATCGAGATGATGCGCCTTGAGAAGGTATTTCTCGGCCAGCGGCAGATTTCCGCTTTGGCGCAGCACCAGCGCAGCATGCAGGTGGAGTTCGAGCGAGTGCCCCGCGCGATTGCAGGCGCTCATCAGCAGCTTGCCCGCCGTCGCGAAGTCATTGTAAGAGATCGCCTGGGAGGCCTGCTCGAGTAGTTCGGCGAGTTGCGGGTCAGCCGCAGCCGTTTGCGTCGGGAATTTCGTCCGCGATTGTGTCGTCATGCAAACTCCTATTTGCCGGTCGGGGCGCGCGCATGGCCAGATCCATTCTGTGCGAAATGGGCGCGATTACGATATCTGCACGGTCGAGACCGGCTTGCCGGTCGGGACGTTCTGAATGCGTTCCAGCTGGCGCACGATCGAATGCTGCACGGTGTAGATGCTGTCGGTCAGCACGATCTGCTTCACCTGGTTGTTGCGGCGGTTGACCAGGATTGGGCCCTGGAGGTTCGCCGACATTTGTTCGAGTTGTTCCGGGATGGTCACGATGACGTATACCTCGACATCGCCCGGCTGGTTAACGCCGATGTCCGCCACTTCCTTGGCGTGTACCACGACTTTGTACTCCGGGAAGAACACCACCGGACTCACGACCACAAAGGCGAGTTCCGGCGCGTCGACGCACTGCAACCAGCGGAAAGGACGGCACTCCGGGTTGTCGATCAGGACATAGCGTTCGAAGCTCTCGAAGCCCAGCAGTCCCTTCGGAACGATCAGCACATCCGCTTCGCTGATTTCAAGCATTCCAAATTGCCGCGTTTGCAGTTCCATTGACCCTCACTTGATAAAGTTCAGAAGCGACGGCTGCAGGATCTTTGCCGCCGAGTTCAGCGCGGCTTGATAGGCATTCTCCTGCATCGCCAGGTCCGTAATCAGTTTCGTGATGTCGGCGTCTTCTACTTCTGAAAGCAGTTTCGTGTAATTGACTTCGTATTCCTCGAGCCGCGTGAGCGTGGTTTCCATGCGGATCACCTTGGCGCCCGCCGAAGCCCGTTCATTGAGCACGACGTTGAGCGATGAATCAAGCGTCCCGATCAGTTCCGACACCGTCTGCCGGTCATCGGAGCGCAGAGCATCGACCAAAAGGATCATCGTTCCCAGGACATCAGCGGCACCGGCGATCCCGAGAGCCGAGGCCGCGCGGTTTTCATCGACATTGGCGATGGTCAGCGTGCGCGTCGGATCGTTATTCTGGATCTGGATTCCTGTTCCCGCCGCGTTGATCGAGGCGGTGATGTTCAATCCTGAATTGTTGATGGCGTCGAGGAAATCCTGTACGGTAATCAGCGCCGGATTCGAGGTGTCGATGACGAGATCGGTCTCGCCATGCGAAATGCGGAGCTGCCCGCGCGCGATACCGAGGTTGTTCGCAAACTGACTCAGCAGCGTCGTCGACAGCAATTCCGGCCCGATGTCGGTTCCAACATGATTGTAAGTGAACTGACCGAGGATGCCCATGTCGGCGGCCGTGGTTTCGCCAACGGCTGCTTCGCTGATGGTGAACGACGGACGCGGATTGAGCGCATTGCCCGCCAACAATGGATTGATTGGGCCGATGAGTCCGAGATCGAAGGCCGTTGACTCCGTCGCGGCAGTATCTTCAACAAGCAGGCCCAGAGGCGTGCCGTTTGTATCCGTGATGTTGATGCCGGTCTGCGCGCCGTTGAGTGCAGCCGTCACATTGTTTATTCCGGCTGCAGCCAATTGCGTATTGATGGCGGTAATGACGTCGCCAACCGTGATGGCCCCCGCCAGGTCGATCGTAACGTTCGTGCTGCCGCCGTCGCGAATGACAAACCGCCCCGGCTGCATATCGACACCGTTGCCGCTGTTCAGATTCGCCAGCGGAGTCGTCAGGGCGATTTCCGGACGATCGACGGCGACGAAGCGGATATTGTTGCCTTCCAGGCCGAGCGAAGCGGTGACGTTCGTGACTCCTGCCGCGGTCAATTGCGTATTGATCGCCGTGATGGCATCATTGACGGTCGCGGCGGCACTGATATCAAGGTTGACTGAGATGCCAAGATTGTTGTCCTGCAGAGTGAACGTCCCCGGGACCAGATCGACGCCGTTACCGGTGTTGAGCGTAGCCAGCGGAGTCGTGCCCAGGATGCCGACATTGAGGTCGGCGTCTTGACCGATCACCTGGAACGGTCGCGTCAGCAGGTTTGAGCCGACGGTGTTGATCTGTACCTTGGCCTTGCTGTCGATCGTGTAGGCTATGGCGCCGTCGTCGCCGCGATAGACCACGCCATTGGCGCCCGATTCAAACGGCTTGGTGCGCGTTCGATACCCGCCAAACAGGTAATTGTTCTGGAGCTGCGAATTTCCCGCCGCGAGAATTTGCTCCAGCAACGACTGAATTTCGTTGGCCGCGGCTTCGCGCGCCACAGCGTCGTAGGTATCGTTCGACATCTCGACCGCGAGCGCATGCGCCTCATGTATCGACAAATTGATGTCATTGAGCGCCAGGTCGGTCGAGGCCAGCCAGGTCTGTCCGATGGAGATGTTCGCCTTGTATTGCGTGATCTCCGTCAGGCGTTCCCGGTAGGACAGGTCCTTGATCGTTCCGATCGGGTCATCCGACACTTTGTTGATGCGCCGGTTCGTCGACATCATGTTCTGCAGTTTGAAGAACCGGTTGATGTTGTTGGTCAGGTTGAAGACAACCTGATTGGCAATCATCTCGTGAGTTACGCGCATAGTCTACTCTTCGTAGTACACGAATCCTTCATCCATCGGGTTCGGCTGGCGCTTGTCGTCACTGTCGCGCGTCTGGTCCTTGATCTTCGGATCGTCGGCGCCCGACGACTGCCGTCCCGCGTTTGTATCTTTTCCGCTTCGCATGGCTGAGTCCTACGGCTTCCCTTCCGGTCGTATATCATCGTTTCGTTCTTTCTTTCCCTTCGACTCGCGATACTCCAGTTCCGATTTGACGTCGCCGTCCGGCTTGAGGTCGCCCTTGAACTTGTTCTTGAGCATCGTCACGACCGACATCAGGTCCTTCTTGCCGGCCTGGGCCGCCTTGCGATTTTCCTGCTGAATCTTGACGTACACTTCTTCGCGGTGCACGACAACCTTCAGCGGCGCGTCGATTCCGAGGCGCACTTGTCGTCCGTAAATCCCGAGTACGGTGACCTTGATGTTGTCACCAATCGTAATGGACTCGCCTAACTTCCGTGTTAGAATGAGCAATCCACCCTCCGTGGTCTGTTATCTCGTCACGCCCATGCCGCTGATGACTGTTTCGAGAGCGCCGTCCATGAAGGTGATCACGCGCGCCGCCGCCTCATACGCGCGCTGGAAACGGATCATATCCGTGACCTCTTCATCGACTGAAACACCCTGTACCGATTGCCGGGCGTTATCCAGCTGAGTGACCAACAGGTCGTAATTTTCCTTCAAAACTTCCGCTTCCTGCGTCTTGATGCCGAGCGTGCCGACCATATTGGCATAGTATTCGTTAATCGTGACTGAGTTCGCGAGCAGCAGCCGCGCGTTGCGCAGTTCGCTGATCGCCTGCGCGTTGCGGGTATCGCCGGGCTCGCCGGATAGCGAGGCGGCAATCAGGTTCGGATCGAGTTCGACCGCCGGATTCAGCGCAATCGTCTGCGCCGAAACAAACGTCGGATCGAAGAAATCCACGTCGGTCGATCCCGCCGCGCCGATGCCCGTTCGATGCAGCGCATTCACCTGTTCGATAATCGTCCGCGCCAGCGTGTCGAGCTGCGCCTGCATTTCCGGGATCGTCTTGTCGCGCAGTTGCTGGTTGGCGTAAATCTCACCCCCGGTAAAATCGATCTCGATGTTGGTGCCTTCCCAGACCGCCAGGGTCTTGGTGGCGCCGGCTTCCTCGAGCGTCTTGGTTTCAATCTTGAGATCGTCGCCGCCGTCGACCAGCGTCATCGATCCGATCAGGACCGCGACGGTGCCGTTGGGGCGGTCGAGCGTGCGGACCTGCACCATCGAAGAGAGCTTGTCGATCAACAGGTCGCGTTGATCGCGCAGGTCGTTGGCCATGCCGCCGCCGATTTCGGCGCCGGCAATCTGGCGATTGATCGAGGCGATCTGCGTCGAGAGCAGGTTGATCTCGGAAATACGATTCTTGACGTCGGTATCAATACTGGTGCGCAGGTCGCTCAATTGCTGGGCGTGCTCGTGGAAGGCGTTGATCAACACCTTGGTCTTCTCCACGACCGTGCTGCGCGCGGTCGGGTTGGTCGCCAGGTTCTCCCAGCTGTTCCAGAAGTCCTGGATCAACTGATTCAGGCCCTTATCGCTCGGCTCGTTGAAGAACAATTCAACCTGCGAAAGCGACTTATGCGTCGTCTCCCAGCGCGCGAAATGCCCGTTGTCGTTGCGGTACTGCGAGCCCAGAAAGAGATCGCGCACGTGGCGCACATCTTTGGCATACACGCCGGAACCGATGCTGCCCTGCGGCGTGTCAAGGGGCAAAGTCTGCGTCAGACTCACCCGCTGGCGCGAATAGCCTGGAGTCGCCGCATTGGCGACGTTGTGACCGCTCGTATTCAGGGCCAGTTGTTGCGCCATCAGGGCGCGCTTGCCCAGTTCCAATCCGTAAAAGAGTCCTGACATCCTATGCTCTCCGATCGACCAGCGCCGTCTTGGCTGCCGGAGCGGCTTTCGTGTTATCCGCCGAGTATGTGGTCTGGTTGACCTGTTCCGTCAGTCCCAGTTGCGCGATCGTCGTGTTGATGTATTCCATCGACTTGCGGATCAGGAAATCATTGCGTGACTTAATGGTGCTAATCTGTTCGTGCAAGCTGAGGAGCGTCGTCTGCAGCGCGTGAATCTGGTTCGATTCCGGTTCGGCAACCAGCTTGGTGAGTTCCGTGAGCGTCAGATCAGACTGGTCGCGCTTCAACTCGCCGCAAATCGTCTCGACCAGGCGTCGGCGCTCGGTCTCGATTTGCGTCGTGCGGCGCGCCAGATCCTCCTGATCCTGCGTTACCCGCTGCAATGCCTCCAGATCATTGGAGACCAAAGCGTCCTGCTGTCGGTTCAGATGGCGCAGAAATAGCTCAAAAATCTGCACCTCTTCCCCGATCAACCGGATCAGTCTGAGAATTTTATCTTCCAAGATGTCTCCTCTTACATACTCATTGTCGGAACACGCGCGATTTTTATTAACCTACTTATCGACAGAAAGATCGGCGAGTACACGCCGCACGTAATTCTGCGTCTCCGGAAAAGGTGGAACACCGTTGTGCCGTTCGACATTCCCCGGTCCAGCGTTGTAAGCCGCCAGCGCGTTTTCAAGATTGCCAAAGCGGTCGACCAGTTGGCGCAAGTAACGCGCGCCGCCCATGATGTTCTCTCGTGGATCGAAACGATCGTTAACACCTACGGCCCGCGCCGTGTCCGGCATGAGCTGCATCAGCCCGGCCGCACCCTTCGGCGACACTGCAGTCGAATCGCCGCCTGATTCATGCTTGATTACCGCACTGATGAGATCCTCGGAAAGCTTGGTCTCCTGCGCTGCCTCGCGGATGTGTGTGATGTACTTCTCCAGCCGTCCCCGGCGAGCCGGTTGATTGAGCGCAGGCTCACTCGCGACAAGCCTTTCGGTCGGTTTGCTTGCGGGCGTCACTTTCATGTCTGTTCCTGAACTCGGTTGCGGACGAATCGGAGAGTCGATCGTGCTGTCTTTACCGGGCGCCGCCGGCGCTGCACTGCGCGGCGGGGCGATGCCGTCGATATGACGCGGTGACGTGATCTGCAGGCCGCTGCCGGTCTGCGGCTCCTCTTCGAGTCGCCTGAGCAGGTGTTCGTAGAGTATCCGACCAACACCGAGCATGCCGGATTTGGAGAGCTGCCGCGCGACGCCTTCATCGGCCATCGCCAGCATGATCTCCTTCCCGAATCCTTCGTCCTCTTTTTTCGTGAAACTTACCGATCGCATGCTCTTGAGGAGTTGATTGATGAAGACCGCCTCGAACGCTTCCGTTGCCTGCTTGAGCTTTTGGCGCCTTTGCGTGGCTTCGCCCAGAGCGGGCTTCGCTGGCTCAAGTTTGAGCGGCTGTGTGAGCATGTTGAGCTTGATCATAGCACCACGAGTTCAGCACGCAGGGCTCCGGCCTGTTTGATGGCCTGGAAAATGGCAATGATGTCGCGCGGTGAAGCGCCGATTGCGTTCAACGCCGAAGCAATCTCGGAGATATTCGTGCGCTCTTCGAAGTAAATGACGCGCGCCTCTTCTTCGGTGATATCAACGGTGGTTTCCTGCGTCGAGACCGTTTCGCCTTTGCCGAACGGTTCGGGCTGGCTGATCACCGGAATCGAGCGCACCTCGATCGTGATGTTCCCGTGCGCCAGTGCCACCGGCGCTATCGTCACATTACCTCCGGCAACGATCGTACCGGTCTTTTCATTGATGACGATGCGCGCCCGCGTGTCTGGCGTCACCATCAGATTCTCCACCGAGGCGATAAACTGCGCCTTGCCGTCCGCGCCGATGAGTGTCGTCGGGAGCGTGATACTCAGCGATCCGTCGCTCGCGACGGTGGCCGACTTCTCGTAGCGGCCGTTAATAGAGTCTTTGATTCGCTCAGCTGTCGTGTAGTCGGGGTTATAGAGCGAGAGTTTCAGCAGGTTGGACGAATCCAACTCGTGCGTTGCCTCGCGTTCGACCGCGAGTCCGTTCGGAATTCTGCCGACCAACGTGTAGTTGCTGACGATCTTGTTGTCGCCGACCTGGACATTAAACCCACCGATTGACACGCTTCCCTGCGCATAGCCGTAGATTGCGCCGGAGCGGTCCGTCAACGGCGTCAGTACCAGTGTTCCGCCCTCGAGAGTGGAAGCATCGCCGATCGACGACACCGTCACGTCGAGCCGGTCGCCCATGATGGCGCTCGGCGGCAGCTTTGCCGTCACGAGCACGGCGGCGACGTTCTTGATCTTGATCTTTTCCGCCGCAACCGTGACCCCCATGCGCTGCAGCATGTTGGCGATCGACTGCACCGTAAAGAGTGCGCCTTTGCCGTCGCCGGTGCCGTTCAACCCGATCACAAGGCCGTAGCCGACGAGGTCTACCTCGCCGGCCTGGCTGAATCTGGCAATGTCTTTGATTCTGACGTCAGCGCGGGCTTCCATCAGTGAGACGATGTTGACCAGCACGAAGATGATCAATCCGATGATCAGCAGTCGCAAAATGCGCATAGCATCCATGCTCCATTTAGAAGATCCAGTTGAGGACTCTGGTGATTAAGCCAGGTTTGGAACCATCGGCGGCCGGTCCCTTGCCGGTGTACTCGATTTTGGCGTTCGCGATGTTGTAGGAGTTGATCGTGTTGTCGGGATTGATGTCGGCGCGGCGAATGATGCCGGACAACGTCATCGTCTCCTTCTCCGAGTTGATCTCCAGAATACGCGAACCGTGAATGACCAAATCCCCGTTGCTGCGTTCGCCGACGACTTCCACTGTCATGCGGGCGCGTATCGAGCCTTTACGGGAATTGGATCCTTTGCCGTCGTAAGTGTTTTCGTTGGCGTTGTCGGCGGAGAAGAGCGGAATGAAGTTGAGCGGTCCGACGCCGCCGGAGGACTTCGTCGTCCCCTCGCTCGATTCCTCGGTTTTCATCGCCGATTCGTTCGAGGCTTCCGTGATTTCGTAAACCAGTACCGTCAGCAGATCGCCGATGCGGTACGCCTTGATGTCCGTGAAGAACGAGCCGTCGGAACCGACGCGCTGTGCCTTGAGCGAAATCGGCAGGAATAGCATGACCGCCACGACGGCGACCACGAAGACGACTTCCGCAGTCTTAGCGGACGACTTTGACCGATTGTTCATCGAGCACCTCTGCCGTGATTATTTTGTTCGTTGATAGATTCTTGATTTTGATCGCCTCGCCCCGGGCGCCGGCCTGCCGCGCTTCGCCGGAGGCTGTGATCTGCAAATTGCCGTTCTGATACACGATCGTGACGTGGTCGCCGCGCTTGATCAGTTCCTCGTTCTTGATCATCGAAAAAGTGAGCGATTTGCCCTGTGGAATTGAGCGTGCGGCTTCTTTGCCTTCAATCTCTTCCAGACCGGTGACAATCGGATCAGCAGTCGAGGTGACTTCACGCCGCATGACAGTAAACAGATCGGGACTCAAAGCCTCTCCGCGCGTGATGGCGCGCGTACTGACATGGGCTTCCTGGTACCACAACACCTGGGCATTGAGCGTCGCGGTCTGGACAATTGCGCCGCCGCTGTAGAAAAACACCCGCACCCAGCAATTGCCGAACGGCTGCGATTCGCCGACAGCTTCGGCGCGCAGTGAGTCGTAATGTTCGGGGGCGGCGTTGGCGCTCTGCGTGAGGGCAACGATGTATTCGTAGCGCGTGTCGGTTAGCAGGTTGCGGATCGCTTGCTCGATATCGGCGGCCGCGCTTGGCGCCGCCACGGCGTGCGACACCGCGATCATCATCAGCCACAACGTGACGGCTGTGATCGTGAGCTTCTTGCCGAACTCTGAGAATGTGATGCGGCGCGAAAGCGCCACGGCGCGAAATCCTGTGGTTGTGGCCTGATTGTCCGCGCTGTGTCTCGCAATCACACGTCCATGTGTAATGCGTTTCATGGTCTGCCTATCGCTTCAGGTTATTGACCAGACTGCTCATATCGTCCGCAGTCTGGATGGCTTTCGAATTGATTTCGTAGGCGCGTTGCGCCACGATCATGTTGACCATCTCGGTCACCACGTCGACGTTCGACATCTCGAGATAGCCCTGGTTGATTCTGCCGAAGCCGTCCTCGCCCGCCGCGCCGGTGATCGGAGTACCGGAGGCCGGTGTTTCTTCAAAAAGATTGTGTCCGATCGCCGCCAGCCCGGCCGGGTTGATGAAACGGGCCAGCTCGATTTGCCCGATCTCCTGCGGTTCGTTTGAGCCCGTCTGCACGACCGACACGCGTCCGTCAAAGCCGACCGAGATCGAGACCGCGTCTTCGGGAATCGTGATTTCGGGCGTAAGAAAGAGTCCGTCGGAGGTGGCGACGCGGCCGTCGGCGGTTAACTTGAGACTGCCGTCGCGCGAATAAGCGATCGTGCCGTCAGGTCGCTGAATCTGGTAGAAGCCGTCGCCGTCGATCGCCAGATCAAGCGGGTTGCCCGACTGCGAAAGTTCGCCCACTGAGAATTGGCGCGTGGTGGCGACTGGACGCGTACCGTAACCGATATCAAGCGACGTCGGCACGGTCGAGCCGGTAATCGCCGTCACGCCCGGACGACGCAGCGACTGGTACATGATATCCTGAAATTCCACCTTGGACTTCTTGAAGCCGGTCGTGTTGACGTTCGCCAGGTTGTTGGCGATGTTGTCAACGTTCATCTGCTGGGCACTCATGCCCGAGGCGGCGGTGCGTAATGATCTGATCATCTTACTTCACTCCTCTAAACGCGGGGCAGTTCGCTGACCGCCTTGCCGAGCGTATCATCCTGAATCTGAATCATTTTCTGGCCGGTCTCGAACATCCGGTAGGTGTCAATCATCTCAACCATCTCGCGGAGGATGTCGACATTGGATTTCTCCAGGTATCCCTGGCGGACATTCACGGACGGAGGCGTGATCGGTGTGGCCCCTTCGTTAAGTGCATACAGCGTGCCGGAGACCTTGCGTACCGCATCCGGATCTTCGAAATCGACGATGCGCAGCTTGCCGATCGCCTGGTCATCAACCGTGATTTGTCCATCGTTGCCGAAAGCGACCTTATTGCCGGTGAGGATCACGGGACCGCCATCAGCCAGTACCGGGTAACCGTCCGAATTCACGAGCGATCCATCGGGTCCCAGCGAAAACGCGCCGTTGCGCGTGTAGGCTTCCCCGTTGGGGGTCAGCACTGTGAAGAAGCCTTCACTCTGCAGCGCCAGGTCGAGTTCGCGGCCGGTCGCTTCCAGCGATCCGCCGCTATAATCTGTGTAAAGCTTGTCGATCATGCGCACCTCCCACGCCGGCTGCAGGCCTTTCAGCGAGACTTCTTGTTCCTTCTTGAAGACGCGCAGGAACAGCGAGTCCTTCTTGTAGCCCACGGTTTCTGCGTTCGCCATGTTGTTCGCGATCACTTCTTGTTTCCGCATGCGCGGGACCATCGAACTGGCAGTGTTGTAAATTCCTTTAAGCATGGCTTTTCTCCGCCTGAGGCATTGCAAGCGCCCTGCCAAACTTGGAGCGCAATGCTTAAAGTGCTGTGGTGGTTGAGCTTAGCGTGGAGACCGAACCCGCGATATCTTATGCAGGATCTTATGAGGAAGAAAATTCTTCCGTGAAAACCACCTGAATGTTCCGCTCAGAGATTCTGAACGTCTTCAGCCTTGGTCTTGTCGATCAGTTCGTTAACGGCGCGGTGGAACTCTTCCGGAGAAACGGGAATTCCGTTTGACTTCGTGTAGAGAATACAGTCGAGTTTATATCCATAACATTGAAGGGCTTCCGCCAAATAGCAGACGTCGGTGTACTTGCACTTGGTGATGACTCGTTGCTCGCGCATCTCGCAATAGCTCCTATTCCGTCTATTGCAGTTATCGGCGCTGTAAGGTCAATTCCTTAGATAATAGCGGGATATGAGGGAAAATATGGGGCGAAGCCGATGCAACCGGGCGAACGGGAGAATCAGTGCGTCTCGCGCGCAAAATCTTCTAACAGGAAGCACGCCTTTTGCGGCACCTATATTATTCGGACTTCACCAGTTCGATCAGCACACGCTCGGAGTCGACCAACTCGCCGTCGGCACAGTTGACTGACTTGACCTCAGCCTTGTACGGTGCGACAAGGGGATTCTCCATTTTCATCGCCTCGACGATCACCAGCTTCTGTTTCGGCTCCACTGTGTCACCGGGCTTGACCAGTACCTTCACGACCTTGCCCGGCATCGGCGCAACGATCTTGGACTTATCGCCATGATCGCTCTGCTCGCCGCCGAAGTGATCTGAGTCCTTTGCTGCCGGCAATTCGAAGGCGTATGATTCGTTCTCCGTGAGCACGTGAATCTTGTTGCCGTTCTTGATTGCCGTGATCCGATGGACTTTGTCGCCGTGGCGCAGAAGATAGTCGCCGCTGCCGAGCTCGGTGACGCCAAAACTGTGCGCCTTGCCGGCGGAATGGATGGTTAGCGAGTCGCCGCTGCGATCTGCCTTGATTTCGATCGCTTCCGCCTCGATGAACAACTTCAGCTCCATTACAGCTCCCACCTTCCCATCGACTGCCAGGGTGAATCGGACTTGTCGATCTCAGATGTACCTGCTGTCGCCTGCCGCGCCGTTGCCGCTAGCGTTGCACCCGCAAGCGCAAGATCGAGTTCTTTCTTGCCGTTCGGCTCCGACCAATCGGGCAGGTGCTGGTCGATAAACCCCGTGAAGAGATTACCGGCGCGATACTCGGGATGATTGAGGCAGTCGATCAGGAACCGGATGTTGTTCTTGATACCGATCAAGCGATAGTCTTTGAGGGCAAGAAGCATGCGGTCGGTGGACTCTTCGCGATTGCGCCCATACGTGATCACCTTCGAGAGGATCGGATCATAATAGATCGGCACGTCACAACCCGAATAGACTCCGGTGTCGATGCGTAGATTGGCCCCCGAGGGCTCGCTCAAGTAGAGGATCTTCCCCGGCGAAGGCAAAAATCCCGTCGCGGGGTCCTCGGCATAGATGCGGCACTCCGTCGCATGCCCGCGTGTCTTCACGTCCTCTTGCGTGAACGACAACTTCTCGCCGGAGGCAATCCGAATCTGCTCTTTTACCAGGTCGATGCCGGTAACCATTTCCGTGATCGGATGCTCGACCTGAATGCGCGTGTTGACTTCGAGGAAATAGAAACTGCCATTGTCGAGGAGGAATTCCACCGTTCCCGCCGAGATGTAGCTGGCGGCTTTGGCGGCCGCCACGGCGGCTTCGCCCATCTTTTTGCGCAATTCCGGCGTCAGCGCCGTGGAGGGCGTTTCTTCAATAATCTTCTGATGTCGTCTTTGGATCGAGCATTCGCGCTCGAACAGGTGCACGGTGTGACCGAACTGGTCGGCAATGACCTGCACCTCGATATGGCGCGGTCGCGCCAGGTATTTCTCAAGATAGACGGTTGCATCACCGAACGCCGACTTGGCTTCGCGCTGGGCGGCTTCGACGGCATCTTGCAGGTGCGCTTCGTCGTGAACAATGCGCATCCCTTTGCCGCCGCCTCCGGCTGCCGCTTTCACGAGCACCGGGTAGCCGATCGTGCTGGCCAGCTTCTTGAAATCTTCGATCGTCCCCGATTTGATCTCGCCGCCCGGTACTGTCGGCACGTTGGCTTTTGACATCATCGAGCGCGCACCGAGTTTGTTGCCGAGCGCCCGAATCGCGCGCGGTTGCGGGCCGATGAATGTCAACCCGGCGGCCTGCACCGCTTGGGCGAACTCCGCGTTCTCCGCCAGAAATCCGTAGCCGGGATGGACCGAGTCGCAGCGCGTCTTCTTGGCGGCGGCGATCAGCTTGTCGATCAGGAGATAACTTTCGGAAGCCGGCGGCGGACCGAGTAAGACCGCCTCCTGCGCGCGGCGCACATGCAACGCCTCGCTATCCGCCTCCGAATATACGGAAACGGTGGGAATGTTCATCTCGCGCGCGGCGCGCATGATGCGCAGCGCAATTTCGCCGCGATTGGCGACGAGGATTTTCTTGAGCATTGAACCTACTATCAAAAAACATCAAATCTTCTCCTCAGTGATATCCGACTGAAGTCGGACCTACAGTATTATTCTTCAATCACCCAGTTCGGCCTGCGCTTCTCAAAAACGCCTCCACACCGGTGCCCCACCGCTTGCGGTGGGTTTCTTCTCGGTGCCCCACCGCTTGCGGT
>CAZOYE010000027.1:45027-49617 GCA_964584025.1 uncultured Ignavibacteria bacterium
CGGTGCCCCACCGCTTGCGGTAGGTTTCTTCTCGGTGCCCCGCGCTTGCGGTGGGCTTATTCTCGGTTCTCCACCGCTTGCGGTGGGCTTCTTCTCGGTGCCCCACCGCTTGCGGTAGGTTTCTTCTCGGTGCCCCGCGCTTGCGGTGGGTTTCTTCTCGGTGCCCCACCGCTTGCGGTGGGCTTCTTCTCGGTTCTCCACCGCCTGCGTAGCGTCCCGACGAACGAGGGACTGCGGTGGTTATCGATCTCCCCTCTCCCCTTGGGAGAGGGGCCGGGGGTGAGGGTGCTCTTCCCCCCCAACTACTCTTCAATCACCCAGTTCGGCTTGCGCTTGTTCAGGAAAGCGTCCATACCCTCCTGTCCTTCCGGCGACTGCCGCAGATCAGCGATCACGCGCGCCGTGTACTCCTTGAATTCTTCGACGCTCTGTTGCGGCACGTTCTGCAGCAGTTCCTTGCAAACCTTGATCGCTACCGGTCCTGATGACAACAATTGCTGCACGATGCCGTTCACAGTGGCATCGAGCAAATCATCAGGCACGGCGCGATTCACCAGGCCGGCTTCCAGCGCGCGCTCGGATGTTAGACGCTCTCCGGTCAGAAAGAACTCGCGTGCCCGCCCTTCGCCGACACGCTTGATCACGTACGGCGAAATGCACGCCGGCACGACACCGATCTTCACTTCGCTGAACGAGAAAATCGCACTCTGCGCTGCTACGGCGATATCCGTGACCGCCACAAACCCCGTGCCGCCGCCGATCGCCGCGCCATTGATCCGCCCGATCACCGGTTTGGGGAACGAGTAGATATCGTAGAACAAATCCGCCAGTCGCCGCGCCTCGTCAAGATTGTCCTCGTAGGCTGCGTCCTTTACGGCGCGCATCCAATTGAGATCGGCGCCGGCGCAAAACGACTTGCCTTCGCCGGTCAAGATCACGACACGTACATCGTTGTCTGTCTTGAGGCGCTTGAAAGCAAAAGTCATCTCATCGATCACCTGAGCGTTGAAAGCATTGTGAATCTCCGGGCGACAGAAGATCACCTTCCCAATCGGACCGGAGGTTTCGACGCGGACCGTCTTACCACCATTCATATTGTGATTTCCCAGAACTCGACACCCTCACACCAACCCCTCTCCCTCCGAGGAAGAGGGGCACGGAGAAAAGGTGCTACATCCGAAATACTCCGAAGTTAGGATCTGCAATCGGCACATTCAACGACGCCGCAATCGCCAGCGCGAGAAGTTCGCGCGTCTTCACGGGATCAATAATGCCGTCATCCCATAGCCGCGCTGTCGAGTAATAGGCCGATGACTCCTGCTCGTACTTGGCCAGCGTCGGCTTCTTGAACTCGGCCTCCATTTCGGCCGTGATCTTCGTCCCCTGCTTGCTGAGCTGCGCTTTCTTCACTGTCCAAAGCACGTCGGCTGCCTGTTCGCCGCCCATGACGCAGATCTTGCCATTGGGCCACATCCACAAGAAATTCGGATCGTAGCCGCGCCCGCACATGGCGTAGTTGCCGGCGCCATACGAACCGCCGACGATTACCGTAAACTTCGGTACCTGCGCATTCGCGACTGCGTGAACTAATTTTGCGCCGTCGCGCGCGATCCCGCCATGCTCGTATTTCTTGCCAACGATGAAGCCGGTAATATTCTGCAGGAAAATCAACGGTATCTTGCGCAACGCGCACAATTCAATGAAATGCGCGCCTTTCAGTGACGACTCACTGAACAGCACACCGTTGTTCGCGAGGATGCCGACGGGATAGCCGTGTATCCGTGCAAATCCGCACACCAGCGTGATGCCGTAGAGCGCTTTGAATTCCTGAAATCGACTCCCGTCAACCAGCCGCGCAATTACTTCCTTAACATCGAACGGCTTCTTCAAGTCGGTCGGCACAATGCCATAAAGTTCATTCGGGTCGTAGTACGGATCCTCTGTCGCCGCGCGATCAAGCTGAAATTTCTTCGGCCGATCCAGCGTCTCGACGATGTTGCGACAAATCTGAATCGCGTGGTCATCGTTCTGCGCGTAATGGTCGGCAGTCCCGGAGATGCGGCAATGCACATCGGCGCCGCCGAGGTCTTCATCGGAGACTTCTTCACCAGTCGCGGCTTTTACAAGCGGCGGTCCGCCGATGAAAATCGTTCCCTGCTTGCGCACGATGATCGCCTCGTCCGACATCGCCGGCACATAAGCTCCGCCGGCCGTGCACGATCCCATCACACAGGCAATCTGCGGAATTCGCAGTGCCGAGAGCGTGGCTTGGTTATAGAAAATCTTGCCAAAATGATCGCGATCAGGAAAAGTCCCGGACTGCTCGGGAAGGAATATTCCACCCGAGTCGACCAGATAGATGCACGGCAAATGGTGCTTGCGCGCCACTTCCTGGGCGCGGACATGCTTTTTGATCGTAATGGGAAAGTAGGTGCCGCCCTTGACGGTGGCATCGTTCGCTACGACGACCACTTCCCGTCCATGCACGACGCCGATCCCGGTCACCATGCCGGCGGCCGGAGCGTCATTGTCGTACATGTCGAATGCGGCGAGCGGCGAAAGCTCGACGAACGGCGTGTTGTCGTCGAATAACTTCGCGAGGCGCTCGCGCGCGGTAAGTTTGCCGCGGGCTTTGTGACGTTCGACGGCCTGCGGCGGCCCGCCCTGACGCACTGTCTCTAAGCGGCTGCGAAGTTCATCCAGCAACCGCTTGTTGTCTTCATTGTTCTGTTTGTACTCGGGCGAATTTGTGTCGATCTTCGATTCGATCCGATACATCGAATCCTACATCACCGGAACGAGCTTATAACCGTAGGCCAGCACGCCTTCGTGGCCGTCGGTCTGGACCCGCCGGAACTCGATCTGCAGTTCCATGCCGGTCCGGATTTCCTCGTATGGCAGATCAACGATCTGCGCGGTGAGCTTCGCACCTTCCTTCGTCTCAAGAATTCCGAGCGCGTACGGAGCGATGTCTTTGAACTGACTCGCCGGAGTGTGGATTACTGTGTAACTCAACAACTTACCGCGCTCGGATAAAGTAATAGTTTCGAAGTCGCGTCCCTGGCACTCGCGGCAAATCAGCCGGTGCGGAAAATAAACGACGCCGCATTTCTTGCACCTGCACGCTTCCAGACGGTAGCGGTGCGGCATTTCACGATGATATCTGGCTGGAAACATTAGGCCACCTCCATCACATGCACAACCGAGCTGCCGCCTGAGCCGCCCATGTTCTGCGTCATGCCGACCCGCGCGTTTTTCACCTGCCGCTTGCCGGCTTCCCCGCGAAGCTGATAGGTTATCTCAATCGCTTGCGCCACGCCGGTAGCTCCCACCGGATGCCCCTTTGACTTCAGGCCGCCCGACGGATTGATCGGAAACTTACCGTCGATCCGCGTCTCGCCATTCGCCGCCGCTGCCGCGCCCTTGCCACAGGCAAAGAAGCCGAGCGACTCCGAGACGATGATTTCCGCGATCGAGAAGCAGTCGTGCACTTCGGCCACATTCACATCGTGCACAGCCTTCCCTGCCATCTTGAGCGCTGCCATCGACGACATCTTCACGGCATCGAGCGACGTGAAATCACGACGGTCATGCAATGCGATCGTGTCAGAAGCCATCGCCGAACCGATAATCTTAATCGCCGGCTTGCTTGAGAGCTTCTTGGCCATTTCGAGCGGACACAGAATCAGCGCCGCCGCACCGTCGGTAATCGGCGAGCAGTCGAGAATCCGCAGCGGATCAGCGACCATCACCGACTTGTTGACGTCGTCGACGGAGATCTTCATCTGGTATTGTGCATTCGGATTGTTCAACCCGTTCTCGTGATTCTTGACCGGCACGGCCGACAACTGGTCGCGCGTCGCGCCGAACTTCTCCATATACGAGCGCGCCATCAGGGCGTAAAGGCCCGGGAAAGTCGCGCCGTTGTAGACTTCGTATTCCTGGTCGGCCGCGGTCGCCAGCGCGTAGGTCGCGCCGTCGCCGGAGACGTCCGTCATCTTCTCGACACCGCCGACGAGCACGATATCACTCATGCCGGAGGCAACGTCGATAAATCCCGAACGCAGTGCAGCGCCGCCTGAAGCGCACGCCGATTCCACGCGGGTTGCGCCAAGATAGCGCTGGCCGAGATAGTCGGCCATGATCGAGCCGATATGCTCCTGCCCGACGAACAATCCGCCGGACATACAGCCGATATACATGTGGTCGAGCTTGTCGACCTTGGTCTCTGCTAATGCGTTCAGCGCTGCTTCAACGAAGAGATCGCGGAAGGACTTCTCCCACAACTCTCCCCATTTCTGCAGCCCTACGCCGATGATTGCTACATCTCTCATGATCTCACTCCTAAGCGTTCTTCAAGATTTTCCGCCGGAACTTGGCGTAGGTGCCGTAGTCGACGTAATACTTCTTCTCGTCGAGAAGCGTAAACGTCTTGGTCGTGATGTCCTGCACTTCCTTGATGCGGTCGGTCACCTTCCAGATGAAGCCGTCCGAACCCGCGCCGGAACCGTAGGACACCATGAAAATCTTGTCGCCCGGCTTGGCGTGATCCAAAATCGCGGTCAGGCCGAGCGGCGAAGCGCCGGAATA
>CAZOYE010000028.1:0-48133 GCA_964584025.1 uncultured Ignavibacteria bacterium
TTCGTAATCAGCAGGTCGGGGGTTCGAATCCCCCGGGTGGCTTCGTTATCAATCAACGGTTTAGCCGCGAAAACAAAGGGCGGGAAGAGAATTGAAGGGGTCAACATATCATCGGTAATATACGGTAGTTTCCGGTAGTTCCTAGCGGAAAATGGTACCAAAATGGCACCACACGTCGTGTGGTTCGTGTCTCTCATTCGGGGAGGGACATTACGACGGCGCGCATGTGCTCGATGTCGGGGTGGGTGTAGGTGCGCTCGGCGACGTAGGGGTCGGAATGCTGCATGAGGGCGGATTTGGTTTTCGAGAGCGGCCGGATGCCGGCGGAATCGACCCGGGAAGCGAAAGTGTGCCGGAGATCGTGGAATACTGCCCGGATGTGCAGGGAGCGGCAGACGGCGCGGAAACGGTGGGTGATGGTGTCGGGATGCCAAGGCACAACCCCCTGACCCCCTTTGTTAAGGGGGAATAACAACGACATGAGGGCGGCGAAGGCGGCGTCATTGAGAGGGATCGGCATTGATTTCTGATTCTTCGTCGAGCCGGGAGGGAACTGGATCAGGCGGCGCTCACGATCGAGATACTTGCCTCCGGATCTCCAGAGGAGCGCAATTTCGCCGCGGCGCATACCGGTTTGATAGGCGAGTTCGATGATGTGGGTGAGTGGTTGCCAGGAGGAGGGAAGAGATTGCTTCGTCGCTTCGCTCCTCGCAATGACAAGCGATTTGAGGCGATCGATCTCGGAGCGGGTGAAAATATGCACCTGGCGGGCCTTCTGCTCGCGGTAGCGTTCGATCTCGAGAGTGGGGAGGGTCTTGATGTAGCCCGAGCGACGGGCGAAGCGCAGCAGCCCCTGTATGGCGCTGAGGTAGCGATTTTTCGAGGCACCAGAGACGGGCAGGCTATCCAACCAAGATTCGATGCTGCGCGGAGTGAGTTGGTTGAGGGATTCGAAATTGCGATTTTGGAGCTGCGCGAACAGGCGCTGTTTTTGCAGGATCGAACGGGGGCGCTGGTTGCGGGCGGCGCAATGCTCGAGATATTCGGGGATCACTTTGGAGAGCGGAACGCCCTGCGGGTGGAGCTGCGGATTGTTGAGCAACTGGAAGATTTCGGCGCCGTAGCGTTGGGCCTCGGAGCGTGAGGTGACCGGCAGCAGGCGAATGCCGGTGAGCTCGAGATAGAGGGCGTGGATGGTACGACGGACCCGGGAGCGGCCGGATCCGTCGGAATACCAGTAGCACTGGCCGCGGCGGAGGAGTTTCAATAGCGATCCCAGTAGACGTCGCTGCGGTTGAGGAGGCCGAGTTTCCAAAAGAGGTAGCGAAACGGGAAGCCGATGGTGAAAAAGAGTCCGGCCAGAATCATTGTGCCGGCGAACATGATTGAGAAGATGGCTGTGGCCAGTGGCCGGCCAACGCAGACCCAGACGACTTTCAGAAAGTCAGACATGACGCCTCTCACTCTGAATACATCGAATCAGTGAACTCTTTGCGCACCTTGTCGCGAAACCGTTTACTGACGAAGGTGAGCGCGAAGATGGTGAGCAGCACTGACACATCGAATACGAAGCGCAGGAAGCGGCCAATAGCCGGGATGATTGCCAGGAGCAATCCCAGCCAGGCGGCATCGGTGCGTTTGGCAAATCGTCGCAGGTCACGGTCGTAATCGTCTCCTTGACCTTGCATGTTGGCCTCCTTTGGAGCGTAGCCCTTTGTGCGAATGTAAGCCTTTTGTTTTAGTTCTCATAGCGGCCTCGTCTTGAGCGATAAGCACCTTGAGTTCTTCGAGCGCCACCATAATCAGCCCGGAAAGTGCGCGAATGCGTTCCTTGCCTTTGTCCATGATAAACCTCCCTGTCTTTCCCCACAGTAGATAACTACTTCCGCTTCACCTCCCATTGATTACTGATCATTCGCTCAATTATCGCTAACTCTTGTTCTGGTAGTTTCATGAGACGAGCGAGCAATTCGCGGTGGCGTTGTGTGGGGATGGTGTCGGGCGCAAGGCCGTAGCTATCCATAAAGCGGATGAAGGCTTGAGTGATGAGGTCGAGATCGGCGGAGCGGTCGACTTGGCCGAAGACGAGTGAGTCGAGGGATGCGCCGGTGGCTTTAGAGATGGCGATCATCATTTTGGTACCGGGCATGCTTTCACCGGAAGCATACTTGCCGAGCGTGCGATCGGAGCATCCGGCGCCATGTTTGCGGATCAATTTTGCCATTTGCGCTTGTGTGATTCTGGGGTCGATGCGCTCGAAAGCGTCCCGCACGCGCACCCAAATCGCCTGAATCAGCCCTTTATTGGCGGCAGGCGCAACTTTTTTTTCGTGCCTTCCTGAACTACGTTTCACGTGAAACATCATAGACTTAGGCCGCCATAACGCAAGCGAAATCGGCCAAAACCGATAAAAACCAGAAAAAACTTCTTGACAAAATCACCAGAAATGCCGATCCTCGGAACTGTGAGTGATATGAACGGAAAAATAGTGCAAGACGCGGATCTTCTGAATGGCCGCTGGCTGGTAGCTGAGAAGTTCGCTGAGCGGACCGGCTATGAGGTGGACTGGGTGACGGAGCTTTGCCGCTCGAACCGTCTTCCGGCGCGCAAGCGTGGGAAGAAGTGGTTTGTGGACATGATCGAGTGGGAGCGCGGGATGACGGATGATCGGAAGGCGGGGTAGGGGATGCGGAAGATGCTGAGTGTGGCGGAAGCGGCCAACGAGTGCGGGATCAGTCTGAACGAGATGTACGAACGGCTGACGGAGTTTGGCCGAGTGATTGATGTCAGGCGGCCGGGAAAGAAGCGCCCGACCTGGCGGATACCGGTAGCCTCGATAGAGGAATGGAAACGGAAACGGCAGAAGGTGCAATGATGACCACCCGTGAAAGCGTTCGCACAATCCGTTGTGGGGAATCTCAATCCTTGAGGTTAGCGAAAACTAAGATAGTGCACAAGTGGGCAGGTGTCAAGTGAAATCAGCAAGGGTAGAACGGATCAAGTTGATTCGGATCAATGTGAGGGCGGCATTGCGGGGCAATCCGGCGGTAACGAAACACAACCCCCTAACCCCCTTTGCTAAGGGGGAATCGCGCGGGATAATCAGCGGTGGTGCCAGGTGATGCGGGAAGTGATCGGACTGGTGGGGTTGGCGTGGGTGGTGCTGCGCTGCCTGATCAGCAGGCAATACGCGGAACGAGTCAGACGGGAATTCGCAGCGATGGGGTATAGCGACTGATGCCACTTCTGACGAGACCAAAGGACGGATTTTTCCGGGTGTCGATGACGACGTACGAATACCTCAACGGCGGCGAGCAATTTGTGGATGATGTTAAGGAGCTGCTCTCGGCAGACAAGCGCGATTACGATGAAGGTGATCGCGAGTGGGTGTTTGGCGCCGAACACTACCAGCCGATTCGGACTTTGCTGCGGCAGAGTTTTCCGGAGAGCGTGGAGGAAGAGCAGTGATTATCGAGGTCGTGAAGAATGAGCGGTTTCGGTTCTGGTTGGCGCCGGAAGATTTTCGGTTCGAAGCGCTCAAGTTGGTGCAGTGGATGAATACAGTGATCCCGGTCAGTGAGCGCTGTTTTACGCGCGAGACGGGAATCTGGCGGATCGACGCGAAGCACCGGGACGCGGTGATTGAACAGATGATGGAGACGATTGTGCCGAGTCGGGCGCAGCTCGTACCGGTGGAGGATCTGGAAGCGGTGATGCCGAAGCGGACACACCCCGGCTCTGATCCTCGTCCCTCGGATCAGAGCCATTCCTCTGAAGAGGGGAATGTAGAGGAGGTCGCATGATTGACTGGGGACGCGTGGATCTGGCGATGGTAGTGTGGAGTGTCGCGAATGCGGTGCTGGCGGTGATCGGAATCGGGTGTTTCGTGTGGCTGGTGCGAGCGCGCCGGCGGGGGAGACTTGATAAGGCACGCGATGCGATCGCGAGATATGAGAGTCGCAAGAGTGCGCGCGGGGCAATGAGCGCGCTTTTTGATAAGCATTAGGAGGTGGGTATGGCGGTATGCCCAAAATGTCACGGGAATACTAGTAAGAAGAAGGGTGCCGGTTGCAAGACATGTGGGGGCACCGGCAAGGTTTAGCAAATAATTAGGCCTTAGGGCCGCCCACTGCGACCGGTCGGAGTTTCCTAGCCCCCTCTCCGACCGGCAGTGGGGAAGAATGGAGCGTTTATGCCAGGTGGTGGAAACCTAAAACTCGCAACTGCGATTGAAACACAAGCTTACGTGGGAAAGGGCGGTTGTTCGCGACCGAAGTACTGGGAAGAGCTGACGACCGAAGAGAAGGTCGAGCAGTTGGCGCAGGTTCTGGATCGAGGATTTCGAGCGGTGTCCGTGGCCATTGAAAGATTCAATGACCGGCTGTACGGGCTCGAATCACACCGACACGGGGAGAATGGCGAGTTGGTGGTGTCGCTGGGAATGGCACGGAGACCGAGTAGCGAAACTCTCGATCGCAAAGCTGATTGCAGATCGCTGTTCAATCGCGCCCCGGAGGGATTTAGCACGAATCTCGCTCAGGCGAAGGATATCGAAGGGAAGAGACTGCCAATGTACAAGTCGCACAAAACGGTCTGCGCGGCGAAAATCGAGAGCATGACCGAAGTCGGCGATGGTGGCTACGAATTCCAGTGCAGCGGCATCCCGGGCCCGGCGATCAAGGTAGTCGTCGACAAAGCGTTCATGGCGAAGCACGAGCCGCAAATCGGTGGCTACTACGTGCTCTACGAGGATGGGTACCAATCGTATTCGCCGGCGGAAGCGTTCGAGAGCGGGTACACGAGAATCTAACCCTGGGTCGTAATAGGCCAGGGCCTCCACCGGGCGGAGCGGGGTAAAGCCCACTTACGACCTCCGCCCGGGTGAAAGAATAAGCGGAAGTCAGGCCCGCGAATGGTTGTCTGACATGATTCTCCTATGAGCACGGGCGCGAAGGTTTCCCGGATTCACACCGCACACTTAGCGCCCGTGGGAAGAAACGACAACCCCATAACCCCCTTTGCTAAGGGGGAATCGGTGGGTGTGAGGATGAAGGGCGAGTGTTTAAGCGGTTTTCTGCCGTCCAGAGTGCTTGAGCACGGGAGCTCCACAGAACGAAAACCGTTCGGCGAGAGTCGGATGCCGTATACAGCTCCGACTCTCGTTAGAAGAAATCTGGATTCCCGCTTTCGCGGGAATGACAAGTGATGGGGCGGGGATGACATAGAAACGAGGAGGCGCGGCCCTCGGAGTTCAGTCGCGCGAGTCAACTAACTCTAACTCTACTTGGGTTGGATAGTGGGTGGCGAGGCCTGCGAGTAACGCCGCCGTCCTCGAGAAACAAGGCAGGAGTCGATGGCACGGATGCAGAACACAGGGGTCGGACATTCTCAGAAGGAAACGGTTTGCGCGGTCGAATCGTTGATCTTGTGTCCTGGAAAACGAACCGCGAGCCGGGAGCATTATCAGGTTGAAGTCGCAACGATAGTGAAGGGGGAACGGCGATCCGAGCAGCGCATGGGGACGATTAGATGCGCGAGCGCGTACGTGCTCTATGTGTTGGCGGCCTACCGGTTGCTTGACGCGAGCCTGTGGGTGCCATACACCGAATTCGGGTGTCCTGACGACGAAACAGGGGCGAAAGCGATATATAAGCTTCGGAGCGAATTTCGGACCGGAATTGGAGCCGAGATTCCGATCGAGAACGATAGGCACGGCGGGCGACGGTTGCTGTTGTCTTCGCGGAAGATCGTGATCTGGCCGACGATGCTGAATAATCTTGATAACCAGCCGGTGCGGGAGTTGGTGCTAAAGGCGTTCGAGAAGCAAAGTGGGAAGGTGCGATGATCAAGAAGCCATACGTGTATGTCGGTCCGAAGACGGCGCGGTTTGTACAGCCGTGCGCCAAAGGTTGGGAAATCAGGAAGATCGTTGATGGCATTCCTGGTGGGGTCGTTGAAATCCGGCCGACAAAACGGGCAGTGAAGTTGTCGATCGATAGAAGGGATGGAGTGCGTGGCAAGTAAGCGAAATCAGTATGAGTTTGCGGTGACGGGCACGGTGTTCGGAATCAAGTCGGCGATCGATACGGCTTTTGAGCGGATCGAAGCAATCCTGGAAGGGCTTGAGAAAGAGCAGGGGTGCATCGTGAAGTATCGGGTGTCGGTGCAGGTGGCGCGGCGGCTTAATCCCAGAGCAAGCCCTGGGGCGCCTGGATGTCCGACTGAAGTCGGACCTACAGAAACGGAGAAGCCGGCGAATTTGGAGTTGGCGGAATGAGCGACGAGTCGATGTCGTATGTGGGCAAGTGTCGCGGTTGTGGGCAGCTGGTCTATGCCTCAGTGATTTGCTTTGATGATCAGGAGCGTCGCCGCGAACAGGCAAAGGATATTGCGGGTCTGATAAAGCAAGGATTTTCCGTTGAGCAGATGACGGTTGAACAGGTGCGACAATCAGGTTTCGTGTGCAAGTGTCCAAAGCCACCGAAAAAGATAGTTGGGCAAACGGGGCTGGCACTATGAGCACGACGATTGAGTGGTGTAACATCCCGGGGTATCGGCCGGAAGTGTGGAATCCGGTCACGGGGTGCGCGCGAGTGAGCCCCGGGTGTGATAACTGCTATGCGATACGGCAGTCGCATCGGTTTAGCGGCGTGAAGGGGAGTAAGTTTGAAGGGGTGACGAAGATGGTAGCCGACACGACAATAAATCCCACCGCAAGCGGTGGGGCACCGATTGTCGACTGGTCGGGTAAGGTAGTTTGCCATGAAGATTTGCTCGAGCTGCCGCTACGGTGGCGGGAGCCCAGGGCGATTTTTGTCAACTCGATGAGTGATCTGTTTCATGACGCGGTGCCGATCGAGTTTATCGCGCGGGTGTTCAACGTGGCAAAGCACTGCCCAGAGCACGTCTTTATGATTCTGACAAAGAGGCCACTTAGGGCTAAAGTAACTGTGGGCCAGATTGCGGCAATGGTCAAGGCTGCAAACACCTGGCCACAATTTGTCGCGGGTGTCGAACCAGGTAAGTCTTTCCATTGGCCGCTACCTAATGTGTGGCTGGGGGTGTCGTGCGAGAATCAGGCGATGGCGGATCAGCGGATACCGCATTTGCTTAAGACGCCGGCGGCGGTGCGGTTTGTGTCAGTGGAGCCGATGCTGGGGCCGGTGGATATTGCCCAGTATCTGATTAACAAGTGGAAGGGAGGCGTACTTGGAGATGAGGCCAAGCTAATGCAGGCTCAACTCGACTGGGTGATTTGTGGCGGGGAGTCCGGACCGGGAGCGCGGCCGATGCACCCTGATTGGCCGCGGGCGCTGCGGGATCAGTGCCGGGCGGCGGATGTGCCGTTTTTCTTTAAGCAGTGGGGGGAGTATGTGCCTTTCGATGACTGGGACAGGATGAATAGGCCAGTAAGAAGCTCACACCCAAATTACGTCACAATGGATGAGACACAATACGCAAAGTTGGGCAAGAAAGCAGCGGGGGATCTACTGGGTGGCGTGCAGTATCACGAATGGCCGGAGGTAGTGAAGTGAAGGCGATATCGATATACCAGCCGTGGGCTTCAGCGATTGTTGCTGGCCACAAGACGATGGAGACAAGGGGATGGCGGACGAAGTATCGCGGCCCGTTGGCGATTCACGCCTCGAGAAAGACCTTCTGCTGGGAATTCGAGTTGATGAATGCCTCGATTTTCTCGGTTGTATTTTCCCGCCAGAAGAAGACGGACGAAGAGTTTTTCCGGAGTCTGCCCCGGGGCGGCATTGTCGGCGTGGTGCAGCTCGTTGATTGCATTCGGACAGAGGCGGCAATCGTTCAGGCGCGCCGGCGCAAGTTTCTGAATCTGCGCTTCGAGCAGTGGTGGAGCGAGGCGGACCTGGGAAACTTCGATGCGGGCCGGTGGGCATGGATCCTTGAGCATCCGGTGGAGACGAAATTCGTACCGATGCGGGGCAAGCCGGGACTGTTCGACGTGGATTATCAGTTCTTGCGGCAGGCAGGGCTGATGTTATGAGACTCACTCGCGTGTTGATCTTCGTGGCGATGCTCATGACGCTTGCGGTGAGCTGCGGGGATCGGGTGAATGAGGTCACGGTGATCGCGCAGGATCAGGAGTGCCGGGACGCGGTTGAGTTTCGCTGGTGGGTGAAGAAGAATTATCCGCTGGTGTGGCAGGAGTACTATGGGGGGACGGCGTGCGGGAGGGATAGTGTATGAGCTTTGAGCCAATTGTCCCTAAGCGACTTCGTGCGAGCCGCTCGGTTAAAGTCGGACTTGGAATGATCAAGTTCTCTCGATCGGTTTATGATGCTGAATGGGTAAGCGTTGAGGCGGACAAGAAGAGCGGCAAGGTGCGCCTGACTAAAGTTTCGCGGGATGGATTCGGTTACTTCAAGACGGCACACAAAACCTATAACGGCATCTCATTTTCGGCGATTGCAAATTACTTAGGACTATACAGCCAGATGAATACTTGCGAAGTACCTTGGTTTTTAATCAACGGATGTTTGGAGTTGGATTTGAGCCACATTCCGAAACGGAAACGAGCCGGAGAGGGATAGTGAATGAAGTGGTTTGATGTCGCGCGGATCGGCGTATGGGTCGGACTTCTGGGAATAGTGGCTTTCGGGCTGATCTGCCTTTGTCAGCCGGTGCGCGCGGCATGCCTGGAAGGGGATGTGGATGGCAACGGGAGAGTGGATATATCGGACTGCGTTTACCTGGTGCAATACGTGCTTGCGGGCGGACCGGCACCGGTAGTGTGTGAGCCGCCGGACACGATCATGCAGATTTTGAACTGGTGTGCGATCGATTCGGTCGAGCTGTGGTTTGTGCTTCCGGGCGCCGGATGGGAGCGATCGTATGCGGACTCGATCAGGATTTTGCATCGGTACGAAGATCATGAAGACACGATCGATATGGTGCCCGAGGGTAATGGCGGCGATACCGTGCGCGTGCGAGTCGAACAAAACTGGCCGAACGAGTGGAACCGGTGGGAAGTGTGGTGGACGAACCATCGGTTTGGTTCTGTGTGGGTGCAGCTCGTGGAGTACGGCGTCGAGCAGCGGGTGGCCGTGGAGAAGAGGAAGCGGTGACCAATTGGATATTGAGGCAAATCGAGGAACATGAACGGCTCAGAGACGCAATGCTGATCGTGATCGGGATTGTGATCGGAGCGTGGATAGGAAGGTAGGTATGGAAAAACAAGGACACAAGGGCAGACCGGAGAAAGCGCCGCAACCGTGGAGCCCGAAAGAGATGCGGCTGTTGAGGCAGTATTATCCTCGGCACACAGCCGAATGGATCAGTTGGCGGCTGGGTCGGACAATCGAAGCGATCGACAGCAAGGCGCGCCGGATGGGGCTGTACAAGTCATTCAAGTACATGCGCGATCTGCGCATTGGCGGGAAGAGGGCGTAGGATGCATATTGTGCCGTTACATGACGAAGTAGTGGTGCGGGTGATCACGCCCGAGCAGTGGCGCAACTCGAAATTGTGGGTGCCAAAGACTACGGCCTATGACTCTCATACGCTGGTGACCGGGGAAGTGGTGGCGGTCGGGGAAGGGAGGATCACGGAGCGCGGTGAGCTCTGTGATATGCACGTGAAGGTAGGGGAGATCGTGCTGTGGCCGTATTTCCAATGCTATTTCATGGAGATCGACGACGTGAAGTACGCGGTGACGACGGATAAGCAGATTGTCGGGAAACTGGAAGGCGAAGGAATGCGGGCGCGTCTGATCGATCCGCAGGGACAGGGACTGACGGACCGGCCGCTTGACAACGTGAATTAACAGATCGCAGTCCTGCTGGTCCGCAGAGTGAGTATTAGAAACCGGCGGTCAATGTCGCAGATGAGCCTATGAACTACGGGCAAGAGTGCTGTGCAGACCGTAGGCGGAGGTTACTCGGAAACGGGAGGAGACTTGTGCCATCGGCGGGACGCGATCTGAAGGAATACAACCCCCTGACCCCCTTTGCTAAGGGGGAATAAGCAGGAGCGATAGGGAACGATCAGGGATGAGCAGGCAGAAGAAGCAGAAACTATCGGCGCGGCGGTGCACGGTGTGTGGTCGCGGGCAATTGCGGTACAGCCGGTATCGGAAGCAGTGGCGGTGCACCAATCTTGATTGTAGCCACAGAGAGCCAAAAACTGATATCGCGGATCTCGAGAAAGAAGTTGAGACCGTGGAGGAGGAGCGATGGGGATGATGCGACTGTGGTACGTTAGCATGGCCAATGATGACGGTTTCTACGGGGCGTGTGAGGGTCGACCTGAGTAGATGCCGACGCTGAATGTTGATCCGGGATGGGTGACGCACCCAAAGACGCTCAAGCTGATTCGGCTGGCTGGGCACGAAGCAGCGTTTTGTCTTCTGGCGCTGTGGAGCCACGCGCTCGAGAAGCACCCGGATACCGGTGACCTCTCTGGATATGATCCAGACGATATCGAAGCTGTAGCGGGCTGGAAAGGGAAGCGCGGGGCATTTTACCAGGCACTCATTGATTGCCGAGTCGGGGGAGAATTTGGGTATCTGGAACCAAGCGGGCAGCTTCACGATTGGCTTGAACACGAAAAACACCTGTTGATGTATCGCCAGAAGGCCAAGCTAATGAACGATGCGAAGCGCTCCAAGTCGACTACGTTGTCACAAGCAAGTGCACAAGGTAGTCCACTACGTAGTGATCCACCAAGTGAACAAGCAAGCCAACAAGGTAGTGCACAAGCAAGCCTCCCAGTTACAGTTACAGATTCAGTTCCAGTTACAAAGGCCGAAGGGAAGAACAACGGTAGTACGACAGGGAAGGAACGGCTTCGGCCTCTTTCCGGCTCGCCTGGCGGCTCGCCGCCTGTGGAAAGCGAAGATGGGCAAACTCTGGATTCCCGCCTTCGCGGGAATGACAGCGGAGGGGATGACGGTGTCGTGGTGGGTGACAATTGGAATGGGAAGAAGGGGGTTTTGAACGATGATGACAAGGAGTTTCAACCGCTTAGGGTAGAGGCGTTTGAGCGATATCTGATAACGCGCTGGCCGAATTGGGCAGTGCGACGGAGAAAGGCTTTTGCAGGGAAAGTCGAGCAGGTTTTGCGTCAACGCGGCGCCAGACTTGATCCGGACGCGTGTCCGGTATTTTTGGCCGGATTGTTTCAGAGGCTTGAGCAGCCAACCCCGGATGCGGCTTACGCATGGCTGGCGGTAGTGGATCAACCTGGGCATGAGGAAGAACTGCACGAGCTGGTCAAGGCGGCGCGCAACGGTCACGACTACGCGAAGCGAATAGCCGGCGGAAATGGGAGGGGACCGTGAAGGCGAGTGATCTGCAATGGCTTGCGGTACGGCTGATCAGGCTGTCGGAGCGAGTCGAGGGTCTGGGCGTGGGAGTTGACACGGTCAGGGATGCGGAACGTTTACGCCAGGAGATGCTGGCGATCATGCGGGAGTATCAGAATTTGTTTGTGGAGTTGGTTGAACGCAATGGAATCGAGACACTTGAAGTGTTTAGCGCGATTCGAAATCTGGAAACAGGTCCCGAGTCTCAACGAGTGGGAGCGAATGAACCGGTTCGCGCGCAACAAACTCAAAGACGAATTCAGGCAGGAAGTGGCCATTCATCGGGCGCTGGGAGAAATTGATATCAGGCTCGACGTGAAGTATCCGATTCGGTTTCGGTTCACTCAGTTACTGGGCGCCGGCTGTAAGGCCTACGACTGGGACAACTGGGATATCGCGAGCAAGATCATTGCAGACGCGTTCAAACGCCTGCGACTAATCCCGGATGACCGGCCGGCGTATGTGGGGTACCCGCTTCAGGCGGACCCGGAGGAACACCGCGACAAGCCGTGCGGGGGAGTGCGGGTGGAAGTGATTAACGCGCCGCGGTGGGGCAGGATTTGCCCGAAGTGTAGCCATGTGTTCTAAAGTGTGCCGGACGATGAAAAAAAGTTCATCGGAAATGAAGAATGCGATACTGGGACGGGTTTGAGGAATTAGGTTGGTGGTGTGGCGCAAAACGCCTTGACGGAGATTGACAATACGCATGAAGAAAGTGACCGCCAGAAAACTTACGAAGATGCAACAAGAGTTTGTGCTTGATGAACTTGCGTCGGGTTGGCGACCGAGCGAGGTTGTGGAGCACGTCAAGGAGCAGTTCGGGATCATTGTCAGCCGGCAAAATATCCATTCCAGCTATGTGATTGCGCGCTCCGAAGAGATCGAAATCAGAGCAGCGAAGATCGACCGGGAGTTGCACAAGAAGTTTCCAATCGCTCGGAAGGCGCGGCGAATTGCGCAACTGCAGATGGCAGCGGACAATCTTCAGGCCGGCTGGCTAAAGACAATCGAGGAGTATGTTCAGCGCTACACGGAATCGAAGGGGTCGGCAAAAGCGGAAACGCTGTTTGAGGCGATGGGAAAGCTTCCGGACATGTTCAAGGAGGCACTGGAATATGAGCTGAAGATCCTGCGGCAGGCGAAGGACGAGGTCGAGGGGAACACGGTACGAGTGAAGCAGGATACCGGCATGAGTAAGTCAGAGGAGCGAGAATTCGAGGAGACGTTACGGAAGCGATGCAAGCGGATGTCTCAGAAGGAATTTGACCTGATGTTTGCCAAGATCGTGAACAAAGTAGGCGTGGACCATGCTGATACGTCTGCTGATTAGTTTGGTGGCGGTGATGACGATTTCACGGGAAGCCGTTGCCAGCAAGATTGTGATAGAGATGATGCGGGAGAAGTGCGCGCGTGACCGATGGGAGTTTGCGCGGTACTGTAAGACGCGCGACGAGGCCACGCAGGAGATCCGGCCGTTTCCGCTCGACTGGGAAGTGCATCGTGAATTGTTCGACGCGATCGACAATAACACGATTGTTCAGGTCAATAAGTCGCGTCAGGTAATGTTTTCCTGGTGCATTGCGCTGGATTCACTTTGGGAGTGCCATCGGGCGGTGCAATGGGATCGGATCTTCGGTGCCAAGGTCAATTCAATCGGCGATCGTGAGGCGCAAGAAGTGATGAGCCGATGCCATTTCATGCACGATCATCTCCCGGGTTGGCTCAAGAACAAACCGGTGAAGGCAAACGAGTCGCTTTTATCTTTTGCGAACGGGATCAATATTGGTGCCTATCCGACCACGAAGAAAATCGGCCGCGGGTTCACGGTAACCAAGCACTGGATGGACGAACTTGCATATTTGGAATGGGCGTACGAAACCTGGGGGTCGGTGTCGCCGACGCTGGGCGAGAAGTCGAAGGCGATTCTGGGGTCGACGCCGAACGGGGAATTTAATCTTCACTACGACCTGTGGCAGCAGGCGAAGACGGGGAGATCTAATCACAAGACTTTAGAGATTCACTATTCGCGGATCCCGGGGCGTGATGCGGCGTGGAAAGAACGCGAGATGAAGTCGGGCAAGTATCCACGCGAAGAGGACTGGTTGCGCGAGCAGGAGTTGAGCTTTGTGGGATTTGCCGGCAAGCGCGTGTATCCGAATTTTGATCGAGTTACCCACTGCCGGAAAATCAATTTTGTGCCGGGCAAGGATCAAGTCGTCTATCGCGGATGGGATTTCGGATTCCACCGACCAGCGTGCGTGTGGCTCTGGAAAAATGGAGCGGATCAGTGGTGTGAACTACATGAATTCATGGGCGAGGACATGTATACCGAGCAATTGGCGCGCAGGGTGATTGAGATATCACTGGCGAAATTCCCTGGGTGTCAGTTCCGAGACTATGGTGATCCGGCGGGACGACAGCTAAAGAGTTCGCAATCTAGTGCGTTGCCTTCAGAGAAAAGCGAGACTACAGATTTTGCGATAGTGGCAGCGGTTGGAAAGGAATTGGGGCATCCGATCCATATTCAGCCTTCGAGTAACAACATCCGCACGGGAATTGAGACGGTGCGCCGTCTCTTGGCCCTACGTGCCGATGGTCAGGCGGGATTTTTGATTGATCCAGATGCGTGTCCGATTTCGATGAATGGATTCTTGGGTGGCTACCATTACGCGAATAAAGATGTCCCTGACGAGACGCCGTTTAAGGACGGGAAACACGACCACATCAAGGATGCGGAACGCTATGTATTGGTTGAGGTTGCGGGGCCAATTGATCGCGGCAAAGACAAGAAGCCGCTGGCGACGGTGACGGTGGTGGGGCAGAATTCGGCGCTTAACGCGATACAGAATATGGAACGCGGAGATTTTAGCGGGATGGCGGCATGAGCATACGGGAAACGTGGATCGACGGAATGTGCCAATGGGACGTGATAAAACAGTTCCAAGAATGGGAGCGCGAGTTCTTTGAGCGGTTCGCAGTCAAGCCAACCCATCTGATACTAACGAGGGCGGAGCGGCGTTCGCTAAAGATGAAGTTATCATCTCTGATGACGAAACAATGCCCAAATACCGGATCGTATCTTTTTGGGTATCGAATTATCGGGATGTTGGGGCGCAACATCCTGCGCAAACCGAACACGCCGAACAACCCATTTGTGGCAATGGAGACGAATCCGATTATCGACAGGGGACTTCATGATCATTTGAATGACGCCAGAGCGTACGTCTGTGGGACGCGTCATATTCAGAAGAACTGGTATTTTCGTAGAGATCATGAGGCGAGCGGATGAGCGCAGTCGGGCAGAGACCCGGTGGTGAAAGTGGACGGATACACGCGAGTGACGCCTCCACAGGCCGGCTAACGAAGAGCATGAAGGGGCGGCACAGACACCAGAGACGAACGTGCGACAATGGTTTGTTTGTGCGGAAGTACCTCGAGGCAAAGATGGTGCTGCAGCGTTGGGTGGCACCGGAAGGACTGAGCGCAAAGGAATTGCGTCGGCGGATGCATGAGACGACGACACCGCTCATAGAAGAGTGGGAGCGGTGCAATTCGAGTGGATCGCGCGATCAGAGTTTTCGGCAAGCGATCGGGACGTTGATTGATACGATGGTGCTCAAGCTGATCAAGGGGCAGGGAGTGCGGCTGGGGCCGAAGACGAAGTTTGTAAAGGCGAGAGTGAAACGAGTCGCTTAGGCGGTTAGTAGTTAGCGATCTAAAACAGCAGTCCGTGCTGTAGAGCCCGGACGGGAACCCAGGGATGGGAACCCGCCGGGCTTTTTAATTGCGGGAAAGACACGAGCAGAGATTAGAAATAATGGCAGAACAGTATCGCGGATTAAACTTCGGCGCCAAGACGGAGCAGGAGCTGCTTGCTTTGTTCCGTGACCAGGTGCGCATTTCGGATGACTGGATGACGCCGTGGATTCGCAAGGCGATTACCTATCTCACGCTCTATTACAACCGCCACATTTTGAATCGGATTGACCCGTACTGGATTGCGCCGAAACTGGGGAAGGAATTCTCGACGATCGATACCTATGTGGCGGCGACGCTGCGAACGATGTTCGGCAGCAAACCCTACATGCCGCTGGCACCGCGCCGGCCTGATCTGGGTTGGAAGCGCAATGTCGAGGTGATGCAGGATGCGATGGATATCTACGCCGAGCGCTACAATCACTTCGGCGAGTATGATTTGGCCGTGACTCACTGTCACACGCTGGGGACCGGGTTTTTGTGGTCGGGGTGGAAGATAAAGCCGACGTCGAAGAAGCGGAAAGAGGGCGTGTATGCGGCCGGGCGCAAGATTGGTGAGCGAACGGTAAGCGATCCGCATTACGACGAAGGTCTGATACTGAAAGCCGTGGCACCGTGGATGGTGCGGTTTGATCCGCGGGCCAATCTGCGGGCGGTGCGGTGGTTTATGGAATTCATTCCGATCAGCCGCAGCGCGCTCAAGTTGCACATGGATGCGGGGCTCTATGAGAAGAAGTATGACGATCTGCCGAAGACGGCGGACTATGGGAAGAACGGCCTGCTGGGCAACTATTTCCTTGAGCGGTTGCAGACCAGCGCAAGTCATATTGATCTCGACATGTGCATGTTGATCAAGTGGTACTTGCCGTGGGAGAAGAAGTACGTCGTGGTGCTCGATGGGGAAGCGATTTTGCGGGTTGAGTCATACGCGGACAACCCGGAAGACTACTACCTTCCCTATGCGACGTTTATCAATACTCAGAGCCAAATTCCTGACTCGCTGCTGGGTCTGACCGACATGGCGATTATCACGCAGTTGTCATCACTCATCGAAAGCTCGGTAGCGTACCGCATCAACAGCCTGCGCCAGCAGTTTGAGCAGGTGTGGCTTTATAACAAAGACGCGTTTCCGGACCCGAACATTTTGAAGACCGCCGGCGGCAGCCGTATCGGCATTGATGGCGCGAAACTCAGAGCGGAAGGGTACCGCTGGGATCAGTTGATGTATCCGGTGCCGATCACGCCGATTTCCAACGATGCCTGGAACATCACGCCCGAGCTGGAAAAATACTACGAAGGCGCCTTGGGCACCGACCCGACCGTGAAGGGCGCCGCAACGGAAGAAGCGCGCACCAAATTTGAGATCGAAACCCGGGTGGACCGGCACGATCAACGATTCGCCGCAAAAATCAAGCGGATGGAGGTCGGCATGGAGTTGGCGGCGATGCATGCCTATGATTGCATGGGACGTAACATGACGCCGAAACTGAAGCAGGAACTGGTTGGTGACCGGGCAAGATACTGGGCGTGGGATCGACCGGCGGAAGTCCCGGGCGGGACGATGTGGATGTATAAGGGCTCGGGATTGATGGCAGGATTGAAGGCCCAGCAACAGGAGCGGCTCGATTTACATGGGCAGATGAAAGATTCGCCGTTCATCAATCGGGGGGCTTTGGAGCGGACGATCTTCAACAAGTCGGAAGCATTTATGGCTGATGAAGTAGAGGAAATTTTCACTTTGCCGGAACAACCCCCGGGGCAGTCACTGCCGGGTGGAGCTCCGGGAGCGGGAGCCGTGCCGGCAATACCGGGAATAGCGGCTTGACGGAGGAAGAATGAAGCGGATTGCGGGGATTTTGCTGGCGGTGGCGATACCGCTGTCAATGGTCGTGGCGGATTTTGCGGCTGACGGCGGCTGGTTACTGCTGTTCGATAAGAGTCCGCGACTGGTATCGCCACAGGATGAAGTGACGCGCACGGATACGGTGACAATCAACAATGTCCACGTGGACACGTTGGAATTGGCGGCGCCGATCGATACCACGACGCCGATGCCGCAATTTGCGGTACTGACGTTCATTGTTGGTGACAACACGGACACCGTGAGGCACGTGTTCGCGGTGGCGCCGACCGGGGATACTCTTTTCCTGCTGACGGCGCTTGAGGATTCGACAGCGGCAAATGATTCAGCGGTTGTCGAATGGTACACTGACGAAACCGCGCTGGATACGGCGTGGGCGGGAATTGAAAAACGGATGCCGACCTGCGCGTCGTACTCGCTGATTGCGCGATTGAATTCGATCAATCACAGCGATTCGTGCGGCGTGATCGTGGTGTTTCGTAATCGCACCGAAGATGGCGGAACCTGGGCGACAATTTTCACGGCCTATCTCGATTCTGCCGCGATGGCGGATACGTTTACGTCGTTTGGTGACAGCGCGACAGCGTGGCTGATCGGCGATCAGTGGCAAACGATCGTAATTTTGGCCGATTCGGTCGGAGGCGTGACCGGGCGGCAGCTTGTGACAGATATCGACGCTTTGATAAGGTGCAAAAAATACTAACCGGAATAATCTCTTGAGGAGGAGATCGTAATGAAAAGCAAACTCTTAATCGGCTGCCTGCTGGTGTTACTGCTGGCGGCCAATCTTCTGGGCGCGGCCGGGTATCGGTCGGGAATCATCTTGTACCCGAAATCCGGGTACTCGAACACGGACTCGACGTGGGCGACGACGTTCTCGGATGCGACGAACTGGAAGGATCTGCAGAAATATGCGATCCAGAATCAGGCCTCGGCGTTTCTGCTCTCAGTGGCGGTCGTGACGAATGATGCTGATGTTGATACGATTCACGTGGTGACGCGAATGTCCGATGTTGCGGGCGGAACCGGTGTCGTGATCGATAGTCAGGAAGTCACCGGCAGTACGGCCTATTCAGCCATTTCGAAGTACTATTCGGCGGATTCGTTGTATTGGTCGCTGGGCAACATGATCACTTATGCGCGAGTGTATGGCGATGCCGCCGGAACGGCGACGCAAACGATCCGCGTGAAGGTGAAGATGTCGTGGCTCAACAAGTTCACGGGCCAATGGATTACGTACGAAGGGGAACAACCACTGTCCGTCAGCTTCGTGGAGTAGACTGTGGCCGACAACCTCGAAAGAATACCTGACGGCGATGCCAAGCCGGACCCGCGCGCGTTGCAGCTTGAGATGGGCGCGATTCGGACGGAGATGGAACGGCTGGCAAACGCCTACGGGTTTTCGGGCGGGTTTTCTGAGCTGTGTTACAAAGATCCGCGCTGGAAGGGTTTCAAGGAGTTCTGGCAGGCCGAAGAGCTAAGAAAGCTCCAGGCAATGTCGGCGCTGCGGGGAATCGTCGGAAACCCGGAGAAACAGGAAGAGTGGATCAGGTTGTCGGCACAAGCGGAAGTACTTCACCAACTATGGGCGCGGCCGGAAGAAATCGGCAGCCCGCATGGAGCGGACGAGATTAAGAACGCCGGGACATTTTGGGGCAAGCGACTGGATTACCTTCGAGGAATCTGGAAAGCGATGTTCCCCGGCGATATCACTTACGATTAGGAACTTTTGAATGTAACGCTCTCGGTAACGAGAGGAACGAACCCCGGCAGCAGTCGGGGTTTTTTTGTGAGGAGAAACAACGATGAGAATGCTACGACGTGCAGAGAGTCCAAGCGGGGATGCTGGGGCTGGCGAAAAGCCGGCTGCCCTGCCTGGAGCCCAGAGCGCGGAAAGCGCACCAGCCGGAAGCGGTGGTGTTGCTGATCCGAGTAAGTCTGCTGGGAGCGCAGCGGGTTCAGAAGCCGGTAGCAAGGGCGCAGATCGCGCTCTACCTGGACCAAAACAGCCGGAGACGGCGGCAGAGTGGGCGGCCCATGCGGCCGCACAGCAAGCCGAAATCGACAAACTCAACGAGCGGATCAAGCATAAGGACAAGTCTTATGCGGCCAAGCTCAAGAACGAGCGCGAAAACGCGTTTCGCGAAGAGTCGGCGGAAGCAGACGAGAATGCCAATCGGGACATCTACGATAGCGAAGGCAAGGTCAAGCCGGGCAAGTTGGCGGACGCCACAGCGGAGCGGACGGAAGAGCAGATTGCTCGGAAGGAACGCGAACGTGAAGCCAATTCGGACGTGGCGGAATTCGCGGAGCGGCACGGCTTGAGTGAGGCGGACTATCGGAAAAAGGTGATGGAACCGCTGGTGGCGCTGCACGAGGGCACGCTGGGGATCGCCGGGCAGACGGAGTTTGCCAAGGCTGTGATCCGCGGCCTGACTGCGGACGCGTTTGTCGAACAGTCGAACAAGTTTCATTACGAACTCGGCTACGCCAAGGCCATGGAGAAAGTCCGGGCGATCACCCCGGAGGCAATCGGTGGCGGCGGCGGACCGGTGGCGCCGAAACTTGACCCATCAGCGTACCCGGAAAATAGCTGGGAACGCCTAATGGTGGAAAAGGCGCGGTAACGGTTCAGGGTGAGCGTGACTGCATGGACTTTCATACCAGGGAAGGAGTAAATCTCCATGCCAGGCACAATTCAACCTGCTGATGGCTATGTGGTGGCTGGTCATAGCGACCAGACCGCCATCAACGGTGAGGCGCGTATCCTCGTGGATCCGACGCTTTACAAACGGGCGCCGCAAGACGCGCCGCTCTCATATACGGTGAGCAAATTTCGGCGCAAGACGTCGAAGTTGGGCAAGGACATGCAACTGAAGTTCCACGAGATCGGCGCGGTGCCGCAACACGACGTGGTGGCGGTCCGGTGCGATGCCGGAGCGACTTCGTTCGGTGCGACGCACGGGGAGTATTTCTCGGTGCGCAACACACTGTGGAAGCACGAGTCATCCGGGATGCAGTTCATTGTCCGCGTCAAGCCCACCGGCGATACGGTCACGATCGTCCCCGGCTACGGGGACACGGCGGCCGCGGCGATGGAAGTTGGTGACGTCGTGACCTGTTTGGGTCCGGACCGCGCTGAAGGTCAGGAAATGCAGGACATGATGCACACCAACACCGAAGAGTTCTACAATCTGGTGAACACGATGTCGTACACGGTCGGCATCACGCACCACGCAGAACTCGTCGAAGGCTACTTTGCGCAAGACCGCATGTCGCGCGACATGGACCTCTTGATGGAAAAGATGGCCCGCGATCGCGAGTACCGCATGTGGTTCGGCGAAAAAAAGGCCGGAACCTACGACTCGTCCGATGCGACGATGCTGGAAACGTTCGGGAAGCCGACAGCCGCCAAAGGCTGGGTGGCGGAAGGATTTTTCCCGCAGCATGCCGCGCGCTCGGAAGCACGACGCGTGAAGTCGTGGGGCGGTGCGATTACGATGAACTCGTTTATCGACGACTTCATCGCGCCCTGGGTCTATCGCGCCGGCGTCAGCGACCAGTTGGTGCTGATGCATGGCCAGATCGTCGGGTTGTTCCTCGGCAAGGCGAAGTTCCAGTTGGTGGAATACCGCCCGGCCGACACGGAATTCAACCTGAATCTGACGACCGTGAAGATCGCCGGGAAGAACATTACGCTCATGTACAATCCTGCCCTCAATGCGCCGCCGGTCGGCACCGGCCACAAAGGCGAGCGCCTGGTGGGTCTGGATATGAGCGGTCCGCACTGCCCGCAGTTTATCGAAATCGAAGGTTCACACCTGCGCAAGCCGGTGCTCGATCGCGGGATCGACGCCAACGCGCGGGAAACCTACGAAATCTGGTCGCTGCGCGTGCAGGACGCCAACAATCACATGGTTGGCGATGAAATCTACTCCTACAGCCTGAACTAACAGGCCGGGATCACTGACACACTCGGGAGCGCGTGCAAGCGCGCTCCCGTTCGAAAGGATACAATGAGCGAGGACACTAAGCAGGAAGAAGGAAAGCCGGAGAAGATCAACCGGGTGAGTCTGCTTCAGACGTTGGCGGCGATGTCGCAGATATTGCAGTTGCCGTTCGACTGGAAGGACGCCTCAAAGAAGACGAATGAAGAAGTGAGCGCGCAGATCGATTCGCTTCAGGATGCCGTTAATGCGGCACTAGCGTCCAATGTGCCTGCACCACTCGAAATCGGACCGGCGCGGGCGACGGCAGCGATACCGGAACCCGAAGTCACAGAACCGCTGATTATTTTGTCGAAGCAGCGAAAGCACAGCCACACGATGACGCCGTTGGTCGCCGATGAGCGCGATTTCCAGTTTAGCGGGCGCATCGTGCATCTGAATTGGCCCTCAATCGAGGTGGCGTTCGACCCGACGCTGTTCATGTGCTGGCACTCGAAGTACAGCGGTCATTTCAATCCGACGCAGTTGAGCGCGCGGTTTCCGAACCCGGATAACCCGGAAGAAATTCTGAGTGGCCGGGCGGGAATCCTGAAGATCATTTACAAATGGGCGCGTCGGCAGGAGCAGGACCGGCCGGGCTCGTTTGAGATTATCACCGAAGCGCGATTTGAGGCTCTCAAGAACCGCGTGCTGAACGCGAAGATGCTTGAGGATCTCAACGAGGAGGCGCAGAAGGATCCGGATGGCTACGCTGAGTTCCTGGCAACGGCGCGCGAATTGCACAGCAAGATCCCCAAGGCCACGACAACGAATGTTTCGTCCGGTCCGGTAACGGTGGCGAACGCGTAAATGGGGTTTGCCTCAGCAAAGGACTGCGCGGAAGCAGTCGTGCGCGTGTGCCGACAGAAAGACGTACCCGCCCTTGATGTCGGTGATATCGAGGGCGAGGTGCGTTTTCACGCCACTTCGGTGCTCTTGAGGCATCATTGGCTGTTTCTGGTGCGTTTGACATCGACTGTGACGGAAGCCAACGAGAATACCTATACGCTTTCCGGGGCAAGCGATGATTGTGTCAAGGTGCTCGACTTGAAGTACAACGGGATTCCGATCGGATACCGGGACTGGTCGATTTATCAAAATGTCGTGAGAACGCCGGCAGCGGCGACAACTACGCCGAAGATCTGGACGGTCAAGTCGTACACGGATACGGGGTTTCCGCAAATCGAAATCTACGGGACGCCGGCAATTGCAGGGATTGCGATCGAGTATCGCTACAAGATTAAGGTTGATGGCAGCGCACCGGAGACACTCCTGAAAGAGGAACTTTGGGACTGGGTCTATTACACGTTGTTGTCAATCCACTATCCGTGGCCGCGAAAGGCCGATGGATACCGCCAGGCGGCGGATCAGGCGTTAGCTGCAGCAAAAGAGGCGTGGCTGCCGATGCCGATTGATTTGATTCAGGGCTCAGACACGCTCGCGGACCGAGTAAAGGAAGAGAATTTTGAAATCAATATGCTGGCTTCTGATCGCGATCTGTATTAGCGCGTCAGCTCACGCGATCACGTGCGGGGACATGATCGACCAGTGGCGGTTGATGCGGGGGGAAGCCGACTCGACCGAAGGCTCGACCAGTTTCTCCAATGCGCAGATCCGGGCGGCGTTCAATATGTCACTGGCCGCGCTCTCGAGCTATCTGCCACTCGTCGAAGATGAGGAACGGATTGCCTGTGTTGCCAAGCAGGTGGAGTATCCGCTCGATTCGGCGATCGTCGCGGTGCGCGCGGTGTTTTTCAAGACGGATAAGAACATCTATAACCGAGTCGAACAGACTCCGATCGAGGTGTTCGGGACCGCGCGCGACACGATTCAAAGCAAGCTCGTCAATCAGGATTTGATCGTCCAATTCACGCTTCACAAGAAGGTGCTGAAAGTCTTCCCAGCGCTGAACAACTACACCGCCGATTCGCTGATCATACCGGTATTGCGGTATGCCAACGACCTGGACTCGAATGAAGCGGTGTTCGAAGGCGGCGAGAACCTTTTGCTGGCGATCTACAAGCTGACGGAGATGATCCTGCTGAATCCTGATCTCGGGGCGGGTGACGAAGCGGCGATGCTTCAGAACGTGGACACGATTGCGCGGATGTTTATACCGGGGTATTCGCGAAGGGAAGAGGGGAAGTGATCTACCTCAATGACAATGACAAGCATTGCGTTCGCTGGTTGGCCGATCTGCAGAAAGCACATTTGATTCCGAGTGGGACGATTGATAACAGAAGTATCGCAGACATTACAGGAGAGGAACTTGGAGAATATCGACAATGCCATTTCTTCGCCGGAATCGGCGGCTGGTCAAGAGCCCTGCAACTTGCCGGGTGGCCGGAAGAAATCCCGGTCTGGACCGGATCGTGTCCGTGCCAACCGTTCAGTACGGCAGGCAAAGGACTCGGAGATAAAGACCCCAGACATCTCTGGCCAGAATTCAGAAGGCTTATCGCCAAGTGCCGTCCTGCAATTGTGTTTGGAGAACAGACTGAAAGTAAAGCTGGACGTGAATGGCTCGCCGGAGTACAAGCTGACTTGGAAGCATTGGGATATATGTTCGCAGCTGCGGATTTGTGCGCTGCGGGCGTCGCGTCGCCGCACCGGAGACAGAGGCTTTACTGGGTGGGTATCGCCTACGGTAGTCGATGGTCGAAGAGGCAACAAACCTCCGAGGGAGTCGGATACGGGTGTTCCGTTGTCTCGACAGGTGATCGTCGCGTTGTATCCGTGGCCGACGTGTCAAGTGGAGTCGAGCAAAGGAATCAATCCGCAGCGCGTGATTTGGTCGCCTCTGGGCAAGGCGTACGACGTGAAAACGGGTCGAATGGTGCAGAGCACAATCGATCAGTTACTGAAGGGCATCAGCGGTTGGGGTCCCCCAACCGCGCGGGATGCGAAAGACGGGGAGACAACGCTGGAGAACACGCCAATAAATGGATTGCTGGGGAGAATGGTACTGCTGGCAGCATGGTCGACGCCCCAAGCGGGAGATTCAACGGGAGCAAAGATATCTCCAAGCAGATTGAACGCGGGGACCGGTTTATCACTCAAGCTGCACGTGCATGGAATGATTTCGACATCATCGAATGCGCAGACGAAAAGTTCCGGCGCGTTGAATCCGGAATTTTCCCGCTGGCTCATGGGGTACCCGCCAGAGTGGCTAAGTTGCGTGGACTGGGAAACGCTATCGTCCCGCAAGTTGCGGCGGTCTTTATCAGGTCGGTAATGGAAGTGCTGGGGATAGAAGCTGGATCCCGGGTCAAGCCCGGGATGACTGGATAGACTATGAGACGGAGTTGGACGAAAGAGTTGCTGGCACTGCTGGTCATGGTGATCGGTGTGTGCATCGTGTCGGCGATCGTGCGGACGTGTGTGCCGGAAGAAGCGGCCGGGGTCAAGCAGGCCGGCGAATGGGTACCGCTGGGGCCATATTCGGGCGGACTCAATACCAGCGCCAACGCGGGACAGCTCGGCACCGGGCAGGTGCTTGAGGCGGAGAATTTTATTTGGAAGACCACAAATCCCACCGCTTTGACTGATCCCACCAATCCCACCGCAACCCCGGAAGCGGGGCCTTCGGGCGGTGGGGCACCGGAGGTGAGGGAAGGGTTTTACCGGTTGGCGGAACCGCTGTCGGCGCATGCAGTGAAGTTTCTCGATATCTTCCGGACAATCAATGGGGCGGCCTATCTGATCTACTCGGATGGGGAAAGGGTGTGGTATCGCCCGAATCTGACCGGGGCGGCAGTCGAATTGAATTTCGGGCGATCAAATGCGGGGACGGTAGATTTCTATTCGGGCCGGGCATATGTGCATGGAAACACGGTAGGAAGTCAAAAGTTTCGGACAGTGTTCGGTAGCGGTGAGGGGTTGACAGTCGCGATCGGTGGGACAAGCTACACCGTCGAGAAAATCATTCTGGACACGCTGATCGAACTGACAGCAAACTTTGGGAGCACGGATTCATTGGAAAGCTACAACATCGACGTTTCCGAGATCTCGATCACGGGCGGGCAGCAGATGAATAACAAGTACTGGTTGTACGCCAATGTAGGCAAGGCTTACTTCGGAGGTCCCGACGATTTCGTGCTCGTGGATTCGCTGAGCGGGACACGCTACCAGTACAGCGCAATTAACCGCGTCTGTTTCGGCGGTCCAATGACAGGGCTGAGATTCACGGCCAGCGGCGTTGATGCGAATTTCGGCGGGCGATTTGCCCGAATCACGACCAATCCGCTGAGCGTCGGCGGCACAGCCAATCCGGTGCCGGCAGGACAGCCGTTTTACATGAGTTATCCGATCTGGTCGAGTGGCAACGATTCGATCAAGACCTTTGCGGCGGCGTTTCTGCCCGATTCCACAAGTTCCCAGTATGTCACGATTGAGGCGCTTGAGTATGATTCGACTTCGAAGTTTACTCGGCGAGTCGATTCGGTGCGTGTGGCCACGACCGCCACGGTGTGCGGGACGGAAAATGCCCGGTATCTGAAAATCTACTGCGATAGCTGCTTCTTCGATGCCGACACAGCGAGTTTCATCACCGGTGACTGGTTTGTTTCGCCCAACTATCCGTGGAGTTACTCGGGGCTGACCGCGGCCAGTTACTGGAACGGCTATATCTGGACCTCGGTGGGGTCGGTGTTTCCGGTTGTCGGCGGGTATCGGGCCTCCGACGGCGCTTGGCTGGCGGCCTGTCCGCCCGATGTGAATGACGGAATCGCCTGGGATATCGATTCGAATAACGTCGAAGTGGTGTTCTACCGGATGAAACGGGCCGGAGTCGCAGCTCCGGACGGAATTGAATGGGCGGGCGTATTCAATAACTCGGCGGTCGAAGTGCGGTCCGATGAAAAAGATGTGGTGTACCGATCAGCGGTGAACTTACCGGACTCGTTTCTGAGCGACCGGTGGATGATCGTCGATCATGGTCAACCGATAGTCGTGGGCGGGTTGCAGCGGGGCGATTTGGTGCTGTACACGGCGGTCAATCGCTGGGCACTGATCGAAGGCGGCAGTGGGTATTTTTCGAAGCAGTATCTCGACGGCGCGCGCGGCTGTATTGCCAAGGGATCGTTTTTGAATATAGACGGGGTGCATTACGGACTTGCGGCGGATGGGTATTGGGAGTCGACCGGTGATGCGCCCCGCCTGATCTCGGGAGCGGTGTCGAGTTATTTCACGGACTCGCTGGACCGGAGCCGGCTTGACGAGTTCGCGGCCGGGTACGATGCGGAACTGGACAATATCTGGCTGAGCTGCCCGAATTGGACCTTGGTGTACAACCGCGCGACGGGAAGCTGGTGGCCGCAAAGCTGGAAGGCCTCGGCGTTTACCTATAACCCGGATGTGACGGTGTCGGACTCGGTGCGGTTAATTGCCGGCGGAATCGATTCGAGCGGACTGTTTGCGCGCGGTGGGTCGGACGATGACGGGGATTCATTGGTAGCCTGGTTGCGGACCGGATACCTGGATTTCGGCGTGCCGCAACGAGTCAAGGATGTCAAGGGGTTGCGGATCGGCTACGAGAGTCCGCGGGCGATGACGTTTGATGTGACGAGTTACCGGCAATTTGCGAGCACTTCGTTTGACGAATTTCAGCAGACGATGGCGGCGGGCTGGTCGGAGAAGTGGCTGCGGTTCTACGCGGGCCGGTATCGGGGAAAGAATTTTTCGCAGAAGTGGACGTGGTATAACGCTTCCGGGCTGAGACTGCCGTATGTGCTGATCGATGTGAAGCAGGGGAGGGAAGAGTAGTGGCGCGGTGCGGCTATGAGGTGATGAGACCACTCCCGGAAGTGTGGCTGAGTGGGTTACGATACCACGATGGGAAATGCGTGCCGTTGCCAGCCATGTTTAGAGGTTACGAGGCCATTAAGTATCTAAGGTTGTCCGCGGAAACCCCAGAGGGGACGAGGCTTTGCACTTGGTGCTTGGCCGCCCCAACAGACAAAAAGACAAGCTTCTATTGCTCAGATTCATGCCGGTATGCATGGAAGCAGTTTACGTGGAATTTCTTGAAGGAGATGATTTTTCAACGCGACGGGGTTTGCCAGATATGTGGGACGGGGTCTTTTGATGACAGGGAGCAGATGATTACAAAAAGGGTGTGTCATCGTTGGGACGCGAAAAGAGGCGGTTGGGTTGAACGCGTGCATCTCCCAAAAGACCAACATAAAAAAATCGTCAAATGTGGCTACGAGATTGACCACATAACACCACGCGTCTTAAGTGGCATTGAGTTTGACCCGAGGAACCTACGGTTGCTCTGTGTTCCGTGCCATCAAAGAGAGACAGCTAGGTTGGCAAAGTTTCGGGCAGAACAGCGGCGTGGTCAGATAAGGTTGGCGGTATGAGGAAACACAACCCCCTGGCCCCCTTTGTTAAGGGGGAATGGCAGTCGACTGACGGTGTGCGCGGGCAGGTGGCGGCGTTTGTGGTTTGGCTGGTAGCGGTTTCGGTCGCGGTCGGATTAATGGGGTATGGGTGGGCGATCGGGGCGGAAGAAAGCTACTCGGGATGGCTGCTTCCGACAACACCGGCGAACTACGATCAGGGGCGGATTCGGTCGATTCACGAGGTTCTGGCGCGCGAGATTCGCAGGGCACAAGAGGAGCAGGATTCGACAACCGAGAAGGTGTCTTACGGCTGGGTCAAATTGACTGCCGGTGTGGCGGGAGTGAAGTTACCGCGCAGTTACGGTAACGATGGCGGATATATGGCGATCGCGTTTGAGCAAGGTCAGACCTATTTGCAGGGCGGATTGTGGCTGACGCATCGAGTCGGAATCAGGCCGGTGGATGCGGATTCGATTGTGGTGCAGGCCTACGACTATACGGGAATAATCGCGACGGATGATACCTCGACAGTGGGTTGGCTGGTGTGGAAGATGGATCGGTGAGGCGGTGAGATAAATGGCGAGAGTGAGAGCAATTCAAGACCCGTACCTGCGCAGACCGGCGACGCAGCAGGTGAATGCGGCGATTCCTCAGGCATCGGTGGCCGGGAAGTTGCAGTCGACGGTGGTGAATCCGTTTCGAGTCGCGCCACGGAAGATCGTGAGCGCGTCGAATAAGTCGGCGACGACGAATACTCCTGTCAGTACGACTAAAGTCGTACCCACAGGGCCAGAGGTCAATGTACGGCCGGTGACGCCACAGATTGCGCCGAAAAATCCGATGAGTGCGTTATCGACGCTGGCGGATAAGATGAAAGTCGCGCGGGAGAAGGGTGATCTTGGCACGCTCGCGGAACTGACCAGTAAGCAATATCTGCCGCAACTCGAGCAGGTACAGAGTTCGCTTGGCAATGTGAACACCGCACTAGTGAGCCGGATCGCCGGTGACCCGACGCCGATACCGACCGACGTCAATGCACAACGGGCAGAACTGGGGACGCTGGCGCAGCAGCTTCAAGCAGCGCGGGAATCGGGAGATATGGGGACGGCGGCGAGTCTGGCGCAACGATATAACGCGCTGGTACAGGCGATGCAGCAACAGGTGACGGGGGCACCTGTGGGGAGTGCGGTTGGTGATGCGCTGGCGAAGGGTGGGGAACCGGTATCGACGATACCTGAAGGGGGGAGCGGAGAAGTGCCGCCGGCCTCCGGTGATGGCGCGGGGTCGGCGGTGCCGCCTAAATTGCAGGCAGACTATGATCGGATCGATGCCGCGGTGTCGAGCGTCGACGAGCAGATGATTCAGCTAAATGCGCAACTTCAGCGCACAGGTCCCGGGCACGCGCGTGACGCTCTCAACGCGCAGTTGGCAAGTTTGCGGGCCAAGAAAAATGGGCTGCTTCAAGAACGCCAGAACGCAGCTTCGCAGTATGAGTCGACCGGGAAATACGAGGCCGGGATTGACAGCCTGATCAACACGCCGCGCGCCGGGTCGCAATATGCGATTAAGGATTTGCCTGAGAATCTCAAAAACGAGGCAGTGCAGGAAGCGCTGGCCGCAGTTAAGGCGGGGCAGGATCCGCAAGCGGTATTAGACAAGTACCTCAAGTATTTCGATCAGAATATCGATTTCTCGCTGAAGCCGCCCGGAATGACCGAAACGGAGCGGACAGTGGAGGGCGCCACCAAGACGGCCGGAATCGAGATTGCGGGACCGGACACCACCGATTTGACGACCGATAAGAGCCGGATCGATGCGGCGTTGCAGCGGGTGGGAATTTCGCCGGAAGGGCAGAAGGCACTCGGGTTGCAGCTCGAGACGATTCAGAAGCGACTCGCTGAGGGCGGAGGAGGTTTTAGCGAGGACGAACTGAACAAGATGATGGCGCCGATTCTGAGCCAGATTGCCCGCGACGAGCAGCAGGCACTGGCAGCGGCGCAATACGATTTGGCAGCCCAGGGCAAGGCAACCGGTGGGGAATACAACGCGCAACTGGCCTCGATTCGACAGGAGTATTCCGACAAGCGCAAAGCAGCGGCGACTGAACTGGTGCGCGAGAATATGGCGTATAAGCAATCAGGCACCAGTGAGGCGATTACAGCACTGGGTGGAATCGCGGAATCGGAACGAGCCGGCGCATTGTCGGAAAAAGAACTGGCACTGAGGGGCGCGACAACGCAGACAGAGTTAACCTCCCAGGAGAAACAGGCCGAAGTCGAGGCGCAGTACCGGCAGAAAGCGTTGTTCCAGGAAGGACAATTGACGCAGCAGGGGCAGTTGATCCAGCAGGAACTTGATCTATATGGGTTGAACCTCGACAAATATCAGACCGACAAGGGATTCGATGAAGCGGCGCTGGATCGCGATCTGAAGGAACGGCTGGCTGATCAGGAAGGGTCGATAGCCAAGGCCGAACTGAAGTTTAAGCAGATCAAAGAGGCGATGGATCAGGCCGGCAAGGAAGTCGAACGCGACGATGCGCGTGACGCCTTGATTGCCGAGTTGACGACGAAGGTAGCGGCGGGTGATCAGGACGCGAAAATCCGCATGGAATCGCTGAATGTCGAAAAGGATCTGCGGCAACAGGGACTGGATAACGATTGGGCCCAATTTTTGGGGCGGATTCAGTACGAAATCATGTCGGGACGCGAGGAAAATGACCACGAAATGAAGATGCTGCTGACGCGAATCGATGCCGAGATCAAGGAACAAGGTGGCGGTGGATTGACCGAATTTCTCGCCGAAGTTGCGGGAGTCGCTGTCGGCGCGGTAACGGGCGGGTTTGGAACAGCGGCTGGTGGCTGGGCAGCCTCGCAGTTACTGGGAGGTAAATAGCGATGCCGATGAAGTACAGTGATACGAACGTGCCGACGCCGAACTACGGGGCGCGTCGGTTCGAGCGCGGGCTTCGCACAGGGATCGACCTGGGGTCGGATGCCGCACTGGTGAAGTTGCGCGAGAGTGTCGAGCGGCGGATGCTCAACAAGAAATCGCTTCTGGATGAGGCCAGGGAAGAGAAGGAAAATACCCAGTCCTGGGAGGCGGTGCAGGGCAGAATATCGAGTCTGCCAGCAGAAGACCAGGCGCGATTTGCCAATTTCCCGAAGACGAAGGCGGGCGCCGAACAAGCAAGCGCGGAACTTGAGCGCTATCTGAAGAGCCACGACACCACGGCCAAGGATGAGGCGACGAAGAAGGAAAAGCAGACCTCATTGCAGCAGGAATACGACGCGATCAGGGTTGAGGCGGAAGGACTGGGCCCGGGTGTGGCGCAGGAGCTGCAGCCGTTTATCGGGATCAAGGAACCGACGGAAGCCTCGAATAAGCGGTTCGCTGCGGCACTCGAGCGGGTCTATAAGAAGATGGGGGAGAAGCCGCCGACGCCGGACAAGCCGAGTGAGAGCGAGAAAGCGCATGCGGTGCGGGTGAAGTTGGCGGAACTGGGGAATGGCGATATTGAGGCTGGGTTACGGAATGCTAAGACATCCGATAAAAAACTCTACAATGATGCCATCGGTTACGGGATCAAAGTCGAAGACAAAGCCTCACCCAAAGCGGAAAAACTTCTGGAAGACGTGATGGGTGAATGGCAATATGAAAAAGATCGGTACACGAACGCGATCGCGAAGGCCCAACAGGCAATAAACAAGCGAGATGAGGGCACAGAGGGCAAAACAGCGGAAGAACTTGTAGAGGAATTGGGGATAACTGACCCGCCCCCAATCACGATGTACGCTTTCAAGTATCTGAGCGATCGGAAGGCGTTCTTAAACGAAGAGGCTGTCAACGAGGCGTTCAAGCGGATTAGCACCAAACCGGGGGATGATAAGACGGGGAGGGGAATGTTGCCGATGCCAGCGGAAGGTGCGCCACCAATGGAGAATACGAGGAATATCAGCGCAGCCCCGACTGCGGGGGAAGTGCCGGAGGGAGATGCGGCGGCGTTGCAGCAGAAATTGAGCCGGGCGGATGCGATTTTGGAGAAGCTCGAAGAGGAGATGGGGCTGAGGAAGTAAGCCCTCGAAGACAACCCCCTAGCCCCCTTTGCTAAGGGGGAATCAACTAAAGCAATGACAGTAGCGGAATATCAGAGCGGCGTGGAACAGCTTGAGCGCAAGCTGGCCCGGATTGCGGAACTGCGGGCGGCAATCAAGGCGCAGCGCGGCGAAATGAATTCGGCCGACATTGCGAAGTTTGCGTTTAATGATCTGCGGAACCAGCCGGCGGATGTGACAGCGGTGGCACCCGGACCGGCGACGGTAGCGGATGCCGGATTATCGCGGCAACGGCTGGGTGAGGAAGATTACGCGGCGATGACTGATCCGAGTCTTCAACCGACAATGACCGGTCAGCCCTCTCACGATGTGGACGAGATCACGGCGCAAGTCAACCGGATACTCGCGCGCGGCCAGGGTGGTGATGTGCCGGCGGAAGCGACGGCGACACGACAGGTTCAGACACCGGAATTCGAATCAGCGATGGCGCCCGCACAGCCAAATATCGGGCCGGTGGATAAGCCCGTGATGGAATCAGTCGACGAAGCGATCAAGGCGGGAGGAGCAGCGCTGGCACAATCGGTCACGATGGGTGCTATCACGCTATCCGAGCGTGACCGGAAAGCGATCGAGGATTCGCCGATTGCGGCCACGATTGGATCTCTGATCGGCGATGTGCCGGGAGTGGTCGGCGCAATCGGTGCGGCGAAATTGACGGGGGTAGCTTTCAAGAAGCTGGCGCCGACTCTGATCAGGGAATGGGCTACCGGCGGTGAAGAAGTCGGGAGAGTGCTCGTTAATGCAGCGGCGCGGGAAGGGCTGGGAGGAGCGTACTGGAGCACGCTGAGGCAGACGGTTGAGGAAACAGTCGGTCCGGAAGAAGAGCGCACCTGGAATGAGCGTCTGACGCAATTGGCAACGGATGTCGGGATGTTCGCGGCTGGTGGAGCGGCGTTTGAGGGGATTGCGGCGGGAGTGGGTCGAGGAAGACACACCCCGTCTGAGCCTCCTTCGTCGGCTCAGCCACCCCTCTCGAGAGGGGAATCTGGCCGGGCGAGCACCAAGGAGATTTTGGAGACGGTGAGCCCGGTGCGAGAGGCGGAAGCGGCACGAGCGGAAGCAGTCGGAAGGCCGGGACCGAAGAGTACGGAGGAGGCGCTGCAACCCTCACCCCTAACCCCTCTCCCAGAAGGAGAGGGGAAACCTTTGGCGAGTGCGGAGCAGTTGCAGCAGTTGGCGGATAAGTATCCGACGGTGAAGCGGGCGAAGGAGTTGGGGAAACACACCCCGTCTGAGCCTCCTTCGTCGGCTCAGCCACCCCTCTCGAGAGGGGAATTGCCCGCGGCGGGTGAATCGGGCGGGATTGAGATTGCGGGGGAGAGTCCCGAGTTCAAAGCTAAAAAGTTTGACTATGCGGCGCGGGAAGTCGATGGGAAGGCGACCTTTGGGGAAGTGATCAGCGATGTCGACGCGGACGGGATGGTGGAATTTAAGCCGCGGAAAGGGAAGGTGCAGAAAGTGCCGGCTAAGGAGCTGCGCGATCCCATGACGGTGCCACGGCAGCGCGACAATATCGAGCAGGTGCTCGAGGCGGCGGAGAATCAGCGGCGGATTGCTGAAGAAACGAACCTAGATTCCCGCCTTCGCGGGAATGACAAAAGCGGTGACGCCGGAGTATCGGATATTGGGAAGTCGAAGTTGGCGGAGCAGGTCGAGGCGGTGATTGATGATGCGGCGCCGGTCGGTGGGCCGGAGGTCGGGACAAAGGTGATTCGGCCGGTGGCGCAAAAGGTGCGGGAGGTCGCAAATAAGTTTGAAGCGGAAGCTAAGGCGCGAATTACCAAGCGGCATAAAGATGCCGGCGGGACGGCATTTGATATCGGTGGGGCAACCAAGCTGGCGGCGGAAGAATTGGCCGACTACGCGATTATCGGGGCGGCCAAGATCGCTAAGGGGGCAGTCGAGATCGCTGAGTTTACCCGGGTGATGATCGAGGAGTACGGGGAACGGATCAAGCCGTTTATCGAGGATATTCACAAGAAGGCGCAGGAAGAGTTTCACGGGTTGCGGGCAAAAGCGGTGGTGGATCAGCATTTGGAGTGGTTCCGGCAGATTTCCGTGCCTCAGGAATTTCGACCGCCGCGATTCGAACGGTTCAAGACTATTAAGCAGGGAATCCGTGAAGGCGAAACCGGACAAAAAACTCGTGGCGCGCAACTGCGACATTCGCTGGCCGAGGAAGAACTGAGCGATTTCACTGCGGAAGCCTGGCGGGCAGGCGCCCCAGTCATGACAACCAAACAGGGCATAACATTGCCGGTGTTCGGATCGCAACAGCAGGCTGTTGAAGTGTGGAACCGAGCGATGGCGGGAGCAGAAAAACGCTATGCGACGATGCCAAAACTGAGCCCGGCGCGGGAGTCGGCGATCACGCAAGAAGCGCGGCGTCGGTTTATCGACGAGATGGTCAATATGGGCGTGGCCACGCGGGTTAAGCGGGGCGGCGTGAAGTTGTCGCCGGAGATTCGGCGCAAGGGCGATCTGAGCCTGTATATCGTGCTTCGTAACGAGATGGGCCCGGCGAAACTTAAAGAGGCACTGAAGGGAATTCCGGAGGGCGACACGGCAGCACGCTACATGAAAATGCAGGAGATCGCAATCGGGCGGGGGCTGATCGTGCCGGCGGTGCGCGGCTCGGGTGTGCATGTGCCGCTCGATTTCGCCAGCTATAACAACTTCATCGACGCCAGCGAAGGCATTTTCGGCGTAAATATGGGCGGGACTAAGCGGATCGATTATATCATCCGGGAACTTGACGGAAAGTTGAGTCCAGAGGCCGCAAGCAAGATCGATTACCAGGCAGGGCCGGCCGAGCGCTACGTGCTGTGGCGCTACCATGACGTGGCAATCCAGAAGATGCAGTGGATGGCGGATATGTCCGCGACAGCGAAACGAGCGATTCGCGGTTTGAGCGATGAGGATGGAATCAAACTGACTGACGTGCTCGAGAAATTGGGCAGCGACGACGTCGATTTGAGCATGCAGGGATTGTTGGCGCGATCGGAGATCCGTGGGATAACGACGGATGAGCGAATACTGGGCGCGGCAGTGCAGGTGCGCAAAATCTATGATGAAGTGCTCGATCAAATGAACGCGTTGCGGCGCGAACGGGGACAACCGGAGATTCCGAAGCGGGAGTTTTATTCGCCGCACTCGGAGGAAGAGCTGTCACTGATCGAGCAGATCATGGGCAAGGCGCGGCATGAGCGGGGAGCGGGCGAGGACCTGCCGAGTTTCATGGTGCCGAACAAGCCATGGGTGGGATTCGATCTTCCCCGGTTGATCAAGGAGGCGGAATTCCCGCTTGAGCGGAACCAGAAGAAGTTGCTCGAACGCTATCTGAATCTCGCGGCACGGGATATCTTTGATACAACGATCATTCAGAACAACAAGGCGTTTATTGACTATCTGCGGGGGCTCGGTCGGACGAAGGCAGCGGACGCCATAGCCAACTGGACGGCGCAGTCGTTTGCCGGTACGATGCACCCGTTGGATAATGCGATCGGGATGTCGCGGGCGGTGGCGGAGGCAATGGCAAAGTATCGCGGTGCGTTGATTCGGTCAGCATTTCCGTTCAATCTGGCCTGGACAGCTATCGTGCAAACCTCGGCAGTAGCGCCGCTGGTGGCATTATACGGACCGAAAAACGCGATGAAGGGGCTGGCAAGGTGGATCAGTGATGCGGATTTCCGGAAAGAGGTGGGCGATCAGGTTTACGCCTACATTATCAAGAGCGACAAGGCCGGGCGGATTTCGCATCAGGACTTTAATCGCGGCATGTCGCGCTCGGTGCAACTTGAAAGGTCGACGTTCGAGAAGATATCTGATTTCGGCAGTATTCCGTCCGAGAGAGTAGAGCAATTCCTATCGGGATGGGCGGCCGCGACGGCGGATGCGCGCGCGGCGCAACTTGGATTGACTGGCCGGAAACGGATCGAGTACATGTCGGAAGCGGTGGCCAAGGTAGCCGGCATGTTCAACAGGGAAGACGTTGCCGGGCTGGTGCGCTCGGAGCTTTATAAGACGATTTTTCCGTTTCAGTCCTATGTCTTCGAAGCAATGAATGTGGTGCGGGAAATCGCAGGCGCGACGGGATCGCCGCCGGCAACGGTGCGACAGCGTCTTGGACAGGGTTTGATGTTCCTCGGCATGGTGGGCGCGGTCAATGCGATTCAGACGGAAGCGGCGGGACGGCGGCCATGGGATATTTCCAGTTTGATCCCGATGTATGCGGCACTTTTGGATCCGGACAATCCAAGGAAACCAATCGGTCCCGGGCAGGCGCTGCTGGATGCGTACGCGGCCGCTAAAAAACTCTACAAAAGTGGTGATTACGATCCGCTGGTAAAGTGGGCACTGCGGTACGGCACGATGGCGCCGGCATTTGTTAAGGGTGGTGAAGCGATCGCCGGCGGAACGGAATTGGCGCGACTGTACGACGGAGTAATGGCCAATATCCGGGATGGAAAGTTTGACAGCAAGGGCAAGCTGCTGTTTCCGGTTACCGACACCAAGGATCGGATTTACTCGCTGTTGTGGGGGCCGTGGAGCACGGAAGGCGGACGGGAGAAGGCAAAGGACTTCAACTCAGCGATGATTGAGTTTGCGCCAGCGGAAAGTCCGGTTGGGAAGGCGGCGCAGACAGTGACTGAAGCGCTGCCCATTATCGGGGATGCGGTGGAGTTTCGGCGGTCACGGAAAGAAGATGAGGCCGGGATTGATATTACGGTAAGATCGACACGGAGGTCGAGCCGGAGACGAAGCAGACCACGGGGAAGGTATTAGGTTCCGTCAGGAAAGGATTCCTGACGGCGCAGGAAAGGGACGGACATGAGTATCAGTGTCGAGGTGTTGATCGGAGTGGCAACTTTGGTTGGGTTGATTGCGGGCGGCGTGATCTGGATATCCCGTACCGGCAAAGATCAAGCGAAGGAAGCGATTGTCGGCCATAATTCGGACGAGAGCGCCCACAAGGGACTAAGAACTGCGATCGAGAAGCTGGACACAAAAGTCGAAGACGGGCTGAGAAGTATCCATCAGCGAATCGACGAGCACCTGCGAAACGACGAGGAATGGAAACAGGACCATGTCAAAGACATGGAGCGAGCGAAGGATGAGATTTTGAAGGCGATTAGGAATGGGCACGATGGGTAAAGACAACCCCCTGGCCCCCTTTGTTAAGGGGGAATGGCGAGGCTGGATTTCGGCTTCCGCCGGAGTGACTTTAGCCGCAGTTGTTGCTGCGGTTTTTTTGTGCCTGGTGGGAGAGGTGCGGGCGGATTCGCTTAAGGTGACCATGGCGGGGCGCAACTGGGACGTGCATCTTAAGGCGGGGGTCTATTCCGGTTACACGGGATCAACTGACTACGCTGGCAAGATGGGAACCGAGTCCTCCCAGCATTATCACCACTACCTCTATTTCGACAATGTCACGCTTGCGAGCGGCGTGGTCGTGGACTCAGTATTTATCTGGGTGCGGGCCTATGCGGAAACCGATCCGACCAATGTGCAGTTGCGGACCTGGTGTGAAGATACCGCTGATGCCAGTCTCTATCCGAATACCACAAGCGATATTGCAAGCCGGACAAAAACGACGGCTTACGTGGATTTCACACCATCGGCATGGGGAACTTCGGACCGGAAGCTGGGCGGCAATCTGGCGACTCCGACCCAGGAAGTGCTTGACCGCGGCGACTGGGCGAGCGGAAACGCACTGGCCTATTTTGTCGAGAACGTGCATAGCCTGGGCACGGATCAACTGATTTTCAGCCGGACATATGACTATTTCGCGGACGGTGGCGGGACACCGGCGCCGTATTTGATCATTTACTATCACACGGTGGCGGCGGATTCGGATTATCGGAGGCGGCGGATGATGGGGATGATGGGGATGGAATACAACCCCCTGGCCCCCTTTGCTAAGGGGGAATTTTGTAAGTGGGAGGCTGAGTGGTGAGGGGAAGATATTGCTTCGTCGCTGCGCTCCTCGCAATGACAATAGCCTGGATCCCGACGTTCGTCGGGATGACGGGAGAGGCGCAGGGGGCGACGATATATGTGAGTCCTTATGGGACGAGTACGGCGCCCTACGATACGTATGCGAAGGCGCTGGATCATCCCAACGATTTGAACACGGTGATGTCGGCGGGTGATATCGTGTATTTTGCGCCGGCACGCTACGACACGGTGTGTCTGCGGCCACCTCGAGGAGGAACGAGTTGGACGGAGTACCGGTGCAGCTCTGAGACGGTGCGCAGCTCGACGATCTTGAGCGGAGCAATGACCTACTCGGGCAGTTGGACGCTTTACTCAGGATCGGTGTACCGGACCAGCTCTCCAATCTCTGATCGCTGGAACGCCTGGTTGGCGAACTACATGACTATCGAACGGGACTCGGTGCTTCAGCAGGTGCAGGCGAATATCGCGGCTGTAAATGCGGCAGATGAGTATTTCTACGACGGCACAACGGACTTGCTGTATGTCTACGGAAACCCGACAGGCGAAGAGGTGCGCTATTCGCAGGTGCCGCCGGTGCGATTCGACTACGGCGATCAGGATATGATTTTATTCTTCGGGTTGACGTTCGAGATGGGCTATCAGACCGTGATCAATCTGTCGCATGCCAACGGTCAGTCAGATGCGCCGGACTCGATCTGGATCATCCACTGCAATATTTGGAAAAGTTCGCTGGGCACGGCAGCTTCGAATTTGAGCCTGGTCGGCTCGGGAGCGCCGGGCGGCGGGTATCCGGCCACGCTGGGCGAAATGGGGCGGTTCAACAAACTGATCGGGGACTCGCTCGACCACTCGTGGGCGGATGATGACACCTATTCGGGCGGCGCGGGAGTAGATTTTTATGCGCAACGGGAGTATACGATCGACTCGTGCTGGTTCGGCCCGAACCTGCGGGCGGGCGGGATCATGTTCAAGTACGGCGGCGGCGGGACGACTATCCATGCAGCCAACAACCTGATCAGGTACAACAAGATTATGGGCGGGCGCGCCGGTATCTGGTGGGGTGGCAAGCAGGATTCGCTCTGGATTGTCGGCAATGAGATTCACAACTCGACGTACCGTGGGTTCGATTTTCATTCGACAGCGGCAAACGGGCCTTACTGGGGCTGGATTCATATTCTCAACAACACGCTGTACAATTGCGGCAGCGCAGCTTCGATAACGATTAGCCCGACCGCCAGCAACTCGACGGGGATTTGCGAGCTTAAGTACAATATCATTTTCGACACCACGACGCAGGCGACGCGGGCGATAGAGTTTTTGAACGATGCCAGTGAGGCCGGTCCGCAGACGCCTTCGGTGGAGACCTATTGGACGGAAATCGATTCGAACATGTACTATCTGGGCGCCGGCACGTTTGCGATGCGGTGGTCGGACAACTCGGGACTTACCGGAACCGACTCGACGGCCTGGAAAGCCAACGGATTTGATCCCGATGGAAGATTTGACGTGAATCCGAACTTTGCAAATTCCGGCACTCCTGACTTGACGCCCAACAACCCGATGGCAATGAGCCGGAATCATTCGGGTAAGACCTGGACGAACTGGGGCGCAGTGCAGGTGGCGACGGAATGTGTCGATCCTGATCCTCCTACGTTGGTGGCTCCGGGGAATGGGGCGAGTTCGCTGGGGTATAATGTGACCTTCGACTGGTCGGATGTGCCGAACGCGGTGCAGTATCTTCTCTCGATCGCTTACGATGCCGGGTTCAATTCGTTTTATGGCGAAAGTCCGTACAGCGTGGTCGGACAGTCGGACACGACCATCGCGCTGGATATCGGAACAACTTACTACTGGCGATTGTTCGTGCAGGATACTTGCGGCTATTCAGGATTGAGCGCGGAACGGTGGTTTTCGACAGCGTGTACTTCGCTGGTGGCGCCAAACCTGGCCTACCCGGCCGACAACGCGACCGGAGTTCAAAACGTGGTCACGCTTTACTGTCACACGGTGAGCGGCGCGGCAACCTATGAGTTTAAGATCTCGCCGAATGCGGATTTCTCCGACCCCTACTATGTGCAGGCAGCCGGCAGCGATACCTCGGTGGTGCTGAGTTTCAACCTCGAGAACGGGACGGAGTATTTCTGGGAAGCGATCGCCTATAATGCCTGCGGTGGTGGGACGTATTCCTCGATCATCGATTCGGTCTACTCGTTCACGATGGCGGCACTGGCGGACTCGATAAGGTGGGCGTACGTGGTGGAGGACCCGAGCACAAGGACGACAATCGGCCCGGATACGGCTTTCGGTGACCTGGTGACCTATGGGCTGGGGTATGGGATCACCTACCTCGATATCGACAACGTGAACGCGTTCACTTCGGCGTACTACGACACGGCCTACGACGGCTATATTTTGGGCGGTCTCGGAACGACGCCGAGCCCGACTGCGAATGCGGATTCGATCTGCAAGTCGAGCCGGCCAGTGGTCGCGCTTCACCGGGACTATTGGAACGAAATCAATCTGGGAGCCGGCGCGAGCAGTTCATCCGATGCCAACGCGGGTTGGGGCGGCTATGTGGCGAATCTTAATCCCTTGCAGTTCATAACGCGGGTGTTGATGGATTCGATCCAGGTGTGGTCGAAATCTGGCGGAGCGACGATTATCTATGGGCTGCTGTTCCCGGACTCGCTTAACGGCTACGGGATCGTTCCGCTGATTGTGGATAAGGATTTGGTGGGCGATAGCTCGGTGGTGACGCTTCTGGTGGCCGACTCCGGCGCGACGATCGTGAACACCGGCGACGGGCAGAATGTGGCCAACAACCGGCGGGCTTATTTTGGGATCCCGCAGTATCGATCGCAAAGCTACGATTCGTGCCAGGTGCATACGATATTTGTGCGGACGGTGGCCTGGGCAGCGAAGGATACGATCAATTACTGGGTGAAACAGCGGATCTGCGCGAGCGGCCGATTTGAGGTGCTTGACTCGTGGGCGGGGTTGAACGAGCCGAACGGGGCGAATGCGGTGTATTCGAGCTCGGGGAATTATTTCGGGTACGACTACAATTTCAAGGTACCATGGATCCAACTCGATTCGACGTGTCTGAAGCGGAAGTTTATCAACGAGTACGCTTCGGTAAGCTGCTCACTGGCAACCCTGAGACTCAGGGTTGACGGGTTCGGAGTGGAATATCCGGCCAGCGGCGATTCGAATTGGAGTCAGACGCTGGCATGGTTGCCTTCGAAGCGGGTGACGCGAATCGACAACGGGCCGTGGACGGGATCGGCGCCGGTGGCTTCGTTGACCTATCCGGTGACAAACTATGTGTGGGCTTCGATCTCGGAGAGCGATACGGTGTATTGGGACAGCCTGGGCGCGCGATCGCTGGAAACTGACGTGGACACGCTGTATTGGTCGGACACTTTGACTGCGGCCCGTGGAGTCACGCAAGGTTCGAGCGCGAGCGGCGGTGGAACGCGGTTCCAGTGGCGGTTGGCGGCGGCCTGGTGGGATTCGGTGTTGACCGGACTGAAACCGAATGCGGCACAGGTCGGGCGCGTGGTGACGCATAATCACGATACCGGCGACAATGCGCCGCCAGGCGTCGAAGTGATGTTTGGGTCCTCGAACGCGTATCCGGGAATGAGTTATCTGCCGCAATTGAGCTGGGTGCTCAATGCGAGCTCGCAAAGCAGTCCGCAGCCGGCGATCTCGGTTGATTTGGATACGATGTTCTTCTCGGGCACGGTGGGCGGCTCGGTCGGGACCATGACCAATGGAGGCGCGCCGCTGAACACCGTTTCGAATTCAGCGGGTGGTTTTTTGACGTGTGCTTCGGTGAGCGACGATGCGGCCTGGTTGGCGGTATCGACACCGGGTGGCGGAGATTGCCCGTTTATTACCTACCATGTGATCAACACGGCGGGATTGAGCGCCGGAGTGCACTATGGCACGGTGACGGTGACTTGCGCGGAGGCCTCCAATAGTCCGCAGACGTATGTGGTGGAACTCACCCTGGAAGCGGTGCCGGCAGCTTCGAGCGTGGGGGGGAAGGCGGTGAGGCGATAGGTGGGACGATACAACCCCCTAGCCCCCTTTGTTAAGGGGGAATATGAATCGCCACCTTTGTTGGGAGGGAAATTCGAATCGCCCCCTTTGTTGGGAGGGGAATTTGGAAAGCGAACCCTGCAGAAATGCGGGGTTTTTTTATGGCTGGTGGCCTTCTGGATTCCCGTCTTCGCGGGAATGACGGAGCTCTTTGCGTTTTCGGGGCGAACGAGTTTTCAGGATACGGTGCTGATTGCGAGTCTGCCCTACACGATTCCGGCCAGCGATACAGCCTATAAGATCGATGGGCGGTTGAACTCAACTGGCAACGGGATCTATGCGGACGCCAAGTCGAATTTCATTATTGTCGGTGCGCACTCGACCGCGGAACGGGACGACACGCTCAATATCGTGAGCGGTGGCGGAGACGGGGCCTACGGAATTCGCCTCGAGCGTTGCAGCAATGTCATGATTCAAGGTCTGCGATTTCGAGTGCGCAACGGTGCGGCGGTGCAGGACGATTCACTGAACCAATTGATCATTCTCGATCGGTGCGACTCGATCTGGGCCTATGACAATTATCTCGAGACCGGTGGGATCGACTCGCGGGCGGTGCGACTCACCAATACGAGCCGGCTCAAGAATATCGAGATCACCCACAACAGCTTTGATCAGACGCAGACCTGGTTTACGAGCCGGACAGCCTACGGGGCCTCGTTGGTGTTGAGCGATCACCAAAGTCAGACGGCACTGACCGGAAGCGAATATCATCTGCGCCTCAGAAAGAACTACTTCGCCAAATCGATCCATTCGGCGATCGCACTGATCGGGAGAGACGTGATCGGGTACGGTCTCAAGGTGTATTGCGACTCGAACACGTTTCACATGCGCAAGCGGAACGACAAATATGTGTTGGGCGAAGGCGATGCCAATACGGCGTACTCGACCGGAGACGCATTCGCGATCACGACCGACGGGATTCAGGCGGGCAGCCGGATCGGCGTGGGCGACTCGGTGCTCTCGGATGACGCAGTGGTCGGGTTCAATCATTACGGTGGGTCGGGATATCTGCTTCAGGGATGCCATGGCACCGTCGATGATCCGGTGATTGTCCAAGGGTTCGTGATGCAACTCAACGAGGGGAAACATCCGAGTTTTTCGACCGACGCGCAGCAAGCCTGCGTAGGGATATATCTGCGCAAGTACCTCGAGGTAGGGAGCGCGGCAGCGGATTCGAGCTATAACCGGCATCTGCACATCCGCAACGGATCAATCACGATCTCAGTAGACGCAGACGCCGCGACAAATCACACCGGGCGGCGATACGAGCATATCCGGCTCGGGGCCAACGACAGCAAGGCCAACGGGATCATTATCGACGGGATCCACACGGATCTTCAATACGATACCAGCCCGAGCGATGACGGGCCGATTCTGGGCGCGGCACTGGTCTATCATGCCTACGACTCGGTAACACCGGTGCTGACCGGTAACTATTGGCGCGGCTACGACCAGGTGTGGTGGCTGTTCGGAACGCGGGTCGAGGCCCCGGCGAACAATCTGATCAGCTACCGGGACACGCTGTCACAGGCGGTTGATTCGGACACGACAATCAAGTTCTACCCATGGAGTCAGGCGACAAGTCAGCATCATGTGAACAACGTGGTGTGGAACGCGACCTGGCAAGGCAACGCGGACTCAAGCGATGTGCAGTTCACGAACTGCACGAATATTGACTCGCTCGGCAAGTCGATCGAATACTGGCAGACGGTGCGGCTGGAGATTTTCGGAGCAGACAGCCTTCCGGCGCCCAACGCTCACGTGTGGGTGGCAAACGGCTATTACGACTGGTATGCAGGGCAAGCCAATTATTTGGGGATCTTCGAGCGGCCGGTCAAGTGGTTTTACCGCCACAAGGACTGCGTGACGGATCTCTATGCGCCGGGCGACTCGACAGGGTTCAACCCATTCGTGTTCCGGGTGTTCATGGAAGATTATTCGGATACCGCCACGACAAGCATGAACGTGCCCGGGCAATGGCTCGACAGCCTGTATTTCGATAATCAGGCCGGAGTGGCCGCAGCAGCGGGGGCAAAACTGCTGATAAGAAAAGCGAGTTCAAGCGACGCGGCCTGGATCGGAACCGGACCGGGTGAGGAGTAATATGCGACGGATAGTATTGGCAATAATCGTGTTGGTGTGCGCGGCACTCGCTGCGCTCGCGCTGGGGAATCATCTCGGAACGCTGACTGCGCTGGACTGGTTGAATTTCAATGCGGCCGGAATCGACACGCTCAAGGGGTTCAAGGTCCGCCCGGATTCGGTTCACGTGACAGTTTTGGTCGGGAACACCAGCGACGGGCAGATCTATTTTGCCACGACCGGCGCCAACCCGGTAGCGGCCTCCTGGGTCGATTCGACAGCATTGGCCGGAGACGCCAAGATCTGGGTGAACCTGCTGGTGGGTGATATCGATGGCGACTCGACGGGGCTGTACACGGTGATCGTCGACAAGTTCTATAACACAAAATCGTGGCAGCAGGAATGGACGTTCTACAAGGCGGACTCGAATTTTAACCGGGCAGTGAGCAAGGCGGCGCGGGACTCGGCCGTGACGGATTTGAGTCTTCTGCTGACCGGCCTGATTCTGACGTCTTCGAATTTTGCGGCCAACGCGCTCGACTGGGGTGTGGATATCGATACCGCGGGATTCGGTGCGGCAGTGAGCGAAGCGGTGTGGAACTACGCGACGCGAGTGCTGACTTCGGGGAGTTTCAACCAGTCACTGTTTTTGACAAAGATTGTCGTCGATGCGCAGGGAGAGTACCCGAAGAAGATCATTGTGGTGGATACAACCTCGCTGGGAGGGAGTATTGCCTCGCAATATCTCGAGCGACGACTTCAGAGTCCAAGGAACGCGAACAAGAGCCTGGTCATTGAACGCGCGTCGGTAACCGGCGATATGTGCAGTCTGCAGGTGGTGGATTCGTTCCATTACGCGCCGCAGGCAGGAGACACGCTTCTGCTGTGGCACGCGATCGATTATATCATGACGACCCTCGCAGTGACGGCGCAAACGATGGCGGATTCGCTGCTTCTGCGCAATCTGACCGGAGCCGCGATCGATTCGACGGTGCGGGGATTCCTCAAGTTGGCGGCCAGCGGGGTGATCGATATCGCGGATCTCGACTCGGCGTGGTTCTACACCATTCTGAACACGCGCGGGCATGATGCGGCACTCGACTCGCTGGTGAAGCGAATGAACCTGCTTCAAGCGTACGGGTTGCCTGTGCGTGGCGAGTTGACGGATACCAACACGGCGATACCGGCTGATGTGCGGAAGATCGGCGCCAGCGCGCCAGCGGCGGATTCGCTCAAACTGATCGCGCTGGGACAAAGCCCGCTTCGGCTGGTCGATTCACTGATGCAGGCCTTTTCGGCAACGGCGAATATCCCGGATTCAGTGGTCGATTTCATCGAAGAGATTCTTGATTCGGTACAGCGCGACTGGAGCAGTATCGGGTGTGTTGGCTTGGGAGCGAGTGCGCTCACGTGGAAGCTCTATGTGATCGACACGCTCGGGACCGACCACGTGGTACCGCAGGCGTGGGTTGGGCTGTTCCCCGATTCGACGTGCAGTTATGGGACGGAGATCTACTGGGGCTGGTCGGGGACGGTGTCGGGATTTGTGCCGTTCGCGCCGGATACCGGAGTGTACTGGGTGAATGCGAACGCGGCCGGGCAGTGGAATTGTCCGGCACCGATGCAAGTGCATATTACGGACAGCGGAACGGATTCGATTTTTGGCTATGGGTACGCCTCCTCGACGCGGGCGATCGCGGAAGGCTATGTCTATCGCCTGGAGGACGTCGACGGGGTTATCGATACGCTTTGCCGCTGGTGTGCTGTGACGTTTGAAATGGCTGCCGCGGGACCGGTGCGGGATACGGTGCGCAATCTGCTGGTTGCGAACGTGCCGATCGAGACCTATACGAATGGCAGCGGGTACGTGCGGACCGAACTGTGGAAGACCCAGAATCTGATGTACACGAGCGGCGGGACGAAAAGCCCGGTGAGCTGGCGCATGACGATCAAAACGCCGAGTGGATATATCACGGAGAAGAGCGGGCTGCGGATTCCGAACGATTCGACAACGATTGATATAGGAGAGTGGTAGTGACGGATTTCGAAAAGGCTCTGGCGCGGACGCTTGAGCACGAAGGCGGATACGGGAACGTGACCGGCGACCGCGGCGGCGAAACCTTCTGCGGGATCTCACGGAAATTCAATCCCACCTGGGAGGGCTGGGAATTGATCGATAGCTTGAAGGGGCGGCCCGGGTTTGTGGATCTGATCGAGCATGATCCGACGCTGCGGATGATGGTGAAGGTATTCTACCGGAAGATCTGGGAGCTGCTCGGGTGCGATCATTTCGACAGCTACGAGATCGCGGAAGTGCTGTTTGATACCGCGGTCAACTCGGGGTCGCAACGGGCGGTGGAGATATTGCAGCAGAGCCTCAACCTGCTGAATCGGGACGAGAAGAGTTGGCCTGATCTGGCGGTCGACGGGATCATGGGGGCAAAGACGCTGTGGTCGATCGAGCAGGCGCAGCCGGACTGGAAGTATGTGGTGCAGTTGATGAAGTGCCTGCGGGTGATGCACTATATCCACATCATGGTCAAGTATCCGGACCAGGAGAAGTTTGCGCGAGGGTGGCTGGAACGGGTGTAGGAGCCCTCACCCCCAACCCCTCTCCCAAGAGGAGAGGAGAGGGGAGAAATGTAAAACCAATCCTCGGGAGACCGGGGATTTTTTGTTGGAAGGAGTTGATATGAAGAAAGCACTTTTGCTGACAATTGCGCTGGTGGTCGTGGTGGCGGCGGTGGCCATGGCTCAGGATGGGGCGGCTGCACCGAGCCAGAAGTCGGTCATAACGATGATCATGCAGGGCATTGTCACGGCCGCAATGCACATCGGGCGTTCGGTGGTGAAGTGGAAGCAGGCCAACCCGAAGAGCTCGTTCAAATCGGGCGAATTCTGGGCCTGGCTGATTTTCATGATCGGCAGCTCGTTCGAAGGTTACGTGGCTCAGTAATGGGACTGGGAGTGTTGGCGAGTGCGGATATCGACGCGCTCAAGGACAAGAAGTTTTGGGACGGGGTGAACCGCGCGGTAGATCGGGCCGGTCTGTACGTTTTGGCGGCAGTGTTGATGATGATTGTCGGGGGGCTGGGGATTGCGGGGCGGATCGACCCGGTGACGACGATTGTATCGGCCTGCGTCATATTCGGAGCGGCGACGGGCGTGAAGTTCGGCGTCGACAAGATGGGAAAAGTAAGCGCGCCCATAGAGGGCGGTGAGGAGAAACAATGAGTTGGCTAGAACAAGCCGCAAACACAAACCAGAATCCGTTTATCGAGATTGATGGTCAGAAGATTACGTTTACTATCCAGAGTGATGCGGTCAAGGAAGTCGGCGTCAACGGCTGCCAGCTTGACGAGCTGATCAAGGCAGCAAAGGGAATGGTTGCGTATCTCAATGCGAAGTTCCCGTGCCGCGAGAATTCGCTCGTTATCACCAAGCTCGATGAAGCCCTGCACTGGCTCGACCACAGAACCAAAGACCGCGAAGCGCGGGGGGTGGAAGGGACGAATCAGTCATGAAGCGAAGAAGCTGGATCCCGACGTTCGTCGGGATGACGATGGCGGTGCTGCTGACGGTCGTGGTGGCCATGGGGCAGGAGAAACCGTCCTGGAGCGGAATCGGGATCGGAGCCTCCGTGACGATGGCGGATGGTTCGATCGACAAAAACTGGACGCTGGAATTTGCGCGGATCACCAAGATCTACACGCCGGTCGAAACGTATCTAATACCGCAAGCGCAGTACAATTCGAAGACGGGTGTGGTCGGAGTCGGCGCCGGCGCCCTCGCAGTGTTGAAACGACTGTCGTGGGGGACATTCCTTGGTGGTGGATCAATTCTGCCTTTTGAGGCGACCACCAGCGAAGCGATTCAGGAGAACAACACGGCGACGAGTTCGCTTGAGCTGGCCTATACGAGGGCCTGGCGAGAAACATTCCCATTCATCAAACTCAAGCAGGAATGGGCAACGCAGCTCGGGAATAATGAGCCGGTCAAGATGAAGGATGCCAAGGTGCTGACGTTGACCGTTGGCATCGTATTCTGACGCACGTTTTGTTTTTCGTTCTGCATCGAACCCGGCCGGAGAGATCTCTTCCGGCCGGGGATTTTTTGTTTGTCAGGCGGCGGAAGCGGATTCGGCTTGCCAGCGCTCGACCTCTTTGATAGCCTTGACAAGGTTCGGGCGTGGCCAGGTGGCGCGATAAGAAGGGGTGCCTTCGATGGACTGCAGGAAAGCGTCGGTTTCGACCATGGCCGAACGGACAAATTCGAGCAGCTCGGGTTTGGCCTTGGAGACGTATTCGACCCAGAGGCCGCGGAGAACGTAGCCGATGATTGTGCCGGCACAGGTACCGACAACGAACCAGACAGCGTTAGGGAGATTCATAAGACCGCCTTTCTTGTAACGGTTTGAAGATAAAAGTTGAATGTGGATAGGCAAGGGGGAATTGAGATTGCTTCGTCGCTGGCGCTCCTCGCAATGACAGTGCGATTGAAAAGAGATGGTAGCTGGATGGCACCGTGCTATTTGGGTGCGTTGAGCGAGAAGCAGTTAGGAGAAGAGGCGGCTTGTTCGTAATCAGCAGGTC
>CAZOYE010000029.1:0-31355 GCA_964584025.1 uncultured Ignavibacteria bacterium
AAGCGAGACCGAGGGCGCAGTGCATCGAGGCCAGACCGAGGGTGCAGTGCATCGAGGCCAGACCAAGGACGCAGTGCATCGAAGCGAGACCGAGGGTGCAGTGCATCGAAGCGAGACCGAGGGCGCAGTGCATCGTGGAGAGACCGAGGGCGCAGTGCATCGAAGCGAGACCGAGGGCGCAGTGCATCGAGGCCAGACCGAGGGCGCAGTGCATCGAAGCGAGACCGAGGGCGCAGTGCATCGAGGCCAGACCGAGGGCGCAGTGCATCGAAGCGAGACCGAGGGCGCAGTGCATCGAGGCCAGACCGAGGGTGCAGTGCATCGAAGCCAGACCGAGGGTGCAGTGCATCGAAGCGAGACCGAGGGCGCACTGCCGTGCGCCCCTACGCGAGCATGATCTCATGCAAGGGAATGGGCATCCGACGGAAGTCGGGCTATAGGGGAGGATCAGCGGAAAATCGGAAGATTGTCTCGTTCTGAGAAGAGAAAAACGAAACCGGGTTGTCGGTCCTTGACAACCCGGTTGCTTTGAAGTGAACCCGATCTGAAAGAAGCAAGAACGGATTATAGAAGGTGTCTTGTCGCCATCGCGTTCGGTCGAGTCCCGTCAGGAATGGATTCCTGACGGCGCCGAGTTTCACGTTCAGTTCCGTCAGGAAGAGATTTCCCCAAGGGGGACTTCGCCTGACGGCACCGAGAAACGTGTCTTGTTATCAATTTCAATCCCACCCTTCGCTGCGCTACGGGTGGGCTACAGAATCTCCCACACAGTGTCTTCAACTCGGATTCTGCGGCGGTTGACGCGACTACCGAGCGGTAGTCGCGTTTAAGCCGCTTCTCTTCAGGTCTCTGAAGAATCCGCCCGGCCGAGCTAGTCCGGGCGGATTCTATTCCCCACAACCCATCACTCCTGAAGATTGGTACCACGCACCAATTGTGAGATTGGAGCAGCCGCTACTTCATTGCGACGCAACATGTAAGAGCAAAGGGTTTGCCAAAGTGTTCGAATTCGATCAGAGTCGAGAGACTTGTGTCTAACGCAATGCAAACTATGATCTTACAAACCCTGATCGCGCAGTTTTTCGGAGCGATGATTTGGGCGGAAAACCAAACGGCGCGTGAAATCTCACGCGCCGTCGGTCACTTTATCAGGGGTATTTCCTTGCAATGCGCTTAGGCTGAACGCATTACAGGGAAGCCGCGAAATTTCGCGCAGTGTGCGTTATGATTCACGCGGCACTGATGCGATACTTCTTCATTTTCGAACGCAGTGTTCCCTCGGGAATGCCGAGGAAGTCTGCGGCGCGACGGATGATTCCATCGCAGAGTTCGAGGGCTCGGGCGATCAGCGAACGCTCAAAGTCCTCGATTTGTTCGGTCAGATTGATCGACTCGGCCAGGGCCGGTTTTCTGCATTCGATCGGCTTCCGGCTCAACCGTTCGATCATGCGCAGGCAAATGGCGCGCGGATCGCGCCGCTCGGAGACGATGGTGGCATCGATCTGATTGCGCATTTCGCGAATGTTGCCGGGCCAATCGTAGTCGACCAGACGCGCCTTCAAGACATCGAGAGTGCGCGCATCGACGCCGGCCAGCGAGATGCCGCTGCTTTCGAGAAAGTGTCGGAAGAGAAGATAGGCATCTTCGCCCCGTTCCACGAGCGGCGGCAACTGCTTGGTCATCACGGCAAGCCGGAAATAAAGATCAGAGCGAAACTTCCCCTGGCGCACGGCTTCGACGATATCGACGTTGGTAGCGGCGATGATCCGGAAGTCGGAGCGGCGCGGGTGGATGCCGCCTACGCGATAGAAGGATTTCTCCTCGATCGCCGAGAGAAGTTTGACTTGCAGCGCGATCGGGAGTTCGCCAATCTCATTGAGGAACAACGTTCCTCCGTCGGCGACCTCCATCCAGCCGACCTTGGTATCGACGGCATTCGTGAACGACCCGCGTTCATGTCCAAACAACAGCGATTCGGCAAGTTCCGCCGGAATCGCGCCACAATTGACCTCGACAAAGCGGCCCTTGCGGCGCTGCGAGCAGTTGTGAATGTGTTTGGCGATCAGGTCCTTGCCGGTTCCCGTTGATCCGAGCAGCAGAACCGGGAGGTCAGAATCAGCAACCTGTTCGATTTCGTTGAGGATTCTGACAAAACCGGGATCGGCTCCGACAATGGTGGCAGGGGCAGCGGGAGTGCGGTTCACTCCGACCGGCGACGCGGACTCGTCAAGATTGAATTGCAGGCTACGCAAGATGCGCAATGCCTCCACGCGGGCTTCGCGTGCCGCCGCCGGTTCAGCCGCGATCCGGGCCAGGGCGAAATAGGTGATGGCACTTTCATAGCGTGCACCCATCTGGTCAAACTCTACAACCAATTGCCGCAGGGCAACAGCCGCGGAGAACGACTCGTCGCGCTCGTGAGCGATTAGTGCCAGCAGGCGACGGCAAGCCGCAGTTTCGATTCGCTCGGAAACAGCCTGGGCGGCTGCGAGAGCCTCAGTGGCGGCAGCCAGGGCCGCGTCAAGGTGGCCGGCTTCAAATTCCGCCTGGGCCAGGAGCCGACCGATCTGGGCGACTTCAGCAGAGGTGGCATTGAAGTTCCGGGCGAGTTCAAGACCGGAGGCCGCAAACTCAACTGCTGGCGCGTAGCGCTTCTGTAAGAGCGAGATCTGCGCGCGATACTGCAGCAGGTTAATGCGATCCGGAACCGAACCGGTAACGCGAACCAACTCGTCGGCCGCGTCAAGATGATCGGCAGCGATCTCGAAACGGCCGAGGTGCATCTGCGAATACGACAAACTCAAGTGCGCGCGACAGAGGTTGGACTTGTCGCCCAGGGTGGCATTGAGGTCGAGGGATTCGTCGAGATGCTCGATGGCTTTATGGAACTCACCGGTCAGCATCAGGATTGTCCCGAGGTTGCCGGCGATCCGGGCGAGCGCTTCGGAATCGCCCAAAGCGCGAGCATAGCCATCAGCCTCGAGCAAGGCATCGGCTGCCTTACCGAATTGGCCCTCGATGAAATAGGCTCGTGATAGACGATTGAAAGAGCGAATGATGCCGTTCACATCGTCGATGCGACGATAGGTGGCGATCAAGTCGCGATAGAGCCGCTCTGCCTGCGCGAGTTGGCCGAGTTCGGTGAGCGCGCGGGCGGCAGTCGCTTGCAGCTGGGCAATCAGCGTGTTATCGCTGGAGTTCTTAATCAGTTCGATTCCAGCACGAGCCGCCTCCAGCGCTCGCTCGTACTGGTTCAGCTTCATGAGCGCTTGTCCCTTCAGGGAAAGCAAGCACGCACGATCAGCGTTGCTCAAAGAAAGGTTTTGGTCGGCTTCAACGAGGCCGATGTGGTCCAAGACTTCCACGAAACGACCGTCATCCAGAAACTGCCGCAATTCGATGAGCAATGCTACCTCACGATTTGCGAGCGGTTCTTTCATCGATTATCGCCTTTCTGGTTGAGGCTGACCGGCTTTGCGGAGCGCGGGGTTTCGACTCTCGAGACTGGACGCAGCGTCTTCGGCATGAGCGATTTGATCCACTTCACTGGTACGGTGAAGCTGATTACCGCCGGGCCAAGCGGGACGCGGAAAACAGCGGAATCATCGTTATCGGTCCACTGGTTATCGTCCTGCCAGGGATGCGCGGTCGGCAGATCTTTCGCCGGTTCATACGGCGTATTTCGAGCGAACGCCGGGCTCATTGATACCAACAGCAGTGATGCTGCCGTCAGCAGGGAAATAAGAGTTCTGAGCTTCATGTTTTGATTCCTCCTGATAAAGTGTGTTACAGGACTTCAACAAGACAAGGGTTATGCCCTTGCCGCCTAATATTTCTATACTGTATATGCTCTTAAGACGATTTTGGCGGTGAGTGTGTGCAGGGACATAATGTTTCTGCCCAAGATCAATCCCTGAGTCTCCACATTTGAAAAATAGAAGCAAAACCTGACTTTGTCAAGCTAAATTCGATTGCTGTGGCTCCGATAACTGCAAGAGAGGAAGATGTTTAGATATGCACAAGCTATTGCCCGGCGCCGTCGTCCAAATTGAGGGTCACATTGTCGACTCTGACATCCTAAGTGATGTCTTTGATGTCATCATCAAGGCGGGCGGCAAGTTTGAAATCCGCGAGTTTGACATCGGAAAAACGAATGTCGAGACTTCAACGGCAAGGCTGCGCATCAGCGCGACGACACAAGAGAAACTCGACCTGATCCTGAATCTGCTATCGACCAAGGGGTGCTTTGTTGTCTCGGAGCAGGCAGTGACGCTGCGCAAGTCGCCCAAAGACAAGTCTGTTGCGGACGATTTCTATTCCACGACAAACTTTCGCACCGAGATTCGTCTCGATGGGAAGTGGATTCGAGTTAAGAATCAGCGCATGGATGGAGTCATCGTCGTGGCAAACGGGGCGGCTGAAGTCAAGAAGCTGCGCGATGTCAAGAAGGGGGATCAGATCGTCTGTGGTCTGGAAGGTGTGCGCGTTCATCCCGAATTCAAGGAACGGGAGCGCGGCGATTTCGGATTCATGTCGAACGAAGTCTCGTCGGAGAAGAAAGTGTCGATCGCAGTCGACAAAGTGGCGGAGCTGATTCCCAACCGTAAGGGAAAGTTAATCGTGGTCGGCGGACCGGTGGTGATTCATACCGGCGCGGTAGAGTCGCTCTGCCGGATGATTCGCGGCGGGTACATTGATGGGCTGCTGACCGGTAACGCGTTGGCGGTGCACGATATCGAGAATGCCCTGTTCGGGACTTCTCTGGGGATCGATACCTCGGCGGGAACGCCGGTGGACCAGGGGCATCGCAATCACATGCGCGCGATCAACCAGATCAATCTTGCCGGCGGGATCAAGGCGGCGGTGCGCAAGAAGGTACTGCGCTCGGGGATTATGTTTGAATTGGTTAAGCACAAAGTGCCATTTGTACTGGCCGGTTCACTGCGCGATGATGGCCCGTTGCCGGAGACGATCACCGACATGAACGAAGCCCAAGCGGCTTACGCGCAGCAAGTTAAAGGCGCGGAAATCGTGCTGATGTTATCGACGATGTTGCACTCGATCGCTACCGGGAACATGTTGCCGGCCTGGGTGAAGACGATCTGCGTGGATATCAACCCGTCGGTGGTGACCAAGCTGGCTGACCGGGGCTCGGCGCAAGCGCTGGGAATTGTCACCGATGTTGGGTTGTTTTGTCATTTGTTGGCGGATCGACTGAAGGCCTGACGAGAATCCCCTGCAACTCTCATTTTCCTGCTTGAGAAATCGGCAATCTTGAAGCTAATTCTCTTCTGTCGCGCGACTGTGATCGAAATCTGATGACGCGTCAAGGAGAGGGAACGATGACGGCATTCTTGCGGGGGTTGCTGCTGCTCACGGGTGTCTTCACCCTGCTATTTGCGAGCGGCTGTTCCAAGAGTAAGAACGATATAACGGGCAAACCGAACGACGAGGCTGACACCACGCCGCCGGAGACGATTGTCGACCTTCGAGCGCTGACGGTGGGCGAATACGACGTCGGGCTGCGGTGGACGGCTCCGGCGGATTCCGGCCGCGGGTGCGCCGAGTACGACCTGCGCATGTCCGTGGCGTTGATCGACGATTCGACCTTTGCGGCAGCGACCCCGATCGCCGGAACGCAGCATCCGCAGCAGCACGGTTCTCCGGAGGATCTTTTCGTCGGCGGCCTCGAGACTGATTCCACCTACTACTTTGCTCTCAAGACTCGCGATATCGACAGCAACTGGAGCGAACTGTCGAACTGCCTTGAAGTCAAGACGAGGCTGGACAGCATCGTAGTGATAGCGGATTCGGCGCTGCTGCGAGTATTGCGACAGGCGGTGAACCGGCCGACGGGGGAATTGCGGCAGTCGTATTTGCGGAGCCTGCAAGCCATTAATTCCGAGCAGACAGGGATAAAGGACCTCACGGGAATTGCGTACTGCACGAATCTGCGGCAGGTGAACTTGCCGCAGAATCTGATCAGCGACATATCCCCCCTGGCTGATGTTGAACTGCTGCGGATCGTTAATCTGATCGGCAACGAACTCACGAGTCTGTCGCCGCTGGCGGGCGCGGACAACCTGGAGCATGTCCTGGTCAACCACAACCCGGTTGCCAGCGTTGTTCCACTTGGCACTTGTTCCAAACTGACGATACTTCGCGCTGATGACACTCAGGTTCGGGACTTTTCCGCGATCAGCCACCTGCCCGACCTGGAAGTCTTGAACGTCGCTGAAAATGAGTTGAGTGATCTGGAGTTTGTCGAGCCGATGGCGGCATTGACAGAGCTGCGAGCGGAGACGAATCAAATCAGCGATCTAACGCCGGTAGGGACACTCACCGGATTGAAAGGGCTGATTGTCTATCAGAATCAGATTGTCGATTTGACTCCTCTGAAGGGATTGACTTCAATCGAGTTTCTCGACCTCTCCGCCAATCAAATCACCGATCTGACCCCGCTGCTGCAAAATCCGGGACTCGGTCAGGGCGATTACCTGATCTTGCTACTGAATCCGCTGTCAGAAGAAGCGCGCGAGCAACAGGTGCCGTTATTACGTTCCCGCGGGGTCAATGTCACGCTGTAGCGACTGCGAAAACGGCTTGCTGTCTGCGGTGGACGGCGATATTTTCCGCGCGATGCCGCTGCGACTATGATGCCGGCGGAAATGGAGGGACGATGACCAAGTACAACTATCTTGGTATTCCGGAAGAGTTTTCGCGATATGAGAGTTCACGCTATGTGATTCTGCCGGCGCCGTATGAGGGCACGGTAACTTACGGGGCAGGCACGGCATATGGACCGAACGCGATCATCGAAGCCTCGCAAGAAGTCGAGTTGTTTGATGATGAACTGGGGGTCGAATCTTACAAAGCGGGTGTGCACACCAGCGCGCCGGTGGAGATTACCTCCGCCGGGCCGGAGCGCCAGAACGAGATACTTCACGCGCGAGTCGGTGCGTTGCTGCAGGCAGGCAAGATTGTGGCGACGCTGGGTGGCGAGCACTCAATCAGCTACGGACCGGTGAAGGCGTGTCTAGAAAAATATCCGCAGATGACGGTACTGCAACTTGATGCTCACGCCGATCTTCGGGATGGGTATTTGGGCGAACATTTCAGCCATGCGGCGGTGATGCGGCGGATTCGCGATTTGACGGATCGCACAGTCAGTGTTGGAATCCGCAATTATTCGATCGCAGAGCATGAGTATATCAAATCACATAAGGTGGCGATCGTTTCCGGGAAAGAGACTTTCGGGAATCCACGCTGGATCGAGGACGTGCTCAATCAATTGAGCGGCGATTTGTACATCACGATCGACCTGGATGGATTCGACCCGTCGCTGATTCCTGCCACGGGTACACCGGAGCCGGGCGGGTTGCTGTGGTACCCGACGCTCGAATTGCTGCGGCGCGCGATCGAAAAGTGCAATCTGATCAGTTTTGATGTGGTCGAGTTAGCGCCGATTGAGGGGTATCATGCGGCGGATTTCTTGGCAGCGAAGTTGGTGTATAAGCTGATCGGGTATGATGCGGTGAAACGGGGGAGCGTTTAACAGGGGGAAGCAAATGACCTTGATTGAATAAGTTGATTGCTTCGTCGCGGCAAAGAGTGTCGGGTAGATTGGTGGAGGGGGCGCTGCTCGTAATGACACCCTCACCCCCGGCCCCTCTCCCAAAAGGAGAGGGGAGAAGCGAGGCGGTAGGGTAGACATTCTGAGGCTGTCTCATAAGCTTAAATCAGGCAGAAATCAAAACGCGGCGGTTCACAGTTTCGCGCTGGAATACTCAGATTGCCAGCGACTTTCGAAAGAACGCGCGAAATCAAGAACCGCCGCAACTACCCGTTTCGGTACTTATGGGACAGACTCGGAATGACCAGCCTACTGGAGAGAAGGTCGGTGTCAGGATCGCGGGGATCCTGACCTACAAGATCACCAGAGACAAGGTCGGGTGTCAGGATCGCGGGGACCGAGGCCCACAAAAGGATCGGGAGTTTGAAACTGTGGCGGCGAGAAACGGCGACATGACGGGAGGCCGCACTAAGCGAAGCCGCACTACGGGAGGCTGTAGGTGTGGGCGGACTGCCAGGCGTCGATGCGCCAGCCCTCGGCTTCCTTGACAAGGTAGAAGGTGGCGTCCTGCTGGGTTTCGCGGCCGGCATAGTCGAGCGTGCGCAGGTGGACCCAGTAACGACCGCTGGTTTCGCGCACCTCGTGGGTAACGAACTCGTAGCCGCTGAGGTCGGCGCGGCGCTCGGTGAACCAAGCGTAATAGTCGGTCACGCTGTTGACTTTTTCCTTCTTGAGTTCGGTTTTAGCGCGAGCGGACAACAGCGGATACATGCCGGTGGTATTGTTGGACTCCCAATGCGACAGGTAGCGTTCGAGCACGGCATGGGGATCGGAGGTATCGACTTTGAAGACCTTGACCAGCGCAAAGATCATGAAGCCGATAACTCCAGCCCAAAGAAAAGTCTTGAAGGACATCAGTGGTATCCCGGATTAGACGTGGCGCCGAGGAACCCGAGCCGTAACAGGTGGGCAGCTCAAGCCAGCGGCGGTTGAACACTACTTCATTATTATCGGCAGCGGCCTCGTGGCGGCTTAACGGGAAATCGCGGCGGAGTCCGGCGGGATAATTCGCTTGACGAAGCCACGCGAACCCGCGATTTTGGCACGTGTTTATCATGGTAACCCACCCCCCGGACGGCGGGGGCGTGGGGTAATTGCGTTTGGGAGAAAATGACCACTGTAGTTGCACGAAGTTCACCAAGCCTTTTGAGCAATACGATCGGGCAGTCGGCGCTGATCCAGGAGTTTTTGCGTCGGGCGGTGGAGGAGCCGCGCCTGGAAATCGCGGGGCTGGCGGGATCGGCGAAGGCGGTGTTGCTGGCCGAGCTTTTTCGGCGGACAGGTCGGACGATCTTGGTGGTTGAGCCGTTCGAGAAGCTGGCGGAGAATCTCGTTGCCGACATGCAGGACCTGTGCGGCGAAGAGAATGTCTGCGAATTTCCAGCGTGGGGCGTTTATCCCTACGATTGGATTGCGCCGCCGCAGGAGAATTCGGCGCGACGCATCGAGACGATCTGGCGGCTGGCCACCGGCAAACCGACGATCGTCGTGACAACACCGGAAGCGTTGCGACAACCGACGATCGCACGGAGCCGGCTGTCGGAGGTTTGTTTCGATCTGAAGGTGGGGGCAGAGCACGACCTGACAGCCTTGGCGGAACGGCTGGTCAAGATCGGTTACGAGCGCTTGCCGATCTGTGAGGAAGTCGGGACGTTCGCCGTTCGGGGTGGGATTCTCGACATTTTTCCGTACACCTCCTCCAACCCGGTGCGCTGTGAGTTTTTCGGGGACTTCATCGACACGATCAGAGTCTTCAGTGTGCTCTCGCAGCGATCGATCGAGAATATCAACCAAATTGCGATTATCCCCCGGCGAGAGGCGCCGTTTTCGCAAGCGGAACTCGAGGTGTGGATCGACTGTCTGCAGGAACGGACGGCAGAGATCCTGCGCGACAAATGTTTGGGCGGGTTTGAAAGTCCGGGCTTGGAATGGTTAGCCCCATTGCTTCAGGTCGAGCGCGAAGCGCTGTTTGGACATCTGCCGGCCGAGACGATCACTTACGTGGCCGACCGCTCAACGCTGACCGACCGCCTGGAAAGATTGCACGAAGACGCGGCCGCATTGTATGAGGAATTTCGCGCGCAGTTTCCGGAGGCGCCGATACCGGGGCAAATCTATGTGGCTGTGGATGCGATCGAAGAACGATTGGAGAAATCGCCGTTGATTGTGGAGCTTCCGCTGGGGTCAACAACAACGGGCATCAATTTCCATTTCAAAGAACATCCCTCGTTCAACGGACAGATTTCGCTGCTGCGGCAGATGCTGGACGGCTGGTTGAGCGAGCAGAAGACGGTGTTCCTGCTCAGCGACAATCAACTGCAGCGCGACCGACTCGTGGAGTTGTTGCCGGAGTATGCCGAGCGCGTGCATTTTGCGGTCAGCAGTCTGTTGCGCGGCTTCGTCCTGCCTGACATCGACACGATCATTCTTACCGATCACCAGATCTTCGAACGGCAAGTGATTCGCCACCGCCGGCGGAGATTCAAGGAAGGGCAGGCGATCAGCTCGTACAACGCGCTGGAGATCGGCGACTATGTCGTGCATATCGATTACGGTATCGGACGCTATCGCGGGTTGAAGGAGATCGCCATCGGCGGACGCAAGCGCGAGTGCCTGTTGATCGCCTATGCCGAGGATGACAAGCTGTACGTGCCGATCGAGCAATTCGGGCGGGTGCAGAAGTATGTCGGCAAGGAGGGTGCGCCGCAACTGACGAAGTTGGGCGGCAAGAGCTGGGAAAAGGTCAAGTCGCGGACGAAGAAGGCGATTGCCGATATGGCCGAGGAACTGATCCGGCTTTATGCGGCGCGCAAGGCGCGGCCGGGTGTGGCATTTCCGGGCGACGATGAATGGATGCGGCAGTTGGAGGCCTCGTTCCCGTTTGAAGAGACGACCGACCAGTTGAAGGCAATTCAGTCGGTGAAGGGCGACATGGGGCTGACCTCACCGATGGATCGGCTGATCTGCGGTGATGTCGGATTCGGCAAGACGGAAGTGGCGATTCGTGCTGCTTTGAAGGCGATCTCCGGCGGCAAGCAGGTGGCGGTATTAGTGCCAACGACGATTTTGGCGCAGCAGCATTTGGAGACGTTCCGGCGGCGGCTGGGGCAATTTCCGGTGCGGATCGAGATGCTGTCGCGGTTTCGCAGCAAGGCAGACCAGAAGCAGATCATCGCCGACTTGCAGGATCAGAAGGTCGATGTCGTGATCGGAACGCACCGTTTGCTACAGAAAGACCTGCAGATTCCCAATCTCGGATTGATCATCGTCGACGAAGAGCAGCGTTTTGGCGTGGCGCACAAAGAGCGGCTCAAACACCTCAGGCAGTTGGCGGATTGCCTGACCCTGACGGCGACGCCGATTCCGCGAACGCTGCAGATGTCGCTGCTGGGTGCGCGCGATATGTCGCTGATCAGCACCTCGCCGAAAGACCGGCAGCCGATTGTGACCGAGATCGCCGAATTCGATCCCAAGGTGGTTTACGAGGCGATCAGTTTCGAAGTGCAGCGCAAGGGCCAGGTGTATTTCGTGCACAACCGGGTTGAGACGATCGAGTCGATGCACCGTTACTTGAGCAAACTTTTGCCGCAGATTCGGATCGCGGTGGCGCACGGTCAGATGCATGAACACGAGCTGGAGGAGGTGATGCTCGGTTTCCTGAAGAAGGACTATGACATCCTGCTTTGCAGCGCGATTATCGAATCGGGGATTGATATTCCTTCGGTGAACACGATCATTATCAATCGCGCCGACCGGTTCGGGCTGGCGCAGCTTTACCAATTGCGCGGGCGGGTAGGGCGCTCTCAGAATCGCGCGTTTGCGTACTTGCTCGTTCCGCCGGTCAAGCAATTGACCGACACGGCACGCAAGCGGTTGAAGGCGATCGAACAGCATACTGACCTGGGTTCGGGATTCCACCTGGCGATGAAGGATTTGGAGATTCGCGGCGCGGGGAACATGCTGGGCCCGCAGCAACACGGATTTATTGAAGAGGTCGGGTTTGATCTTTACTGCCGTTTACTCGAGGAGGCCGTTGCGGAGATCAAGGGCGAGGCGGTTGACAGCGACTTCGAGGTGAAGCTGGAAATCGACGTCGACTCCTACATTCCCGATACCTATATCGAAGACTCGCGGCAGCGCGTCGAGGCCTATCGCAAGATTGCGGACGCCAAGAACCTGGAAGATCTCGACCTGGTCGCTGCCGAACTGATCGACCGGTTCGGCCGTTTTGGCGAGGAAACGCAGAATCTGCTTGATCTGATGGCGATCAATATCCTGGCGCGGCGCCGCAAGATTGCCCGCGTGCGCTTGTCCGAGAGAAGATTCGCCTTCGCCTATGCCCCGGACGAGCTGCCCTCGAAAAAGCAGATTGAAGAGCTGCGGAAGGCGGCGCCGGACAAGATCGAATTTGACTCTTCCGAGGGTTTTGGAGTGAAAATCGAGTTTCCTCCCGCGGTCGACCGCCCGATTAGCGCGGCGAGAAAACTGTTGCTTACGCTGTAGGTTTGGGTATAGTAAACGGATTTCCCGGGATCAAAACGGTCGGCGGGGTGTAAGAGTTTCATTATGAGGACTTCCATGACCAATTTACGTTATTGCCTTGTCACCATTGCGCTTGCGGCGATTCTGCTGGCCGGCTGCGGCAAGGACGAGGATGCCACCGTCGTCATTGTCAATGGCGAAGAAATCTCCGTGTCACTGGTGCATTCGTATTTCGAACGCCAGGGAGCGGTTTTCAATTCCTACGAAGAGGAGTTCAAGACCAAGCGCGACGCCATCGACAGCCTAGTTGATTACAAGCTGCTGATCAAAGGCGCTTACGAGGCAGGGCTGGGCGTCGATCCGGAAATCGAAAAGTTGGTGCAGGCGCAGCGCGCGAATTTCCTGTTTGACGAATTGTACCGTATCGAGGTGAGGGACAAACTGGCGGTCACTGATCAGGAACTGCGCGAGTTCTACGATCGCATGAAGAAGGAGCGCAAGATCTCACACATCCTGGTAGCGACACAGGCGGAGGCCGACTCGGTGTTGCGTGAATTGAGCAGCGGCGCCGACTTCGCGACGGTCGCGCGGCTGGTGTCGCTCGATCAATCCTCCGCTGTACGCGGCGGCGATTTGGGATTTGTCAGTTGGGGCGCCAACCTGGTGGACGAATTCCGCGACGCGGCGTTTACGCTGCCGGTGGGGCAGGTATCAGGCGCGGTCAAGACCGATTTCGGGTTTCACATTATCAAGGTGACAGAAGAACGAGATGCCGAATTGCAGTCGTTCGACGACATGAAGCCGATTGTTCAACAGATCCTTGGCAGCCGCCGCTCGATGGTGGTTGAAACGGCGTTTGTCGAGAAAATGCTGGCGCAGGCAGCGGTACAGATCAACGAAGAGGCGACATCGCTTCTGCTGGAGCGTCTGGATATGTACTATCCCGACACGATTGGCGGCGTGCCGCGCCCGGAGAATTTTTTCCCGAACATGGAGCTGCTGAAACCGTTCGAGCAGCAGATGGTGCTGGCGAGCTACACGGGCGGTGAGTTGACCGTCGAGAGTTACCTCAGCAAGCTGGTTGATGTCCCGGAGGCTTATCGTCCGCGCTTTGACGACGTGGAGGCGATGCGCAAGACGATTTTCCAGTTGGAATTGAAGAACATCCTCGAGTATGAGGCGGAGCGCCAAAAGCTGGAGGACAGACCGGAGTACCAGAAGCGCGTTACCGATTTTCGCGAAGGCTTGATGGTCGACAAATTCGTTCGGCAAATCCTGGGACGGTCGATCTCGGTCAGCGAAGACGAGATTTACGAATACTACAACAACCATTCCGATGAGTTTACGCAGCCGCTGCAGTTTCACCTGCTGGAAATCCAGGTTGATTCATTGGCCCAAATCCAGAAGCTGGTTGAGCAAGTACGCGAAGGGGCGGATTTCGCGGCGCTGGCGCGACAGCACACGAACCGGCCCGGTATGAATGAAGCCGGCGGCGATCTGGGTTGGGTAAGTTCTACCCGCTTCCCCCGGTTGTGGGAAAGCGCCTCGCGATTGAGCGCGGGCGAGACATCGGACTTTATCATTAACGAGAACGGCAAGTACTCCGTGATCAAGGTCGTTGAGGTATCGGAGTCGCGCTTGTTACCGATCACCGACGTGACGGCCGCCGTGCAGAACAAGGTCATCGAACTCAAGCGCTCAAGCGCCATGGTCGATTGGCTGCGCGCCGAACGCGAAAAGAGCAAAATCGAGGTTTTTGAGGATGTGTTGGAGAAGAGCATCGACAAATCGAAGTATGCCAACAAAGGATAAGCTGATATTTGGGCTTCTGGTCCTGGTCGTCGCTCTCAGCGCACCGGCCATGGCGTGGGAAGAGCTGGATCGCATCGTCGCCGTCGTCGGCGACCGGGTGATCCTGGCATCGGAGCTGGAGTTCCAGATCCAGATGTACGAGGTACAAAGCAATACCAAACTCGATACTCCGGAAGCGCGCGGGCAATTTCGCGAGGAGTTGTTGCGCCAGATGATCAACGACCGGTTGATTCTGATCCGCGCGAAGGAAGACACCACGATTGTCATTTCGGAAGCCGATATCGACGAAGCGCTGGAAAAGCGGCTGGACGAATTGCGGTCGCGGTTTCGCAGCCAGGCGGAGTTTGAGGCTCAGGTAACGGCCGAGGGATATACGCTACGCGAACTGAAGAACAAGCTGCGACTGGATATCCACGATCAGCTGTTCAAAGACCGACTGATTAACAGAATGCTCAGCAAGGTTTCGGTTTCGCGCGGCGACGTGGAAAAGTTCTACGAACAGTACCGCGACAGCTTGCCACCGCGGCCGGAAATGGTCAAGCTCGCACACCTGTTGTTACGGCTTGAGGCTTCGAGCGCTGTAGCGGACTCACTTAAGGCCAAGGCAGAAATGATCCGGCAGAAAATCGTCGACGGCGAGAGTTTTGAGCTCTTAGCGCAGCAGTATTCAGAGGATCCGTCGGCGGAAGTCGGCGGCGATCTCGGAACATTCCGGCGTGGTGATCTCGTGCCGGAGTTTGAGAAGGCGGCGTTGGCGCTGAACCCGGGGGAGATTTCCCCGGTTGTGCACTCGCCCTTTGGTTATCACATCATCAAGCTGGTCGCCAAGAGCGAAGACAATTTTCACACCAAGCATATCCTCCTGCTCGAACAGGCGACCGGCACAGACAGCCTGCGTGTTGAGAATTTGGCGCGCGCACTGGCTGACAGCGCAACGGCGGGCACGGATTGGGGCACGCTCGTAAAGAACTACAGCACCGACGACAAGTCGCGCACGAATTTTGGCGAACTTGGCTGGTTCGCCCTCGAGGAACTCCCGGAGGTTTACCAGCGGCCGATCGTAGGTTTGGAGCCGGGTCAGATCGGCGAACCGGTCTGGACGCCGGAAGGATTGCACCTGATGAAGCTCTTGGAGAAGAAGGATTCGCGGGCGATCTCGATCGAAGAAGATTATGACATGTTGAAAGAATACGCGCGGCGGCAGAAATCCTCCGAAGTCATCGCGAAAGTTGTTGACGAGATGAAGGACCGCGTGTATATCGACCTGCGCGGGATCTAAACTTCGGGGCGTCGAGATGCGATTAGATCAGTTTCTGCAAAAGACCGGGATCGTCAAGAGACGGGCGCTCGCCAAGGAGATCTGCGATCGCGGTAATGTCGAGCTGAACGGCCGGGTCGCCAAGGCGGCGCATGAGATCAAGAGCGGTGACGAACTGAGCGTCAAGTTTCGCGAGAAGCGTTGTCGTTACCGGATCACCGACGTGCCGACGGGCAATGTACGCAAAGACCAGCGCGAGTCGTATGTTGAGATGATCGCCGAAGAGATGTTCCACAGCAGCTAATGCCGCACAAATATCACGAAGTCAAGAAACCGATTGAAAGGGCGATCCTGGTCGGCGTGCAGCTCCGGAACGCTGACGAGCGCCTGTTCGGCGAATCGATCGCCGAGTTGCGGGAACTGGCCCTATCGGCGGAAACCGAGGTCTCCGGGGTTGTGACCCAGAAACGACCGGCGCCGGACAGCCGGACGTTTATCGGCGGCGGCAAGGTGGCGGAGATCAAGGAACTGATCACGGCGAGCGAGGCGAATCTCGTGATTTTCGACGACCAGTTGTCGCCGGCGCAGGTGCGCAATCTCGAGAAGGAGTTCGAGATCAAGGTGATCGACCGGGGCAATCTGATTCTCGATATTTTTGCCAAGCGCGCCGCGACGAGCGAAGCGAAACTCCAGGTGGAACTGGCGCAATTGGAATATTTGTATCCGCGCCTGACGAATATGTGGTCGCATTTCAGCAAGCAATACGGCGGAGTGGGGACGCGCGGACCGGGTGAAACGCAGCTTGAAGTCGACCGTCGGCTGGTACGCGATCGGATCGCCAAGTTGAAGGAGCATCTAGAACGGGTGAACCGACAGCGGCAAACCCAGCGCAAGCGACGGCAGGATGTGTTCAAGATAGCGCTGGTGGGCTACACTAATGCCGGTAAGTCAACGATTTTCAACCACTTAACGAAGGCGGGGGTGTGGGCGGATGACTTGCTTTTTTGTACACTGGATGCGGTTACGCGCTTTTTGCCGATCAGCCATAAGTACAGAATCGTCATTTCAGACACGGTGGGCTTCATCCAGAAGATCCCGCATGAACTGGTGGCATCGTTCCAATCGACGTTGGATGAGGTGCGTTATGCGGATTTGTTGCTCCATGTTGTGGATGTCGCCCATCCCAACCGGGTAGATCACTACGAAAAGACCAATGAGGTGCTTGAGGAAATCGGGGCGGGAGAGCTGCCGCGCCTGTTAATTCTGAACAAAAGCGACCTGTTGCCAGAAGAGGATCGGCCGATGATCGACCTGGAATTCCCGCCGGAGCGGACCTTCCTGGTGTCGGCGAAGACGCAATTCGGGCTCGATAAAATGCTGAATTTTCTGACCGAATTTGTCGAAAAGGAATTAGAAGCAAGATCCGGGGCAACAGGACAGAGGCATGGCCAAACGTGAAATTCTCATTGTAGACGACAACCCGAATATGGCATCTCTGCTCTCGGAGATGTTAGACGTTTTTGACCTCAAGAGCCGCGTCACGACGGATGGTGAAGCCGCATTGAAACTTCTCGACGAGGAGTTTTTCTCGCTGGTGATCACAGACCTGAAGATGCCGCGCATGTCGGGCACCGAACTGCTGGCGGCGATCAAGGGCAAACATCCGAACGTGCCGGTGATCGTGATTTCCGGCTACAACGTCGGTTCCAGCGAAGGCCAGGTCGTCGAAGGCCTGGCTAACGGCTTCATCCACAAACCTTTCAAAATGGCCGATATCCAATCGGTCGTCGAACAATTCCTGTAGTCGTTTTCTAAGATTGTCAGTTGATCGCGATCGCCGCTCGGGCGGTCGCGATGATTTCTGTTGACACCTGCGAGGGTATAACCTAATGTTGGCGCGATTCAGATCATATCACCGAAAGCGTGAGGAAGAGGATTCCGGCGCGAACAGGAGGTTTTTGCAGATGGTCGATTTTATTTGGAAGCTGCTGATGATTTTGGGGATTATCGCCGGCGTGGTCTGCCTGACGTGGGAACACGCGGGCGCGCAGTCGCTGGGCGACTCGATGCTGAGCAAGGGGGACTCGATCGCGGTGTATGTCGACGCCGAGGACTGGGAGGCGATGAAGAGCGCGCGCGCCGGGCAGGTCGTGAAGCTGAAAGTGCTCGACAATATCATGAAGTTCGACAAAAAGCTGATCAATAAGGGGCAGACGGTTTTTGCAACGATGATGAAGCGCAGCCGCGGCGGCGCTTATGCCGGCGGCGGCAAGCTGGCGCTGAAGATCGACTCGACGCATTCGACCGGGAAGACGGTGATTCCGCTTCGCGGCAGCGCCGAATTCAAGGGCAAGTCGGGCGCGGGGAAGAAGATCATCTCGATTGTGTTGTTCCCGATCGGCTGGCTGATCAAGGGCGGCGACGTGGAATTTCCGGAAGGGAAGAACGTCTTCAAGCCGGTGACGCTGGAAGATGTGCCGTTGAAGTACCAGAAGTAGAATTCAGGGCAATTGCAGGATTAGGCGCGGCTGATCGAGAGGTTAGCCGCGTTTCTGTGTTTTTGGCCATACGTAGAGGATGGAGATTCGCGACGCCCTCACCCCCGACCCCTCTCCCAAGGGGCGAGGGGAGAAATCGGTCGCTGCGGTAGACATTTTTGTGTGCCGGAGTGATGAAGAATCGTCGGGCAGGAAGAGGTTGTCCCATTAGATTCGCAACGAGTGAGGGAAATGGGATTGCTTCGTCGCGGCTGAGAGGGTACGAAATGTTGAGAGTTTCTCGCTCCTCGCTATGACACCCTCACCCGTTCCCTTTCCCAAAGGGAGAGGGGAGAAATCGGTCGCTGGGGTAGACATTCTTGTCTGCCGGGTGATGAAGAATCGTCGGGCAGGAATGTCTGACCCACTGGAATCTAGACGTGGGGTCAGGTCGAGAGAATTCCCACCGCAAGCGATGGGGCACCTTCGGAAAGAGATACTTTGAATATGACTCTGGCGGAAGTATGCCAAAGGGGGATTGCTTCGTCGCGGCTGAGAGGGCACGAAGTTATGAGAGTTTCTCGCTCCTCGCAATGACGGCGATTTCGCTGAGAGGTAGGAGTGGGCCGCTTTTCGCTGAGAAGAAAGAGTGGACCACTTTCGCTGTGAAGAAAGAGAGGTCTGCTAAGGGGTATGGTCTTCGGGTGCTGGTGCGGTTGAGGACACTGCCCTGGTCTCGCTATTCGATTCAGCTTCATCTCCCTCTGCCGGTTTCTCGGGAATCAGGAAAGAAACCAGGATCGAGCCGCCAATCAGGAGGACGATGACGCCGAGCGAGATGACGGTCGGAATCTTGTAGAAGTCGGCGATCAGCATCTTGACGCCGACATAGGACAGCACGACCGAGAGACCCACCTTGAGGTAGCGGAATTTGTAGAACATCCCCGACAGCGCAAAATAGAACGAGCGCAGGCCAAGAATCGCGAAGACGTTGGACGTGTAAACGATGAAGGTGTCCTGCGTAATCGCCAGGATCGCCGGGATCGAATCGACGGCGAAGACCAAGTCGGTGGACTCGATCATCAGGAGCACGAGGAACATCGGCGTAGCGAAGAGACGACCATCGATGCGAGTGAAAAAGTGGCCTTCGACATACTTCGGTGTGACCGGGAAAATCTTGCGAGCCAGCTTAACGATCGGGTTCTTTTCCGGTTCGACGTGTTGGTCGCCGGAGAAGAGCATCTTGATGCCGGTGAAAACGAGGAAGGCGCCAAAGACGTAAATGATCCAATGGAATTTCGAAATCAGCGCGATGCCGCCGGCGATCATGATGGCGCGCATGATCAGCGCACCCAGAATGCCCCAATAGAGAACACGGTGCTGCAAGGTGGGGGAGACCTTGAAATAGGAAAAGATCAACAGGAAGACAAAAAGATTGTCGAGACTGAGGCTCAGCTCGATGAGATAGCCGGTCAGGAATTCCAGGCCCTTGTGGTGGCCGCGGAAATAGAAAACGCCGGCGCAGAAGGCGAGTGCCAGGCCGATCCAGACGGCGCACCAAGTGAGCGCCTCTTTCATCTTGACGGCATGAGAACGGCGGTGGAAAATGCCCAGGTCGATCACGAGCATGATCAGGACGAAGGCGATAAATCCGCCCCAAAGGAGAAACTGCGTCATAACGTCCGGCAAGTATGCGAGAATGTGGGGAGAGAAGCAAGGGGAAAGGAGATACGACAACAGGCAAGCAATACAACCCCCTGGCCGCCTCTGTTAAGGGGGAGTCGGACGTTTCGATGGAAGGCGGTGCCGCAAAGATCAGGGGTGTCCGGGCGGACAGTCAGGATCGCGGGGATCCTGGCCTACCGAGATTGCACTAAGGGTTGGTAGTACGATGTCCGAGAGAAGACACACCCCGTCTCGCGCCCGCCGGATATGAGAGAGGCGTAGTGGTGAGAAAGGTTGGGGTCTGCAATCAGTCGTGAAATCGAGACGGCGAGCGCGAGCCACCCCTCTTGATAGAGGGGAATCAACCGGGACTGCGCCCATCCGGATCGCGGGGATCTTGGCCTACGGCTGACGCAACGGGGTAAGGTTGTTGTCGTGAAGACTGCGGCAGGTCTCCGGCAGAGTGAGAGGTGTTTACGGAGTTTGTTCGATCAGAGACCTGCCCTACGGCTGACGCAGCGGGGTGAGGAAAGAGATTGCTTCGTCGCGGCTGGGACCAGTCGGGAGATTGAGAGGCGTTCGCTCCGCTGCGCGCAAAGACAATGGCGATCAAGCATCGCTTGATCGAAAGGGGAGGAGCGAATTGATGGAAACTTACGGCTTGGACTTGGGTGTGGCCGGTGAAGGCGCGGTTGAAGGCGAGGCAGCTTCGAGGAGTTTGGCGACGCGATAGCCGGATTTTTCGGCGAGAGTGATCAACTCCTTCATGGCGGCAAGCACGCGTTCTACCTGATCGTTGTCAGTCAGGCCGGACTGGCGAAGCTCGGTGATCGCGGCGGCGGCGAAGGCCCGACAGAGCGATTCCCAACGTTCTTTGGCAAACCAGATAATGCCCTCATGTTGATTCACCTGCAGGAATTCGGCGGCGAGCGGTCCGGCGAAAAGAGCGGCCAATAGAGGTTCCTCTTCGAGCAGCGGGTTCTCGGAGGTGAGCATAGCGCCGATCAGCAGAGCGCTTAGATGGCCAGCGTATTCATCTTCATAATATTCAGCAAAGGCGCGGGCGATGGTCTTGCGCAGCAGCCAGTGGTCAAAGCGTTCGCGCATCAATTCGTGCGGATCGCGTATCTCAGGCCCGGCTTGCCAATCAAGCAGCGGGCGCAGCAGGTCAAAGACCAGGACAGCATCGAGCGCGCGCGAATCTTTGATACGATCGAGATACTGCTCGGTGGCGGCATCATGTCGCGGCCACTGGACGGGGCGGACCTCGTCCGAGTGCGGCTGCGAGGCAAGAGCGGTTTCGGCGAGATTGACGATTTCGTGCATGGCACCGCCGATAAAGCGCCCAGCGGCACTTAAGAAGCGGATCCGAGCCGACTCGAAAGGTGCAAAATCGATGTCGGACGCCGACGAATGGATCATACGCAGCAATTGTGGATTGAAGGCATCCCGGAACGGAGCGAGAACGGCCTCGTACTTGAGTTCGCGGTAAGATTCATCGAGATCGTAAACGCCGGAGCCGTTGAGGCGCGTCATCAGATTGCGCCACGAGCCGTCGTGGTCATGAATTTCGCGCCAGTCAAGGAAGGCGTGATATTGGTAACCCCCGATAACAGAGAAAAACCCGCGCTCGGCGATCTCGCGGCCTGAACGCAAGTAGCAGAGGCCGGTTTTGTAATCGCGAAATGCATAAAGGTCGGCTTCGCCGGTCTTGAGCCCCAGAGCCTCGACGAGCGTGCGGTGGACGAGAAACGGCGAATCGGCGGGGCCGACATTGATAGCGGTCGAAGCGCTGATCCAGCCCTCGGTGGTGTTGTAAGCGTTGTTGTAAAGAATCAGCGCGCGCTCGTCGCCGTAGCGATTGGAGTAGGCGAACACGTTTTCATCGACCCAGCCGCCGCTGGTGTGGAAATCGTAGAACGCGAAGTTGGCCGCGCCGGAGAAGAGGCGGCGTTTACGCATCAGCGGGAAGATCTCATGTTCGTGGCGGCGTACGAGGTCTTCGTCAACGTGCTCATCCCAATAGGCGCGGCGATACTCCATGCCGTATTTCTCGGAGTAGCCCTCGATCTGCCCGTGGCCGAACATCGGCAGACCCGGCATCGTCACCATGAGCAGCGCGACGCCGATATACTTGTCGCCCTTGCCGAATTGTTCAACGGCGGTGCGTTCGTCAGGGTTATTCATGAAATTGACGAAGCGTTTGATGACCTCGGGGCTGAACTCGAGTACGTTCTTAACGGTTTGGCGGTACTTGGAGTTCTCTTCCATCTTGAGCATGTTCATGAAGGCGCTGTTGTAGACGCGGTGCATGCCCAGCGTGCGGACGAAGTAGCCCTCCATCAGCCAGAACGCCTCGGCGAGAAGCAGCGTTTCGGGCACTTCTTCCCTGATCCGATCGACAACCTCGCGCCAGAACTCCTTTGGGAAGGCAGCGTCGAATTGTTCCTTGGTCATGCCGTGCTCGGCGCGCGAAGGAATCGCGCCGCCGTCGCCGGGCTGCGGGAACCAAAGGCGCTGATAGTGCTTCTTGGCCAGTGTCATGGCGGCATCGAAGCGGATGATCGGGAACTTCCGCGCGACATGAAGAATCGTCTGGACGACTGCTTCGCGCACTTCAGGAAGGAGGAAATTGAGCTGCGCGGTGTCGTTCCAGGGCATATTGGTGCCGTCGTTGCCGTGATAGATGAAACGCGTATCGCCGGTCCAGGTGTCGTAACGTTTGAGGACGACAGCGGCATCGCGATGCGACCAGTAACCGTCCTCGATTTGCAGGACAACGCGCGGATCATCGGAGAGATTTATTCCGTTGAATTGGTAGACCGGAAACGGCGGAAAGCCGCTCTGAATGAACCAATCGGGGTGTTCGATCACCCAGCGGGAATAGATGCCCATGTGATTCGGTACCATGTCGGCGGAGAGCCGAATGCCGCGCTTCCAGGCGCGCTCGCGCAAGTTTTCATAAGCCGCTTCGCCGCCCAGGTCGCCGGCGATGATATAGTCGTAGAGCGAGTAGGCGGAGGCCATCGCCTCAGGGTTACCCATGACCTTCTTGATGGTTTCCGAGGCACGCGAACGTTCCCAGACGCCGATCAACCACAGTCCGGTAAAGCCCCAGCGCGCGAGGCGATCGAGTTCTTCGTTGGGAATGTCCGACAGGTGGTGAATGTCACGCTGGTACTTTTTCGAGAGCTGGTCGAGCCAGACATAGGTGCTCTTGGCGATCAGCACGACGTTGGACATCCAGTCGGCGTCCTGGCTGAAAGCCTCCGGCTCGGGGTAGCCGAAATCGACGCCCTGACCGCGCCCGAGCCGGAGGACATCGAGCGAACCTTGACTGAAGCCGCGGCCAAAGTGCTCTTCCCGCAAGATGTCGCGCACGGTGAGCAGGCGTTTGATCAATGCCGCGGGCAAAAGCCGCGACCAGCGCGTACGAATGAAATCAAGCTGGCCTTCGAGCGAGTCGGGGCAATTCTCGATCGGCGCCAGCAGCGTGCGAAAAAGCGAATCGCCGATTTCTGCCACCGGCGGCTGAGTTTCGAAGTACTGCCCCAGGCTGTCGACCAGGTCGCGATAGGGCGCGCGCTGCAGGAGTTCAGTGTCATCAAAGAGCGGTCGGAAAGGTCGGAACGCCGGATTGATCATCGACAGCATCGAGAGAATCACTTCAGTCAGAAGCGACTCGCGATTGCTGCCGATCGCGTTGTCGGTCTGCAGGAATTCAGCGACAGTTCGTTCTTGAAGCTTGACGGCCTTTGGCGGAAAATAAGCGGCGTAGGCCGGTGGTACCGAGTCGGTCAGGCTGCGCGGTCTCTGGCGGGAGGTCCATTCCAAGCCGGCGAGCAGCGCTTTGGGGTTCTGCCGGTGGCAATAATGCAGGATGACATAGCGCATCATCTCAACGATCATGGCGGCCGTAATCAACTGACCCGGAGAGATCGGAGTCGACGCCTTCTGGTTGTAGCGCGCCGCCAGTTGCCGGAGGGCATGAGTATCTGAGCTCCTGGCATGGGCGGCAGTGTCGGAGAGCACCTCTGACAGAGTCAACCAGTCCCAAGTTGCCTGGGATACCGGCAGGCCAAAGGGGAAGTAATCGCGCAGGTGGTTTTCGAAATCGTGTATCGCCATACTGGGTGCCTGGCGGTGGTTTGTCGCAAGATGCCGCCCGCCAACCGAATCATTATACGTTGTTTATCGACACCTTCAACAGAAATGCAGACAAAGCACGGGAATATCATTAGATTGAAGACAATATGGATAATCACGAATTTCGCCGCCACGCGCACGAGTTGGTCGATTGGATGGCCGACTACCTTGAACAGGTGCGCACCTATCCGGTCAAAGCGCAGGTTGCACCGAAGGAAATCTTCAACCAATTGCCATCATTGCCGCCAATTGAGGGAGAGAGCTTTGAGCGGATTTTTGCTGATTTTGAGAAGACGATCCTTCGCGGGATGACGCATTGGCAGCATCCCTCGTTCTTTGCTTACTTTCCGGCCAATTCGAGTCCGCCATCTGTTCTGGCGGAGATGCTGATGTCGACGCTGGCGGCACAGTGCATGAGCTGGCAGACCTCGCCGGCGGCGACGGAGCTGGAAGAGCGCGTCATGCAGTGGCTGCGGCAGATGATCGGCTTGCAGGAAGGATTCGCCGGCGTGATTCAAGATACGGCTTCGACAGCGACGTTGTGCTCGCTATTGACGGCGCGGGAGAAGTTCAGCCAGTTTGCGATCAATTCACGCGGTTTCGACGGCAGCAAGCGATTCGCAGTCTACGGCTCGAGCGAGACGCACTCTTCGATTGAGAAGGCAGTGAAGATTGCCGGCTTGGGAAGCGAGAACCTCCGCAAGATCGCGGTCGATGAAGCGTTCGCGATGAGGGCGCCGGAATTGGAGCAGGCCATCAAAGCTGATCTGACGGCGGGTCTGACGCCGCTGGCAGTTGTCGCGACGATTGGGACGACCGGATCGACGGCGATCGATCCGTTGCGGGCGATCGGGGAGATTTGCCGTCGGTACGGTCTGTGGCTGCACGTTGATGCGGCTTATGCCGGGACGGCATTGCTCCTGCCGGAGCTGCGCTGGATGATCGACGGAATCGAGTATGCCGACACGTTTGTGTTCAACCCGCACAAGTGGATGTTTACAAACTTCGACTGCACGGCGTATTTTGCGCGCGACCCGGAGGCGCTGGTGCGGACGTTTGAGATTTTGCCCGAGTACCTCAAGACCGCCGAGGGAGACCGCGTCAACAATTACCGCGACTGGGGATTGCAGTTGGGGCGGCGGTTTCGGGCGCTGAAGCTGTGGTTTGTGATCCGGTCGTACGGTGTGGCAGGCTTGCAGGAGAAGATACGCGCGCAACTCGAGCTGGCGCGGGGTTTGGCAGCAGAGATTGAATCGTCGGGAGATTTCGAAATCCTGGCGCCGCTGCCGCTGAATGTGATTTGTTTCCGGCATCATCCGAAGGGCATGGATGACCTCGAGAAGTTGAACGCGGTGAATGAGCAGCTTCTGGAGAGGCTGAATGCGACCGGAAAAATCTATCTTACGCACACGAAGTTGGGTGGTGTGTACACGATGCGGATGGTGATCGCGCAGACGCAGGTCAATGAAGAGGATGTAAGAGCGGCATGGGGGTTGATAAAGGAAATGGCAAGCGGGGAAGATTAGCGGGCGTACTTGAACAGACACACCCCGTCTCGAGCCCGCCGGTGAGGCGACAGGCGTGGTCTCCAGCAGCGGGCTTGATCCAGTCTTCTTGATTGAGGGGAATGGTCGTCGTGCGTTTGGAGCTTGTAGATCAGGACTCTTGTCAGGATCGCGGGGATCCTGACCTACAACTGACGTCGGACCTGCAGGAGGAATTGAGGTGACAATAGAAGATTGCTTCGTCGCGGCCGGGCAATCGCCGGGGGTATGAAGAATTCGTTCGCTCCTCGCAATGACACATCTTCGTTATGACGCGCCTTTCTCGGATGAGCGAGGTTGTATGAGCGTCAGGTCACAATCGCGTCCTCGCTAGGGCCCGGCGACGATCAAGACCTGACGCAACAATTGAATTGGGGTGTTCGGCTGCATCAAGAGCTGTAGCAACAAGTGAAGTGGGGGTTCGGCTGCGATTAAGAGCTACGAAAGGGAAAAGCGACACACCCCGTCTCGCGCCCGCGGGGAATGAGACAGGCGTGGTAGCGAAGACCATCATGGTTTGCGACCAGTCGTGAAATCGAGACGGCGAGCGCGAGCCACCCCTCTTTATAGAGGGGAATAGTGTGTACGAGGGGATCGTCAGGATCGCGGGGATCCTGACCTACGGGCGGCCATGTAGGCATCAATAGAGGCGCCGGGAGTAAGCCTCATCTCGCTCCCGGCGTCGGTGTCCCCCTGGGTGTTGTGGTGACCAGTCCGTGTCGTTAACTCGAGGTATCCCTCCTAAGCAAAATTGAAGACGAGTGGTGGCAGGTCTCCGGTCGAATTGCTGCTTGGTGCAGGGAACTTCGATCAGAGACCTGCGCTTCGGCATCGGCGCGTTCGAGGCGCACTGCCGTGCGCCCCTACGCGATCAAGACCTTCCCCAACTCAATGGGCCTCCGACTGAAGTCGGAGCTACAGGGGCAAGGTCCTGCGAACATCTGGCAGGTCTCCGGTCGAGATGCTGCTTGTTGCAGAGAACTTCGATCAGAGACCTGCCCTACGGCTGAGTAAGTGCGAATCATGACAGGTCTCCGGTTGAGTTTCTGCTTCATGCAGTGAACTTCGATCAGAGACCTGCGCTTCGGCATCGGCGCGTTCGAGGCGCACTGCCGTGCGCCCCTACGCGATTCTTAACTCCTCCTCACTTGCGCAGCGGCGGACCGCAGTTACCGAGCCAGGTATTGCAGTCGCAGGGCGCCGGACCTCCTCCGAAAATGTAATTGATCATGTAGACGGCATCCGAAATCGTCACGATGCAGTTGCAATCGGCGTCGCCGGAGCAGATTGGGTACGGTGTCGGCGCCGGGCCGCCACCGAAGATATAGTTGATCAGGTAGACGACATCGGAAATCGTGATGATCTTGTTGCCGTCGGCATCACCAGGGATGCAGTCGCACGGCTGCGCCGGGCAGATGATTACGGCGTACTCGAGAATTGTAACGAGCGGTCCGCCACCGTACGGCTGCGACGGGATATCGCCGTCGTTCATCATCTGGAAATTGAAGACATCGGACGGACCGATCGGGTAATCGCGCAATTGATGACGGAACGGCGAGGCGACGCACATCGCATTGACGACGCCGATGTTGTACTTGTCGTGGTCGATCGAGCCGTGCGGGCCGGAGACGAACTGCGCATCGTTGTGGACAGCCGACGGATGCGCGCTTCCTGCCGGCGGCTCACCTTCGTTGCGATCCAGCCATGGATCGGAAATGCAAATCGCCGTCTCGGTCGTGCAGACACCTGCAACAGTAACATAGTGGCCTCCAATGCGATGACAGCCGGCCGGCTCTGCCGGGGTGAGTTCCCAGAAGCCGAGCAGGAGGATGACATCCTGGCTACGCAGGATTTCCTTGCGAATCGTGTCGATCGCGGTTGGCTGGTCGAGCGGCAAGAGCCGCACGCTGTAGTTGGACCCGAGGCCGGTCTTGTTGATCCAGCTTTGTGCGCCGGCGGTTAAGCCGTGAATATTGGTGCCGGCGCCCATCATGTTGGTCGCACAATAGAGCGCGAGCGAATCAACGAAGGGGATTACGTTGAGCGGATCGTGGTCATCCCACAGCGGCAACATCGGCGCATAAGAAGTGACCAACGGGTAGTTATCGTTGTAGGTCGGCGGCGGAATCGTGCCGGTTTCGTTCTGGGAGTCGAACCACCAGAGACAATTGGCGAGCGCCGTCGGGCCGCAATGAGACCAGCGCTGCAAGGGATCGATCCAACCGTTCTGTTTCTGATCAAAATCAGGCATGCCGACTGGAGCATAGTCTGGGAACGGCGGTTTGTAGTACTCACAGACATCCTTGCCGCCGGTGATGACGAACGAGAGATCGAGCGACTGCTGATCGAGGCAGTCGTGCATGATGTTGCCGTTCTCGATGATGAAATTGAAACCCTGGACATCGATCGAAACCCATTCAGGGCAGTAGTCGACCGGCAACGGGCCATCCCAGACGAACGGCTGTCCCGGCATGACCGGACCGGAGTAAATGACGCTTCGGCCGATGTAGGCGGCTTCATCCTCACCAGGGAGAGGCGGGCGGCGTTCACCGGGAGGATTGCCGGTGAGCGACCAGACGTCGGTTGACCAGTTGAGCGCGAGGGTCAATTGCGACGGCGGACCGACGATCATCTGGTTCATGATCAGATCGATGTGAATATGCTTGAAGAAGAGGGTGTCAAGCGGATCGTCGTAGAACCAGATGTTCCACCATTCGGTCGGATAGAGATACCAGCCCTGCCCGTAGGCGCCGGTTCCGCCACCGCCGGCGAAGTTACCGGCCGGGTCGATGGCGATGTTGAACTGGTTGAACTTTGGCGCCGAGGCGGGCTCGTACATCTCGACCCAATTCAAGCTGCCCCAGGTTGCCCAAACGGCGTCGTCGTTGAAGTGATTCTGGGTCGATTTCCAGCCCCATTGGACATCTTGCGGACCGAGGACAATCGCCGAGATATTCAGCCAATAGATGGTGCCCGCTGTCTGCAGAAACCACTGCTCGCGCGGCAGGAAGACGTTGTACTGGAAGTAGGCTTGATGATCTTCATACACAACCAGTCCCGACTGCGGATCGTACCAGCCCTCCATGGTCGGGGGATCGATCGGAGCAATCACGAAATCAGTTACGGTCTGCTCCCACAGCGTTGCTCCCGGCATACTGTAGCCGGTCGGGCTTTGTTCGGCAGGAATGTCGGCATGGATGCTGAGCACAAAGGATTGAATTTCGCCGGGAATTCCGCTGCGCCAGGCGCCCCAGAAATGGACGTCCTTTACCCATCCAGTCTCAGAGCATTGCCAGTCGTCAGCAAGAACCAGCGGTTGGGTTGCGTTGACTGCCCAGCCGGTTTCGTCGGGCAATTGCGGAAAGTGCATTTTGTGCCCATCGGTTATGTCCCAGTCGGCCAAGGCAGAAAGAGGCAGCAACCAGACGAGCAGGAAACAGCGCAGGCATAAGCGAACGAGCATTAGAGACCTCCATTGTTTGTTTGGATGCGGAAGCCGACCCGCGAGAGCCAGAAAGCGACAACAGGAACCTTGACCGACTCAGGATCGACAGACGGCACAAGACAGGCTGATTTAATGACAAGTTTACAGAAACGCAGAGCCAGCCTGCGGTGTCGCGCGGCTGTGGGGGCGTAAACTCAAGATGCTGAATAGTCTGATGATGTTGCCAATCGAAGCTGGCATTCTGCTATTGGAAGATAGATGTTGTTGTCTACAGTGTCAATACAAAATCTACACAATTGTCCACGAAACAAACCAATGTTTGCCTGCATAGGAGACGAAGGTCCCGAACCCTGCTTGAGCACGAAAGGAAAAGTGGTTTAATAGCATCCTTATTAGTCAGAGCATTTCCTATCGGATTTGGAGGGTTTAGATTGACACTATTCTGAAGATATGTATATTTCAGATTAGTGATAACTAATCGTTCGTATTACGGCATTAGCGCGCTGGTGTACCTGGCGGTCAATTCGAAGGGGAAGTATATCGGCGTGCGCGAGATTGCGGCGCGGCAGAATCTGCCGATTCGGTTTCTGGAATTGGTCTTTTCACGCCTGCGGTCATCTGAAATTGTAAAGTCGACGCGCGGGGCGACAGGGGGATACCAATTGGCCAAGAGCCCGGATGAGATCTCGCTGGCGGAGATTATTACGGTGTGCGAGGGTTCAGCGGAATTCGCTCTTCCCGCCACAGTCACCGAGAGAGTCGGCAGCGAGGATCCAATTGGGCGGAGCCTGGTGAACATCATGAATGAGCAGTTTGCCTTGTTGCATCGAAATCTGCGGGCGACATCGCTTTCGGATATCATTCGTTCCTCCGGGCTGGCGGCGGAGATGTACTGGATTTAGGTTACCTAAGGAGATCGAAATGAAGATAGCGAACAGCATCACGGACTTGATCGGCAACACGCCGCTGGTGTACCTGGACCGGGTAGCGCGCGGGCTGCCGGCGCGAGTTGTGGGCAAGCTGGAATCATTTAATCCCTGTTCTTCGGTGAAAGATCGCATCGGCCTGGCGATGATCGAAGCCGCCGAGCGCGCGGGGATGATCAAAGCGGACACAATCATTATCGAGCCGACGTCGGGCAATACCGGAATTGCCCTGGCATTCGTCTGCGCCATCAAAGGCTACAAGCTGGTGCTTTACATGCCGGAGACGATGTCGATCGAGCGGCGCAATCTGCTCAAGGCGTTTGGCGCAGAGCTGGTGCTTACGCCCGGGGCGGAGGGGATGCCGGGGGCGGTTAAGCGCGCCGAAGAGGTGGCTGCAACCGATGCGCGTTATTTCATGCCGCAGCAATTCAAGAACTCCGCGAACCCGGCGATTCACGAACGCACGACCGCCGAGGAGATTTGGAATGACACCGACGGCAAGGTTGATATCATCGTATCGGCGATCGGGACCGGCGGGACGATCACCGGCTGTGCGCGCGTGCTGAAGCCGCGTAAGGCGGGGATCAAGGTGGTTGCGGTGGAGCCGGCGGCGTCGCCATTCTTGTCGAAGGGTGTTAAGGGGCCGCATCCGATCCAGGGAATTGGCGCGGGGTTCAAACCGGATATTCTCGAACTAGAGCTGGCCGATGAGATCATGACGATTGAAAACGACGAGGCGATCGGCATGACGCGGCGGGTTGTCCGCGAAGAGGGGATCCTGCTGGGGATTTCAGCTGGTGCGAATGTTGCGGCGGCGATGAAGGTGGCCTCGCGACCGGAGAACGCCGGCAAGCTGGTCGTTACGTTTATCTGTGACACGGGCGAGCGCTATTTGTCGACGCCGACCTACACGGAATTGTCGACGAACTGAAACGGTTGTTTCGGTCGATGTTCCGCGCCTAAACTCTCCAGAATTGATCTTTTTTCGAGGCCTGCAAACGAGAACTTGCAGGCCGTTGTTATTCAGGGAGTTAATAGTCCAACAAGCAATACAACACTGCTGGCATAGACTTTGCCATAGTATAAGGCAAGAAAAATAAAGGGTGGAGGAAAACGGACCCGCGTTTCCTGGCATAAGGGGGTCGTTCAAAGTCCGTCCGCGTTGAAGCTTTGTTGGGGAGTTTCGACGCGGTTTTTTTTGTGGGGTGATTTTGGTGCGGCAGGTCGCCCGACTCAGCGCGAAAGGTTTGTGCGAGTGGAACGGTTCGATGGCGCTTCGCCGGAAGACCTGCCGCAACAAACACGAGCTGGATCCCGACATGCGTCGGGATGACGGCGTTGAATTGCGGCTGTGAGGAGCGTCGACGTCCCGGCTGGATTCCCGCCTGCGCGGGAATGACGGCAGAGAATAGGCGATGGGGCGATATGTTATGTCCCTTTTAGTTGGTGCGAACGCGGCAGGTCGCCCGACTCAGCGCGGCAGGTTTGCGTAAATGAAAAATTTTGATGGCGCTTCGCCGGAAGACCTGCCGCAACAATCACGAGCTGGATCCCGACTTGCGTCGGGATGACGGCGTTGAATTGCGGCTGTGAGGAGCGTCGACGTCCCGGCTGGATTCCCGCCTGCGCGGGAATGACGGCAGAGAATAGGCGATGGGGCGATATGTTATGTCCCTTTTAGTTGGTGCGAACGCGGCAGGTCGCCCGACTCAGCGCGGCAGGTTTGCGTAAATGAAAAATTTTGATGGCGCTTCGCCGGAAGACCTGCCGCAACAATCACGAGCTGGATCCCGACTTGCGTCGGGATGACGGCGTTGAATTGCGGCTGTGAGGAGCGTCGACGTCCCGGCTGGATTCCCGCCTGCGCGGGAATGACGGCAGAGAATAGGCGATGGGGCGATATGTTATGTCCCTTTTAGTTGGTGCGAACGCGGCAGGTCGCCCGACTCAGCGCGGCAGGTTTGCGT
>CAZOYE010000029.1:31455-47665 GCA_964584025.1 uncultured Ignavibacteria bacterium
CTTTTAGTTGGTGCGAACGCGGCAGGTCGCCCGACTCAGCGCGGCAGGTTTGCGTGAATGAAAAACTTTGATGGCGCTTCGCCGGAAGACCTGCCGCAACCAGCACGAGCTGGATCCCGACTTGCGTCGGGATGACGCTTCGAAAGGACTTGTGAACGAAGAGCGAAACGGGTCATTCGAGTTCTTTGATAGCGCGGATGATGTCGTAGGGGGCTTCGGCCTGCATGATGCGGTCGTAGAAGCCATCGTAGGAAAACATCTGGGCGAGAGTGCGGAACACCTTCAAATAGAGGTTGTCGTCGTAGGGCGGTGCAGCCATGGGCACAAAGATGTGCACCGGCTGTCCGTCGGGAGCGTCGAATTCGTAGCCTTCGTGAGAACGGGCAACCGCGATCACAAACTCCTTGGCCTGCATGGTGCGAACGTGCGGAATGGCGATGCCCTTTCCGAGCGCCGTGGTGGCTTTCTTCTCGCGGTTGAACAGATCAGTGAGAAGTTTGCTCTTGTTGCCGATGCGCCCGGAGAGATCGAGAAGTTCGACGCATTCTTCGAGAATGGTCTCCTTGCGCTCCTGAAGTCGTTTTTTGGTAAGGATTTCACCGACCTCGGAGTCGACATCTTCGAAAGATGTTACCATCTCCAGTTTGATCAACTCGGGCTTAAGGTAGCGTGATATCTGCATAGGCTGACTCGTATCAAGGGATATCGACCGCAGCGGAGAATTGATAAGTCCGAGTGGGTCAAAACCGTTGAAGCCTAAATCAATAGCGGATAAGCGATTTTGTCAAACCGTAGTTGGGGGGAAGCCATACTTTTTACATCATGTTTTTGTTGTAACTGTCTAAGAATTAGACATTTGCACTCCACGATGATCCCTGTTTTTGCTTGACTCGCTTGAGCCTTCGATTATATTGAGCCGGATAGAAATACCGACGTTTTTCCGTCGTTATACCCACACCGGTAGTTTGCCAAGACTACTCGCCAAGATAGGATTGATCACATTCAATGGAACTGAATGCCCGCCGGGGCAATGAGGCTTGAATTTTGTGCTTTTTATTAGGAGGACTTCCGCAATGAGACTGACCTGGAGACGCTGTGCTCAACTGGTCGTTGTCGCGGCGCTAGTCATGCTGACAACTTCGGCGTCCTATTCGCAGACGCCGCTCAACTTCGTTTACTTGCCGGAGGTCAACGCGGCCAACGGTGAATACCTGGCTTACCCGATCTATATCCAGAACGGGTTGCCGGTAGATTTCGTCTGCGTGCCGCTGGCCCTGGTTCCGGGCACCTGGCTGCGGATCGACTCGGTCTCGACGGCCGGCAGCCGTATTGAAGGGCTGGGTGAAATCACGACCGGCTGGTCGATGGCGACGCGTAAATTCTTTGTCGATTTCAATGCAGCACCGGGAACGCCGTTGCCGCCGGGCGATGGTCTGCTGGCGACCGCGTACTTCAAAGTATCGGTCAATGCTCCGGCTCACGTCGTCTGCGTCGATTCGACCTTCATCGGACCGAACCTGACGTACATGCTGCTTGATGAACTGGGCAACCGGATTGATGACCAGTTTGATCGCGGCACGATTACGATTTTCACGCAGCGGCCGATCATCAGCCTGGATCCGGCGTCGTTCGATTTCAGTGCCTATGTCGATGAGAACCCGCCGTCGCAGGTGCTGAATATCACGAATCTCGGCGTTGATCCATTGAACTGGTCATTCAGTTATCTTCCCAGCTGGCTGAATGTCTCGGCGAGTTCGGGAACAGCCCCGAGCGCGATCGACTTGAGCCCGCAGATTGCAGGTTTGCCGATTGGCGAGTACAACGATTCACTGGTCGTGTTCGACACGTTTGCCGAGCCCAAATCGGTGACGGCTTATATCCACTTGGAAATCAGCGAACGCCCGGATTTCGAGACACGGTGCATCGCGCTTCATGAAGGGTGGAATCTGATTAGCTGGAATCTCGATACGCCGGATGACAATGTCGAGACGATTATCGCCGACATCAAAGGATGCATATACGGTATCTACGGCTTCGAAGAAGGCGCCGGGACCTACGACCCCGACTTGCCGCAGTTCTCGACGCTAACCAACCTCGATCATCTTCACGGTTACTGGTTCCGGATGGAATGCGATACTGTGTTGTGTATCGAAGGCACGAAGGCGGCGCCGGGCACAGCGATTGCGCTCGAGCCGAACTGGAATCTGGTCAGCTATCTTCCCGATGCCGACGACGCCCCGGAGATTGCGCTGCAGTCGATGATTGGAGATTTGGTCGTCGCGCTCGGATTTGACAACGGCGGGTTGAGTTACGACCCGGCTAATCCGGAACTGGCGACGCTGGAGTTCATGAAACGCGACTTTGGATACTGGTTGAAAACGACGGGGGCAGGGACGCTGACCTATCCCGGCCCTGCGCCGCTGGCTGGATTCAATCCGCTGCTGACTTCGTCGTTTAAGACGGCGCCGATGTCGCAGAATCTGGTGCCGACGCGCGAGTGGGCGAACCTGTTTGGCGACGGGTTGACCATTGATGGCGAGTTGCTCGCCGCCGGATCGGTGGTCGAAGTGTTCGACGAGAACGGCATCCTGTGCGGTGCGGCGTTGGTCGAAGCGAACGGCCGGCTCAGTTTTACGCCGATCTACTTCGATGACAAGAGCACCGATCGCGACGAGGGTGTCGACTATGGCGGGATCGTCAGTATCTCGGTCGACGGCGAACCGACCGAGCAGAGTTTTGTTGTCGGAGGGTTCGGCGAAGCGGTGCGCGCGACGTCATTCACGAGCCTGCTGCGCTTGAACGATGCCTTGCCGAGTTCGTTTGCCCTGGAGCAGAACTATCCGAATCCGTTTAATCCTTCAACGATGATCGAGTTCAGCGTTCCCGGTGCGACGCACGCCACGGTTGAAGTCTTCAATCTGCTGGGCGAACGCGTCAATGTGCTGGTCGATCGCTACCTTCCGGCCGGCCACTACAGCGTGACCTGGTTGGGTGATGATCAACTGGGTCGAACAGCGGCCTCCGGCATTTACTTTTATCGCCTGAGCGCCGGAGATTTCACCGTCACCCGGAAGATGATGCTCGTAAAATAATTTGCGGAGATCAGAGCTATGAGTATCTTGAGAAGACATATTGACGAGGGATATAAGAGTATGAAATTAACACGACTCGTGTTGATGTTGCTGGCGACAGGGATCGTTGCGGCAACCGCGCACGCACAGCCGATTGCGACCAATGTTTGGGCCGATTTTGGAAGTACCGCCACTACGATCAACGGTGCGCTGATGCCGGTTGGTAGTATCGTTCAGGCCTTTGATCCGCAGGGCGTCTTGTGCGGCCAGGCGACGGTCACGGTGGTGGGCAAGTACGGGGCCATGTCGGTTTACGGCGATGACGCTTTCTCGGCAGCCGTTGATGAAGGATGCCTGGTTGGCGACGTGGTCACTTTCAAGATCAACGGAATTGAAGCGACCAAGAACGGCCCAGCCAGCGACTTGTGGGCAGGCCTGGGATCGACCCTGGTGATGAATCTGGCAACCACTCAGTCTTTTCTGCTGGATCTCACGAGCGATCCTGATGATGCCGGATTAGCCGGTGAAGTCGTGGCCTACACGGTTACGGTGCGCAACGACGGCGACGGCATTGATTTTGTTAAGTTGAACCTCAGCAGCTCCCTCGGATGGACAGTGGGCTCGAACGCCAATCCAGCCGGCTTCTACATGCTGCCGGGCGAAGAATTGAATTTCGAAGTCGAAGTGTTGATTCCGGCGAGCGCTCCGGTAGGCCAGGAAGATGAACTGACCGCGACGGCCCTGTCGCAGTTCGACGGTACAGTGTCGGCAAACAAAGTCATCACGACAACGGTAGACCAGCAGACGGCGGTCGATGATGTTGATTTCGTGGTCCCGGGTCAGTTTGCACTCGCGCAGAACTACCCGAATCCGTTCAATCCGGAAACGCGGATCAGCTTCGAGATGGAGAAGGGCGCCGATGTGGCGCTCGAAGTCTTCGACATTCTCGGGCGCAAGGTAAGCACGCTTCATTCGGGTTACCTGCCAACGGGTTCGTATGAGTTCAGCTGGTACGGCGCCGACGAATCGGGCCGCCAGGCAGCGAGCGGGATTTATTTCTATCGCCTGAGCGCCGGCGACAAGAGCATTACGCGCAAGATGACGCTATTGAAGTAGACGCGACCGATAATTGTAATGGAGAAGCCTCGGCCAAACGACCGAGGCTTTTTCTTTGCTTCATTTTCGATTGCCGAAGCGCTGCAAATTCCGTATATCCGATCACTTCTCGAATTGAGTGGAATGACGGCAAGTAATCGACACTTCCGCAGCGTCGTTGGCTGATTCTTGATGACCAGTTTTAAGTGAGCATAGCGCTAAGATGAAGATTCTCGACAATCGGATTGAACTTATCGGACTGATACAGGAGTTTTCCTGGGGGCAGCGGCACCTGGCGACCGACCTGGATTTGCAGCGGCCGCTCGCGGTGACTGAAGTCCATCGATTGGCATTTGGAGCCACGAGCGAGGTCCGCCAATTTGTCAAAGCAGCATACGCGCTGAGCCAATTCACTCACCCGAATATCGCACAAGTGATCGGCGTAAAGCGCAGCGACGACGGGACGGTTTTCATCATAACGGATCAGAGTGAAGGATGCAGCGTACGGACGATAATCGATCGCTGGCACGAACTTCACGCCGAGCCAGACACGGCGGTTTTGATCCTGGCGCAGATTGCCCGGGCGCTATCGGCGGCGCACGACCAGCGTGACAGACAGACGGCGCAGCCGCAACGCCTGTATCATTTGGGTCTTAACCCGGAGACGATCAGGTTGGCGGCACAGGGGGTTGTGCGTTTGGGCGAATTTCAGTTTCCGCCGGAACAAATTCGCATGCCGGCGCAGGTGGCCTACCTGGCGCCGGAGCAAATCCAGGGCGGTACAACCGATCAGCGCACCGACTTGTTCAGTCTTGGTGTGGTCGGCTACGAGTTATGTTGTCGGCAACGGCTGTTCAAAGCGGATAACATCTCCGAGCTTATGGCAGAGATCCTCAAAGGCGAGTATGATCTCTCGGCGCTGGCGCAGAGCAAGATTGATCGGCGCATTACATCGCTTGTCGAGGGCTGGGTACGGGTGAATCGTAACGATCGAATGGTGACCGCCGCGCAGTTGGCAGACCGCTGCGAGTCGGTGTTGCGCGAGGCGGGAGCGCACCCGGAAAAAAGGCTGCGAGAAATAGTTGAAAAAGTGTCCGAAAGTCCTAAATTGGAGAAGTACCCGACAGGCAGAAGTGAGCGGATACGGACCCGCCCCCTGGAGCGCAGCGATTTAGAAGAAGGGACCCAAGCTATGGTCGAACCACAGCGTAACGATCGTGATGATGAACATCGAGCACGCGCCGGTCAGGAAACCCGCATTTCCAGCACTCCGGTAGGCGAGAGGCTGAAGCGCGCACAGCGCTCGGGATTGGGCGGCAACAAGACGATCTTTATCCTCGGCGTAGTGGCGGCCCTGCTGGTGTTGGTTGTCGGGGTGCTGGTCGTGATGAAATTGGTGGGTGGTGACGGGGCATCGGATCAGGTTCCTGTGGTTGAGATGAAGACGGGAACCGTGGCAACGGTGCCGGAAGGGGTGGCGGTGTACTCGGCCGACTCGCTTCTGGGCTATACGCCGCTACTTCTGACATTACCGGAGGGCGAACTACTAACGCTGCGTCACCCGTGTTGCCCCGATTCGAGTATTATTCTCGACTTCGATCGGATCGCCGAGAGCCCCTACGTCATGAAGACAATTGTCGAGATCAATTCGAGTCCGGTGGGCGCCAAGGTGACTTTGAACGGGCAAGACATCGGAGCGGCGACACCATACCAGTTCACGGCCTCCGCCAGCGATACGATCCGCTTCACGCTCGAGATGCCGGGCAAGAAGGTGCTGGCAAGCGGACCCGTGCCGTTGGCCGAATCAGGGACGATGAGTCTGGACGGTATCGACATCGGTTCGCGCTCCGGCGGCGGGATCAGATTCAGCGGCTCGTTTTCCGAACGTCCCAAGACGCAGATTGTAACTTATCCGCGTGGTGCGCGAGTGAAAGTGACTTCCACGAATCTCGAACTCGGTACGACGCCGCTGTCATCTGACTTTGGTGACGAAGCTGTGATGCTGCAGTTGTCGCTCAACGGATTTGAGGACGGCATTCTCGAGATACCGGCGATCGGCAAGCGCCAGTCGACGTACAAGGCATACTTGTTCCGGCGCGTTGACATTCAAGCCTATGAGCAGGGTCATCCGGAAAGAACGGTAAACGCCAACATTCGCGAAGTGGTCTACGACGGCAAGACCTACCCGGGTCGCGACGTGACTCCGGCTTCAGTGCGACTTCCCGGCATCGAATGCCGGATCGTCTTGACGGCGGACGGTTACGTCGAAACTGACACGATCGTGACGCCGTTGGCTCGCGAGTTTACGGTGTTAATGCGGAAGCGGGACTCGTCGACGCCGAAAAAGGAGGAAGCCCCGCCGGTGGCCGACGGAGCCCGGGGCGAGGTCCGATTGTTCGTGGTCGACGATAAAGAACGTCCAATCGGCAATGCCGTTGTGACGGCGGAATTCAAGGTGGGCAAAGAGAAGGAGATGAAAGACCTAGGACGCACCGACGGCAACGGTCGCATCGTGGCCTCGCTCGATCCCGCCAAATACAAGTTCTATGCCGTGCACCCTGACTTCAAGAACAAGGACGAGTCGAAAGAAGTCAAGGCGGGGCAGACGTACGTGGTCCAGATCAAGATGAAGAGGAGATGACATGGCGCGCTTCGTGATTCTCAAAGGCGGCGCCAGCTACAAGATATTCGAGTTCGAGGGGAGTATTGCGCGCGTCGGCACCGGCGAGATGATGGACTTGCAGTTGGATGCTTCCGGCTTTGACGGTGACTTGTTCTTCTTGACGAAGACGCCGCGCGGTTACGAGATTGAGCGGCGTGCCGACGAGCTCGCTTATGCGATCAACGGCGCGAGCGTGTCCGGTCGGCAGGTGCTGAATGACGGCGACAAGGTGTCGTTTCTGGACTACATCATGATCGCAACGTACGGACCGGCACCGGCCGCGAAGGTCGAAACGCCGGCACCGGCAGAGAAGCCGGGACTGCCGCGGGTTACCGCGCCGGTCAATGTCGCACCGGCGGCACCTGCGGAAATCCAGCCTCCTCCGCCGCCGCCTCCACCAGCGCCACCGCCGCGAGCGGGCGGCGACCGACCGACAATGATAATCGATTCCCAGGCCATGACACCGCCGCAGCCTGCCGCGCATCACGCGAGCCCCCCGGTCGAGCGGCGCGAGGCTGGAACCCAGCCGTTGGGAAAGAGCCGTTCTCCCGAAGCGCCGCCAGCGCGCACAACGGCTCCGACGAAGGATCGAATAACCCCGGTCTATTCGCTGGTGGGATTGTCCGGGCAGTACAAGGGTCAGGTCCGCGAGATCAACACCCGCGAATTCGTAGTCGGGCGCGATGGCTCGCTGTGCGATCTGGTCATCGATCGCACGGAGAGCGGTGAACTGGACAAATCGGTTTCGCGTGAGCATTTTGTCATTTCGTCAACTGAAGACGGGTTGTATATAACCGACAAGAAGAGCCGGTTGCGAACCTTCATAAACGGCAAGATCCTGGAGCCGAATCAGCGCGAGTTTATCGCGCCGGAGGACATCATCTCGATCCCGGTACCGACGGGCGAGGTGAAACTGCGGCTCTGCTTTCTCGGGCAGGAGAATTTCGCAGCCGACCAGGGCAAGAGCAAGTACACGCCGCTGATTATCGGCATGGTTCTGGTAATCGTTGCGTTGATCGTAACTATTTTCTGGTTGCTTGGAGACTAGATCGAGATGAAAATGGCATTCGCCGGGGCAACCGATGTCGGCCGTGTGCGGCACCACAACGAGGACAATTTTGCGATCGACGAGCAACGTAACCTGATGATCGTCTGCGACGGCATGGGCGGCCACGCTGCCGGCGAAGTTGCCTCCAAGATCGGTATCGAGACGATCACACGCTTGTTCGGCGATCACGATCTTGCCGTATTTCAACGGTCAGAGTTCCCCTACCCAGAGACGATTACCTCTCCCGGCAAACTGCTCATTGGGGCGATCGCGGTGGCGAATCATAGGATTATTCAGCACAGCCGTTCCGTGCCGGGTCAGACCGGTATGGGTACGACCGTCGTTGCCTGCCACTTTGCCGACGGCGTCATCTCGGTCTGTCACGTCGGCGACAGCCGCGCCTATTTGATTCGCGACGGCAACGTCCGGCGGATCACGATCGATCACTCGTGGGTGAGCGAGATGATGGAGAAGCACAACCTCTCGGAAGAGCAAGCGGAGGCGCAGGTTAACAAGAATGTAATTACGCGCGCGTTGGGCACGAAACCGGCCATCCGCGTCGATATCTCGCAGCTTCGCTACCTCAAGGATGACATCTTCGTGATATGCTCGGACGGCCTGACAGGCATGGTGAGCGACAGCGACATTCTGCGTGCGGCAACGGCCCACGGGACCGACATGGACGGCCTCGTGAAGACGCTGATTGCGCAGGCCAACGAAGCCGGGGGCGCCGACAATATTACCGTGTGCGCAGCCCGGGCGCTCGATTCGATCGAGGCGGTCGACTTTAACGAACTCCGCCGAATCACCGTGGAGTGGGTGGAAGACCCGGAAGTCGCAGCGCTCAAGCAGGTGGCCGATGAGTTTTTCGGCGATGGTCCCCAGCCGGCCACACCGCCATCCGACCCCGCCGCCGAAACGCAGGATTTCAAGACTTCCGGCGGCAAAAAAAAAAGGCTGATTAGCCCGTTAGCGTTCGTCATTTTCATAATCGTCCTGATCATCATCCTGGCGATTTGGTACTCCTGACCGCAGATTCCTTCGGAGCTTCCCCAGCCGCATCGATTATCGACAGCTTCATCTGATTCGTCGTCATTGAGGGCGCACAGATGCCTGTATGTAGTGTGAGGCAGTTTTTCCGCAGAGGAGATTTGCGACAGAGAACCAAATTGTATTAAATGGGTTGACCAAGTAGTCAATGCAGCAAGAAAGGCAAACGATGAGCGATCTGACAAACATTGGCGAGGCGCCCCTGGACAAGGTGATTTGGCGCGCCCTCATGGCCGAGCGCGAGGGGCACAGCTTTTATGTGATGGCCGCTTTGACGACCAAGGACCCGAAAGGTCGCGAGGTTTTTGAGCAGTTGGCGCGCGACGAGATGTCGCACATTCAATTCCTCAAGACCCATTTCGAAGCCGTCCACAATGCGGGCACGCTGGCGACGGGGGTAGTACTCGACAATCCAAGCCCGCTGAATCCGACTTCGCCGATCTTCTCCGACGAAATCAAGGCTCGGATTCACGAGGCGCACCTGGAGATGTCAGCACTGGCGATTGGCATGCAGCTTGAACTGGATTCGATTGCCTACTACCGGCGACAGGCCAATGGCGCTACCGCGTCCGCTGTCCGCAGCATCTTTTCCCGCCTGGCAGATTGGGAAGACGAGCACTACCGTGCGCTTTTCAACCAGCACGAGCAGCTCAAGGACCAATACTGGCGCGAGTCAGGATTTCAGCCGTTTTAGCGGTCATGCCGCCGGCGTGTATGTCAATCACTTCGAAGGACTTTCGGCTCAAATAAAGTCTTCCCCCGACAAAAATTTTTGCGTTTGACGCGGCAACTCAGCGTTATAAAGAGACATCGAGGAAGCGGGCCCGTCAACGAGAGAGCGAAGTCACTGGAGTCGGAAGATCTCTAAGAACAAGCATAAATCAATTCAGAAATACTACCGCAAGTACCTGAGCTACTACGTCTGGGGCTTCATTGTCCTGTTCTTTGCGGTGAGTTTTCACGCGGTGATGCCGTGGCTGATGAAAGTGGGGATCGATTCACTCGATCCGGCTGCCGGAACGGCGAGCCACCCGGTCAAGGACGCGGTCAGTCCGTTGATCCACAACTGGCTGGGTGACAACCTGGCACTCTATGCGCTCCTGATGGTGGCCTTCGCGGCGATCGGTGGTTTTTTCCGATTTTGGGCGCGGCGAACGATTATCTGGGGCTCGCGGGATATCGAGTTCGAACTGCGCAACGAGGTCTTCTCGCACCTATTGCGCCTGCCGACTTCTTTCTATCAACGAACGCCGACGGGGGACGTCATAGCGCGCTTGACGAACGACCTCGAAGCCGTTCGGTTGATGATCGGTCCGGCGGTGATGTACCTGATGAATACCGTGATCACGGCCGTGGTTGCGTTTTCCTTGATGCTGATTATCTCGTGGAAGCTGACGCTGTATTCGCTCATTCCTTTGCCGCTCCTATCATTTGTCATGTGGCGGCTGGGAACGGCGACTCATAAGCGCTTCGTGCGGATCCAGGATCACTTTTCGAAGCTCTCTTCCTTCGTACAGGAATCGATGGCGGGCGTACGGGTCATCAAGGCTTACCGCCGCGAGCAATATCAGAACGAGCAATTCGCCGGGGTCAGCAATGAATACGTGCGGCTTAACCTTTCGCTTGCCCGCGTGCGGGCGATGTTCATGCCCGGGATCATGTTCATTGTCGGTTTGTTGGTGTTGATGGTGTTCTGGGCAGGCGGCCATGAAGTAATCAACCAGTCGATCTCCAAGGGTGAATACGTCGCGTTCATGGTGTACCTGATGATCCTGATCTGGCCGATGCTGGCGATAGGCTGGGTGATATCGCTTTACCAGCGCGGAACAGCTTCGCTGTCGCGGCTGGACGGGCTGTTAGAACAGCAGCCGGAGATCGTCACGCCGCCGCAACCGGCGAAGATCGCATCCCCCCGCGGACGAGTTCGATTCAACCAACTCAAGTTCACCTATCCCGGGCAGACGCTGCCGGTATTGAACGATATTTCCTTTGAAGTCGCCCCGGGGGAGACGATTGCCATCGTCGGCGCCACCGGCTCGGGCAAGACGACGCTGGTGTCGCTGTTGACCCGCACCTATGCGGTTGCCGACGGCACGATTTCCATCGACGACGTCGATATCAACACCCTGGCGCTGGACGACCTGCGCCACATGATCGGATTTGTCAGACAGGACTCTTATCTGTTCTCAGAAACGATCGCGTCCAACATTGCGTTCTCCCGCGACCGGGTCGACTACGATGAGGTGCGGGATGCCGCGACCACGGCGGCCTTTGACAGCGAAGTCGAGGGGTTTCCCGACAAATACGAGACGATTCTCGGCGAGCGCGGCATCACGCTTTCGGGCGGACAGAAACAGCGCGCCGCGATTGCGCGGGCGTTGCTCAAGAAGCCGAAGATCATCGTGCTCGACGATGCCTTCTCATCGGTTGACACGCAAACGGAGGAGACGATTCTTGAGCGCCTGCACAGTACCAACGGTGAGGTGACCACGTTCTTGATCAGTCACCGGCCGTCGACGATCCGCCGGGCCGACCGGATCGTCGTCCTTGACCGCGGGACGATTGCCGAGACGGGCACGCACGACGAATTGATCGCGCGGCAGGGGCGCTATTACGAGATCATCCGGCGCGAACTTCTGGCCGGCGAGCTGGAGATGTTAGGATAGGATGCAGGACTTTCGCGAAGAAGACAAGCTCGGCAAAGCCTACGACGCGCGGCTGATGCGGCGGCTATTGACATACCTGCGTCCCTACCGCTGGTACGTTGCGCTGTCGTTGTTGCTGCTGATGTTTGCCTCGGCGCTGCAACTGGCGCGCCCTTACCTCGTCAAGATCGCCTTCGACCAACATATTGAAATCGGCGACAGCGCCGGGTTGAACGAAATCGCGTGGCTGTTCCTGGGCGTGCTTCTTCTCGAATTTGCGATGGGATATGGCCAGATCTACATTATGGAGTGGATCGGGCAGAAGGCGATGTACGACTTGCGGGGCAAGCTGTTCGGCCACATTCAAACGATGCACCTGGGATTTTTCGATAAAAACCCCAGCGGGCGGCTGCTCACCCGGGTCACCTCTGACGTTAATGCCCTCAACGAGCTATTTGCCTCCGGCGTAGTCGATATCATCGGCAGCCTGATCGTGATCATCGGGGTCATCGCCGTAATGTTCTCCCTGTCCGTAAAGCTCTCGATTGCCACCTTTGTGATCATTCCCCTGATCCTGGTCGCGACGATTGTTTTTCGCGTCAAGGTGCGCGACTCGTACCGCGAGATCAGGCTCCAGCTGGCCAAGCTGAACTCGTTCACGCAGGAACACCTGGCCGGCATGGGCGAAGTGCAGAACTTCGTGCAGGAGAAAAAGACGATGGGCCGCTATTCCAACATCAATGGCGAACTGATGGATCAGCACAAACGATCGGTGCTTCTGTATGCCGTGTTCTTTCCAGTGGTCGAATTGATCGGGGCCATCAGCACGGCACTAATTGTCTGGTACGGCGGCGGGCAAGTAGTGCAGCAAGCGATCAGCTTCGGGACGCTAGTGGCGTTCTTTCAGTATGTCGAGATGTTTTATCGCCCGATTCGCGATTTGGCGGAGAAGTACAACATTCTCCAGGCGGCGATGGCGGCCGCGGAGCGGATTTTCAATATTCTTGACACGGCTCCGGCAATCGCGGCGCCGGCGGCGCCGAAGTCGCTTGCCGGGTATGGCGGCACGATCAAGTTCGACAATGTGCATTTTGCTTACAACCAGGAGCATCCGGTGCTGCAAGACGTGTCGTTCAAGATCGGTGCGGGTGAGAAGGTCGCCTTGGTCGGAGCCACGGGGTCAGGTAAGACGACGACCGTCAGCTTGATGTGCCGTTTCTACGACGTGCAGGGCGGCGATATCCGGCTCGACGGAGCCGAGATTCGCGAGCTGAGCCCCGATGATGTGCGGGCCCACATCGGACTGGTTCTGCAGGACATCTTCCTATTTTCGGGAACGATCAAAGAGAACATCACGTTGGGCAACGAGGCGATCACCGACGAGCAAGTCAAGGCGGCGGCAGAGCGCGTCGGGCTTTTGCCGTTTATCGACCGTTTGGAAGCGGGATTCGACCACCGCGTCGGCGAGCGCGGCAGCTCGCTCTCGGTGGGTCAGCGCCAGTTAATCAGTTTCGCGCGCGCATTGGCGTACAATCCGCGCGTGTTGATTCTTGACGAAGCGACATCGTCGGTAGACAACGAGACGGAGAACATCATCCAACATGCGATCCATCAGCTGTTCGAAGGGCGGACCGCGGTGATCGTAGCACACCGGCTCTCGACGATTCGAGAGGCGGACAAGATCCTCGTGTTCCACAAGGGGAAGATTGTCGAGCAGGGGCGGCATGAAGAGTTACTGAAACATCGCGGCGTCTACTGGCGCCTTTATCAACTTCAATATCAGGATCAGGAAGCGACCCGGGGAGTATGAGAATCAATCGGGCTTCGTCAGCCGCACTGCTGCAAGCGGCAACCGAGGCGGCAGCGGCCGCAGGAAAATTGCTGCTGGACAACGTACAAAAGAACCGCAAGGTGCAGCTCAAGGGGCGAATCGACCTTGTCACCGAGATGGATTTGCGCGCCGAGAAGCTGATCGTGGCGCGTTTGCAGAAGGCGTTCCCGGAGTCGGCGTTCTTGACCGAAGAGGGAAGCATACGCGAACAAGCGGCTGACTTGAAGTGGATCATTGATCCGCTCGACGGCACAACCAACTATGCGCATACGTTTCCGGTCTGGTGCGTTTCGATTGCGGCGGAATGCCGCGGCGAATTAGTTGCCGGGTGCGTGTACGATGCGACGCGCGATGAGATGTTCAGCGCCACCAAATTCGACTCCGCGCGGCTGAATGGTGAGAAGATTGCCGTCAGCGACCGGCGCCGGCTTGACCAGGCGCTGCTGGCGACGGGGTTTCCGTACGATATCCGCACCAGTCGTATCAATAACCTGGCGAACTTTACGAACTTCGTGAAGACGGCGCGGGCGGTGCGCCGGGCGGGATCGGCCGCGATCGACTTGTGTTATCTTGCCTGCGGGCGATTCGATGGTTACTGGGAGTTAAAGCTGCATCCATGGGATATGGCAGCAGGTGTGCTGATCGTTCGGCAGGCAGGAGGGAGGATCACTGATTTCGAAGGAAACCCTTTTACGATCTACAATGACCGTCTCCTGGGTTCAAACGGGCGGATCCACAAAGAAATGATGCGAATTCTCGCGGCAGGCTGAGAGGCCGCCGCTTACTTGATCACGCAGTGTTCGAGTGCGGCGTCGAGTTCTTTGAAGTCGATGGGCTTAGGTAGGAAGCGGTTAACTCCGGCTTCCTTGATGCGCGCAATCAATCCCTCGGTTGCGTAGGCGCTCACCATGATGACCGGGAGATTGGGGTAACGCTCGTGGAGCATTTCGACCAGCGTAATACCATCGCCGTCCGGCATCTTTAGATCCGTAATGACGAGATCGACCGCGTGTTCATCCAGATACTTGACGGAATCAGAAACATTCGTAAAGGCGGAGACGACGTTATCGCGTTCCTCCAGCCGAGCCTTCAGGCTGGTCAGGAAGTCTTCATTGTCGTCGATGACGACAACCCGACGCCGATTGATGTTTTGCAACAATTTGGCAATCTCCGATTCGATGCTGCCGATGCGAAATGGCTTGGCGAGAAAGCCGTCGGCGCCGTGGGAGTAAGCTTGCGCCCTGACGTTTTCGGTGCTGATACCGGTGATCAACATGACCGGCAGTTGGTGGTGTGTGCGTTTGATCTTTTGCAGCAGTTCGATGCCGGACATTTCCGGCATGTTGATGTCGGATATGACCAGATCGAAATGTTCGTTGGCCAGGAGTTTCAGAGCTTCCTGCGCCGAGGCGGCCGGCCGCGCAACGTAGCCAATAGTCTCGAGCGTATCGACCAGAAGGTCGGTCAGATTGGGATCGTCATCTACAACGAGTACACGAGAGTTCGACATAGGTACAATGGTCCCGCGGTAAGGGGTTGTCCGTTTACCGATGTTAGCACTTCCTGTACCCCCTCCTTCCCTTTATCGGCAGATGAAAGCGTTTCTCCTTGCCTAAAGACGCCTTCGTTTTAGATTCCCGCCCATGAGTCAGGTTGAAATCAGAGGGCTCGTCAAGCAATTTGGAGCCAATGTCGTCATTCCGAGCCTGGACCTGTCGATTCCGCCCGGTCAATTGACAGTACTTCTGGGCCCTTCCGGCTGCGGCAAGTCAACTCTTCTGCGGTTAATCGCCGGATTGGAGACGCCGGATGAAGGCTCCATTTGGATCGGCGGAGTCGATGCGACGGCGCAGGAACCGCGTGACCGGAATATCGCGATGGTGTTTCAAAATTATGCACTTTATCCACACCTGAGCGTCAGAGAGAATTTGGCATTTCCACTGGAAGTGGCGAAAGTCGACAAAGCTGAGATCGGGCGACGAGTGGGCGCAACGGCAGACTTGCTAGCGATCACGCCGTTGCTCGACCGGCTTCCGCGTACGCTCTCGGGAGGGGAACGCCAGCGCACGGCGGTCGGGCGGGCGATCATTCGCGATCCGCGACTTTTCTTGTTTGATGAACCGCTGTCGAATCTGGATTTCCAATTGCGCAACCAGATGCGCGGAGAACTGCGCGCGTTGCAGCAACGGCTCGGCAAGACGGCAATCTATGTGACGCATGACCAGACAGAAGCGATGACGATGGCGGATCTGTTGGTCGTGCTCAACAAGGGTGTCATTATGCAGATTGGCAGTCCAACGGAGATTTATGAGCGGCCGGCGAATCGTTTTGTCGCGGGGTTTATTGGATCGCCGCCGATGAATTTTCTGAAGGTGAGCGTAGAAGCTGGAAGAGCTCAGATTGCCGGGGCGCAGGCGTCTTCAATCGAGCAGCCGCTTGCGAACGGGCAGTATCTGCTTGGCGTACGTCCCGATCACCTGATCGTTCGATCAGGCGGAGCACTTGAGCTGGCGGTCGAACGGGTTGAGTATCACGGTGCGGTCAGCTACGCGATTGGCAGAATCGGTGAAGCGGAGGCGATGGCGCGGGTTGAGTCGGATGAATCTGCTGAGGCTGGGGCAGTTGCCAATGTCGCGATTGAAAAGGGGAAGATACATTTCTTTGATTTCGAAACAGGACGGCGAGTGTTGTAGGCTGATCGGGCGGGATCAAGGCCTGACCTAATCAAGGCGAAGGGGAATGTGGCGATGCGAGAAGCCCTCACCCCCCCCCCCCCCACCCCCCCGGCGCGGGGGGGAACCAACAACA
>CAZOYE010000030.1:0-45498 GCA_964584025.1 uncultured Ignavibacteria bacterium
CAGCGGAATCATAATCCGCGTGTCCGGGGTTCAAGTCCCTGCACCGCTATTCTTTCCGGGGCTGTTGACTTCCAGACAATCAGAACGCGACGAATCTCTGCTGGGCTAGGTGCTCTGCCCACTTGCCGATTAGTGCAGGAGTTGGAATGCTCGCCGCCAACACGGACATTGCACCCTCAAGCGCCCGGTCTCTCGATTACTTTTCCTCGACTAACTGCTTGGCGAACTCGCCAAAGATGTCCTTAACCATCTTCTGAGTGGAGATCGCTTCTTCGACCTGAGGCAAGAGCAGTTGAGCTGCGAGCGACGTCACCAGGTCGCCGAAACTGTCCACCCCACTCTCTTCGTCCTCGGACACACGATCTTCCCGCACGAGTGTCAGCGCGCCGCGCCACATGGCCTTGCCAGTGGAAACCTCGTAGACCGCGAATGCAAATGCCATGCGCCGCTTGTAATCAGTCTTCCAGCCGCTGCTTTCTAAAATCCGTGTGCTTTCTGTGCGATCTTGCGCCAAGCGACCATAGAGAACATAAGAAGTTTGGCCCTTGACGGCCTCCGACAACGACATGGCCTCTTCCGGCGTGAGCTCTCCCCGGGAATCGAACTTCGCAATCAGCGCTGCGTGCTTGTCAGCGCCGAGTTTGTCCCTGCTGAACTCGAGGGGCAGAAGAGTTAAGTTGGGCGCTTTCTTTTCCAATTGTTTCCAGAGGATGCGATCGAGTGTACCAGATAGATCCTGGAATTCGGGTTGATCTTCGTTTATGTCTCTCGGTGCCACACTTGAGCCGATCCCGCCCAGCACCACCTGCCCTGAGTAGATCTGAGCCGGGGTGAAAGCCGGATCTCGCCAAACACCCACCAGCTTCGGTGCACAGGCGGTAATCAGGAGCACCAGGAGCGCAACCGCACCACGGATCATTCCACGTGCTTGACATCTTCTTAAATTCATAACAGAACCTCCACTCAGCTCCGGAGGCAGATTGGATCCGGCAGCAATCGCTTTAGGGCAATGCACGACTGATGCCGGAACTAACTTAGTTGCCTTCGTAAACAAGGACATCGAATGTTCGAACAACTGTATCGACATAGACCGCAGCCGCGGGACGAAATTGATCCAGATCAAGAATCGCGCTCTCCTTCGCTCTCGCTTTGTTGAACAGGGTCTGGATTGACATCGGACGGGCGACCAGCGTGTCTCCGGAAGATGTCACAACGATCTCGCCTTGACGGCCCAAGTCCGGATCTTTGACCAACGGGCTCTGCTCGGGAGCCTCGTCAAAAAATCCAGCATTAAAGTAACGGCTGGCGATAACTCTGATTCTCAGTATCCGTGCGCCCGGTCGCTCGCGCAACAGCGAGTCGCTGGCGATGGTCGTAATGAAGCCCCCGCGTGCCTCGATCGCTCCATGAACGCCTTCATAAATCGCGGCGCGCTCAAACGGTAGAGTATCAACCCCGATCGCAATTTCTGCGGACAAAGCGATGTGAGGCATTGTGCTCTGCACGCTTGAGGGGAGCGTCTCCGACAAGCTTGAAACCAATTTCAAGCTCTTGTCGGTGTCGTTGATCGGGTCGGTAATCACGTCCAGGCGAAACGTGCTGCGATAGTACCAAATCGACAGTGAGTCGCGCTGATTCGCTTGGACACGCGCCGCCAGTATCGCGGCGAGGCGAGCCCAGTCATCATCGATCTCTTCCGGGGCCGTGCCCGTTGTGATGCTGGTCTGCAAAATCTGTCCGATCCGCTTGTAGTCTAATTGCCGCCGTTGGTGCGCGTAGAGCCCGAAGGCAATCAACGATACCAGCACAGCTCCGGTCACTGTGAGGCCGATGGTGGCGGCATGTCGTCGGCAAAACATCGCCACGCGCCTAACCAAACCTGCGCGTTGCGCCTTGATCGGGCGGTCATGCAGGATTCTCTCCAAATCGTCGGCGAATTCGGATGCATGCTGGTACCGCCGGGCCGGATCATGGTGCATCGCGACCAACAAAACCGTCTCCAGATCGCGTGGGATGCGTGAGTTGAAGCGCCGCGCTGGAATCGATCGGCCCGCCAGAATCGAGGCGATGTACTTCTCTTCCGTATCCCCGGCAAAAGGCATCGTCAGGGTTAGCGCTTCATAAAGAGTCACTCCCAGGGAGTAGATATCCGCACGTTTGTCGATTTCCGATCGGTGTGCCGACAACAACTCGGGTGACATGTACCTGATCGTCCCGATGAAATCGCCGGCCCGGGTGACGCGGGACATCTCTTCCGCGTGTGCAATGCCAAAATCGGTGAGCTTAAAGGTCTTCTCGGCTCCGGCCAGGAGAATGTTTTGCGGCTTAATATCCCGGTGAATAAAGCCCCGCGTGTGAACGTACTCGATTGCCCGCGCCAGTTCGACAAAGCGTTTCAGCAGCGAGTTGATTCGCGTCGGATCTTGTACTGCCGCCAACTTGTCTTGTGGACTCGCATCAGCCAGGCGACGCAACTCGTCCGCCAGCGACCCGCCGTCGGCGTATTCCATGACCAGAAAGTGCGAATCAGCCTGCTCGCCGCGACTGTACACGCGAATGATATGCTCGTGTTCAAGTTGACCGGCAATCCAAGCCTCGCGGGCGAATCGTTTGTGCACGATTCCGGTTGTAAGGAACGACTTGTGAAGTACCTTGACGGCAACATTGCGCTTCATGGAGTCATCGAAGGCCAGGTACACTGCACCCATGCCTCCTTCGCCAAGAACTCCGATCACGTCATACTGGCCTATCGTGCGGGGAGTCTGCGGCGGTCGGCTTGAATTGTTGGGCTCTGCGTCGATGCGCTGGGTGTCTCCGCTCTGTGTCCGCTCAGGCTGTTCTTCTGACATTGTGAACAAATTAGGACATTGGCTCAACATCGGCAACTATGGCGATGTTAAACCATACCTCTATTGTAAACTTTTAATTCCTCGCTGACATGACACATCGACCGGTCGATACCCCGGGCCCGACAGTAGGTCATTGGCTGCACGACGAGCCGTCGCGCTACACTTGACAACCGGAGCTCTTTACCGCGGTGACTGTGACGCCAGCGGCCAGGTGGACATCAGCGATGTCGTGGCACTCGTGAATTACATCTTCGCCAATGGACGAATCATCGTACCCAAGACCGTGGCCGATAGCGACTGCAGTGCGCAAGTCGATATCTCTGACGCCGTGTACCTGATTAACTACATCTTCGGTGGCGGGGGTGCACCGTGCTCTTTGTGTTCGTAGTGTGCAAGGACGACCTTTAGCGTGAATACGCGCTGGCCTGGTTGAGTCGCTGGATCTGATCGCCAGTCAGTTCGAGCCTCGTCGACGCGATAAGGTCGTCGAGTTGCTCAAGACTCGTGGCGCTGGCAATCGGCGCCGTTATACTCGGTCGCGCGATGAGCCACGCCAATGCGACCTGTGCGGGATTCGTCGAAGTTTCTGCCGATACCTTGTCGAGAGCGGCCAGAATACTCCGGCCCGAATCGTTAAGGTATTTTTTCACTCCCTGTCCCCTTAGACTCTTCGACAGATCAGCCTCCGTCCGATACTTCCCGGTGAGGAAGCCGCGTGCCAAACCAAAGTAAGGGATAACACCCAGGCCGAGTTCAACGCAAGTTGCCTCCAGCTTCGACTCGTATTCCGTGCGCTCGCAGAGGTTGTATTGAGGCTGCAGGCTCACATAACAAGGAAAACCAAATTTGCGCGCCGCCTCGACTGATTTCGTCAGGCGCTCGGCCGAAAAATTGGATGCCCCAATTGCACGTACCTTGCCAGCCTTGACCAGTCCCGCATAAGCCTCAAGCGCTTCCTCGACGGGCGTTTCAAGATCGTCGACGTGGGATTGGTACAGGTCGATATAATCGGTCTGTAATCGTTGCAGCGACATTTCCGCCTCGCGCAAGATGTTGCTCTTCTTGAGACCTTTTCGTTCGGGATCCATCTCATGGCCAACCTTGGTGGCGATTACAACCTGTGAACGATTGCCGCGAGATTTCATCCAGTTGCCGATGATCGCTTCGGACTCCCCGCCCCGATTCCCCGGTTTCCAGCGCGAATAGACATTGGCGGTGTCGATGAAGTTGAATCCCGCATCGCGGAAACGATCCAGCAGGCGAAAGGAATCGGCCTCATCCACTGTCCAGCCGAAGACATTGCCTCCCAGCACCAGCGGCGGTGTTTGAATATCCGAGTTTCCGAGCCTGCGTAACTCCATTGTGCGCGCGTCCGGTTATGCTTCCGTTGATATCCGTTTGCCGTGATCGGCCGCACGGTCGGCGTCCTCAGAATGTACAACCACCTTGGTGAAGCGCGCAAGCAGTGTATAGACGACCGGTACCAGAACCAGGGTCAGGAATGTCGAGAAGAACATGCCGCCGACTACAGCGATTCCCAGAGGGCGGCGAGACTCGGCGCCGGCGCCAAGGCCGATCGCAATCGGTAGAACGCCAAAGATTGTCGCAAAGGAAGTCATCAAGATCGGGCGCAGGCGGATACGCGCGGCCTCCACTACGGCGTCGAAGACTTCCCTCCCCTGCTCGCGCAGCTGATTTGCATATTCGACGATTAAGATCGAATTCTTGGTTACCAAGCCAATAAGCATAATCAGCCCGATTTGCGAATAGATGTTAAGACTTTGGCCAAAGACAAAGAGCGAAACCAAAGACCCGACGACAGCCAGCGGTACGGACAGAAGAATAGTCAGCGGGTGGATGAAACTCTCGAATTGCGCCGCCAGCACGAGGAAGATGAACACAACTGCCAGGAGGAACAGGAAGTAGAGACTGGAACTGGAATCGCGAAACTCCTTTGACTGACCAGACAATTCGCGTTTGATGGTACCGGGGAGGCTGCTCTCCGCGATGCGGTCGAGATCATCCAGCGCCTGCCCGAGACTGACGCCGGGGGCAAGATTGGCGGTGATCGTCGCCGAGCGTACGCGATTGTAGTGATTAAGCTCCTTTGGCGCCACAGTCTCGTTGACGCTGACCACGTTAGCCAACTGCACCAGGCCGGCGTTTCCGCGCACGTAGATACCATCAATGGTGTTCGGCGTCGAGCGCTGGGCCGGGCGCAATTGCACAATCACGTCATACTGCTTGGAACCGCGCTTGAAGTTAGTCACGGCGCGTCCGCCCAGGAATGATTCGAGCGTTGTACCGATATCGGTCACGGAAACACCCAATCCGGAGGCTCGATCACGGTCAATTGTGAGATCGAGCTGCGGTTTGTTGAGGCGGAGGTCGGTATCCAAGTTGATGAGGTAACCCAACTTGGAGGCCTCCCCCATCATCACACCGACTCCCTGTTGAAGCTGGTCGTAGCTGTCGCCTTGAAGCACGTATTCGATCGGCTTCGAGCTGACCCCTGATCCCAGGCTGGGCGGATTGACGACAAACGCCAAGACGCCTGGAATGGAAAACAAGACGGGGAACAGGCTGCCGACAATCTCCTGCTGCTTGCGATCGCGCTGGTCGCGCGGCTTGAGGCGCAAGAACATGAAAGAGTTCGTCACTGTGCCGGGACCGCCGAAGCCAAGTCCGGTGGCCGTAAACAACCCCTCGCGCTCAGGCAAGTTCATCAGGATGCCTTCAATTTGTCGAACGTAGCGATCGGTATACTCTAGCGTCGATCCTTCCGGTGCGATGACAATGCCAAACCCGATGCCACGGTCCTCTGTCGGGACCAATTCACTGGGTATAAGCTTCATCAAACCGGCGCTGATGACAATCAGCAATGCAGCCACGCCAAGCGCCAGCCAGCGATGACGCAAGGTGGTGCGCAAAGTCTTGTCGTAGATACGATCCAGGCCGGCAAAGAAGGCATCGAACGAGCGTGTCGCCCAGCTATTGCTTTGGCCGTGCAGCGGCTTGAGGATACGCGAACACAACATCGGCGTCAGAGTCAGCGCGACGAAGCCGGAAATCAGAACCGCGACGGCGACCGAGATCCCGAACTCGTTGAACAAACGCCCCACGTTACCCTGCAAGAATGCGAGCGGTACGAACACAGCCACCAAAGAGATTGTGGTGGCAACGACAGCGAAACCGATTTCCCGTGACCCGTCGAACGCGGCTTGTCGCCGCGACTTGCCCATCTGCATGTGGCGGAAAATGTTTTCGAGCACAACAATCGCGTCGTCGACCACCAGTCCAATGGCGAGTACCAGCGCCAGCAGCGTCAGGATGTTGATCGTAAAGCCGAGGAAATACGCCAACGCAAGCGTACCGATGATTGAGGTCGGGATTGCGAACGTCGGGATAATCGTCGCGCGGAAGCTCTTCAGAAACACAAGAATGACGAGAACGACCAGGAAGATGGCAATAATCAGCGTTTCGCCGACTTCGTTGATCGATTCACGAATGAATGTCGCCGAATTGTAAGCAATCTCAACCTGCATCCCTTCCGGCAAGAGTCTCTGTAGCTCTGGAAGTCGATTCGCGACTGCCTCAGCCACGTCCAGCGTGCTGGCATTGGTTTGCTTACTCACGCCAAGTCCGACGGCCGGCTGGCCATTGTAACGCACTTCCGTGCGTTCATCTTCAGCGCCCAGGGCCACTTCAGCGATGTCTCCGAGGCGCACCAATTCATCGCCGCTCTGCTTCACCACGATGGCGGCAAACTCGTCCGGCGTGGCCAGTTCGCCCCTGGTTCGCACCGAAAACTCCCGGCCTTCACCCTCCACCCGGCCGGCAGGAATCTCCGCGTTTTCAAGCGTGATCGCCTGCTCGACATCGCGCGCAACCAGCCCGTGGGCTGCCATCTTCTGCGGGTCGAGCCAGACCCGGATTGCATAGCGGCGCTCGCCTGCGATCCGGACCGACCCAACGCCGGGTAGTCGCTGCAGGCGCTCTTTCATGAGGCGTTCGGCGACGTCGGTAACTTCCAGATTCGAATGCCGCGAAGAGAACAACGCCAGCCAGACGATTGGCTGTGCGTTCGCATCAACCTTTTCGACGATCGGATCGTCGGCTTCGCGCGGGAGACTGCCGCGCACGCGCGACACGCGGTCGCGCACGTCGTTAGCCGCTTCGTCGACATTGCGCCCCAGTTCAAATTCGATCGTGATTACTGAGCCCTGCTCGCGGCTGGAAGACGTCAAGGTCTTGACGCCTTCGAGCGTCGAGAGTTGTTCTTCGAGCACATCCGTGATTTCCGTCTCGACGACACTCGGGCTGGCTCCGCGATAAAGCGTCTGAATCGACACAATCGGCGGATCGATATCGGGATATTCACGAACCGGGAGACGCGTATACGAAACCACCCCGAAGAGGATGATCACAAGACTCATCACCGTCGCGAACACGGGTCGCTTAATCGACAGTTCGCTCAATTTCATTGCGCGCCGCCCTTACCGGAATCCGGTGGTGGATCTACTTGGCTGACAACCGGCATCACCTTGGCGCCTTCATACAATTTCTGGTGGCCGGCGCGCACCACGCGATCGCCTGCGGCCAGACCGGTCAATACTTCAACCGAGCCTGTCATGCGCGTGCCGAGTGTGATCGGTGTACGGGCTACCGTGGAATCGGACTTGATGGCAAAGACCAGCGTCTGGTTACCCTCGGCGAAAACGGCCTCATCTGGAATCGTGACCGCATTCGGGCGTTGATTAAGAACCGCTGAGACATTGGCCGACATGCCCGGGCGGAACTGGCGACCCGGATTTTCGGCCCGGGCGATGATTCGCGCGCTGCGTGTGGCCTGGTCCACGACCGGTTCGATGACATCGATTCGGCCCTTGAGAACAAGGTCGGGAAACGCCGTGGTCGAGACATCAACCGAGGCGCCGCGTGTCAGGCTCGGGTAGTATCGCTCCGGCGCCGAGAAAGTAACCTTGATGCGATCCAGGTCGGCAATCTCCGTAATGGGCGAGCCGGCGCGCAAAAACGCTCCCGGGCTGACTCGCCGCGCACCGACGACGCCGTCAAAAGGAGCTACAATTCTTGTCTTTTCGAGACGGGCCTGGATCAGTGTCAATTCAGCTTCGGCAATCTTCAACTCGGCCGCAGCGTTATCGAGATCTTGCGGCGCGCCAGCCCCCTGGTCGACGATCGACTTGATGCGATCGTAGCTGATCTTTTTCTGATCGCGCAGAGCGGCGGCTCGCGACTCTTCCGCACGAAGCTGCGCATCGTCAAGCTGGGCGATCAATTGCCCGCGGGCGATCGGATCGCCTTCCCGATAGGGCAGGTCGACAACCAGCGCGTCGATCTGCGAGACAATCATCACAGCATCGTTGGCTTCGATAGTACCGACAGCTTCAAAGCGATCGGTAACGGTGGTTGCCTGCGCCAACGCCATTTCAATGGCCGTGGGCGGAGGTTGAAAACCTCCGGCCTGCTGATTCGTGCAACCGGCGATCAAGGACAGAGTCACAGACAACGCCACAAGCGCCATCAATATCCGAGGCAGCGCATGCGTTGGGCGATTTATCGATTGCAGAAGATTCTTTCGCGGAAACATAGCAGAGGACCCTTCTTATCCAGCCAGGTGGCTGGAGATCGTTCCGGTTGTAAGACGCTTTATCTCCGCGGCAGCCTTTGCCGCGCGCACCAGCGCCTGTGAATATCTTTGCTGCGCCGATGCCAGATCGGCGGCCAAGCGTACTAACTCAAAAGCCGTGGTTCTGCCGGCGTTGTACTCCAACCGGCCGATGCGAACCTGCTCCAGCGAGGCATCGACGCCGTCACGGGCGACCTCGAGCCGTCGTTGCGCATGTGAGAGTTCTCGATAAGCGCGCCGCACATCCTCTTCGAGCGCCCGACGCACCGCCTGGTACTGCTCCTCGGCGCGGGCGCGTTCACCGGCGAGACGGTCGCGCTCGCCGCCTCCGGAACGCAATCCGATGGGATAAGTGAGCCGTACACCGATGGTCCAGGTCGGGTTTTCGCGCTGAAGCGCCGAACTCAGCGCATCACCGCCGCCGCCATCGTACAGGCTGCGTACCGTGTCGCCGATAACAACGACGTCACGGCCGGTTCCCGAGAGACCGTATCCCCCGATCGCACCGACAAGATCGAGTTGCGGTAACGCATTCCAGCGCGCACTGCGCTCGCGCATTTTGGCTGCGGCGACGGCGTTTGCTGCCGCCTCGAGTGAGCGATTCGCAGCCATCGCGCGAGCCAGCAGAGAATCGACCTGGGGCGCAGCGATGCGCACGCTCGGTTCGTCTTGCGGATGATAGCGGAAGTTGGCGCTGCCGGGGCGTTCTCCGATCAGAGTCGCCAGTTGGTCTGAAATGCGATCGAGATCTTCCTCGCGATCGAGCACCGCCTGTTCCTGTTCGGCCAGGAAAACGCGGGCATTGGCGACCTGATTGGGTCCGACCAATCCCGCTTCAGCACGAAGCCTGGTCTCGCTTAAAAAAGAGGCGGTTTGATCACGAATCAGCAGCTGCACCGCGAGGTCACGCTCTGCAGCGTAGAGATCCCAATAGGTTTGTTCAACGAGTGCGGTCGTTGTGAGCACTGCATCGGCGTAACGAGCTTCGGCCGCCACGCGGTCTCGGCGTGCCGATTGAAGATCGCCGCTCGCGCCGGGGCCAAAGCCACTCAGGAGCGGCTGGACGATCTGTAATCTCCCTTCCGACAAGTACTGCGGATTAAGAGTTGAGAAGCTGGAATTGGTCTCCGTCCTGACGGAGTTTAGCGATGCCTCAATTTGCGTCCCCAAGGGCAGCTTAAGTCTCACACCGGCAGCCGTGCGCGATTCGTCAGTCTCAAGAACACTGGCTCCGGCAAAAGGCGAAGCGCTCGGCATGTCTGTTCCCGATTTGGAAACCTCGGCAAAGAGTTCGGGGTCGAAGGCCCCGCGTTCTTTACGCACCGAGCCGCCTGCCGCTCGCAATGAAGCGGCAGCTTCCCGCACGCTCGTGGAGTTTCGCAGCGCGAGCTCCTGGGCCTGTGCCAGCGTGAGCGGCGCACCGCGGAGCATCTGCAGGCGTTCGGCGAGCGCGCTGTCCGGATTCATGATCGCAGTCGGATCTTGAGCGCGACAAACGTGAGCAGCGCCAAGGAAGACGACAGCCATCATGGCCAGACTAAGCACCGTCCGCGCAAAGCCGGCATCTACTAAGATCATGTGAGCCTTTGTCTTTATCATAGATCAAGTTAAACGACAATCGGGCTTGAAAGTTCCCGCCCGAAATCCTGTCCGCCTTCATTTATGCTTTCGTCGATCCAATTAATCGCTGATAAGCCCCAACACAATCACATTGAGGTGCTTTGGTTAGATCTTGGTTAGATTGCCGTCCGAGCTTGATTGCGGCGGCCCCTGAAGCCGCCGCCATCAATCCGCTACTTGCCGGAGGTCAACTTTTCGGCGTATGCCTTGCCCTCGGGCCAGAGAATCTCGACGGCGAACATGCCGCGCAATTCTCCTACTTTGTAACCAACCGCCTTGTCGTGCGGGTAGAGTTCAGCGAGCTTTGCCTTGACGTTGGCGTCAAATCTTCCGGCATCACCGTGGCAGTTAAGACAGATATCTGCAACGCGAATCGGTTTGTAATAACGGAATTTCTGCCTCTCCTGCGGGTGGTCCCACCCGGTAACCGAGGCCAAAGAATCTGAGGCGGCAAAGCGCTCCAGTACCGCCAACTGCAGTGAATCGGCCTGGCTATTGCGATTGCGCGGACGATCGGTGACGCGCTCGATAAACCAGCCGTCACGAACGTGAGCCATCTGAATGTCCGGCGCGACGACATTGCAGACGCCCAGGGCATTGACCGGCCCGCCTTCGCTCAGGGCGACCTTGAGAGAGGTCTGCAGCTGTGAACTGAACTGGGAGATGGCTACTTCAGCTGCCTTCGAAAGCAACTCCTCATCGGAAGCGACCGGTTTCGTGTCGGGCGGAGCGCTACCGACAGCCACCGCGACCGCAAATAGGATAATCAGCACCAGCCAACGGCTTTGCATGACAACACCTCCTGTTTGAGTCTGTTTGTGTTCGACCCGAATATACTGTAAAATGCTCTCGCTTTTGTAAAGGAGAAAATGGATGATCCGTTCGCTTTTAATCTCCAAGAGCTGTTTCGCGAGACATTTCGTGTGAATCGGCGCTTGCCGAAATGTCCACAATTTTGCAGACTACGATGATCGGGGCTCTGAACCACATGACCGGATTTGATCTCAATCTTTGGCTCACGCGTTTGCGCATTTCCGGGACCAACGCGCTGCTGGTCCTGGCAGCGCTGGTTGGCATCTTCACGGCCTTGGGAGCAATCGGATTCACAGCGCTAATTCGTTTTGCCAACCAGGTGTTCTTCGGGATGACCGACGAGTACCTCACCCAGTTTGCCGGGGGGGGTGCCTACAAATGGTGGTTGCCGCTGATACCCATGCTCGGCGGCCTTTGCGTCGGGCCGATCGTCCACTATCTGGCGACAGAGGCACGGGGTCACGGCGTCACCGAAGTCATCAACGCGGTCGCCCGACTCGGGGGAATCATCCGGCCACGCGTCGCCGTGGTCAAGACATTGGCATCGGCGATCTGCATCGGCTCCGGGGGATCGGCCGGTCGCGAGGGCCCGATCGTGCAAATCGGTTCGGCGATCGGCTCGACAGTCGGCCAGTTCTTCGGGATGTCTTCGGAGCGCGTGCGCGTCCTGGTCGGTTGCGGTGCCGCCGCCGGAATCTCATCGGTATTCAACGCACCGATCGCCGGCGTCCTGTTCTCTCTCGAAGTGATCCTCGGTGACTTTGCCATTCGCACGTTTTCGCCGGTGCTTATCGCCTCGGTTGTTGCGAGCGTTATGACCCGCTCGATATTGGGCAACTACCCGGCCTTCGAAGTCACACCGTACGCGCTGGAATCGGGTTGGGAGCTCATCCTTTACATCGTACTTGGTCTGCTGCTCGGCGGAGTAGCCGTTCTCTTTACGAAGGTACTGCATGCCACCGAGCACTTCTTTGAGCATCTGCCTTTCAACTCAATGGTCAAGCCCGCCATTGGCGGACTGGCGCTCGGGGTGGTCGCCGTGTTCTACCCGCAAGTGCTCGCCGACGGCTACGAAACGATCAACCTGACTCTCGATGGCGAAATGGCGTTTGCGCTCTTGCTCCCACTGATCTTTCTCAAAATCATCGCGACTTCCCTGACGCTCGGAAGCGGCAGTTCCGGCGGTGTCTTCGCGCCGTCGCTCTTTATCGGCGCCGTCGCCGGCGGCACTTTTGGTGTTGTTGCCAACCTGCTGTTCCCCGGGGCCACCGCCAATCCGGGCGCCTATGCTCTGGTGGGGATGGCCGGGCTGGTTGCCGGCACGACTCACGCTCCGATGACGGCAATACTCATCATCTTCGAGATAACGAATGACTACCACATCATTTTGCCTCTCATGATGACGGTAACTTTTTCGACCCTGATGGCGCGTCGCATGTTGCCTCACTCGATCTACACCCTTAAGCTCTTCCAGCGCGGCATTGAGATCCGCGGAGGACGCGACATCAATGTCCTGCGGGCACACACGGTAATGGACATTGTCAGCTCGGAATTTGAGACGATGAGCGCGTCCGCGTCTCTCAGCGAGATATTTGAGCGGTTTGAGCAATCAACGCAAAACTATTTCGTTGTCCTCGGGGCGAACGGTGCGCTCACGGGAGTGCTATCGTTGCAGGATGTACGAAGCCTCATGACGCAGCGCGGCCTCGAGCAGTTGGTTGTGGCGCAGGATATCGTGCGCGGAGATGCCCAAGCGCTCAAGTTGAGTGATAACCTGGAAACGGCGCAACGTCAATTCAGCTTGCGCGACATCCGCCTGCTGCCGGTGATCAGTGAGGAAGATTCACGGGTGATCGGCGTCGTGCGGCGCGACGATCTCGCCGATTTTTATAATCGTCGCCTGCTTGAACTTATGCGCGACTAGAACCAATGGGGCTCGAATTCGGAGCCCCTGCCCAGAGCAGGGTACCTATCAAACCAAACCCCGCTGCGACTAGAAAATTAACCTGCGGGTTGATCAGCCATAAGAACGCCCCGCCGAATGCGGCGATCGCAACGACGCAATCTCTCACTAAGTAATAAGTGCCGAAGGTCGCTGCTTCCCTACCCGGCACGGCCAGATCGATAATCAACGCCTTCCGCGTCGGCTCACCGAATTCCTTGAGGCCGCGGACGACGAAGGCAATCACGAGTAGCCAGAATGACTGGCTCACGAGCAGCAAGAGAGGAAACAGCGTGAAGAAGACGAACGTCGCGACCACAAACGGCTTCTTCTCGGCGCGATCGGAAAAGTAGGCTACCGGAATGTATACCAGCATCGCGGTTACCATTTCCACCGTTGTCAAGATTCCGAACTCGAAAGCGGTCACAGGCGAGCTGATCTCCTTCAGGCACCAGAGCACAACGAAGGCATACGGAATCTGCTCGCAGAAGCGAATCAGGATGTCAGCAAGCAGAAGCCGCCTCAACTCCGGACGAAGTTGGCGAAAAAGCTTAAGCGGATTCTTGTCCGGCATCTTGTCCTTTACGGCAGAAACCGATTGATCATCACCGGGAATCATGATTTGTTGCACAACTAAGGCGACGATGGCCATTGCGAGCGCCGCGACAAAGGCCAGCCGGACGCCAGTGATTTCACCCCAGATACCGATAAATAGCCCGCCCAACAACGGCCCCAGGGCCATTGGCACGCGCCGGATCAATGAATGCATCGAGACTCCCATGGTGCGCTTGCTCTTTGGCAGTAATCTCGCGACCAGACTCATGGTGGCCGGCAGCGAGATGGCAGTCCAGGAGAGAAACAAGAACGAGCCGACTATCACGGCCCACACCGATGGTATCAGGATCACGATGACAAAGCCGGCCATTGCCAGCGCGTTAAATATCAGCAGCGCGCGTTTGGTCCCGTAGCGATCCGCAATGTAACCGCCGGGAAACGAATAGAGCGCCGAGAGCAGATTATCAAGGCCGTTGAGCAGTCCGACGTAAATCGCCCCGCCACCGAGAGCGACGACGTAAACCGGCAGGAATCGCTCTGCCATCTTCTCGCCCAAGCCGACCAGGATCACCATACCGAGCAAGGCGACCATTGAGCGCTTCAAACCGAGAAACTCGCGAATGCGGTCAAAGCTGTCCGTTAGACTCATATACCGGGTCAGATCTCTATTTCAATTGCGGCAAGCTATGCTTGTCGTCGGCGATCGCGCAAGCGGGAAAACAAAACGGCACGCGACCAGTACGATCGCGTGCCGCCAGGCTTGTCGATTCCGCCGTCTTAGCGGATCTCTTTGTGGATCGTGTGGCGACGCAGGAAGGGATTGTACTTCTTGATCTCCAGACGATCGGGCGTGTTGCGCTTGTTCTTGAAGGTCGTGTAGCGCGACGGCGTGGCGCCCTCTTTGCGGGCTTCTGTGCACTCAACCGTAATGAATGCCCGCGCATCACCTTTCTTCTTCGCCATGATCTATCTCCTTACAATAATAATATACAAATCTACAGGCGAACCCGGGGGCTCGCGAGTCTATTAATATATCGGAATCGGAGGCGCGGGCAAGAGGAATCTAAGATTCTTTGGAGTCCTTTACGGGACAAGGATTTCCGTCGGCGTCCAGGGCGACCATCACGAATTCGCCGTGGGTGGCCAGTTCGCGTTTGCCGGTGAGTGGGCTTTCTGAATGGAGTTCAACATCGACGGTGACGGAGGTGTTCCCGACTTTACGAATCCAGGCGCGCAATTCGACGAGACTTCCCTGCCGCACGGCTTTCTTAAAGACGATGCGGTCGGAGGCGATGGTCACCATCGTCTTGCGGGCATATTGGGTGGAGCAAATCCAGGCGGCGCGGTCCATCCATTGCAGGGCGATGCCGCCGAAGAGAGTGCCATAGTGGTTGACCATCGAGGGGAAGACCACTTCGAAGGTGGAAATTTCGGATTCGGTGCGGAGGGAGTTGTCGTTGCTCATGCGCGGAATATCTGCTACTCCGCGCACAAGCGCAAGGACGCATTCTACGGGCAGGACGCGCACGGCGCCGGACCACCGCCGAAAATGTAATTGATCAGGTACACGGCATCGGAAATCGTCACGATGCCGTTGCAATCGGCGTCGGCAGCAACGTATGGATTGGGCTGGTCGCCGTGGATGAAGATGTAGTTCACCAAGCCGACGATGTCGGTTAAGTCGATTGAGTCATTCGCATCGACGTCCCCACATTCGAAGTCATCAGTGAACTTGGCGACGAAGCCGTCCCAGTCGCCACAGCGGTGCTGGAAGGCATTGAGTACCGGGAAATCGGGAGAGAGTGTGAATCCCGCAACGTAGATTGCCCCATCTGGGCCGACCGCTACACTGGTGACAGCGTCGTAGGCACTGCCACCAAAGCATGTGGAGAAAATCAGGGAGTCACCGTTTGACGTGAACTTGCTGATGAAGCCATCTGCCCCGCGTGACGGCTGAAATGGTTCTTGTTGTGGGAAGTCGGTAGCACCCGCCTGGCCAACAATTACCGGTTGTCCGTTGCTCTCGGCAACTTGGAATCCTTGCTCATCTCCGGAACTCGACAAGACTGTGGAGAATACCAACGAATCGCCTGCTGAACCGACTTTAAAAAGAAAAACCCCATCGCAACAGATGTAAGGGAGAACAGAGTTCCTTGTCGGGAAGTAGGGAGACCATGTCCATCCAGAGACAAAAGCGCAGCCGGAATCGTCAACAGCGAGTCCCCGGAGAAACTCAGTATCCGTGGTACCGATTACAGAACTAAACAACAGAGAGTCGCCGGTGGCTGAAAGCCCCGAGACAAACACGTCGTCATCGTATTGGCTGGGCACCTTGTCGAAGAAAGGTCTCTTCTTCGGGAAATCCGCCGACGATGTCGCGCCGGCAACTATTACCCGATTGTCGGCTGTCAAAGCTACTTGAAGAGAAAGATCAGATCCACTCCCGCCGAGGTAAGTTCCAAGAACCAGCCCTGAACCCGTCGGATTGAGTTTGAGCACAAAGGCGTCGATTCCATATCCACTCGGATTTAGGTTGGGCTGAAAAGCGTTTAGCACTGGAAAGTCGGTTGCGGAAGTTGCTCCGACAATATAGGCGTTGAAATCGGCGTCAACCGTAATATCCTCCGCTGTACCGCTCCCATTGGATCCGCCTATATACCCGCTATACTCGAGGGAGCTGCCGTCGGCACTGAGCCGCGAGTAGACACACTGATTGCCGTTGTGGAGTGGAAGAAAGCTGTTCTCTCGCGGGTAGTCGTCGGAGAAGGTATAGCCACAGAGATACGCCCTACGCTGTGCATCGACATCGATCCCTCCTTCATTGTCGATATCTGATCCACCGATGAGCGCGACGTAGTCGATAGCACCGTCGGGGGTCAGTCTTGTAACGAACAAATCGGAAGGCCCTGCCGGCACTGGAACCGAGTCAAGTTGGGGAAAGCTGATTCCGTTGGTGCGACCAAACACATAGGCTGCCCCGAATGCGTCAACAGCAATATCGCTGATGAATTCATACTGCGCACTGGCTAAGTAAGAACTGTATTCTAACTTGGGATCAATCACGACGGGTTTGGTCGGGTCGTAGTCAGCGGAAAGTTCGAAAGTGGCCAACCTCGGTTCGCTCAAGACAAAGCTCCCCGAAATGCTGCGACGCCTGCCATTCTCTACCTGATAAATCGAAGGAATCTTCTCAGTATGCGAATGCCCGGGAGTCTTCACCAATATCTCACGCTCAGCGACAAGGGCTAATTCGCACGCCCCTTGATAAGCAAGCTTGATTTGCCGGTAGTCGGCGCCGGGTGAGACCACGAAATCGTATTCAAGGCTGCCATTGTCCGCTGAGTAGAAGGTGACGTCGATTCCCGGGTAGAGCTCGGCAATCGTGACGCCGGCATAACTGGGCACGTTTACCCGCCAGCCCGAGGGATCATCGCCGATATAGAAATGATGTTTCTGTCTAAGCTCGCCCGTTCCAAACGCTTGTGGCGCGGGATTGGCATTGACGAACGCGCAGCGATAGGACAATTGTTCCATGCGCAACTCGTCTTGGCGATCGCCGATAAGTGATCGTCGATCAACCCGATTGATCTCGGGAACTGCCGTTGAATCTACACGCTGGAAGAACTGGTAATAAACGCCTTCGGTTGTCAGCCAGATCACCAAGTTGCCGGCCTCCGCGCGATACAATGCGCGACTATCCCATTGGCCGCAGTTCTTGATGAAAGCAAGTGTCCCACCGATCGCACAATTCAGCGCGATTGAGCAAACTGCAAAAACACACGAGATCCAAAGAACTCGCCAGCTTGGACCTGTCATGAGCATCACAATCTCCTTTGTGTGCAAGCAACGCGGATGTTCCGGTTGAATGACAATAGTCGACGAATTGAATGTGAATGGCAAACAAGGGTTGTGGCGCTTATCTCGACTCTTCCGTGCGAGTCAGAGCATGTGAGACCGTGACCCGCAGGCCAAATTGAGGTTACCGACAAGATTCGCAGGGTGCCGGGCCACCGCCGAAAATGTAATTGATCAGGTACACTGCATCGGAAATCGTGACGATACCGTTGCAGTCGGCGTCACCCGCGAGCAGCGGAGCGGGCGATGGACCACCTCCGAAGATGTAGGTAATCAGGTAGACGGCGTCGGAGATGGTGATGATATCATTGCCGTCGGCGTCGCCGCAAGTGAACGGCGCATCGAGGACCGTGAGCACGAAGCCCATCGTGTCGCAGCGCGCCGGTTCCTCGGAGTCGCGGCAGGCAATCGTGAAATAATAGGTGGCCTTGTAGGTTGGTGTCCCGGCGATTATGCCAACCGTGTCGCCCTCGAAGCTGCAGCCGAACGGGATGTCGCCGCCGACAAAGCTCCAGTACAGCGGCTGGACACCACCGAAGGCGTCAAGGTGGCAGTCGTAAGGCTCATCGAGGTAGGCATCGGGCAGCGCCGGTCCGATGATGTGAAGGCGGCCGTCGCAGAGGTCGCCAACATCGTCACCATTTTCATCCGCCTGATCGGGATTGAAATCATCCGGGCAATTGTCGCAGGCATCACCAAAGCTGTCGTTGTCGGAATCAAGCTGGGTGGCGTTGGCGAGATCAGGGCAGTTGTCGAGGGTGTCGGCGACGCCGTCGAGGTCGCGATCGCCGCGACTGTTCGCCTCGAGCCAAAGACGACTGACAATGCTGTTGACGCCGCTGAAGGCCTCGCTGTTGGTCAAGACAACGATGGCGGTCTGCTTCTCCGGGCAGAATCCGATGCGGGTGCAGACACCTTGATCCCCGCCGCCATGTTCCCAGACCCACGCACCGCCATAGAAGCTGTGGAACCAAGTGAGTCCCTGATAGCTCGCCACGGCCGGATAGTGAATTGTCGTGATGGTGTCCACCGTGGCAGAGTCGAGGATTCGCGTTGTGTCGACCAGGCCATGCTGGAGGTGAGCCAACAGATGACGCGACAATTGCGCTGGACTTGAGCGCAGTGTTCCGGCCGGATAGTCGGCGTAGCCGAATTGCCCGAGCGGCTGATACACGCTGCCATTCCAATGATACGGCATGGCGATATTGCTGGTATCCAGCCCGGCGATGAACCAATGCGAATTCGTCATGCCGAGGGGGATGAATATCGAATCGCGACAGTACTGATCGAAGGGCTGGCCGGAGATCACCTGTACGAGGTAGCCGATCAGGACAAAGCCGTGATTGCAGTATTGACGAACGGCTCCCGGCGCCCAGGTTTCGAAGTTGGCGTATGGATCATAATACTCGCCTCCGGGCACGAAGTACGCCGCAACATATTCATCGAGTGGAATCGGCGTATCGCCGTAAACGTAAGTTGAATACATCACAGTCCAGTTGTCCTTCAAACTGGAGGTGTGCGAGAGCAGCATGCGAAACGTGATCGGCTGGCCCGGGAAATTCGGGTTCACGATTGCGATCGGCAGGTAATCGTTGATGTCGTCGTCAAGTTCAAAAGAGCCTTGCTCCCAGAGTTGCATTAGCGCCAGGCCGGTGACCGTTTTTGAAACCGAAGCCAGCATGAACAGCGTCGAGTCGTTGACCGGCGTGTTGGCTTCGAAATTGGCGGTGCCGAAACTCCCCTGCCAGGCGATGCCGCTGTCGCGAATGAAGCAGGCCGAGAGACCGGGAATATGGTTTTGCGACATAGTGACCGCAATGAACGAATCAAGATCTCCAGCAGTCACGGCCAATGTCGTAAAGTCCGTGCCTGCCGCTCGCGCATTCGAGTCGGCCGGAGTTCGCATCGCTGTGCGGTCAAGTAATTCGACTGTGTCAATCGCCGTTGGAAACGGTGCTGTCGCCAGCACCAGAGATGTGAGTGCCAGCGCGGCCATCAATGATAGCTTCATTTGAGACTCCCTGTGTCATGTCCAACCCTGGCGGTGAAGGCGATACAAGAAGAGAAGAGCTATACTATTGAGACGTTATGCTGGAGTGTTTGTTCGATGTTATTTCGAGGACATTGGGTTAAGGCAAGTCGAGAGGAAACCGCCCGGTCCCCTCTCGGATCGAAATAGCACAACGTGGCTTACGGACACGCAGCACAGGGCGCCGGGCCGCCGCCAAAAATAAAAGTGATGAGATACACCGCGTCGGAGATCGTCACGATGCCATTGCAGTCGGTATCTCCCGCCACTATCGGATCGGGCGCCGGGCCGCCGCCGAAGATGTAGGTGATGAGAAAGACTGCATCAGAGATAGTGATGATGCCGTTCCCGTCGGCGTCGCCGCAGACATACTCGCAGACGTCGCCGATACCATCATCGTCGGCGTCCGCCTGATCCGGGTTGGAGCGATCCGGGCAGTTGTCGCAGACGTCACCGATGCCGTCGCCGTCGGCATCAAGCTGATTGGCGTTTGCGATTGACGGGCAGTTGTCGAGATTGGCGCAAAGTCCGTCTTCATCGGCGTCGTTAAGCGCATCGGCTGGACAGGCGTCGCAGAGATCGCCGATCCCGTCGCCGTCGGCATCTTCCTGCGCGGCATTCGCGTCGTCAGGGCAGTTGTCGCAATTGTCGCCGATCAAATCCCCGTCGGCGTCAGCGGTTTCGCATTCGTCGAGATACAGGTGTTGATCGACAGCGACATTGGTCAGTATGCGGGTCACGCCGGACGGCCAGATCGTCACGAGCGAATCGACGATCGTGGCATCGCCCAGTCCAAACCAGGCATCCTCGCCGTTCTGCACACAGTAGCCCGCCTGGCTGGTGACTTCCCGCATCTGCCAGCGCGGCGTGCCGCCAATCGTTGCTTTAACCAGCACGCGCACGCCGATGCCGGAACGATTCGAGTGCGAACCGATACACTCGACGGCAAGGTAGCTGTTGCCATTACCGCCGTTGAGATAGAGCGCGTTATTTTCGACTGCACCCAGACACTTGGCGAGAGCCAGATCGAGGTCGCCGTCATCATCGATGTCGCCGAAAGCGCAGCCGTAGGTCCAGCCGTTCTCGGTAGCGATGGGATCCGAGAGATCCTGGACAAACGTACCGTTGCCGTTGTTGAGAAACAGGAAATTCACAGTGGCAGCGGGGGCGAACGCATTGCAGACGTAGAGATCAAGATCGCCGTCGTTGTCGACATCGGCGAAAGTGCTGCCGACCCCATAGCCACCGCTGGTGACAACGGGACCGGTGGTCACCTTGGTAAACGTGCCATCGCCGTTGTTGGTATAGAGACAGTCGTTTTGGCCGTCGCCGTTGGAAACGAACAGGTCAAGATCCAGATCATTGTCGATATCGCCCCAGGAGGCTCCGAACGACTCGTTCAAGTCCGCGACGATATTCCCGGTAGTGATCTTGGTGAATGTCCCGCCGCCGTCGTTGCGATAGAGGTTGTTGGGGTGATTGAACTCGTTGGCGACGAAAAGATCCAAATCGCCGTCATTGTCGTAGTCCCCCCAGGCGCCGACGCGCGAACGAAACAAGTCTGTGGACTGCGGACCGCTGAGAATCTTCGTAAATGTGCCGTCCCCGTTATTGTGGAACAGCAGATTAGCAAGAGAGACAAAACTATTGCAGACGTAGAGATCGAGATAGCCGTCGGCATCGTAGTCAGCCCAGCTTCCGGCCTCGGAGTATGTCCCGTCCGTCACGAGCGGTCCGGTCGTTACTTGCGTGAATGAGCCATCGCCGTTGTTCGCAAAAAAGAGATTCGTGTTATTCCACCAGGTGGCCACGAAGCAGTCTTCATCGCCGTCATTGTCGAAATCTCCAAAGGTCGCGCCATCAGATGACGAACCGACTGAGACAATCGGATCGCCGGTGACTTTGCTGAATGTGCCATCGCCATTGTTTTGATAAAGAAAATTGAGTTGCCCGAATTGCGGGCCGTTGGTAATGAAGAGATCGAGATCGCCATCGTTATCGTAGTCGACGAAGTTGGCGCTCCGGGAATCGCCGGCATCGGAGACTACCGGGCTGATCAGTACGGGTGAGAAGGCAGCGATTGCGCTATGCGACACGACTGTCAGAAGGATCAAAAGTGCGGCTACTGAAAGAGAGCATGTTCTTGCGTTCAGAAAAGTCATCTTGACCTCGCATTTTGAGGCAGCCCTCGCGGGCTCCGGTTGGTGCCAGAATCGGCTGGATTGATCTTGCGAATTTCGAGCTTAAGATACCGGAGCGGTCGATTTTCTGTTACGCAGATGCTGTGAGACGGATTGCCCGTGCCGTGAAGCGCGCCACCGGTGCAGCGAGGCGGCAAGGGGATCAGCGCTCGGGTAGGATTCGTTCAAGCGCGTGGCGGTAGCTGCGGCTGAGTTTAAGTCGCGTCCCATCCTGGAGGATGACCACATACTCGCCCCGGAAGTGCTGCTTGAGTTCTTTAATCCGGGACACATTGACGATCGTCGAGCGGTGGATTCGCACAAAGAATTTCGGATCGAGCTGGTTTTCCAGATGCGCAAGCGTGTCTCGCAGCAAATGAGTCTGCCGGGCGACATGGAGCTTGACATAGTAATCGTCGGCCTCAATCCAGTCTATGTCGGTCGCGGTGACGAAGTGTATTCGCTCGCCGGTCTTGATCGCAAACCTCTCAATCGGATCGACGCTGGTTTGAGTCTCGGGAATGTCCTGCAAAAACGACAGCAGGCGGCGAGTCGTTGCACTCAGATCCTGCTCGCGGCAACGCTGCCTAATGCGTTCGATGGTATGTGCAAAGCGGTCGGGATTGATCGGTTTGAGAACATAATCGAGCGCGCTGGCTTCGAAGGCGTCGACGGCGAACTTGTCGAAGGCAGTGACAAAAACGATCAGAGGGATTTCTTCCTGCTTGAGCTTGCGGAGGACACCGAAGCCGTCAACGTCAGGCATTTGAACATCGAGAAAGACCAGGCGCGGACGGAGCTTGCGAATCGCCGTGATAGCCTCGCGGCCGTTGCCGCATTCGCCGATGATCTTGAACTCGCGGTACGGGCGCAGAGCCAGCCTGATACCGTCACGCGCTAGAGGCTCGTCGTCTATCAGAAGAGTCGCAATCGTGTCCATTAATTTCTCTCTGCCGGCGTGATTGGGATTGCAAGCACAGCCGTGACGCCACCGGAGTCGGCGTTACTGATGTCAAAGCGAAACTCATCTCCGAAATGATGCTTCAGGCGCTGACGTGCATTCGTGATGCCCACGCCTTCTCTTAAGTCTGTGGCGGCAAGACCGGCGCCGTCGTCCATGACTTTTAATCGTAACCACTCGCCGTCTCGCTCGGCCTTGACGGTTACGCGCCCAGCATCAGACTTTCTTGCCACACCGTGCCGGATGGCATTCTCGACCAGCAACTGCAGCATGAATGTCGGGATTAGCAGTTCGCTTGTGTCCTGCCTAATGTCGAATTTGACTGAAAGCCGATCGCCGTAACGCACCTGCTCGATGGCAACATAGCGGCTGACAAACTCCAGTTCCTCAGCAAGCGGCACCATGGCAGCATTTTCCTTCCTGAGCACTGAACGCAGCAGATCACTGAGATAGTTAAGAACGCGGTTAGCATCCTCAACCTGGCCCTTCTGCATCAAGACGGAGATTGAGTTCAGCGTGTTGAAGAGAAAGTGCGGTTGGAGTTGCTGCTGAAGAGTGTCAAGCCGGGCGCGGCTCAGTTCCGTTTCCAGCTGCGCTGCCCGCAGCGACTCGGCGCGCGATCGCCGCTGAAATTCCAGAGCATAACCGGCGCCGAGAATAAGGAAGTAAACGACTAACTGCGCCGGAAAACGGCCGATCAAAGTCGGAACAACTTGACCATAGTAATACTCCCAATTGCCTGGTTCCTGGTAGATTTGAATCGAGATAAACACTCCCAGGCTGATCTGCAGCAGCGCGCAGGTCGAACCGAACACGAGGTGCCCGAGTGCCGGCACCAGCCAGCGCCGTTGATCGAGGCGAACCCTTCGGCCCAACCAGATGATCAGAGGCGTCAGCGCCGCCCAGATGTACCACGCTAGCTGGAAATCAAGGAGCCATTTCCAGAGCACCGTTTCGCGCCCAAGCTGAAGATAGCGTGAATGATACAGGACAGCCGAAATGACCGCCGGGACGGTAAAGATCGCCGGTACCAACAGCCAACTCCAGCGGCTGGTTTGATTTCGTTTCGTGGCCTCGATTTTTGTCTTGTCGCGATGCGTCTGTGCGCTGGCTGTCATACAGCAAGTATATACGCGCCGGATTCCGATCCAACTTAAATCAAGACGATCACATGGTCCGGCGGCACCCGCAGTTGCAGACTACTGACAACCCGCGCACGGCACCGGGCCGCCGCCGAAGATATAGTTGATCAAGTACACGGCATCCGAGATTGTCACAATGCCGTTGCAGTCGGCGTCGCCCGATTCAAGCGGATCGGGTGCGGGGCCGCCGCCAAAGATATAGTTGATCATGTATACGGCATCGGAAATTGTCACGATGCCGGTGCGGTCGGCATCGCCACAGATGTAATCACAGAGATCACCTATGCCGTCACTGTCAGAGTCGGCTTGATCGGGGTTGGCTAGCGCCGGGCAATTGTCGCATTCATCGCCGTAGCCATCGCTGTCGGAATCGAGATTGGCAGCGGTCGCGAGCGTCGGGCAATGGTCGAGAGGGCAAGTATTCTGAGAAAAACCGGGATTACCGAAGCCGTCGCCGTCGGTGTCAGTGCAGGTATCGCAGAGATCGCCAATGCCGTCAGAATCGAAGTCCGCCTGATCCGGGTTGCCGGTATTCGGGCAGTTGTCGCAAGCGTCGCCTAGGCCGTCGGAGTCGGAATCATCCTGACCGGGATTGGCTGCACCGAGGCAATTATCGTCGTTATTGGCGACACCGTCATTATCGCCGTCGAAGATGACGTATGCGAAAAGCTGATCGGTGGATATTGAATCGACCCGCACGGTAATGCCGGTCGGGCCGAAGTAGCTGTCGCTGCTGGGAGTCGTGTTGGGGCCAAAGAGATTCTGTCCGTCGACGCCCGGCGTGAATGCCGCGCCTTTGCGCGTCTCATACGGATACCACCACTGCGCCGAGTCGGTAGCGTGTCCTTCGGGATTCGATGTATGATCGCGCGCCGGATTGTAACCAGCATCCTCGATCGCGACGGTGTAATGCGGATAGATGGGCGTGCCGGAGTTAATCCGCCAGTAGGGGGCTCCGAGTGAATCGTGGACATGGGTGATGATCAGCCCGCGATCAAGCGGATCGCTGCCATAGGCCAGGTCGGGCCAGAAGTAACAACTGAAATCGGAATCAAGTTTGTCGAAGCGCGCCGGGGATTGCGGATTGCGATACTCAAGCAGGAAGTACTCGCCGCGCGCGTCGTCGATCACCAGTTTGTAGAGCGAGTTGATGTCGGTCATTTCAAAGCTGTTGACGACGATGTTGTATTCGCCGCCGTTGAGCACGAGTGGATCGAGCCAGCCGGTTTCTTTCTTGCACCAGCCGGTGAGATGTGACGGATTTGGCGATTTGATCGATAGGATGCCGTAGCCGCCATAGCCCATCGTGCACCAGTCGTAGACGGGGTGGTCGTTGTCGTCGTTCGGCGTAGAGAAAGTCGGAACTTCGAGTTTGGCGTCGTAGTCATAGAGATCGGGCAACCCAATGTTGTGCGCCAATTCGTGGACAAAGACGCGGATATGGTTGAGCGAATCGAGCCCGAGAAACTGCGGGGGAAAGTCCGGATCACGCAAGGGCCGCGTTTCGGGAGAGGTATTCCAGTACGATACGCGCTTGCCGTCAAAAGGTCCCGGACCAGAGCCAGGAGCATACGAACGCGCAAAGGACCAGATATCGTTGAGATTGCCGGAGTCCTCCTGGCCGTTCCCGCAGCGGGCAAAGATCACGGCATCGACGATGCCATCATTGTTACCGTCGAACTGCGAGAAGTCGACGGTCGGATCGAGCTGCGGCAAGAGGTTTTCGAAATTGTAATTGTTTGAGTAGAAGCCACCGTTGACCCAGCCGACCACCTGGCCGGCGATATGCAGTTTGCCATAAGAGGCTTCGCGATAGTACTCGCGCACCGAACCGATGGCAAAGCCGCTGTCGGCAAAGATCAGGCTGTCGAAGGTAGCCGCGCTGTACGTGCTGGAACGGTTGTCCCACTCAACGAGGATCACGAGCACTTTCAGCGTATCGGTGTCGAAGCGGTATTCAGCGAGAGCAACAGAGTCAGCGCGAGAGAGTTGCGAGACGGGAAGTTTGCCGAATTGCCGCTCAGCGACATCATCGGGAATATCAAAGTGGATCGCGCGAGACAGGTCGGCAGAGAGAGCAATTGACGAGACGACAACAACAAAGATGGCAACAGTCTTAAGGAGCGATTGAAGGCGTGACATCCTAATCTCCTCCCGGCGGGTACGGGTTGGTAAAGTGTAGTATATATCATGATAATCTTATCCATGAAAAAGTCAATAGTCCAGTGATTGGAGAGCCAGTCGCTGCTTCCAGGACAGATCAAAAACAGAGAGGAGACCGCGGGGTCTCCTCTCGAAATCGGCAATCGGACTCGTGCGTGAAAATCACGGGCAGCTCGCGCAGGGGCGGGACAAGTGAGGAAGCAGACCCGACTGGCGCTTGTCAGGCGTCGCAATCGGATCTCGTTAGCAAGGCTCCGGACCGCCAACGAAAATGTAGTTGATCAAATAGACCGCATCGGAGATCGACGGATGGCCATTGCCGTCGGCATCCATGCGCGAACGTAACGGCTCCGGTATTTCGCCGCCTCCAAACAGCCAGGGAATGATATAAACGACGTCTGAAATTGTGATCAAGGCATCGCCGTTGGCATCACCGGGTTTGAAGTCAACAATTCGCAGTTGGGTCATGCATGAATCCGGCAGACCGTTGGCGTCGACGGCGAGAAGCCGGTAACTAAAGGATGCTGAATCAGTGACAGCTGTAGCATCCACACTGACGACCCCGACGTCCGGTGCCGAGACGGGAAACGTTGGAGGTGTCCCGGAAAGTAGCTCCAGTGACCAGGAATGCGAATCGCAAATGTCTGCGTCAGCTATCTGATGGTGTATCTCCCGAGTTGTTCCCATCTGCACACGCATGATCGGTTTACAGGTGGCGATTGTTGGCGCGGCGTTGGTGCGATCGACGGTGACGACAAACGGCTGGGCGCCGCAGGCTCCGTCGCCGTGGAGAAACACGGTATCGACCTGCGGTCCGTCCTGGCCATCCGGCGCAAGCCGGTACAGACCTTGCGGACTCGTGATAGTCCCAACGGCCGCATCGAACCAGATCAAGGAGAAGGGGCAGAAATCCCAAGTCGCATCGAAATCGAAAGTGAACGTGTCGCAAAGCCCGAGTGTAATCGGCAAGGTCGGCGTCGAGGTGTACGTCGGGTTGCCGCATGGGAGATTGAAGACTTCAAAGCACGCCGGCGGCGCCGATGGATCGGTGACGCTGTTATTCGCGACACCGTTGAAGAGCGGCGCGTACTCGGCCTCGTCTCTAAACATCCACTTGCCGGAGATGAAATGAGGGATATTGTCGACACAGAAGCCGTTCAAGAAATCTTCCCCGGCGCCGGTACTGACGTGGATTGTGTAAAGACGAGTGAAGTAAGGGTGAACCGTTAGCGGCTGGTTGAGCGCGGCACCTTCAATGTAGATGCGATTTCCCTGTCGATTCACTCCCAACCCGAGATCAAAGGCCGTCGCATCTGGGCCTGGCGCAACCTCAAGAATCGGCGCGTTGATAGGAAGTGTGCCGAATGGTTGGATAATGCTGAATGTATCTGAAGGCATGCTGAGTTCGATGCTGACGGAGATTCCGTACAACGGGGCGTCGTTCTTAATCCAGATCTCAATGTAATTTCGCCCGCACCTAACGATCTTATCCGTGAAAATGGACGTTTGCGTATTTGTCCTGATCAGAATCTCACCGATTCCGGTCGCAAGCGCTGATTGGGCTAATAACAGCACCACCAGCAATGACCCAACGATCAAACTTTGTCTCATATTAACCCCTCGGTAAGTGTGGAGCGAGCAACCATGCGTCGGCAAGCCCACCGCTCAAGGTCCGGCGCACAGACCATAGACATTTTAGTATACGTTAGCGTTCAATTCGTGTCAATACGGTTTCTTTTGCCGGTGCGCACGGGTGTCTACGGGCAGGTCGCGCACGGGGCGGGGCCGCCGCCGAAGATAAAGGTAATGAGGTACACGGCGTCGGAGATCGTGACGAGGCCGTTGCAATCGGCATCGCCCAGGGAGAGTGGATCGGGGGACGGACCGCCGCCGAAGATGTAAGTGATCAGAAAAACCGGATCGGAAATGGTCACCAGCGTGTTGCCATCGGCATCGCCGCAAACCGGTTGCGGATCGATGCCGGGAGTCCAGCCGGCGATGCGCGCCATCAGCACCCAGAAGGCTTTGCTGATCCGGATATGCCCCGCCGAGACGCTGCCAAGATGACCACCCTCGGTCTCGGTGGTGTAATCCTGGCAGATCGCCGGATAGGCGAAGCCGTCATCCGGGTTGTTCTCGGTTTGCCCCGTTTGCGAGACGTACTCGATACCATCGCGATTGTCGAAACACGGCGTTCCGAGATCGGTGTGCGACTCGATGTCAGCAACATCGAAGAGAATCTGGTCGTTCGCGAGACAGTACTGGCGCATCTGATCGTTGAACGCGGTGGAAACGTCCGTGCCAATTCCACGCGCCAGACTGGTGGTCCAGAAGAAGAAGACCTTGTCGGGGTGAGCAGTGATGAGTTGTTCGATGTCCCCGATATCGCAATTGCCGGCGAGGTTGGCGAAGAAGCCGACATCGGGATCGGCGATGTTGTCGGCCTCGGTGACATTGAGATAGCTGAATTGGTACGACAGCACATCCGTTGAATCCAGATACAGCGGCGCAAGTGAGTTGACGAAGTCGCAGGTCAGCTCTTCCCAGCTGCCGGAGCGGATTTCGAAATACCAGTTAGTGCGGTTGTAAGCGAGCGGATCAGGATCGAACAGAATGCGGGCGGGTACCAGACCGTTTGCCAGATCGGTTGCGCTGTAGGTTTTCCAGTGCCAGGCAGTGTCGTAGTAGTCGCGACGACAGGATGCGGGTGACGCCGACCAGCTGGCGGCTGTCAGGCAGTCGAGGCCGTCATTGATATTGACTCCAACGGAGCGGTCGGAGAAGACCATGCGCAGATTGCGGGCGGCCTCGAGGTAAATTGGCGGAACCGAGTCGAAGAGCTCGACATGGCGATGGTCGATGACAAAGCCGCAGGCTGTCGGGGCGATGGCGAGGCTAACCAAGAGGGCTGCAATGATGATAATCTTCATGGCGCAATAATCTGTCGCTTCGGCAGCCTGCGGTCAAGTGCAAATCATCGACTTATGCGGTCGATGAGCGTCCGGCGCTTCCCGTTTAAGGGCAATTGGAACACGGCGCCGGGCCACCGCCGAAGATGAAGGCGATCAAGTAGACGGCGTCGGATATTGTCAGAATGCCGTCGCAGTCGGCATCGGCGGCAAGCGGCGGATCGGGCGCCGGACCGCTGCCAAAGACGTAAGTGATCATGAAGACGACATCGGAAATAGTAATCGTACCGTTGCCATCGCTGTCGCCGCAAATGTAGTCGGAGTATTTGACAATGAAGGTTTCGCTATGATATAAGCTGTCCTGGGTCGCTCCGATCGCAATCCACCCGCCGTCGGGATGAAGAGCCAGACCCTCGACGAATTCGAACGAGCTGCCGAGTCCGAAGTAAGTCTTGCTCCAGATAACCGCGCCATCGGCGCCGTTCTTGCGAATCAGCATATCTGCTGGATTGATGGGGGCCGATTGGTCTATATAGTCGGTAAGACCGAGAGTGACCACTTCATCGTTGTTGTTAATCAAGAGCAAACCGGGGCCGTCGAGAGCGTGCGCCGCACCGTCGTAGATATCCGACCAAAGGAGATCGCCGCTTGATGAATACTTGAACACGTCCCAATCGCCGCCGACGATCCAATCCGGTCCGAATTTCACTCTGGAACCAACGATGATGTTATTGTCACTGTCGATGCCGATAGTCACGGCGTCATCAATCAGTCCAGCGGCAACGGCATGGCGGCGGGCCCACAGCGTGTCGCCGGCGGGTGTATACTTGACGATCATGATGTCATAATCGAGCGGTGGAGCTGTGACGGTAATGATGCCGACGGCGACGATGTTGCCCTCGTGATCGACCTTGATCTTGCGGCCATAATCGCGGCCCTCAGTCAGCCGCGGGACTTCGCGCAACCATTCTTGATCGCCGTCCGGGGAGAACTTAAGCGTCGCTATGCTCGTGACGAACCCGACACTGGTAACGCCGCAGACATAGACATTGCCGGCCGCATCGACGTCGATCGACTTTGCTTCTTCCAGTTCACCGGCCGGATCGGACACTTCGCGAAGCCAGATGAGATCGCCGTTGGCGTCGTACTTAGCCACGACAAGGTCTTCCATTCCGGAATCGGTGCCGGACTTGCCGCACATGTAAAGGTTTCCGGCATCATCGCAGTGCCAGTCATTGATGTAGACGTGGAGACTGCAGGTTAATGATACGTCGTATTGTTCCCACATGACGTCGCCGGCAGGCGAGTATTTGATGGCAAGGTTGCTTTGGACAACATCGTTGACGCAGGTAGCTTCAAAGCTGCCAGTTAGAATGAGATCGCCGGCAGGATCAATCAGAAGTTCCCTGGCCTGGTACCAGAGAGTGGTTCCGGGATCAAAACCCTTCGACCAGAGTTGCTGGCCACTGGCATTGTACTTCGCCAGGAGTAGATCGGGGCCGCCAAGGATATTGTGATAACCTGTGCCGGCGACATAGATCGCGCCGGCAGCATCGGTGCAGACACTTGCCGGGTAAATATCCTGATAGTCCGGGTCGGCCCAGAGAATTGACCACTCCGTTCGCGGTTGTTGTGCCATCAAGCCGACGGCAAGCAGCAAGACGACGATGGGTACGAAGAAGAATTTGGACATAAAGGCCTCCATAGCCAGAGAGGTGAGGATGCGGCTGGAGCGATCGACCTTCGATCGCGGCCCTTAGCTATGCTGCGTCGGAACTCCTGGAAGCTGTGTAAACTTCAGTCGATAGCGGAGTCTTGGTGACGGATACCTCGCGAGAATTTTGCCGATTGCCGAACGTATGAATCTTGAGTACAAAGTCAATATACTCGCCTATCTCCATCAGTCAAGTCCCAAGATTGGGGCTCGAACTCCAACTTGAGACAAGACTGACCTCGGCAGCGACTTGAACGGAGCGATGGAGAGAGAGGCGCTCGCAAATTGCGGCGGTGAAGATCCTCGATTTCGCGCAACTAACGCTTCTACTTCTTCTCCGAAGCGCGTGGCTCCGACGGCGCGGCCACATCGCCCGGGTGTCGGGAAACATTCGCCTTGTTGCGCGCTTCCCTGGCCACGCGCGCGGCCTTGATTGCCTGATTCATTTCGTAGTGGAGCTGCATTTCCGGCGCTTTGCCGAAGGCTACCGGGTCAATATAGCGTCCTAACTCCTGCGGCTTTTTGGGTACCTCAACTTCAATACGATGAGCGTTGGCATAAGCATCCTGCCGGATCCCGGTCACCTGCCAGGAGACTTCGACATTCGGCTTGTCGGTCTTGATTGAAAAGTGGTTGCCAGTGATTTTCTCTTTGACGATCGCCTGCGCGAATTCGCCGATGACAGTCAATTGGTAGCGAAAATCGGTGTTGAGCGCCGAGAACCAGTCGGGCATCGTGACCACGGCATCGCCTTTGGAATCAGTCGTGACATTACCATCGTAGATATTTTTCATATCGGGCGACTCGACGAAGCTATGCTGGAGGAACTTGTGTTCCGGGTCGAGCGGATGATCGATGCGGAAGGAACCGGCTGGTTTTATCAGAGTGCCGGCGACTTCCAGCGTGCCATTGCAGGTCGTCCAACCGTCAAAGTACCCTGCCCAGGCGCCATAGCCATCAGCGAAGCTCGCGGTACCGTAAACGCCATAGGCATGTGCTCCGGAGACACCCGAATGATAGGCATAGCCGTTGACGCCGGTATTGTACAGCCCGCCGCCAGCGTCGCCCTCGACGCCGATATTGTAGGCTCCAGTTGCGGCAGTCCCGGCGGATCTCCCAAAGACGCCAGTATGATAACCGCTACTGCCTGTCGGAGAGGGTGCATTGGCATAGATTCCGTAGTAGCCGCCTTCAAATTTCCCGCCAATGCCCCAGCCATCGTCCGGCACAGAGCGTCCCTCAATGGCGGCAGCATCGGCAGTGCCGCCTGAATAGGAAGCATACAGCCCACGTGAATCGTTCCCAGTGGCACCCGCGTTGAAATACGCGCCGCGCTCAACTCCGTAAGCACTTATAGCATAATCATCGGGGTATGTCGGGTAGACCCAGATTGAAGTCCCGATACTCCCTCCAGCAGCGCCGTAGAGACTGTTCACAGCGAGCGCAAACGGTGCGCTCACGAGTCGCTTGCGCGGCATCAATTCGGGTTCGCCTTCGAGCTGAATTGACAGATAGATGTTGAAGAGTCCAGCAGTGTAAGGCAACGACCAGGGGATCGTAGCGGTATTCCCGAGCTCTACCGAAAACAGACCGCCGGTTACACTGACATCCAGGGTTTCTGTAAAGATGTTGCTGCCAGCCAGCGAATCGGTGTAGAGGCGAAACGTGATTGAGTAGACGCCGTCGAGCGGATTGCCGCCGGTATCGGTCAGGCGGCCCTGGTACGATATGACGTTGGGCACGGCAAGAGCAGCTGTGGTCAGGAGTGCAGCCAGAATTAGCGCGAGGCGAATAGTCGCAAAGAGTGCGGTGTGCATGTGTGCTCCTCAGAACAGGTGTCAGCGAGAACAGAATGAATATTAATAGATCGATAAACACCATATTATAACGCATTCGCCCTGAAGAACAACCGGAATCTTGGCGCCTAAGAATGTAACGGGGTGGCTGTGCGGCCGCCCCAGGGCAGATTCAGTGGTCGGGATTTTTGATTACGGGCAACTCGCGCACGGGGCCGGTCCACCGCCGAAGACATAGGTGACCAAGCAGACGGCATCGGATATCGACACCAGGCCGTTGCAGTCGGCGTCGCCGGCTTCAACCGGAACCGGCGCCGGGCCGCCTCCGAATATGTAGGTGATCAAGTGAACGGCATCGGAGATCGATACCAGTGAGTTTCCGTCAGCATCGCCGCAGATATAGGTGACACAATCATTTGCGGTACCGCAGGACGGATTGGTCTCGATGAACCCTCCCGCGCCATCGGGACAGCGTGAATAGCTCTTGTCGGTGGTCTGCGCGCCGAAGCTCAGCGAGTCAATCACGGTCAAGTCAGGATTCGAGAATACCACGGCCTCGCCACCCGCCGACAATTTGAAGTTTGCATGCAGCCCGACTTGCGAACCGTCTTCGTCAGCCCAGACAACAAGGTGCTCGCCCGCACTAATGACCGTGTCTGGAAACGTCCATTTGCCGATGTTGTCAAGCTTGTCGGAGAGATGGAAGCCATCAAGCGAGATGGGCGACGATGTAGTGTTGAACAGCTCAATCCAGTCCTCGTATTCCCCATCCTGATCGGTGATCGTGGAAGCGTTGTCCGCCTGAAACTCGTTGATCACAATACCAGTGCCCGACGGAGCGGTTACGGCAATAAGGGAATCCTCGAACTCGGCGCGCGGCGGCAGAAACGCCGCGGCATTCGCATTCTCACAATAGATGTAGTAGTGCACGTCGGAATTGCCGACGCCGATCGCTGCCCCATAGACGCCGTCGCCTGCAGCGCCGTCGTTGTGTGCGCCGTCATCCAGCATGGCGACCTTGGTGAACGGGAAGACCCGATTGTCGCGATAGGCCAGAATCACAGCCGTTGCGTTGGAGACTGTCGCCGCGATCGAGACATTGCCGCCAAACGGAACTACCGCCGGAGAATGAGTCACTGATGCGATGGTCGGCGCTACGGATTGAAACGCCGGATGGCTGTTGACATAGTTGACCCGGGCAGCCATCAGCTGCACGATACCGGGTGTGTTGCCTATTTGTGTATTCAGGTTCGCCAGGAAACTACCGTAAGTAGAGAACTTGTTGGGGTCGGCCTGAACGGAGGCCGCAATGATGTTCTGAAGTTCCACGCCGCGTGTCTGGTACCAGCCGTTGGCGAAGTTTTCCACCAGCATCGTCTTCATGTGTGCGATGTACATCTTGCGGTAGGTCGTATTCGGCAGAAACTTGTTGACGATCGGGTAATTCGCGTTGCTTTCGTTCAGAAACGGCGTGAGTTGCTGCATCTGAGCGATCGAGAGGTTGTTGCCGCCGATCAGCGTGGCGAAGCCGCCGAAGTTCATGTTCAAATCCCAGATGATCGGATTGAACTGCAGTGCATCATCGCGGTACAGGTAGTAGTTGTGGGCGAAGTTGATCGGCGCATCGAGATTGACCAGCAGATTGTCGAAGGCAATCATCCACAGGTGGCGGTCGACATCAAGAACTTGCTCGACAGCCGCCGTGTGATTGTTCAGTGTATCGAGAAAGTCGATCAGATCACTCCAGCCGAAATCGGAGTCCAGTTCGAATGTGTCCATGTAGGTTGAGGAATCCTCGCCTTCGTAACCCCAGACGACATAGGTCTGCGGCGGCCCGACGGTCTCGCCTTTGATGCGCGCACCGCCACCGCTGCCGAAATGGGTGTTGGTGAACAGCTTGTCAATATCCTGCACATTGACGTACAGCCCGATGAGCGTGCCATTGACAGAGACGTTGGCGTAACTGGTTTGGCCGGCAGCCATGTACTTGCGGGCGATTTCGTAACCGAGAACTTCGCGCAGGAAACTCGGATCATACCAGCAGTTGGCAAGCTTCAACGTCCCGTAGCCCTGGTGTTCCTGATCGTCAATGATGTGATCGAGTTTGATGTTGAACGGATTCTTGGTGCGGGTCGGATTGTAAGTGCTGGTTCCTTTGTAGCGAACGCCGACGCTGTCGTAGAAGACGCCGTCGATCGTGCAGGTGCCAAGCAGGCGGTCTTCGCCGTCATCGTAGAGGCTGTCGAGAGCGCGGTCCCAATCAACCCTGGGAAAAGTGATCTGCACGGTGTGGATGACATTGATATCGTAAAGGTCTTGGCCGGCAGCGAATGAGCCGAGCACGCAAACCAAAGAAAGCACCAAAAGGGATTTGAACATGGTGGACTCCGAGGACAAAAGAGCTTATTAGAACATCGGCGACACTAACGTCTATTATGACATCAGTGTTCACACGCTACTTGCGCAACCCCGACAATCTATTAGAGAATCAATGGGAAACAAGACTGAACCAAGGTCAATTCGCGGCTCTCTTGAGCGACCGAGCAGAGGAAAACTCAGTATCCTCTGCCCCACAAGCCTTCGCAAGCAAGTCAGTCCTACGGACACGCCACGCACGGTGCTGGACCGCCGCCGAAGATGTAGGCAATCAAGTAGACGGCGTCGGAGATGTTGGCAATTCCATTGCAGTCAACATCGCCCGCATCGAGTGGAGCCGGCGCCGGACCGCCGCCGAAGATATAGGCGATCAAGTAGACAACATCAGAAATCGAAACCAAGTCGTTTCCATCAGCGTCGCCGCACGTGAAAGGCGGCGCGGCAAGATTCAGGAAGACTGAGACATTGTCGGAAAACGAGTTGGCGACCGCGATGTCAATCGAACCGTTGTCATCCAGATCGGCTGCGATGATCCCACGCGGGCCATCGCCGGCAACCAACGGCGGCTCGACTGTGAACACGCCGGAACCGTTGTTAGTCAGGACCGAAGCATTGTCACCCGTCTCATTCGCTGTCATGAGATCGAGATCGCTGTCGCCGTCGATATCGGCCGCATAGATACATTTAGGACCGGAGCCGACACTGTAGACATTACCGGCAGAGAACGATCCGCCGGTATTGTTCATGATCACGACTTGGTTGGTGTTAGCGCAGCAAACAGCGAGATCATTATCGCCGTCCTGGTCAAAATCTCCGCCGAATAGCGACCACGGCCCGTCACCGACTGGATAATCAACCTTGGCAGCAAAAGTACCGTCACCGTTGTTCATCAGAACCGAAATGTTGTCGGGGCTGTAATTGGCCGTGGCAATGTCAAGATCGTTATCGCCATCGAGCTTGCCAACGTAAACGCCGAAGGGTCCGGACGCTGTTGTATAGCCGACACCCGCTGCAAAACTACCGCTGCCGTTGTTGATGTAGACCACCGCCAGGTTGGAAATAGTGCTGGTCGTTACGATATCGATAAAGTTGTCGGCATTGATGTCGGCGGCGAAGAGGGCAATGGTCCCGATACCTGTTACAGCGTATGGAGTGGGCGCTGCAAAAAGCCCGGAGCCGAGGTTGTTCAGGATGTTAAGCTGCGCCGGATTCTCGTTGCAAACAGCTATCTCGGGCAGGCCATCACCGTTGATCTTGGCGGTTGTGATCCAGCGGGGGCGCACGCCAGCAGAGAAGTTCGTAAAGCCGGCAAAGCTGCCGAAGCCGGCGTTTATAAGAACCGAGGCGCTGTCGCCGAGAAGATTTGCGGTGGCCAGATCGATTCGGCCGTCGGAATCGAAGTCAGCGGCGGCAATCGAAATCGGGTAGTCGCCGACGGCAAAGGTGAGTGCCGGGGCGAATGAGATGGAATCCGATTCGGCAAACGCGGCCGGAACATGCAGAATCAGAGCCAGAGTGATCATGAGGCGGGCAAGCAAGTTCATTGAAGATCCTTTCCCATCGAAAGCAGAAGTAATCGAACCGGGGACTGCAAGTGCGAGGTCGAAGACTCGGCGTCTTGGCGGGGGCAGAGCTTCGCCTCATTACTCCACAATATAGACCGAAAACCCGGAATTGTCAAGGCACGCCAATCCAGGAAGATCCTCCGCGGTTGTCGCTTTGAACGTATATTGATTTCGGACGTATAATGAGATGTCAATCTGCAAAGATCCGGAGGATATACCCTTATGAAGGCTCAAGGCCGAATCCTGTTTTCTGATCGAATAACTGCGATCACCCTCTGCGCGCTTTGTTGTACGCTTCTCGTCCTGGCGGCCGGCTGCTCGGACGACAATTCGACGGCGCCCGACAAGAAACTGGAGCGCCTGGCCGGTGGCGGGCGCGGCGATTCGGACGATCCGTTTGTCGGCGGCCCGGGTGACTCCGGCCCGAATGATTCCCTGCCCGGAGTGCCGGGCGACCCGACGCAAGGAATCTATCCGATCTACATGTCGCAATTTACGCCCTGGCAGCAGGAACCGTATCAGGTGATTGACAATCACGAGGATTGGGTCGCCTGGTGGGACACGGCGATGACTTATAGCGAGGCGCGGCCGGCGCCGACGATCCCAATCCCGGGTGACTCCGTGATAGCGGACACCAATTGGGTACCGACCATACCGGAAGTTGACTTTGATTTCAGCGTGGTAGTCGTCATCCGGCTCGCTGATGGGATCCATGGCCGCTACATGCACATCACCGGCGTCGAGACCAATTCCGAAGGGAGCACAATCCAGTATGAAGTGCTCACGCCGGGCGACGATTGTACCGTCCCGGCGGTGGTCTCATCGCCCGTGGGCGCATTTATCGTCCCCCGACCTCTGCCGGCGCCCCGTCAATTCACAATGGATGAGATTGTGTACGACTGCTATTGGGAACCCGACCCGAACGAACCGTTTACCGTGTACTACTCGGACGCCGTGTGTCCGGAACTCGGTGGAGGTGAGATCATCATCCGCAGTGAAGAAGAGTGGGATGCCTGGACCGATCAGGCGTGGACGTGCGACATGGAACGCTGGGGGAATTGGCAGGACAGCCTGATCATCTGGCCCGACTCGGGCGTTGTGCCGCCGATGGAGCCGCCCGACATGAGTTGGTTACTTGATTTCTCGACGCACGCGGTTGTTGTTCTCCGCTCGGACGAAAATACGCGCTGGGGCGGCGGTATCTGGCTCAATCGCTTCGAGGTTACGAGTGCCGGCACGACCATTGAATATACCGACGTGCGCCCGGAAGGCGAGTGTCCGGCGACCGAGGGCGGAGTGATCGTGCGCCCGACGGTGGCGATTCGCGTGCCGCTGCCATTGACAGAGCCGATACAGTGGATTCGAAATGTCGAGACGGTCGACTGCAACTGGGGTGAAGAACCGATCGTCGGCCCGTAGATTGTGATCGCTTCTTTTTAGTGTGACTCGGGGGCGTGCACATCTGGAGTAGACGAACGAGCAGAGGAATCGTGGGTTCCTCTGCTCGTTTGTCCTGTGCGTTGCAAGTGCTATTTACAGGCCGCACAGGGGGCGGGGCCGCCGGCGAAGATGTAGTTGATCAAGTAAACGGCGTCGGAGATCGTGATGATGCCGTTGCAGTCGGCATCGCCTGCCAATACCGGATTGGGCGCTGGTCCGCCGCCAAAGATGTACCCAATCAAGTAGACAGCATCGGAGATGGTGATGATGCCGGAACCGTCGGCGTCGCCGCAGAGGAAAGGCTCTCGAACGACTACGACATGCAGATAGACTGTATCCGCCTTGACCGGCACACCGGTGTCGTTGCACCTGACAGAGAAGAAGTAATCGCCGACGATCGTAGGCCGGCCGAAAATTCGTCCTATCGAGCCTCCTTCGAGGGTAAGTCCAAACGGCAAGTCACCACCAAGGAGTTGCCAATTGAAACTGGCTGTGCCACCATCGGCATGGAAGGTGTAATCGAAATAATCCAGGCGAACAAGACTGTCCGGGAAGTCCTGAACCTGGATGTGCAAGAAACCATCACACATATCGCCAATGCCATCGTGGTTTTCATCAAACTGGTCATCATTAGCAGCAAGCGGGCAATTGTCACAGGCATCGCCGAGGCTGTCGCTATCGCTGGCTTCCTGCCCGGGATTTGCAACAAATGGGCAATTGTCGAAGCTGTTCAGCGTCCCGTCATCATCGAGATCGGAATCGCAGGCATCGCCCAACTCGTCACCATCAGTGTCCAGCTGGTCGGGATTGAAAGCCAGCGGGCAGTTGTCGCAAATATCGCCAATACCGTCATCGTCCTCATCCGACTGATCTGAGTTTGCGGTGGAGGGACAGTTGTCGAAGCCCGCGATAATGCCGTCATGGTCCGAGTCGCGAGCGAAATCCCACAGTAACTGGTAGATTTCGCCAGCAGAAGCTGTGCGGGTGTTTTGGAGCATGATGACTCCGAAGTTCTCGCTGGGCAAGCAGTACATGGCTGTGAGAACTCCGTAGAGCCCACCGTCGTGACCCCAAGCCCACTCGCCCGGCTGATCGCTCTCCCATCTGAACCAGCCAAGGCCAAATTCAATGCCTGACTCGCCAGCCCAACCAGGGATTCCTGGGTACTGAACGGTCTGCATTTCGACAACCGTGTTGCTGTCCAGGACTCTGCTGCTGCCGAATCGGCCAAAGTTCATGAACGCCCTCAGGTGTCGAGCGAGTTGCTGCGCAGAGGTTCGGATTTGGGCGCAAGGGTAGATCGGAATTCCCAGGTGGCCGTAGGGAATGAAATGCCCCGAGTAATAGTAGTTCGGCATTGCGATATTGGATTGCGGGAGATTCGCGAGGAACCAAGAAGTTTCGTTCATGCCGAGAGGTACGAAGATAGAGTCACGACAGTATTTCTCGAGCGAGTCTCCAGAAACGTACTCGACAACAAGGCCGAGAAGCGAAAAGGCGTAGTTGCTGTAGAGATAGTACTCCCGTGGTGGTGCCGGAATGTAGTTGTAATCGTGATACGTTGCCCCACCGGCTTGGAGGTAGTTCCCAAGATACGTTTCGAGATTCAAGGGGCTGTCGGCACCATACGTCATGTCTATTACCCACGTCTCGTCATTGCGATTTATGCTGGAGACATGGGCAAGAATCGAGCGAATTGTGATCACGGAATCTGGGAAATAGGGATTCACCACTTCGAAATCGAGGTAATCGTTCAAGTTGGTATCCAGACCTATCAGGCCATTCTCGGCCATTTGCATGATCGCGACGGCAAGAATCGTCTTGGATATCGATGCCTGCAGGAACAAGGTCGTATCGGCCACCGGAGTCGAGGTGTCGGTACCTGCATATCCGTAGTTTCCGCGCCAGACGATACTATCCCCCATCATGATCACGGCCTGCGTTCCGCGAATCTTGTACTGGTTCATCTTGGCGATGATAGCCGAATCCAGAGCAAGAGGCTGTAGAGGCGATGCCGCGCGATGCCTGGCAAGATTCCGCGCGATTACGTTCTCCTGCGGACCAACCTCAGCCGACTCGTCCAAACTGGTCGCCCGAACGTTTGCGCTTGACAATGGACCCAGGGCTATCTGTAGAAGTGATACCACGATAACAACCACCACGAGTCGGCAGAGTCCTGCACCGACCAATGAGAAATGAGGAAACATAGGCCCTCCAGTGAGTGAAGTTGGCACGAACAAGCCCGCCGAAGGCAGCGCTGGATTCTGTGCCACGAGTTTAGGAGTTACTTGCGAACTGCTGTGTGGTAGATGGTATGAGGTGCCGGTGCGTAATATGCTTCTTTTTAGTATAACTAACACCGACTTATTTGTCAATACTCGGATGCCAACGCCTTGCCGCCGCGTGAAGTCAAAACTTGTATGTACTTCGAGTGTATACGTCTCTTTCCGAAATCTGGGCCGCTGCTTTGAAATCCTCCCTGGTGGCTGTTAAGACTAATGCCTGCTATGTACCGCCCCGCTGTGGGAATGAGCTTCAAATTCTAAATTCTGGATTCCGGCCTGCGCCGGAATGACGCGACGAGACGACGCGATTTGAACGCAAGTGTCTTGACCGGCGCGTAGTCGCTGAGTCGCTAAGTCCGAACCAAAGGGGTTCGGACCTCCTTCGCTGAAATATCCACAAAAAAAACGGCGGTCATCCGACCGCCGCTTCAATACGAACTCTTTAGCGATATGTTATGTCAGGTACGCCCTCAAGCTACGAGAACGCGAAGCATGCCGCAGGCGGCGGATCGCTTTCTCCTTGATCTGACGGACACGCTCGCGCGTGAGATTAAAGCGGGCGCCAATCTCTTCCAATGTTAACGGCTTTTCGTGATTAAGCCCGAAATAAAGATTGATCACCTCCGCCTCACGCGGCGTCAACGTGTCGAGCGCTTTCTCGATTTCCAATCGCAGCGACTGGTCGAGCAACGCTTCATCGGGAGCGGGCTGGAATTCATCCTCGAGTACGTCGATCAGACTGTTGTCTTCCGACACCGAAAACGGCGCATCCAGCGACAGATGCGAATTGGAAATCTTGAGAGTGTCGGAGACTTCGGCTTCCGAAAGCTCCAACTCCTGCGCGATTTCCTCAGGCGATGGTTCGCGGCCGTACTCCTGCTCGAGCGACGACGACACTTTGCCGATCTTGTGCAAGGTGCCGACGCGATTGAGCGGCAGGCGCACGATACGCGACTGCTCGGCCAACGCCTGCAGAATCGCCTGTCTGATCCACCAGACCGCGTAGGAAATAAACTTGAACCCACGCGTCCAGTCGAACCGTTTTGCGGCCTTGATCAGTCCGATATTCCCCTCGTTAATTAAGTCCGCCAGCGATAGTCCCTGGTTCTGATACTGCTTGGCGACGCTGACGACAAAGCGCAAATTAGCCTTGGTAAGGGCTTCCAGAGCTTTCTGGTCCCCTTCGTGAATCTTCTTCGCCAGCCGCACTTCTTCTTCAGCGTTGATCAGCGGCGTTTCGCCGATTTCACGCAGGTACAAATCCAGTGATCTATCTTCGTCCCGATACTTCTTGGACTGTCTCGCCAATAAAAACCCGTCCTCACTAAATGGTTAAACAGTGACACTCACGCCCGCTCTCCTCCCGTTAACGAGCGCTGGTTAGATACGTCGGTTCTAACTCGGTTTGATGGCAAAATATTTGACGTTGCCGCTGACATCAAAACCGATGAGCGCGATCGCCTTGGTGCGATCTTTCAGCCGCTCCTTTAGACTCTGAAAACTCTCTTTTGACTTCACTTCCTGGTGGTCAATTTCGATCAAAATCGTGCCCGGAGTAATTCCCTGGATATCGGCCAGGCTCCCGGGTTCGATGTAAGTCACAATAACGCCGGCACGGTAGTCTACAGCATACTGCTCAGCCAATTCGGTTGTGGCCGTCTCAACGGCCATGCCAAACCACAGGTCGGCCGGACTCGGCTGGGAGTCATCCACCGTCTGCGGGCGCTGGCGCTGTTGCTCCGGGAAGGCCTCGGCCATACCGCGTTCGCGATCTCCGAGGGTAACATCCACGGCCATCGGCTTGCCGCGCCGGACGCCTGACATCTTGACGGTAGCTCCGGAGCGAGCCTGCGCAACCAGGTAACGGAAATGATCCATGTCGTCAACTTGTTGGTCATTGAACTTTGTGACAATATCACCGTCTCTTAGCCCGCTCTGGTCGGCCGGTGAACCGGGTCGGACCTCACGGATCAAGGCCCCGCGGGCGTTTTGCAGTCCGTTGGCCTCAGCCATGATCGGATCGAGATTGCTCAACACCACGCCCAGCCAGCCGCGCTCGATCTTGGCGCCCTTCATCAGGTCTGGCAGGATCGACCTGACGAGATTCGACGGTATCGCAAAGCCGATTCCGGCCGACTGTCCGGTCGAAGTGGCGATGGCCGAATTGATACCAATCACGTAACCAAACAAGTCAACCAGCGGGCCTCCGGAATTACCCGGGTTGATGGCCGCATCAGTCTGAATGTAGTCCTGAAACTCAGGCGAATCCTGTCCGAAATCGAGGCCGCGACGTCCCTTGGCGGATACAACACCGACTGTGACGGTGCGATCGAGACCCTGTGAGGGGAACGGGTTTCCAATGGCGACAACCCACTCGCCAACCTTAATTGAGTCGGAGTCACCCAACTCGATGTGAGGATAGCTTTCCCCGCTGATCTTGATGACCGCCAGATCTGTGGAAGGATCTTCGCCGATCAGACGCGCTTTGACCACACGATAGTCGGCCAGCGTAACGCTAATATCCTTGGCGCCGGCAATGACGTGGTGATTGGTAAGAATGTAGCCGTCTTCGCGGAAGAAGAAGCCGGTGCCCATCGAGACTTCGCGCTGATCATCCTGCGGATATCCCCAGAAACGAAGCCAGCGCTGCTGATACGGCGTAAGTTTTTCGATGCGCTCGGCGCGGATATTGACGACGGCGTCGCGCACATTCTCGACGACCGCCACAAACGGCGAGCGGCCATCGGCATTGATCGGGTAAATTGACTCGCGCGGGGCCGAGGAACGGGCCAACTGCATTTTCACCGCGCCGGCATTGTCCGTCACGGCCGGCTGAGTTTCGGCCTGATTGAGCCAACTACTATTACTGGAGATAATGAAACCGAAGATAACGCCGGCTAAAAGAACGGCGGCTAAACCGCTCCAGCGTCTGATTGCAGAAAAAAAAGGAGTGCCTGTCACTCCGTCCTCCTAACCAGCAGACCAGCATTATACCAGTCGCCTGTCATGTTGTCAAGTCTTTTCTTTCAACAGCTTGCGCACCAGTCAACAAAAACTTTGACCGCCGAAGCGAAGCCAAACCTGCGGCATTTGCTGCCCGCGATCATACATTTGTACGCACCCTGAAACAAGGCGTTGCAATAATTGTCTGTAGCGGCCCTGGCTCATCGAGAATCACCTTCATTAGGTTCATGTCTCAGGCGCTTGCCACCCGGATTGGCCGTCTACAACTGCCTGCCCGCCTCTCGCCCCAGAACAAATGCCATGATCAAATTGTCAGAGAAACCGCCGATAAGTATATTATGCGACATATAGTTATGTATCTGATTGTACTTCTCATGATTTGGCTCGCTGCTGGATATCTCTGGGCTGCATCCGGCCAACCGAACTGGACAATAACCTATCCGGAAGCAGAGGCGCCCTACTTCGTGAGAATCTCGGGGTCAGATCAGGTAGTCGTCGTCGGCCGGTATTATGTGCAGTCGCCGGAAATTGCCCAAGTCTTTGCGCGCAAGTACAGACGCGATTCCACCGTCGTCTGGAGCGCCATGACGACTGGTGCGGACTTGAAGATCCCGATTAGCGCCGCACTTGATCAAATCGGCAATGTCTATGTCCTCGCGCAGTATGAGAACGACAACAACTCGCCCGTGGTTCTGTACAAGTTCGGCGCGGACGATGGCGTCATCGACTGGGAAGAGTCTTTCTATCCCGCGGGCGACTTCCGCCAGACAGCGGCGCGCGATTTATTCGTCATGCCCGACGGGCGATCCCTGGTGTGTGCCAACTTTGTGATTGATGATCCGGCGCACCCTCTGCGCTCGGATATTCAGTCCTACCTGCTATATTTCGATGCTGCCGGAAACCTCGAACGAGCCGTTGCCGATTTGCTTTCCGAACCCAGCGTCAGCTTTGAACGCGTCAAAGCCAACAGCTCCGTTGTCTATGTCACCGGCTCGCTTACTTATGATACCGGTGACTATGACGGGTTTGTCGCGGGATTCAACTTCGACGGCGATTCGCTCTGGACACACTACTCAGAGCTCGACCCCACAACCGGTGTCTTTCTTCAAGGCGTCGCTCTGGACAGTGCGGGAAACAACTTCGTCGCCTTTGCGAATGCCGACAGCACGAGCTACCGAAAGTACGATTCCAGCGGCAACTTCGCGTTCGACAGGCGCGATATCGCTCATACCTTCCCTTATCAAAACGAATTGGCAGCCGACCCGGCTGGTAATGTCTATTACATGATTGGCGATTTCTCCGGCAACCAGCGACTCCAGAAGCGCGACCCGACGGGCGAACTCGCGCTCGACACGACGCTGGGTGCGGGATTCATCCCGTTTCCGGTCGTATACTCGCGCGACGGCAGCCTGCTGACATGGAATCCCGCTTTTCGAGCAGCCCAATATGGTCTGGATGGCGCCGACCTCTGGATCTCTGACGACATTTTTGCCACTCACGGCGACTATGCAGGCTCGTCAACCGGTGAAACCTACTGGATCGTTCTTGAGTACACCCCGGACCCCGACGTGCTAACGCGCAAGCTGGCGAAATACGATCTAGGCGGCATCTGCGGCGATGCCGATCGCTCGGAGCGCGTCGATATTGGTGATGCCGTACACATGGTCAATTTTATCTTCGCGGGCGGCCCTCGGCCGGCGGATCCTACCGAAGGCGACTACGATTGCACCGATCGAGTCGACGTCTCAGACATTGTTCGCCTGATCAACTACTTCTTTGCCGGTGGCTCGGCGCCCTGCGACTGCAGGTAACCTGCAGACGATTTCTTAAGTCCCTGTTCTCTCAGTCCGCCTGTACACGATAGAAGCCAGCGACGTTGCGGGCTCACGAAGAACAGCTCCGTCTCTCTCTGCCAGATTCCAAACGAAGTCGTTATCACAAAAACCAGCTTGACAAAACCGATCCTTTTAGGTTACATTCTCTTAACTCAAGAAAACTGAGCTCCAACACCTGCGGAACGACCTCATAACCTAAATGACGTTGTGGACGACCGCACCGAGTCGTCACAGCGCGAGACGTGGGAGATCTTCTATGACAAAGAGAATTCTCGGCGGGGCAGTTGTCGTGTTCACAGCGATCCTGGCCTTCGGGATGACGAATCAAGCCATTGGCGCTGATACTCGAAATGACATCGCAGCAAGATTCGAGATCGAGTCGAACACAGGCACATTGGAGCTCTTCTCCCCCAATACTGGTCAACCATGCGCCGGCGCGTGTATTGTTCCCGACAATGGTTCCCTGACGATCGACATGCCGGCCGACTGCCCATTCGTCGGTCTCGATGAGAAGATGTTTATCATTGACGGCCTGCCGCCAGGAACCACCGTCGAGATCATGCCGGAATTATCGACGTATTCCGCCGTGATACGCACTCCGGGTGGATCCTTGGGAGGTGAGATTCTGCAATTCAATGCGCATCTGAATCTTCGCATGACGGGTACCGGGACCTTAGCCGGTTTTGTTCGCAATATCGTGGTACCAACTGCGGTCGAGGTCCACACCGCGCCGCGCACTCCGGGAATGCCGGTACAGTCTTTCGACACAGAGCTGATGCAACTTCAGGGGCAGATTATCGGTGACCCCGATTTTGACCTGTTGCGAGTGACAGCGGGAACCAGTTTCGGTTTGCC
>CAZOYE010000031.1:0-45284 GCA_964584025.1 uncultured Ignavibacteria bacterium
TCATCGCGGCGGGACTCGTCGCAGGGTGCATGCGGCGCGATAACCCGACCAGGCCCAGTGATCCTGAGAAAGGATTAGTCAGCCAGGGAGCGCACCAATACAACGGACTCAATGCTGCCAACGCCGTTTGGAGCACTTTCCAGAGCCGCTGGGTATCCGCTTACTGGCCGGTTGGCTACGATGCGGCCGCGGGTCCGCGTTACCCGGTGCTTTACCTTCTCCCCGGTTTCGACGGTGAACCCTCGTTCTATTACCAGTACGGTAACGAGACGTATTACAATTCCAGCGCCGTTGCAGCAATTGCTGACGAGTTGATCGCGACGGGTGAGATCAAGCCGCTGGTAATCATCATGCCGGACGCCTCAATCTACTACGGCGGGGCATTCTACGGGAACAGCGCTTTGGCCGGCCAATGGGAAAACATGATGGCGGTCGAGTTGGTTAGTTACGCTGACGCGACTTTCCGGACTCTCGTCGACAAGGAGTCGCGCGCCTTGGGAGGTCATTCTTCGGGCGGCTACGGCGCCATCCGTATCGCCATGAAATATCCCGACGTCTTCAATTCCATTTCTGCGATCGATGCACCGTTGGCATTCGAACACGGAAACATGAATCAGCTGTTTCAATCGTACTTGGCTGAATCAGGGATTACGTCACAGGCGGGATATGACAACGCCGACACGACGGCGTTCCGCGTTCTGGGCAAGGAATACATGGTCTTGCTCTATTCGATGGCCGCCACTTTTTCGCCGGCAGACGCCAAAGGTACGAGCAAGTTCGGTCAACTGCAGATTCACCTTCCCTTCAACTATCAGGGACAATTGGATCAGTCCATCTGGAATCTCTGGCTAGACAATGATCTGTACGGCTGGCTTGATAACGCGACGTATGCGGCAAGCCTGAACAATCAGAATCTGCATCTGGAGCACTCCGATCGCGATATCTACTTCTTCAACCTGCAGACAGAAGCGTTTATCGAGAAACTTCACGATCTCAATATCAACCACTCGGATGCCTCATTTTCGACGTATGAAGGCGGCGACGAACACGCGCGCGCTTATCTTTACGATCGTATCGCCGGCATCCTCAAGTTCCACGATCAATACTTGAAGGATCGAAACGGGAACTTCTAAGCGGCTTCACTGCCGAGCCAAACGGCTCGGCAGTTTCATTTAGGGGAGAAAATGCGCACGGATCAGGGGTATGATCTGATTTCAATCGGGGCCCATCCCGACGATGTCGAAGTCGGAACGGGTGGTGTGCTGCTCAAGATGGCTCAAGCGGGGTATCGCGTCGGCATCATCTACTTGACCAAAGGAGAGATGGGCACCGGCGGTACGCCCGAGTTACGCGCTGAGGAGGCCTTGAAGGCCGCCAACATCCTTCGCGCCGATCTGCTGGAGACTCTTGATTTCGGCGATACGAAGGTCGAAGACTCTCCAGAGAATCGTACTCTCGTGGCGGAACTGCTGCGCAAGTATCGCCCGCGGGTGCTGCTCGCGCCGTGGATGCGCGGCGGACACGGCAAGCGCGGCTCCCACGCCGACCACCTGGCTGCCGGAAGCATTGTGACGAACGCCTGTTACTACGCGACATTTAAGAAGCTGCCGATCAAAGGTGATCCTTACTCGGTTCCCGCCCTCTTTCACTATTTTCTGCCGTTGGAGGAGCCTCCAACATTCGTGGTGGACATCACCGAGCAATTTGATGAATGGATGGCTGCCCTCAAGGCTCATGCCTCGCAGTTCCTGAATCCGGAGAAGATGAAGCACCGCGATTATATTTGGAATCTCGAATCGATGGCACGCAACTATGGTAACATGATTGGGGTCAAGTTCGGTCAGGGCTTCAAGATTGGGGAGCCGCTGCGGGTTTCCGATATCTTTGATCTCGTTAAATGGTAAGGACTTACCGCTTTTCTTTCACCAGGAGTGATTTTGTTGCAACCTCTGGCCGATTAAAGCGTTTAATCTCTTGGATTCGTTATTTCGCCATATAACGAAATGACTGGAACAACTCAAGAGGAGAGTATATGCAGAACGATTCAACTATCAAGGATTCGGTCAAGAAGCACTACGGCGAGATTGCCAGCGGCAAGTCATCGTGCTGCGGCACAGGTGCAACGTCTTGTTGTGGGCCAAATACGATTGACGCGGTGAGCCTCGCTCATGGCTACGCCTCTAATGACCTCAAGCAACTTCCCGAAGGCGCCGACCTTGGGCTTGGCTGCGGCAATCCGGGATCACTTGTCGACATCCAGCCGGGATGGCGAGTTCTCGACCTCGGCAGCGGCGCTGGAATCGACGTGTTCATGGCGGCCAGGCGCGTCGGGGACAACGGGCAGGTCACGGGTCTCGACATGACGGACGAGATGCTGGAGAAAGCATGGGAGAATGCTCGCAAGGGTGGCTACACCAACGTCTCGTTTATCAAAGGCGAGATCGAGGCGATGCCCTTCGCCGATGGCTCCTTCGACCTTGTCATTTCCAATTGCGTCATCAACCTTGTGCCGGACAAGGCGCGGGCATACAGCGAAATCCACCGCGTGCTCAAACCGGGTGGTAAGTTCGCGATTGCCGACATGGCCGTGCGCGGTGAGATGCCGGCTGCCATTCGCAAGTCGATGGAGGAGTGGGCAGGGTGCGTTGCCGGAGCGCTCGAACTCGAGCGCTATCTGGCGATTGTCCGCGACGTCGGATTCGTCGATGTCGGAACGAAGTTCGTCAACGAATACGATTATGCCCGCAACCAGGACTACGCCTTGCTTTCGATCGGTTTAGTCGGCAGAAAAGCGTAGATTCTCGGCTTTTACAGAGGAAACGAATAACGCCCCGGGCGCACAGGCACTCGGGGCGTTCTTGAGTCCGGGATCGAAGCGATAGCTATACGGCGTTAGCCCTAACCTGGTTGATTCGGACGTTAAACCGCTCGAGAGAATCGGTAGCCGCGTGTGCAAAGTCGTCCTTATTGGATGCGAAGATGACACCGCGGGAGATGTTGATCACCACGATACCGTCACCGGCGGTTCCGTACTCGACCGACTTGTGGAGATCGCCGCCTTGAGCACCCACACCGGGGATCAGAAACGGGAGGCCGGGAGCCTTGAGCCTGATTTCCATCATCTGCTCCGGCTTTGAGGCCCCGACCACGAGGCCGAAGTTTCCGTTACGGTTCCAGGAATTGACCTTGTCGACTACATGCATGTAGAGGGGCTTTCCCTCGCAATGCAGGTACTGAAAGTCCTTGGCGCCCTCATTGGATGTGAGGCAAAGCACGAAGACAAAGGCCCCTTCATATTCGAGGAACGGGGCGATTGAATCGTGTCCCATGTAGGGCGAGAGGGTAACAGCGTCGCCTTCCAAGTCGTCAAAGATCGCCTCGGCATACTTCTTGGCAGTGTTATCGATATCCCCGCGCTTGGCGTCGATAATAATCGGTATTTCTTCCGGGATGTGCATGATGGTCTTCTTGAGGGTCTCCATCCCGCGCGGCCCCATGGCTTCGTAAAAGGCCAAATTCGGCTTGTAGGCGCAGCAACGATCCTTGGTGGCATCAATAATCGCCTTGTTAAACTCGAACACGGGGTCTTGATGCGACATCAGGTGACGCGGAATCTTGTCAAAGTCCGAGTCGAGACCGACACACACCAGAGAGTCATTCTTGGTCTGCGCGTTCTTCAGTTTCTCTATGAACGGATTCATCGTTTCTTCGCCTTTCCAATGAGATTATTCACATCTGATATGTTACGCTCGCGCAGGTATTCCGTTAGCGCATCGATGGCCTTTATTGTGCAGTCGGGTTGGACAAAATTCGCCGTTCCGAACTGCACGGCGGTTGCGCCGGCGAGCATGAACTCCACGACATCCCGATAATCCATGATACCGCCGATGCCGACGATCGGGATCTTCACCGTATTATATACCTTCCAAGTCAGCGCAATTGCAACCGGTTTAATCGCCGGGCCCGATAATCCTCCGGTGACATTGGTCAATTTGATCCGCCAATCGTAGGGATCTATCGCCATGCCGTAGAGCGTGTTAATGAGCGAGACGGCGTCAGCCCCGGCTTCTTCGCAGGCCTTGGCAATCGGCCGGATATCTGCAACATTGGGGGACAGCTTGGGCATCAGAGGAAAATCACAAATAGCCCTGACTTGACTGACGACTCTGTAAGCGATTTCTGGGTTGGAGGAGAACTCCATGCCGTCGCCCTTGATGTTGGGGCAGGAGATGTTGAGTTCAATCAAATCGATTTCTTTGTGGCCGTTGAGCTTGTCAACGACATACAGGAACTCATCAATATCAAAGCCGGCAACATTTACGACAATGCGCGTTCCCAGTTCGCGCAGGAATTGCAACTTCTCTTTGACATAAGCGTCGACGCCGACATTGGCCAGACCGATGGCATTCAGCATGCCGGAAGCGGTTTCAGCTGTCCGCGGGGGTGGGTGGCCTTTGCGTTCGTGGCGTGTGATTGACTTGGTAACAATCCCGCCGAGGCGGGAAAGATCGATGTACTCGTTGAACTCCTCACCATAGCCAAAGGTCCCCGAGGCCGTCATGATGGGATTGGCGAATTCGATATCGCCGATCCTGACTTTGAGTGAAGGTAGCGTCACAGTTCGACCTCATCGGATCGAAAGACCGGGCCTTCGCGACAGACACGCAGATACTTCTCTTCCCCGGCCTTCTTGACAACGCAACCCAGGCAGGTACCGACCCCGCACGGCATAATCGACTCAAGCGAAAGGTAGCAAGGCGTGCCAAAATCGGCTGCGATCTGTCTCACGACCTTCAGCATCGGCTCCGGGCCACAAGCGTAAATCGTCGTCGCCGCCCCGGCCATACCTCCTGATAAGCGTTGCTTGAGCAGGTCGGTCACGAAACCATGGTAGCCCAAACTACCGTCGTCAGTTGAGACCTCCATTTTGATTGGCAGAGTCTTGACACGTTCGCCAAGACAGCTATCGGAAGAAGTCCCGAAACCGGCCAAGAATCTGATTCGATCCGACTGATGACCGTTCCGCAAACAGGTCTTGGCAAGCAGATAGACTGGCGGTATACCAACACCGCCACCGACCAGGATGATGTTTTGAGACCGATCTGGAAGCGGAAACCCTTCGCCGAGTGGTCCGAGCAAGTCGAGTAGTTGCCCTTTGGGAACTCGTGAGAGAATTGCCGACCCGCGCCCGAAGACCTTGTACAGGACATCGACAACTCCATTGGCTTCGTCGTAGTCGAAGATCGAGAAGGCGCGCCGCAAGAGCGGATCGCTTCCCTCGCTGGTGGGCTTGATGTGCAGGAAAGTCCCCGGATGGGGAAACTGCCTGAGACGGAATTGTAAAGACAGCAGAAACGCTCCGGCCCCCAATCCCCGGTTCTCCACCACCTCACACCGATGAAAGATATCGCGCTTCTCTATCGATACTCCTCCGGCAATCGAATCTCGTAATTATATATGAAATAATTGCCGATTTTCAAAGGGTCAATCCGTAATGGATCAAATTCTGTCAGCCGAAGGACGCGGTCAACTTCCAGGTCAATCGAAGCGATCTTCGAGCCCTTGAGAAACTGAACATCGGACACTTTGCCATCGAATTCAATCTTGATCTTCACCACCACGCGGCCTTCGAACTTGCTGGGCGCGGCCTCGACAGGGTACTTGAATTCGATTTCGTTGGTCGGTTTGTACTCCATCAGGGGCCAGCGGTCATACTCCTCTTGAAGGCGCATTTCCTCCAAGCGGGCTTGTGTCAGGGTGTCGAGCGGCTCAGCGAAGGAGCTATCGACAGCCGCCGCTGTGTCTTTGGCTGCTGTCTCCTGAGGTTGTTGAGGCTGCTGTTGCTGTTGCGGGCGGGGTTTGGGTCGAATTTCGCCTTGGGCCAAACGGGCCGCTTCGTCTCCGATCGGTGTACCGGCATACTTCTCCGCCAGCTCGAGGAAGCGCCAAATCATCGTGGAATCAACAAGGATCGTGTCTGCTTGAACTGCAGGGGTGATCGGTTTCTGGATTGCCTCTTGCCCTGTCGAATCCTCGCCGGCGAAGACCTTCGGAGGGCCAGAAGGAGCGTCCGACTTGGCGAGTGCCAAGAGACTGTCCTTTGCCGTTTGTGGCTTCACTGCCGCCGAGTCTACCTCCGCCCCGGGCTTCGGCTTATCGGCTGCCGGCGGCGCTGACTTACCGCTCGTAATGGCATCAAGGACACGTTGGTGTGCTGTTGAATCGACCGCAAGAGTATCCCCGTCCACTTTGAGAGAGTCGTGAGCCGCTATTGTCGCGCTGTCTTGGTTTACCCGGTTGCGATTGCGCCCGAGGACCTCCGAGGGACGGATTAAGCTGTCGGTGGGGTTCACGTACGCAGGAAGTTGGCTTATGTCAAGCGGCGCCAAAGTATCCGACGGCAGTGGCGACGGCTTCAAAGAATCCGCATTGACAGGCGACATTGAGCTCGAATCGCTCTCAGGCACTGATTGCGCGGGCTGAGCAGAATCAGGCGGTGTTGAAATCGGCACTCCTGCGGAATCGGACGGGACCTTCGTTGTGTCCAATGCTACCGGAGCAGTAATCGATTGCTTGATTACCTTATTGTCGGGAATGAAACGTTCCAGATCGATTCGGGCTATTGCGAACTCTGCTTGAGGAACATAGCGCGACTGTGGGTAGTCATCGACGAGGCGAGAGAAGAGCGAACGCGCCGAGTCCAAGTCACGCAGGTCAAAATACTGCTCCTCCGCCATGGCGTAGATTTTGTCAGGATAAAGCGCAAACGGCTCAGCCCCTTCCAAGTCAAGCAGGTCGAGTGCCTGTTGAACGGCATCGGATTGCGGGTACTTGTCGATAACCTGCTGGTAGTATGACTGAGCTTGTGCAGTGTCGCCGTAATGGCTCTCGTAAAGCCAGCCAATGGCAAGCAGAGCCCGCGGGGCTACTTCACTCGAGGCATACTGGTCAACAATGACCTTGTACTCGGCCAGGGCAGAATCGGGACGCCCAAGATCGGTGCGGTACATCTCGGCCAACAGGAAGCGGTTAGTCACAGCGGCTTCCGTTGTATCGCTCGCCATAGATGCCAAATAGGTCTCGACTCGCGAAATATCGGAAACCTTCTCCAAGGCTTGCGCGCGCCACTTGTCGCCGCGCTGTTCTTTGGAGGCGAGCAAGTACATTTCCTTGGCCGTTATCAAATCTCCCCATTGCTCCTGAGCGATCTCACCCAATCGATAATATGCTTCTGCGGATTCGATTCGTTTGGCGAAGTTGACAGCAATGTCATCGTAGAGCAAGATGGCTTCGCGTTCTTCACCTTGCAGATTCATCCCTTCGGCGATTCGCAGCAAGATGTTGCCCAGGTAGACGGAGTCCTTTTGGTCATCCCGCAACCTCTTGAACAGCGCGAGGCCGGCTGCGACGCTATCCAGCGCATATAAGGAACGGCCCTGTTCGTACTCCGCGTTCAGGCGGCTCTTGGGTTCGTTGGCCAAATCCGCTGCCAGGGCGAATGAACGTTCGGCAGCCGCAAACTGCTCCTTTTGGAACTGCAATTCTCCAATCTTGAACTGCACTTCCGGCCGTCGGAAGTTGGATTTGTACCGCTCGCTAAACCTCCCGTAGAAATCAATGGCCTCGTCATATCGCTCTTCAGAGCGCGCCATCTCCGCCATCAAGTACGCGGCTTCGGCGCCAAATTCGTTGTTCCTGGAAGCTTCGAGGTATTCCGTGAATATCTCTCGTGCCAGGGAGTAGTTCTCGAGCTGGTAGCGTGCCTTACCGAGGAAGAAGCGCGATTCTTCGGCATACTTCGAATCAGGGAATGAAGACAGCAGGTCGCGAAACTGCCGTTCCGACTTGTCGTATGCGCCAAGGTAGTAATAGGACTTGCCGATGATGAAGAGCGCGTCATCGACCCAACTTGAATTGGGGCTTTCGGAAAGCACCTTCGAGCATTTCCGAATCGCCTCCTGGTATCCCTTGAGTTCGGCGCCGCTGGCCTTGTCGCGCTTCTCTTTCTTGCGCGCCGACTCGGCCTGATTGAAATTCTTGCGCGCGAGATAGAAAGTGTTGAAGTAGACACATCCCGAAGAAGAAAGCCCGATCAGCGCGATCAGGAGCAGACGTGATCCGAGAGCTGCAAGACGGCGCATGCTGCCCGGAAGGGTATGGCAGAGCGCTCTGGAGTTGACTTTACTGCGCATTGATTCCTATTGCCGCTTGCCGCCAAATCTCCGGCAGGGCTGTCCCGGATTTTTCACGGAATATCTCATCCGCATACACTGACAGACGGGTCTCATCCGGATTGATTTCCACCAGATAGGCGCCGTGCTGTTTGGCAATCAGCGGCAAGTCCGCCGCTGGAAAGACCTCGGCCGAGGTTCCGATGCTGAAAAAGAGTTGCGAACGTTCGGAATGAGTCATCGCCAGATTGATTGCCTCGCGTGGCAGCATCTCGCCAAACCAAACGACGTCCGGACGAATCGCCCCGCCGCACGAGCAGGTTGGCAATTGGTTGGGGTCGATATTCTCGTTTTGGTACTGCCGGCCACAACGGTGGCACTTGTTTCTATGAATATTACCATGCAACTCGATCACGGGTTCCGAGCCGGCTCGCTGATGTAGATTATCGACGTTTTGCGTGATCAACGTGAAATCCGGCAAAGAATTCTGCATCTGGGCCAGCGTCCGATGTCCAGCATTGGGCTCGACTTCACCGATCAGTTTACGGCGCCAGGCATACCATTCCCAGACCAGTTGCTGATTCGCCAGAAACCCCTCCACTGAGGCGAGGACCGTCGGGTCAAACTTATCCCAGAGGCTGCCCGAGCCACCGCGAAAAGTCGGTACGCCGGATTCTGCCGAGATCCCGGCGCCCGTAAGTACAACGGTGGGAACGCCCTCCTGGAGCAGTCGGGTCAATCGTGGTGACGGGAGCATGTGCACAATATAGAGATTGCCGGTCGGTAGTCAACCCGCAGCGTCAATTGAAGTTGCCGATTGCGAAGGTACGGCGTATCATCCGATTGACATGCGTTGCTGGCATCTCTTGTTCTTATCGGTGCTGATCGCGTCCGGAGCCGCTGTGGCGCAATCGGACAGTCTGAGAATTGAATCCGGGCAGACAGCGCCTGCGACGCTGAAGCCGCGTCGTTCCCCGATGGGAGCCTTGCTCCGGTCGGTTGCGGTGCCGGGATGGGGGCAGTACTACAATCGCAAGTATGTCAAGAGCGCCATTGTCTGCGGCGCCGAAACCTTCTTCATTGCGAGGGCGGTGCACTGGTGGATCAAGGCGGAAGACGAATACGATTCCATTCAGTCGCTGCCTGAAAGTGAACAGCGCGCAGCCTTTGCCCGTTACTCAGCTTATCGATCCAATCGCAATGATTATCTCTGGCTTACCGGGCTCACGGTATTCTTCTCGATGTTTGATGCCTATGTGGATGCGCATCTGGCGGGCTTCGACGTTGACCTGACTCCGCAGTTTTCGCCTCCGGGTGATGAAGTCCGGTTGGATCTCACTCTGCGTTTCTGATTCGTCCTTCATCACCCATTCGCGGTTCAAACTGAAACAAGACATTCGTCTGATCCTTTTTCGGCTTCGGTCAATGAGTATAAAAACTGCGCAGCGTGCCGATAATTCCTGATAGGCATTAGATGGCTCAAGGACATGGTACATACTGTTAACAACCCTATTCAGTTGCACTCGATCGGCACGCGCAGGACATTCTCGGCGAACGAGTTGATCTTTCGCGAAGGCGATGCCGGCACGACCATGCTTTGGGTAATCAGCGGTAACGTGCTTATCCAAAAGGACGGTATTGAAATTGCCAAAGCCGGACAAGGCGAGATCGTCGGTGAAATGTCCTTGATTGATCAGTCACCGCGATCTGCTACGGTTATTGCCGAATCGGAATGCGAGATGATCGAAGTTGGGCGCGAGCAGTTCCTGGAACTGGTCCGCGCCGAGCCGGAGTTTGCGCTGGCCGTGATGAGCGATTTGAGCCGCAAACTGCGCAAGTCAGACTCGTCGCGGGTGGACGAGTTGGAAGCCAATAACTTTCAGCTTCAGGACGCCAACGACCAACTCCACCGAGCCAACACCTTTCTTGAACAGATCATCGAGCAATCGCCGGCGGGAATCGCAATACTTGACGAACAGGGACGCACGCAACGACTTAACACCTCGGGACGGCGAATCCTCGACGTTGAGGGATGTTTTCTGCCTGAATCCATGTCGCATTATTGCCGTACCGAAGGGCCGTTGCATTGCCTGCGTGAGTCCGAAAAGGAGATCTGGTCGGGAGAATGCAAGATTCCCGTCGCGGGCGAAATGCGGACTCTGTATATCTCGATATCGCGACTCGGTATCGATTCAGCTTCCCGACTTTACCTGATGATCTTCGAGGACATCTCGCAACTCATCGAACTGAACGATCAGATCATCAAACTTGAGCGTCTGGCGACCGAGGGTGAGCTCGCGGCTGAGATTGCGCACCATATCAACAACTACCTCGCCGTCCTCTCGGGCAATCTTGAATTAGTGCAGCATCGAGTTAGAAGTCAACCAGACGCAGAGATCACGCGCTGGCTCGGCGCGATGGGGCAGAGTCTCAGCGAGATATCGCGATTTGTCGACGATTTGATGGGTGCGCGCCGGCAGACAGATGCTTTAGAGGAACGCAACATCGATGAGATGGTGCGTGTCATGCTGCGCTTTCTCGGACCGCAGAAACGATTCCGCAAGATTAAGCTTTCCGCCGTGACCGCCACCGATTTTCCGGCGCGGGTGCGTGTTAATGAATCGCTGTTCCATCAGATACTTCTCAACTTGCTGATCAACGCCGCGGATGCTCTCGGAACTTGTCAACGCGACGAGAAGTCGATCACGATCGAACTCGCACGTGCCCCGGAAAACTCGATGGCGCAAATCCGTGTCATTGACAACGGCCCGGGAATCGGCTCGGAGCATTTGGCTGAGCTTTTCTCCCATCGCTTTACGACCAAACCAACGGGGCATGGTATTGGCCTGATGACGGTGAAGAAGATTGTCGACTACCACCACGGAACCATTCGCTGTGATTCGCAACCAAACCAGGGCACAATCTTCACGATTCACTTGCCGAGTTAAGGTAAACTTATGCCGGACACCCTCTTCTTTCTCCTGCTCGGCCATGTCTTCGGCGACTTTGCGCTGCAGACAGACCGAATGGCTAAAGAGAAGGCCGCAAACAGGCGGGTTTTGTCAAGCCACGTACTGGTCTACGTATTGACCATTGGTGCCTTTTGGTGGCTGGGTGAGTTTCTGAACCACCGTTCAGGCTTTCCGAACTTGGTGACCGCCATTGTCCTGGCGGTGTTGTACCTGCAACACTGGCTCCAGGATTCGATCAAAGCGACCAAATTCAACGGCAGCAAGCAAGCATTATTCATCGATCAGGCCGTGCACTTGTCGGTTCTCTACGTCATTCGCATGGCATTCTAACGACGCCCTATGTTCAGCGCCTCTGAAACCTACCTACCGCAGCTGCTGCGCGATTGGTACCTGCGTCACCCAGGACAGATTCACGATACCACGGAACATTCCGGCTACTTGTTCTTCGCCGATGCCAGTGGATTCACCGCCTTGACCAAATCGCTCGGTGAACTGGGCCCGGTCGGATTCGAGATTCTGACGAACCTGTTGAACGAGATCTTTCGAAGACTTGGCTTGGTTGTGTCTGGCCACCACGGAGATATCCTCAAGTTCTCAGGAGACGCGATCTGGTGTTGGTTTCCTGAGTCGTCACAGCCACAGAAGATCTTCTCGGAGATGGTGGAGCAGGTGGAAGAAGTCAACCGCAACACTGAAATCTGCACAAAACACCCGCTTGCACTCCATGCCGGCGCAGCCCTCGGTGCGTTTCGCGTACTGACGATCGAAGGCTCAGGCGGCCGACTTGACTATGAAATCTCTGGCGGCACGATTCCCTTGATCTATGCGGCAGCTGACGAAGCCGGGCCCGGCGCATTGGTGTTGGCTTCCTCGCCCGCTGAGGGGCCTGCGTGCCAGCCCTTGGAGGCTCGGTATCAGGCGGTTGATTTACATCCATCTCTTATGAAAGACAGCCCGCTTGCGGCGTACGTGCCGGAGGCCATTCGAGAACGGGAACGCGGATTATCGTTCACGAGCAATCTCAATAGCGAACATCGGCGCGTCAGCGTGCTCTTTGTCCGAGTTTCTGCCATTGACGCGACTGATGCCGACCAGCGCTTGAGCGTTGTCTTGGGGAGAATCATTTCCAAAATCGCGGAGCACTCCGGCATGGTGGCACGTATCGACCCCTTTAAGTCAGGCCACAAAGTACTCTGTCTTTTCGGTGCAGCCCAATCCGCGGGACTCAATGAACTGCGGGCGCTGCGTGCCGCGGTAGACATCGCGGCCCTGAGCGACGCGGCAGTCGAGATCGCAGTCGGGGCGACGCACGGTCAGCTGCTCTGCGGCGAAGTCGGCAGTGAACATCGGCGCGAATTCACGGTGATGGGCAACGCCGTGAACCTGGCAGCTCGCCTGATGGCCAAGGCACGGTCGGGTGGTGTTGTACTCGACAGCGCGCTGCACGAACTCATCGAAGATTACTATTTCGGCGAGCAAGAACGACTAGCGCTGAAGGGAGTCGGCGAATCCGTTCCGGTTTTCAAGTTTCTTCGCTGGCGTCGAGAACGCCAGCTCCCGACCGCAGTCGAGCGTTTTTATGGACGGACAAACGAGTTGACCGCCCTGGAACGCTGGTGGGAAGCCGCGACGGTGAATGGCCCCCGGGTTCTCGAGATCTCGGGCGCCGCCGGCATCGGAAAGACTGAACTCGTCCTGCAGTTTCTGAAGCAGCATCAGCAGACTACTGCCTGCTATTTCAACGGCACTCAAAGTGCACTGCGTCATGCCGGTTGGCTGCTCGGCGAGCTGTTGCAGACAGTCTGGCTTACCGATCGCAACGAGAGTAGTCCAATTGAGTTCTTGCAGACTCAGATCGATCGGCGCTGGCTACCGCTCTTGGCCCCGTTATTCGGAGAACAGCTCGACGAAAGTTCCTGGACGCTTGGTCTTTCCAGTGAATTGCGACTTGAGAAGACCGGGGAGATCGTTTCAGAGCTTCTGATCGAACAACTTGACACCAAACTGATCATAGTCGATTCGATCGATCGCATAGATTCGCTGTCCCAAGCGATCTTGGATAGAGTATTGCAGAACGTGGAAGGCTCCAAGGCACGCTTTATCCTCATGACGCAAACGCCGTCCTCTTCACAACTACGGAGGGCAAAACTTGAGCTGACGTCCCTCGGCGAGACGGAAATGCAGCAATGGTTCGAAGAGTCGCTTGTAGCCGGGACGCGCGAGACGGAACTGATGCGAAGGCTGTCGGAATCGTCACAGGGTAATCCCTTGTTGATTCGAACGACGTTCCAATCGTTGATTAACAACGGGTCACTGCAGAAGCTGTCCGATTCCGCGCGTTACGAAGTCGTAGGGGCACCCGCATCGATTGCGCTGCACCATCGGCTTGAAGATGTGCTTCTGGCCACCTATGACTCTCTGACGGAAAGCGAGCGCGCGGTCTTGCGGTCGATCGCTGTGGCCGGGTCGGAAGTGTCGATGGCACAGCTGCGTCTCCTGCAGCCTAACTGGTCGTCGGAGGAAATCGAGCGCAACCTCTCGGGGCTCGTGCAAAAGAACTTGGTAAACTCGTCCCTTGCGACTAAGAATGCAGCCCTGTTTTCCTTCAGCAGCCAGCAATTGCGCGAATCGGTTTACAGCCGCATTCCCGTCCTCGAGCGGCAAAAATGGCATCGCCTGCTCGGAGAGCAACTTGAAAAGGCGAATGGAGCCCCGCTTGTCAAATTGGCTTATCATTTTGGTTCGAGCGATGATAGTGGAAAAGCCTTCCGCTATTGCTTCAAGGCTGCCACCGAAGCAGAGCGTAACGGCGCCTTGATCGAAGCGGCGTCGTATTATGAGCAGTGCCGCAGAATTAGTGAAGACGTGGTCTCGTCGCTCTCGACGGCAGAAGGCAGCGAATACTTCAATCGGGCATCCGGCTTTGCAGTCCACGAGGGCAACTTCGGGTTGGCTTTTGCCGAGTTGCGCCGCTGGCGCCGCTGGGCCAAAGGGCGTGGTGATTGCACCGAGCGCATTGCCTCGGCAGTCGAATTTGCGCGAACGCTTTGGAAGCAGTCGCGTTATGCGCGCTGCCGTGCGGCTCTACGCCTGATTTCTTCCGAGATATCCGATGCGACACCCAAGCACCTGGTCTCTGAATTTCTGGCCATCGAGGGAGAGTTGCTACGGCGGACCGGAAAGATCCGTGAAGCGCAGGAAGTATGCAGGCGCGCACTTGAACTCGCCCGTTCGGCAAACGACCGCCCTCGTGAAGTCACCGCGCTCAACAATCTCGGCCTGGCTTACTGGTCCGGCGGAAACCTTGATGCCGCACGAAAGTGCTTCGAGAAGTCTCTCGCGCACGACGAGCAAGCTACTCCCTTATATCTTCAAGGAAGAGTGGCAAACAACCTGGCGATTATCAGTGAAGAACTTGGTGACTTCAAGCGTGCGCGTAGCCTGGCGGAGCGCGCCCGGGAAGTGTTTATCCAAACGGGCGATCGACGCAATCAGTCTTATGCCTCGGGCAATCTGGCGAATCTGCTCTTCCAAGCCGGTCGATACCGCGAGTCAGAAGAGCTGTTCACGGCTGCAGATCGTATATTTGAACACCTCGGCGAGAAGCATCCGCACTTCTACACAATCGGCAATCTGGGCGATATCGATCTTCACCTTGGGAGATTGGAGGACGCTGAGAATAAATACAATTCTGTCGCACAATTTGCCCGAGAGTGCGGTGATAACGAGCTGATGGCCGAGACTGCAGTGAGATTGGCGGACTGCAAATTCTATAGCGGGGATTCGAGTACGGCGCAGGCAACGTATCAAGAAGCCATCGCGCTGGCGGCTGCGGCGGGTGCGCAGGAATACGAGATTCGCGGCACGATCGGGCTATGCCGGCTTCTGATCGGTTTAAGACAAGCCGACTCGGCAGCCATTCAACAGCAACGACTCGCCGATTTTGCCGCTGCCACGAACTCAGATCGTAACCGATATGAGGCAATCTTCCTACAAGCCGAAACAGATCGGCTTCGCGGCAATCCTGAGCAAGCTCGAGCCAACCTTGCTCGCTGTCAGGATTACGCCCGGGAACAAGGGCAGTTCGAATTGAGACTAAAATCACTCGTCAGGCTGAGTGAACATCCCCAGTGGCGCGAAAGTGCGCTGGACGAGCTGGCGGATCTTCTCAACGAATTCTTCAGAAATAACGACTGCAGTCGATTTGACTTGTTATTGAGTTCAGCCTACTACCGCTACTTCTCTCCGGTGCTGCGGTCCGTGGCGGCAAGGTTGAACTTCAGCCAAAACCCTCATCCTGTGGCGTAGACCCCACACTTTTCTCCCAAATTTCAGCTGTTCAAAGAAAGTGTTCGAATCTGAAACATGTTTCACGGCCGCAATTGGCTTGTTGACAAAAACTTAGCGAAAACCGAGCCAGCTGTAACCGCCACGGACACCTTTGGCAATAGGTTTGCGATTATCTCCGCAGCAACTGACAGCAAGCATGCAAGAAGCCACCGGCGACGGTGGAGCAGAAGGAGGAAAGTGTGTCACGAGCAAAGAAATCTAAGCGGTACGCCTGGATTAGCGGGATGCTCCTCGCTATGAGTGTAGTTCTGGGACTCTTGGTCGGCTGTTCAAGTAACTCGATTGCGCCCGTGCCGGATGATCCGAATGACCCAAACGTCACCTGGCAGGATGCTTCCGAATTGGACGGTAATCCGTCAAAGTGATGCCGCGCCACTCCGATCGCCGGTACCGCGCTGAGACTGAGGAAGCCGGCAGGAACCGCCCTTGGTGGCGCAACCTGCACTTCAAGGTATCAACAAGATAGGCTACTGTCGCAGGAGGTTGTTCTTACCAGACTGGGGTCCCCGGCAACGAGCCGGGGACTTCTTCTTTAGTGATTACCTAGTCTCTATACTTCCAACGCCAAGGCCGCCGGGTGGCTCCGATCGTTAAGTCCGATCGGGACGGCATTGCGAATCAAATGCGAGAGTTCCACGGAGGGGCGGGCGTCGGCCAAGCCAAAACCGCGTCCGGCAAGTGTTTCCTGATAGACGATCGTGTGCAGGTCGGTGAAGCCGCCGGAAAACTCGATCTCGTTTCCGTCGACCGTAATTGAACGGTACGTCGACTGCCCCTTGGCTTGCGTGGCTTTCGGCAGATCGTTTTTGTCAATCGACAGCATCCAGCGGACATTGGCATTCTTGAGTTCGACGAAGCCGGCGGCGCGCGCTGGTGTGCTCAGATGGACTTCGCTATGCGTCACATCGCCGAAGAGCCAGATCAGGAGGTCAAAGAAGTGAATACCGATATTGGTCACAAGCCCTCCGGAGCGTTCGAGCTGGCCCTTCCAAGATACCTGGTACCAGGCGCCGCGCGACGTGATGTAGGTCAATTCGATCTCGCGTTTCCGACTCGAGCTGAGTTGAAGTATCTTCGATTTCAACTCAAGCAGCGCCGGATGGACGCGCAGTTGAAGCACCGTGAAGACTCGCTTGCCGGTTTCTTGCTCGATCTCTTGAAGCGCATCAATATTCCAGGGGTTGAGGACGACCGGTTTCTCGCAGATCGCGTTGGCGCCCACGCGGAGCGCAAAGCGCACGTGAGCATCATGCAGGTAGTTCGGCGAACAGATTGTGACATAGTTGACGCGACGCTCGTCGCCAAGTCGACGGAGTTTTTCGATATGTCGGTCAAAGCGCTCAAACTCCGTGAAGAACTTACAGTCATCAAAGTAGCTGTCCAGTATCCCGACCGAGTCGTTCGGATCGACGGCGGCCACGAGGCGATTGCCGGTCTCTTTAATGGCTTTTAGATGACGCGGGGCGATATAGCCGGCAACGCCGGTCATGGCAAAATTCAGCGACATAGAATTACCTGCTGCGTTAGCTAATACTCGATCCAGTTTCGCTCGACATTGGCGATAATGCCGAGCAACATCCAACTCACCAACAGCGAAGAGCCCCCATAACTGACAAACGGCAAGGGTACACCAGCCACGGGTAACAGGCCAACGACCATTCCGATATTCACAAACATCTGAAACGCCAGAGCCGCGACGGCGCCGATCGCCACCAATTGCATAAACTCGCTGCGCGCCTTCATGGCCGTACGCACACCACGCAAGAAAAGGAAGGCGAAGAGCGCGAGGATGACAGCCGCCCCCAGCATGCCGAATTCCTCGGCACCGACGGAAAAGATGAAATCGGTATGGCGAAGCGGAAGATAATCCAACTTGTTCTGGCTACCGGCCATGTAACCCTTTCCCAACAGCCCGCCGGAGCCGATCGCAACCTTTGATTGGATGATCTGGTAGCCGGCTCCCAGAGGGTCCTGACCGGGATCAAGAAAGATCTTGATGCGCATCTGCTGGTAGTCATGAAGATGATTCCAGGCGATGGAACTCAGCGCACCAACCAGGAGATTGGCAGATACGAGCAAGATCGTGAAGGCCGGGGAACGCCGCACGATGGTCATGGCAGCGATGATCAACAAGGCAAAGAAGATGACCCACGCCCACATGCTCGACGAAGCAATCATACTGATCACGGGCGTATAGAAAAGCAGCAGATAGCGCGCCGGCAATCCCGCCCAGAACATCATGGCAGAAAAGATCACGGTGAAGATCACAGCCGAACCCAAGTCCGGCTGCCGCAAGACCAGGAAAGTGATGAAGCCGCACATGACGCACGCCGTCATGATCTTGCGCAAATGCGAGATCGGTCGACGACTGTAGCTCAAGTAACGCGCCAGGGCGAAGATGAATGCCACCTTGGCAACTTCCGAAGGCTGAAAGCTCAAGAACCCCAGGCTGTACCAGCGCTGGGCGCCAAACTTGGAGGCGCCGAACAACACCAGTCCGAGCAAGAGAACGCAAGCGACGGTGTAGTACACGTAGGCGAAAGCCTCGTGGAAGCGCATAGGAATCTTGAGCGTCAGGACAAACACGACGATGCCGAGAAAGAACCAGACGATCTGCTTAATCCAATCATCCTGCAGACGCGGATCGGCGCTGACATGGTTCGCCGAGTAGACCAACACGATCGAGATGATCGTCAGCAGGCTGGCGGCCGCGAAAAGCGGCAAGTTACCGGAGCTGAATATGTCCCGAGTAGAGATCTTCAAAATATACCAGGTCCTCGATCGGGGCCGGCGGCGGGGGCGCCAGCAGGCCCGTTTTCTCGAAATGACGAATAAAGACTTGTTTCACAATCGGCGCCGCCGCCACTGAGCCGTGTCCGGCCAACTCGACGATGACGCAACCGCAGATAGTCGGATTGTCAATCGGAGCGAAACCGCAAAACCAGGCGTGTTCATTACCGTGCGGGTTCTGCGCCGTACCGGTCTTGCCTGCCATCGGAATTCCGGGAATGCGCGAGCGTGTCGCCGTACCGGCGCCGCCCTCAACCACACGCCGGCAACCTTCGATAAGAATCGACAGGGTACGCTCGCTGAACGGCAGTTGGCGCACCGCCGCGGGGTTGACATGAGTGATCTCACCATCGGGAGACTTCAGATAGCGCATCAGATGCGGTTTCATGGCGGTTCCGTGATTTGCCACGGCAGCAAAGAACTGGGTTAATCCGATCGGCGTCACCAACAACTCACCTTGGCCGATGCCGAGATTCAGCAAGACCGCTTTGGTCCAGCCCGACTTTCCATAGGCCTTGTTGTACCACGCTTCATCCGGCACAAGGCCCGGTTTTTCGTTTGGGATATCGACGCCGGTCACGACATCGAATCCGCATTTGCGCGCGTAATTGGTCCAGTTTTCGAGTCCCAGTTTCAGCCCGACCTGATAGAAGTAGGTATCGCAAGACACCTCGAGGGCGCCAATCACATCCTGACTTCCATGTCCCGATTTCTTGTGGCACCGGAAGAAGCGATTGCCGAACTGATAACCGCCGTAGCAAGCGCGAAAGTGCGTATTGACATCGATCAATCCGAGTTCGAGCGCTGCCCCGGCCGTCAGGAGTTTCGCCGTTGAGCCGGGCGGATAGAGTCCGCGAATGGTGCGGTCGAGGAGTGGACGGCGCTCGTCGCTCGAAAGCCGCTGGTAGTCGTCGCGCGGGACGAATCCTGCAAAGAGATTCGCATCGTAATCTGGTTTTGATGTCATCGCCAGGATTTCGCCGTTGCGCGGATCCATAAAGACGGCGGCACCCGCCAGCGAATCGCCAAAAAGTGAGTCACACACCAGTTGGAGGTCCAGGTCGAGTGACAGACCCAGCTCGCTGCCCGGTACCGGGTCCTTGTTCGGTTTCGTCGCCAGAGACCCCAGAATCCGTCCAGACGCTGTGACTTCCAGGTAGTCCACGCCATCAATACCGCGTAACTGCTGATCATAAGTGCGTTCGACACCGGCGCGCCCAATCATCGAACCAATCCGATACTGCGATTCGGACTCTCGCTCATCGACTTCGCCAGTGTAACCGATCAAGTGAGAAGCGATGTTGTGATACGGGTAGATTCGCGCGTGATCAAGCTGATACATGACACCCGGGAACAACTCGTTCGATTCCTCGATGACGCACACCGATGCAAACGCCAGATCCTTGCGAATCGCGACCGGTTCGTGTCGTCGCGAGCGGCGCTCTTTGACTTTCTTGACAATGCCGGCCTCTTCCATGTCGATCAACGGCGCGAGTTCCTCAGACAACCGCTGCAGGTGCCTGACTTCTGTCGGGATTACCGAGACAGTATACGCCGGACGATCCTGAGAAAGCGCACGCCCTTCGCGGTCTACGATCTTGCCGCGCATCGCCGTGCGCGGCACGAGGCGGATGCGATTCTCTTCAGACATCTGAAAATAGTAGGCGTAGTCGATCACCTGCAAATGGACCAGCTTGGCCAGCAGCAACAGGAAGACAACGGCTACAATGCCGATCATGATGCGGCCGCGAGCGAGTTTTGAAACTTGATCAACCACGACGACGACTCAGAATCTCGACCCGGATCCCCAAGTCGAACAAGAAAAAGACGATAAAGCCAACGCCGGCGGTATAGGCCAGGGTTGGAAGGGAGCTCTCCCAGTAGACTTGCAGCGCGGCGCCGAAGTCAAATCCACTGGTCAGGAGCTGGTACAACAATTGGAAAACCGTTTCGGCGCCAACCAATACATATAATCGGCTGTACCACTGATCCAGATTAAGATGCTGGCGCAGTTCGTAAATGAGCACCGCCAGCCCGAAACGAAGAAAAGCTCCGTAGCCAAATACTTCCGGAGTCAATGCGTCAGATATCAGGGCCACCAATAGAGTCACGGGGTAGGCCAGATCGAATTCTTTGCGCAGCACGATGATCAGGATGATGATCATGGTGAAGTCTGGGGCAATGCCGAGAATCGCGACGGTATTCGCCAGGAGAGTCTGGCAGAAGGCGGTCAGATACGCGAACAGCAAAAACGCGAATATTCTACCGGCCATCGTTACTCTCCAGGGGCTCCATCACCATAACGACATCGAGGGCGTCAAAATCAACAAACGGTTCAACTCGGACTTGCATAAAGAAGGCGGAACTGGAAGCCTCGATGCTGTCAACCACGCCCACAAAGAGTCCCTCCGGGAAGACCCCACCCAGTCCGGAGGAGACGAGAGTATCGCCTTTTTCGACATCGGCATCTAACGAGACATCGTCAAAGTAAAGCCCGCGCCCCGAATGCCACTTGATGATTCCCAGCGTTTGCGACCGCGTGTTGCGAGCGGCGACACGGCAGTTCGGGCCAACAAGCAACGAGACCGTCGCAACGTTGCCGGTGCTGGCTGAGGTCTTGCCGACAATGCCGTTTTCGTCGACGACAGCGCGAAAGCGATCGATCTGGGAATTGGCTTTGATGATTGCCGTGGAAAGCCGCCGACCTTGCTCGTAGGCAACGACGTCGGCAGGAATGATCCGGTAGCCCTCGCGTGGCAGAAGATCGAGCATTGCTCTGAAGCGTTCCATTTCCACGGCCCTGCCCTGCAGCTGGCTGTGCTCGTATTTCAGTCGGACGATCTCCTGCTGCAAGGCTTCGTTTTCCTTGTGAACCTGAAGCAAGGAACCGACCTTGTTCGAGATGGCCAGGAAAGGCGAGTAGAAAATATTCTGGAGCAGTCCGGCGACGAAATTGCGCTCACCGGCGAGCAGGGACGAGAGCAAGAGCGGGATCAGAAGACCCGATATAGTCAGAAGCAGCTTGCGATTGCGATAGAGGCGACCGGAGGTCCATTTCATCGAGACTATTCAATGGAATCGAGAATTTGCAGCAATTCCCCAGGGCTCTTAACCGTCATCAACTTCTCGCGGTTCTTTTCGGACTTCATTAAATATGACAGATGCGCCATAACTTTCAAGTGAGCGCCGATGGCATCCTCTGGTGCAGCGATCAGAAAGAACAAGTGAACCGGCTGTTTGTCCATCGCCTCGAAGTCCACGCCTTTGTCGGAACGACCGAATGCAATCACGATACCCTTGGTGGCTTTTGTCTTGGCGTGCGGGAATGCCACGCCGTAGCCGACACCGGTCGTGACCAGATTTTCGCGTGTGATGATATCCTTCAGAAGCAGGCTCTTGTCCTTAACCAGCTTGGACTTGGCGGCCATTTCCACCAGCTCTTCAATAACTTCATTTTTAGCCGTGGCCTGCAGGTCGAACGTAATCAACTGCTCTTCGCAGAATTTCGATAGTTTCATCGAGTGAAAACTCCTTAACGAAAATTCATCAATACGCCGCGGCTTCTTCAACAACGAGAATTGGAATTCCCCTGCGAATCTCATAGCGCAGCCGGCAGGCGCAGCAGTCAAGTGTATCACTTACGGCGTTGGGTGTCAATGGCCCTTTGCATTGAGGACAAACAAGCAAGTCGCGAAGTTCTATTGGGAGCCGCTTTCCCGCGGCGGGGTCAGACTTCATCGTAGATACCAATCGCCCGGAATTTGTCCAGACGGCGAACCAGTAACTCCTCGGTGCTCAACTGCTTGAGCTCCTCGAGCATAGCCAGCAATTCCGCTTTCAGGATTTGTGCCGCTAATTGGTGATTGCGGTGAGCGCCACCAGTCGGCTCGGGAAGGATTTTGTCGATCACCCTGATCTGCATCAGGTCGGCCGCTGATAGACGCAACGCTTCGGCTGCATCAGGAGCCTTGGACTGATCACGCCACAGGATTGCAGCACAGCCTTCCGGAGAGATCACACTATACCAGGCATTTTCCAACATGAGAATCCGATCGCCGATTCCGATTCCGAGCGCCCCGCCGGAGGCGCCTTCGCCAATTATCGAGATGATAATCGGGACCTCGAGCTTGAACATCTCGAGGATATTACGGGCGATCGCCTCGGCCTGACCTCGTTCTTCGGCCTCGACGCCGGGAAATGCTCCGGGGGTATCGATGAAGATGAAGATCGGCCGGCCAAAGCGCGCCGCGGTCTTCATCAGACGTAGCGCCTTGCGATAGCCCTCGGGATGCATCATGCCGAAGTTGCGCTCCAGCTTCTGCTTGGTGTCGCGGCCCTTCTGTTGTCCGAGAACCAGGACTTTCTCGCCGTCGAGCTTAGCAAAGCCGCAGACGACGGCCTTATCATCGGCATAACCGCGGTCGCCATGGAGTTCGACCCAGTCGGTAAAGATAAGCTGGATATAATCAAGGGAATAAGGACGCTTGGGATGCCGCGCCAACTGGACGCGCTGCCAACGCGTCAGCTTGGAGAAAATCTCCGCCTGGAGCTTTTCGAGTTTGCGTTCCAGGGCGATGATTTCGGAGTTGAGCTCCAGCCCGCCGCCGGAGGAGAACTCTTTCATCTCCCGGATCTTCTTCTCGAGTTCGACTATCGGTTTCTCAAATTCCAAATAGAACCCGCCCGCAGCCACTATTTACCGCTCCTCCTTCCTGGACAGAAGCAGAAACCAGCCAGCAACGATGAGCATGAATAGCACCAATATAGAGAATACAATACGTCGGTCAAACAGAAAAAGTGTAAACACAAAAACCTGCAGGACGGCGGCCACAGACCAGAACACCACCACGGTTAGACGCGATCCCCACCCAAGCCGCTGCAAGACATGGTACAAATGTCCCGAATCACCCCGCACGACCGACTTGCCCGTGATTAGCCTACGTCCGAAGCTCGTGGCAAGTTCCAGTAGGGGTACGCCCAAGGTCAGCAGCGGCACAAACATGGCGACGACGGTGTAGCTCTTGATTGGGCAATAGATGGCCGCGACCGCGAAGATAAAGCCGATCGACTGACTGCCGGAATCGCCGAGGAAAACCGTAGCCCGCGGGAAATTGAAGCACAGAAACGCCAGCGTGATGCTGATTGCAATGATACTGATAGTAACCACCAGGGGAATCTGCAGAGCGAGTGCCGTGTAGAGCAACCCGATGGCGGCAATGACTGAAAGTCCGCCAGCCAGCCCGTCCAGACCGTCGATAACGTTGAGGGCATTGACGATTATGAACAACCAGAGAATCGTGGCCAAAAGGGCCAGCGGCCAGGAAAGCGGAAAGGAGCCAACAAAGGGCACATAGATCGTGTCAACCTTCAGGTCGGCAGCAAAGAGGACTACAGCCGCCGCCAGTTGAATCAGCAGTTTGTACCAGGCTTTGAGATCGAAAAAATCGTCAACGACTCCGCCTAGAAAAACTATTAAGTGGGCAAAGAAAATGGGGGCAAGCCGCGGTCCTACTTCCTCGCGCAATTCGGGGGCGACCACCAGACACGAAAGGAAGGCCGCCCAGAATCCGGCGAATATGGCCCAGCCCCCGACGAACGGGGTTGGCTGTGAGTGCAGCTTTCGCCCCTGCGGACGATCGAGCCAGTTACGGGCGAGCGCCAGTTTGCGCAATGGCGGAATCAGAAGAAACGTCACCGCCGCGCCAAGCACGGCGCTGATCAGAATGGCTCTCATCTACGATCCTCCCCGCCTCCGCCGGCCAGCTGCCGAATCCAAACCAAGAGCAAGTTAACAGTCAACTGGCACGCCAGCCAGCGATTTGCCCACCTCCGCCCAGGATGATGTTTCTTGAAGTACTTCCAGACCGATCTGTGATGGTGCCATTTCATGCGGAAACGGTGTTGTCGCGATGAGGCGCCCCAGAAATGGACAACGTCGAGATCACCCAGGTACCAGCATTGGCGACCTGCTTGAGACAGTCGGAGGCAAAGATCGGTATCCTCGACATACATGAAGAAGCGCTCATCGAAGCCGCCGAGTGTGTTGAAATCGTTTTTGCGGATCATGAAAAAGGTCGCTGCCATCGCCTCTACCGGCTTGCGCGACTGGTCTGCCTCGATTGTGTAGTCACCTGCCGAGCGAAAAAATGCGCCACGGGAGCTGCGCAAATTCTTGTGAGTCGGAAAGCGACGCAACGAAGAGTGAACGGCGCCACTCGGATCAACAAGACGCGGCGAACAAGCGGCGCAGTCGGGATGGGCTTCCAGAAACCCTGCCATCTTTGCGATCACATTCGAGTCGATCCGGCTGTCGGAATTGGCGAAGAGCAGCAGTTGCTGATTGCAGGCGCGCGCCGCCAGGTTCACGGCGGCGCCGAAACCGACATTGACCGGGGATTCGATCATGCGGATGAAGGTGCTTCCTGACGGTGGCACAAAACGACCGTTCGGGTGGCAGCCGTTGTTCACGACTACGACTTCGTAGTCAACAAGCCGCGTGTGTTGTTTAAGGGAGTCGATTAACTGCCGGACAAGATTCGGTGTGTTGTAGTTGACTACGATAATCGCGATTGCCGGCGATGCTTCGCTCATTTCACCAGGCCAAAGAGTCGCTTGAGGCGAAACGGAATCGACTTGAGACCGAGGTACAGCACCATAAAAACGGCCTCATAGATAATCTTCTTGGAAAACTTGGAATGTCCCGCTTCACGTTCGACAAAGATGATCGGAAACTCTCGAATCTGGAAACCCTTGGTCCAGGCGCGGTAGCTTACCTCGATCTGAAATGAATAGCCGTTGGAACGAATGGCGTCGAGGTCAAGGGATTCGAGTACTTTCCTCCGAAAGCATTTGAATCCGCCGGTGGCATCACGAACCGGAAGACCGGTGACAAGGCGAGAATAAAGATTGGCGAAATACGAAATCGCCCAGCGGGTCTTGGGCCAATTTTCTACGCCGCCGCCGGGGATGTAGCGCGAACCCAGCGACAGATCGCAGGTCTGGATATTCTTTAAGTGGTCGGCGAGGTACTTCGGTTGATGCGAAAAGTCGGCGTCCATCTCAAGAATGAAGTCGTATTCGTGTTCGATGCCATACTTGAACCCGGCGATATAGGCGCGACCCAGCCCCTGTTTGCCGGGGCGGTGCATGACCTTGATGCGCGAATTCGCGGCAGCAAGACGATCGGCGATCTCGCCGGTGCCGTCGGGGGAGTTGTCGTCGACGATCAAGACCTCGAGGCGCGGATCAACAGCCACAATCTGCGCCGTGATCCGTTCCACATTGTCCTTCTCGTTATAGGTCGGCAGCAATACCAGTGCGCGCTCGCTCAAGCCGTCGAACCTCGCTGTTTGCGTTCAACAAAATAACAGGCGGCCAGGCCGCCGATCGAGATAATGGTCGTTAGAATTGTCGTCCATTTGCCGTGCTCGTAGCGCGCCCAATCGTAGTAGATTTCCACGTCGTGGGTGCCCGCTTCCAGCGAGACAGCCCGAAAAGTGTGATTGGCCAAGAGCAGATTCCTCGGCGCTCCATTCACCCGGGCGTGCCAGCCTGGGAAGTGATTCTCTGAAATGAACAGCAGGCCTGGGGCGTTCAGCGTCACCTGGTAGCGTTGCTTTTCGATATCGTGCTCGACGATTTGAACCGACTCGGACTCCGGTTGCGGAGAAGGTGTCGGTACGTATTCCGGCGCTTCGTACAGAATCAACTGGTCGCGGAACGGGAACTGCTCATCGAAGAGCAGCTTCAGATCTTCCTGATTTCTTGTCCCAAGCTGGTAGGCATGATAAATCGTTGCCCGCGGCAAAACTTCAGGAAGCTCATAAACGACAACTTCATTGTCGTAGATCTTTCGCACGCCGGCATCGGGGGGCAAGGCAGTACCGCGGTCCAGGATAATGTATCGCGTATTGCTGAGCTGGAGCGGCCGTAGACGGAGCCCGTCGGAGGTCAGCAGATTAGTGTAGGTCAGGCCGCCGATAAACTCATCGAAGGTCTTGAGCTGCGCGCCGTGGTAGCCGGTGAGTTGTTCGATACCCTTCATGGCCAGATAATTCTTAGCGCTGAAGGAGCGCTGGGTCAGATCGAAGACGCGGTAAGGACCGCGGTCGGCGCGCAGGGATTGGAGCACCGGGTAATCGCGGAAGTAAGCGTTATAGTCGGCGGTTGAAACAAAGCGGAAGTCGACGCGCCAAAGGTCAATCAGCGACAGGAAGATCAGCCCGACCAGTGCGAACCGACCAAACTGACCGCGCGTGTAACCACGGATCAGATAAACCGCCAGCCAGGTGAGGATCGCAATCACCCACAGGCTCAACTTGATCGCACCCAGGCCGGCGAGCAAGGCGCCGCGATTGTCATCGGTGATGCCGGAGTAAAAGATCGAAGTGTACATCGACATCATCGATTCGCCGGCAATCGTAAAAAGGAGAGCTTTGGCAGTCAGCAGTCCGGCGACGATCAGCAGCCATTGATTCAGGCGGTCGGAAGTGCGGCTCTTCTTCTCGGCGCGCAGACGCTGGAACGCGTCGATGCCATAAGCGGCGAGCATCACGAACGCAAAGGAGAAGAGGAACATGATCATCGACGGCGCGCGCATCTTCTTCACGTTGGGGATCAACTCGTAGAAGACGCGGAAAAGCGGAGTGGTGTCGCCGAGGGCGTAGATCAAGGCGAAGACGCCCAGGCCGAGGAGGAACCACGTGCGTCGGTCACGCCAGAGGATGATTCCGAGGATGCCGAGGAAAACCGGAAAATAGCCGGCGTACTCCGTGTTATCCTTAAACGGATTACGACCCCAATAGGCGGCGGGAGACTTACCGTCGTCCACACCATGAAACAACGGTATAATCTGCCCGGCGGCTTCTTCAACGTGCATCGACCAGGAAATCGCCCAGTCGTAGCCGCTGCGGCCCTCAGCACCATCTCCGGCACGAGGCGAAAACTCATTGATATACTTGTAGCTTGGGAGCATTTGGATCGCCGATCCGAAGAGCCCGATCACGACTGCCAGAACAAACATCGAACCAGCCAACGCAATCTTCACAACGTTGGTCTTGTCGATAAACATCCAGATCACGCGGTAGAGCGCGTAGAAACCGAGTCCCCAAAGGCTAAAATAGGCCATCTGCGGATGGGGCGTTAAGATGATCAAGGCGATTACTAGCCCGAGCCAGATGAAGTGCCAGAGGCGGCGCGTATCAAACCCACGATGGAGTTGATCGAAGGCAAGGGGAAACAAGGCCGTTACATACATTTTGCCGTCGTGTCCCGGTGCAATTAGCGAGACCAGGTAGCCGGAGAACATGTATGATATTCCCGCAAATGCCGAAGCCAGTTTCGAGAGACCGAAGCCGCGGGCGCATTTGTAAGCGAAAATTCCGGCAAGATAGACGTGCAGAATCATTCCAAAGCCGAAAGCCTTGGGTACAGGCATGATAGACTTCAGAAAGAAGGTCGGCAGATAAAAGATGTCGCCGTGGAAGGCGTCGACCGTGGGCAGGCCGCAAAAGATCGCCGGATTCCAGAGTGCAGGATGAATGGGCAAGATCTGTCCCGTCGTCTTCAGGCTGGTCGTGATATAGTCGCGCCAGAAGAATCCGGTCTGAATTGTGTCCGAGCTAAAGAGGATCGTTGTGCTGGACGAGAAGATGAACTTGGCAAAAAGAATGATGGTAAACAGCAGCGTGGCGCCCGCGTAGTAGAGCCAGAAGCGAGGATTCTCTTCGAGATCTCGCAGGAAATCCCCGCGCGCCTCGGCACGCTCGCCGGCAGTTTTTCTCTTAACCATAATCTTTTGTCTTTTTCCTCACGCAGCGTGAATCCGAGAACCGGGCTTACTTAACACGCCACGCCAAGATTGTACAAATGACCTCGCCGAGCATCGACCACAATCGGGCGCCGATGACGACGATGCCCGCGCGTTCCGGCCCCAAACTGGGGGCCAGGAGTACGATCAGCGCGGCTTCGCGGGCTCCAATTCCCGCCGGGAGCACAATTGCCCAGTAGCCAATCAAATACGCCAGCGTCCACGCCCCGATGATCTCAATCATGCTGAGCGAGAGTTCAGGAAGAATCGACAGCAGAAAGAGATAGAAACAGACGCCGTACAAGTTCCAGGTCACAAAATAGAAAAAGAGCACTGCCAATCCCATCTTTTTTTCGGCGCGGAACTCGACCGCCGGTTGCCGGATGATTTTCAGGATTAGATTTAGGGAGCGCTCGAACCAGGTCGGTTTGAGGATTATGGCCAGCGACACGAGTAAACAACCGGCAGAGATCCAGGCGACCGGCGCATAAGCGGCATACTTCACCGCGTAACCCGAAGCGAAGAGATATCCAAGGACGATCACGAGTCCCGGCGGCGTCGCGAACAACTGGCTCAGGATAAAGGTCGCCGTTGCTTCTTCCTTGCGAATACCCTCTTTGGACGCGAGGTAGACAACGGCAAATAGTTGCCAGATTCGCCCCGGCAGGTAGCGGCCGAGTTGACCGAGATAGGCGATTTTGAAGGCCTTGAGCCAGCCCACCCTCTTGCCAAACATCGCGACAATCGTACTCCAGATCGTCGACTGGGCAAAGAGCACCAACTGCATCAGAAGTAGTGAGGCGGCCAGCCACCAATAATTGATCTTCCAGTCGGCGGGATCAAATGCCCTGACGCTGTCGGCGAACACCGGCGCCATGAAATAGGCCAGGACCAGGATGAAGAGTATCTGAATGAGACGGCGAATGAACTTCGATTTCAGCATAGACTTACAAGCGCTGCTGTATACGGATGTTCAGAGCCTTTGTCAAGCACCGGCTGGGATTCAAGTAATCGACGGATATTGTCGATTCTTCTAACGTGGGTCTTGATTGCAGCCACTGTGGCAATCTCCCACTTGAATCACGGAGGGGTAAAATTATGCAGGAACGCCGCGGCGCCGACCGCCGTCTCCCGGAGTGCGAACTCTTCGTCTACGACGATGCTATCGACCACCCGCTCGGGCTGGTGAGCGATATGACCGCCACCGGCTGTAAATTGAAATCGACCTGCCCGGTCAGGGTTGGGAAACTCTATAAATGCCGGTTGATCTTTCCGCAATTGGTTTTCGGAATCACCGAGATCTCATTTATGGCTCAGGTGAAGTGGTGCCACGAGTGTGATATTCCCGATGAATTCGAGATGGGGCTTGAGTTTCAAGACCTGACTGAGAAGGAGCGCATGATGCTCGCGTTTCTCATCATTCCCTGGGATAACATTGTCGCGGGAGAACATCAGGACACAACAGAAACACCGCCAGATCACCTCATGGTCTTCGAAGAGCGCAAAGAGCCCGAGAAGCCCTGAGATTATGCGGGCGCAGCGCTGGAGAGTCGGACTCACTACTTGAACAGCCAGTCCCCACGATTCATCGTTTCAGAATGCCAGGCCAATTCTTAGGATGTGAAAGTTTATGCCTGCGTTCGGGCGCTTGATACTTGCGTTCGACAAGTGCTGAAACTGATAACACAGGTCGAGGCCGTTGCGGCCGAATCGAATCCCCACTCCCAGATGATCGCCAAACTGGAAATTCGTAGAGAGAACCCGATTCTTCATTCGCGTCTCGCTAATGTAATGAAAGCCGACGGCACCTTCAAGGTAAGGCAGGACATCGGGCCCCAACGCCAGGTACTGAAGCCTCAGGATCGGCGTTAGCGAGGCATTGAAGACGTCGCGGTCGCCGCGCCAGATTCCGATCGAAGTCTGCCAGCGGGTCTGAAATTCGAGTGATTTCCCCGTAGCGGAGAGCTGCTCCCACTTCCATTGTCCGTCGACTCGTGCCATCCATGTGTCGTCGATTCCACTCCCATAGCCACTTTCGGCGCCGAGAAAGGCGAGAGTAAGTCCTCTTGCGGACTCGAAGCAGCTCGAGCAAACCAGGAGGACTAGGAGAAGCGGCACAAAAGCTGTACTTTCAGCATGATTGGAGGCGGCTAAGCGTCGATTGCGTATTGACATATAGAACGTTTTAGTCTAAGTTGTCGGTGACGTTCCGACAAGAGAAGAATGGGTTGGCGGCTGCGATCTACGCTTCGGATCGTTCCTCACACCGAAGCCTCCGCCGCTGCGGCGCCAGTCAAGCCGTGTTACTCTTCCCAGGATTTCTTCCCGGCCGCAATCACAGAGGACCGGTCGACAACCGACAATCTAACTATTGAAACACGCGGAGGATCTTTACATGCGCTGTTCCACCCGCCCGTTACGGGTTACGCCGCTCGCTTTCGCTGCCACCCTTTTCGCTTTGGTCAGCCTTTTTCTCAGCACGCCAACATCCGCCAGCATCAATCCGGCCCGGCCAACCGGCGCCGGCGTCGACGCTTTGACGGATATTGAAGCGCGACCGGGTGAAGGATTCGTTCGCGCGAAGTTGTCACAGGCCTCCTATTTCGACCTGCGGTTCGGCGAAGCAGATCAGCGCATCGCCCTGCCGCTCAGCCCGGCCGAGACGATCGAGCTTGACGTCAGGCGTTTCAGGGTCGCGGCTGCGGACGCGAGATTTGTGATCGGTTCGGCTGCCGGCGACATTGAAACCGAGCGTCCCGACGTCGTCGCCTTTCGCGGGCAGATCAACGGCGAACCGCACTCGCATGTTTACTTTGCACTTGCTTCGACGGGCATGGTCTCCGGCTATGTTCGCCGGGGGAATGGCCAGAACTACTTCATTTCGCAGTCGCCACAGGAGGCCGCGCGCGGCTGGAGCGGCGAGGTCATAATCAGCCAGTCGGAAAGCGGTTTCGATTTGCCCGATGGAGTGGAGTTCTGTGGTGTCGAACCGCCGGCTGGGTTTGTACCGTCGAGCCCGATGCGCAAGTCTCGTGCCCTGAGTCAAGGAATGTGGTTGGCCAACGTAGCAATCGATTCCGACCAGGAGTACTACGATATCTTCGGCAGCGTAGCTGCCGCTCAATCTTATGTCCTTCTGGTGCTCGGCGCCGTCAGTGACATTTACCAGCGCGATTTCGATATGAAACTGCTGGTCAAGTATATCCGCATCTGGCCGACGGGCGGTGAACCGATCGAGGCGGATAATATCAGCGGCTTCCGCGCTTACTGGGAGACGAGCGAAGATCCCACGCCTTTCAACTACGTTCATCTCTTCAGCGGGCGGCGTGATCTCTCGTACGGCGGTGTTGCCTACGTCGGGGGCACCTGTTCCGGGCTCGCCACCTATGGCATTAGCGGATTTCTCAATGGGAGCTTCCCCAGTCCGGTTGTGGGGCCGACAATCTCCAATTGGGACGTTATCGTGGTGGCTCACGAGATGGGTCACAACTCCGGAACCTTCCACACGCACGACGGCTACACGCCGACTATCGACGATTGCGGCAACGGAGTGCCTTCACGCGGCACAATCATGAGCTACTGCCACACGTTCGCAGGACTCACCGCCAATACCGATATGTGGATGCACCGGCTGGTCGAAGAGGTTGTCGAAGCCGATTTTGCCGCCGGCGGGTGTTTCGCATTTGACTGCAACGACAATGACACGGCGGACGCACTCGATATCTCGAGCGGCAATTGGGCTGACCTGAACTTCGATGGTATTCCCGATGCCTGTCAGGACTGTAACGGGAATTCTCTGCTCGACCCCACCGAGATCAGCGCTTTGACCGACGTGAATGCAAACGGCGTGTTGGACGAGTGCGAAACTGACTGCAATGGCAACAACATTCCGGACGAATATGACATCATCCTCGGGAATGATGACGATTTGGACGGCAACAACATTCCCGACCCTTGCGATCCCGACTGCAATAGCAACTTCACGCTCGATTGGGATGAGACCAATAGCGGCTCAGCGCCGGATTACGATCGCAATGCCGTTCCCGATCAATGCCAGGATTGTAATGCCAACGGAATTGATGACTGGATCGACCTGAATCGCGAGTTCAATCTCTACGTCGGCGACCAATCCGGTTCCGTACGCGAGTTCCACCGCGCTAGCGGCTACCCGATAACGGCAATCGCGGCCGGATCATTCTCGCCGCGCCACTTAGCCTTCAATCCGAATAATGGACTGCTTCTCGTCAGCAACGGTAGCGGCGGAGATGTCAAGCAGATCAACGTCGAAGCTGTGGTGATCTCATCCTTCGTCCTTGCCGGTCAAGGCGGCTTAAGCAGTCCGACCGGACTGGCTTTCAAAGCCAATGGCAATCTTCTGGTAGCCTCCAGCGGCAACAACAGCGTTATCGAGTACAACGGCGTAACCGGTGCAACGATCGGGACGCTCGTGGCGAGCGGCTCGGGCAGTCTTTCTCAACCACAAGGCATCGCCGTTGTCGGCAATAACCTTTATGTCACCAGCGCCGGAAACAACTCAGTGAAACTTTATGATGCTACCACCGGAGCATTCATATCAACGCTAATAGCCACCGGCAGTGGCGGTCTCAGCGGGCCGCGCGGAGTAGTCTTCATGCGCGAGGACACGCTGCTGGTCGTGAGTAACTCGACCAATTCTGTGTTAACTTACAGCGCTTCGACCGGAGCATTTCTAGGGCAGTTTAATGACCTTCAATCACCAAGCAACCCTTACGGTATTGCCGTCGGCCCCAACGGCAACGTATTCGTGTCAGAAAACAACCTCGGTGGTAGTACCCCTCGAGTGATCGAGTTCCTTCCGAATGGCCGCTACATCCGCCGATTCGTGCGCGGCTCTAACAGCGGGCTGATTGGACCGACCGGGATAGCCTTCAAGCCGGCTTCGCCATTGGACTGCAATCGTAATGCCCGACTTGATGCCTGCGATATCGCTCAGGGGTTCTCGCTCGATCTGAATTCGAATGCCGTACCTGACGAATGTGAGACCGCTGATAGTGACGGTGATCAGATCGTTGACGGCCTCGACAACTGCCCAGCGATCGCCAACGCCAACCAGAAGGATATCGATTTTGACGGTGTCGGCGACGCCTGCGATAACTGCAAGACCGTTCAGAACTCAGCTCAGGAAGACGGCGACGGTGACGGGCTGGGTGATCTCTGCGACAATTGTCCCGCGATTTTCAATCCGCTGCAGGAAGACTCAGACGGCGACATTTACGGCGACGCCTGCGACCCGTGCCCCAACGATGCCGTGAATGACGCCGACAATGATGGTGTCTGTAATTCGGTAGACAACTGCCCGAGTGTTCCGAATGTCAATCAGCTTGATAGCGATGGCGATAATATTGGCGATGTCTGTGATGCCTGCCCTCAAGATCCTCTCAACGATCTCGATGACGATGGTGTCTGCGCCAATCTCGATAACTGCCCGTCGATTCCGAATGCGCTGCAGCTGGACCAGGATTCTGACGGAGTTGGAGATGCCTGCGATCTCTGCGTGGCAGTCGCCGATCCCGCGCAGGAGGACACTGACCACGATGGCAAGGGTGACGCCTGCGACAATTGCCCGCTCGTCTCCAATCCGGGTCAGCAGGATGGCGATGGGGACGGCGTGGGCAACTCCTGCGACAACTGCCCAACGACGCCCAATCCCGGACAAGAGGACGTCAATCTGAATGGAATCGGCGATGCCTGTGACTTTGTCTGCGGCGACGCCGACGGATCCGGCATCGTGACCATCTCGGATGCGGTCTACCTGATCAGTTACATCTTTGGCGGCGGACCGGCGCCTGATCCGCTCGAATCGGGCGATACCGATTGCAGTACGGTGATCACAATTTCAGATGCTGTATATTTGATTAGTTATATCTTCGGCGGCGGACCAGCCCCCTGCGCCGCCTGCCCCTAAACAATTCTTAGCTCGGGCGGTCGCACGGCCGCCCGAACTCTCTTATGCGGCGAAAGCGCGTTTTTCCCAAGAAGACCGGCAAACCTTCGAGTTTCCGGAGCGTCGGTCATAAAAGACGACGCATCGAGACTCCTGCAATCGCTACCACCGAAGCTGGCCCCAGGGTACGGTCCAAACTTGAGAGTTACTGCGTGGATTACTTCCATCAGCACGGCATATCGTTTCACTACGAACCCCTTCTGCTGTTGGCAGGACGAAAATACCGTCCCGACTTCTATCTCCCTGATTTCGATCTGTTTGTAGAGATATGCGGGTACTCGCACATGCCCTTTTATGTTGATCGTATAGAAGAGAAGCGAAAACAGTACATCGAGCGAGGGCTGAAGGCCGTTTTCATTGTCGCGCGGAGCAAGCCAGAACTCCTCAGCAAGATCGAGGCGCTTTTCAATGAGTTGGCGTCAAAACGGGGCTAACAAAAGCGTCATTGGCCGGACCATCTGTTTCCAGCCACGAGCACTCAAAAAATATTCTTGTTCGATTGAACAAAACGGCGACTGCCACGTAACTATGTAAGTGCTTACATAAATAATAGCCATCGCTGAGGCCTGATTCACAGTGCGCGGGATAGATGAGGCGAGATCTTGAAGCGAAAAATTGACGCCACACCGAATAATTCGGCTGCTTCCTTGGATACGGATTCCGTGATGCAAGGTTTCGGTGAAGACATCATCGTTTTTGCATCTTCGCGGGAGGATCAGCGCCGTGCGCGGCGTGCCCGTAAGATGTGATTTCTTGTTGATACTTGCGGTGGTCGACCCACTCCATCGTAAGGCTGGAGAGCCCTGTTCGACGTCGTGAGGACGTCCGTCGAATGCGGGTTATACGGGGCGGGTTGCTGGACCCGCCCCGGCTCTTTTGCCCTATTCTCTTGCCCGAATTCTAAGACAGCTATTCCTTGGCGCCTTCGAGATCGGCTAATTCCTTACGCGCCTTCTTGAGCTTTTTGTAGAGATGTTCGACCATCCGGTGGTCGGGCTGCGGTCGTTGCTGAGCCTGGGCGTATTCCGCCTCGAGTTGCTCGATTTCCTTCTTGAGTGTGGCAGCCTTGTTCGTCATGGCGGGCTCCTTTCGCAATCACCCCAAGTTACTTAGCCCGATCAATTTCCACAAGCAGGCATTTCTTTAGCCCGCTTGACAAAATCACAAAAGTAGGTAGATTCAGTCGTTAACAGAATTCCCGCCTTGCCGAAACTAAGTATCAGGCAGGTGGAACCACGGCATCGGCTTAGCGTTATTCAAAGCGAGACTAGCCGCTCGTGACATCAGTCGACAATGGTGTCGATTGAACTTGAAGGAAGATTCGAACTCGATGAACGACAACATCAAGACAGAGCCAACAGCTGCGCCACCCTCGGTTCATCTTACTCCAGCGGCTTGCGCCGAGATCCGTCGGCGCTTGACAGCCCAATCCAAACCCGCCGACTCCAAGCTACGCTTGTGGGTTGAGGCTGGTGGTTGTTCGGGCCTGTCATACGAGATGGAATTTGTCGCCGACAAGAAGGATCGCGATTTCGAATTCACTTTCGACGGACTGACGGTTTTGGTCGAAGAGCGTTCCATGCCGTACATCACTGGAATGACCCTCGATTATTCGGACAAAATGGTCAACGGCGGGTTCCAGTTTTCGAATCCCAAAGCCAAGCGTTCCTGTGGCTGCGGGACCTCATTTTCTGTATAACTCCCGATGGAAATTCTCGAACTCAAGGACTTCTCCGAAAACGGGGCGATATTTGAGGACTCATTTGATCGCAAATTTCGCGCCTATGATTGGGAGCGGTTTAACGGTAAAGCGGTTCGCGTCTCCAATTGCGGCTTGCACAATGTTCCCGGATGGGTATATATAATGGTTGGAATCGAGCTTGCTCCGCGCGCGCGCAAAGTCTTTTATGGCGATGCCGGGCAGCCCAAGCGGTTGTTCAAGCGCGGCGACGAAACGCAAGCGGATACACAGGTAAATCATGGGTCATAAAGTTACTTTTCTCCCGAATAACGTCACGATCGAGTGCGAAGACGACGAGACAATACTCGAAGTCGCCCTCGCCAACGAAATCGAACTCGAACACAACTGCGGCGGCAATTGCTGCTGCACCACCTGCCATATCATCGTCCGCGAAGGCGAACAAAACCTGACCAAAATGGAGGAGGAGGAAGAGGATCGCCTCGAAGAGTGCGCCGAACTGACCCCCACCTCCCGCCTCGGTTGCCAGTGCCGCGTCAAGGGTGACGTGATGATCGAGATTCCCGAGCGCGATCCGTTCAAGCTGGACGGCCTGCAGGAACTCGAAGGCTACGGCGAAGAATTGCTGAATTCCGGTTCATGAAGAAAATCTATGATGTAGTCACGATCGGGGCTGGCCCGATCGGGCTCTATGCCTCGTTTACCGCCGCCGACAAGGGATTGTCGGCCGCGCTGGTCGACGCCCAGCCGCACGTAGGCGGGCAATTGACGGCGCTCTATCCGCAGAAGTTCATTTTTGATGTCGCCGGTTATCCCAAGGTAACTGCTGCAGAGCTTGTGGATGAATTGAACCGCCAGGTACGTCAGCACGAGGTTCCGATTCTCCTTGAATTCAAAGTGGTCGGTCTGACTCGCGAGCCGGAGGGCGAATGGAAGTTAACTTCTGAGGACGGCCGCTACGTCCACGCCAAGTATGTCCTAATTGCTGCCGGGGCCGGAATGATTCAACCGCGCAAACTCGAAGTGGAAGACACCGACCGTTACTACAACAGAGGCTTTGAGTATGTTGTCCGCGATGTCGAGCACTACCGCAATCAGCGGGTGCTCGTGATCGGCGGCGGCGACACGGCGCTTGATTGGGCGAACTACTTCACCGGGATCAGCAAGGAAGTGACACTGATTCACCGGACGCAGAAGTTCGTCGGTTTTGAAGGCTCGCTCAAGCGACTACAGAAGACTTCATGCAAGATCATTACAGACACCAAGCTGATTTCTATCAAGGGAGACGGCAAAGTCGAGGCGGCGGGAATTCAAAACGTCAAAGACAATTCGACGCAGGATTTGCAGGTGGATCGCATTCTTGGTTGTCTCGGGTTCATCCCAAAGTTGGGATTTATCAAGGAGCACGGGTTTGAGATTGCCGAAGGTTCGATCAAATCAGATCGCAACATGCGCACCAACGTGGAAAACATCTACGCGGTCGGGGATATCTCAAATCACCCGGGACGGATCAAGCTGATCTCGACCGGTTTCGGCAATGTCCAGATCGCTCTCAATCATATCGTCGTCCTCGAAAGCGAGTCCCGCGCCGACCTCAAAGAGGCTGCCCTCGAAGCCAAGGCGCATCATCGCGACCTCTAAGTCGTTGCCCCAAGTTACCGTCGTCCCGACGCAAGTCGGGATCCAGCTTTCAAGCAACTGATCAGGAGGAGAAGCTGGATTCCCGCCTCCGCGGGAATGACATGTTACGACAAGGGAGGCGAGGATTGTCAGAGATTTAGGCGGCTGTCCAATGAGTTGCCTTACCCGCACAAATCATCGGCGGCAGTTCACAATTTCGCGCTGGATAGCAGAACACATCGAGAGTCTCCCAGGGCAAGCGCAAAATCAAGAACTGCCGCAACCGCGTTCTAAACTCATGGGTGAACCGCTCAAACGCCTGTCAGCTATTCACATAATCCTGCCTGTAGCTGCGCTTGGGATCGTGCGAGCGCAGGTCGAGGCCGTGTTCGAGGTAGGCTTTGAGATTCGTCAGGAAGAACGTCCATCCCTGAATGCAGCCGCGGTGGAAATTCCACTTTGATTTGGCGTCGGTTTTCATGCCGTACTGGTGGAGTTCGCAGACGGTGCCTTTACCGTCTTTCTTGAATGTCACCGCCACCTGCACCTTACCGGGGCCGAAAGGGAACACGAACTTCTTATTCTTGACGATCGCGACGATCTTCGTCTCCAGTTTGTCGCCGGCCAGCCACTCGAAATAGAGCCGGCCGCCTTTCTTTGGCTCGATGACAGTCTTTTCTGTGAACCATTTCGAGACCAGTTTGTCAGTGGTCCAGGCTGCAAACACTTTCTCCGGTTTGGCGGCGATATAAACGCGTAGGGTGAATTGCGTCCAATCGTATTTGGGCTTCTTCGTCGGCATGAAATCTCCTTTCGACGGGAACCATAATATCTACTCGGTTGCTCTATTTATTAACTTGCTGGGCAGCGCTTGTCAATGCCGGCAACGGTCAGTGAAATCACATTTTGGAGGTGCGCGCATGAAATGGATGCTGGCAATTGCCCTTGCAGCGCTGCTTGCCGCTGCGGCGCAGGCGGGAGATAAACCGAAAGAAACCACTGCCCAGACAAAGACGGAGGCCAAAGTGTCCGCGACGACGATCGACTACCGAAGTGTCGAATTCCAAACCATCGACGGCGCCAAGACCAATCTGAATGCCTTCAGAGGCAAGGTCGTGCTCCTGGTTAATGTCGCCAGCAAGTGCGGCTATACACCCCAATACAAGGGGATGGAGGAGCTTTACCGGAAATACAAGGATCAGGGCGTGGTTGTAGTCGGTTTCCCTGCAAACAACTTTGGCGAGCAGGAGCCGGGAACGAACGCCGAAATCAAAACTTTCTGCACGACGAACTTTGGCGTCAGCTTTCCGATGATGTCCAAGATTTCGGTCAAGGGGAGCGATATCCACCCGTTGTTTGCCTACCTGACACAGCAATCGCCGCTACCGGGTGAAATCCAATGGAATTTCAGTAAATTTCTGCTTGATCAGGAAGGCAACTTGGTAGCTCGTTGGGGGTCAAAGACTGAGCCGCTGAGCGCGGAAATCGTGGGCAAGATCGAGAGCCTGCTGAAGGCCGGCAAAGCCAAGTCGTAGACGTTCCGGGGGCGAGAATTGAGCCGGGACTTTGGCCCAATTCGACCGCCAAATCGCACAAGAAAAACACACCGAATACGCTTGCGCGGCGCGGGCAAATCCTATATGGTTGCCGCAGTTTAGCCTTCGAGCCACGGGGGCTCGAGGCCTCGTCAGGAGCCTGCTTGTTCAAGAAGATATTGATCGCTAATCGCGGCGAAATCGCCCTGCGCATCATCCGGGCCTGCCGCGAAATCGGGGTGCCCACGGTCGCAGTCTATTCGGAGGCCGACGTCGATTCGCTGCACGTCCGCTTCGCTGACGAAGCCGTGTGCATTGGGCCCGCGAAATCCGCCGAAAGCTATCTCGACCCAAAGCGGATTATCGCTGCTGCCGAGATTACCGGCGCTGTCGCGATCCATCCCGGCTACGGTTTCCTGAGTGAGAAGGCTGACTTCGCGCAGATCTGCAAGGAGTGCGGCATCACTTTCATCGGCCCGGCACCGGAAGTTATCCGGCTAATGGGCGACAAGGTGGAAGCCAAGCGTACCATGCGCCGTGCCGGTGTGCCGGTGGTTCCAGGTTCCGAGGGTGGCGTGCCCGATTTGGACACGGCCAAGAAGGTTATCGACGAGATCGGTTTCCCGGTGATTCTCAAAGCCGCGGCCGGTGGTGGCGGACGCGGGATGCGCATCGTCCGACAGGCCAGTGAACTGGAAGGCGCCTTCCGAACAGCACAGATGGAAGCACAGGCGGCATTTAACAACCCCGAGATCTATATCGAGCGGTTTGTCGACCGTCCGCGGCATATCGAATTCCAGATTCTCGCCGATCACCATGGGAATGTTATCCACCTCGGCGAGCGCGACTGCAGTGTTCAGAGGCGCCATCAGAAGCTGATCGAGGAATCTCCGTCGCCGATCATGACGCCGGAGTTGCGGGAAAAGATGGGTCGCTCGGCGATCGAGGGAGCCAAATTCGCCGGTTATCAAAATGCCGGGACGATCGAGTTTCTCGTCGACGGCAGCGGCAATTACTACTTCATGGAGATGAACACGCGCGTACAGGTCGAGCATCCCGTGACCGAAGAAGTCACCGATATCGACATTATCGTCGAGCAGCTCAAGATCTCCGGCGGTGAGCAACTCTCTTATAAGCAAGAGGATGTGAAGTTCTCCGGTTATGCCATTGAATGCCGGATCAATGCCGAAAACCCGGAAAAGAACTTCGCGCCATCCCCCGGGCAGATCACATCATTCCACGTTCCGGGCGGCCATGGAGTCCGAGTTGACACGCACGCCTACGCCAAGTACATGGTACCGCCCCACTACGACTCGATGATCGCCAAGCTGATCGTGCATGACAAGACGCGGGCCGATGGTCTGCGCAAGATGCTGCGAGCGCTGGATGAGTTTGTGGTTGAGGGCATCTTTACGACTATTGATTTCCAGAAGAAGATCATTGCCGACCCGGTGTTTCAGTCGGGACTGTTTGACACTAGCTTTGTCGAAGATTATTTTAGGCGCACTAAAGATGCGGGGCAGGAACAAAACAAGGTTGTATAGGCTGGAGGAGCTATGAATATCCCCGAGGGCATGAAGTACACGAAGGAGCATGAGTGGATTAAGGTGGAGGGGAATGTCGCCACAATCGGCATTACCGAGTACGCCCAGGGTGAACTTGGAGACATCGTTTTTGTTGAACTGCCGCAGGTCGGCGCCAAATTGTCGCAAATGCAGGCATTCGGAACGATCGAAGCCGTCAAGGCGGTCAGCGAATTGTTCGCACCGGTTTCCGGCACGGTGAAAGAGATAAACACGAACCTTGAGAAGGATTCATCCGTTATCAATAAGGATCCTTACGGCGCCGGCTGGATGATCAAGGTTGAGAATTTCCCGGCGGCTGATATCGCCGCTTTGTTGGACGCCGCGGCTTACCGCAAACTGCTCGAGGGTTGAGATATGGCATACGTACCGCATTCCGATCAAGAACGACAAGAGCTGCTGCGCGCGATCGGAGTCAGCCGGTTCGAGGAGCTCTTAAAAGGTGTTCCGGAGTCGGTTCGGCTTAAGTCCGATCTGAACCTGCCCCCGGCCTTGTCAGAGTTCGAGACGCTGAAGATTCTGGATGGACTTGCGGCCAAGAACCACATCGGTCCCGAGTACTTGAATTTTATGGGCTGTGGCGCGTACGATCATTACGTGCCGTCAATTGTGGGCCACCTCGTTGATCGCTCCGAGTTCAAGACCGCTTATACGCCATACCAGGCGGAGGTTGCCCAGGGCACCTTGCAGGTCATCTACGAGTTTCAATCCCTGATCTGCCGTTTGACCGGCATGGAGGCGGCTAATGCCTCGATGTACGACGGCGGATCGGCCACCGCGGAAGCGGTGCTGTTGGCGCTCAATGTCACGAAGCGGCGCAAGATCGTAGTCTCCACGCTGGTACATCCGCACTACCTCGACGTCGTGCGCGCCTACCTCGGCGGCAACGACTATGAAATCGTCAAGATCAGCCACGACCAAGGTGTCGTCGACATCGATGAGCTTAAGGCGAAGATCGCCGACGCGGCCTGCTTTGTGTTCCAGAACCCGAACTTCTACGGCTTCATCGAACCGACCGATAGCCTGCCTCATATTGTCAAGTCGGCGGGCGCCTTGTTGATCGCAGTGACCAACCCGATTCCGCTTGCATTTCTTAAGACCCCGGCTGAGTACGACGCCGATATCGCCGTCGGCGAGGGCCAGGCGTTGGGGAATAGCCTTCTTTTTGGCGGCCCGTACTTCGGGTTCTTTGCCACCAAAAAGCAATACCTGCGGCAGATGCCGGGGCGGCTGGCGGCGATGACCAAGGATCGCAACGGCAAGCGGGGCTTCTGCCTGACGTTGCAAACGCGCGAGCAACACATCCGCCGCGACAAGGCGACCTCCAATATTTGCACCAACCAGGCGCTCTGTGCCCTCGCCGGCACGATTCACCTGGCGACGATGGGCAAGGAGGGACTCAAAGAGGTGGCACGGCAGTGTTTCAATAAGGCCCACTATCTCCAAGAGACGCTTTGCTCGATCGATGGCGTCAGACTCGCCTACGATCGGCCGTTTTTTATGGAGTTTCCGCTACGGTTGCCGGAACCATCCCGGGAAGTCTTCGACCGCTTAGTCACTCGCAAGATCTTCGCCGGCGTTTCAACCTCGAGATTCTTGTGGAATGAAGATGTTCTTATCGCCTGTGCCACGGAGACGCGGACGCGGGCGGAAATCGACCTGTATCGCAACGCACTCAAAGAGGTATTGGTGAAAGATGCCGTTCTGCCCAAACTGTGAGACAGAATACAAAGGCAATGTCTCGGTCTGCCCGGAATGCGGGGAACACCTGATCGAGATGACGGAAGACGACGAAAACGAGGAGCTGGTCGAGGCGGAAGAGGCAGAGTGGTTTCTGCTTTATCGCTCGCCTAGTCCGGAGATTACCGAGGAGGTCACGGATGCACTCCGTGACGCAGGTATCACATTCGAATTTCGACCGGTCGAAAACTCCGGGCGGAGCGTAAAATCCCTGTATCGGGGCCAGAATGTCGACGGCGAGTTTTTTGTCGGCGAGGACGATCTCGATGTTGCCAAGGAGATTGCCGAGTCGATTATCGGTGATCTGGATGAAGACATCGTTTAGGATTTGTATGCTTTTTTCTTACTCTCCGGGAATCGAGGGTTAGGTATGCCACAACCAAGACGAAAGAAGAAAGACGAAGAAGTCAAGCCGCGGGTCCAACGCAAAGACGAGCTCACTGCCGAAGAGCAGGCTGAGATCGACGACGGCGAATCGGTCCTTCTTCTCAAGACGGACAATTACCTTCAGGCGCAGTTTCTCGTCGGGGCGCTCGAGGAAGAGGAGATTCCGTTTGTCGCCAAACGACTCAGTTCCACTGATCCGGTGCGCGGTGCCATAACCCATACTGCCTATGACGCGCCGGGAACCGCCGAGATCTACGTCAGCGCGGAAGACTACGACCGCGCCAAGGAGTTGCTCGACGCGCTCGAAGGCGAAGGTCTGAGTAGCTTCGATGAGGACGACGACGACATCGACGAAGATGAGCGTGAAGAGTATTACGACGACGAGGATGACGAACGTTAGATGGCGCGACTAATCTCCCTAATCACGTTGACTCTCCTGATGAGTGCGTCCGCCTTCGCCGGCAAACAGATCGGTGGATTGAATTTCACCAATAGCTTTGATACGCTCGGTGCGCGGGCTCAGACGAGTCAGAAGGCGATGGTCATCAAGTTCTACACGGACTGGTGAAAGTGGTGCAAGGTGATGGCGGATTCAACCCTGCCGGACACCTACGTTCAGAAGTTTCTGAACAACTTTGAGATTGCCATGATCAACGCAGAAGTCGATACCATAACCGCCGGGCGCTACGGTGTCCGCAGCTATCCGACAACACTGATCCTCGAACCGGGCGGGATCGAGATTGACCGTCTGGTCGGTTATTATCCTCCCGAGGATTTTGTCAGTGGAATTGTCAATGCCCTGACGGGCATCGGTACACTCGAGGATCTTCAATCGCGACTTGCAGCGCATCCTGACAGCGTCGAACTGATCTTCGAAGTGGGCCAGAAGTATCGCTGGCGCGGCGACTACGACAAAGCGGCGTTCTATTTTGCCGACGTCATGAATCGCGATCAGAGCAATGCGAACGGGTTCGCGGCCGAAGCGGCATACAATATGGCGCACATGCGCTACAAGCTGAAGGACTATGCCGGCGCCATTGACTACTGGCGCGCACTGGTCAGGCAGTTCCCGAGCGCCGAGTTAAGCATCGATGCCGAATTGATGATTGCTTACTCGTTCCAGAAAGCCGGCGACTTCAAGAGCGCCAAGAAAGAATACAACGAGTTTCTCAAGAAATATCCTGACACCGAAGAGAAGGAGTGGATTGCCGAGCAACTGGCGTCCATGAAGAAATAGTAGCAGGCAGATATGATATACAACGAAGCCATGACCATTTTCGAGATTTCCCGGCCGGGGCAGAAGGGTTACACGCTCCCCAAGAGCGATGTCCCCGAGCTGCCGCTGGAGCGGATGATCGGCAAGGACAATCTCCGCGCTGAGGATGCCGCTTTGCCGGAGATTTCGGAAAACCAGGTGGTGCGGCACTACATTCGCCTCTCGAACCTGAATCATCACATCGACAAGGCGATCTATCCACTGGGCAGCTGCACGATGAAGTACAACCCCAAGGTGAATGAGAAGGCCGTGTCGAATTACGGTTGGACGCAGGTTCATCCGTTCCAACCGGCCCGCACCGCCCAGGGCGCTTTAGAGTTGATGTACAATCTCGCGCGTATGCTCGCTGAAATCGCGGGAATGAACGAGGTCTCGCTGCAGCCGACCTCCGGAGCGCAAGGCGAGTACACGGGTATCCAACTTGCGAAAGCGCACTTCAAGCACCGCGGTGAAAACCGTTTCAAAGTGCTTCTTCCCGATTCAGCCCATGGCACGAATCCGGCGTCGGTCATGATGTCGGGGTGGACGCCTACCGAGTTGAAGTCAAGCGATCAGGGGATCCTCGATCCGCAGATGCTCGAAGCGGCTATGGATGAAAATGTCGCCCTGGTGATGCTGACCAACCCCAATACTCTCGGTTTGTTCGAGCGCGAGATTCTCAAGATATCGGAGTTGGTTCACGCCAAAGGCGGATTGCTTTACATGGATGGCGCCAATTTGAACGCCTTGATGGGCATCGTTCGCCCCGGCGACATGGGTTTCGACATGCTGCATATTAACTTGCATAAGACTTTCTCGACGCCGCACGGCGGCGGTGGACCGGGCGGCGGCGCCATTGGTGTGAAGGAAATCCTCGCGCCTTTTTTGCCGATTCCGGTCGTGGCGCGCGACGAGAAGCAGTACTACTTCGATTATGAACGACCGTTATCGATCGGCCGCCTGCATTCGTTCTACGGCAACTTCGGATCGATGGTACGGGCCTACACGTATATCCTCATGCACGGGCCGAAGGGACTTCGCGAGATCTCTGAAACGGCGATAATCAACGCCAACTATCTGCTGTCTCGATTGCGCGGTAAATACCGTCTGCCTTACGATCACGTCTGCCAGCACGAGTTTGTGCTCTCGGGCGACTATCAGAAGAAATTGGGCATCAAGGTGACAGACATTGCCAAGCGCCTGCTCGATTATGGGGTGCATGCGCCGACCACCTATTTCCCACTGATTGTCAGCGAAGCGCTGATGGTCGAGCCGACAGAGACGGAAAGCAAGGTGTCGCTGGATTACTTCGCAGACTGCATGCTGAAGATTGCTGAAGAAGTGGAGACGAATCCTGATCTGGTGAAGAATGCGCCGCATTCCACACCGGT
>CAZOYE010000032.1:0-45149 GCA_964584025.1 uncultured Ignavibacteria bacterium
TTCGCGGCGCGTGACGCCGATATAATCGCGCAGCTACGCGCGATCAGGCGCAAAGGCTATAGGCAAGGGTTTGAAGTCACTGGCGATCATATACTTAAAGCGCTTAAGCTCGAAGCAGAGATGACAGGGCAAAAGACTATTCAGAATACCCAAGTTAATCTTATTCAAGTTATAAACGCCAATAGCATCGCAGCGATGAAAGAAATAGCACCCGATGAGTGATAGCAGCCGGATAGCATGCTATAACAGGCCGATGCTGGTCGGCTGCTGGTGGTCTGAGATTAAGCCTATTCCCTTCCCACATTCGCATCCCAAAATTTCCAAATTTGACATTGTTAAGACAGGAGTAGCCATGAAATACTACTGCCCCGAGTGTAAACAGCATTTCGCTGATGAGCTGGAGTTGATCCGGCACAAGTTCTACGACGAGACCGGCAAGCGCATTTTCCATCTATCATCGAGCCTGAAGACCCGTTCGATGAAGATCAATATCAAGCGAGACGACGATGCCGATCGAAAGTAACCTCGACGAGAAGCAGATTTTGGGGATCACCGCGCGAACATGGCAGGTGATGAAGGGGGATATTTTCAAGTTTGCGATGATCGTGAAGACCCGGGACAAAGAGAGCCAGCAGATCCGGCCACACCCGGTGCCGGACTCGAACTATCTGAGCGGCATCAACTCGGGAGCCGTGGTCTACCCGCATTTGCGGCCATTTAATCGGCGGCTGGACGACTACGGCCTGATCCCGGTGCTCAAGAGCCGTCGTATGTTTGCGACGAACTTCATCATGACCAAGCTCTTTCACCGGGCGCTGTTCTGCGACAAGACCCAAAATGAAGCCTATCTGGGGATTATCACGGCGGACAAAGAGGACAAGGCCGCCGAGATTCTTGACCGCATTAGGTTTGCCTACTACGACCTGCCCCCCGAGTTTGAGTGGATTCGGCTGATTAACCCGCTGGTTGTTGATAATAGCCTGAACCTCAAGTTTCAAAACGGCGGCGAGCTGCGGGCGTACTCGTCGAACCCGGCGGTCTATCGTTCTGAAGGCGTCTCGGACATTCTGGCGGACGAGTTTGCCTTCCACCCCGACTCGGTCGAAGCGCTCAAATCAATGCGCGGCTCCGGCATGGGCTTAAAATCCCGGATTTATCTGGTCTCGACCCCCGACGGCAAGGACAATGCGTTTTATCAAGTCTGCGCCGGGATCACCAACCCCGATATTAAGCCGTACAAGATGCACTGGACGGAGATCCCCGGGCGCGACGAAGACTGGAAAAAGCGCGTCATGCGCGAGATGGGCTGGACAGACGCCGACTGGCTGGTCGAAATGGAGCATTGCTTTGAAGTCGCGCTCGGTCCCAGTATGTTCCCGAACTATAATATCCTGACCCACAAGCGAACTCTGGACATTACCAAGCAAATCGTCGGACTGCGCGGCTGGGATCGCGGCTTCAACCGGCCAGCCTGTGTGCTCACCTACGTCAACTCCGACGATCAGTGGTGCCTGCACACCGGCATCTTGGGCTGCGAGCAGACCCCGGAAGAATTCGTCAAAGATGTCGACGAGTATTCCAAAGCCGTTGCGCCTTTGATTAACTGGCAGGACTTTGCTCCCCATGATATTGCCAATCGCGATAGCACGGGGAGCACATGGCTCGATGCGATGGCAAAGTTTAATATCTATCCCTATGTTAATTACGAGAAAAAGCCCAAAGACGGCTGGGATGCGATCAGAATTCTGCTTAATCTGCGCCAAGACGGAAAGCCCGGAATTCTTATCAACGATTCCGGCTTCTGGTGGGTGCGCTACCCCAACAATCCGCAGACCGAGCGCCGGAACCTGCTGCTCGAGGGATTTCAAGGCGGCTTCGCGCGCAAGCAAAAACCTGCTCCCGGCGGCCTGCTACTCACGACCGACGACCCGGTCGACGATGATGTCTATATCCATGTCTTCGATGCACTTAACTGCATAGCACAGTCGCACTTTGCCCCGGATATTTTTGCCCGGCGCAACGCCGAGAACTCCGGCGGCAAGATCCGACAACCGCATGTGAGATAAAAAAATACCCCGGGCTGGAGGCACCCGGGGTGATTCACACCGAAACCGACAGATTTGGAAAATGGAGGTGAAGATCTGTCGTGCTATTAACGTCAGATGCAAGCATAAAGAAAAAAATTCCAAAAGTCAAGAAAAAAATGCTTGACGCCGGAATAATTTTCCCGTACCATCTCCGGCGTGACATAGAGCAACTCGTGACATAGAGCAACTCGGGCGGCGGGTAACTTTAATTTTTTCGGAAGAACCCTCGTCGCCCGAGACTCTTGAACCCAGAGGAATCGCCTAATGGCCGAGTACGAGGTCAGAAAAGACACCGAGAAGGACGATCTCCCGGGAGATGTACCTAACATCTTCTCGTATGCGGAGATGCCGAAGCAGCGCGTGGGGAAATTTGTCGCTGACCTCTACAAGATCTGGGAAGACTACTACCGCGATTACGAACTCGAAGACGCCAAGCGCAACTGGGGGCACTTCGAAAATCGCTCTGACACACTGGACATGCGCGAGTCAAAGCAGGCTGAGTCCGGCAAGACCCGCTCGACTTATTACATACCACAAATCAACCCGGCAGTTCAGACCCGTGTCGCCAACTTCATCGATTCGGTGACGCAGTCGTTCCCGTGGGCGTTGTTCTCTCCGATCGGTGGTGCGAACTCGGAATCAATCTCGATGCAGGAGAAGATCGTCAACGGCTGGCTAAACGACGACGATTTCATCCTGAAGCTCGTCGAGCGCACCACCGAGGCGGAGATCTTCAAGTACGCCGTCTGCAAAGTCTTTCTCAAGTACAAGACCCGCAAGAAGCGCCTCAACGAGCCGAACCAGATGATTACGCTCGACGATGGCCGCGAGGTCTTGGTGTCGAGCTTCAAAGAGACCTATCGCGGTCTGACCGGAAAAGATTACCCCGACGAGGTGCTACAGCAGTACCTCGCCGGACGCTACGCCGACGAGATCACGGAGATCGCTCCGTCGCACGAGAATATCCCCAACGGCCATTTCATCTACGACCCGGAAGTCAAAGACCAGAAATACTGGCGCTTCGCCGGTGACATCAAGTTTGTCTCGATGCAGTACATCTATGAGAACATGGCCGACTTCGACAAGGATGCCGTCGAGCGGATGGTCAAGATCATCAAGACGCAGGGGATGGCGGGCAGCTCGGCGACCAACGTGCAAGACTTCCATTGGGAGATCCAGCACCGCGACCGCCCGACGCCGAAAGATCAGAACGCCAAGCTCGAAGAGATCGCGCTGGTCGAGATGTATATCAAAGTCATCGAGGACAAGCGCGTCAAGCTCAAGCTCGTGCGCGTCGCGATGAACGTCACGGAAGAGAAAGACGGCTGCGTTCAGCCGATTGTACTCAAGGAGCCGGAAGACTCGCCGCTATCTACCGTGAGCTTTCCCTACGTCATGACATGGACGTTCAAGCGTCCACACTCAATGCTTGGCACCAGCTCGGTCGACAACGGAGCTGACCTCGCGGACATGGTCAATGACTTCGCCAATCTCGCGATCGACCGCGCCATCTGGGGCTTATTCTCGATCATCCTCGTGCGCAAGAGCGTCACGTTTCACAATGATTTCAAAGTCGAGCCGGGCTACATCGTCACGGCTTCTGATATATCCGAGCAGGCGATCCGTCTGCTGAACCTCGCCGACGGCGCATCGGACATTATGCAGTCGATGCTCAGTTGGGCGAAGTCTGAGCTGCAAAATTCGATGGCGGCGGCTGATCTGCTACAGGGAGTGGCGGTCTCGGAAGAGGAGAAGTTAGGACAGTCCAAGATTCGCCGCGAGTCTTCGGTAACACGAATGAACCTCACGGCGATCTTCATCAGCCGCTCTATCGAACAACTGGCCGAGATGTTCCGCGACATGGGGATTCAGATTCTGGAGAGCCAGAACAAGATCACCGTCGGCATCGACGAACTGCCGATCGACCAGTCGCATTTTCTCGAACCGGCGGGCATCAGGGTACTTTCGTTCATGCGTACCGGCACGATCCAAGACGAGTTCGTGCGCGCCAAAGACGAGTACGCTCAGATGCTGCAAAATCCCATCGTCGCGCAAGATCCAACAAAGATCTGGCACATCACGCGCTCACTGCTACAGGCGTATCGCGCCAAAGACATCGACAAGAAAATCGGAGCGCAGCCGCCCGCGTCGCCCCCGGCAGCACCGCCGCCCCCGGGTGGCGCTGATCCCAACGCTGCCGGTGGTGCAATGGCACCGCCCCCGATCGAACAACCCGCACCAGCGCCGGTGGTCGCATGAAGACAATGGTCATGACCACGGGAACTCAGAGTGCGCTCGCATTAGTCTATGAGCGCCTTTTCAAGCGCAACTTGGAAGACTTCTATGTCTTTCACGAGCAGATGATTCGCGCCCGCAGACAATTCGCAATTCAGGTTGCCCTCGGCAACGCCGCGATCGATCTGGGTATGCGCGCCTATTTGAAATCACAGCCACAGCTTAACCGCGTGGAATTCAGGAGATACATATGCCGATAAACAAAGACAATCTCATCTACATGGGAATCGTCGACGATTACGAGTTCATGCAGAAGAAGAAGTACAACGTCTTTTTCTCCAAGAGCTTGATTAACGCGGCCATGCGCAACGACTACCGCAACACGCTGTTTGTCAACACGCTGTTCGTGCCGCTGTCTGGACCGCTGGAAGGTCAGTTCTATCCGGTGCTGCGCTGTAACACGCTCGATGGTGCGCTCACGGTCAAGCGCACACAGAAGCCGGTGCTCCAGAAGATCGAAGATTTCATCAAGCCGTTCTACTTCGCGGTCGTCAAGGGCGTGGCGTCCCTGACGCGCGACGATATGATGTTCCTGCTCGCAGAGGTTGACAAGCTGATCGCGGGCACACACGAAAAATTTGATGTCAATCAGACCGAAGAAGTGTCGGACGACACGGTCTCTTCCACTGAACCGGAGCCGGACGACCATTCGTTGCAGGAGACAGGAGCCGTGAAACAGGCGGCTCCTGTTGCAGCGGAACCGCGCGATGAAGATTATTCGCAGCCCACGCGACCGGACAGATTGCCGGAGCGCCTCAAGCGCGATCAGGTGTGGGCGGTCTTTGAACACAAACGCAACCCGAACTCGGGCGAGGTTGAAATCGTATCGACCGTTGCTCGCAAGATTACGAACATCACCGACTCTGGTGTAACCTATCAGCAGTTGGGGAAATTCCTCGGAGTCGTCCCTAAAGAGGCGACCGGGACTGGCGCTGCCGAGCAGCGCCTATTGCGCCACGGACCGGCCAACGTCGGCTACGCCACTTTCCTGCGCTGGATCAAGACTTCCGGCGCTGAACTGGTGCGCAGCCGCGAGCTGGTAACACAGCTTGAGAATTTCTAAGCGTCCGAGAGGGTTGAGCCAAACTGTTATCAACTCTTTTGTGAGGTATACGAAAGTGAGAATCAGAATTCTTTTCATAGCCGCAGTGATGCTGATCGCCAGCGCGATCGCTTTCGCTGCTGGCACACACCCCGACAAGCTGGTCACGCTCAAAACTCTGGGCGGGAGCTGGTCGGAAGGCACCAAAGCGGACTTTTCCAGCGGCACCTACCGCGACACGATCACGAAGACCGTGACCACGGCCAACGATCAGGACACGACCATTTTCGCGACGCTTCGCTTTGACCGCACGAAGTACACCGGCTTCGAGATCAAGTGGGAATGTACGGCGGTCAGTTCCGACACTCTCGCCGAAGACGACACGCTCTTCCCGATGCTGTGGACTTCCGACGACGGTTCGAATTGGACGGTTATTCCTTCGACCGTCAACATCACAGCCGACACTATGACGCATGCGTCCGACGCGGCGACGACACTGGCGATCAGGCCGACGATTCGGCGCTACATGCTGACCGACGCTTCGCCCTCGGTGTGGATTGGCAACTGGCTGCGCGTCGGCGTCCGGTATGCCGGGGCGAACGAAGATGCGGCCACGGTCAATGCGACATGGAAAGTCTATATGTGGAAGTTCAAGGAGTAACGCCGAATGAACCTGCCGGATGATGTCAAAGACAGCTTGGCGCAGAGCGAGCATTTCCGAGCCTTCCTTGCTGCTATCAAGGAAGATCAGGAAGCCTATCTCTCCAAGCTGCTCCTCGATCCTTCTCCGGCGTGCGACGGCGACGCGGAGCGTCATGTTGTGCGCTTCGCAGAGGACATCTTAGACTATTTCGAATTCCAACCCAACGGGAAATAACATTCCCGCAGGAGAAACATGAGCGGAGAAAAAACAGATCAGATCGGCACAGCGAAAGTCGTCGGTGACGTTCAAGTCACCGACGACTGGACTGGTGGCGGCGAAATGAAAATCGTCGACGGTCCGGGGCATAGCGAATATGGCCGCTCTGAAAGCGTGCGTGACTTAAACGCCATGCGCGACGAATTGGCCGAGATCGATAAAAAGATCGATGCCGGTGAACCTTTCGAGCCGACCAAGACCCCCGCCGACACGGGGGGCGATGATGGCGGCGACGAAGGAAAGACGGATGAGTCGACCCCCGACGATCAATCGACCGGCGATGAGCCGAACGATGATGATTCGGCGCAGGTCGCTTCACTGTCTGACGAAGACTTCAAGAAGCTCGATGAGCAATATCTCGATAAACTCCTTGCCGGTACTCCGAACTTGCAGCGCTACAAGACTCAGGGACTCAAGCGAATCCTTGAGAACTACAACAACGGCGTTGGGTTCATGGATCGTGTGCGCGTTTTGGCAAACGGCTTCAACGTCAGCACGAAGGATTTTATCGATCATCTCGAACGTCTCGCGGCCAGCGACGGTGGCGGCGCAATCGATCGTCGTATCGAACGGCGCGATCCGGCTCCGGCAGCGACGATTTCGGATGAACAGATCAAGGCGATCGCTGACGAGCTGGCTGTCAAGCCAGAGACTGTCAAGTCGATGTTTGATCTGATGAAGGCATCTCTCGGGATTCAGAGCGTCGACGAGCGCTTGCGCTCGATCGAGTCAGAAGTCGGTCAGACCCGTCAGATGTCGAACCAGCAGCGCTGGGAAGCCCTGTGGGGTTCCTTCTCGGCGAACGAATCCCGCAAGGAGATCGTCAAGAAGCTGGGCGGCGAGAAAGGCGATTTGGGAGTTGCACAGGAAGTGCTCTTCGCCGAGCTGCAAAAGCTCGAAGAGGACAACCCGGGCTACTGCCGCAAGCTGCTCGCCAACGGCATCAATCCATTCGAACGCGCACTAAAAGAAATCGCCCTCAATAGCAAGCCGGAACTGATGATGGAACTGCTTGGTGCCAAACCAAACAAGAAGCAGGCTCCCAACATTCAGATTCCCAATGCCTCGGCGGATAGATCGAAGAATCGGTCGGCTCAAATCAAAGTCACGAAAGATCAACTTGATTCGATGTCGATCGAGGAACTCGAAGCAGCCGCCGAGAGACGCGCCGCAAGGTAGCGCTCCACGGCTGAAGTTCCTCGTCGGAGGATATAACTTTGGCTGGCGAAACCTTAATTGCAGATCTGGACGACATTTATCAAACGCTCTTCGAAAAGCGTTTGCAGTCTGTCTGGGAAAAGGAGTTCAAGCACTCCGAGTTTGCCTTTGAGCGCAAACTGACCAACACCGGGTCGGCGCGTCTGGCGCGCGTGGAGAAGATTGCGCGCACCGCAGTCTCCACGAAGTCCGAAGGCGTACCGTCCAGCTTCACTGCCCACACCACGAACTACGTCGAAGTAACGCTCGAACAGTTCGGCGTCGCTGTCCGCATCACGGACATCGCGCTTAACGACACCATCACCGGCGACATGATTAAGCTGTCGTCCGACCGCATCGGCATGGCGATGGCCGAGGCGTCTGACTATCGCATGCAGAAAGAGATCGCGAACACCTCTTCGCGCATCCGCTGCGGACTCGATAGCGACTACATCGCTCACGGCACCGCCGCGTCCGGCACCACGACCTCGCTGGTCGGTACGTCGATCGCGGGCGTCTATGCCGACGACTTCTTCAACGGATCGACGATCACGGTCCTCAACGGCACCAACAAAGGTCTGTCGCGCAAGGTGACTGACTTTGTCGGCGCGTCGGGCACGTTCACGACCGCAGCCTTCCCGAAGGCGATCGACAGCACGAGCGAGTGGGTTTGCCACTCGATCAGCGGCATCGACGGCAGCTTCAAGCTCGACTCCGACAGCGTGCTCAAGACCACATCGATCGCGATGTCGCGCGGCTGCAAGCCGATCAGCGGTCAGTATATGTGGATTCTCGACGCTTTCGCGCGTTGCGACTTCTTCTCTGATGAGCTGTTCCGCGAGCAGTCGATCAACATCCCGAACTCGCGCTTCCAGAACTACTCGATCGGGCAGTGGTTTAACGGCCAGTTCCTGCGCACCGATCAGGCGTATCTGGAGAACTCTTCCGGTGCCGAAGACGCTTCGACCGGAACCATCATCCCGATCTCGATGATCGGCGCGATGTCGTACTCGATCGCGCGCTGGTCGAAGGGCAAGGGCAAGACCGGGATGGAGACGTTCATCATCAACAAGCCCGACCACACCAACCATGACATGAGCTACGTGACGCTGTCTGCCAAGATGCGTTTCGCGCCGGTCGTGGTCAACTCGGAGTGGATCTACTCAGTAGCGTGCGGCTACAACCGCCTCTACTAATAAGCCGAATTGACAAGTCACTCGGGCAGGTCTAATCCGCCTGCCCGATTTCAAGCAAAACTGAACAGGAGACCACAATGGCAAAAGCCTACATCGTTCACAAGACCACCGGCGGCATCCTCGGTGTCTTTAGCGAGAAGAAGTTCGCCGAAGACGCTATTGCCGTGACCTTCAAGTTCGAAAAGGACGCTCCTCTGGTCACGCTCGCCGATCATCTCAAGTGCGGCTTCTATCTCGAAGTCTGGGAGATGGACGATTACTCGAAGCTGCACAGCGGCGGAGCCTGCGAATCCACGCAGCCGCTTGTCGCTGACGCTTACAACCCGCAGCCATTTGTCGACGCGCCGGAATCGAAGCAGCCGGAATCGAAGCAGCCGCAACCGGAGTAGCAGTATGCCACTCTACGACTTTCGTTGCGAGGGCTGCCACGACTGGATGCTCGATGTCTTCAAGGAGCGAGCTACTTCGTTCCCCTGCGATTGCGGGGGAACGTATGTCTGGGTTCCCACTCAGATGCGCGTCAACGGCATCACCGAGAAGCGCAATGAGATCGACTTCGAGAACTACAACACCTACGAGCAGCGATTGAAGGCCGCCAAGATGTACTTCAAAAGGCGAGAGGAGCGCGGTGATCTGCCCCAAGAGTTTAAGAGCATGCGCGTCGAAGACTTCGTCCCGCCGGGCGACGGCATTGATATGCGAGAACATCTGGAGACTCTTCACAAGAAGCAGACGACGGAGCTTGCGCAAATTGATGAGGGACTACGGCAGGCCGACCGGGAGATGAATCAGCTCTCGAAAGAGCGACAGCAGGAGATCTCCGTCGCGTTTGCGAAGAAGAATGAATTGCGCGGCAGAGGCCGCGATCTGGCATCTGAGAATATCAAGGTACTCGATTCATGACACAGCAAGAAGCCATTGATCTCGTAGCATTTCTCCTGCGCGACTCGACCGACGACGGCAAGCAGCGCGCCGCGATCATGCTACAGGCAGCTCTCGGACTGGTGGCCGCCGAAGGTGGTGCTGGCTGGGACTTTCAAACTACGCACATGACCTTTGCGACCACCGCCGATGTCTGGGAATACTACAAGAACCTCAAGACCGGACTGGATGCCGATTACTGTCTGAACGGGAGTGACGAGAGCACCAGAGTCGGCGTGATCTTCGATGTCTTCTACGGTGAGCGAAAGCTCCGCAAGCTCCAAGTCGCCGACTTCCGCGACAGTTATCTCGGCAAGACGACTACCGGGGAGCCGCAGGTCTTCACCGCCTTCGGGAACAACTTCCACATCTACCCGATCCCGGGCGACGAATACACACTCAAGCTGCTCGTCAGCAAGAGCGTCATCACGATTGAAGACATCCCAGACCAATTCCAGTTTGCGCCGATCTTTGCGGCCAAACTCCTCGGAGCCGGTGTTGGCACCGACTCGATCAAAGACAATCAGGACTATCAGTATCTGATCCAAGCCATGAGAAACGCTGACTGCTCGATCGTCTTCAACGATCAGTCAAGAGCTGGCGGGAGTCTTGTATGAAAATAAAGCATCTACTCATAGCAGCAGTAGCGCTGGTAGCATGCTACGATAGCAGCTATGGGCTTACCAGAACAGAAATTCGCCAGCGCCTGCGTCTGAATTGGGGCGAGTTCGTCTCGACCAACAGCTATTACCCCGATTCGGTTTTGAACCTCGCGATCGCAGACGCCGAGTACAACATTGCCCACTTCGGCAGGGCGCTCGAACGCGACACCGTCATTCACATGCTCGGCGCGACCGAATACTACAGCCTGCCGTCGATGTTCGATGGACATATCGCGCTCTATCGTCACTCGAAGAACACCGCGCCGGTGATGATCCCGTTCGTTGACCAGAAAGCGCTCTCCAGCGGAGTCACATCATCGACCCCGTTGCAGCAGTTCACGATCTACAACAGCAAGCTCTACGTCTTTCCGACTGCCAGCTCCGACGGAGACTCGGTGCGGCTGCTCTACTTTGCCTTCCCGACACCCATGAGCGCCGACACATCGACCTGCTCGCTGGGAGAATACTGGTCGCGACTGGTGCCGATCGTTGCCAACGATCTGATTCGGCTCAAGGACATGCCCGCCGAGAGCATCATTCAGATCATTCGGCCAAAGATCGAAGAGTACCGGCGCAACTACATCGAAGGAGTGGTGAAATGAGAGTGCGCATCTACCTCTACAAAGGCAATAAGCTCCGCCTGCCGGAGTTTAAGTATCGGCTGCGCAAAACACTTCATGCTTTGCGCTGGTGGCTGTCGTGGTGGTTCCGACCGTACCACGAGCGTCATTGGGATTACATTCGCGATCGATTCGACTACCGTCCTGCCCACAGGCATTTCTTAGCCCTGCGATACATTCTGGCGTACTCGTCTGGCCTGTGGGTCTTCTACGAGGGATCGTTGTCCTGTGAATTCAGACCGTGGGTAGCGTGGCGTGCTGAAGCGAAGGGGTGGGAGCGATGAAGCGCGAATCTCCGAAGCCTATTGTTTATCTCGCCCTGACGTTTGTGGCGCTCCTGCTCATCTTGAGCTTCGGTATGTGGATCTGCTCCGCACCGGCATCTGGGCAAGAGATGCCGCAGGAGCCGCCGCTTATCACGTTCGATGACTATTCCGGCGGGATCAACCACACCGCGCCGCGCGGCATGCTGGCTCCGAACGAGTATCTGTCGCTGACGAATTTTCTGATTCAGGATCGGCTGCTACAATGCCGCGAGGGATATTTCAAAACCGTACCGCGCCTGACGACCAACGAGCTGAACTGGCTGACTACATTCACGAGCAAAGCGGGAGTGGATTATGTGCTCGCTTCAGACGGCAATGGCTTCTGGTATCGCAAGGCGATCTCTCAGAACGTCTACTCGCGCCCCCTGCTCAAAATCGATGCCGGAACCTGCTCAACGACGTTTGGCGAAGCCAAGATCATCGGCAGCTCCGGCTTAGATCAGAAGTGGCGCGCTCTGCTTGGCACCGGCGAAGGAATGACGATCACGCTCTACATTGGAACCGCGAACCTCGAAAAGACGATTGACTACGTTCTGAGCGATTCAATCATCTACGTCACTGACGGCATTGTCGCCGACTCAGCCGCTGCAAGCTATCAGATCAATCTCGCGACCTCTGACATCAATGCTGATTTCCAGCAGAATGATGCGCTCTGGATCTACACCGAATCGGGCAACTACCGTTTCAATCCGTCAACCGACTCCGTGACCGTAATCAACTCCCCGGTCGTTGGCACGAACCGAACCAAAATAAGCAACATCATGAGATACTGCTACCCGGTCAGTCAGCGACCACCGAGCGCTTCCAGCGCCGCTAACGGGCCGTCGTTGTGGTGGTACTTCGCGACCCCTCGCGGCGTTGGCGAGTTCGTGCAAATCAGCTCACACTCCAAGAGCGGCGGAAATGTGGTTGCGGCGGGGCACGAGATCTATACTTCGTGGCCGATCCTCGGATCTATTGGCAACGGAACTTACCACTTCTACACAACCAACGTCGCGTTCTGCCCAGAGAGTACGTCAACGAGCGAATACGCGGTCATGGTCAACCTCGACTACGACCCGTCGACACTCGACACAATCGTCGCCGACTCGATTCAAGTGCTGGTCAACGATTCGACCGCACTGTGGGACTGCGGCAGTGGCAAGACGACACCGGATAATGAAGCGATCTATTTTCGCGTGTTCTCCAGCGCGCTCAATATCTCCGCCGACACGATGATGTTTGCGACCGGCGACTGGTTCTTTGCCCCGGCGTGGATGACGAGCTGGCAGGGTTACTCGATTCCGTTCACTGAGCCGTCGATGTGCTTCCCGGTGATCGGTGGCCTCGACGCCGGAAGCAACTCCTTCTATGTGGGCGTCGGCACGCTTTACACTGGACTGAGATCAGAATGGTCAACTTGGCGCTCGACTGACTCTTGTCTGATTTTGCTCTACCGGATGAAACAGGATGGTTTTGCCGTATCTGAAAGCTACTCCTATACGTGGGCTGCGACCTATGACAATCGCGCTTTCTGGTCGACTGCCGACGACCCGACGCTTATCAAGAAATCAGAGCCAAACGATCCCGAGACTCAGGAAGGCGTCGGCTTCTACCTGCTCGGCGCTGAAGACGATCCGCCCATCGCCGGTCTGGTGCAGGGAGACGTTCTCAAGGTGTACTGCGAGAACTCCCGCCACATTGTCACTTCTGCCGACGGCTACCTCTACACTGCCCAAAAGCTGTCAGAGGGAGTCGGGTGCTCATCCCCGAAGACCTTGCGCGAGCACAACGGCATCCATTACTACCTGCACCGGACTGGCGTCTACGCTGACGACGGCACCAACGCTGTTCTAACGAGCTTCAAAGTAAATTCGTGGTTCCGCGACTCGATCCCGAGCGATCAGTATCTGCGCGGCTGCTACGCCGCCGTTCATGACAATCGCTACTGGATCAGTGTTCCGCTCAAATCCGGCGCTCGCAAAACGCTGGTTTATGACCTGCTCGCACAGGCATGGACTGACATGAACAATCTGGAGTTCACTGCGGCTGCTACCAATTCGAACGCGGATGATTCAGCGAGCTTCTACTTCGCCACTGCCGACTCCGGGGTCATTATGTCTTACCACGGCAACCTCGACGGCAGCGATTCGATCACTGCTGTGATCCAGACAGACTATGTCGACGCCGGTAGTATCGAGCGCAACAAGACGATTCGGCATGCGTGGGCGGCGTGGGATCGAGCCTCGACCTCAGCGTCGTTTGCGCTCGACTTCTACCTTTCGCACTCGACGACATCAGCCTACACCTACTCGTTCACCGGGTCGTCCTTTGGATCGCAGCGCGTCAATCCGCCGTCGCTACTTGGTCGCAATTGCAGCCTGAAGCTGACGATCGACGGCGCTTCGAATTACAAACACCGCTTACTCAAGGTCGGATATGAAGATAAAGACTTGGCGAATTAGTCTACTCGTTTGCGCCTTCGTTGCTGTGGCGTGCGTGCCATCGTGGGCGGTCGACAAAGTGATCGTTCCGCCCACGGTGAAAAGCAACGATGAACTGCTGCGCATCCTCAAGCGATTGGAAATGCTGATTCGCCAGAACGAAGACCAGAAGCCGCTGATCGCCTTTGGGCGAATCTACATGGACTCAACCAGTGCTACCGACACGACGATCGTCGTCACCGACTCCTTCGGCACCGTGCTGCACTTCCCTTCTGTCACCGAATGGGTCGTAGGGGCGCAATTCATGGCTCATTGGGCGGGTGGTATCAACTATGCCGCGCATAGCGTGGTCGCCTGCAAGCCTGTCAGCGACTCCAGCTTTAAGATGCTAAGAGTCTACGGAACTTATTGGGACACAATTTCCTACATCGCAGTTGGCGCGAGGAGAAAGAGATAATGGCAAACTACAACCAGATTAACCTCATGGACGACAAGCGCGTCGGTCCGCGCGGTGTTCCGCCGATCCAGCGCAACGCCGCCACACAAGGTTACAAGACCAGTGATCGCCCGGCAGCCACGCCGCTGCAAAAGTCGATTAACCCCATCACTTCCATGCCAGACCTCGGTGATGCGATGAACTTCTCAAAGCTCAACGAAATGAACTATCTGGCAAACCGTCCACGACCGCTCCAAGACCCGAGTGCGCTTGGCTCGAATCTTCCGCAGATCAATGCGCGCCCCATAAATAGCGCTTACCCGGTGCAAGGGATGCCACCATCAATCATTCGCGGTGAGGGTGACTTCATGGGTTCAGGAGCGCCACCGACCAGAGCTAACATGGCTTACAATTCCAATCTCCCCGGGCGGCCAAATCCAAACGCTGTTGGGCCAGCGATGGGAACGGGGAATCCGTATCAGAGTCCGGCCAACACTTACACTGAAGGGAACCGCCTCGGCGAGCATCACTCGGTCTTTGCCGACGAGTACAACTACAACGCGCCCGGCGCTGATCCGCGCGTCGGTAGCATCTACGATGGTCTGATGAACCGACCGGACATCAACGTGCTCAATCCGAACGCGCCGCAGGTCGGCAACTACTTCGACCCGGCGTTGAACAATCTGCGCAACTCGCCGAACGTAGCATCCGATGTCGCGGGAAATATCTCGCGCTTCTCTTCCGGGATCGACATCACCGGCGGCAACACTGGCGGCGGTACCAGACCTGATCGTAACGCCGGGTTCTTCGACATGGCAGGCAAGATGGTTGGAGCCGCCCAACCGGGAGCGCCGGGACGAACGAACCCCACTGGTCAGTTCGGCAACATCGATCTGAACGACAGCGACACGCAGCGCGCCGCTACCGCCAGAGAATTAAGCCTCTCCGACACGCTCGCGGCCAACGCCGGACTCCTGACCGACGAGCAGATCAACAAGTACCTCAAGCCGTTCGAGGATCGAGCCAAGCGCATCGGCGATGAGACGTTCGCGAAGCAGTCGGGTTACTTCAACAAGATCGGAGCGGGCGGCAACGTCGACGCCTTCAATAATCTATCTGCCGACATAGCAGCGCGCCGCATGGAAGATGTCGGCGGTCGCTTCTCGGAAATTCTCAAGCAGAGCCTCGCCCAGCGACCGGAGATGCTCAAAGCCGCTGCTGACACTGCCGGAAATGTCTCAGGCCGCGAAGCCAACACCGGCATTGCCAGAGGCCAGATCAAGCTCGGCCAGCGCGGACAGGATATCAGCGCTGCCACCGACAACCGGCAGCTCGATGTCACTGAGCGCGGACAGGACATCTCGGTCGCGCAGGCAAACGCCGACCGGCTTTCGAAAGAGCTGCTCGGTTTCTCCGAGATCGATGTCAAGAAATACCTCGGTGATCGCGGCCTCGACAACGAAGCGATGCGCGACGACATCACCAAGCAACTTCAGCAGCGCGGCATGTCCTTGCAGGAAGCGCAGTTCAAGGCGGACGAGTTCGCGCGCGCCTTCGATCGCTCGTTCAACGTCAATCGCGCCGATCAAGCGGATCGCGAGTTCATGGCCGACTTGTCGCTCAGAGCCGATCAGGGCGATGTGCAAGCTGGGCTACAGCACGCTGATCTCATGCTCAAGCAGGCTGTCGCCAATGGCGAACTGGATCAGAACGCCGCGAACACGATGCTCAACGACCTGTTCCGCTACTGGAACAATCCGCAGGAATTTGCCCTGAGATGGCGCGACCTAAAGGATCGCTACGATCTCCAGCGGCGCAACCTCCACCAGCAGAATCAGGCGATGAAAAAGAAAGGCGGCCTCTTTAATAGCGGCATTGATCTTGGTCTGAACTGGAGTGCGAAGGATGGCTTCAACGTCAGCGTCGGATCTGCCGGATAAATAGGAGCAGCGATGCCATACGATTATTACGACGATGGAACACTCAAGCCGCTGATGAAGAAAGAGGCTCCCACGGGACTCAAGCGCGTCTTTGAGCTGTTCCTTCACGGCACCAGCAAAGACCGGGAGCGCGATGAAGAGTTTCAGGAAGAATGGAAACGTCGTCGCATTGAAGAAGCCGAGAGAGAGGCCAAGCGCCAAGCCTACAACGAGTACCTTGAGCGAGTCGACAACGCTCGCAGGGGAAAGCGCCGCGCCGATCTTGCCAGCCGTATCGCCAGCGGAAAAGAGCAGCTCATCGATCGTGACAACTTCGCGTTGTCAAGCAATGCTCTGGCTTCCGCTGGCATGACTCCGCCAATGAATGAAGAGATGGCGCGCACCGCTCGCTTCAATCAGGAGCAAACTCTCGGAGCCGATCCGGTACGGGCAGCCGCTGCGACTGTCAACGCCTTCACGCCGCCGGAGCCGGAAAAGCCAAAAGAGCCAAAAGAACGGGAGATCAGGGAATATCTCTTCAATTTCTGGGAAGACTACAAAGACAAGTACGGCGATGAGAAGACCGCGTGGGAAGCCCTGCCCGCCGACGCCAAGCGCAAACTTCGCTTCTACAATCTCTACGAACCCGGCAAGGACGAGTCCGAACTGGAGAAGGATCTGAGTAGAGAGCTGATCGCAGAGCGCAAGGCGCGCGGCAAGGAGTACGATGCGATCATGGAGAAGGTTGGGCATCCGAAGCGCAAGGAGCTTGAAGGCATGTCGCGCGCTGACTACATGAGTCAAATCAAAGAGATCGACATCATCAGCGACCCAGTCTACAACGGCAAGTTTGACTCGCTCAAGGCGAAGTACACGCCACCGCCTACCAACCCCGTCGAGCAGATCTACAACAACCCACTCCCGGGAGCGCCAGCGGGCAACAATGCGGCTCCAGCATCAGGAGAATCTCAGGCCGTCCTTGAGGCGCTCAAGCAGCAGATAGCACAGAAAGAGTCTTCGGTAGCATCACTGGAAGAGCAAGTTCGCCAGATGTGGCAGCTCTTGGGAGTTCAGAAGTAGCATGGTTATCGCCCGCGAGCAGGCAAGTACGGGAGAGATTGCGGTTCTCCAGCGGAAGCTGTCGGATCTGACCGAGCGCGAGAAGCGTTTAGCGGCACAGTTGGCGGAGCTGCGCCTGAAGGTGCTACACCCCGACGCCGACCCGAAGCAGATCGCCGATGAGAAACAGCGAGTGATCCATCGACTCTACGAAGGCGGTCTGTTCGGAGAACGCGAGCAGATGCCGACGACCGATGAGATCGCAGGTGATTTGAATCGCTTGAAGAATATCGAGATCCCCAGCCCTTACGAGCGCCAGCCGCAACCGAGTGATGCTACCGCCGTGGCTGTTCAGCCGGGAGACCCAAACACCCGACCGACAATTACGGCAGTCGACGAAAGCGCTCCGACCGGGAAGACTGGACTGGAACCGCAGCAGGGCGTCACCGACACGCGCGTACCGCTGACTTTAGGACAGCGCACAGAAGTCGCACTTCAGGGAGTCAAGCAGTTCATCGACAACGCCGGTGAGAATGTCTACAACATGGTCGCGGCAATCCCGATGGTGCTCAAGCAGTGGCACGAAGGTCTGGCTCCCAACCCGGAAGAGATAGAGGCGTCGACGCTCGAATGGGCAAAGCAGAATCTTGGCGTGAGCGAAGACGAGTATCAGCTCATCAAGCAGAGCGATCCCGACATCGACAAAAAACTGGCTGCGATCAAGATGTACGACAAAGTACATCAAACCGTCTTTAACGAGCCGGTCGTCCAGCTCGCTAAAGGACAAGTCGACATCCTCAAGCGCATGGCGACCGAACCGCTGCAAGCCTTCTATGAACAGCCGGTTGACGTTGCGCTCACGCTTCTCGCTGGCTACGGATCAGTCAAAGGTCTCAACGCGCCGCCGCGTGCCGCCGGAGCGAAACCTGCCGTCAAACCGACTGATGCCCACGGATATTTCGGCGTCACGGAAACAGTCCCGAAAGACTTGCTCTTGGAGAAGGCCGCCGAGTCCTACGACAACATCAACCAGATGGGTGTCGGCAACACGATGTACGGCATCAACAAGCAGATCGAAGTCCTTGAAGAAGCAGTCAAGACTAAGCCGGAGCTGATCGTCGAGCTGGACGCGCTCAAGCATGTGCGTGATCGGCTGAATCAAAGCCTGAAGGAGCCGACGGTCGAGAAGGCTGCCGCGCTGCCGGACGAGAGCGCTGCTGCTACAGCGAAGGTCGAGGCGGAAGAGCCGGAAGCTCCAGTTGACATTGAAGCAACCCCGGAAATTCAGCGTTCAGCCCCAGCGCGAGATCAAGGAAATTGGGAATCGATTCGAGCATCCATCGACGACCAGACGCCGATCGACTACGAGATCGAGCAACCGGGCAACATAACGACGATCAAGTCAAGGGCTACAGGTCAGTATGTCGAGAAGGCGTCATACAACCCGAAGACCGGAGAGTTCATCGTGACTCCGCCGGGGCAGTTGCACGCCATGAGTCTGCGAGGCAAGAAATTCGACGATTTCGTGCGGCTGGTCTTCGATAGAAACAACAACACAGTGGGTTCGCGCGCTTGGCAGGATGACTATTCAACCGGCGCTGACTTTGATCCGGTGAAGAGCTTCGAGGCTCAATTCAAAGCCTATGAACGCCTTTCCAAGAACAGCCCCGGACTGCGTTGGGTGATTGACGCCGATGAGTTCATTCCGCGCAAGGGAGCAGAAGTATTTGATGCTACCCGGGTTCCAGCGGAACGCATCATGGTCACGGAGTCCAAGCCGTCGCAATTTGTCGTAGGCGTAACAGCTCACAAAGAAGGACTCCAGTTGCCCGGCAGTGCGATAGCAGCGTTTGACAAGCCTCACATGGTTGAGTTCTTCACAAATCAGGTTTTCGACGAAATGCTACCCGGAGCCGAAGTCGTAGCACGCAGGCCGCAACTTGGCGTCTGGGGCAAATACGAACCCAGCTTTGCACTCATCGTGAATGACAGCATCGAGGCCGTTCGCGCTTACGCCGCCAAGCTCGGCAAGGCCGCAGACAATCAAGACGCCGTCGTGATTGCGGATGCTTCACGGGGCGGCAAGGATATGTTCGAGTTCCAGCTTCCAAAGCGACTGACCCCTGCGCTGCTGGAGAGGATCAACGCGGCCAGAGAAAACGCGGGAATCGTTGCAGGAAGTATTGATCTTTCCAGCGGCAAATTGCGTATATATGACATCTTCGGCGATGTCAAGGGCAAGATCAATCAGTTCGCCGACGACTTGGATCTCGACTACGAGGTTCATGACACGTACTCTGAGCTGATCGAAAACAGTCAGTACGATCAATACATTAGAGATTGGGAGAGCATCAGTGCCAGACGAAAAGCAGAATCAGGAGCAAGAGCAGGCGCGTCTCAAGTACGGCCACCGCTGCAAGAAGGTGTATACCCGCGAAGAGACTCAAAAAATGCACCCGAACGGGATCGAGGTCGTCTTCGTGAAGAAGCCAAAGTCCTCACCCCCGACGCCGCAGCCAAACTCGGACGAAAGCTCGAACAACAATCAAGCGTAGTCGATCCCAACGAACCTCGTGGCTACGCTGCACCTGACGCCGAAAGAAGCCCCGCTACTCCAGAAGTAGAACCCTCGGGCTATCCATCCACTCAGCTCAAGACCCCAGAAGAAGTCGTCGCTGCCGTCAAAGCGGAGCGCGACTCTGCCGCCGGATCAAAGCTGACGGCGAGCAACGTCCGCTCGGCGATCAAGCGCATCTTCGGCCTGCCGAACCGTCTCGGCAACATGCGCTCGCGCCGCGCCGCCGGTGAGTATCATCCGTATGCCGAGGAAGTCCGGCTTGAGCAGGGCTGGGGGCGCAACCTCGGCGTCATCTCTCACGAACTCGGCCATCATCTTGAAGGACTGATCTTCGGTGTCGCTCAGAAGCTGTCTCGCGGCAGCGCGCACCTGCGCCCGTTCCAGAAAGAACTTCACGCTCTCGGCAAGGCTCTCTACGGCAATACCAGACCGAACGGTGGCTATCTGCGCGAAGGTCTGGCGGAGTACATCCGCAAGTACATCGACGAGAACAACGCCGCTCAAGCAGCTCCGCAGTTCCACGATTTCTTCACCAACACAGTCTTGACGAGAGATCCGGTGCTCAAGGCAGCGATGGATGAGATCATCTCTCTGGTCAACGACATCAAGAAGCAGAGCGCCGTAGAGATGCTCGAAGGCATGATCGATTGGGGCACCGGCAAGAAGCTGACCGATCTCGATGGTGACGCTCTGAAGCTGCTTTACCACAAGGCGATCACGAAGTTCTGGGATAGCAACAACATCTTTGATGTCGTCGAGAAAGAGCTGGGCAAGCTCGGCAAAGAGTACAATCCGAACAAACTGCGCGCCTCTGAGATAGCACGCTACATCGAGAAGTCAGCACAGGGGAAAGCCTACGCCGCCGTGTTTGATGGCGTCTATGACTTTGCCGGTAACAAGAAATACCCGGGACTGAAAGAGATCTTCGAGCGCTACAACTTCAAGGGACTCAAAGACCCTGAATTTCGCGAGGCGATCGTCTACGCCGTTGCCAAGCATGTCGAAGACTTGAGAGCGCGCGGCAAGAATCAGGGCATCGCCCCGGGGATCACGCAGCCAATCATCGCTCAGTATGGCAGCAAGTGGGATCGGTTTGCTACTGACCTGACCGGCTGGTTTAACGGCCTCTTGAGTTATCTGGCCGAGCCGGGAGTCGGCATGCTATCGCCGGAAGCCTACGCTGCTACGATAGCACAAAACCCGTTCTACGTGCCCCTGATGAAGATCTTCGATGAGTCCGGCGGCAGACCCAGCGGCGGCTCCGGCGGCGGCAGGATCGCAAACCTCGGCAATCCCGTGAAGCGCATCGGCAGCTCAGATCGCGACATCAGAAACGTCGTCGGACAGGCGTTCGAGAAAGCCTTCACGTTTATCTCGGCGGCTGACAAAGCGCGCGTCTTCAACGCGATCGTCAAGGAAGCCCGGGCGGTTCCCGGCTACGCCAAACTCATCACGGAGATTCCGGCGAAGCAGGTCGCCAGCAAATTCGGGCTTGGTAAAGTGGCCGGTGGTCTGCGTTCTGAGGCGAGACGCCTCGGTGTCTTTGAGCTGGACGAGATCGGAAAGTTCCTCGAAGAACTCGATGAGAATCTCAAGGGCGAAGACATCGACGCGATGGTGACGCTCTACGCCAACGCCAAGAACTACTTCGGCAATGAGCCGATCCTCTTTGGTCGCGTCAATGGCGAGATCAAGTTCTACTACGTCGATCCGCACCTGTACGAAGCCTTTGCCGGGATGGATAACGTCTTCCTGCCGAAGTTCATCGACACCGTTCTCGGTGCCCCGGCGCGAGCTGAACGCCTCGGGCGCACGGGAGCCAATATCTCGTTCGGTCTGTTCAACACGATCCGCGACGCGGCGACCTTCATGATTCAAGGCGACGTAGCCAGCTACAAGAACCCTCTGGCCGACATTCTGCTGGGCGCACCGCAGCGTGCCGGAAAGCTCGGCAAAGCGATGATCGAAGAGTTCCGCGATTACTTCCACGAGCAGTGGGGTATCGGCAAGGTTGATGACATCGGTCGCCGCATGCGCGTCTCAGCCGTCGAGCTATCCCAGATGCTCGGCACCGACATGCACAATCTGCGGCACATGCGTGCTACCGTCGACAAGCTGTTTGCCAACGATGCGAAAGCCAAAGCTGCCAACCTCGTCAAGCACCCTCTGGAAGCTCTGCGCGAAATCGTCAGTGTCACTGAAATGGCACCACGCCGCGCCGCCTACAAAGAGGTGCTACAGAAGATGGGCGAGCTTGAAGCTGCCAAGAACGGTCGGCCAGTCTCGATCGAGGCCGCCGTGCGCGCTGCTAATGCCGCCAACGAAGTAACGCTGAATTTCAAGCGCATGGGCATGTATACCCGCATCGTCAATCAGATCACGCCATTCTTCAATGCTACGATTCAAGGTCCGGCGCGCATGAAGCGCGAGCTGATGCACAATCCGAAGCGTGCTATCCCGCGCGCTATCGCCGGGATCACGATCCCCACGATGGTGCTTTGGGAGATGAACCGCGACGAGGAATGGTGGCAGGAGCTTCCCGAGTGGCGCAAGTGGCTCTTCTGGAACTTCAGAGTCAACGACCGCACGGTCTCGATCCCGATGCCGTTCGAGTGGGGCGTACTCTTCGGTGCTATCCCGATGGCTCTGGCTGATGCGCGCTATCGGCGCAAACCTGATGAGTTTATCAACAAAGACATTGCCATCGAGGGCACCGGAGCAGGTCTGGAGACTTTCTTGCCCAGCATGCTACCGACAACGCTGCGCATACCAACGGAAGTCATGCTCACCGGCGAGCAGGGGTATGACATCTTCAAAGACAAGCCGATCGTGCCGTTCTACACGGTGCAAACTACCGAAGACCCGCGCGATCGCTACACGGCATGGACGCCGAAGACCTACCGCAAGCTCGCCGAGGCGCTCGGCTATACCGGAATTCGCGTCTCACCGCTGAAAATCCAGCACGTAGCAGAAGGCTTCACGGGCGGCTTGGCAGGCAATGTTATCGAGACGATCGAGTCTCTCGGCAAGCCGTCGCAGGTCGAAGAGCCTGCTGATCTCCCGATCGTTGGTCGCTTCTTCACACGCGATAAAGACTCGCGCCAGAAGGAGTATGAGCAGAAGCAGGAGCGCGTGAAGATGCGCAACAAGATCAAGAATATGTTAATCCGCGACCCAGAGAGCGAACGCGCCTTCAGGCTGCTTGAGCGCTGGAACGAGGAGCACCCGGAGACACCCATCTATTTCAAGGCTGGCGAACTGTACTTCCCCGAGGAAAAGGAGACTGACGAAGATGAGTGACAATAGGAATGACGACCTGACAACTACCGTACTGCTACTCAAGCAGAGCGTAGACAGCCTCGCTGGGAAATTTGAGTCCTACATGAGAGAGGACAAAGAAGAGAAGGAGCAGACGCGCAAGCTCCTTTTCGGAAACGGCGAGAAGACCGGCCTCATCATTAAGATCGACCGGCTCGAAGGAGCCGAAAAACGCCGCGACCGCAGCTTCTGGTTGGGGGTCACGACGTTTGTCGGCCTGCTGGTCAAAGTCATCTATGACTGGATTTCACAGAAAGGGTCTACTCCGTGATTCGTGTTGTACTTCTCATTCTCTGTCTTGTGCTGGTGCTGGTGTTTGTCACTGCCAAAGCCGACTCGCTGCGAGTTCCAATGGCTGGCCGCAACTGGGATGTTCACTTGAAAGCAGGCGTCTATTCGGGGTATACCGGATCGACCGACTACGCGGGCAAGATGGGCACGGAATCAAATCAGCATTATCATCAATACCTCTGGTTTGACAACGTGACTCTGACCAGCGGCATCACTATTGATTCAGTGTTTGTGTGGGTACGTGGATATTCGTCTGATGGCTCGAATTGCACCTTGACGGTATGGTGCGAGGATACGGCAGATGCGGCAAGCTATCCGAACACGACCAGTGACATTTCCAGTCGCACCAAGACGACCGCTTCCGTAGTCTATTCCCCTGCAAGTTGGAGCACCACTGGCGACAATAAGTTGGGCGGTAATTTAGCCGCAATTGTTCAAGAGGTCGTTGATCGCGGTGATTGGGCGAGCGGCAATGCGATGGCGTTCTTCTTTGAGAATACACATAGTCTTGGAACAACGAGCCTGATTTTCAATCGAACTTACGATTACTTCGCCGACGGCGGCGGGACACCTGCCCCGCGTATCGTCTACTACTATCATACAGCATCAGCTGGCACTGATTCACGGCGACGGCGCGTGATACAATTCGGTCACGCTGATCGGCAGTTTCCGGTATTCGGGCAGTGGGAGTTTGAACCGTGAAAGTAAAATATGCCATTCTATATTTTCTCCTGCTGCTGACAGCGACGGCATCGGCGACGACTTACTACGTCAAAGTCGGCGGAAACAATTCTGCCAACGGTCTCTCGTGGGCGAACGCATGGGAGCACCCGAACAAGACCAACGGCAATATCGCGTCCGGCGATACTGTGATTTTCGCACCGGGCGAGTATGACACGTGCTACATCGACCCGCCCAACGGTGCAGTGCCGTGGACGGTCTACCGCTGTGCCGCGAATGATCCCAACGATCCCGACTCTGGTTGGGCAACGACGATCTTGCGCGGCAGCCGCTTATACACGGGGTGGACGCAGCGTGGCGCGTCGAATACTTATGCCTACAACGGTACGTTGCCGCCACGCTGGTGCACTGAGCAGACCTATTCAATAGTTGTGACTCAAGACGATTCTTTGATCAGCTCCTATTCGGCGACCGGTGGGTATAGCACGGCGACAGTCAGCGCGGCGGGGCGTGCTTTCTATGCCGACACTGGAACCGACTCGCTGATCATGTGGGCACGCGGCGGCGACGATCCAGACAACTATGAGATCAGGGTCTCGCAGCAGGCCGTCTTCCGAATCAACAGCGCCTCTGAGGGGGCGATCAAGATTATTGGCCTGACGATTCAGGACGCTACGAGGGCCGCAGTTTGGATTGCTGGTTCTTCGTTCGGTGGGTCGATGGACGCGCCGGATTCAATTTGGATTTACAAGTGTCGGATTAAGAATGTCGGCGACGCGATCGGCAACAATAACACCGGCGCGATCGCTTTCGGTATGGACTCCTCTGACCCGCCAGACCTCGCAACAACGTACTCGCAATTCTGTTACGTCCGAGGCAGTATAATCACAACCGCTTGGTCGCCTTCGGCAAACGTCAACTACTCCGGTGGCGCGGCTGTCGATGCTTATGGTTGCAGCGGAGTTGTTATCGATTCTTGTGTGATTCAGGACATGCCGGGCGGCGGCATCGTCTTCAAGTTTGGCGGCGCGACCGGCGCAGCGCTCTCGGAAAACAACGTCATCGCTTTCAACAGAATTAATCGCTGCTACTCTGGTATCTGGTTTGGTAACAAGCAGCGGGGCATCAAAATTTACGGCAACATAATTGAGAACTGCACCTATCGCGGTATCGACGTTCACTCGACAGGGGCAAACGGCCCCTATGATAGTACCTTCATCTGCAACAACACCTTTGTCAATGGTGCTGGGACTGGCGGTGAAGCGATCACAATCTCGCCGACTGTGGCAAACAGCACCAATATGATCAAGTGGAACATCATTTTCGACACAGCCACAGTACAAAGACAGATTGGGTTTGTCGATCAGTCGGAGGCTCCGGCACAGACGGGAATCGTTGATTCATTCGAGATCGACTTTAATATGTACTACACGGGCGCAAGTTCGTTCGCTTGCCGCTTCTACGGGACGGCGGGCTGTTCAGGCACAAACTGGACATCTTGGCAATCCTGCGGGTTCGACGCCAATGGCACCAGCGACGTCAACCCAAATTTCGCGGCTTCGCACACAGGCGACTATTCGCGCCCCGGGGCGAGCGCGGAGATCGACACGACTTACGGCGGGCGCACTTGGACGATTGTTGGCGCAGTGCAAGAAGATTGTCCGCAGGTTTCACTGCCGACAATCTCCGATGTTGTTGACAGTCTCAATCCCTGCCAGATTGTTTGGAGTTCGTCCACCAACGCCAACAGTTACTTCGTTGAAATTGACACTGTTAGCAACGCTTTCGGTGCCATCGACGTAGACACGACAGTCACAGGGCTGACTCTCTTTTACACCGCCAACCGTGACAGTCGGATGACCTATGTCCGTGTTCGCGCTCAAGGTGATTGCGATACTTCGGCATGGTCAACAGTGGAATCGTTCACGACCTCGCCACCGATCCTTTATGTCGTTTCATCATCGCTGGAAGATTCGCTGCGGTTTAATCGTGCTGTCGGCTCTGACCCCGAATCAAAAGTGATGTTCATAGCTAATTTGACCGGCAACGCGCTGGCGGTCGATTCTCTGGTCGAGACAGCGGCATGGCTGACAATCAGCCCGACCAGCGGGACGACGCCGTTCTTGACCAGCAATACCGCTGATCCGGGCGCTTTGACTGCCGGATATTATTCCGTGCAAGCCTACGTCTACGCCTCTACTGCCGAGAACTCACCGCTGCAATACAAAGTGGCTATGAACCTGACGCCAGCGCCGCCGCCTTTCACCGCGCGCAAGTTCGTTTGGTGCTACAAGCCTGATATTGAATGTACTGGAATAGGATGTTCGGCCCCTGAAGGGCCGCCTGAACCATAGGGAGACAACGATGCGAAAGAGAAAATGGATTTTCTTGTTCATAATACTGATCGTCGGGGCGATCTACATATCGACTGCCGAGGGAGTGCATCTCGGCGATCTGGGAACATTCCAGACGAAGAGCTGGCTACCACCGCAGCAGATCTACGCGCTCGATACTCTGCGCGGCGTCTGGGCGCGACCTGACTCGATTTCGCTCTATGTTGGATTCGGGCGCTTGGCGAACGCTCCGAGTTTCTCAGCGCGCACTGGTGCCGACATCGTAGCAGCATCATATATCGACTCAGCGAAGCACGCATGGGAAACGCAGCCGATCTATACTTACCACGACTCAGTTGGCCGCATTGACGCTGACTCCGGCGTCGGCCAGTACAGCGGCATCATTCGCTGTTTCTACCAGACCAAGACGACGGACTTCTCTTTTAACTTCACAGTCGTCGATTCGCCGTTCAATGCGTCAATGGCAAAAGCGGCCAGAGACTCCGCGATCGTCAAGGGTGAATCGTTCGCCGCTTTGAACAATGCCATCGACGCCAGCGTCGTCGCAAACGGTGCGCTGACTTTCGGCGCTGAGATAACAACCGGCCTGCCTTATACGCGAGCATTTGAGGTTGACTCGGCCAGCGTTGACGCTAACAGTCAGTTCGTCGTCGACACGGCTTCGCTTGGTCCGTGGTCAAGCAACGGGGCTTTTCTTGAGAACCGACAACTCTGGCTGGTCAATCAGGGTACGGATTACTACTCACCGATCCCCTGCGTTGTCTCGCAGGTAGAGTACAGCGGTGCCAATGCCCGCATCACGGTCAACATCAACGCGCCCGACAACTTCGCCGCCGGAGATGATCTGCTCCTGACGCCGTTCATGTTCATGGACTTCGCCACGACCTACGAGATGGCAGGCTTGAACGCAGATAGCACTTGGGGCGATGGTAGCAGCGCGGATCGCAGGATAACCTCGCTCGATGAGGACAATGTCACTGTTGACCTAAACGCGACATATGTCGGTGGCCTGACCACACTCGATGAAGATGTCACGACTATTGACCTGAACGCCTCTTATGTCGGCGGCGTAACCGTTCTCGATGAGGACTTGACGACGATTGACCTGAACAACACGGCTTTCGGAGCGGTGACGTCGGTCATTAACACCGTCTACGCCCAATTGGTCTCGATCGCGCCCCCCGCACTTGACAACGATACGAGCTATGCCTCTCTCAAGGCGCGCATCTTCACTCTCATGCAGAAGCTCGACAGCGTTGTGATAGCGCGGTCAGTGTGGGATGACGACGTAGTTGCGAAGGAAGACCGCACAATCGGGCACTCTGACTCCACTGGCGTACTCGGAGAAGAGATTGTAGCGAGCGACACGGCTGGCGTCAAGCAGATGTTAATCAACAACTATGGAGCTTCACCGCTGGCGGCCAACATCGTACAGATCGGCGGCGCTGCCGCCCCGGTGACGAATCTGTCCGAAGCCTTCGATAACGATGCTACGCCTGCCGGTAGAGTCCAGTATGTCGATAGCCTAGGCGAGAGCATTTCGGGCGGTGGCGGCGGTGGTGGTTATTATCTCGGAGACGGACCACATTCGCTCACGCTTGTCGTGCTTGACACTCTGCAAGACGTTCCCGTTCCCGATGCCGACATCGCGCTCTATGCCAATAGCACCTGCGCTGGCGAGGCGCTCTATTTTGGGCAGACGAACAATCTCGGCGTGATCCACCTGTCAGTCGACACCGGCTACTACTACATCTGCGCTGATCGGGTGGCACAGGTGAGCTTCACACCGGCACAGGTCGCGCATGTCACCGACGATCATGTCGATTCAGTCTTTGGTTACTCTTACCCGAACGCGCCCGATCAGATCAACTTCGCGATGGACTTCATCACTCCATCCTACCGCAATGCTGAAGCGCGGTTCACACTGGTTGGAGCGTCCGGCGATATTCCTGTCGACACAACTGGACCGGCGGTGATCCCCACCGTTGTCTACGACAAGGCCGACACCAGCGGCTATCTGGAGACAGCGCTCTGGAAGAACTCGAACATTTATCTGCAAAAGCGCAAGCAGGTGGGCACGACCGAGTGGGAGATGCGGGTCAAACCGCGCGGCTCGGGATCGTGGGAAGCTGCGCCGATCGTGATGCGGTTCTCGATCCCGGCTGACTCAACACACTACAGACCTCAAGGCGGACTATAGCATGCTATTCAAGGACGATGATATTAAGAAGCAGTTTCACGAGACGAAAATCCATCCGGGTCTGGTGCTGCTCCTCGAAGGACTCGACTCGTTCTGCAAGAAGAAAGCGTACCCTGAAATTCTTGTCACGGATGTCAACACCCCCGGCGTCCACGGCAAGAACTCAGATCATTATGCTACACCCTGCCGGGCTGTCGATCTGCGGGCGAAGCATCTGACCGCCGAGCAGCTCGCGCACATGGACAACTACGTCACCGAGAACTTTCCCCGGAAGGGCATTGCCCCGAAGGGCTATCAACTTAGAGCGTTCTATGCACACGGTGAAGACGCGAACTTTCACATTCACCTGTCGTGCGACGCTTAACCGTTAAACAGGGAGTTAGATCATGGACCCTATCAAACCATCGGCAAAGACCGGCGAAGGTATTCTCGCCTACCTCATATCGGCGGCTCTGACGTTCCTTGCCAGCTCCGGGGTGATTACGCCGGAGCAGGTCGAGAGCCTGAAGACGCTCGCGCCGGAGATCGCTGCTATCGTCATCGCCGTGCTCGTGATTCGTCACGCCTACAAGATGTGGCGCGACCACAAGGCGGCGCAGATCGAGATCGCGAAGATCAACGCCGGGCTGGTGCCAGCCAACCCACCGCAAGGAAAGTAGTATGGTGCTCGCTCGTGCAAACATCGACGCGCTTAAATCAAAAGAACTCCGAGAGACCGTCAATCAGGCGTGCCGCTGGATCTTCTATTCGGCGCTCTCGCTCGCACTTGGTCTGGTCGGAGCTGCCGCAATCTTGGTCAGCGCGGCAGACTGGTACGTCGTCGTCGGCGCGTTCAGCGCGCTGGCGACTGTCGTCACCGGAGTAGAACACAAACTCTCACAGCGAAAGGAATCTCATGAGCTGGCTACAGCAGGCCGCGACGCTGGGCGGTAATCCGTTCATCGAAATCGACGGCCAGAAGATAACATTCACAATCCAGAGCGGTCCGATCAAGGAAGTCGGTGTTGATGGCTGTCAGCTCGATTCGTTGATCGTCGTCGCTCGTGATATGATCGCGTTCCTGAACGCGAAATTCCCGTGCCGGGAGAACTCGCTGGCTATCACCAAGCTGGATGAGGCGCTCCACTGGCTCGAAGCTCGAACCAAAGACCGCGAAAAGCGCGGTGCAGAAGGGATGGACAAGGAATGAAGCTCTTGACGATCATCCTGATGCTGCTGCTATCGACGGTAGCATCAGCTCAAGACATGAAAGGCTGGTTCGTTGGCGCGAGCGCCGATGTCTTCTGGGATCAACCAGCCGAGAATATGTTCACGAAGCCGAGAGTCCAGCTCTCGAAGGTGCTACAGATCGGTCACGATCCGAACATCTTCTCGCTGCCCGGACTTTCTTGGCGCTCATCCGTCGGCGAGGTGAACTTCGAGCTGCTGAACATCTACCATCAGCTTCATCAGCACAACGATTGGAAGTTCTTCGTCGGCGCAGGAGCCGCGCCGCTGATCTTAAAGACCGAAGAGCGCGGTGCGGTGGCGGAGAAGGCTTCTATCGGTATTGATCTGGCGGTAGCATACATGCCAGCGGAGAAGTTCGGAATGGCCGCCGGTCTCAAGATGGACTGGCAGGCCGCCTACACGAAGGACTCACCAGACAACAAAGATGTCGGCACCACGCTGACCTTCACCCTCGGTATCATCTCTGACTTTTTGGGGTTCTAATATGGCACAAATCAACATCAACCTTGATAACGTGACTGTACCCGATGCTGGCCTCGGGCTGGTTGTCACGTTCGCTTTTAACGGCCAGTGGTTCCCGTTCACTCAGGTCTTTTCGTCACCAGAAGCTCTCGCTGATTGGCTGCTGACAATGCCACTCACGAAGGAGTACATCAAGACTCAAGTGTGCGGGGAACAATCTGCTACGTAACGTAGCAAACGCCTTTTCTGAGCTTTCGTAAGTTTCTGTGGTTCAACGATACGGGGTCAGCATTTCTGACCCCGTTTTTACTGAGTTTTCACGCTAACTCATTGAGCTAAATCATTGGTGCCGAAGGGGGGACTCGAACCCCCACACCCTTGCGGGTACTGCGCCCTGAAAACTTCGTCGGCCTTGCGGCGCAACGAGTTCCACACTTGCGTAGTAGCCAAACGTAGCAGATCAGATCCCGGACGTAATTCCTGAGCCTCTGCTGCGTTCGAGAATTCTCGTGTTGGACAGGTTCTGATAGTAACTCAAAGTCGTGGCTGGAGTCGTGTGTCCGAGGACGGCTGCAACGTAGCTAATATCGCCAGTCCTGATGATCTCTCGGATCGCCCAAGTGTGGCGAAGGTCGTAGGCGCGGAATTCCGGGTGGTTGATTTTCTTGACAAGTCTCCGCCAGCGATGGGAGACCCGGTCTTTGGTGAAGAGCTGCGCGCCGCTGGGCAGGGAGAAGACGTACTTGCCATAGCGCGGCTGGCTGGTGATGATCGACATCGCGATTTCGTTCAGCGGTACCAGCGGAGCGCGCTTGCGCTCGTGGTAGGTTCCCGCCGGGAAGCTGATGAAGAACCGCTTCTCATTCCCGAGGTCATATTCTTTAATCCAATCCCACTCGATCTTGCACAGATGGCCGGTGCGCAGGGCGGTCTCTGCGAGCAGTACGAGGAACTGCCGGAAACGCGGCTCTGCCGCCTCAAGGATCGACTTCAGGACATTCTGGGGGATTTCCTTGCCGATTCCCCTGCCGCGCCGTAGACGCCTGATGGCGACCTTCTGGGGCAGGAGCGAGCAAATCGTGTCGAGGTATCTGTTCACGGTCGAATTGCTGGAGCTGTGGGTGCGCTGGAGCCATGCCATGAACGCCTTCAAGACCTCATCGTCGACTTCTTCGATAAATCGAATATCGCGCTGGGTCTCGCAATACTTGATGAATCGCCTGAGCCGGAACATCTCGATTGTAACAGATCCCTTTGACTTTCTACCGGATGCGACCTGATCTCTGAGGGCTGTCAAAAGCTGTGCTTCCAGACCGTGCCGGTATTTCTTGGTAAGAACTTTTTTCCCGCCTTTGCTGCTCGATAGCACCGATAGCATGCTATAGGCAGCCTTTTTGTCGGCAGTGCCCGAAGAGACGCAGCGGCGTTTGTTCTCCTTGTCGTAGTAATAAATCCACAGGAAAGGCGAATCGTTCCGTTTGTAAACGCCGCCGCGTATGCTCTTAGGCATACTAAGCCGATGCCTTCTTTTTTACGTGGGTCAAGCCTGCCACATCCCTGACCAGCTCAATGACCTTCTTTCTGGTCTCGGGATCGAGTGACTTAAAGACCTTGATAGCGCTGGCCATCGACTCGTCGATCGGTTGGGTAGTGAACCCAAGATCGGACAATCTCGCATCGATAGCGGCCATCGCATCAGCAAGAGTGATCTCGTGCTTGGGGGTTGTTCCGAAAAGCACGTAATCGGCTGAGACATTCAGGGCTTTGCAGATCCCAATGATGGTCTCTGCGCCCGGCATTGTTTCCCCTTTAGAGTAGATTGACATTGATCTCGGAGTCAGTCGATAACCGAGTTTGTTGACTCGCTTCGACAGAGCTGTGTTGGTGACTCCGCCTGCGTTGCGCATTGCATCGGCGATCCGCTCGTAGACCGCGATCTTTTCGCGCTTGTCCATTTTCGTGTTGTTCTCACTCCTCCCTCGGCATAAATGCCCTTCAATCATTGTATATCGACAAGAGACTAAACAATCCTCTCTTCAGTTTAACGCTCTGTCTAAGAAAAAAACTACAGAAAAGTTAGAAATCTACAAAAATATCCCACGCCAGTTATAACGCAGAGCTTTCTATATAGTTGTATTTTTTTTCTCTTTGGTTGATTTTTTTACTTGCGTTCGGAATAATTATTCGTATAATGGCTGTGTAAGGAAGCGAAACAGGAGAGACATGGAAGCCCTCACCGTACTGCCTCACGGCAGCACTCAGCTTAGTGCGAGCGATGTAGCGGAGATCCTGCTGCAAACGCCGGAAGCTGTGACATACAAGTTCCGTAAAGGCCACATCAGGGCAATAAGAACCGGACCCGGCAGGAAAGCCCCGTGGATCACCTGCGATGTCTGGCTGAATGACGCTTTGAAGCGTTGGAATAAAGAACCCCAGCAGGTATAGCGCGAACTACGGCCTGCCGGGGCAACCGTTAAACAATCAGTGGAGTGAGTAACCTATGCTACCTACCCCAACTGAGGATAGAAATATAAGAAAACTATCCTCGCGCAAGCAAGTGGAAACTTTGCCTGCGACCGCTAAGTGCCCGGCCTGCGGATGCGAAGGCTGGCTCTCGTCGATGACAATGTCCGCCACTGAAGCAGTCGGCGAGTACATCTGTCAAGGCTACAATCAGCACAGCTTCGAACTCGAAACGAGCGGGGTGTCGTTATGAACAACATCGTCAAAGATGGCAGGCTTTCCAGCGAGCGATTGTTCGAACAGCGGAGACTTGAGCGGATTGCAGAAGAAGAGTTGCGTGCTCAACGCCTCACCGGGATCGGCGGGTCTGATGCCGGTGCCATTGCCGGTGTCAATCCCTACAAGTCTGCCCTTGATGTCTACTTCGAGAAGCTCCAGCTCAAGCCGGAGCCGGAAGAGAACGAGCGCATGTATTGGGGCAAGGTTCATGAGGCCGCGATTGCGCAGCGCTGGCTGGAACTAAACTGCGTCATAAATGTGATGCTCAAGTCACCCTCTGCGCTTATCCGGCATTACAAGCACAAGTTCATGATCGCGCACCCGGATCGGCTGATTGTAAATGAATCCAACGATGCCGCTGAAGGCGTGCTGGAAATCAAGACCGCAGATCAGCGCCAGCGGATTCGCTGGGGTGCCCCCGGTACAGACGAAGTACCAGAAGAGTATCTCGTCCAAGTTCAGCACTACATGGCCGTGACTGGCCTGCGGTATGCCGAGATTGCCGTGCTCTTCGGCGGCAACGAACTGCTGATCTACCGCGTTCCGCGCAACGATATGCTGATCGAGTATCTCATCAAGATCGAGCAGCGCTTCTGGAACGAGCACGTTCTTGCGCGCGTCGAGCCACCAGCCGACGGCAACGCTCACGCCAAGAGCCTGCTCAATGATCTCTACCGGAAAGACGACGGCACCGAGATGGTCGCCGATGAGAACCTCGCGCGCACGGTCAAGGCTTATTTCGACGCCTGTTCGCGCATCGACGCGATCGAGGCTGAGAAGAGTATGCTATCAAATCGCATTAAGCAGGAGATGAAAACGGCAACGATCCTGCGCGCCGACGACATCGTCGTTTCGTGGAAGAAGGCCAAAGACTCCGAGGTCGTCGACTATAAGGGCATCATCGAGTCAGTCGGAATCGCTCCCGACATCGTCAAGAAGTTCACTTCGACAAAGACCGGGTCACGCAGATTCTTGGTCAGAAAGGTAGACGAATAACAATGTCAGTCCCTACAACCACACAGGCGGCACCCAAGAAGGATTGGAAGGCCAATCTGCCGGTGCAGGTTTTCAAGAATCTCCCGGCCAACGAGAAGAAAGCTACTATAGCGCAGATGCTACAGGCGTACAGCCGGGACTTTGCCCGGGCGCTGCCCAAGTTCATGACCCCGGAGCGCTACTACAACACGATGCTGATGGCGGTAACGCGCAACCCGGGTTTGCTGGAGTGTGACCCGCTCTCGCTGCTCAAGTGCTGGATGCACGCGGCGATGCTCGGCTTGGAGCCGGACACTCCGCAGCAGCACTGCCACACCGTCCCGTTCTACAACTCCGGGCGCGGCGTCAAGGAAGCCGTGTTCATTACCGGCTATCGCGGCATGGTCGAGCTGGCTTATCGCTCAGAGCGCGTTGCCAGCATCGAAGCGCGTGTCGTTTTTGATTGCGACGAGTTCTCCTACGGACTCGGTGACAATCCTTATATCGCGCACAAGCCGAGCGACAAGGCCGATCCCAAGACGCGCAAGGTGACGCACGCCTACGCGGTCATCCGTTTGAAGGGCAGCGAGCACTGGCCGATCCGCGATGTGATGTCGGTTGCCGAGATCGAAGAAGTCCGCGCCATGAGCAAGGGCGCAAACAGCTTCGGCTGGAAGGATCACTATCCGGCGATGTGCGTCAAGACTGTGCTACGCCGTGCGCTCAAACTGATCCCGAATTCTCGCGAGGTCGCCCGGGCAATGATGCTCGACGACACCGCCGACAATGGTGAGCAGCCTGATCCGTTCAATGATCTCGGTGATGTGGCATCGGCCTCGGTTGAAAGCGAGAGCGGCAAGCCGGAAGATCCGCCACAACCGCAGCGCACGACCCGATCGCAGAAAGTGGCGGACAAGATCGCGGACAAGGCAGAGTCGAAACCTTCTGCTACCGAGTCGTCGAAGCCGACGCTCGATCAGCTCAAGAACATCGCCGTCAATCACGCGGGATTCTCGGAAGTCGACCTGACGCGCTGGGTCTATGACGAGTATGGCTGCTCTCTGGAGCAGCTCAACGAAGTGCAGCTCGCCTCGGCGATCAAAGCGCTGGAGAGCTTCAAGTAGGAATACGAGCGCGTTACTGCGCTCCACTGAGCCGGGGCTGTTTCTTAGGTTCTTAGCAGCCCCGGTTTTACCAAGACGACGCTATGAGAATGAGGTTCAGAAATCTCGATCGCTCGCATCGGTCTATCTTTCAAGGTCGCGGACAACCGACCATCGTGAACGGAATCACCTACACTCGGCGCGTGCCTCGTCGACTCAAGAAATGGCTGCGGCAGTTCCCGGTGTGGAGCATCAGGTTTATTCCTATCACACTCAACCCGAATTTTACAGTCAGGATAAACGCATGGCATACAGACAAATCAAATACCGAACAGTCCACAACCACTTAGTCAAGGTCGCGCGCAACAAGCAGGGAGAGATCGTGTCGGCTACAGTCTACACGCCCGTGCTGCCTTCAAAGCTGACGATCACGCGGCGCGCACTGATCCAGCAGACCGCCTCTGTCCTCGGTTGCAGTTCGCGCAGAGTAACGGCGACTTTCGAAAAGCCGAGGATGGCGCGATGAGGCACAAGACAATCGGCGGCGGGCGCTTCCAGCGCGCCAAAGGCTCTCTGGTCGAGCACATGACTCTTATGGAGCACGATCGAGCCATGATCTGCACGCACTGGAATTCCAGCACTGAGCGGCGCTACTTCCACACTGTTCTCCTCCCGGGACTGAAGTATCTGCCGCAGCAGTACAGCCTCGTGATCGTTAAGCCGCGCTCGATCCTGCTCGGCGAAACCAGAAAAGCCGTGCGCTACCAGCCGGACTTTCTCGTGCAGATGGCGCAGGGGGGGGTGTTCTATCTCATCGAAGTCAAAGGTGAGATCGTCACTCCCGAGTGGCGCAAGACACTCAGGTGCATCGAGGAGCGTCTGGAGCTGGGCGTGCTGTCGACAAGCATTGACGACTCCGGGAACTTCGTAGTGAAACCACATTTGATCGTGGCGACCTACTCGTCGAAGAGCAAAACATGGAGCCACAGAACCTACTTAAACAAAGGAACTTCTGATGTCTAAGAAGAAAAACAAGACCGGGCTTTGGAGCGCTGAAGAGATCAAGCTCCTCAAGCGCTTCTTCCCCAGCAATGCCAACTCATTCATAGCGCAGCGCCTGTTTCGCAGTGTCGAAGCTGTTCGCTCGAAGGCGGCACGCCTCGGATTGCGCAAGTCGATGCGATACCTGAACGCGCTGCGACTGAAGGGACGCTGGGCGTAGCATGATCGTCAAGGTTTGGAGTTACAAAAATCGCGTAGTCATTCCGGCTGACTACGGCTGGAAGATCTGTCGCCTTGACGGGTCTGCTGTCGACTGGCAACCAACGAAGCGACTGGTCAGGCGTGCTATCGATCGACTCAGGGGTGATTTACACCGCACACAGCAACGCAAGAAAGGATAGAAAAATGAACGAAATAGTAGTCGAAGGATTCAACTGGTGGAGCCTGCTCTACTACGGAGCGCCGGGGCTGGTTGGTTTGATATTGCTCTTCATGAGCTTCTTCACGGTGGAGCAGCAGACCGAGGCGATCATCGAACGCTTCGGCAAATTCCACCGAACGGCAAAGCCCGGCCTGCGCTTCAAAATTCCGGGCGTCGATCAGATCGTCGACTGGAAAGAGCTGCGTGTCATTGAAGTGCAGATCAAGGTAGACTCGATCACAAAAGACAAAGTCTCGGTCGATGTTGTGGTGGCCGTGCAGTATTACGTGCTACCAGACAAAGTCTATGAAGCCTACTACAAGCTCGATAAACCGGAGCGGCAGATGGCTTCGTATGTCAGCGATGTTGTGCGCTCGAAACTACCGGCGCTTAATCTTGATGACGCCTTCCACCAAAAGGATAGTATCGCGCTCGCTGTCAAGGAAGACCTTTCCGAGACTATGTGCGCGTTCGGTTACGGGATTCAAAACACTCTTGTGATCGGGATCAAACCCGACGGCAAGGTGCAGGATGCTATGAACGAGATCAACGCAGCTCAACGCCTGCGCGTCGCAGCCACCGAGAAGGGTGAGGCGGAGAAGATTCTTCAGATCAAGCAGGCTGAGGCTGAATCGCAGTCGAAGGTGCTACAAGGGCAGGGTGTGGCTGGTCAGCGCAAGGCGATCATCGATGGCCTGCGTGAGTCCATCCAAGATTTCAAGGATTCCCTTGAGGGCACAACGGCACAGGATGTGATGACCCTCGTGCTGATGACACAATACTTCGATGCTATCAAGGAAATCGGCGGGAACGCCAACTCGAACACGATCTTTGTCCAGAACACTCCCGGCGGCCTAACGTCTTTGCGCAATGAGATGCTGCAAGCAATGGCGCATCGGGTGAATTAGGACGAGGGGGTTAGCTGGATGACAGGCAGATCGATGTGGGTTGTTGCCTATACCGGCAGACTGATCCTGCCAGCGCTGGGCTTGTGTGGTGTAGCGTACACTCATGTCTCTAATCTGAGAGGTGGTGATGCCATGAAGTGACCTCACACAAAACGACCTACGAACGAAATTTAACCGCAAAACATCCCGGCTTGTTCTTCAGACCCGCAAGCCGGGAATTTTATCGCAGCGCGTTTGCTGCTATCGGATGCTACGAGGATGAGAAAGCGCAAGGACGAGCACAAATCAACGACGCCAGAACCGGGATCGCTCTTCGCGCCAGATGAATACGACGGCGAAGTGCTGACGCCAGCGATAATCGCGGCGGCGCTACACTCACGTAAAGACGATCAGTTGCTGCTCGCGCTCTCGCACAGCCGGGTGCGCGGCGAGGCGCGACAGGTCTTTGATTACATCTGGTCGAGCAACATGAACAATCGCGCTACGTTTGGCACGCGCGACATCGCCAGACACACGCGCGTTATGGTCGAATCGGTAGCGCGCTCGATCAAGGAGCTGGGCAGAGCGAGAATGATTCGCTATCAGCGCGTCGGTCGCGGTGCGCTCGTGGCTGTAGTCAACTGCAACTACGAACAGTGGTTCCAGATCGCCGTTGTTATCAAAGACGAGCGCCGACAAAAGCGGCTCTACGAAGCGAAGCTCGCCGCCAAGCGCGATCTCGAACGCGCTGCGAACTATCAGCCGGTCATCGATCGCTGGAATAAGCTCGCCAAGATGCTGAATCTTTCCGTTGTGAAAGGTCTGAGCGAAGCGCGCGAAGCACACCTGCGCATGCGCCTCAAGGAAGCCGACTACGATTTCGAAGCGATCTGCTCGAAGATTGCCGAGACGCCGTTCCTGCTCGGGCAGAACAAGCGCGGCTGGAAAGTCAACTTTGATTTCGTTATCAAGCCGAGCTACCGACGCATCCTCGAAGGCGTCTACACGACAGTTCCCAAAGTCAAGCAGCAGATTCAGCCGGGCGGGTATCAGATTCCATGACAGAGAAGAAGCCGACCCAGCGAGCGGACAAGACTCCGCCTCATGATCGTCAAGCCGAGGTGTCGCTGCTGGGCGCGCTGATGGTCGACGACGAATATGTGCGCCCGGTGCGTGCTATTGTCTCGGCGCTGGAGTTCTACGAGAAGCGGCACCAGATCATCTTCCATGCTATTTGCAAGCTCGATGACGACGGCAGTGAAGTTGATGTCATCACCGTAGGCGATGCGCTGGTCAAGAGTGGGCAACTTGAAACGGTTGGTGGTCGCGCGTATCTCGTAGAGCTGATGGACGGGGTTTACTCTGCCGCACACAGCGAGCGCTATGCGCACATCGTCAAAGGGTGCGCGAAGCGGCGCTATCTGATGCGGGTAGCATCCGAGACCCATGCAGCAGCGGCCTCTGGAGAAGGCGATATTGAAGAACACATCCAGAAGATGCGCGCCAAGCTCGATGATGCGAATCGCTCCAGCAAGTTCAAGCCGACGCTGCTGGTCGATAAAATCGACGAGATGCTCAAGCCCGCTGTTGGTCCGAAGAGCGGCTTCCGTGAGCTGGATGAGCGCATTGTCTGTCTGGAGAACGGCACGCTCACGGTCGTAGCAGGGTTCACCGGGATGGGGAAGACGACTTTCGCCTATGACGTAGCACGCAATGTTTTCAAGAGCGGCATCAGGCCAGTAGTCTTCTCGCTGGAGATGACGCTCAAGCAGTCGGCGCAGCGAATCGCTTCCGCCGAGACCGGGTTTCCGCTTGGCAGCATCCGGCGCGGTTTTGTGCCGGACATCTGGCGTGACCGCTTGGAACGCGCGCTCGCACGCTGCGCTATTGAGTTCATCGAAGGAAAGTTTATCAAGGCGCGGGAGATCGAAGGGATCGTCCGCGAGATGAATCGGATCAGCCCGGCTGTTGGTCTGGTAATTATCGACTACCTGCAACTACTCACCCCGGATTACTTCTCCGGCAGCCGCAACCTCGATGTTGGTCAGATGGCGCGGACGCTCAAGCTGCTGGCGCTGGAGCTGGACGTTCCCATAGTGCTGCTATCGCAGCTCCGGCGCATCGAGTCCGTGCGCGAGCCGATGTTATCTGATCTGAGAGATTCAGGTGAGATCGAGCAGCACGCCGATGGCGTGATCTTCGTGCATCGGTCAGCCGAAGCGCCGGAGTCAGCCAGTCTGATCGTAGCAAAATGGCGGCAGGACGAAGCAAACTACCGCGTGCTCGTGCCGTTCGTCCGGCAGTGCTCGACGTTCATGCCGATAGAAGACAGCAAGCAGGGCGCGCTGATATAAAAACAGCCAGCCCGATGCTATTCAGGCTGGCTGTCGTGCTACAGCGCGAAGTCCCTAATCTCGATTCTTAAACGCCTCTTGCAGATGCTCGGAACAAACTCTCTTGTAGACTCCGCCGATATGCCAGCCAGCCGTTGACCATGCCTTGCAGCCGTCGATTTGACAAGCACATTCTTCCGTCGCGTCGTGGACATCGTGCGGATCGTCCCAATTGAGTCGTTCGAAGATGTTCTCAAGCGTCGAGAGTCCGCCAGTGCTGATATGGCGGCGGTTCTTCCTCATCAAAGTGTTGCCAAACTGGTAGGCAACATCGATGAGCGCCTCGTGCATCTCGTTCACCTGATGAGAGTTCAGCAGGTTCCTGACAAACTTCTCCGGCTCGATAGCAGCCGCATCGTCCCACTGCTTAATCAGCGGGACGATCTCGGCGACGATGCTATCGACGATACTGTTTGGTTTCGGTGTGTCGTTCATCTTAAATCTCCTCGATGATGTGCCAGAAGCGCTCTCCGCAATCTTCGTTGCAGAAGCAGTTTCCGTGAGTGTCGACCAGAATCACTTCGGACTGATAATGCAGCAGCCGTCCGCAATAGCGACAGCGTTCGGTTCTTTCGGCGGGCGCGCAGACCAGCAGTGATAGCAGCAAAGCGCAGGCGATCAGTCCGATGCGCGCGATGATCTTTTTTTCGTGCATCGTCATGCTCCCTGCTCCGGTTCTGGGAGTTCTGGGCGCGACTTTGCCTCATCGAAGTAGTTTGCTACCGCGAAGCGGATCAGCGCCGAACGGTTCCCGCCAAAGTATTTCTGAGCGAGCAGGCGGATTTCCTCCGCCTGCTCTTGGGTGAAGTAGACCATAATCGCGACATCGGACGAGCGTCGAGCGCGAGCGATTTCCGGTTTGTCTTTCATCTCAAAACCTCTTGCGCGGCGCGCTGCCCTCGCGCTCGGCATGCTTTTCAAGTTTCTTGAGCAGTTCGTCGGGGTCGACGTATTTCATGCCAGCTTTGGCATCGACGAGAGCATCGACCTCGTGTGTCTTGAGAAGATTTTCAAGCTGCCCGATAGCTTGCTTGATGCTCGGAATCATCGTCGGACGGTGCTTGAAATCGGGGTTGGCCGCGAAGCTCATCCAGTCAAATGCTACCAGAATCAGCTTCGGCTTGGCCGTGATCTCTTCGTTTGACTGATCGATAAAATACAGCCGCGCGATGCCTGTCTCGTTGCGGACGCCGATAGCAATCACATGCTCGAAGTTGTAGCCGTAGCGCTTATCGATGTGGCCGATGGCGACGAGTTCAAGCTGTCTTTCGGTGACGCCGATGCTATCGAGAATCTGCTTGCGTCCGATCTGCAAAAAAATCGATCCTTCAGGGCAGCAAAAGAACGCGCCGGGGTTCATCCAGTCGAGATCAGTGATAAGCTGCTCGATGTGGCCTCGGCTCTCGGCGCTGCCCAATTCGAATTCGATAGCAGCGCAAGTCCAGACGCGCTCGACGTTGACGATCTCGTTGCTCGGCGTCTCGTCGGCGGGCGCTGCTATGTGCGAGAAGAATTCGCTCAAAGCGGGCGCGTGAATATCAAGCATGTTTTCAATAGCATCGGGTCGCTCTTTTTGTAGGTCGCTCAGAGCGCGCAGCGCTTCGGTCGCAGAGTCATGATTGCCGGATTTAATCATCTGACAAAGCAGGGCGACTTGCCCGCAGCGCACTCCAAGTTGCGCGGTGGTTTTGGCCGCCATGAATTTCAGCAGCGTGACCAGCGTCGAGACATGGACTTTGTCCGGCGCTAAATCAAGTCCGGTGCTATCTCTGAAATCGACCAGCGCCGATTGCAGCGACTGCCCGAAGAATTGCAGATAGCCGTCGAGCGCTACACGCAGGCGCTGCTGGTGATCTGCCGGATCGATCTGATCGATGGCGTTTGCCGTAGCCTCGGCGATGACGCGCAGCTTATAGCCAGTTGTTGAATCAAACGGCTTGACTTCCGGCGCTTCGTCGATAGCAGGCTCCTGCTCGGATAGCAGCGCAGCCATATCGCGCAGCAGGCTGGGAATCTGCGTCGCAATGCGCGCAACTTCGTCTTTGTTGACAGCGACCAGACTGTGAATCAGGCTCGGATCGATAGACTTGAGCAATTCTTTGATTGCCTCGATCTGCTTGCGCTGTTGGTTGCGTTCGTCTGTCATGTGAATTACTCCACTGATTAGGGTTTAACGGTTGTTTGGTTATATTCTTCCGGCGGCGCTGTTCGCGCAGCGACCGCCGATTAAAATCAATTTGCAGGCCGATAGCAGCCTCATGAGCGCTCGGCGAAAAGTTCGCCATGAAGTTTGACGCCAGCGCTTTGCAACTGCTCCAGAATCCATTCTCTGCAAGATTCAGCGATATTCCAATTTACTGCCCCGTAGAATTTGCCCTCGATCAGGACTTGGTACTTATCTTTGAGAAAATACGAGTTCGTGCAGGGCATGCCGTGCCCTCCGTTATGTCTGAATCCAAAAATATCGCGCAGCGACTTGAGTTCGCGCGCTTCTTCGATATTAAATATCAGGCGGCGCAGCGTTGACGGGTGCGCGATAGCAAAGATCAGGCGGTCGAGTTCGAGCGCGTGACCGGCGCGCTTGAGATTGCAGCTGATATTACAGTAAGTGCGCTTGCCGTTGTGATTATGTCCATTTACGACTTGCAGCAAATCGACTTCGGTCGAATAGCCAGCTATCTCGAATGCTTTAATCAAAGAGGCCACAGCCGCGCCCATCGCGATAATGCGCTTGCCGTCGATGTCGCAGCTTGCAGAGATATTCACAGCGATTTTAATTACCGGGCGCGCGCCCTCGACTTCGGCAAGACGTAGCATGCTATCAGGGCGACCGGCAAGATACGCGCCGACAACGGGCGCGTATCCGGCAGGTGAATAAATAATCTCATCGCCTTCGATTTCTTGGGCGATAAGTCTGTCGATATTTGCCGAAATCTCGGCGACTCGTTTGAGACCGTCCGGCCAGCCGTAGCGCGCGAGTTCCAGCGCTTCTTCGAAGCTATTCGAGCCGCAGAAATCGATATATTCGCGATCAGTGCGGCGCGCGGTCGGATTTTTGATACCTTCGGTGTCGGCGGTAGCGGCAAACTCGACAAATTTGTCCCAAGTGCCCAAATCGACCGTATAAATCAAGTCGTTATGCGAGTTCTTGACTTTGTCGATCATACGGCAGCCTCGACTTCCGGCGCAGCTTCTTTGGCGACTTCTTCGGGCGCGTTCGATAGCTCTTTCATCTTGGCCTGAATCTTTTTGCGCGTAGCATCGTCTAAATCGCGCCAGATGATTAGCTCGGCGACTTGGCGCTTGGGAACGCCAGCAGCCAGCAGCTTGCAGCCGTCGATGACTTGACGCGGTGAAAGAATATGTTTGATTTTAAGCTCAAAGATTGCGCGGCGCGCCAGTTGCAGCAGTTCGCAGAATGTGCTATCACTGGCCAGCGCAGCTTCGAGTTTAAGATCATAGGGCATCTCAAGCTGCACAAAGCGATTCAGTGTAGCAGCGTCGATTTTGTTGCGGCCTACGTACTCGCTATCATAACCGTTGCCCCAAGTGTTAGCAGCCGCGATGCAGCGAAAGTCTTTGTGGCGCTTGACGACAGCGTCAGGAAAGCTGCAATGTCCGTTGGCGAGTGCAGCGTTCAAGACCGTTAGAACGGCGGGACTGCCAGAATCGATTTCATCGAGCAGCAGCAGCCCGCCGTTTTCAAACGGTTCGCGCAGTATGCCTTTGATATAATTTCCGTTGGCGTCCATGTAGCCCAAGAGATCAAACCGCGATGTCTCGCGCCCCGTGCTATACGGAAAAAAGCGCGCTTCGCTCCAGCCGTTGATTTTGGCTTGCACTTCGGCGATTTGTCCGGCCAGATGCGACTTGCCTGATCCGGTGGGACCGACAAGATACAGGTGGCAACCAGCGCCGTTGATAATGCTATTGGCAAGCTCAAAAATCTTGTGCGCGAAACCTGTTTTGATTTCCGGCAGGTCGGCGACTTTGACGACGACTTCGCGCGCAGCAGCCGCAGCCGCCGGACGCTCGGCAAGGCGCTGTTCGATGCCTTCGAGTACGTCGAGTACGTTTTGGGCTAAGCCCTCGTCGTTTTGCTTGCTAACATGATCGGCGATAGCATAAACGATCTCTTCCATCGACTTTCCGGCAAGGTCAGGCTTACTGCCGTTGCCGTTGCCGTTGCCGTTGGCAATCTTATTCTTCGCGGCCTCGCCTGTAGCGTCCTCGCGCGCCTCGTGCACTTCGATAGCAGCGTTTTCTTTGCTATCAGGCGCATTTGCCGTCGTAGCGACTCCAGAGTCGATCAGGCGATTGACTAAATCCGTCTTGTTAGCGTCTGCAATCCAGCGCCCGATATTCTGCCCTTCGAGTCCTCGAAGAGACAGCTTGCCTTCAGAGTGCAGCAGCCGCGCCATCTGGCGTAGCTCTTGCACTGAGATTTGACTAATAGGTTTCATACTGCGCGTACTCCACTGATTTGGTTGTTTAACGGTCTAAAAAACGAACGATGGCAATGTATTGACATGTATCGACACTGTCAAGACAAAAATGCGCGTAAATTGATTTTTTTTCTCGTTCAAGCAAATTTTTCTTGACAAGGTGCCGTTTTCGGCTTATCCCTTCAGGGTTCGCGCGCCCGCGCTGGGGTGTCAACAGAGGTTATTTTTACTTGAATACCCTAATCTCGAAATACCCGCATAAATACTGGCTTAAATCGAGATTTCAGTTATTAACAAGAATGGACAAGAAGGTAGATGTATATACATGTATAGACATCCTCGTAACACTAACGCGCTTATAGACTTAGGCGGATCGGCGCGGTGGCGTGTCTTGACATCTTGAGTGCCACTGTTAGATTAGTATGACAGAATTAAATCCTATAGGAATTAGCGGAATTGAGGCAACATGGCTGAAAAAAATCCTCATAATGACTTGAGGGACTTTGGCTTAGAGGGAATCAAGCTCAAATCCGCCAAAGAGTTGCGGAATTCGGGGAATTATGAGGTAAGTGGGGAGAAAGATGCGTCTGAGCATGGGAAAATGGCTCGAAGTGGGGACAAAGTGCCAAATTCAGGGCAGATTTTAGGGAAATCACCATCAAACGACCTACCAGAAGCGCACTCAGGGTCTAATAAATTGTCAAAGGTTCCGGCGGCTGGCTTAAAATATCTTTGTCCATCGATGCGACCCGGCGGCTCTGGCTACGCCTGCTCTATCTGCAGCAGCGAGCATGCTATCGAGATTGAAAAAGACTTTTTATCTCATAGGCATATAAACCTTACAGAGTTAGCGAAAGAATATAACTTAGAGTATGAGCGCCTACGCCTGCACTTGCACAGAAGTGGCGCGTTCGCGGCGCGTGACGCCGATATAATCGCGCAGCTACGCGCGATCAGGCGCAAAG
>CAZOYE010000033.1:0-38964 GCA_964584025.1 uncultured Ignavibacteria bacterium
CTTGACGCAGTTGCCGGGTGGCAATTGGGCCGTCGACAGTTTTTTTGATATCACCTATCGCATTGACTTCATTGGCGCCCCCGGCGGTCCGCTGGCGGGAATGTCGGGGTCGACCACCGGAACGTTGCGCATGGAACAGGGATTCCATCACTGGGTCCCCGCCGATGGTTCGATCATGCATTTTCCGCAGACGCCGGCCGCTGGTGGGTGGGATGTTCACGCCACGGTGCCGTTGATTGCCGGTGACGATTGGACGGCGAATGTCAGCACCCATGTGCGCGACATCCATTTCTGGGGGTCGTGGCTAAATAATCTCGAAGGACAGATTCTGAATTTTGACGTCGCGATCCATGCAGACATTCCAGCATCGTCTTCAAACCCCTATAGCCGTCCCGGAATCGAACTCTGGCGGCGGACAATTGATGATTTCTGTATCCTTCCGGTCACCGGAAATCCGCCGGGCGGCTGGTATGACCCGTCGCTGCCGCTCGTGCAACCGGCAAACCACACCTTGATCTTCCAGTACGATATCGAACTCGACTCTGTCGACTGGTTCTACCAGACGGCTGGAACGGTGTACTGGCTCTGCGTGTCGGCGACCGTCGCAAGCCCGAGCGTGACGCGTTGGGGCTGGCATTCCTCCGCTAATCATCATCTGGATGATGCCGTCTGGGCGCTGCCGGTGAGCACCTGTATCGCCCCGGACAACGGCAGCGGCACGGCAACAGTGCCTGCGCAGTGTCCGTACGGATCGGCGGCAACGATGGATATCGTCGACGGTCTGCCGCCGGGTACAACCGTCGAATCGGATCCGATGCTTCACAGCCACGTCGGAATTTTGGAGATGCCGGGGGGCGCTCTTGGTGGCACGACCTCGCAATTCCAGTCCTCGCTGGACCTGCAGATGGAAGGAACCGGAGCATTGGCGGGGTACAGCCGGGCGATTTCGATACCGATGCAATCGATCATCCATACAGCGCCGCGCCTGCCGGGAACATCTCCGCAGTCGTTTCCAACGGACTACTTCCAACTGTTTGGACAAATCTCTGGCGATCCCGATTTTGACTTGCTGCGCATCACTGGCGGTACGAATTTCGGTCTGCCGAGTCCCGGCCACACGACTCTTACACAGCTTGCTGGTAGCAATTGGGGAGTCGACAGCTTCTTTGACATTACCTACCGCATTGACTTCATCGGTGCGCCGGGAGGCCCCTTGGCTGGGATGTCGGGTTCGACGACGGGCGTGATTCACATGACTCAAGGCGGACCGGTGTCGTTTCCGTGGGTGGAATTGTATGAACCGCCGTTCTTAACGCAATCGATGGACTTGGCGTTCGTCATCACGGGTCGAGTGCCGTGTGACTGCCGACCGGGTGACGCTGACGGCAACACCATCCTGACAATTTCGGACGTGGTCTATTTGATAAGCTATATTTTCGGAGGCGGACCGACGCCGAACCCGTATGCAGTCTGCTCGGGCGATGCCAATTGCGATTGCATCGTATCGATTTCCGATGCTGTTTACCTGATCAACTTCATTTTCAGTGGCGGGCCGACGCCGTGCGATTGCGACACCTGGTCAGCAAACTGCGGCTTACCGCTGCATTAGCAGGCGTCGAGATTGCGCCAATTCAACAGCGATTATCTAGCTTCTATGGGAAAGCCGCGAGCTACTTCGCGGTCAAATGATAGGCGCGAGAATCGAGAGTTGAAAGCGTGAAGTAGAGTCCTTCACGAAGTTCTTCGGCGGTTGTGATGATCTCTTCATTCGTGAAGATATCAACCATCCGCACCTTGTTGCCCTTGACACCATACGCCTTGAGGTCGACTTGCAGAACAACCTTGGTCGGCTGGGTCTTGGCGCGGCGGAAGATCTGATTCGGCATCGAATTGAGGATATAGAGCATGCAACTCTTCTCGCCTTTGTGTACGAAAACGCGCACATTCGGGTGCGAGGTCTGAATCGGGAACTTGACACCCAAGTCGGCTAGCAGGTTTTGCAGGAAGTTAACCTTCATGTGATTGCCCTGCGACGAGAAATCAAAGGTCAACAACACGACGGTTCCCTTGAACTTATTGATGACCAGTCCGACGTTTTTCTTGGCGTACGTCGCCAGTTTCTTGGACTTGCGTGCGGTTGAGTTGATTGAACCGAAAACGTAGGACGGGAATTTGTCCTTGCTGGTGACAATTGTGCCAATCTTTCCGAGCGCCTGCGTTTTGCAGTTGATGGCGTTCGCGAGTACCTGACAATTCTGCATCTCGGAATTGAAGCGCGGCAGCAAGCCGACCAGAATCAGATTTGTGCCTTCGCGCGCCTTCTCAACCAGGAACTCCTGTTTCTCCTCGTCCATAATCTCAGTGATCGGAACGATCAAGTTCTTGACGCCTTCAAAGGAGGCGGGGCTATCCAAGTCTGGGATGATGAAGTCTTGTTTCAAGCGATCGAGATCGCGGCCGATCTCAGCCATCGTGAACTCATTCAGGGTCTGGACATAGTGATACGGACCGGGATCTTCGAGCAATGACAGCCAGTTGTTCAAGCGGTGCGCGGCAATCGCCACGCTGTGCGGCTGCTCAAACGTACCGATATCGATGTGGCTGAGCGAGTGCATGTAACGGCGAACAACTTCGAATGACTCCTGAATAGTGCCGTCGTTTGCCATCGGCGCATCATACCAATTATCAGTCTCAACGAATTTGTATTGGTTGAGTCCCTTGATTCCGCCCGCCAGCGCCAGCGTCAGGATGTACTTGGAAGCATCCGCCGTGATCGGGAAATGCTTTTTGGTCGTCGCCATGTCAGTCGTGTGATTGCCCACGGAGATCGATGACGCCCACGGGAATTCAGAATTGGCGCGCAGATAACGGATTCGCTGCAGCATCCCGGTAGACGATGTATCCCAGGTGACCTGAATCGTCGGGAAGACTTCGCCGTCAACGGAGACGATCGGCGTCATCGGCGCCTGGAACATCTTGTGGAAGGCCAGCGTCTGGTAGAACAAAGGTTCGCACTGGAAGCTCTTGTAAAGATCAATCATGTGCGTGGCGTTGTCCTTGATCAGCCATTCCTTGAACCGAAACCAGTCCATCAACTTCGTAAACGAAACTTCCTTGGCGATGATGAAATCGCGCGGCGGCTTGACTTCGCTGAAATCATTTGCCGATTCACCGTAGGCGGAATTCAGAGTTCGCACATCCCCATAGCGTTTCTCAAGGAATTGCGGGTAGAGATTGCCCACGATATGCGCATTGTAGTCCGACTTCCAGGGATAAGGATCGCCGCCAAAGTACGAGCCGGGATCGAGTTCGACGAGGAATAGCGGCCCGCGCGGATAAATGTAATTCTTGATGATTTCGGTGAGGCCGTTTAGGTAATGCTTCACGAAGTTCTGCATCCGCGGGTGCGGCATCGAAGGATAGGCGAAATCGGCAGTACCGTTAGTTAACAGCGTCTGTGTGAGCGCCCCCGACGAATCGATTGAGAAGACCTCAGGATATTTGCTGAGGAATTGCGGTAGGCCGCCATTGTTGAGCTCGGCAAATGAGACTGGACCAGGCTTGAGAATAATCTTGAATCCAAATTCGCGAGCGAGTTCGATGAAGACGATCAAGTCTTTGGTCTGGTCGGTAAACCCTGAAAAGTCGAATTCGCGGTGACTATCTTCGTGGAGCTGCCAAGGAATGACTGTTGAGATGATGCGGAATCCGGCCCGGCGAATTCGCTCAAAGCAGATCGACCAATACCGTTTATTGACTCTAAAGTATTGTATCTCAACGGCATAGGGGGAATACTCCTCTTTGCCGATCGTAAATTTATGTCCAGTTACTGCTATCATGCCCTTAAAAACAGAGCGCCATATTAACACATAAAAATGGACAAGTCAATGAAATTATAGCGGGTAATGCATATTAACTTAAGGCATTAACAATTAAAGAGTTATGAGACTTCGAAGAAAGCAAACCAAGGGGATAAAAAAAGCCCTCTATGATCGCTCACAGAGGGCTGAAAATAGTCTCGTTCTGCTAACTACTTCATTAGCATCATCTTCTTGGTTTCCGAGAAATCACCAGCCGTCATCTTATAGAGATAGACGCCAGAGGCGACCGCCCGACCAGTAGCATCAGTGCCGTCCCAGTCGACGCGCTTAAACCCAGCAGACAGATACTCGTCCACCAAGGTATTGACTTTCTGTCCAAGAATGTTGAAAACCTCGACCTTGACGTTTGAAGCCTTCGGCAGGGCGAAGTCAATCGTCGTGGTTGGGTTAAACGGGTTTGGCGAGTTCTGGTTCAACGCGAAAGCCGTCGGCAATACAGGCGCGTCGAGGTCTTCGACTGCCAAAGTCACGTCCCACTGGCCGCAATGCACGTATTCCGGGCAAATGCCACCGCCGGGCGCCGAGAGCAGGAAATAGCCGGCAGGCCCAATGAACAGTGAGTCCAGACTAATTCTCGAGATCTCTGCATCATCAGCAATCTTAAACGTGATGTTATAGAACCCCTGACGAGAAGTGCTGGCCGGGATAGTGTTCAAACCAAACACGATTGTACCCAACAAGACGGTACGATTTCCGGGATTGGCAACGACCTGCGGAATAAAGCCAAGAGCCGCGACTGCCGGATCGAGAGCGGCTGAAACGTATTCGATATCATTTGTGCTCCACTGAAATCCCAGCGAAGCGCCGGCCACAGCCTGATCAATCCAGATGCTGACGGGAACAACGAACTGGGCTCCCGGAACGAGATCCAGGGCTTGACAACCGACGATTACCGTATCCTTAACACCCGTTTCGCCTTCACACTGGGCAAAAGCCGCCTGCGAAGCAAACAAGGACAGGCTCACCGCCAGAAGAATCAATGTTAGCTTTTTCATCTTACCTCCTATAAGGTCACAATCCAATTTCCATTTCACTTGCAGGCGGAACTTTTGAAGGCACGACTATTATCTTGGCCATAGTCAGCACCTCTGTCTCGCCTACTGAATCTTAGGACGCACAGTTCCGCTTATATATCCATTTGAAAATATCAAGTCAAACAGTTTTTTGCCACAAAAATTCACTTCGAATTCCCCTAAATCCTTGTCGACAAAGCGTGTCTAGATTCCCGGCGCCGGGCCACCACCAAAGATATACGCAATCAAGAATACGACGTCTGAGACGTTCACTAACCCGTTGGAATCAGCATCACCGTTGTACACAGGCGGTGCGGCTCCGCCGGCAAAAATGAAATTGATTAAGAATACAGCGTCGCTAACCGTAACGGCGCCATCGAGGTTGGCATCACCCCTGAGACCACCCTGAACTTCGAGCGCCGAAGCTATGATCGTCGGATAGTAATCCCCCGCCGGCGTCGCCGCCGTGAACTGATAGCTTAAGTAACGCGTTGTGTCGACCTGATTAAGACCGACAATCGGCGGTGTGGTCGCATAGCTAAGATGCAATCTCAGCAGCACTCCCTCGCCCGCGGGCAACGCCGGCGTGCCGCCGCCAATGTTGGCTGTGAGCTGAATCGTCGCCACGTTCGAACCACCGGGGTTAGAGATGATGGTGGCCTGCTCAAAGTGCGAGCCTCGCAGACCTGATGTGCTGATCGAATCAAGCAATAGGTCCATGTTACCTGCAAACGCAATCGGCAACCGCAGCGAGTTAAGCGGAGCGTAGTTCCGCAGGCGAATGTCGCAGGTAAGCGGCAGCGACGAGTGTCCGCTAAAACCGAGAAACTCCAGAGTGTCAGAGTGCACCACGACATAATCGGGATGACTGGCAATGTACTGTCCCGAGGGGCCCGTGGCTACAAGCGTCACATCATACGATCCGAGATCGGGGAATTCATGAATAACATTTTGACCGGTCGCCGAGTCACCGTCGCCGAAGTACCATTTCCACTCATCGATCAAGACCCCAATTGAGCCATTGAAAGATACCTCCATCGGCGGCAGACCGATCCGCTGATCGGCGTTTACCTGCGCGACGAAGATTTGGTCGAGCGCGAGACGCGCGTTGATTCGACCCGATCCGAGTAGACCTATGTAGCTCGGGTTCTGAGCGTCGATGTTGTCGGTATTATTCAGAATGAGATCGACGACCTGCTGGCGCGTCAAGTCCGGCTGGCGTGAACGCAACAGGCCTGCGAGCCCCGCTACATGAGGGGAGGCCATCGACGTGCCGCTGAGATAGGCATAGCTCGGCGAGCCGTGATTGGAGTAGGTCGAGTTTATGCTGGAGCCCGGCGCTGAGACATCGACATAGGTGCCGTAATTCGAAAACGACGACTTGGCGCCAGATGACTGCAACGAAGCGACCGAGATGACATCGCTGCGTGTGGAGAGGTAACCCGGAGTCTGGTTATTGCTGTTACCGGCGGAGTTGCAGACAATCATCCCGGCATTGGTCGCATTGGTGATAGCCGCCGCGATACCGCCGGAGTTGGAAGATCCCCAGGAACAATTCACAGCCGTCACGCCGATCTGAGTCGCATAATTGAAGGCCTGTGCTGCGAAATCCATGCGGACATAGCCGGTTTCATTGCCGCTGGTGTTGGCCTGCGACCAGCCGATGCGGAGCGGCACGATGCGACAGCCGGGGTTCGATGCGCCCCATCCACCAGCCAGGCCGGAGACGCCGACGCCGTTATTCGTGATCGCCGCCATCGTACCGGCGGTGTGTGTGCCGTGTCCGTTGAAGTCCATCGGGTCGTCGTCAGGAAGGCTGCCGTCCTCGCCCGGCCAGGCCCCAAAAACATCAACCCAGTCCCAACCGCGAATGTCGTCGACGTAGCCGTTGCCGTCGTCATCAAGGCCCGGAACACCGGAGTACTCATCCCAGTTGATCCAGACGTTGCCGTCGATGTAATCCGGCGCCGATCCGCCCAAATCAGGGTGATCCCACTGAACTCCCGAGTCCATTGCACCGACCAGAATCGCGCTGTCTCCGGTCTCAACATCCCAGGCTTCCGGAGCATCAATGTCACGGTCACTCGCCTGATTCATTCCCCAGAGTGTGCTGTATGATGGATCGTTCGGGACTGCCATAATCGGATGCACGCCGACTCTTTCCACGTGGTCGATTTCCGGAAGTGCTGAAAAGGCTGCTACGGCCTCGTCAAGCGGAAGCGACGGATCAAACGTGATGCGATAGTACCCCGATAAATCGCTATCGCCACGCTGGAGTGACTTCTCGGTTTGAACGAACATGCGCTCCAGATAGGACACACGAAATTCGGTAAAGAGCTGATCCACGGCCGCGATGCCGGTGTAGGCACTTCCGCGTTCAGTCACAAAACTCGCCTTGGAAACGCCGGGGCGAAACTCGACCACGATTACGCCATCAGCATAATACCAGTCGTCTTTGAAGGAACCGTCGGGAAGAGTGACTGCGGTAAGGACCGCCGGGAGTAACAAGCCTGCAAGACTAATCACTGCCGCGATCGGGGCAAACGTGCGCCCAAAGAACTGGGGCCATTTCATACGTGGTACCTCGTTGCGAAGATGAATGGAAATCGTCCGATACTGCTCGCAAAATCGGACTGCCCCACTCCATTGACTACATGATAATCGTAAACTGGACTTTTGTCAATTCATGATCGCGTTGCTGCTCGTGAGGTCGCCGCGATGAAATCGACAAGCCCATCCAGCGGGATTGAGGACTGGCCCGAGGACAAATCAAAGGCCGCATTCGGTGTTACCCGAATGCGGCCTGCTTTATTGAAGTCTCATCTTGCGACGAGACAGATCAACTTAGCCTCTTAGCAGCCAGCCGGAGCCGGACCGCCGCCGAAGATGAAGGTAATCAAGTACACCGCGTCAGAAATCGTGATGATCTTGTTACCGTCAGCGTCGCCGAGACAGGTCTGAGCCGGAGCCGGACCGCCGCCGAAGATGTAGGTGATCAGGTACACAGCGTCGGAAATCGTCCAAATGCCGTTGTTGTCCGCGTCACCGCACTTGCAGTTCTTGCAGATATCGGCAGTCGCCGGAAGGAGACCGCGCGTGCAAATGAACTTGTAGCCCTGGTCAATCGCGGTCTTGAGGCCGGCGAGCGTTCCACCAACCGGCTGCCCAGCCACCACGACAGCGACCGAGACCGTGTCGTTAGTGCCAACCGTCTGGTTGCGCGCCAGAACAAGCACAGAGCTCAAGTCGTCAGCAGGACCGGTGCCCACACCCGGATCCGGGAATCCCGGAGAGATTTGGTACTGATCCTGAGCCAAGCCAGAGAGACGATTCCACAGGGAATCGTTTTCCCAACCGACGGACGGGTAGATATAGGTCGGATTGTCGACGACGAATCCGCCGACGATCTTGCCGCCTTCGCGACCACCGCCCATACCGGCAAAGCGACTGATGTTGTTGGCCGCACCGCCCGGATATCCACCGCGCTGGTAGACCATGTACTTGGCGCCATCGACGCCGGAGTAGTTGTCGGAGCCGGTATCAGACGGCACATCCCAGTCGGCGTAGTAAGCAACTGTCAAGCTGCTGACCGTGCCCGGCTTGGGTCCTTTGTAGATGTCGAAGATACCGACAAAGAAGTTGCAGGAATCCGGAATCTTCGGGGCGAACCAGCGGACGTCAAACTGAAGGGTTGAGTCGCGGTTGTAGCCCTTACCAGAAGCGCGACGCTCAAGCGGAAGCGAAGAGTCCGCCGTCATCGAGGCCGTGGCGGCATACAGGAAGCCGAACGGATTGCTCGCCGACGGTTCGGTGATTCCGGTACCACCGATGTCGCGATAGGTCGAATGCGTCAGATTGGTAGCGCTGTTACCAAGAATCAGGAAACCGTCATAGAGGTAGCCTTGCTGAGTCGACGGAAGGTCGGCAAAGTAGCTGAAGCGCTTGCCATCGATATTGGCGCCAATCTGCGAAGCCTGGTTGACGTTCATACGCGCGCACGAAGTGCGGATGTCAAGATCAACCGGCAGGAAGAAGTTCGCCCAGCTATGCAGTTCAACCGGAATGACGGTGACGGCATTGATGCCCTTGTCGGGATCAGTATAGGTCACGTCGATCTGGCCGGTGAGATAGCCGCCAGCTCCCGGCGAGAACCGCGCGGTGAACGACGAAGTATTGGTGCAACCGGCGTTGCAGGTACCGTTGTTGCCGAGCGGGAACGAAATCCACGGCGAAGTCGAGGAAACGGTCCAATTCGTCGAAGCGTTACCCGCGTTGGTCAGCACGATCACGGAGTCCTTGGTCGTGGTCGGCGGAACATGGAACGGATAGCCGAAATCGGCCGGAGTAGCCGAAAGGCTGACGAAGGTCGTCATCGGGAAGCAACCCACAGAAATGTTCTTCACCGGGCTGTTTGTCCAGGCGCCTTCCGTCTGCACGATACCGCCGGCATCCTTGTCTTCGATGTACTGGATGCGCAACGAATCGGTTACGTAGCGGGCGGAAGATGACCAGTGCTCGGAGAAGCAGCTTCCAGCCGCGCAGTTGTTGGACGGAGTATTCGTCAAGTTGACCGGCGGCCCCCAGGTCAAGCCGTTCGTGCTCGATGCCTGGGCGAAGATTTCGCCGTTAGGATATCCGCCCGCCGAGCGATCGGGAGCGGCTGTTGTACCAAGGAAACGCGTGTAAGTAAGGTACAGCAGCTTGTTGGCGCCGACCGTACATTCGGACAGGTTCATCTTGGCGATGTTGAGATTCCACGCGCCGTTCTGGTTGGCGGCATTGTCGTCAACGTTGGTAGCTTCAGCCACTAAGCTGAGACACTGACCGCAATCGTCCCAGTGACGCAGTTTGCAGACATCGTTGGCGGTCGCACCACCACCGGCAGAGTCGAACGGCGGAGCGTTCCAAGCGATGTGCAGACAGCCATCGGCTGTATAGAGAGCATCGACGTCGGTGTAGGCGCGCTCAAGTGTGGCGCCAGTGTAGTTGGACACATGAGTGAGCGGACCCCAGTTCACGCCGCCATTCGTCGATTCGAGATAGACAACTGTGTTGTTGTGCTGCTGGGTACCGGCCGTGAAGGCACGATCCTTCGGGCGCAGGTACACGATGGCAACATTGTCCGAATTCGGGTCGGCAGCCACCACCGGAGTGATGTTCCATACGGAGTCGATCCAAAGCGCGCAAGTCGTCGCCGACGCAGTCAAGCCCGGATTCGAGCGATAATAGACAATCGACTGCTCGTTATCGCTGGTATTCGGGGGAGATTCGGTGCTGACGACATGCAGTACGGCCTGGCCGCCGATGACGTCGATGGCGATGATCGGCCAAATATACGGGCCTTCGACGCCACCGAGACCGGAGACTACGCTCTGGCAGTTCGGAGCCGGGAAGACAAACGGCGTGGCGAAGGCGCCGGCACCGTTAGCAAAGTCGCGGGTCGCCTTGGTTCCGTTGTCCGCAACACGGTGGTACGAAACGACGGCAGCGCCGCTCGGACCGGTCGGATCCCAATCAAGGTTACCGTACCCAGAGCCGGTATTCTGCGGGTCAACAGAAGAGACGCTGGCGGTCGAAGTCCCAGGCGGTAACTGATAGCCGTAGTATTCGATATAGCGGTCACCAGTCGTGCTGGCGGTCGGATAGACCATCCAGGCATTGTGAACCCAGCCATTGCCGACGGCAATCTGACGGCCCATCGAGCCGTTGTGCTGGTAATCAAGATAGGTGTCACCGATGGTGACAATACCGTCGGGGCTGAAGCCCAACGTTTGCGATCCGCCTGACATGTCCGGCTTGGCCGGGCCGTTGACGGCAGCGGCGATCTCTTCGCCGCCGATGATCTTGGCTGCCGGCAGATCGGTGCGCAGCTTCAGCTGCGTGCCCCAGGACGTCTGGGTGACGGCCTTGGCCGCGAACGCTGATGCGCCGCATACTGCCAACAGGAACAGTGCAAGAGTGAGAAGGACCGTGAATTTTCTGGTCATCTTCTGCTCCTTTCAGAGTGAAACGTTGCAATTAAGAAACCGATGTCAATCGTACGCAGAAAAGCGTGGTGTCGTGCTGGACTCATCACCTCCCTGAAATCGCCATGAAAACAGGCTCTATCTATTTGATGGTGGATCGAGTGAGTATATTTGTTGGCTGGAATTTGCATCTCTTCACATCACCAGTTCCGATTGGTTTCGGATCAAAGCCAGTTTATCGACTTGAGTGAAACCACCCGCAGGGCCGCTCCTGTTCTGCAGTGGATAGCAGCACCAGCGAGGACGATTATTGCTTCAAGTCTTAGTACAAGTGAAGACCTTGTTGAAGGGCAAGACCTTGGCAAATCCCGAAATTTGCCAGTTGGACCGTCAAGCCATTCGATACCGTAACGACTTAATAATAAGGGCAAGCCTGATTCTTGTCAACAGCTTTTTGGTTCCGCACTGACACGTCAAGTGCTTTATAAATCAATAAGTTATAGAATCGACAAAGCTACCCCGGATTAGATTCCGGAATGAATACAGAAAGCGGCAGACGGTTAGATCGTCTGCCGCTTTGGAGGTCAAGACGGCGGTTCAGGCCTAAGGTCTGCTAATTGCAGTTGGGCGCCGGACCGCCACCAAAGATGTACGTAATCAGATAGACAGCGTCGGAAACCGACGTCACGCCATCGTTATTGGGATCTCCTTCGCGCAAGGTCGACGGGGCTGGACCGCCGCCGAAGATATAGGTGATCAGGAAGACGACGTCGGACACAGAAATCAGGCCATCCGAGTCGGCGTCGCCGCAGACTCCGTTGATCACCGTGATCGCGACTGTCAGGGTATCGCTTCGCGCGTCGTTCGACGTGGCCACGAAATTGACCGTATAAACGGAATCCTCCTGATTCGGAATCGGATCAAAACGATAGCTGGCGCGACCGTTCGCCGAATCCACCAGGACGCCGTTCCACGGTGCGACCGGGGACCCAAAGAGCGAATATGTCGGCGGCGGGCTGTCGACATCGGTGGCACGCAGCCAGAGGCTCAAGATGTCACCCTCAACGTTAACCTGGTAACTGGTCGGAATCGCCGTAATCACCGGCGCTTGCGGGCCGGCTTCGATCACTGTGATCGTTACCTGCTCCGAGTCAGCCAACGGCGGCGTCTGTTCGCGCACCCGGAACCAGACATTGTAGGATCCGGCTGCGGCGAACCCAGGGGTATACAACAATCGGGACGTCGCTACCCCGGCGGGCTGGCCGGTCAGCGCCGTCAGGGTGGCACCGGCGGGCAATGCAGTTGACGAGATGATCACCGGAAGACCATCGGGATCGCTGCCGCTGATGTTTACATCGAGTGTCTGTCCTTCCACAACCGACAATGGTCCAATCGGATTGAGCACCGGCGGAACGGAAACGTTGGTCACCGTTATATTCCACGCAGAGCGTTCAACGTCACTCGGATTCGTCTCATCGATCAGCAGGATCATGATTCGGTAAGTCCCTGCCTGCTGGAAATTCGGCGAGAATGAAAACGTCGCAGTATCTCCGTTATCGACGACCGACATGTTGTTGGGCAATGGCGTCGTTGTCAGAACAGTGGTATCGGAACCGGTCACGGTAAAGGGATACGCAGTGAAGATTGGACTGGTCAGATCAGGGTCGCCTCCGAAGGCGAAGATCTTGAATGTCAACAGACCGCCTTCCGGAAGCGACGCACCGCAACCCGCTCCCGGGAAGAAGCAAACACCCTGGGGATCGTAGGTCATCGCTCCCGGAGAGAAGTTCTGGTCGGTGACGCGAATCACCACATGGGACGAGTCAATGATGGCGCTGCTAATGCCATCAATGGCGTAGAACGTCACCGTATAGAGACCCAGCTCAAGGTTCGCCGTCTGCCAATTGAATGTGCCAGTAGAATTGATGTTGTCGACAAAGGTCGCCGTGTGCGGCAGTGGCGTTGAAGTGGAGAGCAGCGTAATAGTGCTGTCGGCATCGGTAGCCGAGGCGAAGAGTATCAACTGCTGCCCCTCCTGGATTGAAGTCGTGTCGCCATCAGCGATCGGCGAGCCGGCACGCAATACTGTCAGCACCGGCGTCTGGTTGCCGGCATCCTGACAGTTGACGGTCACAAGGCCAGTGTCGGAGCGCTGGCCGTCAGTCGCTATGAAGTAGAAGTTGTAGATACCCGACTGCACGAAGACCGGCGCGAATCGGAATGACGCCGCGCCATTACCCGAATCGACCAGGGCCGCATTGAGTGGCAACGGCGATAGACCGGCCATCACGAAACTTGGCGTTGTACCATCGGGATCGGTGGCACTCAAGCCGAATTCCAGCACTTCGCCTTCAGTCACGATCTGCGGGCTCGATGGCACCGTGATCTCCGGCGGCTGCGGTACGTTGATAACCTGAATCAGCACGATCTCGTTGTCAGTGCGGTTGCCGTCAGAAGCGAAGAACTTGACGGAGTACAGCCCTGACTGAGTGAATGCCGGCATGAACGTAAACGAGCCAGCGCCGTTGGCTGAATCAACGAGCACTGCATTCGCCGGGATATTCTGAGCATAGAAGAACGGCACGGTGCCATCAGGATCGGTGGCCGAGATACGGAACGAGACGGTGTCACCTTCCATAACCGACTTCGGACCGATCGCAGCCAGGATCGGGGCCTGGTTGCTCACATTCACCGTGATCAGCGCGGTATCGCGTGATGACAGCGCAGGTGTTTCGTCGTCGGTCACCAGCACGATGAACTGATGTACGCCTGTATCAGCAATCGTCGGCAGCCAGCGCAGCGAGCCACGATTGTTGGCCGAATCGACGAAGACCGAGGTCGACGGTTTTTGCAGTGCGAGCAGGTACAGCCGGCCGCCGTTTGGATCGGTGGTATCCGAGGCGACGACGTGGAATTTCACAGAGTCGCCCGGAACCGCCACGATATTCGGCAGCGCCGGGAGAATCTGCGGCGGACGATTGATATCAAGCGTCGTGATATACACTTTCTCCTGGTCAATCGCACCGTCATCGTCGATTGCAAAGAAGACGACTGAATCAAGACCGGCGTCGAAATAGTCTGGCGAGTAAGTGAACGTGCCGACGCCGTTGCCGGAATCGACGAAGACGTAGTTGTTCATCAACGTGCTCAACTGCAAGGCCGGCGGATTCGTCTCGTCGGTGGCAGAAATGAGAATCGTCAAGACGTTATTCTCGGCAATCTGCTGGGGACCGATCGGATTAAGGATCGGCGGGATGTTGCCTGATTCGCCGACGGTAATCTGCACCAGCTCGCTGTCTGCGGCAATGCCGTCAGCTGCTACGAAGAGGACATTGTAGAATCCGGCCTGGTTGAAATTCGGCGAAAACGTGAACGATCCGGCGCCGTTGGCGGAATCAACAAAGGCCGCATTCGCCGGCAGGTTCGACGCCGCCAGAGTCGGAATTGTGCCGTCCGGATCGGTGGCGCTGACACGGAATTCCAGAAGTCCGCCTTCTTGTACCGCGCGATTGCCGATCAAGGCGAGCAGCGGCACTTGATTTCCGGCCTCGGTGACCGTAATCGCGACAACTTCTGAATCGGCACGCAATCCATCAGAAGCGATAAAAGTGACGTTGTAGACTCCGGCCTGAGAGAAGCTCGGAGTAAAATTGAACGTTCCCGTGCCGTCGAGATTGTCGATCAAGGTGGCGTTGGCCGGGAGATTCACGGCAGTAAGCACCGGAATTGTGGCATCCAGATCACTGGCTGAGATGCCGAATGTCAGCAGGACACCCTCTGCGACCGTCTGCGGTCCGATTGCCGCTAATACCGGCGGACGGTTGGCTTCGTTGACCGTGATCGCAACCACTTCTGAATCAGCCAATATGCCGTCGGAAGCGATAAACGTCACGTTATACACACCTGACTGAGTGAAGTCAGGCGCAAAACTAAACGAGCCCGTCCCGTTGCCGTTGTCGGTGAAGGTCGCATTGACGGGGACTCCCACCGCGGTCAGAGTCGGAATGGTTGCATCAGGATCACTCGCGCTCGCGACGAAGTTCAATACTGTGCCTTCGTCAACATTGCGCGGGCCGATCGCGGCCAGCACCGGCGCCTGGTTGCCGGCGTCGTTGACAGTGATGGCGACGACTTCAGAGTCGGCCAAAACGCCATCCGTCGCAATAAAGGTTACGTTATAGACGCCCGCTTGGGCGAAGTTCGGAGTGAAGTCAAAGGTGCCGGTGCCGTCGAGGTTGTTCACGAATGTGGCACCAGCCGGCATGTTGACTGCGGAGAGCACCGGAGTCGTATTGTCTGGATCGGTGGCCGAAATGTTGAAGTTGAGATTGACGCCTTCGGTCACGAGTTGCGGACCAATCGCGGCCAATACCGGCCGTTGGTTACCACCCTCGAGAACTGTAACTGCTACAACTTCACTGTCGGCGAGTGTGCCATCAGACGCGATAAAGGTGACATTGTAGACACCCGCCTGCGTAAAGTTCGGTGTGAAGTTGAACGTGCCGCTGCCGTCGCCGTTGTCGATAAAGGTTGCATTCGCCGGGACGTTGATCGCGGCCAACGTCGGCGTTGTACTGTCGGCATCCGTAGCTGTCGCGTTGAAGGTCAGCAGCACACCCTCGTTGGTGAAACGCGGCCCAATGCTGGCCAGCACGGGACGCTGATTACCGGCTTCGTTCACAGTAATCGCAACGACTTCTGAGTCAGCGAGAGTACCGTCAGAGGCAATGAACGTAACATTGTAGACACCCGCCTGCGTGAAACCTGGCACGAAATTGAAGGTGCCGGATCCATTGCCGTTGTCGTTGAACGTCGCATTGAGCGGCAGATTGACTGCCGAGAGCGCCGGGATGGTCGCGTCAAGGTCAGTCGCCGTCGCATTGAAGTTGAGCGTCGCGCCTTCGGTCACGCTGCGTGGGCCGATCGAAGCGAGCACCGGCGGCTGGTTGCCGGCTTCATTGACAGTGATCGCAACAACTTCCGAATCGGCGAGAACGCCGTCGGAGGCGATAAATGTCACGTTATAGACCCCGGCCTGGACAAAGGTCGGAGTAAAATTGAATGTGCCGCTACCATCTCCATTGTTAATGAAGGTTGCGCCGGAAGGCAGGCCGGCGGCAGAAAGAATCGGAGTCGTGTTATCCGGATCTGTGGCCGTCGCGTTGAAATTCAGGTTCGCGCCTTCCGTTACCGAGCGCGGACCAATCGCCGCCAACACCGGCCGCTGATTGCCACCGTCGAGTACCGTTACCGCCACAACTTCACTGTCGGCAAGGGTCCCGTCGGAAGCGATAAAGGTGACATTGTAGACACCCGCCTGCGTGAAGTCCGGTGTGAAGTTGAAAGTGCCGCTGCCGTCGCCGTTGTCGACAAAGGTCGCATTTACCGGGACGTTGACCGCGGTGAGCGCCGGAGTCGTACCGTCAGCATCCGTGGCCGTCGCGTTGAAGGTCAGCAGTACGCCCTCGTTGGTGAAACGCGGCCCAATGCCGGCCAGCACCGGCCGCTGATTGCCGGCTTCGTTCACTGTAATTGCAACAACCTCGGAGTCGGCGAGAGCGCCGTCCGAGGCAATAAAGGTGACGTTGTAGATTCCCGCCTGCGTGAAGTTGGGCACGAAGTTGAAGGTGCCTGTGCCATTGCCATTATTGACGAAAGTGGCACCGGCAGGGAGATTCACGGCAGATAACGTCGGAATGGTTGCATCGACATCAGATGCGCTGGCTACAAAATTGAGAGTCGCGCCTTCTGTAACACTGCGCGGGCCGATTGTGGCGAGCACCGGCGGCTGATTACCGGCCTCGTTCACGGTGATCGCAACGACTTCGGAATCCGCGAGAACCCCGTCGGAAGCGATGAAGGTCACGTTGTAAACACCGGCCTGCACGAATGTCGGCGTGAAATTGAAGGTCCCGGTGCCGTTGCCGTTGTTGACAAATGTAGCACCGGACGGTAATCCAACCGCAGAAAGAGTCGGAGTCGTGTTGTCCGGATCGGTCGCGGTGGCGTTGAAGTTCAGATTTGCGCCTTCGGTGACCGAGCGCGGGCCAATGGCCGCCAGGACCGGGCGCTGGTTGCCACCGTCGTTGACCGTAATGGCCACGACTTCCGAATCGGCGAGTGTTCCATCGGAGGCAATGAAGGTCACATTGTAGACGCCGGACTGCGTGAAACTCGGCGTGAAGTTGAATGTGCCGCTGCCGTTGCCGTTGTCGACGAAAGTTGCATTGAGCGGGACATTAACAGCGGCCAGTGCGGGCGTGGTGCCGTCCGCATCGGTGGCAGTGGCGTTGAAAGTCAGCAGAACGCCTTCATTGGTCAAACGAGGACCGATTGACGCGAGCACGGGGCGCTGATTGCCGGCTTCGTTGACTGTAATGGCCACGACCTCGGAATCGGCAAGCGTGCCGTCGGAAGCAATGAAGGTTACGTTGTAGACGCCGGCTTGGGTGAAGTTCGGCACGAAATTGAAGGTGCCAGTACCGTTGCCATTATTGACAAAGGTTGCCCCGGCCGGGAGATTCACAGCGGAGAGCGTCGGAATCGTCGCGTCAACATCCGTCGCTGTAGCGTTGAAGTTGAGCGTGGCCCCTTCGGTCACAGAGCGCGGACCAATGGTCGCTAACACCGGCCGCTGATTGCCGGCTTCGTTTACGGTTATAGCAACAACTTCCGAGTCGGCAAGAACGCCGTCGGAAGCGATGAAAGTCACATTGTAAACGCCGGCTTGGACAAAAGTCGGCGTGAAGTTGAAAGTGCCGCTGCCGTTGCCGTTGTTGACAAACGTCGCGCCTGCCGGGAGGTTGACGGCAGAGAGCGTCGGCGTTGTGCCATCGGCATCGGTCGCAGTGGCGTTGAAGTTGAGATTGGCACCTTCGGTCACGCTACGCGGTCCAATTGTGGCGAGCACTGGAGCGCGTTCGACCACTTGAACACGAACGGTGTCGGGCGCTGAATTGACGATGCCATCGTTAACAATCAGGCGGAAGAAATAGTCACCGTTGGCCGACGCAGTAAAGGTCGGCTGGGCGACTGTATTGCTGGATAGTGTCACGGCTGGACCTGAGGTCTGCAGCCAGTTATAGAAAAGGCTGTCGCCATTGGGATCGCTGGACAGAGTGCCATTCAACGTGATCAGCGTGTTCTTAAACTGACCCAGCTGGTCGGGTCCTGCATTGGCTACCGGTGCGGAATTCGCGAAATAACTGAACCCGCCGGTTAACGTGCCGCTCAATCCGGAGGAGGTATTGGTCACGATGTTGTTCACCGTACCAGTGCCCGCCGGAGAGACGGCCGTGATGCGGCCGGCATTAACAACTGTCACGCTGGTGGCTGGATTGCCGCTGAAAGTCACGGTAAGACCAGCAGCATCGAAGCCAGCTCCATTAATGGTCACGGCAGTACCGCCGACGCTAGGACCGGTATTCGGGGTAATTGACTGAACCACCGGCGCGGTCAAGACCGCCGCATTTCCGGTCGCAGGCGCCGAATGTGCGGAATAGACGCCGCTCCCGTCCTGGGCGATGACGAGGTATGTGTAAGATGAAATTCCGTCAACCGTCGTGTCGACGAAGAAGGTGTCGGCAACACCCGGGTTAGCCAGACTGCCGGCCGGATTGTCAAGGCGGAAAAATGACCCATTGGAGCTAGCAAGCCGCCGGTAGACGTGGTAGGTCAATCCGGGGGCGCCACTCCAAGCGACATACATGCGGGTGCTCGAGATCGCCCGCGCCGACACGTTTGTCGGACGCGTTGGTAACGAGCTCGCGGCCAAGAGGATATCCTCCTGCTGGAACGAGTTGCTCGGAATCGGCTTACCCAGATGAAAGGACTCCCCGTTGGCGACGTTGACAAAGTAATAGTCGTACGGGTTGCCCGCCGCTTCGGTCAGGTAATTCTGGAAATCATCAAACCAGTTGCCGGACTGATAACCGGCGCCGTCAGACGATTCGATTCGAATTTCCTCATCGGTGTCGTCGAGAAATCCGAAGAAGAGGATGTCGCCATCGGCCGGGGTGGTCAGGTTCGAATTCTGAACCGTACCGAAAATCGACCCCTGCGCGAAGGCTGCCGCCGGGAGCACGAGCCACACGGCAGTCGCAACCACAAGCAGGTAGCTCCAATATCCTGCTTGCATCCTGCGATTATCAGTGTTTAACCGCACAGTAACCTCCAAATATGAAGTAGCGAAAAATATTCATCGTGATCTTCCCTACGGCGCCGGGAACACGCCGGTCGCGGCCGCATTGGCCTGATAGACGCGTCCTGCCTTTACCGAGAAGTTCGTGCCAAATCCTGCCGCAAAGCGCGAACGATACGACTGCGAAGCGGGCAGAAATTCGTTCAGCGTGTTGAGCAAGCCGGGAATGCTATTGATGACGTCTTGAGCCACGAGGAAGACGCCGTCGAATTCAAACGGAATCATGATCAGTGAGTAGTCCGTCGTCGGCGTCGTCATGATCGAGTACGATGTGGTTCCTGGATCAGGAACGCGACCGGCAATCGACCAGACAAAGTTGGTCTTGGCATTCACCTGGAAGACGCTGCCCGGCGTAACGGCGAAGTTTGTGCCGAAGCCCGCAGCGAAGCGAGCCTGGTAGCTCTGCGACGACGGGATGTAGTTGTTCAGCGTATTGATATTTGTCGTTCCGCCCATCGAGTTGATCACGTCCTGCGCGGTGGCTAAGCCCGTATTAGCGAACGGCAGCCCGGCGAGGTTGAAATCAGTCGTAGCGGTAGTGATGATCTGGTAATCGTATTCGCCGGCGCGATTCGAGACGTTCGAGCGCCGCTCGATCTGATCGACGACAACCACGGCATAGAAGTAGTTTACTGCGGTATCGCCAACGACGTTGGCACCGCCGAGGTTGTTGTCGGTAAATGATCCGATCGCCGGAGCGACCACGCCAATCGACTCAGCCGGAGTCGGCGTGAAGTAGGCGCGGGTTCCGCGATAGATGACGTAGCGGTCGACCAAAGTCGGAGTACCGACCGAATCGGTCGTGATCGGAGTCCAGGAGAGCTGGATAGCATCACTGACAATCGTCGCCATCAAGTCAGTGACCCGCTGTGGCGGGACGTTACCGCCTTGATCGACAACTGTGATCGCAACCACTTCCGTGTCGGCGAGAACACCATCGGAGGCGATGAAGCGCACGTTGTAGACGCCGCTCTGGGTGTAAGTTGGATTGAAATCGAAAGTCCCTGTGCCGTCGCCGTTGTCGGCAAATGTGGCATTCGTCGGCACATTCTCGGCAACTAACGACGGTGTGGTGGCATCGGGATCGGAAGCCGATGCGACGAAATTCAGATTCTGTCCTTCATTCACCGAGCGCGGTCCGATAGCAGCCAGCACCGGCGGCAAGTTCACGTTGTTCACGGTGATTGCTACCACTTCTGAGTCGGCGAGGGCCCCATCTGAAGCGATGAAGGTCACGTTGAACACACCCGACTGGGTGAAGCTCGGATTGAAATTGAATGTGCCGGTACCGTTGCCGTTGTCAATGAAAGTTGCATTCAGCGGTACATTGACGGCAGTTAAAGCCGGCGTACTCAGGTCGGGATCAGTAGCGCTGACGCCAAAGTTCAGATTCGCACCTTCATTGACCGAGCGAGGGCCAATGGCCGCCAGAACGGGCGGCAGATTTGTGGAGCCAACCGTGATGACGACAACTTCGGTGTCGGCTAACGCGCCGTCGCTCGCGATGAAGGTGACATTGTAGACACCTTCTTGAGTGAAGTCGGGATCAAAATCAAAAGTACCGGAACCGTTGCCGTTATCGACAAACGTAGCGTTCAACGGCACATTAAGAGCGGCCAGCGTCGGGATCGTCAGATCAGGATCGGTCGCTGTGACTGCGAAATTCAGGTTGGCGCCTTCGGCAACGACCTTGGGGCCGATCGCCGCCAGGACAGGCGCGAGATTTACGTTGTTGACTGTAATGGCGACCACTTCTGAGTCCGCTAACGCACCATCAGAAGCGATGAAGGTCACATTGATGACGCCCGACTGCGTGAAGTCAGGCGTGAAATTGAACGTGCCGGTCCCATCGCCATTATCGGTGAAGGTGGCATTGACCGGAACATTGACAGCGGTAAGCGCCGGGAAAGTGGCATCCAGATCGCTCGCCGAGACGCCAAAGTTCAAGATCGCACCCTCATTGACATTCTTGGGTCCAATGGCCGTGAGTACCGGGCGCTGATTGCCGACTTCGATAACGGTAATCGCTACGACTTCTGAATCTGCGAGCGCGCCGTCGGAAGCGATGAAAGTCACATTGTAAACACCCGCCTGAGTGTAGCCGGGGTTGAAGTCGAATGTGCCTGTGCCATTACCGTTGTTCACGAACGTGGCATTCGGCGGCACGTTGACTGCCGACAGTGTCGGCGTCGTTAAGTCGGGATCGGTCGCGGAGATGCTGAAGTTCAAATTCTGGGATTCGGTGACCGAACGCGGCCCAATTGTCGCCAGTACTGGGCGCTGGTTGCCGGCATCGAAGACGGTTATTGCGACAACCTCAGAATCGGCCAAAGTACCGTCAGAGGCGATAATGGTTACGTTGTAGACACCGGCCTGCACAAAATCTGGATTGAATGTGAAAGTGCCCGAACCATCGCCGTTGTTAACAAAAGAAGCGTTGGTCGGGAGATTCACCGCCGATAGCGTCGGGATGGTCGCGTCGGGATCGGTCGCTGTGGCGTTGAAGTTGAGCGTCGCTCCCTCATTCACACTGCGCGGGCCGATCGTGGCCAGCACCGGACGCTGATTGCCCGCCTCATTGACGGTGATTGCGACAACCTCGGAATCGGCGAGCGTACCGTCGGACGCGATGAAGGTCACGTTGTAAACACCCGCCTGAACAAAACTCGGAGAGAAGCTAAAGGTACCGGTTCCGTCACCGTTGTTTGTGAACGTCGCGTTGAGCGGCGCATTCACCGCACTGAGTGTCGGAATCGTTGCGTCGACATCGGAGGCAGAAATGTTGAAGTTAAGCACGGCGCCTTCAGTCACCGACCGCGGCCCAATTGCCGCGAGCACCGGGCGCTGATTGCCGGCTTCGTTGACGGTTATCTGAACCACTTCCGAATCGGCGAGCGCGCCGTCGGAAGCGATGAACGTCACATTGTATATGCCTGCCTGAACGTAGCTCGGATCAAAATCGAAAGTGCCGGTTCCGTCACCGTTGTCCGCGAAGTTGGCATTTAACGGAACGTTGACTGCCGATAGTGTCGGCGTGGTGGCATCGGCATCGGTCGCGGAGATGTTGAAATTCAAATTCTGGCCTTCAGTCACCGAGCGCGACCCGATCGTTGCCAGCACAGGCCGCTGATTTCCGGCATCGTTGACCGTAATCTGAACGACTTCCGAGTCGGCGAGCGCGCCGTCGGAAGCGATGAAAGTCACGTTGTACACGCCTGACTGAACGAAGTCGGGCGTAAACGAGAATGACCCGCTGCCGTCGCCGTTGTCAACGAACGAAGCGTTCAGAGGAAGATTCACCGCTGAAATCGTCGGTGTCGTAGCATCCGGATCGGTGGCTATCGCATTGAAGTTCAGCGTTAACCCTTCGTCGATCAATTGCGATCCGATCGTTGCCAGCACAGGCCGCTGATTACCGGCCTCATTGACTGTAATCGCCACGACCTCTGAATCGGCAAGAGCGCCGTCGGAGGCGATGAACGTGACGTTGTAAATGCCGGCTTGCACGAAGCTCGGCGAGAAACTGAATGAGCCAGTACCATTCCCATTGTCGGTGAATGTCGCATTAAGCGGCGTATTCACTGCAGACAACGTCGGAGTCGTAGCGTCGACATCAGATGCTGAGACGGCAAAGTTCAGAATAGCACCCTCAGTTACGGAACGTGGCCCAATTGCCGCGAGCACCGGGCGCTGATTGCCGGCTTCGTTGACGGTTATCTGAACCACTTCCGAATCGGCGAGCGCGCCGTCGGAAGCGATGAACGTCACATTGTATATGCCTGCCTGAACGTAGCTCGGATCAAAATCGAAAGTGCCGGTTCCATTGCCATTGTCTGTGAAAATGGCGTTGAGTGGCACGTTGACAGCCAATAGTGTCGGCGTCGTGGCGTCGGGATCGGTCGCCGAGACGCCGAAGTTCAGGTTCTGATTTTCCGTGACACTCCGTGCACCGATCGCCGCCAGTACAGGGCGCTGATTACCGGCGTCATTGACTGTGATCTGGACAACTTCCGAATCGGAAAGACCGCCATCTGAGGCGATGAAAGTCACGTTGTAGACGCCCGCCTGATCAAACGCCGGATTGAAGTTAAAGCTGCCAGAGCCATCGCCGTTGTCGGTGAAGGTCGCATTCAGCGGAACGTTGACAACTGTCAGCACAGGCGTGGTCGCATCCGGATCGGTCGCCGAGACGCCGAAGCTCAGGTTCTGGCCTTCGTCTACGAGTTGCGAGCCGATGGCGGCCAGCACCGGGCGCTGATTACCGGCATCAAGAACGGTAATTGCGACGACTTCCGAATCAGCAAGCGTGCCGTCGGAGGCAATAAAGGTCACATTGTAGACACCCGCCTGAAGGAAGTCGGGGCTGAAGCTGAAGGAACCGGTGCCGTTGCCATTGTTCACAAAGGTCGCATTCGCGGGCAGGTTCGCGGCGCTGAGCGTCGGTGTCGTGGCGTCGGGATCAGTTGCCGAGGCATTGAAATTGAGACTGGCACCTTCCGTAACTGACCGCGGTCCAATCGTCGCCAGCACGGGGCGCTGATTGCCCGCTTCGTTGACCGTTATCGCCACCACCTCGGTGTCTGCAAGGAGTCCGTCGGAGGCGATGAACGTCACATTGTAAAGTCCGGCCTGTATGAAACTCGGATTGAAGTTGAACGTGCCGCTGCCATTGCCGTTGTCCACAAACGTCGCGTTGGTCGGGACGTTAAGGGCGGTCATCGCTGGGTTTGTGCCGTCCGGGTCGGTAGCAGTTGCGTTGAAATTGAGATTCTGCCCTTCCGTTACTGACCGCGGTCCGATCGACGCGAGGACCGGCGCCAGATTGGTGCCGGTGACGGTGATTGCGACCACTTCCGAGTCGGCCAGGTTGCCATCAGAGGCGATAAACGTCACGTTGTAGACACCGGCCTGGCTGAAGTTCGGATTGAAGGTGAATGTGCCGGTTCCGTTCCCGTTGTTGACGTAACTGGCATTCACGGGGACATTCACCGCCGTCATGGTCGGGATCGCACCGTCGGGATCGGACGCGGAGGTACCGAAGTTTAGCGTGCCGCCTTCCGCGATGGTTTTCGGACCAATCGCCGCGAGAATTGGAGCACGATTCGTGTTGGTTACTGTAATCTGAACCGTTTCGGAATCGGCAAGTGATCCGTCAAACGCGACAAAGATCACGTTATAGATGGCGGCTTGGTTGTAGCTTGGCGTGAAGTTGAATGTCGCTGTACCGTTGCCGTGATCGGTGACCGACGCGTTTGCCGGCAGCCCGAATGCGGTAAACACTGGAAACGTCTGATCCGCATCAGTGGCGGACAAACCGAACGTCAAGAGCAAGCCTTCGCCGATGGTCTTAGGACCGATGGCAGCAAGCACAGGGCGTTGGTTACCTGCCTCATTGACCGTAATCGTCACCGATTCGCTGTCGGCCAAAGTACCATCGCTGGTAATAAAAGTCACAACATAGATTGCCGACTGGATGTAGTTCGGCTGGAAATTGAAAGTGCCCGTGCCGTTGCCGTTGTCAACAAATGTTGCGTTGACCGGCACACCGACGGCGGTGAATGTCGGAGTCGTCTGATCAGGATCGACTGCAGAGACATTGAAGTTCAGTGTCTGGCCTTCGGTCACGTTGCGCGGGCCGATGGTAGCCAGCACCGGCCGCTGGTTGCCGGCTTCATTGACTGTAATCGCGACGACTTCCGAATCAGCCAGCGCGCCGTCCGACGCGATAAACGTCACGTTATAGACCCCGGCTTGTACAAAATTCGGATTGAAATTGAAGGTACCCGATCCATTTCCGTTGTCCACGAATGTCGCGTTCAGTGGCGCGTTGACGGCGGTCAGAGTTGGGATCGTGGCATCGAGATCAGAAGCCGTAACATTGAAGTTCAGATTCTGCCCTTCCGTTACGCTACGCGGACCGATTGTCGCGAGCACAGGGCGTTGATTCCCGGCATCAATCACTGTGACCGCCACAACTTCCGAATCGGCGAGCGTGCCATCGGAAGCAATGAAGGTCACGTTGTAGACCCCGGCCTGCACAAAGGTCGGGTTGAAGTCAAACGTTCCCGTACCATTACCATTATCGCTGAATGTCGCATTGAGAGGCAAACTGACTGCCGTCAGGGCCGGGGTTGTGGCGTCCGGGTCTGACGCCGAAACACCAAAATTGAGATTCTGGTCCTCGGTGACATTGCGCGGGCCGATCGCCGCCAATACGGGGCGCTGATTACCGGCCTCATTGACCGTGATCGCGACAATTTCCGAATCGGCCAGTGCGCCGTCAGAGGCGATAAAGGTCACATTGTAGACACCGGCTTGCACAAAGCTCGGATCAAAGTCGAATGTCCCCGTTCCGTCGCCGTTGTTCACAAACGTGGCATTAAGGGGAAGATTCACCGCACTCAAGGTTGGTGTCGTTCCATCTACGTCGGTCGCCGACGCGTCAAAGTTGAGATTCTGACCTTCTGTGACGTTGCGCGCACCGATCGCGGCCAGCACCGGTCTTTGATTGCCGGCTTCATTGACTGTAATCGGGACGACTTCGGAGTCAGCCAGCGCGCCGTCCGACGCGATAAACGTCACGTTATAGACCCCAGCCTGTACAAAGTTCGGATTGAAGTTGAATGTCCCTGTCCCGTTGCCATTATCGACGAACGTGGCGTTGAGGGGAAGATTTACCGCACTCATGGTCGGTGTCGTTCCGTCCACATCGGTAGCCGAGACTCCAAAGTTGAGATTCTGGCCCTCGGTGACTGACCGAGCTCCGATTGCAGCCAGTACTGGACGCTGATTGCCGGCATCGTTAACCGTAATCGCAACTACTTCGGAATCGGCGAGCGTGCCATCGGAAGCAATGAAGGTCACGTTGTAGACCCCTGCCTGCACAAAGTCGGGATTGAAGTCGAATGTGCCGCTACCGTCGAGGTTATCAACAAATGTCGCGTTCGTCGGGAGGCCGCTGACAGTTAGCGTCGGGATCGTCTCGTCGGCATCCGTAGCGGTTGCGTCGAAATTCAGGTTTTGGCCTTCGGTGACACTGCGCGGTCCGATCGCCGCCAACACTGGCCGCTGGTTACCGGCTTCATTGACCGTAATCGCCACCACTTCCGAGTCAGCTAACGAGCCGTCGGAAGCGACAAAAGTCACGTTGTAGACTCCTGCCTGAACGAAGCTCGGATCAAAATCAAAGGTGCCGGTACCGTCGCCATTGTTCACAAACGTGGCATTAAGGGGAAGATTCACCGCACTCAAGGTTGGTGTCGTTCCATCTACGTCGGTCGCCGACGCGTCAAAGTTGAGATTCTGACCTTCAGTGACGTTGCGCGCACCGATCGCGGCCAGCACCGGCCGTTGGTTGCCGGCTTCATCGACAGTGATCGCGACGACTTCGGTGTCAGCCAGCGCGCCATCGGACGCGATAAACGTCACGTTGTAGACACCGGCTTGGACAAAATTCGGATTGAAGTTGAATGTCCCTGTCCCGTTGCCATTATCGACGAACGTGGCATTCAAAGGTGTATTGACAGCCGTAAGCGTCGGCGTGGTGGCGTCAATGTCAGTTGCCGATACATTGAAGTTGAGATTCTGGCCTTCCGTCACGCTGCGCGGACCGATTGTGGCGAGTACCGGTGGTTGGCTGACATCGTTGACAGTAATTGCAACCAATTCGGTATCACTCAATGCGCCGTCAGAGGCTATGAAACGGACATTGTAGACACCAGCCTGCAACGGCGTCGGATTGAAGTTGAAGCTGCCGCTGCCGTTGCCGTTGTCCACGAAAGTCGCGTTCGCCGGCAGATTCTCGGCGACAAGCGTCGGCGTGGTCAGATCCGGGTCGGTGGCGGTCGCTATGAAATTGAGATTTGCGGTCTCGTTGACGTTACGGGGTCCGATCGTCGCCAGCACCGGAGCGCGGTTCACATCGTTGACTGTAATGGCAACGACCTCGGAGTCGGCGAGTGTGCCATCGGAGGTGATAATGGTCACGTTGAAATTGCCGGCTTGGTCAAAGCTGGGGCTGAACGAAAAACTGCCGGTGCCATTGCCGTTGTCGCTGAACGATGCGTTGACAGGCAGGTTGACGGCCGATAGCGTCGGAGTAGTCGCATCAGGATCGGTCGCCGAGGCCACGAAATTGAGAACTGCGCCTTCGTTGACATTGCGCGGACCGATTGCCGCCAGCACCGGAGCCCGATTTGTATTTGTCACCGTGATCGCAACGAGCTCGGAATCGGCGAGTGTACCGTCGGACGCGATGAAGCGAACATTGTAAACGCCTTCTTGCGAGAAATCCGGGGCAAAGCTGAAGCTGGCAGTCCCGTCCCCATGATCGAGGAATGTCGCGTTGGTCGGGACGTTTTCTGCTGTGAAGCTTGGGGTCGTGCCGTCGAAGTCTGACGCCGAGATGTTGAAGTTTAGCACCGCGTTTTCGGCGACACTGCGCGGGCCTATCGTAGCCAACACTGGCGCGACGTTGACGTTGTTCACGGTGATCGCGACCACTTCGGAATCAGCCAGAGTGCCGTCGGAGGCGATAAAGGTCACATTGAACACACCTGATTGATTGAAATCCGGCGCAAAGTCGAAAGTGCCTGACCCATTGCCGTTATCAACAAATGTTGCATTCGGTGGCGTACCGACTGCCGTTAGGGTCGGATTTCCGCCGTCGGGATCGGTGGCATTGACGATGAAGTTCAGGTTCGCGCCTTCATTGACATTGCGCGGGCCGATCGCCGCCAGGACCGGCGTGCGATTCGTGTTCGTGACAGTAATCGCTACGATTTCCGAATCGGCGAGTGTGCCATCAGAGGCTATGAAAGTCACGTTGTAAACACCGGATTGCGCGAAGTCGGGGTCAAAGTTGAACGTACCGGTACCGTTTCCATTGTCGATAAAGCTTGCATTGGTCGGCACACTCACCGCACTAACACTTGGGGTAGTCCCGTCGGGATCGGAAGCGCTCACAACGAAGCTCAGGTTACTGCCCTCGGCAATATTCTGGGCGCCAATCGCCGCCAGGACCGGCGCGAGATTCACGTTGTTGACCGTGATGGCAACCACTTCACTGTCGGCGAGTGATCCGTCAGAAGCGATAAAGGTCACGTTGAAAACACCGGCCTGTGTGAAATCCGGTAGAAAAGCGAACGATGCTGTGCCATCGCCGTTGTCAGTCAACGATGCATTTGCCGGAAGATTAGCTGCCGAGAAAGCCGGGAAGGTGGCGTCCGGGTCAGTCGCGTTGATAGCAAAATTGAGTGCCGCACCTTCATTGACATTGCGCGGGCCGATTGCCGCCAGCACCGGGCGTTGATTACCCGCCTCGATAACGGTAACCGCAACCACCTCCGAGTCGGCGAGCGTGCCGTCAGAGGCGATGAATGTCACATTGAATACTCCGGCCTGAACAAAGCTCGGATCAAAATCAAACGTGCCGGTACCATTACCGTTATCTGAGAACGTCGCATTTACCGGCAAATTGACGGCCGAAAGTGTCGGGGTCGTGCCGTCGACATCGCTGGCTGAAGCTGCAAAGTTTAGATTCTGGCCTTCGGTAACATTGCGCGGCCCGATCGTCGCCAATACCGGTCGTTGGTTGCCGGCTTCGTTGACGGTGATCGCAACAACTTCTGAATCGGCCAGCGCGCCGTCGGAAGCAATGAATGTCACGTTGAAGATACCGGCCTGCACAAAGCTCGGATTGAAATCGAGTGTGCCGGTGCCGTCACCGTTGTTCACGAATGTCGCATTGAGCGGAACATTGACGGCGCTCAAAGTCGGGGTGGTTCCGTCCACATCGGTTGCCGACGCGGTGAAGTTGAGATTCTGTCCTTCGGTCACGTTGCGCGGACCGATAGCCGCCAACACCGGTCGCTGGTTGCCGGCTTCGTTGACGGTGACGGCAACAACTTCTGAGTCGGCCAGCGTGCCGTCGGAAGCAATGAATGTCACGTTGAAGATACCGGCCTGCACAAAGCTCGGATGGAAATTGAACGAGGCAGTCCCATCGCCATTGTCGGTAAACGTCGCATTAGCGGGAACGCCGGCCGCCGCAAAACTCGGAGTCGTCCCGTCGGGATCACTGGCCGAGGTACTGAAATTCAGAACCTGTCCCTCGGTCACACTGCGCGGGCCAATCGAAGCGAGTACCGGGCGCTGATTGCCGGCCTCGTTGACTGTGATGGCGACGACTTCTGAATCGGCCAGCGTGCCGTCGGAGGCGATAAACGTCACATTGAAGACACCCGCCTGGACGAACGTGGGACTGAAATCAAATGTGCCGGTACCGTTGCCGTTGTCAGTGAAACTTGCGTTCGCAGGGACATTGACGGCGGTCAAACTGGGAATTGTTAGATCAGGATCGCTGGCACTGACACCGAAATTCAGGTTCTGACCCTCGGTGACACTGCGCGGCCCGATGCTCGCCAGCACCGGCGGCAAGCTGACGTCGTTGACGGCAATCGCCACAACTTCGCTGTCAGCGAGGGTTCCGTCAGACGCGATAAAGGTCACATTGTATACGCCCGATTGAGTAAAACCGGGGCTGAAGCTGAGTGAGCCGCTGCCATTACCGTTATCGCTGAAACCGGCATTGGCGGGTAGATTCACGGCGCTCAAAATGGGTGTGGTACCATCAGGATCGGTAGCGGTAGCGTCAAAACTGAGCACGGCGCCTTCGTTGACATTGCGCGGGCCGATAGTGGCCAACACGGGCGCGCGATTCACATTATTCACCGTGATTGCCACAACTTCAGAGTCAGCCAGCGTGCCGTCTGAAGCAATGAATGTCACGTTATAGACACCCGATTGCGTGAAGTCCGGTGTGAAATTGAATGTGCCGCTGCCGTTCGCATTGTCGTTGAATGTAGCACCGCTGGGAAGTCCCACGACGGTCAAAGCCGGAGTCGTTGCATCCGGATCATTGGCAGTTGCATTGAAATTCAAATTCGCATTTTCATTGACGTTGCGAGGACCAATGGCCGCAAGAACCGGTGCAAGATTGACGTTATTGACGGTGATCGCAACTACTTCAGAGTCAGCTAACGTGCCATCAGAGGCGATGAAGGTCACGTTGTAGACGCCTGATTGGCTGAAGCTTGGTGTGAAGTCGAAAGTGCCGGTGCCGTCTGTGTTGTCGACGAAGGTTGCTCCGCTCGGCAGGCCGACGGCGCTAAGCGCGGGCGTCGTACCATCCGGGTCGCTGGCTGTTGTGCCAAAGTTGAGATTAACGTTTTCGTCGACGTTGCGCGGCCCGATTGCCGTCAGGACCGGCGTACGATTCACGTTGTTGACAGTGATAGCGACAACTTCGGAATCGGCGAGGGTCCCGTCCGAAGCGATGAATGTTACGTTGTAGACGCCGGCTTGACTGAAATCAGGCGTGAAATTGAAGGTGCCTGTCCCGTTCGTGTTGTCCACAAACGTGGCCCCGGAAGGAAGACCGACGGCCGTCAGAGCCGGGGTCGTGGCATCGATGTCCGTGGCAGAAACAGCAAAACTCAAATTCGCACCTTCATTGACGTTGCGCGGACCGATTGTCGCCAACACCGGAGCTTGGTTGACATTATTGACGGTGATTGCGACCACCTCGGAATCTGCGAGCGTTCCGTCGGAGGCAATGAACGTTACGTTGAATACACCCGCCTGCGCGAAGTCGGGAGTGAAACTGAATGTGCCGGAGCCATTGCCGTTGTCGGAGAAAGTTGCGTTGGCAGGAACACCGACAGCGCTGAGGCTTGGAGTTGTCGCATCAGGATCAGTCGCAGAGACGTTGAAATTGAGATTGACGCCTTCGTTGACATTGCGCGGGCCGATCGCGGCCAGCACCGGAGTGCGATTCACGTTGTTGACGGTGATCGCTACCACTTCCGAATCAGCGAGCGTGCCGTCAGAAGCTATAAACGTAACATTGATGACGCCGGATTGCGCGAAATCTGGATTGAAGTCGAATGTCCCGGTCCCATTGCCGTTGTCGCTGAAGGTGGCGTTCGCGGGCACATTGACCGCCGACAAGGTCGGAGTCGTGCCATCCCCGTCGGATGCTGTCACACCAAAATTCAGATTGGCGCCTTCGTTGACATTGCGCGGGCCGATAGCAGCCAGCACGGGAGGCTGATTGGCGTTATTGACGGTGATCGCGACCACTTCCGAATCGGCCAAGGTGCCGTCGGAAGCGATAAACGTTACGTTGATCACACCAGACTGCGAGAAGCTCGGGTTGAAATTGAATGTCCCCGTGCCGTTGCCGTTGTCTGTAAAGGTAGCGTTCGTCGGTACGTTGACGGCAGTCAAAGCCGGAGTGGTCGCATCTGGATCGGAAGCCGTGACACCAAAGTTGAGGTTAGCACCCTCATTAACATTGCGCGGACCGATGCTAGCCAGCACCGGCGCCTGATTGACGTTATTGACTGTAATCGCGACAACTTCCGAATCAGCGAGCGTGCCGTCGGAAGCGATGAATGTCACGTTGATAACGCCGGACTGTGAAAAGCTTGGATTGAAATTGAATGTCCCCGTACCGTTGCCGTTGTCGGTGAATGTGGCATTGGCAGGGATGTTTATTGCCGAGAGGGTCGGCGTGGTCGCATCGGCATCAGACGCGGAGACACCGAAGTTCAGATTCGCCCCTTCGTTCACGTTCCGCGGGCCGATGGCGGCGAGCACCGGCGCCTGATTGACGTTATTGACTGTGATTGCGACAACTTCCGAATCGGCGAGAGTACCGTCGGAAGCGATGAACGTTACGTTAATCACACCAGACTGCGAGAAACTCGGGTTGAAATTGAATGTTCCCGTGCCGTTGCCGTTGTCTGTAAAGGTAGCGTTCGCCGGCACGTTGACGGCAGTCAAAGCCGGAGTGGTCGCGTCTGGATCGGATGCCGATACACCGAAATTCAGGTTCGCGCCTTCATTGACGTTGCGCGGACCAATGCCCGCCAGCACCGGCGCCTGATTGACGTTGTTGACCGTAATCGCGACAACTTCCGAATCAGCGAGAGTTCCGTCGGAAGCGATGAACGTTACGTTAATCACACCAGACTGCGAGAAGCTCGGGTTGAAGTTGAATGTCCCCGTGCCGTTGCCGTTGTCGGTGAATGTGGCATTGGCAGGGACGTTTACGGCCGAGAGGGTCGGCGTGGTCGCGTCGGGATCGGACGCAGAAATGCCAAAATTGAGATTGGCGCCCTCGTTCACATTGCGAGGGCCGATTGTTGCGAGTACAGGTGCCTGGTTAGCCTGGGCAAAATTGACCACGAAGTACGAAACTGAAGAAGCAGTACCCGTGACAGCGCGATTCAATCGCAATGTCGTCGTGTTCAGGAGCTGATGGGTATACGAGGCGCGCCCCGGATTATCGGCCGAACTGTAAGAAGTCCGTCCCCAGGATTGACCGTACATCGACTGATTGCCGGAGAATGCGATTGCGCGAGACAAGTCCACGGTCGAAATCGTGATATCGGATTGCGATGTTGCGCTGGCGATACTCGCAATGTTGCTTTGCACCTGGTCGCCAACGGGCAACTGAATCACTTCCCACGCGATAGCGAGATCGACGCCCGTGTTGTCGCGGGTGAATTCAAGTTGTGTTGCCGATGAGAATCGTCCCTGCACCATCTTCTGACCGATGTTGTTAACCGTGCCGGTCGGTGAAGAATACGAATAGAGCAGGAACGAGCGTGAGAGATCAACAGAAGTGATCGTTGCGGTGGTAGACGTGCTCGCGGATGCCAGAGTCAGTATGTTGCGTTGCACGGAAGAGCCGGTAAACGTCACGACTTGCCAGTCGGCGGTGCCGCCGGAGCTGGCATTGGTGGACAATTCCAGGTTTGTGGCGGACGTTAAGCGCGCCCGCTCGAAATCGTTATTGTCGAAGCTGGTTCCGGTTGTCGACTTGCTAACAATCACGAAACTCTCGCTCAGCGAAACTGAGCTGATTGTCTGATTCACCGTGGTAGAACTCAGCGTGGTGCTGCCGCGCTGGACGCTGACGCCAGAGATAAACTCGGCGACATACCAGCGAACCGTCACGCTTCCCGTTGCCGAGCCTTTATTGAACTGGATATTTGTCGAGCTCGTGAGCTGCCCGCGAACGGCGCCGGTCTGGGGAGAGGCAGAGTTGGCGCGTTCGGAGAAGATCAGGATTGACCGGGTCAAATCGACACTGGTGATCGTTACATTCTGCGTCGCCGTGGAGAAAGTGACTTCTCCGGTCTGGACATTATTGATTGATGCTGCTTGCAACGGAAATGCGCTCGCAAAAAGGAGCAACAAACCGAGCATAGCCAGCAGACCATGCCACCGGGCAGTCTTAGACGTTGTGCCGATACTGAGCCTCATGTATCTCTCCCATTATCCAGAATGTTCACCTGTGGTCTGCGCCGCTGCTGCCTCAAGGACTATTGGCAGTTAGGCCGGAAACAGGGGTGAGTGCGTAAGTGTACCCCGCCTCACCCCTGCCGGTTTTGGCTTTACTTCAGCAGCACCATTTTCCGCGTCTTCGCCTGATCGCCGACGATCAAACGGTAGAAGTAGACGCCGCTTGCGACTTTCTCGCCGCGATTATTAACACCATACCACTTGTAGCTATAGTGCGTTGCCGGAAGTGGCTGGTCTACCATAGTATAGATCGGCTGACCCAGCAGATTATAGATCGTCAGAGTCGCATGCTTGCCGGCACCGGCGGCATTTATCGTAAATTCAATGTTTGTTTCAGGATTGAACGGGTTCGGGTAATTCTGTTTCAATTCGAACTCCCCGGGGAGAACCGTTCGGTTGAATCCCTTGACCGGGATCGTGACGGCATTAGGATCAGACATTACGGCGTATTCGATCTTGAGATCTTCAGCCGTAAGGTCAACTCCATCCACCTCAGCCGGAATTTCAAACAGCTCACCGGTACCGGCGGACATGAATCCGCTCGTGCCGTTCGGATAGAGGAGGAGAACCGCGCGGCCGTTACCGTGGTCTTTGTAAACGAAGTTCAAGTCCGAAGCCATTGACGACTTCGACGCAGAACTCAATCGTACCTTGTTGACGTTGTAATGCAGTTCGACTTGCACGCCGGAGATTTCCGTTGGCAGCGATGCCTGGATTGACAAACTGCCGCTGGAGCCAAGCGCGCTGCGATTGAGCGCTATTTCCGCCTCGTTGCCGACCCAATCCTGGCTTGGGCTCGGCGGAGTGCCGCCGAAGACCTGGTTGATGATCGCCTGCAGGTCGACAACATCCACGAACCCGTTGCGATCCATATCGGCAGCCGTAAACTGGCGCAGGTTAAGCTCGACTGTGCCAATGATATAGCCGACCACGATTACCATGTCCGCGATATCGACGCGGCCGTCGCCGTTGACGTCGCCACCTGGATCAACCACAAAGATACCGTTAGTGTCGGCATCGAGCGCCACCGAGGGCTGGAACGGATCAGGGCTGATCGCTTCGAATGAGTTTTCGAAATCGATCGGATGTGCCCCTATCGTCGCGCTGCCGCGCACCGTTACCCAGAAATCGAGGATGGCCGAAGTCGGCCCCGACTGGACTTTCTCGTTTTGCAGCCCAAACGCGACCACTCGAACCCTGCCCGGTGTGTCACCAATATTGTCGTAGACGGTGAAGTTATTGAGTCGCACTGTTGGTACCAGCGAGTCAATAATCAACACGTTGGACGGATAGACGAAGTCGAACTGAACGCCGTAAACGTCTCGCGTGGACGACAGGTTGACCGGAATGTTCACCCCGGTCAGCCCCGGCGTACCGCCGGCGACGGGACCTATCGACGGCTGAGACGACGAGAAGAGCTTGTCACCGGCGATGACGACCCCTGAAACATTGAATGTTACCGTTCGTGGTGTCGCCTGCGCTAGCGAGTCGTCGTTACATGTGAAGGTGACCAAGAAAGTCCCGATCTGCGAGGCGTTCGGTGTCCAACTAAAAGTGCCGGTAACCGAGTTCGCTCCCACGACCTGCCCACCCGTTCCAAAGGTAGCCCCTGAAGGCATGCCAGTCGCGCGCAACGTGATCGGCTGGCCAACGTCAGGGTCGGTAGCTGTAACCGAGAATGCGACCGGTGTGCCAGTCGTGATGTTGTAGACATTGGGAACAATGTTGCCAATCGAGGGCGGATCGTTGGTTGGCGTCGGCCCGATCACCTCACCCGTATCAACTTCAAGTACGCCCTTGACCAATGTCGGGTAGATCGTTACGCCAATCGTATCCGAATAGGAGCAGCGGCGCGGGTCAGACGAAAAATCGTTCGGGCTGAAGACCAGGATGTCCGTCGTCGTGCCGAGTGGAACATCAGGTTTGATTTCAAGGTAGAACCGCCCAACGGATCCACTTCCCTTCTCCATGAATGTACAGCCCGCATTCTGGTCAAAGTTACCAATCGCAAAGATCGTTCCGTTGATCGAGTCGGTCGTCAACATCGTCGCGCTGCCGTTACATTGGGTGGAAAAGATGTTGTCGTTGCCGCGATTGTAATTCTCGTAATCGACGAAATAGACACCGAGATCTACAACGCCGGCAAAACGCACGATACTCGTGTCGATCCGCACGAAGGCGCTGTAGCCCAACAACGTCAGCGAGTTGTTGGCGATATAGAACTCGACCGGAATCGTCGTTCCGGGCTCGCCCTGAGTGTTAACCACTCGGAACGTGTCAGCTTCCGAGATCTGCGGCTGGGCCTGACCGGAGGGCGCCAACACCACGGTCAGAGCAAGCGCCACCAGCAGGAAAAGCAGAATTCGCTTGGTCATGGTACCACCTTGCAAAAACACATTATTCTCAAAGTCAAAACCCCGTTCGGCTCGTCGAACAGGATGAAAGCTCGTCGGGAATCGCACTATTGTCATTCTTGCCTTTCTCATTTCAGCAAGACCATCTTCTTCGTTTCAGTAAAAGCCCCCGCCGTCAATCGGTAGAAATACACGCCCGACGGAAGTTGGCGACCTGCCGCATCCAGACCGCGGAAGGTCTGACGATAAATGCCGGCAGACTGAACACCATCGACCGGTGTCGCTACTGTCTCGCCGAGAATATTGAAGATCTCGAGGCGGACGGGGCCGCTCTGGGCCAGCGAGTAACTGATCACCGTTTCCGGGTTGAACGGGTTCGGGAAATTTTGCCCCAATTCAAATGTCTCGGGGACGACGGCAGTGGAGCGCTGCAACGGCATGATCGACTCACCCTCTCCATCCACATAGTTCTGGCTAATCAACCGAGCCTCACAACCCTCGATCTCAAGGAGTGTGCCGGCCGGCAGGGTAAGAGCGAATCCGTCGTCATCGAGTATCAACACGCGCAACCGCGATCCTTCGCGATGCGAACGGATCTTGCGGAGGTCGAAACCCGGACAGTTGAGGAGGTACTGCGCATCCTCAGGAATCTCGAATTCAAAGTGCGCCGCAGCGAACTCAGCCGGCGCGGTCAAGTGGTAGCGCAAGCCCCCGGATTCAACCGATTCTTCATATTCGACGGTCGAAGTAATCCCGGTGGAAGCCGCTTTTTCGTAGCCGCCGACGATCCGGAGAAGCAGGATTAAGTCGCCCAGCGTTGCCGGGACACCGTCCTGATTTATATCAGAGTTTTGCAGGCGCTCTCCGGTCAGAGGATATTGCGCCGGATTGATGAAGTAATTTGTGAAGTATACGACGTCGCCGATTTCAAATGCTACGCCGTTGAGATTGATATCGCCAATCAGTCCCTCGTACTGCGTCACGAGCACACCGCCGGAGGTATACACCGTCTGGCTGCGTTCGATCTCGGAGCCGGAGGCATCGAACGCGATGTTTTCATCATCGCTGAGCGGATTGACGTAGACAAAATCGACGGAGGTGAACATCCCGGCAAACTGCAGGTTCGACGAAATCTGGAACTGCAAGTAAACCACCGGGCTCGATCCAACTTCCAACGGATTCGTCGGCGGCGTCGAGCTGCTCGATCGCGTGTTAATGAAGACTCGACCGGTACCGCTCGAGAATGTGAACTGAGGCCAGGCTGTAATGCGTGAACCATTCTTCGACACGTCAAGCAGGGTCAGCACCGTGGGGTCAAAACCGATCGTCAGGTTAAGTCCGGTGACCGGAACGCGATTGTGTAGACTGACCGCGACGGTAACGACCTCGCCGGAGAATGCCTGCTCGTCACTTAACGACAATTCCACCGGCATCGTGGGCAGCAAGGTGTAAACCACGCTCAGGCTCGTCTGGCCGCCGCTTTCATCGGTCGCAGTCAAATCGAACGCGTAGTCGCCCGAATCGGAGATATCGGAAATCCAGCGCAGGTAGCCGGGGTTTGTCGATCCGATTTCAGCACCGGCGGGAAGGCCGCTCGCCGAAAAAGTAACCGTTTCGAAATCGGGGTCGGTCGCGGCGAACGGTATGTAAAGCGTGTCACCCGCCCCGGCTGTCGGGTTGTCGGCGATGATGATTGCCGGCGGACGATTGTGGTTGACCACAGTAATCGGGATATCAATTTGACTGACGGCATCGCCGTCACTCGCTGCAATGGTCACAATATAAGGCGAGCCGATGCTGGAGCCGGTACCGACAAACGGGACACTCCACGTAAAACTGCCGCTGCCGTTTCCGTTGTCCTGGAATCGTGCGCCGCCGCCCAAACGCACGGCGTGCAGCTTGACCGGCGCGCGCTCCGGATCGGTGGCTGTCAGCGTGAAGTTGAGCACTTCACCCTCACTCACGGTCTTGGCGGCAACCGGCGAAAACTCTGGTGCGCGATTGGCGGCCAGGATTGTGACTGTGCCGGCATGAAAATGCGGCCGAATGGCGAAACCGCTGCCGAAGGCGCTCAGTTCGAGGCGTCCTGCGGGCGGAACAAAAATCGAGTCGATCAGCGTCGTGGCATCGGTCGTGAGGCCCGACTTCACTGTAAAATACAGCTTGGCGAGTTCATTACGGCCGTTTGTGATCGGGTCCTCGTCAAACGCCACTCCGCCGAGCAACAGCGTACCTTCGGCTCCGTCGTGCGTGGCGCCGACAAAACTCCACTCGCGCGCCGGCGAGCCGAAGAAATTGGCCGAATCGAAGGTCAGGTAATCGGAGTCGTAGTAGAGCGGAACGGAAAAGCCACCAATGCTCTCGTCGTTCACAATCGTGACGGGAAGCGAAAACTTGCCGCCGGGGTAGTTGACAGTACTGCCAACGATCACGGAGCCTATCCCGCCGAACGGATCGGTTTGAGCCTGCAGACCGGCCGCAGAAGCGGCAATCAGGAGGACAGTAAGTGCGGCCAAATTGATGGCCGGCCGTGTCAAACGCAATTGACAGAATAATCCCTTGACCATATACCAGGGAATGCTGCGCAACGAACATGCCAAAGATCTAATTGCCGCTTTGCCGTGGTACCGGTTGGACATTGTTACTGCTCTTCTGTTTGCCGCCGAGTAATCGGCTGATTGAAAACAACTTACGCTGAAGTATCTTTGCCGTAAACGGCAAGAAGTAGAATTCTCTCTTGGAAAACGCAGGAACGGCTTGGCGCCGTTTTGCATATCTCGCTCTGCAATTCTGCAACTGCTTGCAACCATCTCTAACTTCCCTCAACGACCTTAAAAAAAAATGGCCTGGCCACGAACCGATTTCGCCTTAGTGCCAAGCATTCCACTAATCGACTGGTCGCGGTGCGTTAGAGATTCTTCCTGATTTTCCTCCTCAATAAATCCTCTGATGGTTTAGCATGGGGAGAGTCTCCCCTCCCCATACTAAAAGAACAACAGATGAATTACTTCATCAGCACCATCTTCTTGGTGTCAACGAAGTTACCAGCGGTCGCCTTGTAGAAGTAAATACCAGAGGCAACACTGGCGGCGTTCCATTCAACGTTGATCGTGCCAACGCCACGGCCGTTGAAGCTCTTCACAAGCTGGCCGGCAACGTTGTAGATGTCGATCGTCC
>CAZOYE010000034.1:0-35376 GCA_964584025.1 uncultured Ignavibacteria bacterium
CAAACATAATCCGACCTTCTTTCTGTGTCCACTCATTCGGGGGTAGGCCAATCCCGTTTCTCCGCAACACTCTACCATCCAGCGCGAGCCACTTCCGCTACATTGAACTTCTGCTCGCTCGTGACGAAGGGATTTGACGACTGATTTCCAGAGTGTTGTCGCTCCGTGTACCGGCTCTGGACTCTACGACGTCGGGCCTTTTCCCTGGTGATAGGCCAGGAGTTCGTCGACTTCACTCGCGGAGAACTTGTTCAAGGCAGTGACGGTTGCTCGAGGCCGGTAGACTGGCGGCAGGATATTTCGTGCGGCCTCTTTGTCATCGACTTCCATGACGATCCAGGCCTTGTGCACGCCGTCATGACAGCCATAGTCGGCGTTAGTGAGAAAGTGCGATCCGGTTTCTTGAAGGACCTTGATAGCTCGCAGACAGGCGATTGGCTCAGCCTCGTGCGGAACTTCGATCAAAAACTTTGGCATAGTGGTGCAACCTCTCTACAAGAAATGAGTACTTATCTCCTTCGGAGTTGTCATCTGTCCGCGATTCCTGTTCTGTCCTACCACGGCGCGACCACTCCGTTAACGCGGGGTAATTGAATTCTGCTTTGACTGGCCAAGAGACCGCTCTTATCGAGAATAGCGTCAGGCTCTGCTAATTTCAAGAATAATTATAGATAGAAGCGACCCACGTTGCAAGTACGCTTTCGGGCAACTTTCCCCAACTTCACAGTCCGTAGGTCCGAACCCCTGTGGTTCGGACTCTGATTCGTGGGTTGGATTTGCAGGCCGAGGTCAGACCTCGCCTTTTTGCAGCTCTATGCGAATCCGCGCGAACCGCATTTACCTCAACGAGTACCCGGCCGTCCGTGATGAATCCCGGTAGCCCACCCGGAGCGCAGCGGAGGGTGGGGCCACTGGCTGTGTGCAGGACGAATGTGGCTGCTTTGACACCAGGTCCGTAGGTCAAATCCCGTTTTTCCGCAACACTCTGCGATCCAGCGCGAGACTCTTTCGCTAACTTGAACTTCTGCCGGCCCGTGACGAAGGGATTTGACAAATGTCCTAAATACGCTTCCTGTAACACCACGACTCGGGATAGTAGTAGTAAATTCTAATCGAATTTCCGAGCTTCTTAATTGGAACACACATTCCAATCGTATCCCGAATGCAGGAGTCCCAACTGGGTGCTCCAAATCCCTGATCGGGAAGCGGCTCCAGCAGCAGAAAGTCGCTCGAATAGAAGAAGTAATCTCGATTACCAATCTCGGCGAACCTAAAAAGCCCTGTGTCCACTACAACTTCTTCAGAGCTACGCGCATAGATTCGGATATACGTTGAATCAGAATGCAGGAAGAGGGAGTCATACACCGCCGAGCCAAAATTGGCTGCGTAAGCACCAACCACATCGCGAAAATCCGTTCTCTCTGACATGACGTCTGGCCCTTCGCACGATGTGCTCACAAGACCAATGCTGGCGAGTATCAGTGTTACAAATCGTCGTACCATTTGTCCGCCTCCGCGCAGTGGGCTGAATCGATTAGGCCTGAAGAGTCCGAACCACAGGGGTGCGGACCTACCTCCCCTTCCCCCTCACAAACCCCGTCTGCGCGATCTCGTCGATTTCTTTCTGGATATGCTGATCGAGCTCTTGAAGATACCGCTCTTGCTGCTTCTCCTTCAGCTTGACATACACCTTCTCCTCGCGCGCAGCATCGATCAGGTGCTTGCGTTTGATCGACTCCTGCCGCTTGGCGGTGGCAATCGCCTTGCGCTGATTGGTCATGTTCGTATTGAGGCGGTGTTGGAAATAGACCGAATTCGTCAATCGCCGCACATCTATCTTTTCGACCTTCAATGGCGCGAGGTCGTTGATCTCTTCTTCGAGACGTTCCTTCAGCATCTCCAGATGCGCCTCTTCCATGCGCCGCACGCGCTCCGCTTTGGCGAGGTCTTTTTGCTTCTCGACTTTTTTGTGGGTCTTAAGCTGAAGCAGCTTCTGCAGACGGAACTGGAACTTCTTCATGGCCGATAATCGTATTTAATCGCGCCAAATCCTGCGCGAAATCGGGTCGCTTCGACGTGATATCCTGCTGGAGGAATTCATTAATCTGCGGCACCTTCGCGATCGCCGTGTCGATTTCCGGCGAAGATCCCTTGACGTATGCGCCGATATTGATCAAATCTTCGTTCTCTGAATGCACGGCGAGCAGCTTGCGCGCCTGCCCGGCCAAATCCCGATGCTGTTGCGAGACGATATTCACCATCACGCGCGACACCGACTGCAATACGTCAATCGCCGGATAGTGCTTGCGATGCGCCAGCCGCCGCGACAACGTCACGTGCCCGTCGAGAATCGAGCGCACCTGGTCGGAAATTGGTTCGTTAAAATCATCCCCTTCGACAAGAATCGTATACAGCCCCGTGATTGAGCCGCGCTCGCCGGCGCCTGCCCGTTCAAGCAGTTTTGGTAACATCGCATACACCGAAGGCGTGTAACCCTTCGTCGCCGGCGGTTCACCGACTGCCAGGCCGATCTCGCGCTGCGCCATTGCGACACGCGTCACGCTGTCGACCATCAGGATCACGTCGTGCCCCTGGTCGCGAAAATGCTCCGCAATCGCCGTCGCCGTCATCACGCCTTTCACCTTTATCAACGCCGGTTGATCTGACGTCACTGCTACCACCACCGAACGCTTCAATCCTTCTTCGCCGAGATCGTGCTCGATAAACTCGCGCACTTCGCGGCCTCGTTCGCCGATCAAGCCGATCACGTTGATCGCCGCGCTCGATTGTCTCGCGATCATCCCCAACAGCACCGACTTGCCCACTCCTGAACCCGCGAAGATCCCCATGCGTTGGCCGCGGCCACAACTTGTGAACACGTCGAGCGCGCGAATGCCGGTTAATATCTGCTTGTCGACGCGCTGCCGTTTGAGCGGGTGCGGCGACTTGGACGTGATTGGTCTCTCGAGTTTGGTGATCAACGGCCCCTTGTCGTCTATCGGTTGACCGAGGCCGTTGAGAATGCGCCCGCGTAGCTCGTCGCCGACGCTGATCTTAAGAACAGAACCGGTCGCCTCCACCGAGGAACCGGGATTGATACCTTCCAGCTCGCCAAATGGCATCAGAAGCGTGTAGTTGTCGCGAAAGCCCACGACTTCGGCCAACACCGGTTCATCCGATTGGCGGCGGTAAATCTTGCACAATTCCCCCAGCGATGCCTGCGGCCCGATCGACTCGATAATCAAGCCAATCACCCGCCGCACTTTGCCGTCGAGTCGGATCGTGTTGGTGCGCGCAATCAGATCACGCTCGGCGGAGATGTCGACCAGTTTCGACATGGCCCTATGAAATCTCCAGAAGTCTTGTCTTGAGAATCTCCAATTGCGTTTCGAAGCGAGCATCGGCCGAGCCGGAGTCAGTCTCAACAATACAGCCACCAAACCCGATCCGCGCATCACCCTCGACGGCTACATGCGTCGTCGAATCGTGCACCGCGTCGGCTTCCGCCAATTGCTTACGGACGAACTCCACTTGCGCCGGATTGACCTTGATCAACAGGCGGCTCTTGTCGAGAAACTCCGCAATACAGCGGTCAATCGTCTCCATGACCGTCTGCTGTTCCGCTTCTCCGCGTGCTGTGGTAATCTTATTAGCCAGCGCAAAGGAGAGGTCGAAGACCTGTTGCCGCGCTTGTTGGTATATCTTTTGATGATAGTTGACGAGATTCGTGATCGCCCCCCGCAGTTCGTTTTCGACCTGCTGCGCTCGCGCCGTCCCCTTCTGCAGACCGGCGGCTTCGCCCTGTGCGTAGGCCTTGGCAAACGCTTGTTGCAGTTCCTGCTGATGCCGTTCCTCCAGCTTGCGCAGCTTCTGCCCTTCCGGTGAGTTTTCTTCCTGCTCCTTGCGGAAACGGTCGATAAACTCGCGGCTCCCCACCGGTACCGGCGCTTCGGCGAATTGCACCAGCGAGAGGACTTTAGACGACGACATCTTCCTTGCCTCCGCGACCCGAGATAACGATCTGCCCTTCCTCTTCGAGGCGGCGGATCACTTCCACAATGCGCTGCTGCGCGGCTTCGACGTCGGAGAGTCGCATCGGTCCCATGAACTCGATCTCCTCCTTGATCATCGTTGCCACGCGTTCGGATACGTTGGCGTAGATCTTGTTCTTGACGTCGTCGGAGGCGGCCTTGAGCGCGATCGCGATGTCCTTGGTTTCGATCTCCTTGAGCAGGCGTTGGATCGAGCGGTCGTCGAGCAGCGTCAGGTCCTCGAAGACAAACATCATGTTCTTGATTTCGGCAGCCAGATCTGGATTGTCGGCTTCCAGCGTCTGCAGGATGTGCTTCTCTGCCGAGGTCTCGACCAAATTGAGAATGTCCGCCAGCGCCTTGGCGCCGCCCGACTGCTTGCTTTCGCGGAACACCGACCCGGAGAAATGCTGGTCCAGGGTCGATTCGATTTCTTTCAAAATTTCCGGCGAGATCTTCTCCATCGTCGCCACGCGCAGCGCCACTTCCGACTGCAATTCCGGCGCCAATTCGGTCAGGACACCGGCTGCCTGCTGCGAAGTCAATTGGGTGAGGATCAGCGCGATTGTCTGCGGGTGTTCGTTCTGGATGTAGTTGACCAATTGCTTCGGATCGATTCCTTTGAGCAGGTTAAACCCCGACGTTACCAGCGAGGACTCGAGTCGCTTGATGATGTCGACCGCGCGATTTGCGCCGACAGCCTTTTCGAGCAATGAACGGGCATAGTCGATACCGCCGGAGCTGATGTATTCGCGCGCGAGGAACACCTCGTAGCATTCCTGGATTACGCGCTCTTCTACTTCACCCGGGACATCGCGCATGTTCGCAATCTCAATCGTCAGCCGTTCAAGCTCCTGATCGTTGAGCGCCTTGAGAACTTCGGCCGAGACTTCCGTTCCGAAAGCGATCAGTGCGATGGCGGCCTTCTGCACCGCCGTCAGCTGTTCGTAAGCGAGCGCCATGCTACTGCGGCTCCGCCATGATCGTCTTGATCACCTTCGCGATTTCATCGGGACGGCCCTTCGTTTGCGACTTCATCGTATCTATCAATTTGGGCTTTTGCGGCTTCTGCTGAATCGTCTCTTCGACCGGCGGCACCAACGGCACCGGCGGCGGCGGAACGTATTTCGCCAGCGCGCCGAATATCTTCTTCACCTTGCGCTTGAGATACAGGAAAGCCAGAATCCCGATCACGACCATCAATACCTTCTGGCCGTAGTACCAATAGTTCTGCCATTGGCCCACCTTCTCCAGTTCCTGCCGCGAGGTCACCATCAGACTGTTGTCAAACGGTACGTCGACGATAGTAAACAGGTCGGTGCGCGCTTCCGAATAACCGACAGCGTTCTTGATGATTGAAGCGTAGCGCTCCAGTTCTTCCGGCGTCCGATTGATGAATTTCCGGTCAACCGCGCCTTCGGGGTCGGTCGACTCCTCATAATTGCCGTCGACCATCACCGCGATCGATAGATGCTTGATCGAGCCGACTTCCCCGATGATGCTCTTCACGGTCTTCGAAACTTCATAATTCGTGATGATATCGGTGGCGTCATTGTTGTTCGACGAGGTTGTCACCGGCGGCGTGCCCGGAACTGATTCCACTTCATTGCCCTTGGCGGCGGTGCGCTGTTCGCTCCGGACGGCCACCATTTCCGGATTGTATTCTTCGATCTGCGTACTGTTCTGTTCGAAATTCAGTTCCGCGCTGACGCGCACGATTGATCGCCCGTGTCCGATCACGCTCGAAAGCATCGACTGGGCCTTCTGCTCCAGGTACGTTTCGACGTTCTTGCGCATCTCGAACTGCGTCGCCGACAACATCGCCGACGGATCGCTCGATTGCGCGCCCGAGAGCAGGTTGCCGTCGTAGTCGATGATCGTCACGTTGTCCGGCGACATCCCTTCAATCGACGAGGCCACGATGTACGACATCCCCTGCAATTGCCGCTTGGTCAGGTTCTGTCCCCCGCGCAGCTTGACAACGACCGAGGCGCTCGGCTTGTTTTCGTCTTCCTTGAAGAGCTTGTCCTCGGGGATCACCAGATGCACCCGCGCGGCTTCGACCTCGCTGAGCGATCCGATTGTCCGCGCCAGTTCCCCTTCGAGAGCCCGGCGATAATTCAATTTCTGGACAAAATCGGTCATCCCCAGGTTCGTCTGGTCGAACAAAGCGTAGCCGATATTCTGCCGGCTCGGCAGCCCGCTGGAGGCGAGCTTCATGCGTGTTTCGTAAACCTGGTCCGAGGGTACGCTGATCGAGCCGCCGCCGTCGCCGATCTCGTAGGAGACCTTCAACTCGTTTAGCTTCTCAACGATCTTGCCGGCGTCTTCGCTGGAAAGATTCGAGTAAAGCGGCACGAAGTACTGCGACTTGGCGAAATTAAAAATCAGCACCGTGCCAACGATCATGCCGATGACGACAAACGCCATCATCACAACCTGGCTCGGGGTCATGCGACCGATTAACTGGTAGAAATGATCAAAAATCCTCTTCATGCATCCATGCTCCGAGGGTTAGGTGCCTTAGATCGGCATCCGCTGAATCGTCTGGTACGCCTCCAGCAGCTTATTGCGAATCTCCATTAACAGCTCAAATGCTACCGACGCCTCTTCCACAGCGATCATCACCTGGTGGACATCGGAAATCTCACCGCGCAAAAACGCCTGCTCGGCGCCGGCCGCCTGGCTTTGCAGATCGCTCACCGAGTTGACAAACTGCTTCAGCGTATCGGCGAACGTCTCGCCGTTCGCCGCCATCTTTGGCGGTGTGGGCAAGGTCTGCGGAATCTTGAATTCCTGCGGCAAGGTATTCAGGCTGATCGGCTTCATGCGCGTACGTCGATATGACGGCCCAGATGCGCCGTCGCTTCCTTCGTTGTCGATTCCGGTTTGAAATTCTGCATGATAAAGCGCTTCTCCTGAAGCGACAGCAAATCAGCGAACTTCGCCGCAGCGAATTGATTCGGCTCCGCCGTCTTGGTGGATTCCGCCGGCGGCTGCTGCGGCCGCACCTGCGGCGTATTACCGTAAACCTGCAGATTGGCGCTGTTAACTTTCATTTCCATGAGACTCTATATCTCCAGAGACTTCTTGGTGATTTCTTTGACTGTATTGATCGCCGACAGGTTCGCCTCGTACGCGCGCGCAGCGGCCATCATTTCCACCATCTCGATCAACGGATCGACATCCGGCATCGCCACGAACCCTTCGTCGTTGGCGTCCGGGTGGTCCGGATCAAACACCAGGCGCGGTTGCTGCATCGGATCGACCAGTTCCCGGCTCTGGGCATGATTGATATTGGACTTGTTCAAAATCGCCACCGGTTTGCCGGGCATGTGCTTGGCATCCGATTGCTGCAACTCGACGGCGGCGGAATTCAGCTCCCGCGAAAACGTCTCCTTCACCTTCTTCGAGGTAATCGAGAGCGTCTTCTTCTTATAGGGCCCGCCGTCAGCGGTCTTGGTCACTTCGGCATTCGCCAGGTTCTCCGCCGCGACATTCATCTTGCGGCGGAAGACCGATAGACCCGACCCGGAAATCTTCAGCGAGGAAAACAAATCACTCATGACTTTTCTAACTCTCTCCCTTGATTGCCGACTTCAGCGATTTGAACTTGCGCGCCAGCATGTCGGCGCCGAATTCGAAGGTAATCTGGTTTTGCGCGAGGTCGGCCAGTTCCTGGTCGATGTCCACCGAGTTGATGCCGGTATCGTTCTCTGATTTCTTGACGCGCTCGATCTCGGGCGCCCGATTTGGGTGGTTACCGAGTTCGATATGCATCTTGTCAGTAACCGCTCCCGCCAGCCGCGGCTTATCCAGCGCTTTACGCAGTTCCTGGTCGAACTCCATCGTCCGCTTTTCATAGCCCGGCGTGTTGACATTGGCAACGTTCGAAGCGACCAGCTTGTGACGAAGCGAAGCCAGGTCGGCCAGCTTCGTGTAAGCCGGTATCAGTCCATTTTGAAACAGTGCCTTATGTAGAATATTACTCATCAGAGACCTTTCTCCGACCGGGGGTAAGTCAAATGCCGTGCCGAACCGACGTATCAGGCTAAGTCGTTATGCGGTAATGGGGATTGATTAATGTGGAAACTGGAAGTCGCACGCGGCCGGAATCTTTTTCCGCAGCGCCGTGTGTTCTTTTCTACGGTATCTCGGCGGCGCTGAGCGTCTCCGGTTTCGCCTTCGGCTCATAACGCGAGAGATTGTCGGTCAGGACGACGATGTCGACGCGCCGATTACGCGCGCGATTCTCTGGGGTATCGTTGTCAACCAACGGACGGTGTTCGCCGTAGCCGAGAGCTGAAACCCGGTCAGCCGTCAATCCGTGCGCATCAATGAAATACCGGACCACCGAAGTAGCGCGCGCCGACGATAGTTCCCAATTGGAGGGAAACTTTGCAGTCGCAATCGGCCTGTTGTCGGTGTGCCCTTCTACGCGAATCTGGTTAGGCAACTCCTGCACTTCAGCCGCGATCCGGTCTAATGTTGCCTTGGCTGCTTCCGCCAGTTCCGCCTGACCTGGCGCGAACAGCGAAGACTCCAGCACGTGAATCACTAACCCGCGCTCGTTGATTTCCACCGAGTACGGTGGTGTCAGCGTGTCCGATTGCGTAACCTCGCTGAAACCGCTGCTGGGAACAATGTTGCTGTTGGGGCCCATATTGACGCGCCCCTTGACTGGCCCGACCGACGGGCTCTGCAACCGCTGCGCCACAACTTTCAACTGGCCTACTTTAAGGACACCGGTTCCCGATTCTGCTTCATCCGGTTCGATGATCCGATCATCGCCGGAGTTGAACTCCCCTTGCAGGCGTTGTGTGACTTTTTCGAACTTGCGCAGGTCGATCTTGGAGATTGCGTACATCATCACGAAAAACGCCAACAGCAGCGTAATCAGGTCGGCATACGTCATCAGCCAACGATCGGTGTTGTCGCTGTCGAGTTCACCGCGTCGCCGCATAGCGATCCTCGTAGCGTTCCTGTGGATTCAGATAGGAAAGCAGCTTGGTGCGAATCACCCGCGGATTATCCCCCGATTGAATTGCCAGAACCCCTTCGAGCACCAATTCAAGATTCGTTGTTTCTTCGAGATGACGATGCCGCAGCTTGTCCCCGACCGGCAGGAAAAACAAATTCGCCGAGCAGACACCCCAGAGCGTCGCGATAAACGCCGCCGCAATCCCGGAAGCCATCCGCGTCGTGTCGGTCGTATTCGCGAGAGTGTGAATCAACCCGAGTACGGTACCAATGATGCCGAGCGTCGGAGCAAACCCACCCATCTTCTTGAACAGCTCGATACCGCGCCGGTGACGTTCTTCCATGTAAGCGATCTCGGTCTCGAGAATACTGCGCAGCGCGGTCACTTCGGTGCCGTCGATCAGAAGCTGCAGCGCCTTCTTGAAAAACGGACTCGGAGCATCGTCGAGAAACGTCTCCAATCCGAGAATTCCCTCGCGGCGCGCTCGCTCCGCCAGGTAGACCATCCGCTCGATCGTATCGCGCACGTCGACCGCCTGGCCCAAAAACGCGATCCGCAAGTAGGTCGGAATCAACAGCACGGTGCTCATGCTCGTCGTGATCATCCCGGCGCCCAGCGTCCCCAGCAGCACGAGCATGACCGCGGGAGCCTGGAACACCGACGCCAGCGATCCACCTTCCATCAGGTAGGCGATCACGATTGCGCCGACGCCCAGGAGCATTCCGGATATGGTTGCTAAGTCGAAACGCATAATTCTTCGTGGCCGGCGTTGTTTCTCGATAGGACAGTTGTGAGAATCCAGTCGCCTTCCATATTCCTTGAAAGTATCGGCGTGCCAACGAAATGCTTGACTCCCAACCGCCGCTCATCTATGGCCTTCGCGCCACACTTTTGCTGCGCTTCGCCCGGCGTGGTTCGCTCTGAAACAGACTAGCCCGCACTCGACAGGACTTGCCGCGAGCGTACTGCCTCCCGCAACACCGCGAACGGCACCGGAAATTGCGGCCCAAGCGTTCACGTCAATACAAACTGTGACGACAAAATCAAGAGAGGGCCAGGACGGCTCGCATCTGGACGCTTAAACTGACGGAGCAGTTGCTGTAACATGTTTGCCATTATCGGATTAGTCATCGTGCTGGGCGGTGTGGTCGGCGGGTTTGTCATGCACGGCGGACCGCTACCTGTTCTCATTCAGCCTTCAGAGTTTGTTATCATGGCCGGCGCGGCGATTGGGTCGTTGTTGGCAATGTCCCCTCTGAAAACTATCAAGCAGATGATCCCGCAAATGTTGAAGGTCCTCGGCTCCGGACCCAGCAAGCAACACTTCACTGACCTGCTCGTCATGATGTATGAAATCTTCAATGTCGCCCGGAAAGACGGCCTGGTCGGCTTGGAAAGCCATATCGAAAAGCCGTTCGAATCGACGATTCTCAAGAAATATCCCGCCTTTCTGAAAGACCATCACGCCGTGCACTTCTTCTCTGATACCATGCGCGTGATCATTACCGGTGCGATCTCGGCACAGGACTTGGAAGCCTTGATGGACCTCGACCTGGAAACGCACCACGAAGAACAAGCGAAACCGGCCGAGGCGATTCAAACGATGGCGGACTCGATGCCGGGATTCGGTATCGTCGCCGCCGTGCTGGGAATCGTAGTCACCATGGGCGCCATCGGCGGACCGCCGGAGGAAATCGGCCACAAGGTCGCTGCCGCGCTCGTGGGAACCTTTCTCGGTATTCTGTTGTGTTACGGCTTGTTTCAGCCGATCGCCAAGAACATCCAGTCGTTAAACGAAGAAGGCAGCAAGTACTACGCCTGCCTTAAGCAGGGCATGCTCGGTTTCCAAAAGGGCTTTGCCGCTTCGATCGCCGTCGAGTTTGCCCGCCGCGCCATCTACGCCTCGAGCCGCCCGACCTTCGAAGAAGTCGAAAACGCCTGCCGTCAAACCCGCAACAAGTAAGAGGCTTGAGCCGTGGCTGACGAAAGCAATCAAGACCCCGTAATCATCGTCAAGAAGAAGAAGGGACATGGCGGCGGCCACCACGGCGGTTCGTGGAAAGTCGCCTATGCCGACTTCGTCACCTCGATGATGGCCTTCTTTCTTGTGATGTGGCTGATCGCGCAGTCCGAAACCGTGCGGGAAAGCGTCGCCGGCTATTTCCAGAACCCCACCGGCTTCAAGAAAGGCGGCGACCAGACCGTCCTGCCGAACAAGGGCACCTCGGTCATCGAACTCAAAAGCAAGAACATGATGACGGAAGAGCAGATCAGGAAGATGCGCGAGAAGGAGGCCCGCGAGCGCCTCAAGGAAGCCGCTGCGGAGATCATGAAAAAGCTCCGCGAAAATCCCGGCTTCGAGCGGCTCAAGAACCAGATCGAAGTACAGATGACCGCCGAGGGGCTGCGCATTCAGCTCCTGGAATCAGTTGGCGAGTCGTTCTTCGAGCGCGGTTCAGCCGAGCTCAAGCCCTTCACCAAGCAATTGCTCATGATCGTTGCCGAGGAAATCGCCCGCCTGCCCAATCGGGTAATCATCGAAGGCCACACCGACGCTTATCAGTACGCCGCCGGCGCCAAATACACCAACTGGGAGCTCTCCGTCGATCGCTGCAACAGCGCCCGCCGCTGGATGAAAGAAAACGGCCTGCGGCAGGATCAGGTCGCCGAGGTGCGCGGCTACGCTGATACGCAACCCAAAGACAAGATCGACCCCGGCAATCCGGCGAATCGCCGCATCGCGATCATCGTCCAGAATGAATTTTCGGGATTAAACTATCTTGACAAAAACGTGATCGTAGAAGACAAAGAAATCACGCAAGCCCAACCCCCCGCTCAAGAAACGGGTGGCTCCGATCCCGCACCGACTTCCGCAGTCGAATCCGCACCACTCCAGCCGCAGTCAGCCTCCAGCGAATAGTCACGAACAGAATCTACCCCCGGCGTGACTCGAACACGCGACCAAAAGTTTAGGAAACTTCTGCTCTATCCACCTGAGCTACGGGGGCAGGAATTAGATTATTCCGAATCGTATTTGATCAGGGTCAGGACTTCGTAGTCCTTCAGCTTCTTGCGGCCGTTGAGAAACGACAACTCAATCAGGAATCCCAGACCGGCTACCGTCGCGCCCAGCTTCTCGACCAGCTTGATCGAGGCGTGCGCCGTGCCGCCGGTCGCCAACAGGTCGTCGATGATCAACACGCGGTCGCGCTTGGTCACGGCGTCCTTGTGGATCTCGAGACTGTCGGTGCCGTACTCCAGCTTGTAAGTCTGTCGCACCGTCTCCCAGGGCAGCTTGCCCTTCTTGCGAATCGGCACGATGCCGACACCGAGTTGAAGCGCGATCGGCCCGCCGAAGATGAAGCCACGCGACTCGACTACGCCGATCTTCGTCACCTTGTGCTTGACGAAATGGCTGCAAAACTGGTCGATCGACTGCTCGTAGGCGCGGGGGTCCTGGAGCAGGGTCGTGATGTCGCGAAAAACGATTCCCTTCTTGGGAAAATCGGGAATGTTGCGGATTTTGCTGCTCAGATTCATAATCAGTACTTCACAAAGAATGTATCGTAGTTCATTTTATACGGCTTCCACTCCATTTGGAAATCCTCGACCTGCGCGTGACGCGGCCCCTTGCGCACCTCGTTGATGAAGTCCATCACCGTCTGTTTGACCCCCTCGACCTCGATCTCGACCGCGCCGGTCTCGAGATTCCGTACATAGCCGAAAATCGGGTAATTCTCGGCGCGCGTGGTCACAAAGAACCGGTAACCGACTCCCTGCACCCGGCCGGAAATCAGGACTCTGGCGCATGCCATCTCACTCATGGTCGAACCTCCTGCAGAACCTTCTCCACCGCTTCCTGCGGCGTTTGCGCTTTGATGATTTCCTCGGCGACCTCCCACGAACCGAGCGAGACGATCGGCCGCTGATGCAGCAAGGCATAAGCGACCTCCGAGAGCGTGCCGTACCTGCCCGGGAAGGCGATCACCGCGTCGGCGGTCATGATGATGACATGATTGCGCGACGACCCCATGGCGGTGCAAATCGCATGGTCAACATAATCATTCGCCTCGCGGTAATCTTCACCCGGCAAAATTCCGATCGTCGTGCCGCCCCCGCGCTTGGCGCCCTTACAGGCGGCCTCTGTAATCCCATGCCGCCCGCCGGTCACTACGACAACTCCCCGCTGCGCGAGCAGTTCGCCGACACGCTCCGCCACCGCATAGTCGGCAGCGCTGCACTCGTAGCCGCCGACGATGGCGACATAGACCGCTTTCCGTTGTGACATCGTCCCGATGATAATGAACGCTTGATCGCCGTGCAAGTTGGTAATCGGTTTGAGCGCGATTAGGGGATCAAACAAATGAACGACTTGAGGTACTTCGACTCCGGGAAGAACGCCGACCAGGGATGGTCCGGCGCTTGCGGAACATAGCGCAGCAGATGCAGCCCGCGCTCGGCTTGCACCGCCGCCCGCCGCAGCATAAACAGAAAATCCTCTTCGGTGAAAAACGCTGAACAACTCGATGTCACCAGGATACCGCCCGGCCGCAACATGCGGATCGCCGCCCGGTTGAGAAAATGATACGCCTTCTTCCCCGCCTCCGCGTCCTGGCGCGACTTTATCAACGCCGGCGGATCGAGAATGATCATATCATACGACGGCGGCTGTCTCTCGGTCAGCCAGCCAAACACGTCGCTGCAGGAATCCTCGATCTTCGTCTTGTCAAGATCGTTGCTCTCGGCGAACTGATAGCAAAGATCGAGCGCCGGTCCCGAGCTGTCGACATTGAGCACGCGCGTGGCGCCACCCTTGAGCGCCGCGATCGCAAAACTCCCCGCATTCGAAAACAGATTCAGCACTTCCCTGTCCTGAGCCAGCGCGGTGATTTCCCGGCGCAAGTCCTTCTGATCGAGGTAGAATCCCGTCTTCTGCCCGGCGATGACATCCGCCTCAAACCGTAGCCCATTCTCGACGAACGGCACCGGTGCTTCGATCTCGCCGTAAAGCAGTCCGGTGACCTGCTCAAGTTCTTCTTCATGTCGAACCGGAAGGTCGGAGCGCTCAACGATCGCCCGCGGTTGGAACAGAGTCACCAACGCCGCGACGATATCTGTTTTGAGCCGGTCGACCCCCGCCACCGCTGATTGGATAACAAACACATCATCGTACCGATCAACGATCAGCCCCGGAATCCCATCCGCTTCGCCAAAAATCAATCGATATCCGGTTGTCCCCGATTCCCGACCATAGCCAAGTGTTCGGCGCCGCTCCTCCGCGGCCAGGAATTTCTGGGCAAACCACTGCTGATCAATTGCCACCTCGGCAAATTCCAGCACTCGGACGGATATCTGGGAGTGCTGCGAGTAGATTCCCGTGCCCAACGGCTTGCCGTTCGCATCAGCAACGGTCACCAGACTTCCATTCGCGAGATTTTCCGGCTTTCTGGATAGCACGCCGGAAAATACCCAGGGGTGGCGGTAGATGAGGTTCGCTTCTTTGCCGGGTTTCAGCTTGATTTCAGGATACAAAGACTACTACTCCTCAACTGGTACCGGATGCGCAGATACCCGCCATGGATTGCCGTTGTTGAATGATTCAGCATGGAAAAATGCATGATAGGATTACCCCCTAATCTATGGTCGGGGTGAAAGGATTTGAACCTTCGGCCCCTTAGTCCCGAACCAAGTGCTCTACCAGGCTGAGCTACACCCCGACACAGAGCCCCTATGTTACGGGCGGCGCCAAAAAAGTCAACCGAATTTTCTCGTGATCTTCTGCGCTCTCATTCTGGGGATTTGACTTCCGCAATCCTTAGAATCTCGGCCGGATTGCCCGCTCGCCGCATGATCCTTCGAGCAAATAAAAATGAGGGGTCCGCTCTGGTTGGGTAGAGGGGGCTAGGAAACTACCCAGGGACAACAGAGGAACACCCTCAGTCTGACAATTTAGATCGACGCTCGTCTATGTCAAGCGTATTCGTTCATCGTCGTCCAAAAAGTCGAAAAAATCATTTCTGAAAGTAGGCAACAACGGGAATGGTGATCCGATCTGTCTCTTTTCCGACCAACTCGAATGTCACCGAACTCATGATCTCGCTCTCGTCCTTGACATCTCTCGTCTGCTCGAATTCGAATGAGAGCTTACCGCCCGCCGCTATCTTTCCCTGTTTCTTGTCGATCGTTAATAAGCCCTCAGGAAAATCGACCAACGAAATCTCTAACGATTCATCGCTCACGTTCTGAATCTCAACCGACTTTGTCAGCTTACCATCCTTCGAGCCAAACTTCGCGAATCTCAGTCCGTCCGGCACCACCTTGACATTCCCCCACCCTCGATTCACCATGGCGACGAACTGAACCCGGGTGGCCGACTTCAGCGGATCGTTCGACAAGATCTCAATGTACTTCACGGTTGAGCCGACCATGTTCTTGGAATCAAATGTGACCGTCAGTTCAGCGGAATCGTCGGGGGCGATCAGGTCTTTCGAGAGCGGCGCCGTCGTGCATCCGCAGCCCGGCTTGACGCTGATGATCTGCAGCGTGTCGTTGCCCTTGTTGCGAATCCAGTAGCTGTGTTTCACCATCACCCCCTGCGGCATATAACCGAAATAAAAATGATCGTGCGACAACTCGATCTTCGGCTGCTTCTGCATCTGCCCGGATGCCGCCGCCATGGGGCCCAGGGACAAAACGCTGATTATGGCGATCAGTACTGAGCGAAAGCTATAACACATTGATTATCTCCTTATCGGTGACGGCAAAGTTGTGCTCCTTCATCCATTGGTCGCAAAAAACCTTGGACATATATCTTATACCGCCGTCGCAGACAAAAAATACAACTACCGAATCGGCTTTCAGGGTATCAGCGTACATTTTTACTCCGGCAAGAATCGACCCCGACGAACCGCCGGCCGAGATCCCGAGGAATCGGCTCAGAATCCGCGTCTCCGCAAATGCGGTGGCGTCGTCTACCTGAACGACACAATCGACATACTGCGGATGAAATGCTTGGACTACCTGGTCGGTGCCGATCCCCTCGACGTAGTGCGGCGCAGCAACGCCCAGGGGCCGCTTCTCGTGTATCGCCTGGAACAGCGATCCAGTCGGTTCTACGCCGATCACCCGAATCTCGGGATTCTGCTCCTTTAGGAACCGCGCACACCCCGAAATCGTCCCGCCCGTCCCGATACCGGCGAACATGTGCGTGATCTTGCCGCCGGTCTGCCGCCAGATCTCCGGCCCGGTGCTATTGTAGTGCGCTTCCGGATTCAACTGGTTGTGAAACTGGTTCAGGAGATAATAGCCATGCTCCTCGGCCATCCGCTGCGCGACCGAATACTGGCTGCGCGGGTCGTCGCTGGCGACCTCTTTGGGCGTCATGATCACCTGGGCGCCGAACGACTTGATCAAGTTGATCTTCTCATCGGAAGTGGAAGTCGGCGTCACGAAGATCGCCTTATACCCCTTGGCCGCCGCCACCATCGCCGCGGCAACACCGGTGTTCCCGGAGGTCGCATCGATAATCGTATCGCCCGGTTTCAGCCGCCCGCGCCGCTCCTCTTCGCTGATCACGTAGTTCGCCATACGGTCCTTGATCGACCCGGCTGGATTCATGAATTCCAGCTTGGCCAGGACGGTTGCGTCGCTTCCGGTCAACGCGGCGGGGATGCGCAGCAGCGGCGTATTACCGATCAAGTCGAGAATGGACTCGGCGAATTTCATGACTCGGTGCTTCTAGTCCCTACGGGTGGCGATTGATATAAACACTCCGCCGCCGCAAACTGCGGCGGCGGAGTCTGGTTCTTTCCCCCGAATTTAGTCGGTACTAACGATTACACAAGGCCAAATCGTTGACTATTCCGCGTTCTTCAGGTACTCCTCGATCTGCGGAATCAGCGAGTTGGCTGCCTGCACCTGGCCTTTGTAGGCTGCCTTGCCTGTGGCCAGGCGGACGAAATCCTTGTACGATTGCAGCGCCTCCTCGTATTGCTGATTTTCCTGGTAAGCGCGGGCCAGATTGTAGTATGCCGCAAACATGTTCCTGTCTGCCGCCAACGCCTGCTTATACGAGCCGATAGCCGAACCAAACTTTTTCTGGTCGGCCTGCAAATTGCCAAGATTGTAATGAGCGTCCGCCAGTTTCGGGTCGATCCTGATCGCCGCCTGGTATTCCTTCTCCGCTTCCGCCAGGTTCGCCTTCTCCTTGTATGACTTCGCCAGGAAGAAGTGGCTCTTGGCATCGGTCGAATTGGCCGAGTTGTACAGCTTGTAGTACTCGATCGCCTTGTCCCAGTTTTCCATTTGGAAGTAGAGCTGGCCCAGCCCCTTCTGCGTCTCCGCATCCGAGGTCTTCAACTGCAGCGATTTCTGCAGTGACTGCTCGGCCATCTGGAATTTCTTGGCTTTGAGTTGCACCATCCCCAGATTGTAAAAAGCGCTCTGGTTGTTGGCGTCGACCGCAGTGCACTTCTTGAATGTCTCTTCGGCCTGGGCAAGCTTGTTCAGATTGTATTGAACGGTACCAAGCTCGATCAACGCCGCCCCATAGTTCGGCTCCAGCTTGATCGCTTCCAGAAATTCCTTCTCGGCTTCCGCCATCTTTCCCGCCTGTTTGGCTGTCAGACCGGCGTTGAACTTCGTCTTGGCCTCATTGCTCTGGCCAGAGGCGAGCGCCGCCATGAATACCAGTAGCACGGAAATCACAAGGGCCGTTTGTTTCATCGATCTCGATCTCCTGTTTCTTGTCTTCCTCATTATCCGTTGGATCTTAGTCGTCAAACTCTATCCATTTTCTAACAACTAATACAGTCGGCTTTCTTCGTTGTTCCCCTAATATGAGAACTTGAACTTCTTACTGCCCGCCTTGAACGCGATGTCGCTGCGGAATTGACGCCCCTGAAACCGAATTCGTTCAACGGCTTCGTAAGCTTTCGCGACCGCATCGTCGATATGCGAATCAACCGCCGTGACGCCGAGGACGCGGCCGCCATTGGTCAGGAATTTGCGGTTTTCAAAGCGCGTGCCGGCATGAAATACCAGCGCGTCCGTCTCGCGGATGTCGCGCAGTCCCTGGATCTCAATCCCCTTCTCGTAGTCTCCCGGGTAGCCGCCCGAGGCCATCACGACGCAAACGGCGTACGCTTCCTCCCAGATCAATGTTTCGCTCTCCAGCGTCCCGTCGACTACGGCTCGCAGCAACTGCGCGAGGTCATTCTTCAGCAGCGGCAGAATCACCTGCGCTTCCGGATCGCCCAGCCGGCAGTTAAATTCGATCACCTTCGGGCCGCGCTCGGTAATCATCAGCCCGGCGTACAAAACGCCCTTGAACGGCCTGCCCTCTTCGGCCATTCCCCGCACCGCCGGTTCGAGTACCAGATCGTGAATATCTTGTAACATCGCTTCGGAAACGAACGGTACCGGCGCGTAGGCGCCCATCCCGCCGGTGTTCGGTCCGGTATCTCCGTCGCCGATCCGCTTGTGGTCCTGCGCGGCTACCGTCGTGAGAATGTGCTTGCCGTCGGTGAATGCGAACACCGAGGCTTCTTCGCCTTCAAGAAAACTCTCCACGACGACCTTGGCGCCGGCCTCGCCGAATTGCCGCTTTTGCATCAGGTCGCGCACCACCCGCTCGGCATCCTCGCCGCTGTGGCAAATCGCCACGCCTTTACCGGCGGCTAAGCCGTCCGCCTTGATCACAATCGGCATCCCGGCCGAGCGCACGAATTTGATCGCCTCCTTCAGGTCGTCAAAAATCATGAAGCTCGCCGTGGGAATATGGTACTTGCGCATGAACTGCTTGGCGTAAGCCTTGGAGTATTCAATTTCAGCCGCAGCCTTGGTGGGACCGAAAATCTTCAGCCGTTCCTGCTCGAAGCGGTCGACAATCCCCATCGAAAGCGGCAACTCCGGCCCGACGACCGTCAGGTCAACCTGCTTTTCGCGCGCAAATTGCACCAGGGCATCGAGGTTTTCCGCCTTGATGTCAACCAATTCCGCCAGCTTGAAAATCCCGGCATTCCCCGGGGCGCAGTACACCTTCTCGACATACTGGCTCTTCGCGAGTTTCCAACAAATGGCATGCTCCCGCCCTCCGGAGCCGACTACTAAAATGCGCACGTCTTTCCTTCCCTTACGCAATATTTCGAAGCCGCAATACTAATCCGTTGCCCCCGTGAATGCAACGGCTTTTTCTGCCCCGCCTCCCGGCACATTTTCGTGAACATTTTCGTCGAGTTTTTGTTGACATACTTGGGGCCTCTATTGTACTTTCTAGTGAATGCTTTTGTGATCTGGGGCAGGTCAGATACGAAATTCGGGCTAACACGCTAATTTCTCAAAGAAACGAAATTCAGAGCCGTTTCTACAGGTTTACTTTTATGGGTTCCCAAAATCTTATCATTTGCTGGTCGTGCAAGACGGAAGTTGCGCTGACCGGCCGCGTCTCGCGCACGGACGCTTGTCCCAAGTGCGACCAACCCTTGAAATGTTGCTACAACTGCAAGTTCTACGACCGCGATGCGCATCACCAGTGCCTCGAATCGCAAGCCGAGTGGGTCCGCTACAAAGAGAAGGCCAACTTCTGCGAGTGGTTCTCACCCAAAGGCAAACCGGAGCCGGTCGTCGAAAAGCAGCCCGAGGCGAAGGAAGCCGAAGCTTTTTCGCTCTCGCGCCAATCCAAGGCGCGCTTCACCGGCAACAAAAAGGATCGCGACAAGGCCGCCTGGGACTCGCTGTTTAAAGATTAGCATCTTCGCTTCATCTTCCCTATCTTCTCGTCATGAGACGAATCATCTTTTTCTTTGAAGACGAACAAGTTGACAATTTCTATCCGCTCAGCTTGTCCCATACGCCGGCTGAATTTCTGTGCGGCATCCTCTCGCTGGGCGACAAATGGACCGCCCGCATCGAGCACGACGAATTTCGCTTGATCACCCGCCCCTACCTGCAGGCCTTTCTCTCCGAGAACCTTCAGCGCCGGGTCAACGATTTCGACCTCGCCGACTTCGACGAGGTCGTTTTCATCAATCCGTGCTTCATCGGCGATGACGCCCCGGCCGAATTACTGGAAGAACGCAGCGACAACGTCGCAATCACCGTAGAAGGCCGGGTGGCGCTGCTGCGACTCGCGCTCACCGATGACTCCCGCAACCGGCTCGCGTCGCTCTCGGCCGATACCAGCCCCGCGGCAGTCGGCAAATTGCTCAACGCCCTTGCCGGCGACGCCGAGAAAAAGGAATTCTCTGCCCGGTCTGTGGCCTACCTCTGGGATCTGGTTCACGAAAACAGCAAGGAGATCGAACGTGACTTCCAGTTGCTGATCCCCGATCTCAACTTTAGCGATATCTACCAGAATGCCGAAATCGACGAGGACTGCCTCATCTACAACGAAGATGATGTTTACATCGGCCGCGAGAGCCGCCTCGACGGCCAGGTCGTCATCGACGCCCGCAGCGGCCCGGTCTATATCGGCGAGAACGTCATCGTGTCGCCGCACACGCGCATCGAAGGCCCCGCCTACATCGGCGATTTCTGCCAGCTCGTCGGCGGCAAGATTCGCACCGGCTGTTCTTTCGGTCCTCATTGCCGCGTCGGTGGCGAGGTGGAAGAATCAATCTTTCTCGGCTTCTCAAACAAATACCACGAAGGATTTATTGGCCACGCCTATGTCGGCGAATGGGTCAACTTCGGCGCTCTCACAACCAACTCCGATCTGAAAAACAACTACGGTGAAATCAAGGTCGAGCTTCCCCAGGGACTGCTCAAGACCGGTCACAACAAGATCGGCAGCTTCGTCGGCGACCATACTAAGACAGGCATCGGCACCTTGCTCACAACCGGCATGGTCTTAGGCTACTCCGCCAATCTCTTCGGCGGCGGACTCGCCGGAGGTCGATTCCTGCCCTCATTCATGTGGGGCGGCAAGGACGGTTTCGTCGATTATGCCGTCGACAAGGCAATCGAAACTGCCAGAGTGGTTAAGACGCGTCGCGGCCGTGAATTCACCGCTGCAGACGAGTCGCTCTTTCGATACTTGTTCACGGCGACCGCCCCGGCGCGCGGCAGTTGGCAGGCTAAAGAATAGCGCCTTCTAACTTCTTGCCCTGCAAAATGATAATTCCTGGCGATCCCGTGAATATTGGCGTTGACGGCAGCCGCCTCTGCCGATAAGTTGAGTTATGGATTGGTACCGAAGAGAGGTGACTCCGCATGCCTGAACTGCGCAAAGACCCGATTGTTGGACGCTGGGTGATTATCTCCACAGAACGGGGCAAACGCCCGAGTGACTTCCCGGCTCAAAGCAAGATGAAGGAACCCCGCAGCTGCCCCTTCTGTCCCGGCAATGAAGCCATGACTCCGCCCGAAATCTTTGCGCTCCGTCCCAATGGTGGTCCCGCGAACTCGCCCGGCTGGGAAATGCGCGTGATCTCCAATAAGTACCCGGCTCTCAAAATCGAGGGCGAACTGAACCGCGAAGGCGAGGGCATGTTCGATCGCATGAACGGCATCGGCGCCCACGAGGTTGTGATCGAGACCCCCAATCATCAGGAGGATTTCGTCGACCTGCGCATCGACCAGATCCGCCGCGTTTTTCTTTCTTATCAAAGTCGTATGCTCGATCTCAAGAAAGACATCCGCTTCAAGTACCTGATGTGCTTCAAGAACCAGGGTGAGGCAGCGGGCGCCTCACTCGAGCACGCTCATTCTCAATTGATCGCCACACCGGTGCTGCCGATCCGTGTCCAGTCGGAACTGGAAGGCTCGGAACGCTATTTCAGCTACAAAGAGCGTTGCATCTTCTGCGACATCATCCGCCAGGAAATGAGCTGGGGCAAACGCGTGGTTTGTGAAACCGAAGAGTTCGTCGCCATCGAGCCCTTTGCGCCCCGTTTCCCGTTCGAAACTTGGGTGCTGCCCAAGAAACACGAGAGCCTTTACAGCAACATCACCGAGGCGCTCGCCACCGATTTGTCTTCCATCGTCAAGACAACATTGATGAAACTGCGCTTGGCCCTGGCCGATCCGCCGTATAATTTTGTGCTGCACACTGACGCCTTCACCAACGCCGGCAAAGAGTACTATCACTGGCATCTGGAGATTATTCCCAAACTGACCAAGATCGCCGGCTTCGAGTGGGGCACCGGTTTCTATATTAACCCTGTGGCGCCGGAGGATGCGGCGCTTTATCTGCGCGAAATCCAGACCGCGTAGCCACCCCTTAATGGAGGAGGGGGAATTCACATGGGAAAGCTGAAAATCGCCTATATCACTTCCGAGGCCATGCCCTACTCGAAAACCGGCGGGCTGGCCGATGTCGCCGGAGCGCTTCCGGAACAACTGGCTGCACTCAAGCACGACGTTGCCCTGATCACCCCCAAATACCGTACCGTCAATCTTGATCGATTCGACATCTTCCGCGTCGGTCGTTTTAGCGATCTCTCGGTCTGGCTCGGCGGCAAGCAGTACGCCTTCAGTTTGCTGCAGCGCGAAGGCAGCAATCGTAAACTGCAGACCTATTTCATCGAGTGCGACGAATTGTTCGATCGCGATGGACTCTACGTCGACCCCAAAACCGGCAAAGATTATCCCGACAATCATCTCCGCTTCGCCTTCTTCGCGCGTGCGGCCCTCTTAATTCTGGAGCGACTCGACTTCAGGCCCGACGTGATCAACGCGAATGACTGGCAAACAGCGTTGATCCCGGCCTACCTCAAAACCGCCGAGCGCCATCACCCGTTCTTTGCCGAAACGCGAACTGCGCTGACCGTCCACAACGTCGCCTTTCAGGGACTCTTTCCGGCTGAAGCCTTCGATATTCTGGGGATCAACAAATCCTACTTTTATCCGACCTCGCCGTTCGAATTCTGGGGCAAGCTCAACTTCCTCAAGGCCGGTATCATCTTCTCTGATCTTGTCAACACCGTTAGTGAGACCTACGCGCAGGAAATCCAGAGTACCAATGAATTCGGCTATGGTCTCGAAGGCGTCCTGCATGACAAACGCTCCGCGCTCTTCGGTGTCATCAACGGCGTCGACTACTACACCTGGTCGCCGGAAACCGATGAACTGATTGCCGCCAAATACTCCGTCGAAAACCTTGTCGGCAAGGTTGCGAACAAAGCCGAGTTGCTGCGCGTCTCTGGTTTTGATGCCGCTCGAATCGACAAACCTCTGATCGGCGTCATCAGCAGGCTCGCCGATCAAAAAGGCTTCGACTTGATTGAAGAGGTCGCCGACGAACTATTCGAGCTCGACTTCACGTTTGTACTTCTCGGCACTGGTCAGGAGAAGTACCATGCGCTGTTCAAGAAGATCGAGAAGCTCTATCCCGACCGCGTCAAGGTGAACCTGGCCTTCAACGAAAAGCTCGCCCACCTGATCGAAGCCGGAGCCGACATCTTTCTGATGCCGTCGCACTTTGAGCCCTGCGGTCTGAATCAGATGTACTCGCTCAAGTACGGCACGATTCCGGTGGCGCGCAAAACCGGCGGGCTTGCCGACACAATTGTTGATTACAACGAAGCCAAGGGCAAGGCGACCGGCATCCTCTTCGAAGACTACACCGGCGAGGCACTTCTGGCCGCGATCCAGCAGGCCCTTGATCTCTATGAGAAAAAACGCACCTGGCAGTCCTTGATGAAGCGCGCCATGAAGCAGGACTTCTCCTGGAAAAAATCTGCCAAGCGCTATATCGAACTCTACGAGAAAGTCCTGGCAAAGTAGGGATCGTCGTTCTTGCCTCGGCCTGAGTTGCGGCAGCTCTTCCGGCGAGGCGCACACTCCAATCAACCTTTGCTGTTCCCCCGCGCGCCGAGACGGGCGACCTGCCGCCGTTTCCTCGACCTCTCTCGCTTTGCCCCCTTGCCGATCACTTTCCAAAGCGTATATTGATCCACGATGGCCAAACCGAAACCCAAGCCGCAATCTCCGCCGCCGTCGCGCAACACGGGACGCTACGCCGTCATCGGCGTTTATCTGCTGGCCGCCCTCGCCATCGCGATCTTCCAGTACTCCTGCTTCAAGTACGAACTCACCCAGGATGACGCCTACATCTCGTTTCGCTACGCGCAAAACTTTCTCAATGGCGACGGCCTCGTGTTTAATGCCGGAGAACGCGTCGAAGGCTACACCAACTTTCTCTGGGTGATTGTTCTTGCCCTTGCCAAACAACTTCTCGGCATGGACTTTATCGTCACCTCGCGCCTGCTCGGCATGGCCGCCGGGTCATTGATGTTTCTCCTGCTGCTCTGGCTGATCAAGGGAGAGCGCAAGGACGATCTCGGCTTGATGTTTGCCGCCGTCGCCGCGATGATGCTCACTAATCTGTCGATCGCCTATTGGTCGATCGCCAGCCTCGAAACCGGCGCCTTTGCTTTCATGGTGCTGGCTGCCGTCGTCAGCGAGTATCGCAAGCCGCAACTCACTCCGGGGCTCTTGATTATCGCCAGCTTGCTGCGACCCGAAGGCGTCCTTGTTTTCGGCATCTGCGCACTCAATCGACTTATCACCGACCGCGCCCTGCCGTTGCGCTTCGCACTGACTTACATCCTGCCGCTCGTTCCCTTTGCAGCTTTCAAACTGAGCTACTATGGCCAGCTCTTTCCCAATCCCTACTATGCCAAGAGCGGCGTCGGGATGGAGTACATCAAGACCGGGCTCGAATATCTCTGGACCTTCACCAAGGCTCTCGGCGGCTATGGAGCCGTGTTCCTGCTTCCGCTGCTCGCAATCAAACTGCTCTGGCAGCGTTATTCCCTGCTTTATATCTTTGTCGCCCTCTACTCAGCTTATATCGTCTGGGTCGGCGGCGACGTGCTCTTCGTCTATCGCTTTTTCGTTCCTGTCGTTCCGGTGCTCTACTTCCTCTTTGCCGTCGCCGTCATGGAACTCGCCAGGACGTTGCTCAAGAGCGCACAACTCGTGAAGGCCGCTTTCGTCGTTGCCGTCGCTGCGTTTTCGATTGCGTCATATTCGCTTTCGATCCAGCACGTCAAGACCTACTGGTTCTATGAACAGAACATCGTGCGCAAGATGCACTTCCTCGGCGAAATGCTCAAGAAGCATATGGGCCCCGATTTCTCCGTCGCGGTGAGCACCATCGGCATGATCAGCTACCAGCTCATCGGCCATCGCGTCATCGACCTGCTCGGCTTGACCGACTCCTACATTGCGCGCAACCCCGAGACGATCGAGGGCATGACCCTGACCTGGAAAGAACGCCGCTTCAACAGCACCTACCTGCTCGGCCAGAAACCCGACTTCATCATCTTTTCGACCGGCTACAAACCCTCCGCACCGGCCGAGCGCGCGCTGATGATGCACTCCGAGTTCCGCCACAATTTCAGTCCGATGGGTTTCATCCGCGAAAAATCGTATAAGGTCTTCTGGATGCGCCACGGAGAAATCGACATGAGTCGCGATCAGGTGCACACCGACTACAAGTTCGTCGAACGGATGGTCGACGGCTTCTATCACACCAATCGCACCGGCCCCCAGAAAGCGCTCCCCTTCTTCCTGGAATCCGAGCAGCGACTCGGCGAAGTCTATCCGTTGCTCGACTACGCGATCGGCGATTGCTTTTTCCGCTCGAACCAGAAAGACTCGGCGCTCGCACGCTTCAATCGCGCCATCGGCATGGACCCCAACGCCTGGGAGGCGCGCATCCATGCCCAGCACATCGCCCTTGAACGGGGGGACACTTCCACCGTTATCGGGCTTGGCACATATATGAACGAGCGCTTCCCGTGGCTGCGTGACGAGTCCTATCGCTCGCCCTTCCCACCACTCGAAGCCCTTCCGCCCGACCGCGACTAACTTAACGACGCTCTCCCGTGTTTTCATATCTCTGAACTGCGCCCGCTCTTGATTTCGTGCATGAAACCTGTAGCCCACCCGCAGCGCAGCGAAGGGTGGGACAATCTCATTGCGTCGAAGTTTCGTAGCCTGTAGCCCACCCATAGCGCAGCGAAGGGTGGGACCTTGTCATTGCGAGGAGCGCCCACTACATCGTCATCCGCACCGCACTCTGCCGCGACGAAGCAATCTCACTTTTTAGGCCGCGTCAGCTCTTTCGTCGAAGCGCTCACATCTCTTGTCCCCCCACCACCATCCGCTTGCTGAGACGGGCGACCTGACGCCATGGAACCATCCGGTAGCCCACCCGCAGCGCAGCGAAGGGTGGGACCTTGTCATTGCGAGGAGCGCCCACTACATCGTCATCCGCACCGCAATCTGCCGCGACGAAGCAATCTCGGCTATCGATCTCTCCGTAGGGGTCGGGTCTGCCTACCCTTCGCCTTTATCCACCCAATCTTCGGGCAAGCAATTCCAGCCCCTGCAGTTTCGTTCACGTTGCGTCAGGTCTTCCGTCGAAGCGCTCACATCTCTTTGTCCCCCCACCACCATCCGCGCGCTGAGACGGGCGACCTGACGCCACCTCACCGATCACCGCGGTTTCTCCACCTATCGCAATTCCCCCTTAGCAAAGGGGGTTAGGGGGTTGTATTCCTCGTCACCCCGCTTCAATCGCACCACCGGAACCCCGGGAGAAAATTCTGTTGACACTCGCCCATTTGCCGATATATTGACCGCGCAGATGTTTGCAACGCGGGAATAGCTCAGTTGGTAGAGCTCCACCTTGCCAAGGTGGTTGTCGCGGGTTCGAGTCCCGTTTCCCGCTTTTTTTCTTTTGTAGACGAGAAATTGACGAGGGGCGCCATAGCCAAGTGGTAAGGCAGCGGTCTGCAAAACCGCTATTCCCCGGTTCAAATCCGGGTGGCGCCTCCAAGTGTCAATAACCCGCCGTCTCCGGATGGCGGGTTTCTTCTTTCGCGGTCTCCTGTTGCTAAAACGCGGACATCACCGTATATTTTTTCCGTACCACAGCACCGATTCAACCTTTGTCAGGCGGCGACGCCGCCGGGTAGGTATCCATGATCCACGGATTTCGGAGCAATACCATTGCGGCCCTCTTCTTCTGCCTCAGTGTTTCTGGCCTCTGCGCAATTGGTGCACAAGCCTGTCCCATCGCCGGCCACAGCGGTCTTTTGGGGACCTTCACAGCCGCCAATGCGACCGGCAGCGGCACAATTGTCTACTTCGATTTCGTCGGCTGCAGACCACCATCAAGTTCGGGATATCCCTACAGCCTGCAATCGGTAAGCTTCTCACTCGTTGATCTCCCCGGCGCACAATGGCCCGTCACTGTCGATATCGTGGTTTTTGACCGCCAGCCCAACGGCCACGCCTGCTATGGTCCCGGCACGGAACTTTATCGTCAGGAAATCACCTGCGATCGCGCTACCTTTGAGTACCCGGCAGTCGGCACAGCGACAATTCCCGGCGGCGCCTGCCTGAGCGGTCCCGCCTACGCCGGCGTAATCTTCACCGATCCAAATCCCGGTGTTCTTCCTTCGATGGCCTTTGATGATCAAACGGCAGCAACATGTACCGCCTGGCAATACGATCTTCAGGACGGCCGCTGGCGCGAGTGGACTCACTATTGGAGCGCTCCGTTGCCCGGCAACCCGATGATAACCCTTGACGTGATGCCTGATGACTCGATGTCTTGTGACGCAGCGTGTTTTACGGCACCCAGGGTGGACCTCGACGGCAACGGGATCATCACGATTAGTGATGCCACCTTTGCCGTCGCTTGCCAATTCCAGGGCAGCAACTGTCCCTACCTGTACAAATTTGACCTAAACGCCGACTGCGTTGTCACACCCGCTGAATTCCAGGAGGTCTTCTGCGCCCTCGGGGCTCTCTGCGTTCCGCCTTGGTGGCCATGGGGGCCTGTTGATATCTGCACCTGTGATAAACCATTCCTGCAAGGGGATTGTCGCTGCCTCCCCGGTGATGCCGATGGTTCCAAAATCGTGAACATCTCAGACGCCGTGTACCTGATCGCCTACATCTTTGCCGGCGGCCCCGCGCCCCAACCAGATTCGATTTGTTCCGGCGATCCCAACGGCGACTGCGTGGTTTCAATTTCGGATGCGGTGTTCCTGATCAACTATATCTTTACCGGCGGTGCTGCCCCACCGAATTGCCTCGATTGGGCCGCCGGCTGCGGCGCACCGTAGGGGTCGGGGCTGCCCACCCTTTGTCTCTCTCCATACGAAATCTGGGCAGGCAGACCCAGCCCCTACGGTATGATGCATCTGAATACTAAACCCTGAACCAGTTCGCAGGCCGTGTTCCGAGCGCTGCTGTCACTTGATATCTCGGGTACCGTCTGAAGCGAGAAACCCGTCACACCCGCCTTTGATTTACTGGTTGCATCTGCTTCTGCGGCTGGAGGACTGTGTCATTGCGAGGAGCGAACGGACTCTCGGATCTTCCACCTGCACCCGACCGCGACGAAGTAATCTCGTTTCAATACCCTTGTGTGGCCCGCGAATTCTCGTCGTCAGATCGAATTCCCCTCTCGAGGGCGTGTTGAAAAAGTTCTCCGGACTGTGATCGCGCAATACAACCCCCTTGCCCCCTTTGCTAAGGGGGAATAACAAACTCTTAGAGAGCCGTTCGTGCGTAACGAATTCTCCCCTAACAAGGGGAGCGGTTTCAGTCTCCGACGAAGGAGGAGACGGAAACCGAGGGGTGTTATTCCGTTGGCATCGCACTTTTTCAACAGTCCCTCGAGAGGGGTGGCTCGATTCGCCCCCATTCCTTGCTCTCCTCTCCATCCCATTCGGCGAATCGAGACGGGGTGTGTCTGCCGGCAATCCCCAATTTGTGGCAGATCTTCCGATGAGAGCAATCTGTCATTGCGCGAAGCGGGGCGAACAGCTCTCCAATGCTTGCTCCGCCCTCCACCGCGACGAAGCAATCTGACGTTTCGATCTCTCCGTAGGGGTCGGGTCTGCCTACCCTTTGCCTTCATCTACGTAGTTTCCGGGCAGGCAAACCCAGCCCCTACCTTAAGCCACGTCGCTGCAGCCTTAGGTCAAGATCCCTACGATCCTAGCGATTCCTCATTCACCGAACACATTGTCCTACCCCTTAATATTCCCGATCGGCACCAGCTTCGCCACCTTGCGAGATATCCCGATATCATCCACCGCCGCGATCACGTCGTCGATCTGTTTGTAGGCAAACCCCACTTCTTCCGCCAGCCCGCTCAGCGAGGCCGCCCGCACTTGTATCCCCTCTTCCGCCATCTTTTGTATCAACTCCGACCCGCGCACCATCTTCTTGGCCTGCATCCGCGACATCGTCCGCCCCGATCCGTGAAGCGTCGAACCGTAGGTTTCATCCATTGCCTTCGCAGTCCCCACGAGCAAATACGATCCCGTCTGCATCGACCCGCCCACCAGCACCGGCTGCCCGATCGCGCGATATTTCTCCGGCACATCGGGCGAGTTCGGCCCAAATGCCCGTGTCGCGCCCTTGCGATGCACGATCACCTTCTGCTTCTTGCCGTCAATCTCGTAGGTCTCGATCTTGGCGATATTGTGCGCGACATCGTAGATCGTTTCCAATCCCAGTTGATGCTCCGGCTTGCCGAGTACCTCGACAAACGCCTGTCGCACGTGATGCACGATAATCTGCCGATTGGCAAACGCGCTGTTGGCCGCACAGCTCATCCCCTTGAAATAGGCCTGCCCTTCCGGCGAGTTGAACGGCGCACACGCCAGTTCGCGATCGTTCGTCTTGATCCCGTACTTCGGCATCGCCTTGTTGAACACCTGCAGATGATCAGTCGCCACCTGGTGCCCGCAGCCGCGCGAGCCGCAGTGGATCAACACGACAATCTGATATGGCCGGTCGATCCCGAATTGCCGCGCCAAATCCTCGTCGAACACGTTTTCCGGCTTGATGACTTCGATCTCCAGATAGTGGTTGCCGGAACCGAGCGTCCCCAATTGCGAGCGCCCGCGCTCAAAGGCCTTCTCCGAGACATGTTCCGGATCGGCATTGGGAATCTTGCCCCGCTGCTCGACTGACTCCCGATCGGCATTGTAGGCATAGCCGTTCTTGACGCACCAATCGACACCGTCGACCAGCACCTGCGAAAACTCCTTCTTCGACAGATGCACCGACCCCTTGACCCCGACTCCAGCAGGTACGAGTTGAAACAGCCGGTCGAGCAACTGCGGCAACTTCGGCTTGATTTCATCCTGCGTGAGATTGGTGCGAATCAACCGCATTCCGCAGTTGATATCAAACCCGATTCCACCCGGCGAGATTACGCCGTCTTCCACCGAAAACGCCGCGACCCCGCCGATCGGAAAGCCATATCCCCAGTGGCCGTCCGGCATGCAGAGCGCCGGACCGACGATGCCCGGCAGCATGGCGACATTGGTGACCTGCTCAAAGACGCCTTCATCAAGCTGCGACAACAGCTTCTCCGACGAATACAAGCGCGCCGGCACACGCATACCGCTTTTGTACTTGGGATCAATCTCCCACACGCCTTCGCGGATTTTGGTCAGGGGATACTTCATAGATCAAGCACTACCGTCGCCGTATAGCCTTCCTCGTTTTTCACAATCGCCAGCCGATGATACGTCACCGCCTTGACATCCGTGTGCGTATTCGCAAGATGATTGCTGATCGCCTCGCCGCGAATCGTCGCCGTCAGAGTATGGGATTTGCCATCGATACTGACGTCAAACTCCGAGTACAACTCGCCATGTACATCTTTGAGATAGATCAACTCCGCGAGCCAGCCAAACAACAATTCTTCCGCGCTGTCCGCCATCACCGTCACTTCCCGCTCCTGTGTCGGCGCGATCAACTCGATCGGTACCATCACATTGAACATCGCCGCCGCCGCGTTGGAAAACAACTCCGGCAGCGACTCGCCGTACGCCTCAAACGCAGCGTCGGCGGTCGCGATCTGCTCCAGATAACGGAATCTACTTCTTGCCACTGCTCTTGGGGCGGTCGAGCCAGAAACCGAGGATGATGCCGATACCGACCGCAATCAAGATCAGCACCGTCAGCGGCATCGTGAAATGAAAAAACGTGAATTGAATCCGCACGTTGCCGGAATTCTGGATCAACAGCACGGCGGTCAGGCCGATCAGGATGATGATAAACGCTTGCTTGCCGGTAAACATCTTCTCAAAACAAAAAAGTGCCGACCCGCTTAAAGGCCGGCACCGGGATTTAGAATCAATCCGATTACGCCTTGATGATACAATCCACCGGACAAATGGCGACGCAGCGGCTTCCGCCGTCCACACCCGCACACTCGTCACACTTGACGGCATCAATCACGTAAATATCCCCTTCGGCGATCGCGTCGTTGGGGCACTCCGGCAGACAAAGTCCACAGGCTGTGCATTCATCAGTGATTTTCATCGCCATACTATCATAACCTCCTGCGACAGCGTGATGTCGATGCGTCAGCAATCTGCCGCATCGCTTGTGAATATACACACAAGGTATCGGCACGCAAGATAAAAATGCTCATTTAGTCCTGTTTCGAACCGCAAGATTCTTCGGCATCTCCATTCGGCGGCTCAACAGCCACAAGACCAGCGCGCCAATGATCGCAACTAACAGCCCGATAACGCTATGCTGCGGAAGAGTCAGCGCGCCCTTCTGCAAGAACGCCGCTTCCCAATTGAACAGCGTTTTCAATCCGATCGGAATAAGATAGAATGCCGCCGCCTGGCGCGTGGCGATGATCACCCCGAACAGCGCGCCGCAGACCGCATTCATTCCGATCGAAGCAAACTTATGGATCATGTCAACCTTGAATTGAACCGATCCGTCGGCACTAAACGCCGTCAGGTTCATTGCCTGTGCCACGCCGAATCCCACACCGCACGCAGCTCCGACCGCAATCGCAAAGGCCAGTGACTTGGCCGGCTTCACGGTCAGTCCAGCCGCCACCGGAATCGCAATCGCGATCAACTCCACCAATGCGAAAATCAGCGCCGAGCCAAGCAAGGTGATGTAGACGCTCATCGATTGCGAGCGCGGATTGATCGCAAAACCGAAGTAGGCGTCTTGGATCGCCGGCAGAAACTGCAGCGTCACCCAATACAGTGCCACGCCGGAAATCAACACGATCGCCACAACCGGCGCACGCCAATGGCCGCGCGCATAGAACACGAACCAGATCGCCGCCAGAACTACCAGCAGAATATATCCGGGAAATCGCTCATAGATCAGCGAGAAAATCGATTCGCGCGCTATCTCGGCTGATTGCCCTGCCGCCAGGCGAGTCACCGTGATTTCGTTCGCCTTGTCAACTGCCTTCAAGAGTCGCCCACTGTCGTCGATGTAGAAAATCTGATTCACTGGGTCGATCCGCAACACGCGCACGCGCACGTTGGCGCCGTCAAAGTTCATTTGCTCGTAAGGCAGCATCATGATCTTGATCGGGATTTTTTGATTCAATTGCGGAATCATCGCCTCGGCACCCAGCGAATCCCCCGGTTCCCGCCGCGTCTGGTACATCGCGATTTCCCATTGCAGCGCAAAATTGTTGTCGAGAAGAATCGGCCAGTGCTCGAACGAAAACGCAAACGGCTGCTCAACTCCCATCCGGCTCGAACGGCCGCTGTATTCAGATTCATTGAAGACACCGTCCGAAGTCACCGTCACGTTCATGACCTTGAGTTCAAAGTTGTAATGTCGCGGCAGCCCGCTTGTTCGATACCCCGCTTCGCAGGTCACATCCAGGTCGAGCATACGCCCCGAGCGCTCGAACACCGATTTCGTCTTCATAGCGAACGTGAGCAATTGCTCGCCTTCGATTTCGCGCATTCCCAGGCACTCGGCGCGCTGCGTGCCGATTACTTGATTGCGCTTGTCGATCCGGAATTCAACCACATCCCCCTGTTGATAGAGATCGCCCGGCGTCATGGCATTGGCCGAAACCGCAAAAAGCAGAATGCCCGCGAAAAGTGCGAACTTCGGCAGCATTGATAACTTCCTTCGTCTCATTGGCGGCCAATATAGATGATCATCAAATGCGGACAAGCGGTATTTGAACACCTCATAGTGCCGCACCCGTAGTGGTTGTCCCATAAGACGATTCTGATTCGGTTATCAGGGGCGGCAGTTCACAATTTCGCGCTGGAGACTTAGAGAGAATTGTGACTTCCGAGAGCACGCGCGAAATCAAGAACTGCCGCAACTCCACCAAGACGGACTTTTGGACAAACTTTGTAGGCCCGTAGGTCAATTCCCGCCTTCTTGCAACATACCGCCACATCATTCGGCGCTCCAAATCGACATCTCGCACTCCACAGCACATCACGAAGGGAATTGACATTCACACTGTCCGGTGCAGTCATTGCTCTGTAGCCACCCGGATCCTGTAGCCCACCCGCAGCGCAGCGAAGGGTGGGATCACTGTCATTGCGAGGAGCGAACGTCACTCAAGCTAATAATGACACCCCACCGCGACGAAGCAATCTACGTTCGCTATACTCATGTGCGGAGTAATCCTGGATCGCCCTTCCAAATTCCCCTCTCGAGAGGGGTGGCTCGATTCGCCGCCAATCCTCACTCGCCTCTCGATCCTACCCGGCGAATCGAGTCGGGGTGTGTCTACCGGCATTCCCCCAATTTGGGTCAATATCTCCGACCAGACGTAATTGATTCTGTCATTGCGAGGAGCGAACGTCACTCAAGCTAATAATGACACCCCACCCCGACGAAGCAATCTACGTTCGCTATACTCATGTGCGGAGTAATCCTGGATCGCCCTTCCAAATTCCCCTCTCGATCCTACCCGGCGAATCGAGACGGGGTGTGTTACCTGCGGTGATCGTTCTGCATTCCGACTACTTCAGCCCCTTGTACTCCTCAACCGCCCTCACCAACAGCTGCATCGCGTGCCGCAGATCCGCTTCTTTCAGCACGTAGGCAATCCGCACTTCCTGCTTCCCCTTCGATGGATCGGCATAGAATCCATCCCCCGGCGCAACCATCACTGTCGCTCCATCGTGCGCGAAGTCGGTCAGCAACCACTGTGCAAAATCATTGGCGTCATTCACCGGCAACTTCGGCATGATATAGAATGCACCCGCCGGCTTGGTGAACACCGCTCCGGGAATCTTCGCCAGTTCCTCGCACACGATATCGCGCCTCAATTGGTACTCGCCAATCATCTGTTCGAGAAAGCGGTCGATCGTCTGGTAGCCCGCGATCGCCCCCATCTGCTCGATTGTCGGCGGACAAAGGCGCGCCTGCCCCAGCTTTAATGCCGAATCAAGCACTTCGCGGTTGTGGCTGATCAAACACCCGATGCGCGCCCCGCACGCCGAAAATCGCTTCGAGATCGAATCGAGGCAGATCGCGCGGTCCGCCACTTCCGGAAGATTCAAGATTCCCGTGTGCAGGCCGCCGTCGTACGTAAACTCTCGATAAACTTCATCGGCGAGAATCCAGAGATTGTGTTCCAGGGCAACATCAGCAATCATCTTCACTTCTTCGCGCGTGAAGATCGCACCCGTTGGATTATTGGGAGAGCAGTATAGTATCGCTCGCGTCCGCGGCGTAATTCTCTTCTCGAACTCCTCGCGCGTCGGCAATCGAAATCCGTTTTCGACCTTGGTCGGCAGCGGCACCAGCTTCATCGCCGCCATACTCGCGAAACCGTTGTAATTGGTGTAGAACGGCTCCGGCACCAACACTTCGTCACCGGCATCCCCGACAGTCATAAGCGCAAAGAGAATCGCCTCCGACCCGCCGGTTGTGACCACGATTTCATCCGCTGTGATCTTCGTGTCAAAACGCAGGAAGTACTTGCGAATTTCTTCGCGCAAAGCGAGCAACCCCTGCGACGGCCCATAGGCAAGAACTTCATCCTTGAATTCCTTGACCGCCTTCATGATTTCCGCCGGCGTGATGATATCCGGCTGGCCGATATTGAGGTGGTAGACCTTGGTGCCGCGCTTCTTGGCCGCATCCGCCAGCGGCACCAGCCGCCGAATCGGCGATGCCTGCATCTCGGTGGAACGCGCGGAAATCGCGGCCTTGCTTGCCGCCCGGTCACTCGTCTTCATCGTCATAACTCACCAATCTTGCCTTAACCTGCGAAGAATTCGTTTTCTCATCGCCCCGCTACGCCCTTAGTCTATGCCCCGCTTGTGACATAGTCAACCCCTTTATCAGTATCCCATTGCCCTCTCATTTCAATCGCCTTGTAGGTCAGGATCCCTGCGATCCTGATGTATGTCGAAACACTCGCAAGAAGGTTTCCCGTAGGTCAGCATCCCCGCGGTCTTGACGCCAACACCGACCGTTGCGTCAGGTCTTCTGTCGAGGCGTCAAGTCAATCCATTCATGCAGAATCCTCATACGCCGCGACGGTCAACCTGACGCGCTCTTCGCTTCAGTAGGGCAGACATTCTGAGGCTGTCTCATAAGCTTAAATCAGGCAGAAATCAAAAC
>CAZOYE010000035.1:0-33641 GCA_964584025.1 uncultured Ignavibacteria bacterium
CCAAATGAACAAAGGGAAAACAAAAAAGAAAGATACAAGGGCAGGTCTCTGATCGAATACACTCCGGAACTTTATCTCTCTTTGCCGGAGACCTGCCATTACTCGATCTTGATGTGCCTGATCGTCGGTTGCGTCAGGTCTTCCGATTTCGCGCGCTGCAATCAACCATGACATCGTTCCTCAACTGCGAAATCGGGCGACCTGACGATTATCTGCAGACGCGCTCGACAAGCTCCTTTTCACAGGTACACGAGTCTCTGATCGAATGCATTCTTGCACTGTCTACTTAACTGCGGGATATCTGCAACTAACGCCAAATGTGATTGACAGACGTCTCCATGATCTCATCTTGAAAACGATCATGACACCGCCGACCAAAAACCGCCAATCACTCGATCTCGAGACTTCCATTTACACCCTGCGCGGCCAGCGCGTCATGCTCGACAGCGACCTGGCGAAGTTGTTCGGCGTACCGACCAAGCGTGTTAACGAAGCAGTCCGGCGTGGCAAGGCTCGCTTCCCCGAAGAGTTCGTGTTTCTCGTTACACCGCAAGAGCTTGCCATCTTGAGGTCGCAATTTGCGACCTCAAGAACGTGGGGAGGTAGACGCACCCGACCCTACGCCTTCACCGAGCACGGCGCCATCATGCTTGCAACCGTACTCAACTCCCCGCGTGCCATCGAGGCCAGCATCTATGTCGTCAAAGCCTTCGTCCGTTTGCGCGAACTGATGCTCGCGCACAAAGACCTCGGCTCCAAACTCCAGGAATTGGAGCGAAAAGTTCTCGCGCACGACCACGACATTCAAGGCATTCTTTCTGCAATTCAGCAGTTGATGTCCCCGCCCCCGCCAACACAAAAACGCATCGGATTTAGGCGCGATTGAAAGCTCGCCGGTGGCAAGAATCGACTTTACCGTCAACAAACTCTTGTGTTCTCCGGCTTGAATTATGATCTTGCCCTCCTATCGAAATCGCGAGGTGTATTATGGCCGAATCGAGTGCCTACAAAGAAGTCTGCAAGAAGGACTTTGACCCCGCCCGTGTTGCCGCTCTGGCGACGCGAAGCCCCGAATGTCTCGCGCAAGCCATCTCCGGTCTGGATGAAGCGCAGGCAACGATCAAATACGGCTGCGACAAAGTACTCCGCTACCTGGCCGCGCATTCGCCGGAAGTGCTTTACCCGTATTTTGACAAACTCGCGGCCAACCTCGAAAGCGAAAAGACAATCCTTAAGTGGGGCGCGATTGACATTCTCTCTCATCTCGCCACCATCGACTCCGGGCGCAAGTTCGAGGAGATCTTTGATAAGTTCTATGCGCCGATCACCGGCCCCGTCCTGATAACCGCCGCGAACATCATCAAGGCTTCGGCGCGCATCGCCAAATCCCAGCCGCAATTAGCCAATCGCATTTCTCGTCAACTTCTGTCGGTTGAACAAGCCAAATACAAAACCGCCGAGTGCCGTCAAATCGCCCTGTGTGAAGCCGTTCGCACTTTCGATCAGATATTTGACCTGCTCGACGACAAATCAGCCGTCATCGAATTCGTTCGCCACCGGCTCAAAAGCCATCGCAATTCAACGCGATCTGCCGCCGAAAAATTCCTGCGGATGCGAAAGCCTTGAGCGGACTGAGTTTTGTTGTGTCGATGGCTGTGATCCCCGCATACAGCTTCCTTCTTGATTAAACACCACCCTCGACATATGTAGTTTTCATGCGCAAATTGCGGCGGTATCAACTGACGCTGGCTTTGATCCTCGGTGCGATCAGCATCGGAGTGCTCTTTTTTGCGGCGCTCCAGGATCGCATGACCGACTTCGCGGTCTTTCACAAAGCCGGCCAGCGCTTCCTCAACGCCGAGCCTCTCTATCAAGAATCCGACGGCCACTATCAATTCAAGTATTTGCCTGGCAGCGCCGTGATCTTCGTGCCGCTCGCGCTGCTGCCTCTCATGGCAGCCAAGCTCATCTGGCTCTTCGTCATTCTGATCGCTCTCTTGGTGATTGGAATCAGCGCCAGACGATTGTGCGGCGCCGAGCGGGCCTCTCCCGGCTTGATCATCCTGACATTCCTCATCGTCGCTCGATTCTTCGCGAGGGAGATTGACCTTGGACAAGCCAACGCGATCATGACAGCTCTGCTGTTGCTGATGCTCTTATCGCTTGAGTCCGGGCGGGGCATTCGCGCCGGTATGCTGTTGGGTATCGCGATAATCCTCAAGCCGTATGCTGCCATCTTTCTTCCGCTGCTGTTGCTTCGCCGGCGGATTGTTCCGATCGCACTATCGCTGACGCTTCTTGCTCTTGCGACCTTATTCCCCGCGCTCATCTACGGGTGGAGTGGCAACCTTGAACTATTGAGGAACTGGCGAGCCCTTGCCGTGTCATCAACGCCGTCATTGCTTACCAATCCCGACAACGTCTCACTCTTCGCATTTTACGCCAAGTGGACAGGGACTGACAATGTCGCCTCCTTTGTGTTCATATTGCTGATTGCCGCTGTAGCGGTTCTCGCACTATTCATCTTTTCTCGCCGGCAGCTACCACACCGGGATTCCAGCCATGAATCCAGCGCTACCGATTTGCCGGCGGCTTTGCTGATCGAGAGCGCCATCGTGCTGATTCTGATTCCGCTGGTCTCGCCGCAGGGCTGGGAGTACGTCTTTCTCACGGCCACGCTCGGAATCATGATGCTGCTAACCTACCGTCACCAGCTTCCAAAACTCTTGCGTTGGCCCCTGTACGCGCTTCTGGCCGTCATTCCGTTATCGCTCTACGATATCCTCGGCAAGTCCCTTTACTACCAGTTCATGGGACTCTCGCTGCTGACTCCCATATTCCTTTACCTCGTGCTCTGCTTGCTTTGGCTTCGGCTGAAGTCGCCTGGACACGGTCCCCGCATCGCTTAGGCCACTACCCAGACGGGAACCGACAGCAATCAGGCGCGTTCTACTTTTGTCAACATTGTAGGTCTATGTTCGATTTTCATTGGGAATCACGATTCTATCACAGGAGAAGCAAATGGCCGAGAAGAAGATCATAGCCGTCGTCGGCGCCACCGGTGCTCAGGGCAGCGGCCTGGTGCGCGCTATCCTTAATGACAAGTCGGGGGAATTCGCCGTTCGGGCTCTGACACGCGATGTCAACTCCGACAAAGCCAAAGAACTCGCCCGACTGGGCGCCGAAGTCGTCGCAGCCAACGTCGACGACGCCGAGAGTCTCAAGCGCGCCTTTTCCGGGGCTTATGGCGCCTTCTGCGTTACCTTCTTCTGGGATCACTTCTCACCAGAGAAGGAGATCGCCCACGCTCGCTCGATGGCCGAAGCCGCCAAGTCCGCCGGCGTCAAGCATGCGATCTGGTCTACGCTGGAAGACACGCGCAAGTGGGTACCGCTTTCTGATAACCGTATGCCGACCCTGCAGGACAAATACAAAGTCCCGCATTTCGACGGCAAGGGAGAAGCTGACAAAGTCTTTGCCGAACTCGGCGTGCCGACAACCTATCTGCTGACTTCATTCTACTGGGACAACTTCATCTTCTTCGGCATGGGTCCCAAGCCGACCGCCGACGGCAAATTCGCTATTACTTTCCCCATGGGTGACAAAAAACTCCCGGGGATTGCCGCATCCGATATCGGTGCCTGCGCCTTGGGGATCTTCAAGCGAGGTAACGAATTCATCGGCAAAACAGTCGGCATTGCTGGCGAGCACCTGACCGGAACCCAGATTGCCTCTGCACTGTCTCGTGCCATTGGACGGGAGGTCGTCTACAATGCCGTCGAGCCGGAGGTCTTCCGCAGTTTCGGCTTTCCCGGCGCCGATGATGTCGGCAACATGTTCCAGTTCAAACGCGATTTCGAGTCCGATTTCTGCGGTGCGCGCGATCTGAACTTCTCGCGCTCACTCCACCCCGGATTGCAGACCTTTGAGAAGTGGCTCTCGGAGAACGGCAGCCGGATCCCACTCAATTAATTGACTTCTTAGCTTCGTAACCGCCCGTTCCCCTACAAGGCGGGCGGTTTCGAACTTCTTGCCCGATAACCGAACTTCAACATCATGATTCCGTATAGACTACAAACACGACTCATTCAAGGAGAGCACATCATGGTGGTGAACGACTCAGGTCACAGTCTGACTCTCAGTCGAACCGTGGCTGCTTCGAGCGAGGCAGTTTTCTCAGCACTTACCGACGCCGCAGAACTTTCTACTTGGTTTACTCGCGAGGCCGTCGTCGACCTAAGGGTCGGCGGTCGATACGCGAATGCCGACAAGGATAACGGTGTCTATCTCATTATCGACCCGCCCGGACATTTGCGATTCACCTGGGATAATGCTGAACACTGCCCCCATACCGTTGTTGATATCGTCCTTGTACCACGGACTTCCCATCATTGCGAAATCACTCTGATCCATTCGAAGCTCGAATCAGAGCAGCATGTCCAGGACATGAGCGTGGGCTGGAACTGGGCGCTCGATTCGCTGAAATCGTATCTTGAAACGGGCAAGCCGATCAGCTTCGAGACGTGGCAGAAATCTCACCAATAAATCTCCGCATTCGCCTCTTCTCATTTTGATTTCACATTGGGGATCGCCGCGCGTCCAAAAGAATGTATTGTTGTATTACACGCGATTGGCGATTGTATGTTAGTTGGAGGAGGCAGAAATGTCAAAAGCAGGGATCATCGTTATAACGCTGGGGTTGCTCGCCTTGCTGGCCAGCTGCGGCAAAGACCAGGTTGTCAACGATCCTGTCATACCGCGTGATCCAGGCCCGGTTTCTGAAGCTGAAGCCAAGCTGGTCGCAGCCGGTAATGAATTTACCTGGAATCTTTTCCGTCACGTCGTCGAACAAGAAGCCGCGAACCCCAACAAGAACGTTTTTATCTCGCCATTGAGCGCTTCTTTGGCGCTCGGTATGACCTACAACGGCGCGCGCAGTCAAACGCAGGAAGCAATGGCGGCGGCGCTTGGTTTCGCCGACCTCACGCCGCAGCAAATCAATCACGCCTACCGCGATTTGCTCGATCGCCTCGCCGGAGCAGATTCGAAGGTGACGCTCCAGATTGCAAATGCCATCTGGTATACTGAGCTTCTTAATGTCGAACAGGACTTCATCGACTCAAACCAATTTTATTTTGACGCGGTTGTGCGCGCCCTCGATTTCGCCTCACCCGAGGCACTGGTCACGATTAACAATTGGGCGTCGGAGAGCACCAACGGCAAGATCCCGACGATATTGGAGTCGATCCCCGAAGAAATCGTTATGTACCTCATGAACGCCCTCTATTTCAAAGGGAACTGGACCTATCGCTTCGACCGCGACGACACAAAGCCAAGCTCGTTCCACTGCGCCGATGGAACGACTATTACCTGCGACTTCATGTCGATGACCTCAGACAGCCTCAGGTATCTTGTCGACTTCAGTGATGGCGGGCTCTCCGGGCTCGAATTGCCCTACGGGAATGGTGGATATCGATTCTTGGTGGTTCAGCCGATGCATCCCGACTCATCGGTTGACCGAATCATCACCCGACTGGACGGCGAAACCTGGACCCGCTGGTTGGGCGCACTCCACCATGACGACGAGTATATCGCTCTGCCGAAATTCAAGCTCGAGTATTCGGTGAATCTCAATGATGCTCTTGCCGCCATGGGGATGGCGATTGCCTTTACCGATTTCGCCGATTTCAGCGGCATCAGCCGCGACGTCGGCCTGGCCATCAGCGAAGTGAAGCAGAAGACCTTCGTGCAAGTCGACGAAGAAGGCACCGAAGCCGCCGCCGTAACCAGCGTCGGCATCTACCCAACGTCAGCCGGACCCAGCTTCGTCTTCAATCGACCGTTCTTGGTCGCCATCTACGAAGGCTCATCCGGCGCTGTCTTGTTCGTCGGAAAAATCGCCAAACCTCAATTCTGATCGGTTGATTCATGATGGATTCCCCGATTCAAGGGGAATCCATCAGGGACTCGGCGCCGACGTCGGCAACTGCCGGCTCCCGCGCTTTGTCCTTGCATTCCGGCAAATGTCTACCCATCTTCTCACCATGAGCACAATTGCCTGGATACATAGAGTCCTTTCCCGCGACCTCGAAGCCCTGCGCCGCGAATTGCAGGCATATCCGAACGAAGCCGATATTTGGAACGTCCCCGTTGGTGTCGCCAATTCCGCCGGCTCGCTGGCTCGACACCTGACCGGCAACATGAGCCATTTCATAGGCGCAGTGATCGGCGAGAACGGCTATGTCCGCAATCGCGAGGAGGAATTCGGCGGGGCCCCTGTGCCGCTGAACGAGATGATGCGCCGGATCGACGTGGCCTTAACATCCGTGGACGAAGGTCTCGGCGCCATCAACGACCTTGATCTGGAGAAGCCCTATCCTGTCGAGCTGATGGGAAACATCCTCACCATCGGCCAGTTTCTCGTCCATCTCGTCGGACACTTCAACTACCATCTTGGCCAAATCGACTACCATCGCCGCGTCGTGACCGGCCTCAACGAGACCGCCGGTACACAGAATCTCTCTGAACTGAAGTAGTTCCGGCAAGCAGCTTACCATGTCGAGTCTCGATCGCAAGCGTTTCACGGAAGACAACCGTATAGCCTGGAATCAGGCTGCCTCGCGCCACTTCAAGGCGCATGACGGCAAGTACCGCCGTTTGTTCGCTCAGCCAGGCTACGTCTGTCTCGAACCGGTCATCGTCGAGAACCTCAAACAGATTGGCCTGGCCGGGAAGAACTGCGCTCAACCCGCCTGCAATGACGGTCGCGAAACATTGTCCTTGATCAATCTCGGCGCCAGGTCTGCCACTGGATTCGACATCAGTGACGAGTTTATTACCGAAGCGAAAATACTCGCCGAAATCGCCAAACTGCCCGCGACCTTCGTTCGGACCGATATCTACGATATCCCCGACTCTTTTAACGGTCAGTTTGATTTGGTCTACATCTCAATCGGCGCGCTCGGCTGGTTACCCGACTTGAACAGGTTCTTCGCTGTGATGGCGCGAATCCTCAAACCGGGCAGCGACTTGTTGATTTACGAAATGCACCCTTTCCTGGAAATCTTCAATCCTGACAATCGTGAGGATCCCCTCAAGGTCGTCAATCACTACTTTAATGATGAACCCTTGTCAGAAGCCTCGAGTATGGACTACTACGGCAACGAGCAATACGAATCGCACGTCAGCCACTGGTTCGCGCAGTCTTTCACCAAAATCTTCGCCGGTCTGCTGAACAATGGCTTCGCGATCAGGTCGTTTGCCGAGTACCCGAATGATATCTCGGCCGTCTTTGCCCATCTCGAGCAGCAGCCGCTCAAGCTGCCGCTTTCTTACATTCTACACGCTACTCGCACTTGAGCAGTCTTTCGACTACGACTGGAACAAGTACTGCAACTTCATGAAGAACTGCCGCGATGACAGCTTCCACTTGCGCGGGTCATTCGGTCCGGCACTCAGTTCGTCATAGTTGTAAGCTGATCCTGCGTAAAACACCGAAAACGGGCTCAGCCGGTAGGTTACCAGCGGATCGACCTCCCAACGCCGATCAAAATCATCGTATTGCACGACCAACCGCGCCGACAACTCGCGATTAAGCTGATATTGGCAACGCACGCGGGCGATATACCCTTCAAAAAACTCCTCATCGGTTTCGGCATCGTCACTGTGCGCATAGTCCAGGTGCGGCTGGATATTGAAGCGGTCCCACGGCTTGACCGTCGCATCCAGATTGATATACGTCTCTCGCCCCTTGTCGACCGCAAAGCGCGCGATACCGTCGCCATGCGAGCCGCTCACGGACAACGTCAGCCAATCAACTGGTGTCGTAGTGACCGACACGTTCGCTGTCCACAGCCGGTTGAACTCCACGCCGGCGTAAACCTCCGGCCGGTAGGTGTAGCCAAGATTAATGTAAGTCTGCGCCACCCGCGTCTGCGCGTCGATGCCGGAGTAGATCTGGCTCAGCTTGAGATCGCCGTCGAAATTCCAACGCCGGAACAAGTATACATTCGGCGTGATCCGATCGAGCCATTTACGGCCGGGATAGAACACGTAGGAGGTGCCCATCGAGGCATTGCGATAGTCCGCGTAGGGATCGAAACCCACCTGCGTCCGATAACTTGGCGTGACCTGGTTGTAGTCGATCGTGAAGTTCCAATTCTCTGAACTGCGGCGCAGGCGTGTGATCATGCCCGTGCCGTAGTAGGATTCTCCGTCGAAGGCCAGCGTGTGACGTCCGTAGTCAAACCGGGCGTTTCCGAAGAAATAAGTCGCCTGAGAATCCTCCGGTTCCGCGGTGTGGCTCAGAATCCACTGCCCGTCGAGACTGAAATTCTGCGACAGCCGAAGGTTGGCATCAAATGCCGCGATCGAAGAAGATCCGTCCCCGGCCTCAAATCGCCGATCGGCAAGAAACAATCCCAGATGCGACCCGTTGCCGATCGAGCGCGTTCCGCGCACGACATTGGCTATGCTCTTGCCGGTATTCAACAGCGCGCTGGCTTCTTCCAGAGGGATCATATACGGCGAATTCTCATCCCGCGCCGACAACGCTCCCAGCGTCAATTTTCCCGAACGCGCCGTCAATTTGGCAGCAAACTGCGGGTCGTTGATCATGCGCGTATAGAACGAGTTAAATAACGTTCGGAAGATATCGCTGCCTTCCTGGAAGAATGGCCGTCTCTCGGGGTAGAACAGCGAAATCGTCGAATTGACGTCGATCTGCGCCACATCCGATTCGATCTGGCTGAAATCCGGGTTATAGCTGCCTTCCGCCACTACGCTGGAAGAGAGCGAGTACTTTGCACCCAACGAAAATTCGCCATCGATCTTCCGATTGTCGAAATCGGAGTCGGGATTGCGAAACTCGCTCAGTTCGCCGCTTTGGTGCGTGATCAACGACGGCATCAGCGCCAGCCCGTGACCGGGTGCGACGCTCGTAATGCCATCAAGACTCCCCCATTGGCAAACCCAGCACTGCTCGTTGCGATCGTACCCCGCCCACGAATACTGCCGGTAGCTGTCGCGCGGATGGATGCGCCAGAAGTCGATGCGCCATTGCTGGATATCTTTCTCCGGAAATCGCAGACTCGCAAACGGTATCGCCATCTCCGTCTGATAGCCGGAATCGGTGATCTTTGCCGCCGATTCCCAAATCAGATCAAACCCGGTATCTTCCTGTTGATGGGCGCCCGCGCCGACACTGGTCCACAAGGCATCTTTTTGTACGCCGTATGCATTCACAAAAAATTCGTACGCCCAGGACGCCTCCCCGTACGTGTCCAGAAACACGACCACCGCGTCATTGCCGCCAAATTGGTCGCGTTGCGTCATCGACGAGCGGATGGTCTTCGGATCGTCATGGCAAATGAAGGCTACATAAAGATTCTCGCTATCGTAGGTGACAAAAGCCTCCGTCTCGACCGGCGGCTTGGTCTTATCCCCCGGCGTCCGCTCGCAGAAATTCCGCACGGGAGCCGCCTGCTGCCAGGCCGCTTCATCGAGCGCGCCGTCGATCTTGATCGCGCCGGCTTTCTGATTAAGCGACAACTGCGGTTTGATATTCGCGGTAAACGTCTCAGCACTGGCCGGCGACGTCAAAAGGAGCATGATCGCGATCACACCTGCTAAGAGCAGATAAACCGGGGCAAAAAGGACCGGGCCCGACCAACGCATTAACCGTTTCGGCATAGTCACTCGCTATTCTGGATTTTCTGGCCGGGGAGAGGACGCGTCCCGACGACCGCTTGTTCGACGGCTCAATTGAAGCTGGAAGCCGCCACCACTTGGCCCACCGTTTACGCTATACGGAGAATCAGTCGCAAATGTTTCAGGGGATAGGCTGCGTTATCAATACCGCGTAATCAGCAGATTGCCGTCGTAATCGGACGTTTCAACCCAGAACAGCTTGACTTGATATCAACGGGTTACAGAAGGTCTTGAAGGTGCGACAAGTAGACACTATCGTCCTTCATAGTGGCTTAGCCTCTTCCAAGATTCGATTCTTCATGAAAGGGCTCAATCCTGCATCCTCAACCACATCAACCCTTGCCCCCAACAATTCCTCGACATCTTGTTTGAAGCCAATGAGGTCGAGTAACCCCCGCCTTTGTGCCAGGCTCACGAGCAGGTCAAGGTCGCTTCGCTCTCGTTCATCACCGCGTGCGAGTGACCCAAAGATGCGAACATTGGAAACGCCGTATCTTGCCGCAATTTCAAGAACCGCTTCACGTCGCGCCTGGACTTTCTCTTTCAGCGTCATTGTTCAATATTATCGGAAATTGCGCCTCATTGTCAAACGCAACTTTGAATCAAGATTCGTTCAGTACCAACTCAATACCGCGTAATCAGCAGATTGCCGTCGTAATCGGACGATTCAGCGCGGACCAGCTTCACCTTCTCGACTGTTCTCAGGAGTTGGTTTACGCCCCGTGGCAACTTTCGCTGTAGATCGGCTGAATCGAATGTGCAAGAAAGCAGGACTGTCGTTAAGGTGTCGCTCGCGAACACCTGCATATCCAACGGGCTGAGATTCTGGAAACTGGCTTCCGCAATCCGACCTTTGTAGATCAAGCACACAGAGCCGATTTCGTTGTCGGATTTGATTTCGAGATCGTTACTCCTTCGCGATAACCGCGCTTCCGCCATCGCGCTGTTCCGGCTCAGTTTTGGATACGGTTTGGCGTCGCCAGCTAAGACGCGAACGAGGTACTGTAGATCAGCCACTGTTGCCGTATCACGGTCGGCATTAACGTCCGCCGCGGCAAGCTGTGCCACTCGGTATTGAATGTTTGAGTGAAGCACGTCAACGTCACCCAAGAGGAGACGCTCAAGCACATGAAGATCGTCACTCTCATGCGCGACACCATTTAGGTTGAGGTCGCCTCTACCAGCCTCCGACGACCAGCCATGAAACAGGAATTCGATGCCTCCATTCTTGAGCACAATCATCTTCTCACATTCGCGCTCAGACGTCTTATCACAACGACAGTGTTTGTCCGGCGAAAACGCTACACCCTTGGGAGCAATGGTGGCTCCCCCAAGACAATCGCGTTTGGTAGAAACCCATGATGAGCTGGAATCGGCTTGGAGCACAGTAAACAGCGTGTCTTTGTTCGCCGACGAAATCGTATTGTCCGTGCACGAGATAAATGCGAATACGATCGGCGCAAAGGCGCCATCATAACACCAATCGCCGGTCGAGGCAAAATCAAGTCTTAACCACTCGCCATCCGGTGCTGCCACACCCGCTGAATCACTACCCCGATATTCCGCCGCGACGCGGATTATTCGCGCCGGCGAATCCGGCGATTGCGCAATCTGAGCGGAATCGTCGCTGATATTCAATTCCCAGTCCTTCGAACTCAGCGCCGAACCAAGAGAGCAGCCAAAATAGGTTAACGGCTGCGAGTCCCAAGCGAAAGCAAATGAAAATGACGATACGCTGATCGGCGCTCCCAGTTTCGTGACTGATATTGTCTGCCGGATTCCCCCCAAACTTACACGCCGCGCTTCACCAATCTCGAAAATTACACTCCGAGAATCCTTGCCCAACGCGCTCGCACCCGCGAACAAAACTGCACTCAAAAGCAGGAGCAACAGCGTGAACGAATTCAGAATTTTCATCACCCCTCAATTCGATTCTACCGCTTCACCCTCTTATAATATCCTGCAAATGTCGTAACCCAGTTATCGCCGCCGTCGCGAGACTGCTCGATTGTCATGTCAACTCGGTCGGCGTCGTGAGGCGATATCGTCGAGCGATCAAGAATTAGGCCGCCATCCTGGTCGGGAAGTTCGCCGATAAAGCGTACGCCCTTCTCCGAGCGCGCCGTCATCACCTTCTCCTTCAGTCCCCCCAAGGCCACGGCAGCCCCGGTCACCCAGATCATCTTCCATTCCCCGGTGATATTGTTGAAATAGAAGAGATTGGTGCCGACGAAACCGTCATGCTGCGCAAACCGCTCCTGCAACGCACATCCATTAACCAGTTTCTCGATCCGGCTCGAGCCGATTAACAGGCTGTCGCTGACATAGACCTCCCAGTCACCCAGCCAGAAATCAAGTATCCGGTAGGTCGGATCATGTTCACAGGGGCGCGCGTTGGCATCTGCCAGCTCGACGACTTTCTCAAATCGCTCGTCTAACCAGAGGGCGGCAAAGACACTGTCGGTCTGTAACACGTCTGCGCGGCTGAAGCCTGCCTCCAGTGCTTGTGCCAGCCAAGTAAAGGCCCGCTCATTATCGCGCAACTTTGCATAAGCCGATGCCAGATTATAGCGCACGGTCTGCGGACGATAATCTCTCGCGGCAACCTTTTCCCAGGTCGCCGCGGCCTTGCGGTAATCATTCAGCAGATAATATGCCTGCCCCAGCATAAACGCCGCCTGCGTATTGCTGGTGTCCCGCTTGACGACTTGTTCGAAGGCCGTAGCCGCTTCCGCCCAATTCTCCGCCTGAAGCGCGGCGGCGCCGCGCATGAAGACGCTGTCGACCGGTGTTTGACTCAAACCCGTGCAGGTGAAGAGAAACACGATCATGACCGCAAACTGCTGAGTTATGAGAGCATTAGCCGATTTTCCCATAGGATTCCTTGATTCTTCGTTTTGCCACTTGCGCCTATATTCCCCATCTATTGTACACACGAAGCCGCCGCGCGGCAAACGGCTTATTTCGCCTGCGGCTGCAATTGTCTTTTCGTCGAACTACGCAAATTCCTATATTCGGCACCATGAATCAACGCGGCGTACTTATCAGCTTTGAAGGCATCGACGGTTCCGGCAAGTCCACCCAGGCGCAACGTCTCTATAACCACCTGCGTCGGCGCTTTTCGCGGGTGATTTTCCTCCGGGAACCTGGCGGGACCCGCGCCGCCGAGGCTATCCGCTCGATCCTGCTCGACAACCGCCACCGTGGCCTCAGCCCGCGCGCCGAATTGCTCCTCTTCCTGGCCGCCCGCGCCGCCTTGGTCGATGAAGTCATCGCACCCGCGCTGGCGTCCGGGGCGATCGTGATCACCGACCGTTTTTCCGATTCGACCTTCGCCTATCAGATCTATGGCCGGAAGTTGCCTGCGCGGGTCGTTCGTGCCGCCAACGCGTTTGCAGCTGCCAATATCAAACCTGATCAAACCTTCTTGGTCGACCTCGATGTTTCCCATGCCCGGGGCAGACTGAAAAAGACAAAAGACCGTATGGAATCAGCCGCCGCTGCCTTCCACCGGTCGGTCCGCAGGGGTTTCCTCGAAATCGCTCAATCGGAGCCGCGGCGGGTGAAAGTGCTCGATGGCCGTCTGTCTCCGGAAATCTTATTCACCCAAGTGCAAGAGATCGCGCACCGATTACTCACAAGGAGAGGTCTTGAACCGACCCGGCGCATCGCGAAATGAACTGGCGCTCACCCTGTTCTTCTTCAGCCTGACCACGCTCTTGACTCTGGCAGCGGTATCAGCCTGCGTCCACGATCCCTTTTTTCGCTCAATGATAGCCCTGGCACGCCAGTCCGACCTTTTGGCGCAACGCTACTTTGGCGAGGTAGCGGCCGATCAGATCTTTGCCGATGCCTGGCGCGGAATGCAACAGGCACTTCCGTTTCGCGTCGAGTTGGCGGACGAGGCTGCGCTCCTCGAATCAGCGCGCCCCCGACAAGACTGGGGCTTGACACTCACGCCATCCGATAGTTCACTCAAAGTTATGGCGGTCGCAGAGAAATCGCCACTCAAGGGATCGCTGCGCCCCGCCGACGAGATTCTGTTCGTTGATGACGTGAGCGCCGGTTTGCTGGCCCGATTCTCCGACTATCTCAACGACCGCGAGAGCACGCTCGTGACCTTGCGTATCTTGCGTAACGACCGTCCGGAAAGTCTTCAAGTCGTTGTCCCGACGGTCGGCTCGTCCAGCGCGATCCGGATCGATTCCCTGGAGTCGATTCTCGGCATCGAACTGCGACGTCTCACTCCCGATGTTGCCGGTGAATTGACTTCCGCCCTGGAGAAGACAAGCGTGGCGGCAGGCACTGACCTGATCGTTGATCTGCGCGGTCTGCACTCGAGTTCTTATAGCGCCGTCGGATTGATTCGCGAACAGCTACAGCGCATAAATGCTGGCGGCCGTAACATTGTCCTGATCGACGACCAGACAACCGGAGCGGCGGAAGAGCTGGCGCTTCAATTGAGAGAGAAGGTGGGAGCTTTGCTGCTTGGCAGGCCGACGGCGGGAATCGACTCCCGCTTCGAAGAAATCCGCCTGCGCTCGGGACGTCGGCTCCTCGTTTCCATCGATGAGCGGATTGAACCGACGACTATTGACGACAATGCTTCCTCGATGGAAATGGACAGCCTTGCCGGTCCCCTTCCCGCACCGGGTGCGGTACTTCCGGACTACGATTGCCGCGAGCCCAGACTCTCCGCGCTGACCTTCGAGTTGATTCACCGTGGATTGATCCTCGATTTTGTCACTTCGCGAACCGACCTCTCGTTACCGACAGTCGCACAAGAAGACCGGGTCTTTCTGGAATTCCGCGAATTCCTGCATCGTCGCGGCTTTCGCTTCGATCCGCTTGGGGAAGCTCTTTCCGATCTCTCGGTACACGAGATGACACCGGGAATGCGGCCGGTCTTTCGCCGACTCAAAGAAACAAGAGCCGGACTTGACGAGCTGCACTTGACTGACTACCAGGATGAGATTATGCGACAATTGTTGCAGACCTGGCATCGGGTTCATATTGGCGGCGATCCTTCGCTGGCTCAGCGCTCCCGTTTTGACGACCATTGCCTGGCCGAAGCTCTTGCCAGGCTCAGGATGAGCCCATGACCCAGCCAATCCTCGCCTTCCTGCTCGCTGTGGGAGTCGGCGCGCTCTCCTCCATACTCGGCATCGGCGGGGGCATTCTACTCGTTCCCATTTTTACGCTGGTCCTCAATTTGCCAATCCATCAGGCGATTGCTCTTTCGCTTTGCTGCGTTATGGCGACCTCAGTTACATCGTCCAGCAAGTACCTCGCCTCTGGCCTGATCGATCTAAAAGCAGTCTTGCTCCTCGAAACGACTACCATCGTTGGCTCCTATGCCGCAGGCAAGCTGGCTGGTTCAGTTCCGGAGAACATCATCTCCATTGTCTTCTCCGCTGTCTTAATCGCTACGGCCGTGGTTATGCTCCTCCAGAAAGAAAACGCGACAAATGGCGACAGTCCCCACCCGGGCCGCTATCCGCTGGCCATGAGTGCTTCAGTGTTCGCCGGCGGGCTGGTGGGCCTGCTCGGTGTCGGCGGGGGGATTGTCAAGGTCCCCTTGCTGCAGATCGTGCTGGGCAAGTCAGTCAAGGAGGCCGTCGCGGCTTCCGCGATGATGGTCGGTATCAGTGCTGCCGTTGCTATCATACCCTATCTCAGTCGCGGTGATGTCCCGGTCGTCTGGGTGCCCTTCGCAACCCTGGGGACGATCCTTGGCGCTTATCTCGGCTCCAGTTTCTTCCATAAGGTAGAGTCCGCCTACATCAAGTTCGTCTTTGCCGCCATTCTCCTCTATACCGCGGGTAGCATGATCTATGAGGGCCTGAAATGATCGCCAGGCAATCGAACTCGGCCCAGCTGATGGCACGGATTTACCAAATCGCTCTTCTCGCCATGGTCGTAGTGCTCATGGCGGCGCTGATCATCGCAATGCTCGGCAGCGACGAACAATCGCAGATACTGTCCCTCTTGATTGAAGGATTCGCGCTTGCGATCCCGTCCGCACTCCTCGTATTCACTGCTGTGTCGCTTGTCCGCAAGAAATTCACGCTGGGCTCAATCGCGCTGCTGGTAACTCTCATTTGGGGTGTATTCAAGATAGTCGGATGACCAGCCAACCGCCCCTCAGAGTCTTCAGCGATTTCGACGGCACCATCTCCGCCAAGGACGTCGGCGCGTCGCTCTTCAATCACTTCTCCGGTAAGCGCAATTCCGGAACGGTCAGATTGTGGATCGAGCAGAAGATCACCTCGCGCGAGTGTCTCTGGCGCGAATGCCACTTCATCAAGACGACGAGAGAAGAAATGATCGCAGCGCTGCGACGCATCGCCGTTGAACGCGGTTTCCCGGAGTTCGTGCGTCTGCTGACCGAACGGAACATCCCGCTGCATATCGTCTCCGACGGGCTCGATTTCTACATCGACGCCTTCCTGAGCCGTGCCGGATTCTCAGGCCTCGACATCCACTCCAATCGCGCCCACTTCGTCAATGGCAGCCTCTACCCCTCATTTCCGCACTACGCCGCCGGCTGCGGCTTCTGCGGTACCTGCAAGGGCGAACGCGTGCGCAGTCTGCGTCGGCCCGGAGAGCGAACGGTCTATATCGGCGACGGCTTCTCCGACCGTTGCGCCGTCGGTGTCGCCGACGTGCTCTTTGCCCGCGATGACCTGGTCAAAGTTGCCCAGGAAAAATCGGTTGACTGGATTGGCTTCGCTGACTTTTATGATATTATAGAGTATTTTGACAAATACTTGCTCTAACCGCCTGAAAGAATAGGAATCGCGACCCAGCAATGAAAACCGTGATCATGGCCGGTGGCTTCGGAACCCGGCTGCGTCCCCTCACCCAGAGCCTGCCCAAACCTATGGTACCGGTAGCCAACCTGCCGATGCTCCATCACATTGTCAACTTGTTGAAGAAGCACGGCCTGAACGACTTCATCACCTTGCTTTACTTCCAACCTGAGGAAATCAAGGGCTACTTCAAGGACGGCGCCGGCTTCGGCGTGACAATGAAACACGTCCTTGCCGAAGACGATCTCGGCACGGCCGGCGCGGTTAAGAACGCCGAGGACCACTTTCACGGCAATCGCGTCCTCGTGATCTCCGGCGACGTCCTCACCGACTTCGACATCTCGGCCGCCATTCGCTTTCACGAGGAAAAGAAAGCCGAGGCGACCATTGTGCTGACGCGCATGGAAAATCCGCTCGCCTACGGAGTCGTGATTACAGACAAAGAGCATCGCATCACGCGCTTCCTCGAAAAACCTACCTGGGGCGAGGTCTTTTCCGATACGATCAACACTGGAATCTACATTCTCGAACCGCAGGTCTTTGAGCGCATGCCCAAAGGTCAGTCATTCGATTTTTCGCAAAACCTGTTTCCGGCCATGCTCAAGGATGGCGCGCCGCTGTTTGGCTATGTCGCCGAGGGCTACTGGCGTGACATCGGCAACCTCTCCGAGTATCAGAAGGCGCATCTCGATATTCTCAACGAGATGGTCGGCATCGAAACGAGTTACAATAAACTGCATCGCGAAACGGCAACCGTCTGGATCAGCCGCGATTTCCATGTGGATGAGAATGCACGCTTCAGCGGCGCTGTCATCATCGGCGACGGGGCCGTCGTGGAATCCGGCGCATCCGTCTCCAACTCCGTCATCGGCGACCGCTGTCGCATCGCCCGTGATGCCGTGATCGAGAATTCAGTTATCTGGCACGATACTACCGTCGGCGTCGGAGCCAATATCACACAGGCGATCGTCTGCAATCACGTTGTCGTCGAAGACAAAGTCTCGATCAACGAAGAAGCTGTCATCAGCGACCATGTCAAACTGCGCCAGGGCGCGACAGTCAAGGCCAATTGCAAGATCTGGCCCGGCAAGGAAATCGAAGCCGGTGCAACCGTGTCGTCCTCGCTGATCTGGGGCGAGAAGTGGAACCGCGAGTTGTTCTCCGATTCCAAGGTCACCGGGCTGGGGAACATCGAAGTGACTCCGGAGTTTTCCGCCAAGCTGGGCGCCGCTTTCGGGGCTACCTTGGCCAAACGGGCAACGATCGTCGTCAGTCGCGGCGTCTCCTCCGCCTCGCGCGTCTTCTCGCGCAGCTTCATCTCCGGCCTGCTCTCCTGCGGCGTCAACGTCGTCGATTTGCGCACCTTGCCGATTCCTGTCATGCGCTACGAACTCAAGTCGGGTCGCCATGGCGGCGGCGTCCATGTCCGGCAGAATCCTGCCAACTACCACGTCAGCGATCTCATCTTCCTGGGCCCCGACGGCATGGACCTGCCGACGCGCAAGACCCGCGCTATCGAAACTCTCTTCGCCCGCGAGGATTTCCGCCGCGCTTCGATCGAGGAAGTCGGCACGCTCGATTACCCGACCCGCACCGTCGAGTCTTATCGCACCGACTTTCTTAAGCACATCGATGTCGACGCCATCGTGAATCGCCGCTTCAAGATCGTCATCGACTTCGCCCACGGCGGCGCCTCCGAGATTTTTGGCAGTATCTTCAGTACACTCAATGCCGAGCTGATCTCGATCAATGCCTTCCCGAATCCGAATCTCCCCTTCGGCCAGAACCGCAACGTTATCGAGCAACTCGGCTCCATCGTCAAATCGCTCGGCGCCGATTTCGGAATCCAGTTGGCGCGCAGCGCCGAGAAGATCACCGTGGTCGACCGTAACGGTACGGAGATTTCAGATCAACTGCTGCTGTTGCTCGTGACCTCCTTGTACGTCTCTACCTATCAGGCGCGCAAGATCGCCGTGCCGATCATGGCCAGCATGGGTATCGAGGAGATCGCTAATCAGTACGGCGTCCAGGTTCAGCGTGTGCGCGGCGACCATCTGGCCATGATGCAGGCCTTCAAGGCTGAGGATGTCGACTTCGTCGGCGGCACCCGCGGCGGCTTCTTGCTCTCCAAGTTCCAGCTTGGTGCCGACGGCATGTTTGCCACCGTGAAAATTATGGAGATGCTGGCGCGTCGCAATGCCGATCTGGCGGAACTGCGCTCGGAATTCGGCCGCTTTCATGCCTCGGTCAGGCAAGTCCCCTGTTCATGGGACAAAAAAGGCAAGGTGATGCGTCTGCTGATGGAGCACACCGAGGGTCGCAATCGCCAACTCGTCGATGGCGCCCGCTTCCAGGAGGACGGTTCCTGGATCTGGGTCGCCCCCGACCGTAACGCCGCCTATTTCACGGTCGTCGCCGAATCAGAGGATCGCCAGCGCGCCGAACAATTGGCTGCTGCCTATCACGACCAGGTGATTCGTTGGCAGCAGTGAGCTCTTTGTGCGAGACGAAATCGCCGTTGCCATCGTGATAAGGCATCAGACGAGTCAGAGCCAGACAGTAACATATGAATGTGCAATAAAATGGCGGAGGTAGTATGCAGGAAAGTCAGAATCCACAACCGCAGGCGCAGGAATCAGAAGTTGACCCGCTGAAGCTGAGCCGGCTTCTGCAGCAAATTCGCGACAATCAAAACCTTACGATGGGAATCGCCGGCGGTGTGCTGGGTGCGATTATCGGTGCCGTCGGCTGGGGTCTGCTGACTTGGCTAACCCACTACCAGATCGGTTTTGCCGCAATCGGAGTAGGATTCCTCGCCGGCTTCGGCGTGCGTTTCCTCGGCAAGGGGATAGACACTTCATTCTCAATCGTCGGCGCCCTGACGGCGTTGATCGGCGTCTTCTTGGGCGATCTCTTCTGGGCCTGTATCGAGATATCCCGCGGCGAGGGTGTCCCGCTCTCCGACGTCGTCTCGGCACTGAACCCTCAGTTGATCGGGTCAATCTTCCGGGAGACCTTCAGTCCGATGCAGTTGCTATTCTATGGAATCGCTGTCTGGGCGGGCTTCAAATACGCCAAGCGATCCTTGACGCCTGAAGAACTACAGAGTGTGACGAAATCGTCTTAGCCAACAGCGGCCGTCAAAGACTGAATCGCCACGCACACCAGTACTCTGGGTGTTTGGGGTCGGGCGGACAGCCCACGCACTCCGTCTTGATGCGCGGATCAATTGTCTTGGCAAACAGGGAATACTCGACGATACCGACTTCCTGGCACGGGAATGCCGCCAACCCTTGTCTTTGCCGCGCCGATTGCACCCGGCAGTCGGTCATGCGAAACACAAAGCTGTTCGCCGTTTCTTCGACAATCTCTTGCTCATTAATATAGGCGTAAAGACGAAAGCCGAGAGCCGTCTTGAGTGCTTCCAACCCGCCATTGGCCGGCAGATTCTGCCGCGCCATGATCCGTTTGGCCTCGATGACAGTAAATCGCTCCCAGGCATTCTTGTCGAGTGCGATTGCTTTCTCCATACCGTAGGCCTTTTCGACTTCTTGAAACCACAACCCGTCATGCGCCAGCCACAACTTGGCGGCGTCTTCCAGCATGCCGCGCAGATCCCCACTCATGCTATCTCAAGGCCTCACTTTCACTCTTCGGCTGTTGCCAATGTTCAAGCACGCCCCACGCCATTTCCTTAACTCCGCCGATCGAGACCGTTCCGGCCAGCTCGGCGATGGCAAAACCGCTTGTGTAGAACACCCGTGCTTCCTGTGCCGTCACGTCAATGGAAATACCCAATTCGTCCTGCTCCAGAGTTTTGCGATTTGCCAGCCACTCGAAAATCTTGCGGTCACGCTGTATCTCCTCTGACCTCAGGCGCACATTCTGCTGTCCCTCGGCAGCGCTCAGATTCGGTCCGTCGGCGAGCACCAGGAAGTTCTTGAGAATCCGATCGCCCGACGTTGTTGAATCCGTCGATACCAGCAACGTCTTTCCCGACTCGGTCTCGAGCATGATCCAGTCATAATTGCTGTACTCGATCCCGCTCCCCAGTTTGTCAATCACATTGAAGCCATCAACACAGATCAGCTCGTAGGACACTTTCCCTGCAATCGCCACACCGCGATAGGTCAACTTGCCCGAACCCAGAGTGTGGACGCGGCGGCTCTCGCCGTTTTCGTTGAATTGCACAGGCACGAGATCGGAGATATCCAATGCGAGTTCCATTTCGCGCCACTTGTAGGTAATCTCCGCAGCGCGCCTGTCGTTCTGCCAGGTCACGCCGCCGAACATGAACGGATATTGCGTCGCGAGCTTCGTCGAGTCGTGCCGCATCTTGGTGTAGGGCAGCGCCTGCCAGTAATCGCCCTCGAGCACAAATCCGGAGAAGTCGCGCTCCGCGCGGATAAACTTGTTGTCCTTCAACGCCCGGCGAAACGTCATCGACACAGCCCGGCGCACCGTGTCTTGCTGGCCGAGAAACACGAAGCGCTCAATGATCGTGAAGTTCTTGACATCCGAATCGAGCTTAACTTCCGGCAACTCAAGTGTGGTCGCATCGAGTTGCAGCGAACGATTAACCCACCCTGAGTATCCGTCGATTGGCCCCGGCTCCCGTCGCTCACATCCGACGAGCATCATCGCTGCGACAAGCACTGGGAGAAGGGAAAAAGTCACTTTCATAGAACACCATGGTAGCACAATCCCCGTCTCGCGCAACGCAAAACTCGATCTTTCCGCGTAGGGGCGCACGGCAGTGCGCCCGGAGAGCTTCGAGGCAGTGCGCTCTGTGTTTCCAAGGCAGTGCGCCCCTTGATTTCGAGGCAGTGCGCCCCGTGATTTTGAGGCAGTGCGCTCTGTGTTTCTAAGGCAGTGCTCCGTGCAGTTTTGTGGAAGTACCCCTTCAGGTTTTGAGGCAGTACACACTGAGGTTCGGAATAGCCTTGCGTTCGCACGGCAGTGCGCCCTCTCTCGCAGATCAAGCGTTGCCTCCCCCGCAGATTCTCGTATATTGATCTCCTATGTTGCTCGCTATCGACATCGGCAATACCAACGTCGTCGTCGGCTTCTACGAAGCCGGGATTCTCAAGACCTCGCTGCGCTTCGCCACCGATCATGCCCGTACCGCCGATGAATCTGCTCTCTTGTTGTCCCAGTTTATGCAGATGAAGGGCTTGTCCGGTATCGACGGCATAGCACTGGCAACTGTTGTACCGCGGCTCGACCCTGTCTTCCGCCAGATGAGCCGTGCGCATTTCGGTATTGAGCCCTTGGTGGTACATGCGGGTCTGAAATTCAACATCCGTTTCGACTACCCCCACCCCGGTGAAATCGGCACCGACCGCATCTGCAATTCCGTGGCGGCCTTTGAGCGCTTCGGCGGACCGTGCATCGTCGTCGACTACGGCACCGCGACCACTTTTGATGTCATCTCCACAGACGGCGCCTATCTCGGCGGCGTCATTGCCCCGGGTATCGAGACGGCGCAAAGTGCCCTTGCTCATCGCGCCGCACAACTATTCAAGATTTCGTTTGAAGCCCCCAAATCGCCGATTGGCAAATCCACGGAGGACGCTATGAAAGCCGGCTTCTTCCTCGGAGCAGTCGGGCAATCAGATCATATTATTGAAGAACTCAATCGCGCTTTGGAAGCCACGCCGCGCATCATCGCCACCGGCGGACTCGCAGGACTCATTGCCCCGGCATCGAAGTACATCAAAGATGTACTCCCCGACATCACGCTCGACGGTCTCCGCCTCATCTACGAAATGAACCGGTAGGCTAGACACTCCGAGGCTGTCTCATAAGCTTAAATCAGGCAGAAATCAAAACGCGGCGGTTCACGGTTTCGCGCTGGAATACTCAGATTGCCAGCGACTTTCGAAAGAACGCGCGAAATCAAGAACCGCCGCAACTACCCGTTTCGGTACTTATGGGACAGCCTCTTCCTGTCTGTCGCTTCTACTTAGCCCCGGTTCGATGGCTGTTTCTGCCCGGCCAATTGACTTAACATTCCCCGGTGCCCCACCGCTTGCGGTGGGCTCGAAGATGGTTGCGTCGGTTCTTGATTCCGCGTTGAACCCGGAACCTTCAGTCCCGTAGGTCAGGATCCCCGCGATCCTGACGGCGTTGTTCTCACGGCCTGCGATTACAAGACCAGTGAGTTGTCATTGCGAGGAGCGGACGAATCTCCCCCGTAAGTCCACACTCAATCGCGACGAAGCAATCTCCTTTGTTGTTCGTGATTCAATCCTGTAGCTCCGACTTCAGTCGGGTGATTCTCAGTCCCGTAGGTCAGGATCCCCGCGATCCTGACGGCTTTGATCTCACGGCCTGCGATTACAAGACCAGTGAGTTGTCATTGCGAGGAGCGGACGAATCTCCCCCGTAAGTCCACACTCAATCGCGACGAAGCAATCTCTTTTGCTGTTCGTAAAGCAATCCTGTAGCTCCGACTTCAGTCGGATTCGCTGCCTTCACACGGCTTCGCCGGCGCGCATGACCCCGATCTTACCCGCCTTCCTATCTGCCCTACCGCGCCTGCGCGCTCATCACCGGAAATCGCTTGGCAAGATCCATGTAACCTTGCCGCGCATAATCGATCGCTTCGCCAAGAATCCGAGCGACTTCCTGCGGCGCGTGGAATCCCATCGAATTTTCCGCCGCCACATAATCCAGCCGCCACTGCGCCTTGCGGTGAAAATCGCGCGGCGTCACCAAAGCCAGGCTGTCAGCGCCGTTAATCTTCGCCGCTTCAATCGCACGAATCAGGTCAAGCACGGCTTCTTCCGTCTTGATGAGCAAGGCAGAAGTCTTGTCCTGAATCGCCAGCGCTCGTGAAACAATTTCGTCCTCCGAGTAGCGGTGGCAATTCTGACAAGCGCGCGCAACATTTAGCAGCGGGCTGCGCACGTGGTGATCACTGATCTTGACCGCGCCCTCGCGATAGTAGGGCATATGGCAGTCGGCGCACGCCACCCCTGAACGCGCATGAATCCCCTGGCTCCACATCTCAAATTCGGGATGCTGCGCCTTTAATGTCGGCGCGCCGCTGATGCCGTGCGTCCAGTCCTTGAACGCGACGCTGTCATAATAGGCTTCGGCGTCCTCGACGGTCAGGCCGTTATGCCACGGATATGTCACCATCTTGCCGGTGCCCTTGAAATAGTACTCAACATGACATTGCCCGCACACGAACGAACGCATCTCCTGCCGTGAAGCTTCAATATTCGGATTATACGGCTTGGCGCGGTCGCCCGCCTGCCAGCGCGAGATACTCGGCAGATGCGGCGTCGCGCTGCCGCTCTCCGCAAGGCGCTGAATACCGTTCAAGAATCCCGGTCGCGTCACGCGCAACTGCATCGACTTCGGATCGTGGCAGTCCTGGCATGTCACCGGGTGATCCACCAGTTTTCGCGCTTCTTCATACGGCAGACCGCAGACAATCTCAAATCCTTTCATAATCTGTGCCAGCGTGTCGCTGTCCGGCACCCCCGCCTCCTTACCCTTGGCACGATAGGCCGGAATCACCGCGGAGTGGCAATGCAGGCACGCCCCCGGTTGCTTGAACTGCGTCACGCGCTCGGTCATGTCCTGGTCGGAGAGCATATACGCATGCCCGCGCTCTTCGCGATAATCGACTCCGAATGCATATCCTTTGAACAAATCCCGCCAGCGCGGATCGGCATCGAGCTTCTGGAACGCATCGCTGCCGCCGTGCTTGGTGCGCACCGTGTCGACCGTGCGCAGGTAGGAATCGTATTGCCGCGGGAAATTCTTCCCCCATTCCGCCGGATCGATCACGCTCTCATCCAACGTCGTTACCTGGAATACGACCTGTTTGGCTTCTTCCTTGCGCAGCGAGATATTCTGCATCAGCAGCAGCACCGCGAAGGTCGCCGCCGCGATCACGATCAAGATCAGCACGTACACCCACAACCGGGAAGACTGTCTCTCGGCCATTGCTCTCTATCCTCCTAATGCGCTGCGCCGTGCCCCACTTCGCGGTGGCACCGAACGCAGTTTTGATGATCATCCGCGTGTTCAAACGTCCCGACCGATTCGCTGATCAACTGCTGGTGGCAACGCAGGCAATTCTGCTGCAGCACCTCGCGGTTGGCCGGGCGAATCGCGATCGGTTCGTGGAAATCCTGAAAGGTAAACTTGCGCGAGTGGTTGAAGCCGTTTTCCGCCTTGACGATGTAACGGCTCGGAAACGATTGCGGCAAATGGCAGTCATTGCAGGCGGCGACGCCGTGATGGCTCCCTTTCTGCCAGCTGTCAAATTGCTCGCGCATGATATGACAGTTGATACAGACATTGGGATCGTCGGACAGATACGAAGCGCCCTTGGCGTAGTAGAACGTGTAGAAACCGATGCCGAAAAACAGCCCGGCCAGGATCACGATCGCCAACGCCCATCGGGAGACTTCTGTCTTGGATCTATCGCGCACTTCCCTCACTCAATCTCGCCCACTCATGCCTGAAGGCCTAATGAGTACTTCTGTATCGTCGATGTCCACTATTTTCTTTCGCGAAGCCATCGACACCAACATTAGGGAGCATCGACATATCTACCCGCGAAGTCTTTGACTTTTGTCAAGTGTCTCCGAGATTCTCTAAGAATCAGAAAAGCGCTTTGTAGGTCAGGATCCCTGCGATCCTGACGCTCCGACTATGATCGAATGATGAGACCCCATCTCCCCCGTTGACAACTTCCCACTTTTGCTTATCTTCTCTCAGGCAATCGTACCACGTGCCGATTACTCTATTGATCGCTGCCGGCGACATTTTTCGCAGGCAAGTCAACCTCTTGGAAACCGAGCTAAACATGACCGACCGTTCTCGCAATCGCAGAAGTCTATCAACTGTCAACGCGCTCTTCATTGCTCTGGCGCTCACAGCATCGGTAAGCGGGCCGCTCTTTGCCGAATCACTCGCACCGCGTGCTCAGATTAAGAACGTTCCGATCATCACCTTCCCGGGCAAGCAATTTCAACTTGAAATCAAGTTCCGCGATGATCTGCTCATGCGGGCCACCGCCGATGGCAAGGTCGGTTCGCACGAAAAGGCCGCATCAGATAAGGTTCTCAATGTCGCGAGCCAGTTTGCGCTGCGCTTTGAGCAGTTGATCAAATTGCCCGATGCCAAGATCGACAAGCTCGAGCAGCGCGCCGCCGAAATCTCCCGCGAAGCCCAGCCCGACCTGCGCGGTATGATGCTCGTCAAAATCGACGGTGCCGATAATGCCATGCTCGAAGCCGCCGCCCGCGCGCTGCAGGCTCTTCCTGAAGTCGAATACGTTTATCTTGCCGAGGTTATGCCGCCACCTCCCGGCGACTACGCTCCGCCGACCCCGAACTATGTCCCGCAGCAGGGCTATCGCGGACCAAATCCGGGATTCGAAGTTGACTATCTCTGGACGCGCAATGGCAAAGGACAAAACGTCCGCTATTCCGATTGCGAGTACGGCTGGGACGTCATCCATGAAGATCTCGTCGATATTCCCATCGTCGTCGAAGCCGGCCAAACCATGGCAGGTAACTTCATCGATCACGGAACTTCGTCTGTCGGGATTGCCGCAGCACCTGACAACGGCTACGGCATTAGTGGCATTGCACCTCTTGCATCAAGTGTAAATGTGTATCCGGAGGAGTCATTGGAGCAGGGTTCACGTCGTGTGACTTGTATCGCCAACGCTATTGCCGACTCCGACCCGGGCGACGTGGTGCTCCTTGAGATGCAAACAGCCGCGATTGGAGAGCTTTACATTCCAGCGGAGTACAGTCCATCGGTTTGGACTGTGGTGAAGAACGGCGGGGATCAGAACATCGTCGTTGTTGCTGCCGCTGGCAATGGCAACCAGGATCTCGACAGCCCAACCTACGCTAGCTACATGGCACGTGGCGACTCCAAGTCCATAATTATTGGAGCGGGCACATCGAACACCGCTCACAACAAGAGAGACTTTTCGACTTATGGCAGTCGTGTTGACGTCCAAGCTTGGGGCGAAAATGTCTTTTCTTCCGGCTATGGGAACTGGTCAATCGTTGGTGGAGACAATCATCAGAGCTACACGCACACCTTCAGCGGCACGAGTTCGGCCTCGGCGGTTTCCGCAGGACTGGTAACGGCACTGCAATCCTACGCCAAACAAGTCATCGGTCGGCCCCTGACTCCCATCGAGATGCGAAGTCTTCTCATCCAGACCGGCAATCCGCAGGGCTCCGGCGGCGAGATCGGCCCGGCGATCAACCTACGCAAAGCGGCAGCGGCGCTATGCCAGTACATGACCTCTCCGGTCGACACCGATCACGACGGTATCAACGACCCCTGCGACAATTGCGCCAATGCCTACAACCTCGATCAGGACGACGTCGACGGCGACAATCTTGGCGATGTCTGCGACCCTGATTCCGACAACGATGGCATTCTGAATACCACCGACAATTGTCCGCTTGTCGTCAACATCTCGCAAGCCGATCTGGATAACGACTTGGTCGGCGATGCCTGCGACAACTGCCCGGCAACCGTCAACCCGAATCAGTATGACGAAAACTCCGACGGCGTTGGCGATGCCTGCGACGGTCAGTTACATATCCAGAACTACACCATGCCGGTCGGTTACATGAACACGCCTTACTTCGTCCAATTGGAAGCCGTCGGCGGCACTCCGCCCTACACCTGGACCTTCTTCGGCGGTGATTTGCCCTTTGGCTGCAACTTCAACGGCGGTAACACCGGCACCATAGACGGCACACCAGTCTTTGTCGCAACTTTCTATTTCAACTTTGAATGCCGCGATTCGAGCGTTCCTCAAAAAGCGGACACACTCAGCGTAAGCGTGACGATCATCGAACCGCCGTACTTGTGCGGCGATGCTGATGGCTCCGAGATCGTCAACATTTCCGATGCCGTCTACCTAATCTCGTATATCTTCTCCGGCGGACCGGCGCCTGATCCGGTCGAATCCGGCGACGCTGACTGCTCGGGGATCGTGAACATTTCCGATGCCGTCTATCTAATCAGCTACATCTTCTCCGGCGGCCCGGCGCCCTGCGCCGGATGTTGATCGTCGGGCGCTGATTAAGCGGCCTTGCTACCTGCGGCATTCGACCGTATATTACTGCGGTAATCACGAGGCCAAAATGAGATTCTTTCTTCCCGGCATTGTTGCGGCAATGCTGGCTATGACCAGTATCGCTCAGGAATCCGGTGTTCCTACTCCGCCTGCTGCGCCCACTGATCCGGCTGAATTCGCCCGCCAGGCTCGGAGGTTTCGCGAACTCGAAGCCGCGCAGAAGGAGGCAGCGGCCAGGGAGTTGTTGCTGTCCCAGGTTTTTCAACGCACTGACAATCGCGCGCTCTACGACGTCAAGTACTACGGCATCCACATCGACCTGTCGTTTCTCTCTGAGTCGGCCATCGGACAAGTCGATTACCAAATCGTTTCGACTTCCCATGACTTGGGGGTGATCGAGCTCGACTTACACACGAATCTCACCGTCGATTCAGCGCGGGTCGGCGCTCTGCCGGCCGCGGTCGCGCGCGCTGACTCGCTTGTGCATATCAGTCTGCCTCAACCGGCCGATTCCGGCGCGGTGATTGACTTGAGCGTGTTTTATCACGGTCAACCTTTCTACGGTAACACCTATGACGACGGCGGCATGGAGTTCACGACATATCACGGCAATGATGTTATTTTCACCTCAACCGAACCGTTCGATTCGCGCAATTGGTTTCCTTGTAAGGACACCCCGGAGGACAAGGCCGACTCGATCGACGTCTGGGTCGCCGTGCCCGAGCCGCTGTATGCGGTCTCCAACGGCAAGCTGATCTCGATTGCTGATTACCCCGGTGACAAGCGGCAATTCCACTGGCAACATCGGTACCCGATCGTAACCTACTTGATTGTGATAACTGCGGCGGAGTTCGTGGTCGACTCCAGTATCGTTAACCTTGGCAGCGAGGCGATTCCGGTATACAATTTCTCCTATCCAAACTCCCTTGAGTCCCGCACGACCTTCAACAATTATGCGGCCGCATTGCTGCAGCACTACAGCAACGCCTTTGGAGCATATCCTTTCGCCGATGAAAAACTCGGCAACGCCAACGCCGGCACCTGGAGTACCATGGAGCATCAGACGTGCTCAACCCACGACCCCTGGGGCGGTTACGATATGCAGTTTTCGATGATCCACGAAAACGCGCACCAATGGTGGGGCGATATGATCACCTGCCGTACCTTCCACGACATCTGGCTCAATGAGGGCTTTGCCACCTGGTCGGAGGCAATTTTTCAGGAGCGGCAGAATCAATCGTTCTCCGCGTATCTTAGTTTCATGAAATCGCTGCAGCCGGCGCAATTTGGGACACTCTATGTTGAAGACCCCCTGACGCAAATGATCTTTGACGGTTCGCTCGCGTACGACAAGGGCGCGTGGGTCGTGCACATGTTGCGCGGCGTTCTGGGCGACTCGACTTTCTTTGACGTTCTCCAGCAGTGGGCGTACTCGGAATTTCGATACGCCTCGGCAAGCAGCGCCGATCTGGAGGATTTCTTTTCCGAGCGCACCGGCGTTGATCTTGGCTACTTCTTTAACCAGTGGGTCTACTACGACGGCTATCCGACTTACCGCAAAGACTGGGTTTGTCGCTATGATCCGCTGCGGCAGCAGTACCGCCTCGATTATGAAATCCGGCAAATACAACTCTCGACTCCGACGTTCCGGATGCCGATTCAGCACACGTTGATCACATCGTCCGGAAATCGCGACACCGTAATCTGGCAACAGGGGCGGAGCCAGTTGTATACAATCTGGTTGGAAGATTCAATCAGCGCCATCGCGCTCGACCCGACCAATTGGATTCTCCGCGATTCCATCATCTACAACGTGCCGATCACTCTTTCGGTGCTGCCGCTGTCGTGTCCTGAGGCCATTGTCGGTGAGTTCTATGAATTGCAGATGGATGCTGTTGGTCTCACGCCGCCCTATTCGATCTCATTTCTTGGCGGCGATCTGCCCTACGGTATTGAACTCAACACCCAGACTCAGCGTCTCGAGGGGCGTCCCACGCTGAACGGAACTTTCTTCTTCACTTTGCAGGCGACCGACTCGCATGTACCGCCGCATGTAGTTCAGCGCGTCTACCAGTTTACCGTGCTCCCCGCGCTTGCCGCCTGTGGCGATCCCGACGCCAGCGGCGTCGTTTCAATCTCGGATGCCGTGTATCTGATCAACTATATCTTCGCCTCAGGTCCGCCGCCGGTATCTCTTGGCTCCGCCGATGTCGACTGCAATGGCCTGACCACGATATCTGACGCCGTCTACCTGATCAGCTACATCTTTTCCGGCGGCCCGGCGCCGTGCGCGGGTTGTCCGTAGATTAGCCGATATTCAGGGGTCGCGAAACTCGTCAGTAGTGCTCACTAACATCTGTTCTTCGGCGTGTTGGACTGTCACCTCCCGTCGTTTTGTTCACCACAAGTTATTTAAATTCATATATTTATGCAGAATTACCTGGCACCCCCCCAAAATCTGATTGACCCCCGAAACCTTCCCCCCTATATTCGCGTACAAGCTGTTAGCACTCGACACCGAGGAGTGCTAACAAGACAGGTGCCGCCTGCGTATCGTAGGCGATTGACTGAGATCTTCGGTGCCCCACCGCTTGCGGTGGGTGTGTCGACTAGCGCACCTAACGTTGAAACGACAGAAAGCAGCTTTGAAACACAGCGCAATTAACCATCCACTATTCATTCTATAAGGAGTGCATTAATGAACATCCAACCGTTGCAAGACCGCGTTCTGGTGAAGCCGCTTCAGCAGGAAGAGGTCAAGAAGGGCGGGATCATTATCCCCGATACCGCCAAGGAAAAACCGCAGGAAGGTCAGATCATGGCCGCCGGTCCGGGCCGCCTCTCCGATGAGGGCAAGCTGCTGGCGATGTCCGTCAAGGTCGGCGACAAGATCCTCTACGGCAAATATTCCGGCTCGGAAGTCTCCGTGGACGGCGCCGAATTCCTGATCATGCGCGAGTCCGATATCCTCGCGGTACTGAAGTAATCCAACGAATCAAGGAGTATTACCAGAATGGCTAAGCAAATAGAATTCGATTCGATTGCCCGCGAGAAACTGCGCAAGGGCGTCGACAAACTGGCCGATGCGGTGAAAGTCACCCTCGGTCCCAAGGGCCGCAATGTCATCATCGACAAGAAATTCGGCTCCCCCACCGTCACCAAGGACGGCGTCACCGTCGCCAAGGAAGTTGAACTCGAAGATCATTTCGAGAACATGGGCGCCCAGATGGTGCGCGAAGTCGCCAGCAAGACCAGTGATGTCGCCGGCGACGGCACCACCACCGCCACCGTGCTCGCTCAGGCGATCTACACCGAAGGACTCAAGAACGTCACCGCCGGCGCCAACCCGATGGGTATCAAGCGCGGCATCGAGAAGACCGTCGTGAAGATTATCGATGAGCTCAAGAAGCAGTCGAAGCCGATCGCCGGTAAGAACGAAATCGCCCAGGTCGGCACGATTTCCGCCAACGACGACAAGCAGATCGGCAACCTGATTGCCGAAGCGATGGAGAAGGTCGGCAAGGACGGCGTCATCACCGTCGAAGAAGCCAAGACTACCGACACCACGCTCGAAGTCGTCGAAGGTATGCAGTTCGACCGCGGTTACCTCTCGCCGTATTTCATCACCAATCCGGAGTCGATGGAAACCGAGATGGAAGACGCCTACATCCTGATCCACGACAAGAAGATTTCCGCGATGAAGGAGTTGCTCCCGATTCTCGAGAAGATCGCCCAGACCGGCCGGCCGCTGCTGATCATCGCCGAGGACGTCGAGTCCGAAGCGCTGGCCACCCTCGTGGTCAACAAGCTGCGCGGCACCCTTAAGGTCTGCGCCGTCAAGGCCCCGGGCTTTGGCGATCGTCGCAAGGCGATGCTCGAAGATATCGCCGTGCTCACCGCCGCCAAGGTGATCTCGGAAGAACTCGGCTTCAAGCTTGAAAACACCGTGCTCTCCGATCTCGGCATTGCCAAGAAGATCGTCATCGACAAGGAAAACACCACCATCGTCGAAGGCAACGGCAAGCAGGCCGACATCAAGGGCCGCATCGAGCAGATCAAGCGCCAGATCGAGGAAACCACTTCCGATTACGACCGCGAGAAACTCCAGGAACGCCTGGCCAAGCTGGCCGGCGGTGTGGCCGTGATCAACGTCGGCGCCGCGACCGAAACCGAAATGAAAGAGAAGAAGGCCCGCGTCGAAGATGCCCTCCACGCCACCCGCGCGGCGGTTGAGGAAGGTATCATCCCGGGCGGCGGCGTCGCGCTGCTGCGCACGATTCCCAAGCTCAACGACATGAAGCTGGACGGCGATGAGCTGATCGGCCTGTCGATCGTGCGTCGCGCTCTCGAAGCCCCGATTCGCTTTATCGCTGAAAACGCCGGCGCCGAGGGTTCGGTCGTCGTCGAGAAGGTGAAAGGCCAGAACGGCGCGTTCGGTTACAACGCCCAGACCGGCGAGTTCGAAGACCTGATGAAGGCCGGCGTCATCGACCCGACCAAGGTGACGCGTTCGGCGCTCGAAAACGCCGCTTCGATTGCTTCGCTGCTTCTCACTACCGAAGCGATCATCTGCGACAAACCGGAACCCAACAAGGGCGCCGGTGCTCCGCCGATGCCCCCCGGCGGCGGCTACGGCGACATGTACTAAACCGCAGAGGTTTGATTATGAACGGCGGATCGGCAACGATCCGCCGTTTTGAGTAGTTGGTGAAAGGTGGTAGAACACTATGAGTGAAACCAAATCTTGCCCAATCTGCGGCAACAATAGCGAATGGCGCGGGCTCGACCCTCTGCACAGCAAGGAGTTTTTCAGATGCGTTATGTGTGGTCCATTCACAATAACGGATTACGCTTTGCCGGTTGTCACGCAATTGGGCTTTCGCGAGAAGGGACTACTTTCCGGCATCGTTCGTGACAGGGCATCAGCCGGGCAGCCACTCGAGATCTGGGAGAAGGAAATTCGCCCTATATTGAGCACCGCGCCAACCGACCTTTTGGATAGGATGGATCGACTGCTAATCAACCTTGCTCGTCTCACAACTCGATTTGGTGAAGAACTGCAGTTCGGGTCGGATCGAAGCAATCTGGGCTATACGCTTGATCAAAACGAGTTTCGCGCACAGATCGAGCAGTTGGTTGATCAGAAATTGTTGAAGCGCACGAGTAATGACGGACACGGGGGTAAACGTGCCGTCACTCTTACAGTTGAGGGATTGAGGAAAGTTCGGGAGTTGAAGCTTCTGACCGGCGCAGATTCAAACAAGGCCTTCGTGGCAATGTGGTTTGATTCATCAATGGACGAAGTCTACGAACAGGGAATCACCAAGGCAATCCTAAGCTGCGGCTTCGATCCCATGCGTGTTGACCATGTAGAGCACAACGACCTGATCGACGATAGGATAGTCGTTGGACTCAAAGAGTGCAGATTTGTCGTGGCCGAATATACGGAGCACCGAAATGGTGTTTACTACGAGGCCGGATACGCCCATGGTATGGGAAAAACTGTCATCATGTGCTGCCGCGAAGAAGACAAGGAAGGCATACACTTCGACGTGAATCATCGAAACTTCATACTCTACAAATCGCCTGAAGACTTAGCCGAGAGGTTGCGGCTGCGAATTTTGGCGACAGTAGGTTCTGGTCGCAATGTGACTAACTAGCAACTCGCCCTCAAAACCGGTAACCCACCTTCTTCGCACGCCACCTGAGATCGTCATCTCAGCAGGCCATTGGTCTCCGACAACGCTGGTGGGCTGCAAGCGATGTGAAAGTGATCTGCCGACTCAGCGCATCGGCTTAGGGTCGGTTGCCTTTCCACCGAACTTCACGAGCAACTCAATGCTACTGATAACCGGTAACCCACCGCCATCCATTTTCTTAAGCGCTACCTGAAACCGTGATCGCGGCAAGCCATTAGGCTCCCACCATTCTGGTGGGGTACAGGGGGTGGATCAACGGGTAGGCAAACCCTTCCCCTACGGCAATATGAACAACGACGGCGTAGGGGCACGGTCTGCGCGCACGGTTGAATTTCCCCCGAT
>CAZOYE010000036.1:0-30040 GCA_964584025.1 uncultured Ignavibacteria bacterium
AATGAACAAAGGGAAAACAAAAAAGAAAGATACAAGGGCAGGTCTCTGATCGCACGATCTAGGGATAACGAATGATCTCCACCGGAGACCTGCCGAATTCTTACGCCCACAAAACAGCCGGGCAGAATCAATTCCCCTCTATCAAGAGGGGTGGCTCGCGCCCGCAATTCTCTTGCAGTTGCTCATTGCCGACCTCGGGTGATTGACTTTCCTCTCGACTCTCCCACACCGCGGGCGCGAGACGGGGTGTGTCATCTTCGTACCAACTCCCACCAACAAATCAGGGTGCCTGACAACCGCCAGACACCCTGAACAAATCAGATTTAAGACTACTATTGGTAACTCGGCGTATGCGTGTACGTGTAGGTCAACGTGCCGTTCGAGGCTTCCACCTGCGCCGTGCCGTTATCCATGAATTCCACGGATATCGTCCACTCAACTTCGACCTCGTCCGTCGTGACCGCCGCTGTGACGTTCAATGTTCCGCCGGTCGGATAGGACTCGTACCACGGATTCGCGGCATCAAGATGATAGGTAATGTTGTCAGCTTCCGACGTAAACTCGTAGCGTGCCGTCTTCTCGACTGACTCCTCAACGTAGTGATCCTCGATCGTCACCAGCGCATCGCCGTAAAAGTACTGCGTCGGCTGCTGCCACTCGCGGAAACTCAGGTCAAGATAGCTCGCGATATTGGTATAATCGTCGCCCTCGCCGGTGTAGGTGTAGGTCTGGTGGCGAATCAGATCAAGGCCGGTAATGTACGGGTAACGGAAATACTGAACGGCATAGTCGCCTTCCCAGAAACGTGCCGAATCGACATAAACAAAGTTGTAATCAAGCGCCGTGCTCAACCCGAGGTAGAGCACATGCCATTCGCCGACGTAGTTGTAAAGCAATGAGTCGCTCGGGCCCAGTGCCGGCCATTCCCAATCGATATCACTCGGGTAACGATTCGGCTTGTAAGCAAACTTAATCGAGATCGCCAGCGTGGAATCCACCGCCTGGCCGATAGCCGCTTTCATCGGTTGAAATGCCGGGGAATTCGGGTCGCCGACAGTGCTGTTGGTAGTCTTGTCGTCGGAACAGCCGACAAACGTCAGGGTCGCTGCCAGGACCAGAAACAGTCCGACAGTCAGACTTGGGCGCAACATGTTTGACTCCTTTGAAGTGAATCAGTTCTTCAGTCGCTTGTCATCCATCAAAACGAGCATGATCGCTTTCTGGATGTGGAGTCGGTTCTCGGCCTGATCGAAAACTACCGAGTTCGGGCCGTCCATCACCGAGTCGGTGATCTCGGCATTGCGCAGCGCCGGCAGACAATGCATAACCAGACAATCAGGTTTCGCCAGTTTCATGAGTGCGTCGTTGACCTGAAAATCCTTAAGTAGCGCCGCCTTTTCTTCCGCCAGATGCTTCTGACCCATACTCGCCCACACATCCGTATAGACTACATCGGCATCGCGTGTGGCGACTTTAGGATCGAATACGACCTCGACTTTACCCACTTTTTCCGCCTGCGCCGCTTTGATTAACGCCTCGTCCGGCATCGTGTTAGGGTTGGTGCCGACGACGAAATGGAAATTGAAGCGCCGCGTCAGGTTAATCCAGGAGTTGGCGATGTTGTTGCCGTCCCCCAGGTAAACGATCTTCAATCCCTCGAGCTTTTTCTTTTTCTCTATAATTGTAAAAGCGTCGCCGTAGATTTGGCACGGGTGAAGCAGATCCGTGAGCGCATTGATCACCGGAATGGAAGCATGTTGCGCCAGTTGCTCCACATCCGAGTGCGCAAAGGTCCGGATCGTTATCATCCCCAAGTAGCGCGACAACACCTTGGCGGCGTCATAAATCGACTCGCGTTTGCCCAGCTCGATTTCCTTCTCCGTAATGTAAAGCGAGCTGCCCCCCAACTCAGCAATCCCCACCTCAAACGATATCCGCGTCCGCAGCGAGGCTTTATGGAAAATACAGCCGACCGTCTTGCCCGCCAACGGCTTCGGGCTGATTTCGTCGCTTTTCATCTGCGCGCACAATTCGAAAATCCGGCTGATCTCGCTCGTCGAAAAATCGGTCTCGGACAGGAAATCTCTCTTCATCTTCAGCTCCTTATTCAATCAAAAACAAACCGCGGTGAAGCTATCCGTGCGGCTCCACTGAGTCAAGCGATTTCCTCGCCCAATCTAATCGCCACCTGCCCCCCAGTTCACCCCGTAGGTCAGGATCCCTGCGATCCTGACGCCCCCGAGTCCACTTGAAAGGCGTTGTCATTGCGAGGAGCGAACGAACTCCTGGTGATTTCAATAGGTATTCGCCGCGACGAAGCAATCTCTGTTTGCTCGCAATCTCAGGTGGCTTTCGAGCAGGTTTCTGATCGCACACACTCTGGATAACGAACACCATTTACCAGAGGCCTGCCGATCGCACTGACCGAGCTCCTCTACCCCTCCCGTTGCGTCAGGTCTTCCGGCGAGGCGCAGACAGACTTGATTCGATCCCATCGCCTCCCGCGCCAAGCCGGGCGACCTGACGACTACATCATCGCCACCTGCCCGTTCGAAGTCATTGCGCGACCGCATCTCCATCTCTCAAATACCTTCGGCCGCGACGAAGCAATCCCTGTTTCGCTCGCAATCGCCCTTAGTTTCGCTCACAATCGCCGTTAACCGTAGGGCAAGTCTCTGATCGTACAAACTGGGAACGACGCACAATTTCGACCGGAGACCTGCCAACCATATCTTCTCACCGCGTAGGGGCGCATGGCAATGCGCCCGCGAGCCTGGGATCGTGATCCGACACCACCATCGCATCACCACTCACGACAGGTCATGTCATTGCGGGGAGCGACCGCATCTCCGTCTCTTGAATACATCCAGCCGCGACGACGCAATCCCTGTTTCGCTCACAATCGCCGTTAGTTTCGCTCACAATCGCCGTTAACCGTAGGGCAGGTCTCTGATCGTACAAACTGGGAACGACGCACAATTTCGACCGGAGACCTGCCAACCATATCTTCTCACCGCGTAGGGGCGCATGGCAATGCGCCCGCGAGCCTGGGATCGTGATCCGACACCACCATCGCATCACCACTCACGACAGGTCATGTCATTGCGAGGAGCGACCGCATCTCCGTCTCTCGAATACCTTCGGCCGCGACGACGCAATCCCCCTCGAAAACTCCTTGCACTTTCCCGGCAACTCCCGAATTTGAATGGCCGTACATGACTTGGAGGTATTATGCGAATGTTTTGGGGATTACTACTGCTTCTCATCGGCGTGCTCTTTCTCGCCGACAATATGCGCTGGTTCCATTTCGATTTTGGCGACTTCGTCAGCACCTACTGGCCGGTCGTCCTGATCGCCCTCGGTGGCTGGATGCTCATCGAAAAGATCCGCCCGGAAAAGCAGCGCCACTTCGACTACGCCAAGTTTGACGGTCGCCAATTCAAGAAGACGTTTGGAGATGTCCACCTGCGTCCTGGCTCACTCGACAGCTCCGGTTTGGCGGTCGAGGAAGGTATCGGTGAAATCAACCTCGATCTCACTCAAACCACCCTGACCACCGGCGAAAACAAAGTCGACTGCAGTCTGGGGATCGGCGATGTGCGGATTATCATTCCGTCGGGCATTCCTTTGATGGCTACCTGCAATGCCGGCATCGGCGACGTCGAGATCCTGACCAATAAGCGCGATGGTTTCGGCGCCAGTCTCGATCATAAAGACGCCAATTACGATTCAGCGGACATCAAATTGCGCATCTTCGCCAAAGTCGGTCTCGGCGACGTCCGCATCACGCGGTAAACGCTGTGCCAGCTAACAAGTCTCTGTAGGTCAGGATCCCTGCGATCCTGACACTGCGCCTGTTGCGTCAGGTCTTCCGGCAAGGCGCAGACAAATCCAATTCGTTCTCCTCACTCTCCGCGCCGCGCCGGGCGACCTGACGCGCTCTTGACACTTGCGCCAGCCGCCCGTAGGTCAGGATCCCCGTGATCCTGACGCCCACCTTCACTCACCTGCCAAAGCACTGTCACTGCGCGAAGCGGAGCAATCGTCATTTCAACTCTCGAACTCACCCGGCCGCGACGAGGCAATCTCCTTGAAAACCCCTTTCACATTCCCAACACGGAATTGTACCCCTGTAGCTCCGACTTCAGTCGGACGGTCTCGCCCTGCCGGACCCCCGTTGCTCCGACTTCAGTCGGAAACCAAGCCGTTGCGTCAGGTCTTCCGGCAAGGCGCAGACAAATCCAATTCGCCCCCTCAACCTCCGCGCCGCGCCGGGCGACCTGACGCTTATCTCATCCCCATCGCCCAAGAGCCGTCATTGCGAGGAGTGAAGCAACTCTCAATATCTTCAGCGAATATTTGCCGCGACGAAGCAATCTAAGCCTGGGATCATCGAAGTATCTTCTGGCCACTCTCAAATCCTCTCCAACGCCCGCTCCACCACCAGCCGCCGCCTCTGTGCCGTCTTGGTCTTGCCGGCTGGCCGCGCCAGGTGTTGCTCCAGCACCGGCGCAGCATATTTGATTTCCGCGCGCGCCGCCGGCGCATCAACTTCCGATAGAGCCAGCACCGAGTAGAAAAACGGAAACCGCCGCCACCTGCCTTCGCCGTCGCGCAGTTTCTTCATCCACCGCAGCCCCTTGTCGACCCAGTCCTCACAACCGCGCAGTCCTCCCGCCGCAACATGCCGCCACAGCGCCGGATCGCAGGTCCCGCAACAAAACATCTCGCGCCCGTTGTCTCTCGCGCCCACCAATCTCTGCGTCATCGCTGCTGTTGCACGCTCCAGGGCCGCGCGTGCTTCCTTGGAGCTTGGTTGAAGCAGGATCATCGCACGGCAAGCCTCTTCGCCCAAAACATGACGCAGCGATGCACTCGGCCTCACCGTTTCCCCCGTAAACAACCTGATCCCGTTCACCTGATCCGACTCCGTCGGCGCGAACATTTCGGCGTAAGCTCCCGGTTTGCCCTGGCGCGCGGCAATCCACACGGCAACTTCCTCGCGAATGTACTTGTCGATAGGCTGCTTAAGGAAGATGGATTCACTGACCGCATCCACGGTTTGCGCCAAACTGCTGCGAACGATCTTCATCTCTCCTCCTGTACTCCAAGCAGTCCCTTTTTCATTTCGAGAAGGGGCGTTCATTGTTGTGCTGTTGAAGACTAATCAACCTGGTGTGCCTGTTGGTGGCAATCACGTTTTCACAGTGTCAGGGCTTTGGGGCTCAGACCTGCGCGGTCATTGCGAGGAGCGGACGACTCTCAGGAATTCCAGCCGCGCTCGACCGCGACGAAGCAATCTGCCCTTCAGCTATCAATGTCCCCCTACACCTTCGCCCCGACTCCCACTTTCTCGCGCAGCTTCATCGTAAAGTGACGCAAATACTGCGCTTCGTAGACGAATTCAAAGCCCACCAGTTTCTTTTTATAGCTGTTGATCGCATCCAGCGTCACCGCCACATGCATCAAGTGCGCATTCGTGTAAACCCGCCGCGGCACCGCCAAACGCACCAATTCATACGGCGCGTATTCCTGCTTGCCCGTCACCGGATCCTTCGACTCAAACATAATCGACCCGATCTCGCACGAGCGAATCCCGCCCTCGCGATAGAGTGCCACCACCAGCGCTTGGCCGGGGAAATCCTTCGGCTCGATGTGTGGAAGATACTCGCCGGCGTTGATAAAAATCGCATGCCCGCCCGCCGGCTCGATAATCGGAACGCCGCGCTTCATCAGTTCGTCACCGAGGAACTTCACCTGCTTCGTGCGAAATTCCAGGTAGCGCTCGTCCAACGCTTCGTAGATCCCGCGCGCAATCGCTTCCAGGTCGCGCCCGGCCAGCCCGCCGTAAGTGCGAAAACCCTCGATCAGGATCATCAGGTTGGTCAGCTTCTGCTCCAACTCCGAGTCATTGACGCCCAGAAATCCCCCCATATTCACCAGCCCGTCCTTCTTCGCCGACATCAGCGCGCCGTCGCCGTAGCTGAACATTTCGCGCGTGATTTCCTTGATCGACTTGTTCTCGTAGCCCTTCTCGCGCGTCTTGATGAAATAAGCGTTTTCGGCAAAGCGTGCGCAGTCGAAGTACAGGGGGATGCCGAACTTCTGCAGAACCGCGTGCACGGCTTTGATGTTCTCCATGGAAACCGGCTGCCCCCCGGCCGAGTTGTTCGTCAGCGTAATAAAACACGCCGGGATCTTCGCCGCGCCCTTCTCTCTGATGAAATCTTCAAGCTTCGCGACGTCCATGTTGCCCTTGAAAGGATAGTGCGAATGCGGATCGCGCGCTTCCTTGCAGACGATGTCAATCGGAATTCCGCCCTTGTGCAGCGTATTGGCGCGCGTCGTGTCGAAATGGGTGTTGTTAATAATGAAGTCGCCCGGTTTGACAATCGTGGAAAAGAGCAGGTTCTCCGCCACCCGCCCCTGATGCACTGGGATGAAGTGCTTGAAGCCAAAGACGTCTCGCAAGGTCTCTTCGAAGTTCTCGTAGTTGCGACACTGCGCGTACGCCTCGTCGCCCAGCATCATGCCCGCCCACTGGTTGTCGCTCATCGCGCTCGTTCCCGAGTCGGTCAGCAGATCGACAAAAACATGCCGTGATTTGAGATTGAAGATGTTGAAGTGAGCTTCGCGGATCCGCTGTTCGCGTTCTTCGCGCGAAATCAAGTTGATCGGCTCTACGACCTTGATGCGATACGGCTCGGCAAAATGTTCCATCGTCTGCTCCAAAGTTGCGCCCCGCGCCTGCAGCGGGACTACGCCGTCGATACCCCCGCACACCGGGGACTAACAAACCTCCAATATAGCGATCTGGAGGCACAAATCCACCCGATTTCCGGCCTGAATTGAGCGCCCCTTGCACAGGTCAACACGCGCCCGCTGTCATTGCGAGGAGCGAACGAATCTCAGTCTTTTCAACCTCCTCCTGCCGCGACGAAGCAATCTTCCTTACACCCGTTGCGTCAGGTCTTGATCCCGACCGAGCGTCTCCTTTCTGAAGTTGCGTCAGGTCTTCCGTCGAGGCGCTCGATTCAACTGTGCCTTTCACCGATCTCTCGCGACGAGCCGGGCGACCTGACGCTATCCAACTGATCTGCTTGGAGCTGTCATTGCGAGGAGCGAACGGCTTTCGACATTTCATGCGCTGGTTGCCGCGACGAAGTAGTCATTTTGTCCGTTCGTGCTCCGACTAACCCTCTTGGTGCCCCACCGCTTGCGGTGGGTGTTTCCGCAGCGATTAACCATCGACCGTTGCGTCACGTCTTGATTACGAGCGTTCATTCGGATTCCTCCAATGCTCTCTCTACCCCCCTCTCCCTTTGGGAGAGGGGTCGGGGGTGAGGGTGTCATTACAAGCAGCGACGGAATCTCAGCCCATTTCAACGGCGCCGTCAAGAATCCCTTCCTGACGGAACCTCCATCGCCCGAAACGAAAGATTCTTAACGAATTTGTTTTTCTGTTGCCTTGAAGACCCGCCGATCTCTCGCGCTTTCTAATCCCTATTCCTCTCACTATCATCCACCCATGGAAAAAGAAGTCGTCCGCTACAACGGCTGCTTCGTCTGCGGCCCCGACAATCCGATCGGCCTCAACTTGAAATTCGTCTACGACGGCGAAATCTGCCGCACCACCTACCAACCCGATACCCGCCACGAGGGCTACAAGGGCATCCTTCACGGCGGCATTATGGCGACGATTCTTGATGAAGTTATGATCAAGGCCGCCCTCGCCGAAAACGTACTCTGCGTAACAGCCTCTATGGAGGTTCGCTTCAAGGCGCCCGCCGACATTCGCACTTTCTATACTTTTGAATCCCGCATCGTCAGCCGCCGCGGCCGGATTATCGCTACCGAGGGCAAGGCCATCAATCAATCTGGAACAGTCGTCGCCGAAGCCACCGGCAAGTACATGACCGTCTCTTCAGAACTCAAAAACCGCCTCCAACAGTCACTCGACCCTTGATTCGCCCTGTGCAGGGCGCTTCGCCATAAGCGCAAAGCCGTTCATTCACAATATCGCCGACTCAGACCGACACTCGGCCTCCGCCGGGCGCGATCGGGAAGACTATCTATTTCAACGACTTGCAAATCACTGCAAAAATCGCTCGCCGACTCCCGCCACGGCACGCCCCTTGCAGAAGGAGTAACCCGAGGTGAAATGATGAACTGTTACTTCTACGGCTCCAATCTGCATCCCGAAAAACTTGTCCGCCAGAAGGGCATTATCTCCTTTGCGATTCCCGATTACGGCGTACTCTTTCGCGCCCAGTTCGAGGGCAATCGCTACGAATGCGAGTATCAGGCCGGTATTGCCCTGATCCGTTTCCTACAGCTCAATCAGACTCACTTCGCCGGTAAGGGTGTCAAGCTCCTGACGGACTCGCCGATTGTCGTTTATCAGGTTAACAACAAGCTCTCGGCTGCCGGCAATCTCGAACGCCTGCGCGATATGATCATGTTCTACAAACGCAAACTTGGTTTCGAACTGAAGTGGATTCCCACCAAAATGAATCGCGCCGAAATGGGTCTCGATGACCTTGCCGTCAACGCCAATACCCCCAAATTCAACTACGATATCTTCGACGAAGGCACCCGCCGTCGCGATCCGGCACGTGGCGCAAGCCGCCAGAACTCGAAGATTGCTTAACGGTCGTCTCCCGCAATAACTCCCGCCACTGCAGATTCCCCGTGTTTACCCGATGTTATCTCTGACGTTCGCTCACAAGCCTTGGGTCGTTACAGCAATTCGAACGTAGAAAGAGATGATGCGCACTTGCTTTTTCGCTGGACAATCGTAGGTTGTCGCCCCTGATGACGAAGTACCTTACGCTCACCATGACTGTGGTCCTCCTGGCGCTCGCAGCGGCACTCGCCGAGCAATATCAGGTCGCTCCCGAACTCATCGACACCGTCGACCTCACCGAACATCGCCGTACCTGGGGCGCACCCGACGGCGGGTTCTTTATCCTTAAGAAGAATGGTATTGAGCAACGGCGCTATCCCGAGCTTTCGGTGCGCTCACTCAGCGCTCGCGGCAACCAGAAATTGATCTCCGCCGAACGCGGCCATTATTACGCGTTCCTCGGCTATGCCAATTTCTCGCCGACGGACCTCAAAATCCAAACGATCACTCTGTACAACGCCGTTGGCGGGGAAGTGTGGTCCGTCAAGAATCCCGGCTGCAATTCCTTCCTTCTCTGCGACGGCGCCGCGGTCGCCGTCGGCGTCTCCGGCGCGGAGGGACTCGCCGAATCGCGCCTGCAATTCTATGGCGATACCGGCGAATTGCGCGGCTCAACCCGTGTCGAGAACTTCTATGCCGGCCAGTGGTGCCCCGGCGGCCAGTGGTTTTTTGCGATCACCGGCGGTGGCCAGTTGGTTAAGTACTCGCCGGCGGGCGTTGAGGCCGCCCAAATTGGTCCCGCCTCGAAGTATTTCACCAGTCACGATGGCTCCTGCGTCGCGGCGCTGACTGACACGCTGCTCGTCTTCGCCCTTACCAACTCGACTTTCGCGATGCCGATGCGCCCCGAGTTGCTGCGTTCGGTGCAATTCGCGGCGGACGGCTCCAAAGCCGCAATCCTGACCCGCGATCAGTTGGAGATCCTCGACCTGACAAATCGCACGACTCTCGGCAAGCTCTCCGTCGTCAATACACCCTTCCAGCTCTTTCACTTCGACAGCGATCCGAATTTCAACTTCTTCATTTGCGGCGCCAACAACTCAGCCGACTCGCCGGATCGCCGCAACACCGTCGGCAAAGTTATGCTTTTGAACGCCTCCGCCGCCCCGCTCTGGGAGAGGACTTTTGACTACGAAGACTGGTCGATTCGCTTTCCCGATGTCCGCATCAGCGCCGAACTCCGCACTTTCTCCGTCCTCACCATGCACGACCTCTACGTTTACCGTTATTAATTCGATTCCCGTTATCAAGACGTCTACCGTTTCACACACCGTCACTAAGACGCCGACCGTTACAAAACTGTAGCTCCGACTTCAGTCGGATCCCCCTCCCGTTGCGTCAGGTCTTGATCCCGTCGGGGCGCATGGCAATGCGCCAACGAAGACCAAGCGGTAGCCCACCCGTAGCCCTGCGGAGGGTGGGGCCAACGTCATTGCGAGGAGCGAACGAATCTCAATCTCTATGTCGCGCGCCCCGCGACGAAGCAATCTGACTCCTGATAGCCACATCCCCCAATGTCCCACCTCGCAAGCCGTAGGGTAGGTCTCTGATCGTACTCTCCGGGGCCAACAGACACACCCTGCCGGAGACCTGCCACAATCTCACAGGCTATGATTCCTGTAGCTCCGACTTCAGTCGGATGTTCTTTATGTATCACCCGGTAGCCCACCCGTGGCCCTGCGGAGGGTGGGGCCAACGTCATTGCGAGGAGCGACCGAATCTCAACCTCTATGCCGCTGCCCCCGCGACGAAGCAATCTAACCTTTGATGGCCACATCAAAGAGGTTTGGCCATCGATTGGAGATTTCACCTTGGCGGGATAAGAACTGTCGCAACGTCCGTGTGACAGATTCATGGGACAATCTCTTCCTGTCCGACTTCACCCCACAGAACCCGAATGACAAGAATGGCTATTCTACCCGTTCATTTCTCCCCTCTCCCCTTGGGAGAGGGGGCGGGGGTGAGGGCCTCATTTCGCACACACTCTGACCACCCGCCGACTCTAACCGCGAAAAAGCAACCCATTCTTCCGCCGTCCCCCCCAAACAAAAAAGGGCGGTCTCTTCCGAGACCACCCTCAAACTCCTCAACCAAATCGAACGGCTAATTTGCCTTCGCTTTTTTGTTGAGCATCTTCGCCAAACGGCTTTTCTTGCGGGAAGCGGTGTTCTTGCTCATCACATTGCGCTTGACCGCTTTGTCCAACAGCGACGTCAGTTCGGAATACGATTCCGCATTGGCGCCCGGGCCCTGCTTGACTTCTTTGATCGCCGAGCGAAGTTCCGACTTCACCGCGCGATTGCGCTCGCGGGCCACTAGCGACTGTCTGTGCCGTTTGATTGCTGACTTATGACGTTTTGCCAATTCTCTGTTCCTCCAAAGTCCTTTACACTAAAGCCTAATAATATAGGCCTCCCCAAAGGCTTGTCAATTGGAAACTAAAAGCGCCGACAAAGGCAGCCTGATGCGCTCGGCCGGCGTCGTTTCGGCCGCCACCCTGATTTCGCGCGTTCTCGGCCTCGTTCGCGAACAGGTGACCGCCTATCTCTTCGGCGCCGGCGACATGGTGGACGCCTTTAAATCTGCCTTCCGCATCCCTAACCTCTTGCGCGATATGTTCGCCGAAGGCGCGCTCTCCGCCGGTTTTGTCCCGCTCTTTGCCCAGAAGCTCAAGTCCGGCAACAGGGAAGAGGCCATCCGCTTTGCCGGATTGGTCTTCGGCGCGCTTACGGGCATTGTCTCAGTCATTGTCATTCTTATGATCGCTATCACGCCCCAGATCGCCAATGTTCTCGCCGAGGGCTTCGAAAGCGTCCCCGGCAAGCTCGAATCTACCGTCGCGATGGCGCGCGTGATGATGCCGTTTCTCCTGCTCGTCTCGCTGGCCGCTATGCTAATGGGTGTGCTCAATTCTCTGGGGAGATTTTTCGTCCCCGCCTTGGCGCCCGCCCTTATGAACGTCGGCATGATCATCTGCTCCATCGCGCTTGCTCCTTTCGTCGACCCTCCGGTCATGAGTCTCGCTGTCGGAGTGCTCGTGGGAGGCGCAATGCAGTTCTTCGTGCAGTATTTTGCCCTCAAGAAAATCGGCTTCCGTTTTCCGCTGATCTTCGATCTCGCCAATCCCGATCTGTATCGCCTCTTGTTGCTGATTCTCCCGACCGCCATTGGCCTGGCCGCGACGCAAATCAACGTCGCTGTGATCACTCGTATCGCTTCGTCCGACTCCGGCGCCGTCTCCTGGCTCGACTATGCTTTTCGCCTCCTGCACTTGCCGCTCGGGCTGTTTGCCATCGCTATCGCGACCGTCGCCTTGCCGCGTCTCTCCGGCGAAGCCGCCACTGGCAATCACGCGGAATTTGGCCGTATCCACTCCAGCGCGCTGCGCCTCGGCGCCTTCCTGAGCTTGCCCGGGACAGTACTCATGGTGCTGCTGGCCAAAGAAATCTGCGCCGCTGTCTACCAGTACGGCGCCTTCACTGCCGATGACGCCGCCAACACCGGCCGCGCTCTCGCGATGTACGCCCTCGGCCTGCCGTTCTTTACGCTGGTGCGCATTTCAGTGCCCGCCTTCTACGCCATGCGCGACACCCGCACGCCCGCCATCATCTCGATCTTCAGCGTCGCGGTAAACATCGTGCTTTGCTTCCAATTCCGGGAACACCTCGGATTCGCCGGCTTGGCTCTTGCCGCTTCCGTCGCCGGTTTCGGCAACTTCGCCATGCTGGCCTTCCTGCTCCGTAAGCGCGCCGGTATCACTTATGAAGCTTCGTTCTACAGCGCCATGCTCCGAATGTTGACTGCCACGGCGATAATGGGGGTTGCCGTCTGGGCCGCCCGCGAGTATCTTCTGGGACAGATCATAAAAAGTGACCTGCATCACCTGCTGGATCTGACCATCCTCCTGGTGATTGCCGGGCTGGCATTTCTGGTTATGTGTCATTGGCTTCGAATCGAGGAATGGGCGCGCCTCTGGGGCGCCGTCAGTCGAAAGCTCTCGCGAAGCAAATAAGGGAGGCTCCCGTTGCGCGCTCCCGCGCTCTTCGCCCTGCTGCTGCTTGTCGCCGGGATTCTTCTCGGCGACAGCATAGCTGTTCCGTCTCTGGCCTTTTTGGGCGTCTCCGTGATTTCCACTGCCGTCGCCCTGGTCTACGCGCTGATTGATCGCCCCCTTCTTTCCCGCGCCGCCCTGGCAGCGGCACTGGTCACCTCAGGCGCGTTTCTTACACGGCAGCAGTTAACCGACTTTCCCAACAACCACATTTCGCATTTCACGAGCCTCGGGGGGCGCACCTCTCTCATCGGCGTCGTTTCCGATGAACCCGATATTCGCCCCGACCGCACCTACCTTGTCGTCGCCGCGGAATCACTCACGTATCTCAATCGCACCGTCGCCGTCTGCGGAAAACTGCGCGTGCGCGTCGCCGAAAGCACCGCCGCCTTCAATTACAAAGATCGCGTTCGCTTCTCCGGCTTCGTCGGTGCGCCGCCCGCAGCACGTAACCCCGGTGCCTTTGACTACAATGCCTACCTCGCTGCTCGCGGGATTCATGCCGTCTGTTATCTGACTTCCGATGATCGTCTCGACTTGCTCGCCTCGGGGGCTTCCGATCCTTTCGTGCGATCGCTCGTCGTGCCGGTACGTGACTACATCGTCACGGTCTTTGACCGGCACTTGTCGCGCGAGCATTCGGCCCTCTTGCGCGGTTTTCTCATCGGCGATGTCCGCTTCATACCTCCGGAAGTTCACGCGCGTTTCAAAGATACCGGCACTCTCCACGTCCTGGCCGCCTCCGGCTCCAATGTCGGTTATGTCCTTTTCACGATCTTCCTGGTTCTGCGCCCGCTGAGACTCCGCAAACCGTATCGCTACTTTCCGGCGATTCTCGGAGTCGTGATCTTCTCGTTTCTTGCCTTCAATCAGCCATCCGTCGTTCGTGCCTCGGTGATGGCGGTCGTTGCGCTGATTGGCCTGAGTCTCCATCGCGACAACAACTGGCTGAACTCCGTCAGCATTGCCGGCCTGATAATTCTCGCCTTCCGCCCCCTCTATCTCTTTGACTTGGGCACGCAATTGTCCTTCGCTGCCGCCTTCGCGCTGATTCTCTTCATGCCGGCTTGCGAGAGTTGGCTGCCGCAAGGGAAGTCCTGGCCGATGAAGTCGCTCCGTTATCTCCTGATGCTTGTTCTCGGGAGCATCGTCGCCCAGCTCGGCGTCATACCGATCTTACTGCACAGTTTTCATGGCGTACCGCTCGTCAGCTTTCTGGCCAACATCGTCATCGTTCCCCTGGTCGGCCTGATTGCCACGGTTGGAATTTTGCTCGTGTTTCTCTCTCCGCTATCCTGGGTCGCGCCACTTCTCGGCACTGCGTTGTCCTTCCTCATGAACGTCTTTGATTCGGCACTCGGTCTTTTCGATGCGTTGCCGATTCCACCGATCGAGATCGGCAACCCATCACTGATCGCGGTCCTTGCTTACTACTCCTGCCTCCTGCTAATCTTTTTCGTTCTCACTCGTCGCCGCTTTGCCGCGATATTCCTCTGGCTCTTCGTACTTTTCGTCGCGCTTAGTTTCTGGACTACCGCTTTGGCAGGTTCAGGTAGAGCAACCCGCGTCACGGTCCTCGACACCTTCCGTACTCCAACCATATTAATAGAGTCCCCGGGGCAGGGAACCACACTCATCAACGGCGGCGGCCAGGACCGCGCGTACGACGCCGGTGAGTCGATCGTATTGCCCTACTTGCGCTTCCGCGGAATCCACTCACTGGAGCGAGTGCTGCTGACGACCGCCGAACAACAGAATGAAGCCTCAATCAAGTCAGTCATAGACGGACTATCCCGCAGAACCAACCGAATGGGGCCGTCACCCCAATGGGCCGATCCAAATGTCCGCTTGCGCACAGATTCGGTCGCCGTGCTCCTGATCACACAACCGGTGTCTGTTCAGATTCTGAACAGCCTCGAAGAGCCCATCAATGTCCTTGGTCTCGACTGGCGATTATTGGACATCCCCCAGACTTCCGAGCTGATTGATCGCTGCCGCCCCCGGACCGTCCTAATCCTCAACTACTTCAGGCGTTACGGCGGGCTCGAGGCACTCTCTGAATTCCGCAGCCGCCATCCCGGTGTGACCGTCTACAGCACCAGGGAATCCGGCGCCCTCGAGCTGATTATCGAAAATCACCGCTGTTTCGTATTGGCTGAGTCCAACAGCTAAGCCGACAAAACACTTACCCTGCACCAACATCAGCGCGGCGAAAAGCAATTCCTCATTAAGAATCCCTGCCCACCTCCCGATAAAGAATATGAACTGGTCCCTGCGGATACATGTGTCCGCAGTGAGCTAAATTTTGAACAGTCTAACAAACTGAGATCATGAGTTTTACCGGCAATCTCCAGACCGTGGCGTTTCCTGATTTGTTGCAGCTGTTTTCAGCCGGCAAGAAAACGGGAACTGTCACCATTATCCGCGGCAATATCCGAAAAGAGATTGTCTTCAAAGACGGCAACATCATCAGCGCCAGCTCCCAGGAAGCCGAAGAGGACTACCTCGGTCAGATTGTGCTCAAAAGCGGCCGCATCACGAAGACCGATCTCCAGCGCGCCGTGTACATGCACAAGACCTCGGGCAAGAAAATCGGCCAAGTGCTGGTCGAGATGAAACTGCTCAGTCGCGAAGAACTCAGCCTGCTCCTCAAGCAACAGGTGGAAGAGATTATCTACAACCTGTTCAGCTGGAAGGAGGGCGAATTCATCTTCAAGGAAGGGCAATTGCCCGCCTCGCGTGAAGGGCTCGTCGACCTCAACACCATGAATATCATCATGGAGGGCACTCGCCGCATCGACGAGTGGGTCGAGATCCAGAAAGTGATGCCGTCGGACCATCAGGTCCTTCGGGTCTCCGCGACACCGCAGGTGAAGTCAGACGAAGTCACGATCTCGCTCGACGAATTCCGCGTCCTGACCCTCATCGACGGCTCCCGCACCGTGCAGGAGATCCTCGGGCAATCGCCGCTGGGCGACTTCGCGACTTCGCGCGCCGTCTACAAGCTCTTGCTGGGCAAACTGGTCGAAATCAGCGGCACCAAGGAAGCGGAAATCGCCGACCCCAAGGAAGAAGACTCACTCTTCTGGCTGCTGCTGCGCGTCTATGCTGCTTCGTTTAGTCTGATCCAGCGCACGCTCGAAAAGAAGCTCGGCACCGAAAACGATAAGGTCCAGTCGACCCTCGCCAATTTCCGCAAGGGCATCTGGCAGTACTTCAACGGCGTCAGTCACGCCGACTTTCCGACCAATTTCGAGGCCCTCAAGCGCGCCTTGGCCAAAACGCCCAAGGAGACGCGCACCCTCAAGCTTATCAGCGGCCTCAACCAGATTCTCGAAGAACAACTCGCTTACGTCTATAACTACCTCGGCATCGAAATCCGCAAGCAGGTCGCGGCTGATATCAAGAAAGAAATCGCCCTCCCGCTCGCCGAACGCCGCGAGGTCGACAAGAAGTACGACGTCGGCAACGAGTTGTATCGGATCCTCAAGGAAGTGAAAGTGACCAAGGAGGTCCTGTGAAGCGCCTGATCAACTCTCTCTGGAGCCTGCCGGCCCTTTCCGTGTTTGTCCCGTTCTCGACGGCTGCCGCCCAGTCCGGCAGCGGGGAAACTTCGGCGCTCGGCGTCGCTGTCGACGTGCTCTTGCTCGTGGCCGGGCTGCTCTGCTTTTCGCTTTGTATGAAAATCTTCGCCCTGCTGAAAGGCGGCGAGTTGTCGCCCGGGTGGCAGTTGCTGTCGGTTTCGTTCCTGATCTTCTCGATCGGCCAGGCGCTTAGCATCGCGCTCGAACTCGATTTCCTGTCGCTGCCGAATGGCGCCGCCGGAGCGCTGCAGGTCCTCGCCTTGTTTATGATCGTTCTCGGCGTGGCGCGCATCAAGAAGAGTCTGACCTAAACCCAATCTGCGAAGGTCTCTATGATGGAATCAGCAAGTCTGGCAGAGCGTATCGAAAAGTGCGAACGGATTCTCAAAGAGAATTCCAATTCGCAGGTCTTTGCGTCGCTGGCCGATGCCTATCGCGCCAACGGTGACCTCGATCAGGCGTTTCGCGTCTGCCGTCAGGGCCTGCGCGTACACCCCAACTACGGTCCCGGTCACCTCGTCATGGCGCGCATCAGTTTCGAACGCAAGATGTTTGATTGGGCGGAACAGGAACTCAATGAAGCCGTCACTCTGGATGGCGAAACCCGTGCCACCCAGCAGTTGCGCGTCGAAATTCTCATCGCCAAGGGCAATTTCGGTGACGCCGAGTTGCAGATTAAAAAACTCCGCGCCACCGGTGTCAATCCTCTCATGATTCAGGAGCTGCAACAGCGCCTGGAACGTCAGAAAAAAGAGCTGCGCCGCCGCAAAAACGAGCAGGCGCCCAACGTCGCCATCGGCGCTCCGCCGCCGTCGTCGTTACCGCCGTCGCCGCCCACCAAGGTGCAGGAGCCGCCGCTGACGCTTAGCCAGATGATGGATCGCGTCGCGGAATTCGACAATGTCGCTTGCGTCGTCTGCGCCTATCACGACGGAACCGCCGTCGACCAGCGCGGCAGCCACGCGCAGCCGGCCGGCGAAATCGCCGCCTTCGGCATCGAAATGTGCCGCAACACACAAACCGACGCGGCCCGCCAGCACCTGGGCGAAGCCCAGCAAATCGTCGTGGAAACTCAGGACGCCAATATCGTCATCGTGCGGCTCAGCCGCTACGATCTCGTCCTGATGTGTGATAAGGATGTCAATCTCGGTTCGATGCGTCTCAAACTGGATGAGATCACCGACCGCTTACGAGACGAATAGAGTTGAGAGGATGCTATGGCTTTGACGATCAGGGATGTTCGGCACTTAGTCCTGTTTCTATTGATTCTCGCAGCGTTGCCGATGCTCGTATACCCGAATACCCTGGGGTTCGGTATCGGCCTTGTCGGCTGGTCCTACATTGCCTGCGAGTTGCTGTTCTTTCTGGCGGCGAGCATGGTGTTCAACCGCGAGACTTCGTTGACCCGCGGTGCCACCTCGGCCGTCCTCACCTGGATCGGGCGCGTCGCCATGTCCGGCGTCTTCTGCCTGTTCCTGATCGGCATGGAGCGAGTCCCCGTCGCGACGGCTTGGAGCGATGCCTTTCTCAACTTCAAACCGGCCGTCTACCTCTTCTCGCTGACCGCTCCATTTGTCTTCAACTCGACCGTGAGGTCTCTGATGGCTAAGAAGAAAAGAATCCGCAAGCACAACAGCGAACGGATCATCATCGACGGCGGCGTGCGACCCGCTCCGGCCCCCGGCCCGAGCCGCGAACATGCCGTCATCCCGGTGGCCCAACCGCGCGCCGCTTCCGAGTACTTCGACCGCTCGTTCCAGGACGCTGTCCAGCACGTCGGCGAATACTCGGGTGTGCTCTGCGCCATGCTGATCGACGGCGAAGGTCTTCCCGTCGCCGGCTGGAGCCGCGGACGCTACGACCAGGAAATGTGGAGCGCCCTCGCGCGCCGGATCATCGATGACGTCAACCGCACTTGCGCGCAAGGCGGGACCGTCCATCCCCAAACCCTCGAATTCAAGACCGGCCAGGAGCGCTTCTTCTTGCAGCGCGTGGCCGATATGTGGCTGCTGTCGATCGCCGACGCCGCCTCCGACGAACTCGAAAAAATCCGCGTGCACCAGGCCGTCGATATGGTGCTGCGCCATTTACAGGATAGATATAAGAATCTCTATATGAGCGAAGCAGGGAGAAGTTATGCGGGAAGTACTGTCTGAACTGAATAAGACTTCCGGTATCACCGGCAGCATGCTCGTCGGCCATGACGGTATCGTCATCGCCGCCGACCTCAATAGCCAGTTCGACGATGAAACCATCGGCGCCCTGGCCGGTTCGATCAGCTCCACCGTCGCCAAGAGCCTCGAGCGGCTGCAACAAACGCCGCTGAAGCAACTGACGATCGAAGCCGATCGCGCCAAAATGTTCATCGCCGCCACTCCGGTCGGCTATCTCGTGGTTACGGCAGAACCGCGCGTCAACATCGGTCTCGTCAGGCTTGAAATCAAGAATGCGGTAACGCAAATCAGCCTGTAACGCCGTCGCAGGGAGAGAAGAATGGTATCTATCAACTATGCAAGCCGGGAAGTCAGCTGCAAGATCGTCTATTACGGCCCCGGCTTGTCGGGTAAGACGACTAACCTGCAGTACGTGCACGCCAAGGTGCCCAAGAAAACCCGCGGCGATCTGATCAGCCTCGCCACCGACGCCGATCGCACGCTCTATTTCGACTTCCTGCCGATCAACATCGGCGCGATCAACGGCTTCGCCACCAAGTTCCAGCTCTATACCGTGCCGGGACAGGTCTTCTACAACGCCACCCGCAAGCTCGTGCTCCGCGGCGTCGACGGCGTCGTCTTTGTCGCCGATTCCCAGCGCTCGAAAAAAGAAGAAAACATTGAATCGCTCAACAACCTCAAGGAAAACCTGGTCGAATACGGCTACGACCTCAACACGCTCCCGATCGTCCTGCAGTACAACAAGCGCGATCTTCCCGAAGTGATGACGATTGCCGAAATCCAGGCCGACCTGAATTGGAACAATCTCCCGTTCTTCGAAGCTTCCGCCGTCAAAGGCGTCGGGGTCTTCGATACGCTCAAGCTGATTACAAAACTGGTGCTCAATAAGGCGAAGAAGGGCGATGACGCAGCCGCCGAACCGGATAGCGCTGAAGCCGAAACTGCCGGCGAATATCCCGCCGGGCCGCAGACGGCGTCCGCTCCCCAGCCGGTCGAACCGCAGCCGGCGCCCGCCTTCGATCGCGTTGCCGCGCACGCGCCGACCGCGACCGTGGCCGCGGCGCCTCCGGCGGGCGAATCGCTCCCGCGCCGGGTCGAAGTCGAAGCGCCGCCCGATGAAGCCGAGTGGAATCTGGCGCGACCCGCACCCGCTGCCGCGCCGGCCAGATCGCCCAAGCCGAGCTTGTCCGAAATCGAGTCGCGCTTGCAGCCGATCGGCAATGACAACTTCGATTCTCTGAAAATGGAAAAACCCGCTCCGGCCAAAGTCGAATCCGACGCGCCGGCGACCGACTACGCTGACACCTTCGAAGTGCCCAAGGTCGTGGGGATGCAACGCAGCACCCGGGTCAAAAAGAAAAAGAAAAGATTCTTCTTATTCCGCTGGTTCAGCCGGGATAAGGATTAGTCAGGAGGTCTTAAGTGGCTGGCGACAAACTCATTGTCTACTGGGACGACACCGAGAAAATCGATACGGTGATGACCCGGCTTCTGAAAGGTTCGGAAGCCAAGTGCGCTTTGTTGGTCGATAAGGACGGTCACCTCATCGCCCGGCACGGCTTTACGCAAACCCTCGATACCACCGCGCTCTCGGCGCTGATGGCCGGCAGCTTTGCCTCCACCGCCGAAATCGCCAAACTCGTGGGTGAACCGGAATTCTCCGTCCTTTTCCATCAGGGACGGAAAGATCACATCCATATGGGGATCGTCGGTGACCGCTCGATCCTCGCCGTGATCTTCGACGATCGCACCACGATCGGGATGGTGCGGCTCTACGCCAAAGAAGCGGCGGAAGAGCTGCAGAAAATCTTTGAAACGGTCCTGCGCAAGGTCAATTCCAGCGACCAGGGCCTTTCCGAAGAATTCACGACCTCGGCTGAAAACAAGCTGGAGGACATCTTCAGGGAGTAGCCGCGTAAGGATTCGCGACGGCAGCACCAGGAAGGACTATGCCGAGTTCTAAAGAATTAGGGACGATGCTCGTTGACGCTGGGAAGATTTCCAGCGAACAACTGACGCAGGCGCTTTCGCTCGTCGAGAAGGGCAAAGGTCGGCTCGAGCAAGTGCTCGTGCAGATCGGTGCCGTGCCGGATGAAGAGGATATCACCTCCTTCATCGGCCGGCAGCTCAATATCGGCGCGATCCGCCTCTCCGATCTCGAGCTGAATCCCGATATCGTCAAGCTGATTCCGAATGACATTGCGCGCAAGTTCAATGTCATCGCCGTCAGTAAACTCGGCCGTACCCTCGTGGTCGCCATCAGCGATCCGAACAATATCTATGTACTCGACGCCATCAAATTCATCACCGGCTGCGTCGTGCAGCCCGTCATTTCGCCCGAACCGGCAATCCAGAAGGCGATCGAGCACTACTATGCCAATTCCTCCCAGTACACCGAGATCCTCAAGGGTCTCGAAGACTCGGAAATCGAGGTCATCTCGACCGGCGACGAAGACATCAACGTCGTTGAACTCCAGTCGGCGGTACAGGACAAACCGCTCGTCAAGCTCGTCGACTCGATTATCACCGAAGCCGTCCGCAAGGGCGCTTCCGACATTCACATCGAAACCTACGAGAAGCGGCTTCGCTTGCGCTACCGCATCGACGGTGATCTGATCGAAATGTCTCCGCTGCCGTTCAAGTACCGCGCGGCCATCGTCAGCCGCGTCAAGATCATGGCCGATCTCGACATCTCCGAGCGCCGCCTGCCGCAGGATGGACGCATCAAGATCAAAATCGGCGACCGCGCGATCGACCTCCGCGTCTCGGTCCTGCCGACGATCTTCGGCGAAAAAGTCGTGATGCGTATTCTCGACCCGAAGGCCCTGATGCATGATCTGACGCATCTCGGCTTCCCCGAATTGTCGCTCAAGAAATTCGATAAGGCGATTCACTTGCCCTACGGCATCATCCTCGTTACCGGTCCGACCGGTTCGGGTAAAACAACCACGTTGTACTCAGCGCTCAAGTCGATCAACACCGTCGATATCAACATCATGACTGCCGAAGACCCGGTCGAATTCAACTTCGAAGGCATCAATCAGGTCGCCGTTAAACCCGACATCGGCCTCACCTTCGCCGCCGCCCTGCGCTCTTTCCTGCGTCAGGACCCGGACGTGGTCATGGTCGGCGAAATTCGTGACGGCGAAACCGCCGAAATCGCCGTGCGCGCCTCGCTCACCGGACACTTGGTCTTCAGCACCTTGCACACGAACGACGCGCCGTCATCGATCAACCGTCTGATCGATATGGGCATTCCCAGCTATCTCGTGGCTTCCGCCGCCAAGCTGATCATGGCCCAGCGTATGGTGCGCAAGATCTGCAAGCGCTGCCGCGAGGAGACCACCGCCGATAAGGACGTGCTCCTGCGCCTCGGCGTACCGGAAAAAGAATTGAAGGATTTCAAGGTCTACGAGGGCCGCGGCTGCTCCGAATGCAACAACACCGGCCTCGCTGGGCGTACCGGCTTGTTCGAAGTGATGGAAATCACGCCCGAAATCGAACGCCTGATCCTCGAAAACGCCCCCACGCCCGACATCACCGCCCAGGCTGTCAAGGAGGGCATGCAGACGCTGCGCATGGCCGGCGTCGAAAAAATCAAGCTCGGCGTCACGACGATCGAGCAGGTATTGGCCGAAACGTCGTAGACGCGGCCCTGAACGTGAGAGAGACTATTGGTGGATAAAGGAAACGCTTATGATTAACCTGCGCGAACTGCTCGAAATCCTCCTGGAGAAAAAAGGCTCGGACCTGCATTTGTCCGTCGGCTCGCCGCCGCAGGTGCGCGTTGACGGCCGCCTCGTCCCGCTGGATATGGACGTGCTGTCGCCCGAAATGACCAAGAAACTGGCCTACAGCATGATGTCCGAAAAGCAAAAGCAACGCTTCGAGGAAAACAACGAACTCGACATGTCCTTCGGCATCGAAAATATGAGCCGCTTCCGCGTCAACGTCTATATGCAGCGCGGCAATATCTCGGTCGCCCTGCGCCAGATCCCCTTCAAGGTCCCGACCTTCGAGGAACTCGGCATCGACAAGACCGTCGTCGAATTCGCCAACGTCCCCAAGGGTCTCGTGCTCATCACCGGCCCCACCGGCTCCGGCAAATCGACCACATTGGCCGCGCTGATCGACAAGATCAACCGCGAGCGCAAGGCTCATATTCTCACGGTCGAAGACCCGATCGAGTATCTGCACCGCCATCAGAGCTGTCTGGTCAACCAGCGCGAGGTCGGCGCCGATACTCGCTCCTTCGCGGCGGCGCTCAAGTATGCCCTGCGGCAAGACCCCGACGTCGTGCTCATCGGTGAAATGAGAGATCTCGAAACCGTTTCCGAAGCGCTGAATATCTCGGAAACCGGCCACTTGACCTTTGCCACCTTGCACACCAACTCCTGCGCGGAAACGATCAACCGCGTCATCGACGTCTTCCCGGTCAATCAGCAGGAACAGATCCGCGTGACGCTCTCCTTCGTCTTGCAGGGCGTCGTTTCCCAGCAGCTCGTCCCGCGCATCGGCGGCGGCCGCGTTCTCGCCACCGAGATCATGGTTTGCACTCCCGCCATTCGCGCTCTGATTCGCGACGATAAGATTCACCAGATATACAGCATGCTCCAATCCGGTCAGAAATACGGCATGAAAACCATGAACATGTCGCTGGCGGAACTGTATCTGTCGCGCAAGATCACGGTCGGCGAGGCGATGTCGCGCTCGTCCAACGTGCAGGAACTCAACGAAATCCTCTCGCGCGTGCAGACGGTCGCGGAAGTGCATCGTTAACGAAGATAACTGGAGGTTGTTATGCCGGTCTATGAATACAAGGGCAAAACGGTCACCGGTTCGCAGGTCGAAGGCGAACTGAAAGTCAAAGACCGTGGCGAACTCGACCGCATTCTGCGCCGCAACAAGATCCTGGTCGACAAAGTCACCAAGAAACCGTCGCAGATCCAAATCAAAATCGGGTCGGGGATCAAGAAAATCCACGTCTCCCGCTTCACGCGCCAGTTCGCCACCATGATCGGCGCCGGTCTCCCGATGGTGCAGTGTCTCGACATTCTGTCGAAACAGATGGACTCGCAGGAATTCTGCAAGGTCATCACCGAAATCAAGGATGCCGTCTCGTCCGGTTCCACGCTATCCGAGGCGATGGGCAAGCACAAGAAGGTCTTCGACGAACTCTACGTCAACATGGTCGAAGCCGGCGAAATGGGCGGCGCCCTCGACACGATTCTGGTCCGCCTCGCCAATTATCGCGAAAAGGCCGACGCGCTGACCCGCAAGGTCAAAGGCGCACTCGTCTATCCGGCGGTCGTCTCCTTCGTCGCCACCGGCGTCACGATCGCGATGCTGACCTTCATCGTCCCGATCTTTGCGAAAATGTTCGCCAACCTCGGCGCGGAATTGCCCGCGCCCACGCAATTCGTGCTGGGCGTCTCGCAAGTGCTGCAGAAATACTTCCTCGTCATCCTCGGCGCTGTCGCGCTGTTGATCGTCGGCTTCAAGCTGATGATGCGCAACGAGGAAGGGCAGTTCCAGTTCGACAAGTTCATGCTCAAGACGCCGGTGTTTGGCAACCTGATCCGCAAGTCCGCCGTCGCGCGCTTCACCCGCACGCTCGGCACGCTGATCCAGTCCGGCGTCACGATTCTCGATGCCCTCGAAATCACCGCCAAAACCGCCGGCAACCGCGTGCTCCAGCGCGCCATCAAGAAGTCCGTGCTCTCGATCGCGGAAGGTGATACGATTACCAACCCGCTCAAGGAGTCGGGCGTCTTTCCGCCGATGGTAATCCAGATGATCGGCGTCGGCGAAAAAACCGGCGGCCTCGACGACATGTTGTCGAAGATCGCCGATTTCTATGATGAAGAAGTCGATGCGGCCGTCAGCGCCCTCACCTCGATGATCGAACCGATGGTCATCGTCGTTATGGGTGTCGTGATCGGCGGCATTTTGATCGCGATGTACCTGCCGATGTTCGACATTATCGGCAAGATCAACTAACCGCATCGCCCTAAGGCAGATAACATCCGGTGAAACCACCTCTGCGGCTGCGGAGGTGGTTTCTTCTTGACGATGAAACAGCGCAAGAAAAAGCTCAAGGAAGAACTGCGCAGCTTCTGGTTCATCCCGCTGCGCCTGTCAATATTCTTGCTCCTCTTTGGCGCGGTGATTCTCACCGAAAGCACCCAGCGCCAGACCTTCTGGCCGTTCCTGCTCTATTCGCTGGCGACGCTGCTGTTTTTGCTGGTGATCGAGATCGACGCGCGCTTTTTCCGCCCCGGCGTCCTGCGGCTGATTATCTTCGTCCACTTCGCCTTTGAGCTGCTCGCCGAGGGCGCGATTCTGCAGAATGCCGGGTTGTTGACCTCGCAGTATTCGATTCTCTTCCTGCTGACAATCGTCTCCGCCAGTCTGGTCTACAAACTGGTCGGCACGATCTCAATCGCCACCCTGGCTTCGCTGACATATGCGTTCACTTCCAGCCTGAATCGGGTCTTCGAAAAGGGCGAAGGCATCTCGCTCGATACCTTCCGCATTACGGTGCAGGGCAACGACGACGTCTTCTACGCCATCTTCCTCCACGTCTGCACCTTCTATCTCGTGGCGTTTATCTCCGGCTTTCTCGCCCAACGCCTGCGCGCCAAGGAGGGTGAACTCACTCACGCCTCCGAGGAACTCGAACGCGTTCAGCTCGACACCGACGATATCCTGCAAAATCTCCACTCCGGCCTTGTCACCATCGACAGCGCGGGACGCATCGTCTATTTCAATCGCGCCGCCGAGAATATTCTGGGCTATCGCGGCATCGATGTAAAGGGAAAGAGTTTCCTCGAAGTTTTCAATCGTTCGATGCCCGAATTCTGCGAACGTGTCTTGTCGGTTCTTAAACAGGCTAAATCCAATGTCCGGACCGAAGTCGAGATCCCCGGTCGCGACGGCCGCAAACTTCCGCTCGGCCTCAGCGCTTCAGTCCTCGGCGAAGAACGCATCGGCATTCGCGGCGTCGTCGCTGTCTTTCAGGACCTGACCGCCGCCAAGGAGATGGAACAGGCGCTGCTTAAAGCCGACCGCCTCGCCGCTGTCGGCGAGCTCTCGGCGCGGATCGCTCACGAAATTCGCAATCCACTGGCCTCGATTTCCGGTTCGGTCGAAGTTCTCAAGAACGAAATCGCCCTGCAGGACGACAACGCGCGCCTGATGCAACTCATTGTGAAGGAATCGGAGCGCCTCTCGCGCATTCTTTCCGACTTCCTCAGTTATGCGCGTACCGGCCCCGGCCGCACTGCCAAAATCGAAATCGTCTCTGTGGCCGGCGAAGTTGTGGAACTGCTTCGTCACGACCCGCGTTGCCCCGCCAATCTTCGTATCGATTTTCATAGCGCGCAGGCAACCGATTACATCATCGGCGACGACGATCAAATCCGCCAGGTGCTGATGAATGTCCTCACCAATGCCCTTGAAGCTGTTACTCCGGGCGACGGTCAAATCAGCGTCAAAATCGGCCCGTCCGCGGATTCCGAAAAGTATCCGCCTGCCGATTGGCTGGCCCTGACAGTCGCCGACAACGGCGACGGCTTCAGCAGGGAAGTCCGCGACAAGCTCTTTGAGCCGTTCTTCTCGCGCAAAAAAGGCGGCACCGGCCTCGGCCTGGCCATCGTCAAACGTTGTCTCGACAACATGCGAGCTCACATCGAAGCCGAGTCTGCTCCCGGTGCCGGCGCCAAGTTCATCATCTATCTGCGCCGCTACGTCGTCTCCCGCGACGACGACCTCGTCGCTGCTGCCGACTCATCCATCCCGGCTGCCAACACGTCTCCCAAAGAAAACCACCTCTCATCTGTTAATTAATGACACCAGGACGGGCATTCTGACGCCGGCACAGCAACAACTATTCCCACGACCATCGTTATTGCACGAAACAGAGCGCACGACTAACGGCCTCGCGAACCTCCTCGACCGCGTCTAAGCAATCTGGCCTCTCTTACTCTCCTTCCCGTCAACTACCCGTTCTAACAACCCGCGATTCCCCCTTAACAAAGGGGGCAAGGGGGTTGTATTACATTCACCCATTCTCCAGTTGCGTCAGGTCTTCCGATTTCGCACATCAATCTCAGCACTGCGCTCCGCCCCGAACGGCGAAATCGGGCGACCTGACGCGTTCTTCACCCACATAACTGACGGACAAGAAGTGGCTGTCCAAGAGCTGCAAAAACGCTAGTTGCGTCGGTTCTTGATTTCGCGCGTTGAACTCAGAAGCATCTGTCATGATTCACTCTCCAGCGCGAAACTGTGAACCACCGCGTTTTGAATTCCGGTCTTTCACGGCTTACGGACAGCCTCTGGATGTCTGTCACACTTCCATCCTCCCCCCTCTCCTCCTGGGAGAGGGGTCGGGGGTGAGGGCAACATTACCTCGTACCCGAATGAACACCGGTCAATCACAGCGTTATTCCCCCTTAGCAAAGGGTGCAAGGGGGTTGTATTTCACTCGTTTATTCTGCCCCGTTTTACTGACTGCACCGCCATCTCAATCTCCATCCCTCTTTCCCGCGTACCATTCACACGCGTAACTGTTGACCGCATGAGGAACCGCGACGATGCCTGCACATACCAATCGCCTGACTAACGAAACTTCTCCGTATCTTCTCCAACACGCCCACAATCCCGTCGATTGGTACCCCTGGGGCGAGGAAGCCTTTGCCCGCGCTCGCAGCGAAAACAAACCGATCTTCCTTTCCATCGGCTATTCCGCCTGCCACTGGTGCCACGTCATGGAACACGAATCCTTCGAAAACGAAGCCATTGCCGAAATCATGAATCGATACTTCATAAATATCAAAGTCGACCGCGAGGAACGCCCCGACCTCGACGATATTTACATGAGCTTCGTCCAGATGACCACCGGCTCCGGCGGCTGGCCGATGTCGGTCTGGCTTACGCCCGAGCGTCGCCCATTTTTCGGTGGCACATATTTTCCTCCCGAGGAAGCTTACGGCCGTCGCGGTTTTCCCGAGATCCTCCATGCAGTTGCCGCGGCTTGGGAAACCGAACGCGACAAGATCATCGCCAGCGGCGCCGAAGTCGTCGCCCATCTTCAGGCGGCTACGGCAAGCGTCTCATCGCCGCGCGCCCTCTCGTCTTCACTGATCGACACGGCAACCCAACAAATGCTTCAGCGCTTCGACCCCGTCGAAGGCGGTTTCGGCGGCGCTCCCAAGTTTCCTCCCAGTTATGCGCTCTCACTCCTGCTGCGCCAATATCGTCGAGGCGGCGAGCCTCGCATCTTAAGGGCCGTAACGCACACGCTCGACAAGATGGCCTCCGGCGGCATCTACGATCATCTGGGCGGCGGCTTTCATCGCTACTCCGTCGATGCCATGTGGCTCATCCCGCATTTCGAGAAGATGCTCTATGACAACGCCCTGCTCGCCGTCGCCTATTGCGATGCGTTTCAGGCTACCGGAAGACCGCTGTATCAGCGCGTCGTCAGCGAAATTCTGGATTATATTCTGAGCGACATGGCGGACGAGGCCGGTGGCTTCCACTCTGCCGAAGATGCCGACAGCGATGGCGAGGAAGGGAAATTCTACGTCTGGACGCCGGAGGAAATCAATTCAATCCTCGGTGCCGCCGACGGCAGGCTCTTCTGCGACTACTACGGCGTCGACACTGCCGGCAACTTTGAACATCAACGCTCGATCCTCAACGTTCGCGTCAGCGCCTCCGACTTCGCTCCGCGCTATCACTTCTCCGAGGACTCACTCCTGCAACAACTGGAAGTCCCGAAACGCAGACTTCGCGAAGAACGTGACAAGCGTGTCCGCCCGTTCAAGGATGATAAAGTGCTCGCCGAATGGAACGGCTTGATGCTCTCCGCCCTTGCCCGTGGCTATCAGATCTCAGGCGAACGCCGCTATCTTGACGCCGCTACCCGCTGCGCGGAGTTTGTCGAAAACACTCTTCTCACTCCGCCGGGATTAATGCGCGTTTATCGCCGCGGCGTTGTCAAACAACCCGCCTTTCTCACCGATTATGCATTTATAGCCGCGGGCCTGATCGATCTCTACGAATCGGGATTCGAATTGCGCTGGCTGCAACTTGCCGATCGGCTGGTGACGGAGATGATCGCGAGATTTCTTGATAGCGACGGCGGCTTCTACATGACGCAGGACAATCAAAGCGACCTCTTGTTGCGCCAAAAAGACTCGTATGATGGCGCCACTCCCAGCGGCAACTCGGTCGCCGCGATGACGCTGCTACGACTGTCGCAACTTCTCGACAATCAGGCTTATCGCGAACTCGCTCTGAAAACGATTGCCGCTCTCGGCCCCAATGCCGAGCGCATTCCGACTGCTTATATGAATTTGCTCAACGCCCTGGACTATGCTACTGCCCGCCCACTGGAGATCGCAATCGTCGGGCCACTTACCGATCCCTCCACACAGGCGCTGCTTCAACAAGTCTATTCGTTGCATCTGCCCAACCGCATACTCGCTCACTACGACCCGACATCGACATCGAAGGCCGTCGCATCCGGTCATCCCGTTGCCAACCCATCAGCATCTCCCGGTCTCGACCCCCGTGAGATCATCCCCTTACTTCGCGACCGCGATCTGCAGAATGGACGACCTACTGCTTACGTCTGCGAAGACTTCGTCTGCAATCTCCCCGTCACAACCCCCGCCGACCTGGCCGGCCAATTGCGTTCGAAGTCGAGCACCATTGAGCGCAGCCGGTAGGGAAGGAATCGGCAGCTTTGGTAGGTCAGGATCCCCGCGATCCTGACGATTCTGTAGCTCCGACTTAAGTCGGATCATCCCGTTGCGTCAGGTCTTCCGTCGAGGCGCGCACGAAACTGAGTTAGCGAAACAACGCTCTACGCCGAGACGGGCGACCTGACGCTCAATGCCATCATCGAGAACGGCTAGCGCGCACAGCCGTAGGGCACGTCCCTGATCGAATTCACTCCAGCCCTTAACCCCACTTTGCTTGTTGCCTGCAATTCGACTAAATCGCTCCTCCCCTCTCCTCTTGGGAGAGGGGCGGGGGTGAGGGCGTCAATTGGCTCAGCTCACCTATCACCCCTCTACGGAATCCACCTCAACTCCATCCCAACCCGTAGGGCAGGTCTCAGATCGCACTCCCCGGGAACACGAGTACACTTCGCCGGAGACCTGCCAGTACTCTGCGCAATCCGCACTAGCGCCCTCCCCCGGTAGGGTAGACATTCCGAGGCTGTCCCATAAGTACCGAAACGGGTAGTTGCGGCGGTTCTTGATTTCGCGCGTTCTTTCGAAAGTCGCTGGCAATCTGAGTATTCCAGCGCGAAACTGTGAACCGCCGCGTTTTGATTTCTGCCTGATTTAAGCTTATGAGACAGCCTCTTCCTGTCTGCCACTAAATCCAGAACCCGCTCTTCCTGTCTGACAATCCCTTTCTAAAACGGCAGACAAGAATGTCTACCCTACCGACTCGCTCCTCCCCTCTCCTCTTGGGAGAGGGGGCGGGGGTGAGGGCGTTATGCGACGAGTGATCGATCTCCCAA
>CAZOYE010000037.1:0-19441 GCA_964584025.1 uncultured Ignavibacteria bacterium
GAGATCTTTGAATGCTTTTGGCTTGTGTTGGAATCAAGCAAACAACACTCGTTGCAGCGCAGTTACAAGGGCCCGATCTCCGCGGACCGTGCGCCAAGGCCTATATACCAAACCGTGACGCCCGGCGCAAGTCCTATTTTGGCAAAATTGTAGTGATTCACTCGATAAATCCAAACCCTCCCCTTTAGTAGGAGGACTATCAGTTATGATTAAACCGTTCTGGAGTCGCAAATGGCGGCCAAATGCCAACCAAGTTGATCTTGCTTCAAGTCGGTCCAACGACAAGATCATTCCCATGACCAAACCCCGACTGAAGACGCTAACGCTCGATTTTGACCGGGCTATCCAGGTGTATCCGCACGATTCGCGCCGTGCCCGCCTCGAACTTTACCGCTACCTGCGCGATCAACTTCCGGTGCTTAATGCCGTGATCTGGACCTGGGTGCGACTTTGCGCCGCGCGCTATGAGTTCCAGATAATCGGCGCGCGTTCGGCGGCGGAGGAAGAGGCGATTCGCGCCGTATTGTACGATCTCGACCAGCGCGTTTATCGCAACGGTCTGCTCAAGCGCGGCGGGTTTCGCGAATTGCTCCTGCAATTCTTCGAGTCGCTCTTCACCGACGGCGCGGTCTGCGGCGAGTTGCAGCTTTCGCCACTGCGCAAACAAGTCGATCGCTTCCTCTTGGCCGACATGAAAACGATTCTGATCGAGCCGGAAGGGGAGAACTATCAGCTCTACCAGGAGGACGACAATTCCCGCACTCGCCTCAACAACGACTCGATGTTTTACTACGGCCTCGGGGCGCAGCCGGGTTCCATCGAAGGCCGTTCTCTTCTTGCGGCGGTCCCGTTTGTGGCGCGTGTCGAGCAAACCCTGGTTTCCGACATGCACCGGGCGATGCGCTCGGCGGGATATCACAGGATTCACGTCAAGGTGACGCGACCGGACAAACGCTCCGACGAAACTGACGGCGACTACTTTACGCGGGCGAACAACTACTTCGACGATACCGTCGAAATGATGCGCGAGTTTGGTCCCGATCGCAATCCGGTGACCTGGGACGATGTCAATATCGAGTATATCGGACCCGGCACGCGCTCAACTTCGACCTCAGGCTGGTATCTGAATCACAAGGCGATGATCGAGGACATCTGCTCCGGCACGCACTTGGCACCCTTCATGCTCGGCTATGCCTACGGCACCACGCACAATTGGGCGGAGTTCAAGTACGAGCTGGTGCAACGTCAGGTGGTGACGGTGCAAAACGCGGCGGCTGCGCTGCTGAACTGGATAGCCAATGTCGAGTTAGCCTTGCATGGGCACACGGCGGAAGTGCAGTATCGTTTCGAAAACCGTGCGCATATCGGTCTGACCGAACGCGCGCAGGCCGAGAAGATCCAGATCGACAACATCGTGACCAAACTCACCAACAAACTGATCACACACGAGGAAGCCGTCAGCCAGATCGCGCGCACTGCGTGACCCATCGCATATTTCGCGAGATCTCAGACCTGGATTCCCGCCTGCGCGGGAATGACGAGCCGTGGGGCAGGTCTCTGATCGTACACCCTATGCATTCACACTCAAGTAGCCGGAGACCTGCCTTGTTCTTCGCTATGTCACCTCCATGACGAAACCGTCGTTTCGTTAGAGAAAGACGTAGGGCAGGTCTCTGATCGTACACTCTAAGCATTCACACTCAAGTAGCCGGAGACCTGCCTGACTCGCTGCAATCTCTACGAAGAAGGAACCATCATGCCCAAATCGAATTTCTCGCGCGACAACCGCTGGCGCCGCGCCGTCACCGATCCGGTGCTGTTCTGCCGCGAGTTTCTGGAGTTCGAGCCGCACGCCGGTCAGCAGCAGTGGCTGGCGAAATCTCTCAAGGATCAGAATCTTCTTGTCACCGGCAATCGCTGGGGGAAGTCGTTCGTCCAGGCAGCCAAGATTTTGCATCGCGCAATCTTTCGAGTTCGCAGCCGCCGCTACGATGCTGTCGAACGCTATCGCGTCTTGAATGTCTCGATCACACAGGATCAGGCGAATATCATTTTCAAGAACTGCCTGAATCTGATCCGCGGCAAGAGCCTGATCGAGCTGCTCATCGATAGTGTCGTCTACACGCCGTACCCGAAAATCGAGTTGGGTAACGGCGCGGAGATCACGGCGCGCACCACACAAAATCGCGCCGAGCATATTCTCGGCCATGATTACGACCTGATCAGCTTTGACGAGGCGGCGTTTGAGCTTCACCCCGATTACGTTGTCAACCAGGTGCTGGTGATGCGGCTCGCCGACCGCCACGGAAAGCTCGACCTCGTGTCAACGCCGTGCGGCAAGAACTGGTTTTACCGCAAGTTTCTCGAGATGAAGAAGGAGCCGCGCCATTCGTACGTGCAGTGCGGCACGACCAACGACAATCCGTTCATTAGCCAGGAATTTGTGCAAATCAGAAAAGATGCGATGTCTGCGGCGCACATTGCGCAGAATATCGCCGGCGAGTTTATCGACTCGGAGCGAGAGATTATCAAGGAGCGTTTCATTCAACAGGCCTTGGCGCAATCGACGGGGTTGGCCTCGCGTCTGCCTGAACACCGCTATGTCACGGGCTGGGATTTGGCGCGCAAGCAGACGTTCACGGTCGGGATCACGCTGGATGTTACCGAGTCACCGTATCAGTTGGTGAAGCTCGAGCGCTTTCACAATCGCGATTGGCCGTTTGTGCTGGCGGCGATCCGGCAGCGCAAGCGCGACTATGGCGGCGACACGATCATCGATTCGACGGGCTTGGGCGATGTTGTCATCGCCGGACTCGACGATATTCATCCGCGGGGCTTCATCTTCACAAACCACTCGAAATCGGAACTGCTCACCAATCTGCAGGCGGAGTTTGCCGCGGGAAATGTGGCCCTGCCGTACATCGAAAACGACGCGACAGGCCCGGACTATTGGAATTTCATCGATGAATTGCGGGATCTGAACTGGAATGAGAACAACCATTGCGATGCCGCAATGGCATTGGCGCTGGCGTTGTGGGGGGCGAAGTCAGCCAAGACGCAAACCCCGGTGCTGGGGTTCCGGCTTGGTGAGGTCTAACTCCGCCGTCTCAGCAAGCGCATGCCGGCGATTCCGGCGCCCAAGAGCAGAAGCGTAGCCGGTTCGGGCACCGTTGACGGAGGCAATCCGGTATCGCCGGTCGAGTTGTCGCTCCACGTGTTCGGGTCTGTCTTAATGCCGATCTGTCCGGTTGTGTTGTTGATCAAGTTGTTGGTGTTCGTGCCGGAATCACCGAGAGTGCTTCCCGGTTTCTGGATTCCGAGCGCGGTCGGAGCACCATACGCATTGCTGTAACTCAGACAGAGAATGGCAATCAAGACCAGAAGCGAAATCGCAACGAGCTTGGTTGTATTGACGACTCTTTCCAAAAGCATTCTCCTTCTCTCGCAAACAATAATCACAAACTATGCCGGAACCCGGCGCATTGTATTCAATTTTACAACTCGTTGTTAACCAAAGGGATACTTCGTGTCAACATCTGTGGCTTGCCGCCTTTTCTTCAAATGTGACTGCAAGCGCATGCACAATTGCACACCAAATCTGCCAGTCGAGGGCTTGGGCTTGCGGTTTGATCGAGATCATCAAGTCTCAGCGGGCTAACGTGATCAGTTGCACAAGCCAGCCGGATTGGTAGCGCTTCACTCCATAAATCCAAAGGCGCGGGTAAGTAGGGGACAGCGAATAAGAGGAGGAGACGTGAAACACCTTACCGGATGGCTGTCGGCAGCGGCAGCCCCAGAAAATGAAGCGGAGCGGCAGCGCTTGGTGGAGGAGATCAATCGCATCATCAAACCGGCGCAAGCCGCGACGCCGGAGAATATCTATCTCGGTCTGCTGCACGCGGCTTCAAACGAGGTCAACGTGCAGGGCGGCTGCTTCGATGAAGCGGAACTATCCAACCTGGCGCAGTTGATCGTCGACGTACCGGTGCTGATTGGACATAAGAAGCAGGAACTGCCGATTGGCCGCGTGTTCAAGGCGGAGATCGTCGAGCGCGGCAGCGTACCGTGGCTGCGTGCTTATTTCTATTGGCATCGGCAACAGGCGGGCGCCGAGCAACTCAAGGCGGGAATCGATGCCGGCATCTATCGCGAGTGCTCGCTCGGATTCCTTTACGGCAAACCGGAGTGCGCTGTCTGCGGACAAGATATGCGCAACTGCCGGCATCGCGTGAACGAAAGCGTGCGCGTGGGCGGGCGCGAGATCAAGGCTTTCTACTTCTACCGCCAGATCGAAAAGGTACTGGAAGTCTCGCTAGTGTATCGCGGCGCGGTTGCGGGGACCTCGGTGTCGACGCTGGGTCTCGCAGCCGAGTCGTCGCGGAGACTTGAACCTTTCTGGCGACAGAGAGCGCAGGTCAGGTTCGATCTCGAACACACCGGACAACTCAGTGGCGAGTTGCTCGTCGAGCCACTCTACCGCGGAGTCTGGCTGGCGCTCACTACCGGCGACAAGTCGGCGGCGGCATTGATGCCCAGCGGACAGGTCTTTCGGCATCCGGTTCTTGAGGCGGTCGCACAACGCTTGCACGAGCAGCCGGCGGTGCTGGTATGCCAACTTGTTGCGATGCGCGGTTCTTCGCGGTTGCCGATTCGCTCGCTGTTGCGCGATTCGGACCGCGTTCGTGCGCGGCTGATCGCGTTTGACCTGGCCGAACTGGCAGGGCAATCGCTGGCGCATCTGAGTTTGTCGCAACGCCGGGAGATGCTCGCCGAACTGATTCGCGAGATTCCCGAAATTGAACTTGCTGCGCTGCAAACGTGCACGCTGGCTGAACTGGCGACGCAGCCGGGAAAATTCGGGACCTCGAACGGAATGCGGATCCTTGCTGCCACTGACGGAAACGAAGTCATCGAGTACCGGCGCAAGCCGGGCGTGAAGGTGCAGCTTCGACTGACCGGCGCCGGCGATGCGACTGCGCTTGCCGGGGAGGTGCGCGACGGTGGGCGGCTTCAACTCGAAAGCGCGCTCGATCTGGAAGCGCTCAAGGTCGAGGATGGCGCGATAGTCTGGGCCGAGCCGTGCGCAGGAAGCGTGAGCCGTTATCGAGTAGTTGACCTGGCTTTGGGGGAGGTGCAAGCGGATGCCCTTGGTGTCGGCGAAGTGACGCCTCCTAAACACGAGGGCACGTTTGTCCTGCTGCTCGATAACCACGGCAACGGCTGGTTGCACCTGAAAACGGGCGGCACCGAGCGACTTTTCAAGATTGCGATGCTGCGCCTGCCGTTGCTTCAGCAGGGACGGCGATTCTGGTCGGCGCTGATAACAGCAACACCGATGACGCGGGCGCTGCCAAGCGACGTGCGGATCATCGACCGCGGAGATTGCGCGGAACTTCAGAGCGACGAAAAGGCGGGTGTGGCGGTCACGCTCACCGGCTCGATATTGCGCCAGCGGTATCACTTCGTAAAGACGAAACTCAGCGGTCACCGTGCCTACCTGTTCTCGCAGGCACGCTCGGCGGCCGAGCCGGAGGAAGAGTGATGAGCGCGGACAACGGCAATCCGGTCGGTACTGAGTTTACACGGCGCGACAGCCTCTTGCGCTTCCTGCTGGCGGTCGTGATCGCCACTGCCGGGCTGATCACGGCCTATCACGCGACAATCTACGGCTTGAAAGAGCAGTTAACGACCAAGGCCGACCAGCAAGCGGTTGCAACGCTGGAGTCGCGCTTGATCCGTATCGAGGCGATTCTCGAAGAGCGCGTCGCGACCAAGGCCGAACTGAGGCAACTCGGCGATTTGCTCAGCGGCCGGCTCCAGGACATCGACACACGATTGAAACTGATACCCGAGGAGGGGCGATGAAATTGCAGGAACTACTGACACAATTTGAAGGCTACGTCGCGCAATTGCGCAGCGACGCGGTGGCCGAGATCGACTTTGCGAGATTGCAGGCTGACCTGGAGTCGGCCAGCGCGCTGATTGCGGCGCTCGAACAGCGCGCGGACACGGGGCGGCGGTTGCTTGCAGCCTTTCGCGGAGATTTGTTGCGTCGCGCCCGCGCCGTCGCCCGGCTCACGGGACGAAGCGCCGCGCTGACCGAGAAGCTGATCGCTTCTGAGACCGCGACGCTCGACGAGTTGCTGTCCTTGAATCACGATCTTGACAACGAATTTGAAACGGCGTTTGCCCGGACGCTCAGCGGGCCTCGCGCCAGCGGGGCGAGCGATGGGGCGGCGATCACACAATACAAAGTGGGCTAATCCCTGAAGCGCCGCCGTCAAACACGGCGGCATCTACAATTCCAGAAAGGAACTTATGACTGTACGTGAACAAAATCTCGAAGCCAGCGGCGCGGTGTACCTGACCTTTGGTATCAGCCAGACCGCGGGCGTCGACGATCTCAAGGATGCCGACATCGGCAAAGCGGTGCGGCTCGCCGGCAATTTCATTGCCGGACCCGCCGCTGACGGTTCGATTGTTCTCGGCAAGCTTACCGCGCTGACTCTGACCGATGCCGACAACGGCAAGCGCAAGGCGACCGTCCAGGTCGGCGGTGTGATGACACTGCCGATTTCAACGACATACCCGGCAGTCGGCAATCGCGTTGTCGGCGCGGCGAACGGTCGCGTCAAACAGGCGCCGGCGCTGGCGGCATACGATCCGGCCGGCGGCAACGTGGCGCGCGGAAACGTGCTGGCAGTCAACGGCACGACCGACTGCACGATTTTGCTCAACTAAAGGGAGATCCAATGGAAATCGACAATCTCAAACCGATTCCCGAGTCGCTGTGGAACCTCGCGACGCAGGAATCACCGGCCCGATTGGCCGGGATCGACTTGACGCGCGCCGCGGCACTCAAGGTGACGCGCGAGACCTACCAGGAAGCGCAAACGCGGGGGCTGTCGCTCTCGCAGCTTCTCGAAACCGACGAGTACGATCCGTCGCCAGTCAACTGTCCGCTCGACGCCTTTGAACGGCAACTGGCGGCGGCCGGCGTTCGTGTCGGCGGCAAAGCGCCTGATACGGTGGAGTTGTTCTATCGCCAGGCGCCGGCGTTGTTGCCGGAATTCGTGATGCGCGAGATTAGGCGCGGTATGGAGATGCGGCCGATGTTCAATCAACTGACCGCCGCACAAACAGTGATCGGATCCAATCGCTACTCGCCGCTCTACATCGCGATCGCGCCATCCGATATGCGGCTCTCGCTGCGACCGATCGGCGAGGGCGCGGAAATCCCGCAGGTCGCCGTCGGCGAGCAGAAGCACACGATCACCGTGCCGGATTACGGCGTCGCACTCAAGACCTCGTACAAGACGCTGCGCCACAAGACCACGGCGCAGTTCAAGGTCCTGCTGTGGTACATCGGCTTTCGCCTGCAGTCCGACAAGGTGGCGCTGTTAAGCGACGTCGTGCTCAACGGCGACGGCAACTCTAATCCGGCGACAGTGATCAACACCGACGTCACCGGGACGCTCGACTACGATGACCTGATCAAGTTCTGGTCGGAATTCAGCCCGTTCGAGCTGAACACGATCATCTGCCACAAAGCGAAAATGCGGCAGTTGCTGAACATGACCGAGTTCAAGGATCCGCACTCGGGATTCAAGTTTCACTCGACCGGCGAGCTGGTATCGCCGCTCGGCGCCAAGCTGGTGCGCTGCGACGAAATCGGGACCGACCTGCTGGTCGGCCTGGATGCGCGCTTCGCGGTCGAGGAGGTTATCAGCCAGCCCTTGATGGTGGAGTTTGACAAGATCATCGAACAGAAGTTCGAAGAGGCGGTTATCTCCGAATCGGTGGCGTTTGCCAAGGTAATCAAGGAAGCCTCGCTCGTTCTCGACGACTCCTTCTAATCCGCTCGTTGCCGGCCGTCCGTTCTGCTTGTTGGGGCGGACGGCCGCGCGGGAAAGGCAGCCATGCAAATACTGATTGATACTTCGACAGCCTACTACGGTGCGGGTCCCGGGTTCGCCCACCGCCAACTCAAGATTACCGACGGGCCGTATAGCGGGCGCAAAATCGTGATCTACAACTCCGCACCAAACACGATCAAGTTCAGTTATGCCGATGCGCCCTACACGTTTTGGTCGACGCCGGAAGTCGTCAGCACGGCGACGGCAGACTTTCCGGCCGACGCTTGTATCGACGCGCTGGGAAACGTGTACCTCGTGTACACCGCGCAGACAACGCTTAACCTGATGTTTCGCAAGCTGAGCTTTGGCGCCGGAACCTGGAGTGTCGGGAGCGAGGTGGCGGTCTACGACGACAAGGACAACTTCTTCCCGTCGATAACCCGCGATGCCGTCGGGCGACTTCACGTCGTGTGGACATGTTATGATTCCGGAACCGGCCTGCAGACGCTGCGCCATAAGCGTTCGACGTCTGACGGCGCTGCGTGGGGCAGCGGCTCTTCCGATCCCGGCACAGCCCTGACGACGGGCGCCGTGGCTTGTTACGGCCGGATCGTCTACCTCTCCTCGGCCTGCTATTGCATTTACACTGACGGCGGTACCAAGCTGGCGACGCGGCGGTTGCTCGAGGGGGCCGTCAATTTCGAAGCGGAAATCGTCCTCTACCAAGGGGTGTTCCTGGGCGAGCGGCTCTGCGTAGCTATCAGCGATCCGGCGGCGCTGATCGGCGTCGCCTTTGAAGCGCTGTACAAACTCTGGTATATTGAATTCGACGGCAAGAACTGGAGCGGCGTCTTCGAGATCGCCAATGCGCCGGCGACGGCGCCGCTGCTGTTGTTCAATGGTGCGATTCCGTGCGTTATGTACGGTTTCGACCTCGGCAGCGGTCAAATTGAAGTGCGCTATCGCTACAAGAACGGCACCGGCTTTGATCCGGAGAGTTCGCTGTCGCCCGAATTGAAGCGATTCGAGTGGGTGTACGCGTACGACGATTCGGCGGCGCAGAAATTCTGGGGACGCGAACTGGAAGCCGCCAGCGCGACGGCCGCTGACGTCTTTCACCCGACCTCGGGCAAACTGGTGGAAGTTAACAACGATGCGGTCTATCTCGGCGGGGCAGGTCCATTTGCTGAGGCGAACTTTGTGTTGTCGACGACGGGTGTCGGCGGCAGCGTGGCGTGGCAGTACTTCGACGGAACGAACTGGCGCGATTTCACGCCGTCGTCCGGGGCTTACCATTTCGATGCGGCTACGCGCCGCGTACATTTCTGGGCGGATAGCGCCGCCGTACCGGGCGACTGGCAGAAGAACACGATTCAACTCCACTCGGCGTATTGGTTGCGGGCGGTCGTGACGTCGCCGTTTACCACGCCGCCGGTGGGCTCACAAATCACGCCGCTGCCACAAATCAACTATCTAAGTAATTGAGAAAGGGTAGGCAGGATATGCCATTTACCGACATTGCCACAGTCCGGAAGCACCTTTACGAAGAAGCCTCCGCCCAGGATTCGTTCAGAGACGCGACAGTGCAACTGGTCGGCGTGGAGCCGTCTGCGCTGATGCACGGCAATATTCGCGCCGAGAGCGTCGTCGTGAAAGGGAAGGAACTGGGCGCACCGCAATTCGCTGCGTTGACACTCGCCGACGCGCCGGTGTCGCTGGGACAATCGCAAGTGATCCCGGACAGCGTCGTAGTTGCGCGCGACAGTTCATTGGGGAAGATCTACACCGAGAATGTCGATTATCACGTTGATTATCGCGGCGGGCTGATGCAACGGCTGGAATCGGGAAGTATCCTCTCCGGCGCTTCGGTTGTCGTGTGGTTCTACGCATACCGCGTCCACACAGAAGGCGTCGATTTCTACGTGGACTACGAGCAAGGCACCTTGCGACGAAGCGGCGGTAGTGCGATCGAAGATGGGCAGACGGTATTTGTCGATTACGAGACCTCGGCGCCGCTGTTGACCGACGATCAGATCAGCAACGCCATTATCGAGGCTGACGACCGTCTTCGCGGAATCATTGATTCGGCTTACTACGAATCGACCGACCAGGCGCTGGTGACGGCAGAGACCTACCTGACCATGAGCATTCTTTGCCGAATCAAGGCTGTGGCCGGATTGCAGGCGGGGCAGGATAACGCAAGTGCAGCACGGTCATGGCAGGAACTCGCGGACAAGTACGAGAGAGATGCCTTTCAGATTGCTGCGCGATTTCGCGTGGTCGTTGCGGGATTTGCCGGCCCGGTCGGCGTTAAAGGAGGCGGCACGCAATGAATCCGACGTTGAGTTTTCTGCTCGGTAAACGAATGTGGTGGGTGCCGGGGGTGGCGGTCTGGGGCCAGATCGCCGACTTTGAGCCGGAGATCCTGCTGACCCAAACCGATGGCGCGCTCAAGCGGATCGTCCACGGGAAGTTTTCGATCGGCGGTTCGGCGCAGTCGGTGCGCTACGCCGATCTGATCGACAATCGCGGCAACGCGCTGCCGGAGACATTGACAAATCCGCGTGTGATCCCGCTCGCCAAGGGTGACCTCGGAGCGATCGTGCAGGGGCGCGAGACGGCCGAGTCATTCTTTCTGGCCAAGTCGCGCGCCAGCGACCAATTGGCGGTAGTTGACCTGCTGATTATGGAAATGGGGTAATCATGTTGGACCAAATTCAGGCGGCTGTGTGTCCGCACTGCGGACTGGTGTTTATCGCCGATGCCGCGCGCAAGAGCTGTAGGTGCCCGTCGTGCGAGCATCGCTTCACGCTTCGCTGTGAGTCGCTCCTGGAAGCGCAACTTGAACACGAGGAGGACGATGAGTGATGTCAAGCGCCGAAAGCGGCGGAGCGATCTGGAGATTCTCGAGGAAATCCAGGAGAAGATCGTCGAAGAGCTGCGCAACAAAGAGATCAATCCGCGCGTCGGCGATTTGCTCAAGGCACTGGAATTGAAACTAAAGCTCAAGCTGTCAGAGAGTCAGAAGGAAAAGATCTGGGAATTGATTAACCAACTTCGCGGCGAAGAATTGCGCGATGAAGAAGCGGACGAAAATCCTGACGACTAAGCGGGCGGGCGTGTTGGCGCGGAGACCAGGCGCATCAGGTAGAAAACGAGCGAAATCGGCGTCATGCCGACGGCGAGCGAGAGCAGGACCAAGCGCAAAGCGGGGTACGGCATCAGGTAGGAGAGGATCAGCAGGGTCCAGACCAGAGCAGTCAACTTGCCGAAGAGGTTCGATGTCGGAATCGGCTTGCGCAGTTTCACGGCGATAATGCCGCCGAGGAGGATCAGCAGGTCGCGGCCGACGATCAGTCCGACAGCCCACCAGGGGAAGCCGCGATAGAAAGCGAGGGCGATAACGAGAATGGCGACGGAGATTTTATCCGAGAGCGGGTCGAGCAGTTTGCCCAGCTCGCTGACTTGATTGAGCTTGCGCGCGAGGACGCCGTCGAGGACATCGGTGACAATGCCGAGGGCAACCAGCGCGAGGGCGACGCCGTTGTAGCCGTGCGCGATACAGTAAACCGGCAGCGGCATCAAGAGCAGCCGAAAGAGGGAGAGTAAGTTGGGAATGAGCAGGAAGTCGCGGGTACGGATATTCATCGCGTGAAGTATGAGATGTTGTGGAGGCGGTGTCAAGAAGGGAACAGGGAACGTGGCGTCAGGTCGCCCGTCTCGGCGTGCAAGGTTGATTCGATTGTTGGAGGAACGATGCGCCTCGACGGAAGACCTGACGCAACGGTGATGGGGATAGCCTGTGTGTGCGTAGGGGCTGGATTTGCCTGCCCGGATGGCTGGCGTAAGGTCGCCCGTCTCGGCGTGCAAGGTTGATTCGATTGTTGGAGGAACAATGCGCCTCGACGGAAGACCTGACGCAACGGTGATGGGGATCGCCTGTGTGTGCGTAGGGGCCGGGTTTGCCCGTCCGGATAAGTGGCGTCAGGTCGCCCGTCTCGGCGCGCAAGGTTGATTCGATTGTTGGAGGAACGATGCGTCTCGACGGAAAACCTGACGCAATGGTGATGGGGATCGTCTGTGTGTGCGTAGGGGCTGGGTTTGCCTGCCCGGGTACGTCAGAGGTTATGATGACGGGTAGGCAAACCCGACCCCTACGGGGCTGGTAGCTGCGTGCGCCTGAGAGTCTATGGGCAGGGGGGCGGTCCGCCGCCGAAGATGTAGGTGATCAGATACACCGGATCGGAAACGGAGATCAGGCCGTTGCAGTCGGCATCACCGTGGGTAGTCGTCAGCGGGGCCGGGCCGCCGCCAAAGATGTAGGTGATTAGATAAACTGCATCCGAAATCGTGATCAGCGAATTGTTGTCGGCATCGCCATGCTTGGCCGGATGGACGCAATCGTACTTGGCGATCCAGTAGTTATCGGCAACCGAATTGTTGCCGTCGAGGGCGCGGGCGCGAATCAGGTAGAGCAAGTCTTCCTGAAAATACTGCGGCGGCAGCAAGCCCCAGAAACCGTCGACGAAAGTGAAATCCGTCCAAATTGTCGTATAGGTGAGCGTTTCCTGCTTTGGATAGAGCGCGATACCGAGCGGCACGGTGTATTTGCGGTTGTTTGGTAGGTAGCCCAGAACCAGCGAATCACCTTTGGTTAGGAGAAATGACTCACGCAGAAGTCCGCCAACCGGATCATAGTAGGTCGCCACGAGGCTGTCGGCATTCGACGTTGCGAAGTTGATCTTCTGCGCCGCCAGCCAATTGCCAAAGGGTGCATCAACAGCGAGCATGACTGTCGCCTGCCGGCCCATGAAGGCGCTGCGGAACCACGCGGCATCGGGACGGCGTTTGACATCGACGACGAAACGATTGCCGTGACTGGCGATGTATTGCTGCAGCGCGTCAACGAGATTGTCATCCTGCGTGCCGAGGTTTTCCCGCGTCATCAGGAGTTCGGCGAAGCGCTCAACGACTTGCGTGACGGTCTGGAAGGTCGAGCCTTCGGCCATCAGTTCGATGTATCCCTTGTCAAACCAATGCTTCATGAACGAGCCGAGAACGGTGGGGGCGACATAGTACTCCCCGAATTCGCCGTTGTAGTTATGGTTGCCGTCGGTCGTCACGCCGTTGACATCGCCGTAATCGTTGCGGCGAAGCAATTGCAGCGTGCGTTCCTCAAACGGCGGCAGGTAACGGAAACCGAAGGTGACGGCGGTCGGATTTTCATCGGCGATCGACACGCGCAACGTCTCGGCGCCGCAGACGGACATAAGGTCGGAGCGGTTGGTGAACATCGGCGTCAGCGGTTGTTTGTCGAGGTAAACGGTGATCGTGTCGGAGACGAAGGTCGAGTCAAAATCAGCGACCGAGACGCGCATCAAGTAATTGCCCTCGGTTAGACCGAAGGGATCCCAGTTAACGGACCAACCATCCCCCGCCAGAGCCGGTGTCACGCCGTCGCGTTTCGCGACAGAGCCGTCAAAATCGGAGTTGATTTCGTACCAAACACCGGACTTGAAGTAATCGAATTTCGCGCTCATAAACTCATAAAGATCGTTGCGATCGGCCACCCAGAGCTGCTTGCCGGGGAAGGTGACACCGGAGTCAACCGGCAGGATGAAGCGCGGCTTGGGCAAGGTTCCGGCTTTGGAGTAGCCCACAGAATACAAGTGAATCGAGCCGGGGAAATTGTAATAGTCGTTGTCGGTCAGATCGGTGAGCCCCTCGCCCCATTCGTTGTAATTGATGCAGATGTAGGGGATGCTGTCGATGGCGATACCAGGATCGAATTGCGTCATATCGCCGCCGTAGTAGATGCAGGCAAACCAGGGGCCGTGCACGGGTACCGGCTCAGCCAGTGCGATCGCGATGGAGTACACGCCGGCGCCGGGGATTTCGATCGGGAATTCGTCCTCGAGATAGATCAATTCGCCGGGCACCGGGCAAAGCGGCGAGGAAAACAGCGGATCGACCTCGGCGAGGAAGACCTGCATATACATCGTGCCGGGATAGTTCAGCACCAGCGTCATACCGATGTGCGTGACGACGTAGGGATAAGTGGTGTCGCAGAAGACTTTCGGGAAGCGCAGGTCCTGATAGGCGAAGTAAATCTCATTACCGGCGAGCCAGTCGTAAAGCGCGTACATCGGCTCTTCCACGTAGACCGTGCAATCGACGGCGTCGTCGAATCCGGCGCGCATTTCAGCCACCGACAGCGGAGTCGGTATGCTCAGGGGTTCGACCCGGAAGCTCTTGCTCTTTTGCTTTTCCGTGGCGGCTTCGCGCAGGCGTTTGCCGATGTCGGGGGCTTTGAGAGCACCGAATCCAGCAACAGAACAGAATAGGCTGATGACCAGCGCCAGCAGGACGATATTACGCTTCATGCTATTATTGTATCGGCAACAGCGGGACAAGCTACAAGCGGCGGTCGCCGGTGGTTTCGCTGGCGCAGGCTTGGCAATCTCCCATGATGTGTGGGATGAGGCCGATGGTTTTGCGGGGAAACAAGAGTGGCTGAATTCTGAGCAGGCCGGGTGCGGCTAATTGCTCACGGCAGAAGGGGTAATTTATCAACGACTTGGGACACCACGTTAAGTTAGTCTCGCCTAAGGTTCACGTGTGGAACAGAATTCGCTTATGAAACACGTGACTGAAACGGTAGCGGAGTTGAGACGAATGCTGAGTAGAGTGAGGAGCATAGAAATGATGAGCGAAGTGGACAATCAGAGGGGCTTGGTAGCGGCCGCGATCATCCTTGCTTGTTGTGCCATCCTGGCGTTGTTCGGTTGTTCGCAATTGCCGGTGGCGCCGAATACCGATTCGAGCGTCAATAAGTTCGCCGACGACCCGTTTGGTGATCCGGCTGAAAGTGATACTGTGCTGGTTGCGACGGCGTCTACAAGCCTGTTTGTAAGTCCCGATTGTGATTCGCTGCAGGTTCTTCTTCTGAAGTTACAAAACAAGCAAATCAGGCTGCGGATTCCGGTGGGAGCATTGGCCGACACGGCTACTATTTCAGTGATCGGAACTAAATACGAGATCGGTAAGACTGAGTTGTTCATCTACGAGTGTGGGCCGAGCGGACTGCAGTTTCAGATTCCGATTGATATCCAGCAGCCGATACCGCTCGAATTGAATGGCACCGAAGTTACTTTCCTCTACTACGACGAAACCTACAATGATGGTGACGGTCTTGGTTGGGAGGAAATCGCCCGCTCAACCGCTACGGGAGCGGTTGTCAGATTCGATATTCACCACTTCTCCAAGTACGGTATTAGCTACGCGCCTGATCCGGTTACCAACGAAGAAGGTAACGGGAATCACCACGACCAATAGTTCACGCTTGAATCCTTCACGCCTGCTCACGGGGGCGGCCGACCGGCCGCTCCCGTTGCACTTTTGTGCCAACTTCGTCCTTTCAGCCAGTTTCGTTTAGTGCGGACTGCTATTGTAAGTACAAATTCATCAAATCATCATATGCTATTAATTAGCAATAGATTAGGGCGACTTCAATCGAAACTTCAACTTAACTTTTGAGCATCAGCAACTTTTTTCTCCTCAAGACGTAGAAAACTATTGACGACTGCACAAATGTGCAGTATATTCGTTCTTACCACGACAGGAAGACGGTTACCACGTCGCCGACCGAAGTCGGTCGCCAGCCGCTGCTGTCGGCGGCGGCCGGCTGCGGCGGAGCATGAGAAGAGCGGAAGGAAATGGCAGGCAAACTACGATGAGAGCGAGGAACAAGCGATGGAAGTCCGGGAGATGTGTGAAGTGGAGTGCGCGTGCGGCGGTCTGCTGGTGCACTGCGGCAATAATTATCTTTGTGCCGACTGCGGGGCTCGTGTCTGCGATGAATGCGGCAGTGATGTGATCAACGAAGGCGGGTGCTATTTCTGCCTCGGTTGTGCGGCGTCGAGCTGCGGGATGGGGTAGGAATGCCGCCCTCACCCCCGACCCCTTTCCCAGGGGGAGAGGGGAGAAAGAGAGACGGTAGCCCACCCGGAGCGCAGCGGAGGGTGGGGGGAATGGTTGATGCGTCGAGGAGTATTGCCGGGAAGGACACACCCCGTCTCGATTCCCCGCGGCGCGATGGATGTTTGTGTGCAGTGCGAGAATGCGGGGAATCGATCCACCCCTCTCAAGAGGGGAATTGATGGGATGATCGAGTTGAAATCTGTAGCCCACCCGGAGCGCAGCGGAGGGTGGGGAGGCGAATGGATTGAGAGGTATTGGCAGGCGAAGACACACCCCGTCTCGATTCCCCGCGGTGCGACGGATGATTGTGTGCAGTGCGAGAATGCGGGGAATCGATCCACCCCTCTCGAGAGGGGAATTGGGGAGATGATGTGAGTTTTGTAGGTCCGAATTCATTCGGACGTGAGTTGGTGAATGAGAGGTATTGGCAGGCGAAGACACACCCCGTCTCGATTCCCCGCGGCGCGATGGATGATCGAGTGCCGTGCGAGAATGCGGGGAATCGATCCACCCCTCTCAAGAGGGGAATTGGCGAGATGATGTGAGTTTTGTAGGTCAAAATTCATTCGGACAACAGGCACAATCAACCTTCGTGGGTCCGAATTCACTCGGACAACGATTCGACGGGGCGACAGAAAGGGATAGAGAGACGATTTATGCGAGTTGAGCATTTGCGATCATATGGATTGCCGGAGTCGGTTGTGAAGAGTTGGGAAACAAAGCTTGGCGTGGATTTGCTGCCGTTGCAGGAACGCGCCGTGATCGAAAATCGCGTGTTAAACGGCGAAAGCCTGCTGATCTGCGCGCCGACCTCCTCGGGCAAGACCTTCTGCGGCGAACTGGCGGCGACAGCGGCGATATTTCGGCGACGCAAGGCAGTGTTCTTGGCGCCGCTCAAGTCGATTGCAGAGGAACGCTACAGCGATTTTTCCGCGCGTTATGCACGCCTGGGGATTCGCGTCTTGATTGCGACCTCCGATCACCAGGAGCACGAACTGCAACTGGAGCGCGGCGACTTCGACCTGGCGATCCTGATCTACGAAAAATTCAATCAACTGTTGATCAAGAATATCGACCTGCTGGCGGCGATCGACTTGGTCGTGGTCGACGAAGTGCAGATGCTTGGCGATGAAGAGCGCGGCGCGGTCCTGGAACTGGCGCTGACCAAGCTTCTGCTGGCTGACAAGCGGCCGCAGATCGTGGCGCTGTCAGCTACGCTTGCCAACGCCGAGGAACTGGCACGCTGGCTGGGCTGCAGTTTGTTGACTGACAAGTTCCGCCCGGTCGAGTTGCGGCGCGGGGTGTTGACAGACGGGCGGTTTCGTTATCGCACCTCGATCGGCGAGGGAGTCGAGACATTGGCCGAAGCGGTCAGCGAAGAACCGGCGCAAACATTGATGTTAAACATCGAGCATCTCGTTGGCCGCGGCGAACAGGTGATGGTGTTTCTCAAGTCGAAGCGCTCCTGCGAAGCGCTAGCTGTTGCGCTTGCCGAGCGCGACCTGGCAGCGCGAGCTACAACAGCAATTGACGAATTGCAGCGGGAGACAGCGACGAGTCTGGGTCGGCGACTGCTTGGAGTTTTGCAGACGGGAGTGGCGTTCCACCACGCGGATTTGTCTTATCGCCAAAGACGGATTCTTGAGGACGGCTATCGGCGCGGGGAGATTCGCGTGGTGGTGGCAACGACGACACTGGCGCTGGGGGTCAATCTACCGGCGCAAAGCGTGTTTATCGATTGCTACAAGTACCAGCCGGGCAAGCACAGCGGGCGGGCAATGATCGCGCCGCTGGAATGGAGCGAGTATGAAGCGATGTCGGGTCGCGCGGGACGTTTCGGGCAACGGCGCGCATTCGGGCGTTCGATCCTGATTGCGAGTTCGCCGCTGGAGTCGGAGATGTTGTGGAAGATGTACGTCGAGGGGCGTCCGGGACGGTTGCAATCGCAGCTACCGGCCTGCGCGGTCGCGGACGTGATTCTCGATTTCGTTTCGGCGCGGGTGGCAACCGATCGCGCGCAATTGGCGGCCGCGCTGCAGCGGACGTACCAGGCGGCGACTGAAGAAGCGCTGAGTGCGGAGGCGATCGAAAAGGCGCTGGAGTTTCTCACCGCGCACAAGCTCGCATTTCTGGACGGCGATCGGCTTGATCCATCGCCGCTCGGGCAGCTTCTGTGCGCGCGCGGGATTGGGGCGGCCTCAGCGGTGCGCGTGCAGGAATTCATCGCCAATTACTCCGGAGGCGACGATCTGAGTTGGTGTTTCTTTGCCTTGTCACTGCCGGAAGCGGGGCAGCTTCACCTCTATCGCCACCAAACGGAAGATCAAGCGGCAGAAATGCGCCGACTGCTTTCCCGCTATCTCGAGCGGCATCACGGAGTGTCAGAGCAACTAAGACGCATGATCGCGAGTGATTTTGTGCTGCGCGAAAACGAGCTGCTCTGTCTGAAAGGGGCATTCCTGCTTTGCGATTGGATCACCGAGGTGAACACGCTGGAGATCGAGGAACGCCACCATTGTTCGCTGGGATCGATCTTGCAATTGGCGGAAACGGCCGGGTGGCTTCTCGATGCAACGGCGGCGCTGGGGGAACTGATGAATCGTCCGGGCGAGCAGGTGTTGCGGTTGCGGCAACTGGCGTCCGCGGTGCGCTGCGGCTATGACCTGCCGGACTCGATCTTCGCAGCTGCTGGATTCTCCGGCGAGGAACGCGATCTGGTGTGGCAGCTGTTTAATGCCGGGCTGACCGACGCCGGACAGTTCACGAAGACAAACCGAACGCAACTGGTGCAGGTAATGGGCGAGCGTTCGGCGGATCGATTGATTGAGAGATTTGAGAATTTCCAGAAAGATATATCAACCACTGACGGCAAGGAGGAGACACCAATGCCGATGCTGAAACTGCGGGGCGACATGCGGGGCGAACGCGTGCATATCCATTTCGACAATTCCGAGATCGATCTCACGCCGAAGAGCTTCAATTACCTTTACAAACTGGGGGCGGCGCGTCTGACGAAACCGGATGGCTGGCTGAGCAAGGATGAAATCGAGCCGGGCTTCAACCAGGCGAAGAATATCTACCGGGTGAAGCAGGAATTGAAGCGGTTCGCCACCGGGTTGGAGGAGCGGATCGAGAACAACAAGTCGGGATTCTACCGCCTGAATCTCAAGCCGGACCAGATCAAGATCGACATCGATTCGATGAAGGCGTATTCCGACCTGGAACTGGCGGAGATCACCAAGCAGGTCGAAAAATCGCCCGTGTGTTGAGGGTTTCCCACTGTAGCGTCGCGGACGGCGGAGAGGAATTGCACCCTCACCCCCGGCCCCTCTCCCAGGGGGAGAGGGGAGACGAAAGTCTGTAGCCCACCCGGAGCGCAGTGAAGGGTGGGGGGAATTGGATGCGAGTGATTGGAAATACAACCCTCTGGCCCCCTTTGCTAAGGGGGAATTGCAGGAAGAAGTCAGGATCGTTGGAAGCGTGATCTACTGTCAAGAGGGGATTGCTCCGTCGCGGCAGGGTATGTTGGAAATGAATTGACCGGCGTTCACTCCTCGCAATGACAGCGCATAGGCGAAGGAATCTGAGTTGCGTCAGGTCGCCTC
>CAZOYE010000038.1:0-4134 GCA_964584025.1 uncultured Ignavibacteria bacterium
GCCGTGGTCGATGGTTGTTGTGGCGATGGATGCACGTGAGATTGCTTCGTCGCGGCGGAGGGTGGAGAAAGAGAACGACATGGGGGCGCTCCTCGCAATGACAGCGACAGGTGGTATGTAATCATGTTGTTTGTATTGGAGTTTTGTTGTTTGCAATAGAGAGGAAGTAGAGGATGCCATTTTATCATAAGGTCGGACGGATACCGCAGAAGCGTCACACGACGTTTTTCAAACCGGATGGCCAGTCGCTGTACCGGGAAGAGCTGTTTTCCACGCTCGGATTTTCCGGGATTCACACGAACAAGTATCATATTCATATGCCGACGCGCGTCAAGGATGTGCGCGAAATCAAGTCGGGCGACGCGCCGATCTGGGACGAAGCCGCGCTGCTGTACTATCACTTTTTCACCGACAAAAAGCAGTCCTCGGGGAACTACATCACGGCACGCAATGTCTTCCTGAAGAACCAGCATTGTATCCTGGCGACGGCACACCCGGATCAGAATCCGGGACAGGACTTTTTCTATCGCAACAGCTTCGCGCACGAGTACGTGTTCGTGCACCATGGCAGCGGCGCGCTGCTGTCGGAGTACGGCAAACTCCGCTTTGAACCGGGGGACCAGATCATCGTGCCGCGCGGTTCGACCTACCAGATGGTGTTCGATAAGCTGCAAGGGAACAAATTGTTCATCGTGGAATCGGATACGGCGTTCGAAGTACCGCGCCATTATCGCAACGAATACGGCCAGATGCTGGAAGGCGCGCCGTTTTGCGAGCGCGATATCAAGCTGCCCGAGTTCATGGAGCCGTTCGACGAAGAGGGCGAATTCAAGATGGTCCTGAAGGCATGGGATCGGACGTTTGAGTATATCCTGCCGCACCACCCGTTCGACGTAGTCGGATGGGACGGGTACAATTATCCGCATGCACTCAACATCAAGGATTACTGCCCGATCGTGGGCAAGATCCACCTGCCGCCGCCGGTGCATTTGCTCTATAAGACCGAGCATTTTGTGCTCTGCAATTTCGTGCCGCGGCCGTTTGACTTTCACCCGAACGCAATACCGGCGCCGTATTTTCATTCCAATATCGACTCCGACGAAATTCTGTACTACGTCGACGGCGATTTTATGTCGCGCAAGGGCGTGGTGCAGGGATCGATTACGCTGCACCCGGGTGGATTGCCGCATGGACCGCAACCGGGAAAGACGGAGGCCTCGGTGGGGAAGAAGGAGACCTCCGAGTGGGCGATCATGGTGGATACTTTCCAGCCGCTCAAGCCGACGGTGAATGTGAAGGAGACGCTTGATCCGGATTATGCGCGGTCGTGGTTGGATGAAAACTCGAACGGGCGGTACGTGGGGACGACGTCGTAGGGAGGAGAGTCGCTGGGTGAAGGAATACAACCCCCTGACCCCCTTTGCTAAGGGGGAATCGATGGGTGCTACGGCTGACTAAATGGGTCGCATTTCATTTGAGTCGGGGATGGGGACAAACGAGATTGCTTCGTTGCGGCAGAGTGCGGAGTGAGGGCTGGTTTGACGTTCGCTCCGAGCAATGACAAACTCATTGATTTCGAGAGGGGGGCATTCCTGCGGAGGAGTTTGCAGACACGGCGGCACGGAGGACAGAGAGTGCGGCAAATTGGCTTGATTGATCTACGATCATTGCGTAGAATGGATTCTTACTTCTGAGCAACCGGAGGAGCGATGATCAAGATTCCCCATCACATTGAAAATCTCTGGCCATACAAGGCCGGCAAGTCGATATCGGAATTGGCGCGCGAGAAGGGGCTAATGCGGATCGTCAAGCTGGCTTCTAATGAAAATCCCAATGGCCCGTCGCCGAAGGCGATCGAGGCGGTTCAGGCGGCGCTGGGCCAGTCACACTTGTATGTTGACCCGAGCGCGTTTGAGTTAACGCAGGCGATCGCCGCCGAATTTGACAAGCGACCGTCGCAGATCGTCTGCGGCCACGGTACGGATGCGCTGATCGAGTACGTCCTGATCGCGTTTACCGACGTCGGTGACGAGGTGTTGACCTCGGAGGGGACGTTCATCGGGGCCTACGTCAACACGAACAAACTCGGCCGTACGCTGGTGCAGGTGCCACTACATGACTACGCCTTTGACATCGAGCAGATCGGCCGCAGCGTGACGAAGCGCACGAAAGTGATCTACCTGGCTAATCCCAATAATCCGACGGGGAGTATTTTTACGCGCGATGAGTTCGAGTGGTTGATTCAGCGCGTGCCGGATACGGTATTGATTGTGCTCGATGAAGCCTATCGGCAATACTGCTACGACGCGCCGCGTTTCCCCGACGGGCTCGATTATGATTTCGAAAATTTGATCGTGATGCGGACGTTTTCGAAGGCGTATGGGCTCGGCGGATTGCGCGCCGGATTTGCCGCCGGGCCGGAACGGTTGATCGGCGCGCTGCAGAAGGTCAAGTTGCCGTTTGAGCCGAATCATCTGGCGCAGGTGGCGGCGCGGGCGGCGCTGAAGGATTATGCCTTTCTCCAATTGACGATTGACGCCAACACGCGCTCGCTGCGCCAAATGGAACAGAAGTTCGACGAGCTGGGGATCAAACGCGTGCCGACCTACTGCAACTCGATCCTGCTGTTAATGCCGAATGAAGCGTTCGCCGAGCAGTTTTTCCTGCGCTGCCTCGAGCGCGGGCTGATCGTGCGGCATGTCAAGTCATTCGGAATTCCCAACGGGATCCGGATCAATTCCGGCACCGGCGAGGAAACGGATTTTGCGCTGGAAGTGATCGAAGCGATCTATCCGCAATTGGTCGAGGAGAACAACAAACGCCCTTTCGTAAGTAACCTATCAGAACATGAAACTAATCTCGTTCATCAACAAGAATAAAGAGGAACGCGCCGGGCTGCACCACGCGGGTCGATCGTACGATCTCTCCGACGCGGCAACGGCGCTGGGGCTCTCATTGCCGGGCACGATGGCGGAGTTTCTTCGAGGCGAAGAACAAGCAATGACGATTGCGCGCCGGGTGCAGGAGGGGATCGAAGGCGGCAAGTATGACAAGGCGGCTGAGGTTCTCCGGCCGCTGGCGCCGGTACCGCACCCACCCTCGTGCCGTGACGGATACGCCTTCCGGCAGCATGTCGCGACGGCACGGCGCAATCGCGGCGTCGAAATGATTCCGGAGTTCGATCAGTATCCGATTTTCTACTTCACGAATCACAACTCGATCATCGGCGAAGGGGATGTGATCGTCGAAGCGGATCATTTGAAGGGTCTGGATTTCGAACTGGAGGCGGCGATCGTGATCGGCAAGCGGGGAAAGAATATTGATGCCAAAGATGCCGATCGCTATATCGCAGGCTATACGATCATGAACGACTGGTCGGCACGGGTGCTGCAGATGGAAGAGATGAAACTCAACCTGGGACCGGCCAAGGGGAAGGACTTTGCAACTGCAGTCGGACCCTGGCTGGTGACGCCGGATGAGTTGGCGGATCGCCGCAGCGCGAGTGAATTCGGCGTCACCCACAATCTGCGGATGACGGCGCGGCACAACGGCAAACAGATATCGGACGGCAATCTGAACCAGATGAACTGGACGTTTGCGGAGATCATCGAGCGCGCGTCGTATGGAGTAGAATTGTATCCGGGGGATGTGATTGGTTCCGGGACCGTGGGAACGGGGTGTTATCTGGAACTGAACGGGACCTGGGCGCTGGAGGCCAAGGCGCGCGGCGAGAGTCATACGCCGATCTGGATTCGCGAGGGGGATACCATGGAAATGGAAATTGAGTTGTTGGGTGTTCTCCGCAACCGAGTCGTTAAAGCACCGGGCGAGCGATCGATATTGGCGAAGAAGAAGGGTGTGTAGGGGCACGGGCGCGACGAGAGCGAGAAGTATCAAAGCGAAATCTGAGAGTTGCATTTCTCGGCAGGCATGCCCCGCCTCTTCGGTGCATTGAATAAGTGGCGGCAGGTCGCCCGTCTCAGCGCTGGAGGGAGTTCGCAAGAACCGGCTGGTGCGGGCGCTTCAACGGAAGACCTGCCGCAACGGGCAATCTTGCACCGTGGGACACTGAACAGGCGGTGGGGCACCGAGTCGAAGAGTTTCCCACCGCAAGCGGTGGGGCACCGAGTCGAA
>CAZOYE010000038.1:4234-7445 GCA_964584025.1 uncultured Ignavibacteria bacterium
GTGGGGCACCGAGTCGAAGAGTTTCCCACCGCAAGCGGTGGGGCACCGAGTCGAAGAATTTCCCACCGCAAGCGGTGGGGCACCGAGTCGAAGAATTTCCCACCGCAAGCGGTGGGGCACCGAGTCGAAGAGTTTCCCACCGCAAGCGGTGGGGCACCGAGTCGAAAAATCTCCCACCGCAAGCGGTGGGGCACCGAGTCGAAGAGTTTCCCACCGCAGGCGGTGGGGCACCAGGTAAGGTTCTTGAGGGTTAGAGAGCTAACGTGTTACAGGTAGATCCGAAGACAACGCCGGTGCCGCAAGTACACCAGTATCTACTGGGCGGAGTGGCGCCGCGGCCGATCGCGCTGGTGTCGACGTTGTCGGCAGACGGGGTGCGCAATCTGTCGCCCTTTTCGTTTTACAATGCATTCGGAGCGAACCCACCGACGATTGCTTTCTCGCCGGCGCGCCGGGGACGCGACGGATCGTTGAAAGACACCTACAATAATCTAATGGCGACTCGCGAGTGCACCGTGCAGGCGGTGACGCAGACGATTCTACATCAAGTGAACCTGGCTTCAGCAGAATGGGCGCCGGAGATTGATGAGTTCGTGAAAAGCGGACTAACGCCGCTCGAATCGGTGAAGGTGAAGCCGGCGCGCGTGAAGGAATCGCCGTTTCAGATGGAGTGTGTGCTCAAGCAGATGATACCCCTGGGGGACGGCAAGGCGGCCGGGAATCTGGCGATTTGCGAAGTGGTAATGTTCCATTTCGAAGAACGACTTCTGGACGGCACCATTATCAACCCGGGAAGGATCGAACACATCGCGCGCAACGGCGGCGACTGGTGGAGCCGCGTAACAAGCGAAAGTGCGTTTCGGCTGGCCAAACCGACCGAGGGAAATCTGATTGGGTTTGACAACCTCCCCGAGTACGTGCGCAAGTCACACGTGTTGTCGGCCAACAACCTGGGGCAGTTGGCGAATTGCGAGCGCATACCGACGGTGGAGGAAGCGCGCGCGTTTGCGGCTCAGCCGGCGGAAGTGCTGTCAGGAGAAGCGCTGCGCCTTCTGGGTTATGCGCTGGCGGCAAAAGGGAGCGGCGAAAACAGCTGGATTCTTTTCGAAAATGCGGCGCGCACGGCGCTTGATTTGTTGGACAATCGCCGGGCGGCGTGGCTGATTCTCATCTACGGCCGTTCGCTGTTTGCGGGACAGTAATGGCCGAAGCGATCTGGCGCCCTTCCCCGCAACGAATTTCCCAAGCCAATCTGACGCGCTATCAACGATTCCTGCGCGACCACTATCATCTTGAATTCTACAATTTTGAGTCTCTCTACAATTGGTCGGTGCAAAATGTCGATACGTTTTGGAAATCGATCTGGGAGTTCGCGCCGGTCGTGCATTCGCGCGGGTTCGAGCGCGTGCGCGAGGGCGAGACGATCCGGACTGCCCGCTGGTTCGGCGGCGCGCGGTTGAATTTCGCCGAGAACTTACTGCGCGATCCCGATGAGAGCCCGGCAATAATCTACTGGAGTGAAACGGGCAAGAAGCGGCGAATTACAAGGGCCGAATTGTACCGGCAGGTTGCCGGATGTGCGGCCGCCTTGCGCTCGCTTGGCGTGAAAGCGGGGGATCGCGTGGCGGCGTTCGTAACGAATTGCCCCGAGGCGGTAATCATGATGCTGGCGGCGACGAGCCTCGGAGCGATTTGGTCATCGTGCTCGCCTGATTTCGGACTGCAGGGCGTGCTGGACCGCTTCCGGCAAATCGAGCCGAAGGTACTTCTGGCCATCGACGGCTATCATTACGGCGGCAAGTCTATCGACCGGCGCGAAACGGTGCAGCAGATCGTGGATCACCTTCCGACGTTGGAAAAGGTCGTGATCGTGCCGCAGTTGCAGCAGGGCGTGCCGGCGAGCACGAAAGCGGTGCTGTGGGATCACTTCATCGACCGAAGCGCGGCGGACATCGAGTTTGAGCAGCTTGAGTTCGATCATCCGGTCTACATCCTGTATTCATCGGGGACGACGGGAGCGCCGAAGTGCATCGTGCACGGCGCGGGCGGGACGCTTCTGCAACATTTCAAAGAACACGCTTTGCATACCGATCTCAAGCGGGGCGACGTATTGAGCTATTTCACGACCTGCGGTTGGATGATGTGGAATTGGCTCGTGGGGGCGCTGTCGAGCGGGGTCGCGATCTTCCTTTATGATGGGAGTCCGGCGCATCCGCACCTCAATGTTTTGTGGGACGCCGTCGACGAGGAGAAGATCAACGTGTTCGGCACCAGCCCAAAGTTCTTGCAAGCGTGCGAGCACGTGGGATTAATGCCGCGCGAATCGCACCGGCTGGACTCGTTGCGGGCGATTTTGTCGACGGGGTCGCCGTTGCCGGAGGCGACGTATGAGTGGGTGTATGAAAACGTGAAGGGCGATCTGCAACTGTCTTCGATATCGGGGGGGACCGATATCGTATCGTGCTTCATGCTCGGCGCGCCGGTGTTGCCGGTCTATCGCGGAGAAATCCAGACGCGCGGGTTGGGAATGAAAGTTGAGTGCTTCAATGATAACGGGCAGCCGGTCGTGGATGAAGTCGGCGAACTGGTTTGCACGGTGCCGTTTCCGTCGCGACCAATTTACTTCTGGAACGATCCCGACGGCAGCAAATACCGGGCGGCGTATTTTGAGCACTATCTTGATACCTGGCGGCACGGCGATTTCATCAAGATTACACCGCACGGCGGCGTGATTGTGTACGGTCGCTCGGATGCCACGCTCAATCGCGCGGGGGTGCGGATCGGCACGGCGGAGATCTATAATCCTGTCGAGGCGATGGCGGAAATCGAGGACAGCCTGGTAGTGGAGCGCAAGGTTGGTGACGAGAGCGAGATCGTGCTATTCGTGGTGCCAACGGCCGGACAGGCGCTGACGACGGAGTTGATTGCTAAGATCAAGCAGACAATACGCACGGAGGAATCGCCGCGGCATGTGCCGGATCGAATTGTTGCCGTGACCGGAATTCCGCGGACGATATCGGGGAAGAAGGTCGAGTTAGCGGTGCAGAGGATTCTGAATGGGCAGGCTGTAAGCAATCGCGATGCGTTGGCGAATCCGGAGGTGTTGGCGGAGTATGAGGGGATTGCGCTTCGGTTGCGGCGAGGGTAGTAGATAAGGACCCTCACCCCCGACCCCTCTCCCAGGAGGAGAGGGGGGAAGACGATTCTGACG
>CAZOYE010000038.1:7545-13169 GCA_964584025.1 uncultured Ignavibacteria bacterium
ATGTCGTCTCCGCGGGCGCATTGCCATGCGCCCCTACGCGATCAAGGCTTGTCGCGACGAAATTGAAAGGGAGTTTGGCAATGCGGTAGACCCTCACCCCCGACCCCTCTCCCAGGAGGAGAGGGGGGAAGACGATTCTGACGGAAGATCGATTAGCATCCGAGCGTGCGGGGGGACGAACGAGATTGCTTCGTCGCGGCGAAGAAGCGGGAAGACACCCGGTTGCGTGGTCGCTCCTCGCAATGACACGTCTATGATTTAGAGCGTCAGGTCGCAATGTCGTCTCCGCGGGCGCATTGCCATGCGCCCCTACGCGATCAAGGCTTGTCGCAACGCGTGAAAAATGGGCAAAAAAATCCGCTTGATTCAGGTGTATAATTTAAAGAACTTGGGTTGATAAAGTGCTCGTTTGAAAATCGAGAAGCCGCTGCGACTGCTAACCGCGGCGGCGTCAGCATAAACCTTGAGATCTTGCGTCAATGGAGTTCGCTTGATGAGACGAATCCAGCGCCACGACAGTCCGACCGCGAGTAGCGCCCAGGAGGCGGAGTTTAATCGCTACCTTCCCGACAACGCCAACGTGCGCGGCCTGCCGAATCACCTGAAGCAATTTGTCGTCGACCAGCAGTACGATCGCTACACGCCGATCGATCACGCGGTCTGGCGTTATGTCATGCGCCAGAATTACAATTTCCTGCGCGAGTACGCGCACTTGATCTATTTCGAAGGACTTGAAAAGACCGGGATCGGGGTGGAGCGGATTCCGAGCATTTACGAGATGAACGAGATTCTGTCGCGGATCGGGTGGGCGGCGGTGACGGTCGACGGGTTCATTCCGCCCGCGGCGTTTATGGAGTTCCAGGCGCACAAGGTGTTGGTGATTGCGGCGGATATTCGCCAGCTCGACCATATCGAGTACACGCCGGCGCCGGACATTATTCACGAGGCGGCCGGGCACGCACCGATCATCGCGGATCAGGGCTACGCCGACTATCTGCAGCAGTTTGGTGCGGTGGGCGCCAAGGCGATGTCATCGAAGAAGGATTTCGAGTTGTACCAGGCGATCCGGCACTTGTCGATTTTGAAGGAAGCGCACACCTCCGATCCCGCGGAAATCAAGCGCGCGGAAGAGGATGTGACCTTCAAGCAGGCGAATCTGGGCAAGCCGTCGGAGATGGCGCTTTTGTCGCGGCTGCACTGGTGGACGGTGGAATATGGCCTGATCGGGACTCTCGAACGGCCGAAGATCTATGGTGCGGGGTTGCTGTCATCGATCGGCGAATCGGCGAACTGCATTAAGTCAACTGTGAAGAAGATTCCCTATACGCTTGACGCCGCCAATTACGCATTTGACATCACGACGCAGCAGCCGCAGTTGTTTGTAACGCCCAGTTTTGAGCATCTGAGCCAGGTATTGGAGGGATTCGCCGACGGCATGGCTTACCGGGTCGGCGGCTTGGCGAGCGTGCAGAAGGCGATCGAATGCGAGAATGTCTGTAGTTGTGAATACTCCTCCGGGTTGCAGGTTTCCGGCGTGTTCAGCGACGTGTTATTGGACGACCGCGGACGACTGGCGTACATCAGGACTTCATCTCCCACGAGCCTGAGTTTTAAGGACAGCGAATTGCCGGGGCACGACAAGCACTACCACAAGGACGGCTTCGGCTCGCCGGTGGGGAAGCTGCGTCATCATCCAACGCCGCTGGAGAACTGCAGCGAAGGCGAACTGGAGCACCTCGGCTTACGGCCGGGCCGCTCCTGCGAACTCATTTTCGAAAGCGGCGTCACGTTGACGGGCACGGTCGAGACGATCGTCAGGCGTAAGACCACAGTAATCTTGATCACCTTTGTTGATTGTCGAGTGGCGTTTAACGGCACGACGTTGTTCGAGCCCGCCTGGGGCAAGTATGACATGGCGGTCGGAGCCGGGATTGTCTCGGTTTTTTCCGGCGCGGCGGACAAGGATGCTTACGATCAAATCGCGCTGGTACCGCACGAACGCACGATCAAGGTGACCTACGACGAGAAGCGGCACAAGCTTCACGAATTGTATCGTCAGGTGCGCGAGTGTCGCGAAAAGGCTTCCAATTACGAGATTCTTCCCTCGATCTGGCAGACGCTGCAGCGCGAGCACGCAAATGACTGGCTGGAGGCGATGGAAATCTATGAGATCTGCGTGAATCAGAAGGTCAACGCTCCACTCGCGCGGGAGATCAGAGAATTTCTGGTCAAACGCAGCCAGGAGAGCGAAGAGCTGCGCAAGATGATTGACGACGGCTTGCGACTGGCTGAGAAATAGGCGTTTCGAGAGCGAATCGGCTGTAGCGGCGGTTGGGACTCCCAACTGCCGCTTCTTTTTGCCTCAAACTTGTGAGCCTCAGAGTTTGGTTAATTGCTACTAACTTGACCTAATTAATTGAAAATGGCAAAAACAGTTGACATTCGTTGAGGGAGTCGGTATACTATAAACGTCTATACAGGAGTCTAAGATCGACATCTAAGGTAGATTATGAGATATCTCTTACTTCTCGCAGTCTTCTTCTGTTTCATGGGAACGGCAATCTGTTACGGAGAATCTGCTGCAGCGGCGGCGACCAATGAGAAAGCCAAGGTGTTTGTCGATCGCGACGGTGACGGCTTCGACGATAGCGTGCCGGATCTCAACGGTGACGGCATTCCTGATCCGGCGGAGCCTCGTTCAAGCAACGGATTCGGCCAACAAGACGAGCAAGGTTTGTTTGCCGCCGTGCAGACGCTGGTGGCGGCGCTTCCGGAGTTCCTTCACAATTCAGGGTCTTTCAACCACTTGAGAACGCGGCTTAGTCCACTGACCCTCAACCGGGGCAGTTTTGGCAGTGGCAACGATTTTGGGCCCGGCGGCGACATCGGCTGCGGCGCCGTGGTAGGTGGGGCCTGTGCGGGAGGAGTGTGCGGACCGAAATAGCTCACGTACGCACTTTTTGCTCCTGGTTGACAGCAGCGGCCATAATTCTGATCGGGCAGCCCGCGCCGGGGAATGTTCTCTTTGAAGCGGGTTTAAATGGGGGATACACCGACAATCTCTTAAGCGACTCAACGGCACTGATTGACCGCTACTCAGCGGGCAGCGCGGCGGTGCGTCTTTACCCAACCGGAACACTCGAGGTAAATCTCACCGGCGAGGCGACGGTTTACGACCGCGCTCCCGATTTGTCGAATCGGCTGGGCCGCGTGGGTGTGAATTATATCCCGCTGCCGGCGCGCTCGCGGTTCGAGGTTTTCCTGGGCGGGTCGTTTGATGGGCGGCGCTATCGTTCTGCGCTCAGTGGCTATGATCTCAATTCGCTGGACCTGCGATCATCGATCGGTTACCGGCTTTCGGACATTACCGCCGTCCGCTGGGGCGCCGGGCTGAAATCTTATTCTTACTTAGCGACCGAGAGCGGTGACCGACAAAGCCTCGAAACGTTTGTCGGCATGAATACGACCTTGCCGGGCAATCACAGCTTTGACCTTGAGGTCGGGTACGGCACTATGGACTACGAGCATCTCAAGCCGGAAGTGCGCTATATCAACTTTGTCGAACCCGAAACCGATTTGGTGGGGGCAAAGCTCAAGTCGTTTTATGTTTCGCCGAGGCTATCGCGCCCACTGGGGTCCAGAAACGGATTGAGCATCACGGGCAGCTTCCGGACGTTCATGAATTCCGACGACGGTGTGGTGTTCGGGTCTTCGGTGGGGCTGCTATCGCCATGGACTTCGGTGTGGGAGGGAACATCGGTGGCGATCACGCTAAAGAGCTACACGATCCCGAAGGCGATCACGACTATTGGCTTCGGCTACTGGAACCGACATCACCTGGCGACAGTCGAGAGTGATGTATTCCCGATCGTGATGAAGCGGGAGCGCAACGACGACCAGATACGCGGATTCGTGCAACTGGCGCGGCCGGTAGCGATCGGTAGTCGGCTTCTGACACCGCGCATCGTCATAGACTATTCCAACAGCAATTCGTCGAATGATCTTTTTGAATACTCCAGCTTCACCGTCAGTACCGGCTTTAGTTTCCGGTGGTAAGTGGCAGCGACGGGAGAAGCATAACGTTCGTTTTTGGGAAGGAGAGTCGACACGATGACACGCCTCGGGAAAGTCATGCTTTTCACCATTCTTGCGCTTGGCCTGTTGGGCGCGGCGCTGTTGTTTGCGGGAGCCATCAATGTCACCAAGGTTGACCGCGCCGAACGGCCGTTGGCGGACGAGACCGCAGCGGCGAGCGGCGAGCGCGCGACTTACAATGGTTACTTGCGCGTGTACATTGTAGAGCCCGTATCGCGCTATCTCGATTTTGAGGGACGCCAGTATCAGAACGGTTTCCTGGGATTTGCGGTGAATCAGGCGATAACCGTTAACGACGGCCAGATCTACAGCGATACGGTGATTTGGACGGCCGGTTCGTTTGCGCCGTTGTCAAATCACAATATCAAGGCTGTCGGTGTGGTGTTGGAATCGACGGGTCACACGGCCTACTCCAATCCGCCATCCGGCTACCCATTTACGGCTCACTATGTAGATGCGACGGCAGCTTCAACTCCCGGCGTTCGCGACACCGACGAGCCGACCGCGCCGTATACGCACACGGTGTTTGTCGAAGAAGCGACGCAAACGGGCTGCGGGTATTGCCCGCTTGTGCGTCAGGCGCTGGAGTCGATCTATAACTCGGGTCTCTATCAATTCCACTATGTCGCCTTAGTCGCCAATAATGCCCAGGCGTACAACTTCCTGGACACGGAGTATAATTTCTACGGCACTCCCACGACCTATTATGACGGCGGTGCCTCGGTGTTTGTCGGCGGATATCCGTCTCAGTATTGGAACTATTACTCGGATCCGATCGTCACCAACTCGACCCGCAGCGTGAACCCGGTGAAGCTGGCGATCAAGCTCAATTATATCAGTACAACCCAGATCAGTATCGAGTACGTGGTCAAGACCTCGAACCAGGCGCCGCCGGCTCCGTCAACACCGACCGGGCCGCTGTTTGTCCGCGTTGGTGAGTCGGTACAATTCAGCACCGTCGCCGATGATCCAGACGGCGACGCGATGGAGTATCGCTGGTCGTTTGACAAGGACGACACGACGCAATGGACTGAAGCTTATGCTGCGGGAACGCCGTGCCTCGGTAGCAGCAGTTGGGATGCCCCCGGAGTGTACTCGGTGGCGGCACAGGCGCGCGATTACTGGGATGAGTCCGCGAGCTGGAGTAGCGAACTGCAGGTTGTCGTCTACCGCTGCGGCGATCCGGACGGCAACGGCATCGTGACGATCTCGGATGCGGTGTTCATGATCTCTTATATTTTCGGCGGCGGAACAGCACCCGACCCGACCCAGAGCGGTGACGCCGACTGCAACGGGATTCTGACGATCTCGGATGCGGTCTATTTGATTACGTATATCTTCGGAGGCGGACCAGCGCCCTGCGCGAGCTGCGCATAGACAAAGCTAACCCAAGGGAGGCGCAGAAGAATGCCGGAGGCCAAGGTTGGTCTCCGGCGCTTTTATATGCGCGCCGTAGAGTATTGGATGGTTTGAAGGGATAAAAAAAGCGTCCCCAACGGGAGTCGAACCCGTGTCGCCGCCGTGAAAGG
>CAZOYE010000039.1:0-11648 GCA_964584025.1 uncultured Ignavibacteria bacterium
GCGAGAAACAAACATGCTTAACAAACTGTCCATTATATCGGGGGAAGCACAGATTTGACCTACGACCATTGAAATCAGTCGTCAAATCCCTTCGTCACGAGCGAGCAGAAGTTCAATGTAGCGGAAGTGGCTCGCGCTGGATCGCAGAGTGTTGCGGAAAAACGGGATTTGACCTACGATCTCTATCGACTCGCCTTTGACTCCAGGGCGGTTATCCTGGCCTCGTATTTCTGCTTGATCTTCAGGACCTCTTCCTCGACCAACCTTTGTACCAGCGATTTCAACTCCTCCGGCAGTTGCGGGGGCATTTTCGTTCCGTCTCCAACACGCGCTTGATCCTGACCTTGAGTCGAAGCCGGATGATCTTCTTCGGTAACAAGGCTCTCCCAGTACGTCGTGCCGTACCAGGTTGGGACGTAGAGGAGCGTGAGTCGGGCATACGATATTTCGGTTGCCGCGGGACCGTTAATATGACCATAAAGGCTGTATCGGTGCTCGCCAGGTTCATCGATGTAGAATGTCGCGATCGGAGAGAGCGTGAAGACATACGAACCTGAACCGGCATTCATGGGTATGCGCACACGCGCGCGGTTGGTAGGCGGCAGGTAGGCGCTCGATTTGGTGATCGTGATTTCGATATCATCATTGTCACCCCAGGTGTGGTCCATCGATCCCGTCGCCATGGCGAAAGCCAACACATAGCCGCTGTCGGGAACGGTGATGGTCTCTTGAGTGATCAGGACGTTGGAATGACCAAGGCTGACGCCGCTGATGGACATGTTCATCGCCATGCCCGGCTCATTGGGCTGGCGGTAGGAGGATATCAGCAATGGATCAATGGCGCCCGCATAGAGAGTGTCGCGCACTTGAGTACTGCCGTTGACGTGAAGCTTGCGAGTTGGTGACGTTATGCCGATGCCGACTTTACCGTCCTCGAGGACCGTCAACGCCTCCAAGGCTGCATCCTGGCTGCGCAAGCTCAGGGCGCCGGCCGGAATGTTGTTGTTGGTATAGTCGTCCATGCGGAGATGCCAGCGATTTTGCGGCGTCTGGAAACGGACTCCGATTTCGCCGTGACTCGTGGCAGAACTCTCGATCCGCAAGAATGCCGCTCCGCCGGCGGCGCTGTTTTCGACATGCAACATGTCCTCCGGCGCCATTGTCCCCAGTCCGACCTCCTTCGCTTCAGGGTCGATCAGCATCCAGTTGGAGGCGCCTCGATCGTAAATCCGAATGCCGCCGCCGGGGGTGAGGTAGAGGCAGTCGGTTGCCGAAATCACCAGATCGTCGGTGCCGCTGTTGATCTTGCATTCAGTGTTTCCGAAAACGATATCGCCGCCTTGACGAAGTCGAATATCGCCTTCGACATGAAGCTTGGCGGCCGGAACCGCGATGCCGATGGCGACGGAATCGGATTCGGTTGCGGTGCGGAGATAAGCGCCCATGTCGAGCCAACCGCCGGATGATCCCTCATCAGGGGAAGCGTCCCAGGCGGTGCCGGTCCACTTGATGACTTCGCCCGCGCTGGCGCTGTTCTGACCGATGTCGCCGAGCTGGATAGTGCCGTTCACGATCTTGGCGCTGGTGATGGTGTTGTCGGCGACAGCTTTGGCATAGGCCGCCGAGTCGGCGTTGAGCGCCCGAAAGGCGGCGGGAGTGCTGAGCAGCGGCCGCAGCGGGCGCAGTTCGGAATCGCTGTTAACGCGAATGCCGAGCCAGCGGATCGCGCCGGAGAAGACGCTCGCCGCTATGGGAGTCGCGCTGCCGAGGACGACCGAAAAGCTTCCGGCGCTAACGACGACGTCGGCATGCGACTCCGTCCAGAGGGCGCTTGTTCCCAGCGAGTCGGAGTAGATCGTGACCGTGAGGGCAACGGTCTGATTCAGGGGATTGCCGGATATGTCGCTCAGGTAGCCTTGGTAGTTCATGCGTTGCGGTATCGCAGCCAGGAGGCTGGAGGCGGTCAGGAGCGCAATCAATGCGAGAGAAGGGAAGAAGCGTTTCATGAGTTCTCCATTCGCAATATGTTCTGACAGAGGCGCGGATCTCGCGGCGGAGTCTGGATTGTCGCCAGATTCGTCTTAGCGTGACCTATGAAGATTGATCGGTCATGACGGACAACCCCATAATATAAAAACGGAGTTTTTTGTCAATGTAATTGAGATGAGAGAGGTCGGAGTTGGTCGGTAGCGCAGCCGGTGCGCCGTTTGTAGGTCCGAACCCCTGTGGTTCGGACTTAAATCTGGCGAGGCACATCCATTACGTTCGTCAATTGAATCAAGACCAGCCTAGATCAGACGAATAGACCGCTCCCGTCGGTTCTGTGAGGTGTCTGAAAGTCCGAACCACAGGGGTTCGGACCTACGAGAATAGAATCAAATTGAGAAGCACTGTGCTTCCCGCAAACACAAAACGGACAGCCGGGAGGCTGTCCGTTTCGGTTTCACTCGCATGGTGGAGGAGCCAAGCACCATGCTGTTGCAACGAACTCTACTTGAGTAGCATCATCTTGCGCGTCATCGCAAAATCGTCGGCGGAAATCTTGTAGAAGTACACGCCGCTTTCGACCGTCCGGCCGTTGCTGTCGGTGCCGTTCCAGTCGATGCGCTTGTTACCCGCCGATAAGGTCGAGTTCACAAGTTCGGCGACTTCCTGGCCGAGGATGTTGTACACGCGCAGCGTTACATGGCAGGCCTTCGGCAGGTTGAATTCGATCGTGGTCGCCGGATTGAACGGGTTCGGATAATTCTGTTCGAGACTGAATGACGTCGGCAGGATACCGCCGAGATCATCGACACCGGTCTGCTGATCGACGACCAGCGTCACGGTGACGGTGTCTTCGTCATCGACAATGCTGGTCGCCATCGAAGAGACTTGCTTGACGATAACCTTGGCCTCATAGCTGCCGGGCATCAGGCCCGTCGTGTTGATGCTGAATTCCACGTTGGACGGCGAGGTGCCGTTCGTCGGATTGAGCGACAACCACGGCGTGGTCTCGACGGCGCCCCACGGGAACTCGATGCCGGAAGGACTGGCGTTCGTAATGGTGATCGACTGCGGATCCGGAGTTTCGCCGACCAGCGCATTGAAGGTCAGGTTGTCCGGAGTCAACAGGATGTCGACGTCGTCATAGATATCGAGGATCACCACAACGCTCTGCGGCGAATTGGTGGCTTCCGCAGAAGTAATCGTAATCGTTGTCGTATGCTGGCCGATGTTCAGGCCAAGAATCGCGACGGTCGCGGTAAACTGACCCGGAGCGGTGCCGGAGGTCGGCGCCAGCGAGAGCCAATCGACGCTTTCGGAGGCTTCCCAGTTGAGTGAACCGTCACCGCCGTTGGTGATGATCACCGGCTGACCGGCCGGATTGGGGCCGCCTTCGTAGCTGGAGAAGAATAAGGTGTCAGTATTCAGTACGAGACTGGCGGTCGAAGCGCTAACGGTGAAGGTAGCGGCATCATCATCAAACAGGCCGCCCGGATCGGTCGCGCGGAAGGTGATGATTTCCGAGCCGGACCAGGTCGCACCCGGCTTGGTGATTGTGGCGATGCGGTTGGCATCGATCGCGACGGTCAAGTCGGTATTGCCGGAGAAAGTCCAGGTCATCTGATTATCGAGGTTGTCGGCGTCGCTGACGAAGTTGTCGAGCGTGATCGTGGCGAAGTCAGCGCCGAAAGCAACCGTCTGATTCGGGATATCAGTCACGATCGGCGGATCGTTGGAAGCAGTCACAGTGAAAGTGGCATCATCAGAATCAAACAGCCCGCCCGGATCGGTAGCCGTGAATGTAAACGTCGCGCTGCCGGCGAATTCGCCGCCCGGATGGGAGATAGTAGCGACGCGGTTGGCATCGATATTGACTGTGAAGCCATTCGGCGAGCCGCTGGTGGCGACCCAACCAATCGTATTGTCAGCGTCTTCGGCGTCGCTGACGAAGTTGTCAAGGTTGATCGTCGCGAAGACAGCGCCTTCGCTGATCGTCTGATCAGGAATATCGGCGACAACCGGAGCGGTATTCGGCGTGCTGATGCAGCCGCCCTTAATGCTGAGATCGGCGGTACCGCAGTCAGAATAGTTCGGGCTGAACGAGCCGCCAGCCTGAGCCGAGAAGACCCAGAAACCGGCCGGAGGCACAAATACAGAATCAAAGTCAATGCACTCTGCAGCCGCACCCGACGGAACGCGTACCCAAAGCGTCATCAGATGAGCTTCCGTGGCATTGACGGGGAAGGGGATCGCCGGAGTGAAATTGATCCATCCAGCCAGAGCCGTATTGTTAGCCGGACTCAGCGTGGTCAGGAAACTTCCAAACGCAGGCGCTGGCGGGAAAGCCGGGCCCTGCTGAATGGAGGTGATTTCGAGGTTCGGGGAATTGTGCTTGAAGCCAAGCGAGAATCCGCCGAGCGCGACGTCATTGGTAACCAGCACGCGGATTCCCACGGAGTCACCATCGGTCACGTGATCGGGCGGGCATTCAAGTCGAACCGCATTAACGGCGAAAAGAGCTCCTGGTGCAATGATCCAGGTAAGTCCCATGATCATCGTGCATAGCACCATCATCTTAAGCAGTCGTTGCATAGAAATGCACCTCCAGGAAATTTCTTCGTTCATTCCGACGGCTATTACGCAAAGATCGTGCGAGAAACGCCGGATAATGCAAAACTTCATGACGTTGATGTAAGTTATTAACAATCAATGCGATGAGTGGCGAATACGTCGGGAGTAGGCGAGGGCTGTAATCTCAAGAGGCGCGTCCCGGTCGTAAGGTTCTATGAATCCGTTTGCACGTTCGGTGCAAGTGGCGCCGAAGCGCCTTTTTGCTTGCCAGCCAGCCGGATCGCCGTTAACATGAATGCGGTTCAGTCATTTACCCAATTGAGGAGTTAGAGGGATGCTTGCTTACAAGAGAGTCTTATCGTTCGTTGTCCCGATAGTTGTCATGTTTCCGTTGATGATGTCGTGCGGCCAGAAACAGGAAGGCGATTCTGCGGCAGCCGTAGTGCCGGTCCCTGCCCGCTTTTCGGGAGTTGAGAAGCAGGTCGTAGGGAAGTTGTTTGAGTTATGGCAGAAGAAAGGGCATGTCGCCTCGGTCGACCAGGCGGCGGCGGTCCTGGGCGTGGAGCTTTCGGATAGTCTGCGCATCGACATGCTTGGCAAATTCTCGGACAGCCTCATGATGCACGAACGCCTGGCGCGCTACCGGGCGCAGACGTTTATTCTGACGAACGAAGAGAAGCTGATCGCGGAATACATCATAGCCACGGAGAAGCACAACCAGGAGTTTCCGACGCTCGAGCAAGTCGCCGCCGGTACCGGTATCGGTGCAGAGCGAATCAAGGATCGCCTGCAATTCCTGAGCAAGCTGGGGATGTTCTATGATCTGGGGGCGCCGGACGAGTACAACAAGCTGGGCTTCAGTTTCGGGCAGCAGGTTGGTGATTTCACGTTCGACCTCGGTATCCGGCAACACATCTTCCGTGTCGACGGCGGCAAGCCGGAAAACGTCGGTTGCGCGAAAGAGGCATTATTCATCGTGGCCACCGACTACCCAACGCAGCGCGTGGAGTATCGCACCTATGACCCAATGACTCTCGAACCGATCGATGTGGTGTTCGAAAAGGGCGAGGTGGTCAGCGTTTCACCGGAGGGCGCACGCCTTCTGGAAGGCGGCACCTGCGGTACGAATAATCTCTTCGTCAACGAGACAAACGCCAGGACCTACTCGACGACGATTCCGCGTTTCCAGCAGGATCGGCAGTTCCCGGTGTTCGAAGTGAAGGCGCGTTTCGACGAAGTGAAGAAAGAGGCGGCCGACGCGCATTAACTCGGTGTAGACGACTTAACCGGGTGGTTGAGCGGGAGCCGCTCACCCGCCCGGGTCATCATAGTTTGTTCCAATTTTCACAAACCCTGCCGGAATTGCTTGCCTCCATTCTCCGCTTTTCGTAATTTCCATTTTCCCGGTTCTGACCGGTGACTGAAAGCAATTTGAGAACAAGTTTCAAAGATAGAGGAGATTAGATGAAATGAGCACACAACCTCAAGCCGTGATCTTGTCGGCCTGCCGTACCGCGATCGGGAAGTTCCAGGGCGGTCTCGCCGGATTTTCAGCTCCGCAGTTGGGGGCATTCGCCGTTAAAGAAGCCGTTCGCCGCGCAGGCGTTGATCCGACGGGAGTACAGGAATGCATCATGGGCCAGGTGGTTCAGGCAGGCTCCGGACAGGCGCCAGCGCGCCAGGCCGCGATCCACGGCGGACTGCCGCCGGAAGTGGCTGCGATTACGATCAACAAGGTGTGCGGCTCAGGACTCAAGGCGGTCATGATGGCGGCCCAGGCGATCAAGGCGGGGGATTCCGACCTGATCGTCGCCGGCGGCATGGAATCGATGTCCAATACGCCGTATTCGCTTCCGAGCGCTCGTACCGGCATGCGCCTGGGCAATCAGCAGGTAGAAGACCTGATGATCAAGGACGGCCTGTGGGATTCGTTCAACAACTTCCACATGGGAAGCGCCGCAGAGTACACACAACAAAAGTCGGGAGTTACCCGCGAAGAGCAGGACGAATTCGCTTACAATTCTCATCGCAAGGCGATCGCGGCCATCGACGGCGGCAAGTTCAAGAATGAGATTTTCGACGTGTTGGTGCCGCAGAGAAAAGGCGACCCAATAGCGGTCAATGTTGACGAATCGCCACGGCGGGATATCTCCGTCGATATGCTCTCCAAACTCAAACCGGCATTCCAGAAGGACGGCACCGTGACACCGGGCAACGCACCGGGATTGAATGACGGAGCTTCGGCGCTGGTGGTCAGTTCACAGGGCTATGCCGAGACCAACGGGCTCAAGCCACTGGCGAAGGTGGTTGCGTATTCCGTCGCCGGTACGCCGCCGAAGGACCTGTTCTTCTCGCCGATCTATGCGGTGCAGAAACTGATGAAAAAGATGAATGTCGAAATCGGGTACTTCGATCTGATCGAGGCCAATGAGGCGTTCAGCGTTCAGGCCCTGGCCGACGGCAAGGGTTTGGGTTGGGATTGGAATCGTGTCAATGTCAACGGCGGTGCGGTGGCGCTGGGCCACCCGATCGGCGCCTCGGGCGCGCGCATCCTGACAACCTTGATCTATGCTCTAAAGGATCGCGGCAAGAAGACGGGTCTGGCGACTTTGTGCCTTGGTGGCGGTAATGCCGTGGCGCTGGCGATCGAGATCATTTAGCGGGACATTTCGGGAGGACGGGATTTATGAATATACAGAAGGTTGCCATCGTTGGCGCCGGGACAATGGGGAATGGTATCGCCCATGCCTTTGCACAAAAGGGCATTGATGTAACATTGATCGACATCGTCGAGGACAATCTCAAGAAGGGGTTGGATACGGTCAAGGCCAACCTGCTGCGGCAGGTGAAGCGAGAGTTGATCACGCAAGCGGACGCCGACGGTGCCATGGGCCGGATTAAGACCTCGATGGATTTGAAGTCAGCCGCGGGATCGCACTTGGTGATTGAAGCGATTGCTGAAGATCTCGCGATCAAGAACAAATTCTGGCGCGAGATGGAGTCGATTTGCCCGGCCGAGACGATTTTCGCCTCGAACACTTCGTCGCTCCCGATCACGCAATTGGCGAGCGCGACCAAGCGGCCCGATAAATTCATCGGCATGCACTTCATGAATCCGGTGCCGCTGATGAAATTGATCGAGTTGATTCGCGGTATCGCCACCAGCGATGAGACGTACAATGTCATTAAAGAGCTGTCAGTGAAGCTCGACAAGACGCCGGTGGAGGTAAACGATTACCCGGGATTTATCGCCAATCGCATCCTGATGCCGATGATCAACGAAGCTTGCTACGCTCTGATGGAGGGCGTGTCGGGCAAGGAAGAAATCGACCAGGTGATGAAACTGGGGATGAACCATCCGATGGGGCCGCTGACGCTGGCGGATTTTATCGGACTCGATGTCTGCCTGGCGATTCTGGAAACGCTGCACAGCGGTTTGGGCGACCCGAAGTATCGGCCGTGTCCTTTGCTGCGCAAGATGGTGCAGGCGGGCTGGCTGGGAAGAAAATCGGGCCGGGGATTCTACGTCTACGCTTAGTCTGCGGACCGTGAATAATCGCCGTTTTTGTGTTTGACTGGTTGACCTAAGTGTGCCGATAACGTTATCATCAATGATCAGGAGATAGATTGTATGGATTTTGCCTTAAACGATGACCAATTGATGATGCGTGACGCGGCGCGCGAGTTTGCCGAAAAACGCCTCAAGCCGATTGCTGAAGAACTCGACGCCAACAGCGAGATGCCGGCAGAGCTGCTCAAGGAAGCGGCGGAGCTGGGGTATTTCGGGTTGGTTGCGCCCGAGGAATACGGCGGTCTCGCTGTCGACACGTTGAGTTATGCCCTGGTGATCGAAGAACTGGCGCGCGCCTGCGCAGCGCTGGCGATTACGATCTCCGTCCACAATTCACTTGTCATCAAGGCCATCAGCAAGTTCGGCACAACCGAGCAGAAGCAGAAATACCTGCCGAAGCTGGCTTCCGGCGAGTTCATCGGCGCGTACTCGCTGTCGGAGCCGGGTTCTGGAACGGATGCCGCTTCGCTGCAATGTCGGGCGGCGCGCGATGGGAACGATTTTGTACTTAATGGTACAAAGAGTTGGGTCTCGTCGGCGGCGTATGCTTCGGTGTTTGTCACTTTCGTGCTGACCGACCCCAGCCGCGGCAAGCAGGGGGTGTCGTGTCTGCTGGTTGACAAGGGCATGAAAGGAATGAACCTGGGCAAGCCGGAGAAGAAGATGGGGTTGAAGGCGTCCGATACGCGAGAAGTATCGTATGTGGATTGTCGCGTACCGGTAACGCAACTTCTCGGTGAAGAGAATCACGGCTTGCGCGTAGCTTTCTCGCTGCTGGAGGCGGGACGGGTCGGCGTGGCGGCGCAGTCGTTGGGGATCGCCCAAGCCGCGTTTGATGAGGCGTTATCTTATGCCCGCGAGCGCAAGCAGTTCGATCAGCCGATCATAAACTTCCAGGCGACGCAATTCAAGATTGCCGAAATGGCAACGCGCATTGATGCGGCGCGGCTGCTGACTTATCGGGCGGCGACGCTCTATGAGGTCGGCGGGCAGAATGTTAAAGAGATTTCGATGGCGAAGCTGTTTGCCTCGCAGACCGCCAACTATGTGGCCAACGAAGCCGTGCAGATTCATGGCGGTTATGGCTACGTGAAGGAATACGCCGTCGAGCGTTATTTCCGCGACGCCCGCGTTACGGAGATTTATGAAGGGACCTCGGAAGCGCAAAAGATGGTGATTTCGCGCGCGATCATCAACGAAGGGATGTAATGTTCGCCGATTCTGCTTACGCTGATTTTCGCCAAAAAGTCCGGGACTTCTGCGAGCAGGAGATCGCTCCGCTGGCAGAGACCGTCGATGAAACACAGATGTTTTCGCCGGTCGTGCTGCAGAAGCTTCATGAACAGGGGTGGTGGGCGATCCAGGTTCCTAAGGCGTACGGCGGGCTGGAACAGACCACAGTACAATATTCAATCATTGTCGAAGAGCTGTCGCGGGTCTGCGGTTCCACGGGCTTGACGGTAGCGGCGCATAATTCGCTGGGCGCAGGCCCGATTACCTATTTTGGCACCGAGGCGCAAAAGAAGCGCTACCTGCATTTCGCCGACAAAGACGCCTATTTGATCGCTTTCGGGCTCACCGAGCCCCAAGCGGGCTCTGATGCCGGGGCGACCAAATCGGTTGCCGATCCGAAGCCGGATCATTATATTCTCAACGGCACCAAGTGCTGGATCACATCAGCCAATCTCTGCCGTTATGCCATCGTTACCGCCCGGACCGACAAGTCGACCGGCGTGCATGGCATCTCCTCATTTGTCGTCGAAAAAGGCATGGAGGGGTTCTCGGTAGGGAAGAAGGAGAACAAGCTTGGATGCCGCGGTTCCGACACGGCCTTTTTGCATTTTGACGATCTCAAGGTGCCGAAAGAAAACTTGATCGGCAAGGAAGGCGAGGGCTTCAAACAGTTCATGAAGACTCTCGACGGCGGGCGCATCTCGATCGCGGCCATGGCGCTCGGATTAGCGCAGGGCGCATTTGAAGCCGCGGCGCGGTATGTAGCTTCTAACTCTTTTGAGGAGATGGCGCTGGCCGATCAGCAGTGGGCGCAGTTTAAGCTGGCTGATATGGGCTGCCGGATTGAGGCGGCACGGGGCCTGGTTTACGGCGCCAGCCAATTGCGCGATGAAGAAAAGCCATATTCGCAGCAGTCGGCGATGGCCAAGCTCTATGCCTCGGATGTCTGCAATTTCGCGACTTCGGAGGCGCTGACGATTATCGGGCTGGGAACTTACGAAGAGCGCTATCCGGTGGAACGGATGTGGCGCGATATGAAATTGACGGAAATCGGCGAAGGAACATCCGAGGTGCAGCGTCTCGTGATTTCCCGAGCCATTCTTAAATCGATTAAGACGGCTTAGGTTGTTGGAGGAGGACATATGGCATTTGACGAAAACGGCAAAATCTGGATGAACGGCGAGTTCGTCGATTGGAAAGATGCCAAAATTCACGTCCTCTCGCACGTCGTGCACTACGGCAGCAGTGTGTTTGAGGGGCTGCGCTGCTACAAGACCAAGAAGGGGCCGGCGGTGTTCCGGCTTCAGGACCACACCAAACGTCTGTTGAATTCGGCCAAGATCTACCGGATGAAGATTCCGTACACGGAACAGCAACTCAATGATGCCCAGATACAGTTGATCAAACTCAACAAGAAAGAGTCGTGTTATATCCGCCCGGTAGCTTATCGCGGCTACAAGCAGCTCGGTGTTGACCCGACCGGCTGCCCGATCGATGTCGCGATCGCGGTCTGGGATTGGGGTTCCTATCTTGGCGGCGGCGCGCTGGAAAATGGCGTCGATGTTTGCGTATCGTCATGGCGGCGGATGGCCCCGGATACTTTCCCGGCGATGGCGAAGAGCGGCGCGAATTACATGAACAGCCAGTTGATTAAGCTGGAAGCGATCGAGCATGGTTATGTCGAGGGTATTGCGCTGGATCATAACGGGCTGGTCAGTGAAGGTTCCGGCGAGAACATCTTTGTTTATCACGAAGGCAATTTGATTACGCCGCCGTACAACGCATCGATTTTGCCCGGCATCACGCGGCACACGGCGATTCAACTCGCGAAAGAAATGGGAATCAAAGTCGTCGAACGCAATCTGCCGCGCGAACTGCTGTATGTCGCCGATGAAGTGTTCTTCACCGGCTCGGCGGCGGAGATCACGCCGATTCGTTCGATCGATAAGATTCAGGTTGGTTCCGGCAAGGCGGGCCCGATTGCCAAAAAGCTGCAGGCAGCTTTCAAACAGATTATCGAAGACGGCGAGGATAAGCGCGGTTGGCTGACCTGGGTGCATGCGCACCAGACGGTGGGCGTAGCGTAGTCTTTCTGTCTGGCAGAATGTTGTTGAAGAGCGCGAGAGATCGCGCTCTTTTTTGTTGTCGGGGTCGATCGGAAAGACCTTGACCCCTTACCCAGCGTCCGTTGGTAGGGTAGACATTCTTGTCTGCCGATTGCGCGTGTGGTGGCAGACAGGAAGAGGCTGTCCCATAAGCTGCGTGTTCTCATAAATCGCAAGGCGTC
>CAZOYE010000040.1:0-10523 GCA_964584025.1 uncultured Ignavibacteria bacterium
ACTGTGAACTGCCGCGATTTGAATTCTGCCAAATTGCAGCTTATGAGACAGCCTCGGAATGTCTACCCTACCGGGGAGTCAGTGGGCGTCGATTCACAATCCCGGTTCCTGCGGCAAGGCCACGAAGTTCTGCGGGCACGATTCGGAAAGGAGTCCGCAATCTGCCATTGCTAAAAATCGGCATCGGGGGTAAATTATGGTCAGAGGGGAAGGTCCGAGGCAGGACAGAACTGGACCGCTGGACTGCCGCGTATTTCCGTAACGATCCTCTCTTTTGAACGACCGCAGCAGGACTCACCAGGACGAGGAATGCGGCGGCGACGTTCAATCAGCCGAACCTCACAATCGGTACTCGCACCGGGAGCTCGGAGTCTCACGACCGAGCTTCTACTTTTTTGGGGGGCACGGTCTGCCGCAGTTTAGGAGATGACGCCGTTTTTCTTGCCGACCTTGGTGAAGGCGGTGATAGCGCGGTCGATGTGCTCGCGACTGTGAGCCGCGGAAATCTGCACGCGAATCCGCGCCGCTCCCTTGGGCACCACCGGATAGTAGAATCCGACCACGTAAATGCCTTCATCGAAGAGATCGCGCGCCATCTGCTGTGAAAGCTGGGCGTCGTTTTCGAATTTACGCAGCAAGATCGGCGTGATCGGATGCACCCCGGGGTTGATATCAAAGCCGCGGGCGGTCATTTCCTTGCGGAAGTACTGCGTGTTCTCCATCAGTTTCTGGCGCAAGTCATTGCTTTCACTGAGCAAATCGAAGGCGGCGATGCTCCCTGCCACTAGTGACGGCGCAACGGTGTTTGAGAAGAGATAGGGGCGCGATTTTTGGCGCAGCAGGCCGATGATTTCTTTCTTGCCGGTGGTGAAGCCACCGGAAGCCCCGCCCATCGCTTTGCCGAGCGTGGAGGTGATGATCTCGACGTCGCCAAGTACCTCGTTGATTTCCAGCGCGCCGCGGCCCGTCTTGCCGAGGAAGCCGGTGGCGTGGCACTCGTCGACCATGACGAGCGCGTCGTACTTATGAGCCAAGACGACGATGTCTTTCAGGCGGGCGATATCGCCATCCATCGAGAAGACGCTATCGGTTGAGATAATGATGTTGCGCGACGGCTGCGGCTCGTGCGAGAGGCCGGGGTGATCCCAGAGGTCCATACCCTCGCGGGCACGGACAAGGTTGCGCTCGAGCGAATTCATGTCGGAGTGCTCGTAGATGTAGCGCTTGGCCTTGCAAAGCCGAATGCCGTCGATGATGCTGGCGTGATTCAAGCTGTCGGTGATGATGGTGTCTTCGGCGCCGAGAAGTGCTTCGAACAGGCCGGCGTTGGCGTCGAAGCAGGATGAATAGAGAATGGTATCTTCGGTCTGATAGAATTCAGATATTTTTTGTTCTAATTGCTTGTGAAGGTCTTGAGTGCCGCAGATGAAGCGGACCGAGGAAAGGCCGAAACCGTAGTCGTCGAGAGCCTTATGTGCAGCTTCAATGATGCGCGGGTGATTGGCCAGGCCGAGATAGTTGTTGGAGCAGAAATTCAGGACTTCCCTGCTCTCCTCTTGGCGGGGGAGCGAGACGCGGATGTTGGCCTCTTGCGGTGAGCGGATGACGCGCTCTTCTTTGAGTAATCCTGACTCCTTAATGTGGGCTAGTTCCTGGCTGAAGTCGTATTTGACGCGCTGATACATAGGCACTCCTTCTTGGGGGGAGAAGGTATGGGAAAGGCGGGGGGAAGTAAACAGGATTTGTGGGGACAAGACCCTGGCTGTTATAGGCAGAGGGGCGATTGCGTTAATGAAGGAAGCCCCGACCGGCGCGTCCGCCGGCCGGAGCGATTGGAATTACATCCCGTACTTTTCGATGATCTGATCTTTGGTCAGATGCAGGATCTCGAACTTCTTGCCGACTTTGATGAAGGCGGCCAAGGCTTTTTCAAGATGATGCTGTTCGTGCGCCGCCGAAAGCTGAGTGCGAATGCGCGCCTGACCTTTCGGGACCACCGGGAAGAAGAATCCGACGGCGTAGATGCCCTCAAGGTAGAGCTCGCGGGCAAAGTCCTGCGAAAGCTTGGCGTTGAAGAGCATGACCGGCACGATCGGCGTTTCGCCGGGCTTGATCACGAAGCCGGCTTCGGTGAGGCCCTTGCGCCAGAAGGCGGCGTTGCGTTCGAGTTTGTCGCGTCGCTCGGTTGACTGGCTGATTAAGTCGAGGACGCGGTTGGCGCCGGCTGCGACGACCGGCGGGATCGTGTTCGAGAACAAATAGGGGCGGGCTTTCTGCCGGCACATTTCGACGAGTTCTTTGCGGCCGGAGACGCAGCCGCCGGAAGCACCGCCGAGCGCTTTGCCGAGTGTCGTCGTGATCACATCGATTTTGCCGAGGACGCCGAAATGCTCGTGGGTGCCGCGGCCGGTCTTGCCGATGAAGCCAGAGGCGTGGGAATCATCGAGAAAGACCATCGAATTGTACTTCTCGGCCAACTCGACGATCTTGTCGAGCGGTGCGAGGTCGCCGTCCATCGAGAAAGCACCGTCGGTGATGATAATGCGGAAACGCGCCTTCTGGTGGAGCTGCAGTTTTTCTTCGAGGTGCTCCATGTTGGCGTGCTTATAAGTATCCTGCTGGGCTTTGCAGAGGCGCATGCCGTCCACGATCGAGGCGTGCACAAGGCGGTCGGCAATCATGACATCCTGATCGGTGAGGATCGCTTCGAAGACGCCGGCGTTGGCGTCCATGCAGGACGGAAACAGAATCGTGTCCTCTGTGCCGAGGAACTTGGTGAGTTTGTCTTCGAGCTGCTTGTGGATGTCCTGCGTGCCGCAGATGAAGCGGACGGACGACATGCCGTAGCCGCGATGATCGAGTCCCGCGCGGGCGGCGGCGATGACTTCGGGGTGCGACGAGAGGCCGAGGTAGTTGTTTGCGCACATGTTAATGACACGCTTGTGCGTTGAGCCGAGCGGAAATTCGACTTCGATTTCCGAGCTTTGCGGCGCGCAGATGATGCGTTCTTCCTTAAAGATGCCACCGGCGCGAATTTCGGCCAGATCGCGCTGGTAAGATTCTCTGACTGAAGCTTGAAACGACATAGGTCACCTACTGCACGTTGAATTCTTTCAACAGCGCGAGAATGTTGTTCACAGAATCGAAGGCCTTGGGGGTCGCCTTGGCATCCGGGATCTGGATGTTGTACTTGTTTTCGAGGAAGAGCTTGAGCGAGACCATCGAGAACGAGTCGACGATACCGCCGGAGATCAGCGGCGTGTCGTAATTGATAACCTGGTCTTCGTCTTCAAGGTATTCCCGCTTGACGTATTCGAGGACTACATCTTTGATGGCTGTCATATTTATTCTCCTTGCTCGTTTACATGTCATCTTCAAGGGTTGAGGTGTCGCCGATTTCTTGCCCCCACTCTTTGGCGCGCAGCAAGCGGCGCATGATTTTGCCGGAGCGCGTCTTTGGCAGCGACGGCGCGAATTCGATTTCCTGCGGCATGGCCAGGGCCGAGAGTTTCTTGCGAACGAAGTTCATGATCTGAAGTTCGAGATCTTTCGATTGCGTGAAGCCGGGTTTGAGTGTGACAAAAGCCTTAACCACTTCCATGTTGACCGGATCGGGTTTGCCCACGACGGCGGATTCAGCGACGGCTTCGTGTTCGAGCAATGCCGATTCGATTTCGAACGGGCCGACGAGGTGGCCGGCGGTGTTGATGACATCATCATCGCGGCCGACGAACCAGTAGTAGCCTTCGTCGTCGATGGAGGCGCGGTCGCCGCAGATATACCAGCCGTTGGTGAACTTCTTCTTGTAGGTTTCTTCGTTGTTCCAGTAGCCGCGAATCATCGCCGGCCAGCCGGGTTTGAGGGCGATCAGGCCGACGATGCCGCTGCGGGTGATCGGCTCATGAGTTTTCATGTCGAGGACGGTCGCCGTTATCCCCGGGAATGGCCGTCCCATCGAGCCCGGCTTGATTTTCATGCCGGGGAAGTTGGTGATGACCATGCTACCGGTTTCGGTCTGCCAATAGGTGTCATGAAATGCCAGGCCAAAGACGCGCTGCGACCAGATGACGGCTTCGGCGTTGAGCGGTTCGCCAACTGAAGCCAGGTGGCGCAGGCTGGAGAGATCGTAATTCTTAACGATGTCGTCGCCCTCTTTCATGAGCGAGCGGATTGCCGTCGGGGCGGAGTACCAAACGGTGATGCGGTGCTTTTGGATAAAGGCGTACCAGTTGTCGGCGCTGAAGCCGGCGTCGAGGACGCATTGCGTCGCACCGTTAGCCCACGAGCCAATAATTCCGTACGAGGTTCCCGTCACCCAGCCGGGATCAGCGGTGCACCAGTAGATGTCGTTGTCCTGCAGGTCGAGCACGTACTTGGTCGTGATGTACTGAGAGATCAGCGAGTAGTGCACGTGCTGGGCGCCTTTGGGTTTGCCGGTGGTACCGGAGGTGTAGTGCAGGACGGACGGTGTTTCTGCCTTCGTAGGATAAATGTCGAACTTGTCCAGCCCACCCATCGTGTCCATATGTAAGGCGATTTCGCCTGCCGCGAGAGACTTGCCGCCATCCTCATCGACGATGATCACGAGTCTCAAGCTGGGTAGTTCGGGCTTGATCTTTCGGACCTTGGCGAGGTGCTTCTTTTGCGTGATGATTGCAGCTGTCTGAGCGTCTTCGAGGCGAGTTTGCAGCGACTCGGGGCCAAAGGCTGAGAAGAGGGGTTGGACGATTCCGCCCATCTTGAGGACACCGAGGAAGCCGATGTAGAGTTCCGGCACCTTGTCCATGAAGAGGCAGATGCGCTCGCCGGGTTTGAGACCCTGATCGAGAAGAAACTTCGCGATAGCATTGGAATGGCGGCGAGTGTCGTTAAAGGTGTAGCGTTTGATCTCTCCGGTGTGCGACTCCCAGATGAGAGCGGGCTTGTCTGCCTTGCCCATTCGGCAGATACGGTCGGAGCAGTACTCGCCGATGTTGATGAGCTTGCCGGGTGCGTATTCGAGTTCCTGCTCGGCTATGCCCCAGTTGAAGGATTGGTAGGTTTGTTCATAGCTGCCCATGTGAGTCACGGTTGTGCCTCCTGCCCAAGAAATGTTAACTTGCGCATCATCGTTCACAAAGTATCACGGGAATATATCAGAGCGGATACTATACGGCAAGGAATTCCGATGATTTTGAGGCTGTTTATGTGAAATTCTTCACGAACTGAACGGCAACTCGCGGTTCAGGAACAACCGGGAAGGCAGAATCAGAGGATTTCAGTTGTCGACGCCGACCTTCTGGCCAAGGTTGGCGTCATAGAGGTTTTCGGCCTGCGCCTCGGTGCGCGTTGCGGTCAAGCCGAGGAAGCCGAGATAGCGGCCGTGATCTGCTTCGAGCGCTTCTGCGTAGGAGGGAAAGACGCTTTTCCCGGTGAGTTCGAGCGCTGTTTCGAAGTCGCGCCAGTGTCGCCAACCGTCCGGTTGGCATTCCACGGATACACTTTCGAGCATGTCGCTTCCCTGCCAGAGGTTGCGCCAGAAGTCGGCGGTTTTGAAGCACCGGCAGCCCGCCTCCCAAAATGCTTTGCCATTGGATTGCGGCTGAGTAAGGTGAGACGGTACCTGTCCGTCGAAAGGCTGCATCAGGCCGACGACAACGACTCCGAGCACGCCGCCGGGGCGGACAAATCGCGCGAGATAGTCGACGTATAACTCGTCGGTTCCGAAGTACTGGTAAGCATCGATCGAGATCATGGCGTCAAAAAAGCCCTCGGCAAAGGGCAGACTATGAGCTTCGACCTTAACGGGGCACACCCGGTCTGCGACCCCGGCCTCGCGGGCGCGTCGCCAGTTGTGGTCGGGATTCATCCAGAGATCGGCGGCCCAAACGCGGGCGTCAAATTCCCGTGCAAGGAAGATACTCGTCATGGCTTTACCGCAACCGAGGTCGAGAACGCGCATGCCCGGCTCGATTTTCACGCGGGCACAGAGCCACTCCAACAGCCAAAGGGGGTTTGGGCCCATCTGATTGTCGAGTATCCAATCGCGCGAATAGCGCTGAGAGCGGGGGAATGCGGGATTGTTGAACAGTGACTCAATTTCGGACATACAGGCTATTTCCCCAGCCAGGAGCGGGCGAGGTCGAAGTTGCGAAAGACCTGAACCTCGATGCGGCTGGCGGGGTCGGATTCGCGATAGGCTTGATACATGCGGGCAATTCCAAAGCCAATGTCGGTTGTCGAGACCAGGGCCAGCTTACGCCGCTTACCGATCCAGTCCATGCTCGACGACAGTTGAGCCAAGTCGCGTACTTCTCCGGGTGCTTTGTATTCGAAGGCTTCAACGCTGGAGAGATCGAAGATCTCGTCGTAGCCGCTGACGCGTCCGGCGCCCCAGACTTCGTGCTTGTATTCGGTGGCCTCGCCAGGCGTTAAGGTGCCTGAAGCCTTGGCAATGACAAGCTTTAGGTCATCGAATATTTCGTAGCTGATTGGCATTGACCGCTTCCTAACCCATCGGCAGCCCCGAAATGAGAGAACAAGGGCAATAAAGTAGCTTTAATGTATCGAAACAAGAGAAGATTTTACGCTCCTGCGAGACGCGGACAATCAGGTGAGTATTTGGTGCGATTGTCAGGCAGGTTGGCGGAGCAGCTTTTTGAGCAGCGCGATCTGACCCAGGTGGTAGTGGGTATGCTCGATAATGCCGGTTAGATTACGATAAAGACTGCCGTACTTGCCATCGGCGAAATCATGCCAGAGGCGGTCGTCGGGGAGAGCCTCGACGAGGCGCGCAAATTCGTCTGCATCTGACCAGACCTTTTGGAGAAACGTCTCCCAATCGGTTTGGGAGTCGATCGGCGGCAGGTCGAAGCTGAACTTGTCGTGCGCGTCGAGGGGTCCGCCGCGAAGCACCTTCAAAGCGGCGCGCATGAAATAGTTCACGTGAAAAACGAGAGCCGCGATCGTGTTGCACGAACGGACCGATGTCGTTGCCTGCTGCCAGTCTACGTCGGCAAGAAGCGCCTTGAGATTGACGTCAGTCCAGTTGCCGCCGAAGTGAACCTCGCGGATGTGTCGGGCGATTTGGGATGAAAGCTGCATAATGGAAGTTACGAGAGTCAAATCCCTTCGTGAAGCAAAAAGGTCTGAGCGTGATTCGGGCGACGGGATTTGACCTGCTCTGACTCAGGATCACGTGTTGACCGATTTGTCAGAACGGATGTCCGAACCTAAAACAACCCGTTTTCGTTGGGTGAGTCGGCGGGCGCGGCCATACCGATATCCCAGGCCTCGACAGCCAAGTTGCCGACAAAGCGAAAGATGTGGATGACGGCCATCTCAGGCATCCCGGCTTGCCGGAATCTCAATCGCGAGTGTACCATGACGATATCGCCGTCTTCGGCGACATGCTGAACTTCGAGCAACTTGCCGGGGTTGACCTGTTCGTTCTCTTCCATCGCGACCAGCAACGACTGACGATCTCCCTTAAAGTAGGGGTTGTGATGGATGAAGTCGGGGCTGACGTACTTGTCGTAGGCCTCTCGGACGTTACCGGCAACAACCATTTGGAGGAAGGCGACGGCAGCGGCCTTGCGGGGCGTGTTGGTAAATGTGTTGGTGGACATGGCGAGTCAAATATAGGGTGAGGTAGCGAAGCTGGGAAGAAGAAATTGCGCGATTACGGAGAATGCCGTCAGGAAGGGATGTTCGACAGCGCAAGGAAAGGAATTGACAATCTGATTTGTAAGTGCGAATCTTCACTATCTTTACACTTACCTGCCGATGTGGTTATGAGTGACAGGCGACAATATCATTTGATCACTTGTGTCTGCAAACACTGTTCCGCCAAAATCGAGATCTACGAGGCAATTGCAATGTTTCCTGCGGAAGAGTACGGCGAACCAGATCGCCGCATCTGCCGATATTGCGCAATCCTACTCGCTGAAAAGAAGAGAGCTGAAGAATCTCCACCGCAAACCGCGACCGACTGGCCGGGCGGTCTTAGCAGAAAGAACGGGGGCCGTCAGGAAGGCGGGAGTGACGGCGGTGTACCTGACTTCGATTGGGAACCGCCAAGCGAGCCGCCACGGGAAGACAACAATCGGCGTAAACTCGGTCGCATGTCAAGCCGTTTATGATCGCCGACTGATTGGTTGCACTTTGGGCAGCAGGTCCGAACCACAGGGGTTCGGACCTACGAATGATAACTTACTTCATGCGTGTGTAGGTCATCTCGAAGACCTTGTAGTCGTCGGCGGCGTGCAGATCGTAAACCTCAAAGACGTACTGATCGGGGCCCTTGATCGTCGTAACCGACTTGATCATACGGCCGGTAACCTTCAACGCTGGCTCGTCAAGTTCGCCGTAGTAGGTGAACTTACCGGAGGGATCGCGCTGGCCGGTCAGTGTGAGCAAGTTGGTTTGGATATTGGATATCCAGCAGGTGGCGTACATGTTGCGCCAGGCATCATAACCGGTGAAGCCCATACCCTGATACGGCATGCCCATCATCGTGCCGTTGTGTTCCTCCATCAGGAAGTGGTTGCCGGCTACCCACTTGATTTCGGAAGTGCCGGGTGACTCTGTCGGCGTGGAGCCGGGGCCGCCCATCCACATTTTGGTGTTGGTGTTCCACTTGCCGACGAAGTACTCGAGGTGCTTATGGTTTTCGCCGGGCATCATGTACTTCATGCTTTCCTGCATGGCGGCCATCTGCTGTTCAGGGGTCATATTCTGGTCTTGCGACATGGCGGTTCCTCCAAGTGTCAGCAGCAGGAGCGCGCAGGCCGACAACAGGATGTTTTTGGCTGGATTCATAATCTCCTCAGAAGATTGTTTTGACGCGCGGCCGATGCGGCGGACGACGCGCCGGTTGATTAGATGTTTAGTACGCACAATTATCGATTAGAGTTGTCCAATTTATAGGGAGAGCCGGCGGGTGTCAAGGGGAGCGAGGCAGGTGATCATAATCGCCTCATAAAGCGATTGACACGGCGGCTTGCCAGAAGTGGATTGGATGGGAAAGAAAGGGATAGCCAATATGATCTCTGAGGAGATTGAAAACACGATGTTGCGCCTGCGCGGGCAGCGAGTGATGCTCGATAGCGACCTTGCGCGCTTGTACGGAATCGAGACGGGAGCGTTGCTGCGGGCATTGCGCCGGAATCTTCAGAAACTCCCGGTCAAATCCAAGTTTCAGCTGACGGCGAGAGAGTATGAGCATGTCATGTCGCGGAGAGTGGCTTCGCCGCACGGCGGCGGGAGACGGCGCAAGTCGCGGCCCTATGCCTTTACCGAACTGGGTCTGGTGAGTCTTGCGAAGATTCTGCAGAGTCGGCAGGCGATTCGAGCCAATATCCGGATTTTGCGGACGTTTGCCTGGCTGCGTCGACGCGAGGCGGTCGAACGACGCTTGGCGCTCAGATTTCAGAAGATGGGAAAAAAGCGTGGGCCACAATTGTGGGTGGTGTATGACGCACTTCGCGAATTGACGGAGGCGGTAGGGGGAGGTAGGAGATTAGTGGCGATAAGAGTCGAGGGCGATTGACCCGAATTACCTCTGTAGCAGACACAAACGGGCGCGCAGAACGTGCCCCTACGGAGATGCTGGTCGATCCATCGTAGGGGTTGGGTCTGCCTACCCGTCGTTGCATCGGGGAAAATTCAACCGGGCGCGCAGACCGTGCCCCTACAGAGGCGTTATTCGAAAGGTCGTTGGGGTTGGGTTTGCCTACCCGGAACTCTCGCATCTATCGGTTGATGAAATACTCGTCCGTATCCCAGGTTTGCGCATTGTTGATTATGTAGTTCCTTGTTGCTTCGAGATCGTGTTCGTTGCGAATCACGTGTTCATAGTAGTTCCGTTGCCAGAGACGGAATTTTGGATCGCCCAGTCTCATGCCGACAGCCTTTGTGGAATCGAATTTGAAACGCGCGATGATACGGGCAAGAGAGGGCGAGGGCAGGCAGACCCGGCCCCTACGCTGATCGAATTTGGTATCCGACTCTTGTAATTCGATGATGGCATGCACGTGGTTGGGCATGATGATGTGGCAATCGAGCAATGCACCAGTGAGCTGCGTGACAGTTGACCGAAGGATTCGATCTACCATTTTCCCCGCGCTCGAAAGTGCTATCGTCCCGTCGCAGACCGAGCTCAGCAGGCAGCGTCGGTTCAGCGTGCAGATGGTGACGAAATAAGCGCCCGCTTGAGAGTAGTCAAAATCTCGGAGGCGAATTGATCGTCGCCCCGGCCGATCAGAGTCTTGCACGTCCGCAACATATCATCGCTATTATGATCGTCAATCACATTTGTAGGGGTTGGGTCTGCCTACCCGTCGTTGCATCGGGGAAAATTCAACCGGGCGCGCAGACCGTGCCCCTACGCCATCGTTGTTCAGATTGCCGTAGGGGCTGGGTTTGCCTGCCCGCGAATCAGATTGTCGCAGAAAATCCACCCGGGCGCGCAGACCGTGCCCCTACGCCATCGTTGTTCAGATTGCCGTAGGGGCTGGGTTTGCCTGCCCGCGAATCAGATTGTC
>CAZOYE010000041.1:0-9696 GCA_964584025.1 uncultured Ignavibacteria bacterium
AGGTGACATTGGCCGGGAAGTGCTCTTTCATGGCATTGATCATGATCTCGCGGCGCGCTGCATACGAGGCGCGAATGATCTCGATGTGCGGTTCGAGAAATCCACGCTTCAGGAACTCCGCGACGACAAACTGGGTGAAGGTGGCGGAATGCAGGTCGACCGCCTGCTTGGCCTTCTCGATGATCTTGATTGCCGACACCGGCGCGCAAATCCAGCCCACGCGCAAACCCGGAGAGATTAGTTTGGAAAACGTTCCCAACTGAATCACGGCATCACCACCCAACCCGCGCAGCGACGGCTGCGGCGTGCCGGAATAGCGTAACTCGCCGTAGGGATTGTCGTCGATCAACGCCACCTGGTGGCGGAAAACGAGACTCATCAGGGCCTTGCGGCGCTGGTACGACAACGTTATACCGGAGGGATTCTGGAAGTTGGGGACGACGTAAATCAATTTCGGATTGAACAGCCGAATCTTCTCTTCCAGCTGGTCGATGATCATGCCGTCATTGTCCATCTGGACGGGCGCATACCGGCATTGATAGAAATTAAAGGCCTGCAGCGCCCCGAGGTAGGTCGGCAATTCGGTGATGACGTAATCGCCGGGCTCGATAAAGACGCGGCCGATCAAGTCCAGACCCTGCTGCGAGCCGGTGGTGATCAGGATGTTTTCCGCCGTGACCGGCAGACCCTGTTTGGAGATGCGCTCGGCCAGCAGTTCGCGCAACAACGGCACACCTTGCGACAACGAATACTGCAGCGCCGGCGCGGCATGATCGGTCATGACGGCATCGATACACTCGTAGATCGCATCAACCGGAAAGAGTTCCGCGGCCGGCAGACCGCCGGCGAAGTTGATGATACCGGGCTTGTTGGACAGCTTCAGCGTTTCGCGGATGACCGAAGCCTCAAGCGAGGTCGCCAGTTTCGAAAAGGGCCAGTTAAACACGGTATTCGTACTCTCCTTCGTAGCATCGGCGAGTGTCATACCATCAATTAACGCAAAAATCACTTTAAGTCAAATACATTGAGTATCTTGTCGACATCACTCGTCGTCGGGAAAGCCGCCGGCACGCTTGATGATACCGTTACCGAATTTGGTGCGGAGATCGTGAATGGTAGCATTTAACTTCTCCCCCTTCGCGCGACCATCATCAAATAGCTCCAACTGGCGCAGCTCCTCGCGCTGAATCAAGTGACTGGAACGAACTCCAATCAGCCTAACTCCTTTGCTGACAACCCTATCAACCGGCACAAGCTTGGCAACGGTCGAAAGGATTTCGCCGTAGCTGTCCGTGGGAGCGGCCAGAGTCTGCTCGCGCGTAATCGTCTTGAAACTGGGGTATCGCAGCTTGATGCCGACCGTGCGCGCCAGCCAGCTTCCCCGGTACAGCCGGATGACGACCTTTTCTGTCAGACCTGTAATGAGCGCATGCAGATAATCCGGGTCAAACGTATTCTGGCCCAGAGTCGTTTCGTGCGAAATCGACTTCTCAATATGCTCTTCGTCAATCAGCGCCACATGGCGGTCATCAACGCCGCGCGCACGCTCCGCCAGCGAGAAACCGAAGTCACCGAGCGCAAGCTTGAGAGTCGCGGCATTCAGATTTGCCAGATCCCCGATCGTGCGCACGCCGTGACGCAGCAGCCGCTCGTAAGTCACCGGCCCCACACCCCACACCTTGTCGACGCAAAGCGGAAACACTTGCGTCTCGATTTGTTCCGGCTCAATGATCGTGAGCCCATCCGGTTTGTTCAATCCACTGGCCAGCTTGGCCAGCAGCTTGTTCGGACCGATGCCAACGGTGCACGTAATGCCGACACGCTCGAAAATCGCGGCCTTGATTCTCAGAGCGACCTCGCGCGGCGCACCCAGCAGGCGCTCGGTGCCGGTCAAGTCGAGGAATGCCTCGTCAACGGAGATCATCTCCACCGCCGGTGTGAACTGAGTGAGGGTGTCCTCGATCAGCTTGGAAGCGTAATGGTAGGCGGCAAAGTCGCCGTGCAGGAAGATCGCCTCGCGACAGTGGCGATAGGCTTCGGCGGCGGGCATGGCCGAATGGATGCCGAAGACGCGCGCCTCATACGAAGCCGTCGACACCACACCGCGGCCCGTGGGACTGCCGCCGACGATGACCGGCTTGCCCTTGAGGCCAGGATTGTTCCGCTGCTCGATGGCAGCAAAGAAAGCGTCCATGTCGACGTGCAGGACAGTGCGGAGCGTCATGCCATCAAGCAACTAACCCCCGGCAAAATGTCAATCGCAGATCTTCGTGACTTCGTAGGTCGGGTTTCAGGCGCCGCTGTCACTCACCCCGCGTAGTCCCTTGGAAGCGCGAAACCCGACACCCTCCCGCCAGACACCAGACCGGCTACAACTTCACTCGCAAGCTGATGAAATACGAATCGAGCGCCATGACCTCTTCGGCGAATTCCGGGGAGACGATGCGGATCAGATCATACGCGGTCGTGCCCGCGCCGAGGTAATACTCCGACTCGACGTGGCCCTGCCCATTGTGAGAAACCGAGTAGCCCAAACCGACGTGGCCGTAATAGATGCGGTAGGTGCCCCACCAGATGAAATTGGCGAATTCCTCGTTCTCGTTGGCGAGGAATTTGTTCTCGAAATCCCACGGAGGACGCTTGACGCAGAACTTCATGTCGAAGTTGTTCGGATAGCGCTGCTTCAAGAGCGCCCAGCCGATGCCGCCATAATCGAACAGCAAATCGCTGACGCCGAGTCCCTGGTCGGGGTTGAAGGCATCCATCGGAAACTCGACCAACGTCACTACCAGTCCCGCCTGCAGTGCCGAGTACTTGGTAATCTGGTCCTCCGGCATCTTGAGAATGCGAAACAGCCAGCCGAAGCCCTCGGTCAGTTTGTATCCAGCGTAGAAGTGGCTGATTTCGTCGGAGAGAGCGACATTGTCGTGAAATTCATTCTTGAAGTGAAACCTGCCGTCTGGAGCGCCCCACGTCTCTTCAAAGTAGAAATAGGCCGCCGTTCCAAACACCACGTTGCCGACGATCAAGTTGCGCTGGAAATGCGACGGTGGGTCAACGCGCAGACTGTCCGGCTTCTGCCCCAATCCTGCTGCCGTCGGTAGCAGCGACAACAACATGATCCGGCAGGCTACGGCTCGCACGGCAGCGGCGCGCCCTCAAAGAGATGGTTCACGAACAAAATCAGATCGACCAGATTGAAGCGGCTGTCGCAATTCGGATCGACAACTCGCAGCGGGACATTGATCGGTGCGCCGCGGTACAGCACGCGCACCATCTCGATCAGATCGGCAATCGACAGCAGTTGGTCCCTGGTGATATCGCCCGATTCGTACCCGGCGGTTGTGCCGTAAGTAACCACAAAACGGTCGGAGTGCTGCGTCAGCCCGCTTGCGAATACCGACACACCCACCGGCGTGGTATCGCGGCGCCGACCGCTGATCGTCAGAAAGGAGATCTTGGTTTCGCCGACCCCCAGCAGCAATTGCGGCGGCGACGCGGTGACATAAAGCGGATCGTCGGTAACGATATTGACTTCAGTGGCAAAATCACCGGTGTTCGTGAACGAGAGCGTGCGTTCCACGAAAGAGTCGGCGGGAGGCTCCAATTCAGTTTCCAACGTATCGGCTATAGAAACCAAAAAGTCGGGATCCAGGTAGCCAATTTGAATTCGTGCCCCCAGAAGCTCATCAGGACTCTGGTCAAATACGTATATGATGCGCAAACTGTCGGCCAATGCTGACAATCTGCTGTTGATAAAGCCAATAGATGACTCCCCATACGGTATAAACGTACTCAAGATCGGGTCCAGCTTTCCTGCAGCGTTCATGGTAGTGCCATCATCATCCAAATCGAGATAAACACCTTCGTTGTATGGACTCGCTCCCGCGAATCCGAAGATAATGTTGCTAATGTCCTTTCCTCGGTACACGAAATCATCACCACTGGGCACAAAGCGGTTCAAAAGCTGAACTTGGTTTCGACTGAAACTCACGTTGCTGATATAGTCACTCGAGGGGTATTCTGAATAGCCGAGGTATCTGCCGGCGAAATCAATACCACCTCCCAAGAATCGACCACCCCAGTCTAGCCCAGGTCTTACCTTCCCTTGGGTTGGCATCCATGAAGCCGAGAGGGCTTTTGTTTCCACAATTGTTGTATCCGATAGATACACCTCCCGCAACCGCCCGACAAACTCCAACAGCTTCCCGACCCCGTCGCGATTGGAATTGCCTCGCGCCACAACCAGCGCGGTTGTCAAGGTTATGCTCTCCCCCGGGCGCAGAGTATCCGGAATCGTGTTCAGCAAGAAACGATAGTCGCGCGAGAGATCGGCAATCCAGCCGCTCGAATCCACCGGATTGCCGCCGAAAGGATAGAACGTCGGCAGCGAAGTGATCGGGTCAAAATACGGCTGCCCATCGGGGCGCAGGCCGTTGATCACGTTGATCACATCGGGCAACGTGTCGACCGGAATACACTCCGGATACTGGCTGCGGCAACCGTAATAATAGTTGGCCGACAGCGCGCGGTTGCGCAGCATCGTCATGCCGACCACCGGCGTGAAATCGCCGTAGTCGGAATCGTAGTCAGCCTCATCATAGACGTACGCGCATTGCAGGGACTGATTCGTCCCCAGCCGGTCGTTGGTCGAAAAACCGATATCGGGATCGGCATAGATCGAGACAATGCAGGAGTCGATGATCGAATCGCTGACATTGGTGATCGTGTAGTCGAGGAAGATCACCTGCGCCATCAGTGTGTCATAGAGCTGATAGGTGTTGTCCCAGGTGTACGCATGCAACCGTACCTCCACGCCGAGCGGCTGGACACTTGAGAAGCCCTGGAAGATGTGCGATGCCGAGTCGCCGTCATGGAACATCATCCAAAGCCCCTGCCCGCCCAATTGCAGCGGCTCGCCGAGCGCGTTCGTGGGCGCGCCCAAGGCTGGCGGCCAATTGCGATAATCGTCGTTGAGTTCGTAGTTCTCGCCGCGGGTGATTCTGTAGATCGGGAAAGCCGAGTCGGCTTCGGCTCCCGCCGCTTGCCACGGCCCCGGCTTGAATTCGCTTTGATCGCCGGAGATCGTAATCCGCCACTCGTTGTTGACCTTCCCCGCTACCCAGATGCCTCCACCCGCCATCAGGGCGCGGCGACTGTTCCCCGGATAATAGAGCCCGGCGGGATTGTTGCGCGTCAGGTACGGGTCGTAGCCGAACGTGCCATTGTTGTGGATGAAGAGCGTCATGGCGCCGTCATCAAGCGTTCGCACAACCTGTCCAAAGGCTGCGCTGCAAAGTGCGCAAACAAGCATGAGTAGACGAAATCGCATGTCTGCCGAATATACGCATTCGATAGCGCGGCGCAAAATGGTGACTTCAGGAAGTTGTAGGGCAGGTCTCCCAACGGAAACACTTTGAATGACGGCTCATCCTTGAGGAGACTGTCATTCGTCCGAATCGTCGGCCCTGGCCCTACTTGAGCAGCAAGACCTTGATCGTGCGGGATTGGTCGTCCGCCTGCAGGCGAACAAAGTAGATTCCGGTCGGCAGCATCTCGCCGGTGTCGGCGTCGCCATCCCAGGTGGCATAGTAGCCGCCGATCCGCTGTTCACCGGTGAAGATCGTCTTCACATGCTGCCCGAGAATATTGAGCACGCGCAGGTCGACAGACGATGATTGGCTCAGCGTGTAAGGTATAATCGTCGCGGCATTGAAGGGGTTCGGATAGTTCGGACCAAGAGTGAAATCCGTCGGCATAATCGGGCTTTCGACCGGATAGACGGGAGTGGAAGACGTAATCGCCGCACTGCCGGCCAGGGCAATCGGCATCGAGATGGCGCCGGTGGTGTCGCGGACACTACCGCTCAGGTCGATCGGGTATTCCCCATCGACGACATCGCTGCCCGCAGTGAAGTGCAGAATCGCAATCGCACCTGACCCTTCGGCCAGCGGATCGCTCATGGGCGATGAGGCAACGGCCACCGACGTGATACCCAGCACCGTGGGCACACCTGACTGCCAGGTCAAAACCCCGCCGCTGCGCAGCGTGGTACTCACCGAGTCGAGAGTCATTGCATCATCATCAAAAGTGAGATCGAAAGCAACGCTATCGACCGCCAGATAATTTCGTAAACTGAGCGCCACCTCAAATGGCTGGCCAACCGCGGCACTAATCGCCTCCAAAGCCAGCGTGTCAGGTGGACGCAGAACCGTGGCATGCACCACCGCATTCAAAGGCGAATTCACTGCCGCCGCATCGCTGATCGTCAGATTCGCATGGTGCTCACCGACCTGAAGCAGGGCCGTATTAATCGACACAGATACAACACCGTCGCCGAGCATCGCTTCCGGCGTTGTCGCCACCCAGGTGGCATCGGGAACAATCATCCAATCGATCGTGCCGGTGCCGGAATTGTAAATCACCAGTTCCTGCGCCGGAACGGATGCACCGGCAAGAAAGCTGAAATGCAGCGTATCGGGATCAATCGTCAGGATCGGCGTATTGACGATGTAGCTCAAGTTGACCGTGAACTGCTGCGGCGAATTGGCCGCCTGCGGCGAAGTCACGGTGATCGCCGCACTGTATTCACCCGGCCCGGGCAAGGAGTCGGTTTCAAAGATCAGGTCAACTGCGCTCGGCGCCGTTCCGGACACTTGCGATAATCTCAGCCAATTCGGCGCGCCACTGGCGGACCAGTCTAATGTTCCGGTTCCGGAGTTTTCAATCATTACGTACCGGTCGTCCGGTGGCGCTGAACCGAATTGGGTTTGGACATCTATCGAGGAGGGGGTAATGCTCAAGACCGGCGCGGTGATGCTGAGCGCAACCACCACGGTGCGCGATGAGTCCTTGCCGGAGGCATCGCTGATAGTGATGCGCCCCGAATGGTCGCCATAGGCCAGGCCGGCAATACTGACCGAAACCGCAAGCGTAGCCGGTGCGGCGCCGGTAGTCGGCGTCACGGTGAGCCACGGCTGATTGTCGGTGACGCTGTAGTTGAGGATGCCGTAGCCCTGATTATTCACGAGCAATTGCTGGCTCGGCGGATTGGACCCGCCCTGTTGCGCAGAGAACGTCAACGAAGTCGGCGTCACGACGATCGCCGGCGCGCCGTATTCGGTGATTTTGGCGTAGATATCGAAGCTGCCGTTACGGTCGTCGGTCCAGGTGTAGTAGATATTGATCCCGTCCATGGTAACGTTCGGGAACGACTGCGTCGCGGTGCCGGCGTCGCTGTTGACCCGATAGTTGCCGCCGAGCGAACTGCCCTCGGCGCGATAGTACTGCGCGTAGATGTCGTTGTTGCCGAGGCGGTCGTCGCGCCAGGCGATGATGAAGTTGCCGAAATAGTCCATCGCGACCGAGACTTCAGCCTGATTCACCGCCCCGCCGTCGACGTTGACCCGGTAATTATCGGAACGCGCCGTGCCGTTCGCCCAGTAATTGCGGGCGTAAACATCGGGGTTGTTCGGGTAGACGCCGTTGCGGTAGTCGATCCAGGCGATCGTGAAGTTGCCGTTGTAGTCGCAGGCGACATCGGCAAACACGCACTTATTGTTCGTGATATTGTCGTTGACGAGAAAATTCGTGCCTTGCGCTACACCGGAGACGTTGAAACGCTGCGCCATGATGTTGTCGCGGCCGGAGCGGTTGTCGTACCAGGTGACGATGAAATCGCCATCGCCGTCGACGGTGACTTTAGGATTGTGCTGATAAGCTGCACCCGCATCGTCATTGACGCGGATATTGGCGCCCAGCTTGGTGCCCGACTTGTGGTAACGTTGGGCGTAGATATCGTAATTGCCGTTGCGGTTGTCCTCCCAGACCACCACATAGTTGCCGAAATCATCGCAGTCGATATCCTGCCAGCCCTGCGTCTCGACTCCGAAATCATCGTTGATCTTGGCATTCGTCGAGACCAGCGAGCCGTCGGCGTTGAAGCGCTGGCCGTAGATATCGCCGTTGAACGGATAGCCCGTGACACGAAAATCCTGCCAGACGATGATGAACTTCCCCAGTTGATCTTTCATCAACGAGGGCCGAAGCTGCTCATTTCCGACCGGGTCGTCATTGACGCGGCGGTTGGAGCCGGAGCGATTGCCGAGGTGGTCAAAGGCCTGGAGGTAGATATCGTTATCGCCATTGCGCTTGTCGTACCAGGAGACGACGAAGTTGCCGTCGAGGTCGACCGCGATATGCGAGTATCCCTGATAAGCGGTGCCGAAATCGTCATTGACGCGGAAATCGGCGACGTCGCAGCGTCCGTCCGCGAACCAGAGGATGCAGACCAAAAAGAAGCAAATCAGGGCAAAACGTGCTTTCATGCTCCTGATGCAAGATCAAACCGCGTGCCGAAGTGAAATCCGGGCTAAGTCGTTGGGGGAGAATCCGTCAGAGTTTGTCGTCAGACGGGCCGGCGGAAGGGTTTTCCCAGAGCAGCGGAAGTTCTCGCCCGAAAGCTCTCTACCACACCGAGCGAATGCGTGTGGCCGCCAATCAGAAGAGGTCTATCGCTGCGGCCGCGAGGCTGTCGACAAGTGGTACTCAGTTTCGTCGAGCTGATCAAAGATCACCGCATCGGCGATCCAGCCCTCGCAGGGATCGACGTCTTTGGGAATGTAAAAACGACCGGCCGAGTCAAGTGACGCGGAAGCCACCTGGAGACAGGCCAGACAGGCGTCGAGCGAGTCGCCGCTCGGGTCGCTGATCGCGGCACCGATGACAACCGGATCAATCGACACGGAGATGTGATAGGAATGCTCGAATTGGGGAGTGCCTATCCCACGCAGAATCGCCTGGCGCGCCTCAAGCTGAGCAAGAGTCTGTTTCTTCTTTGTATCGTTCTTGTAGGTTGTCTGGCCGACCAGAAATCGTGCCGGTACTGCCGGATATGATTCGCAGATGATTCGATCAGATCCCGAGGGTCGACAGGGCAAAATCGACGCTTGCGAGTCAAGCAGCAGCCTGACCCCTTCAAAGTACATCTTCCCAACGGGTGGATTGTGCAGCTTTAGCGGGCTCTTGGCCTTAGGCAGTCGGTCGGCGCGCCGCCCCGGTTCCTTCTGACCGTCAGGCTGACCCGCCTTGTAAGCCATCAACACTGATTCGAACTCGCCCTTAGTCATTTTCGCAACGCGCCCCGCCTGCTCTGCCCAGGAAGCACCCCATCCGACGGCTTCGAGAAACTTGCGCGGCAAACCAAAGGGAAAATCAAGCCCTGCAATCCACGGGCCAGGCAAATCAAGTAACGCCCTGACTCCAGCGAAGTCGTAAATCGGGGTGAGCGCGGTGATCCGCAACTGATTTCCGGACAACTCGCCCTGAGCAACCGTGATGGGCTTGGATTTGCGCGGTGCACTCGTAAAATCCAGTCCGAGGATTTGCATACAAGCAGTATCGGTCGGTGGTCGGGTCATGACAACCCCCAAAAAGAAAGGGCTGCTTGATGCAGCCCTAACGACCTAATTTCTTTTTATGACGATCGCGTCTTCTTCTCTTCTTACGCTTATGCGTCTTGATCTTTTGACGTTTCCGTTTTTTGCCGCTCGGCATTCAACCTCCGTAATAGTACTCTTAAGCAGACAGACCGCCAATATAGGAGTCCGCCTCCGCAACGCAAGCAGAATTCTTACTGACCGGCCAGCGGCAATTTGGTGATCAGATCCTTGAATTCGTTCGACGGCTTGAACACCG
>CAZOYE010000042.1:0-7388 GCA_964584025.1 uncultured Ignavibacteria bacterium
GCGTCCCCAACGGGAGTCGAACCCGTGTCGCCGCCGTGAAAGGAACTGTAGGTATAGTATTTGCAGGGAGTTACGCTTTCAACGTCACGCCTGTGATGGCGACACGTTGATTTCGTCGAGTAGAGTGGTGCTGAGCTGGGTGATGCTGGCACCCTTAATCCGCTCTACCATACGGGCTTGCGAGAGATTCTGGTAATACTTCAGCGTGGTGGCCGGATTGGAGTGGCCGAGGACCTTGGAAACGTAGCTGATATCGCCGGTCCGCATGATCTCCCGGATCGCCCAAGTGTGGCGAAGGTCGTAGACGCGATAGCCGGAGATACCCAGCTTGCCACAAAGATACTGCCAGCGGCGGCCCACTCGGTTCTTGTCGAACATCGGTGCCCCGTCGCTGTCGAACAGGTATTTACCCTTGCATGGGAGCCGACTGATGACATCGGTCGCCGCATCGCTCAAGGGAATCAAGGGCGCATTCTTGGTCTGATTCGATGCCTCCGGTGGAAAGTTGAGGAAGAAATGCGTCTCGCCCGCGGTCTTGTACTTGCTCAGCCAGGAGACCTCCGCGCGGCATAAGTGTGAAGTGCGCAGTCCCGTCTCTGCCAGGAGAATCAGGAAAGCGCGAAACAGCGGCGGCGCGGCCGCAAGAATCGTCTGCAGAATCTCCTGCGGGATCTCCTTGCCGATGCGGCGCCCACTTGAGTAGCGCTTGACCGAGAACTTATGCGGCAGCAGGCCGGTGATGCAGCCGACGTAGCGGCCGACCGTCGCCGGCTGCAGGCCCTTGCGCAGCAAGTGAGATCCAAAGGCATTGATGACATCGGCGTCGACGGCCTCGATGATTTGAATCCCCTGCTCGTGGCACCACGCGGCAAAGCGCTCAATGCGACCCTTGTCAGTTTTGAGCGTCATGTAAGTTTTGATCCTGGCGCGTTCCTGCTCGGAGAGCAGCTCGACGAGGGCATGGAGCAGCGGCGTGCGCTTGCCAAAACCCTGTGGCAGCGGCGCGTTGATGCGGATGCGATTTTGAATCCGACGCAGCTGGAGGTAGGCCTCCGCCTTGTCGGTCGTTCCCGACGAGCACCAGTGGCGCTTGCCGAGCCGGTCGTAGTAATAGAGCCAGATATACGGTGAGTCTTTGCGGACGTAGATATCACCGGTATCTTTGCGCCGGCGGCGCGGCGGTTTTTTCACGGCGCCAGACTCCGGGTCGTCTGGCGTCGAAATCTCATAGTCCCTGTCCCGGCCCAGGGGAAAGTATCTGTCCAATCAAGATAGCCACCTTTAGCGATTTGATGAGAAGGTACACCAGTTGTAGTACCGCTGCCCCGCCTTCCTGTTGCTGCGCCTCTTTTTGTCCCGTCACACAGTCCTCTCATGTTGAAGTAAGTCTTGGTGGGAAAATGCAAGGGACTACGGGGGAAGTAAATCATGCGAATATCACTCGAACGATCGCACATCATTGCTCTTTTGGAGCCACAGAGACTGCTGGGGGATCGGAGCTCGAAGGTGGCTGCCCTTGTTCAGGCTCGGCCTGAGACTTCTGACGCCGACTTATTGCCCTACGGTGAGATTTGCAGGCATCTTTGAACTGATCGCTGTCTACTATCTCGCGCTTGATGATTTCATTAAGAAGCAAGCCTGAAATCGCGGATTTGTCGATTGTGACCCCACGGTATTTCGAGCGTATCGCCCTGCGCATAGCCCCGATCATATCATCTGAGCACAATATTGCCGAGACAGCGTACTTGTCAGTAGCCTTCCTCTCTTCAACAAACGTTTCGATAGCACTGGCCTTGATTGCCTCTTTGCTCAGTAAGAACACTCGCTGAAGGATGTCAGCATTCCTGAAATTATCGGAAAGGAAGTCAATGGTGACGAGGTGAGTCTTATCAATCGGCTTGCTGAATTCGACTTTGTAAACCAGCCATGAGATTGCGTTGGTGAGTATCACCCAGTCAATCCCCTCATTCGCAGCGTAGTCGATCACCTGCTTGAGGTGTGAGTCCTTGAGCTCGGTGCCAATGGACTTGCATTCGATGAGGTAACGAACTTTGCCGGCGTGTTTGATCGCGAGATCGCAGTATGTGCCTCGGATAGCCACCTCGCTCGTAATATCGACGTATTTCTCATAGCCAAAGATTGCGTGAAGCATGTCGTAGATGATCTTGACTGTGTCACTTTCATTTACATCGAGAGATCGCGCATTTGTTAAGACCTTGAGAAAGTCCTTTGTGCCGGCGAGAATTCGTCTCTGTACTCGTTGCGGTACCGAAGCCATTGTTTCTCCCCTCCTACTGGTTCCGAGCGTTTTCGCGGGCACTCTTGAGCCGTTGGTTGCGCTCAAAGTTTCTCTTCTCTATGGACAGGATTTTCAATTCGACACAGTTTTCAGTCGTGAATCTGGGATGAGGAAGATTGAGTGCCGCCCAGATAACCACGATGACGAGAACAGCGACCATTGCCCCTCCGAGTGTCATCAGCCAACTCACCATGGGGATATCCCGGCTTTCGTAGGCGAGAAACCAAACGTAAGCGCTAATGGCGGTCAGGATCCCGCCGAGCCAGAAAAGGGATCGGACGTATTTCCTTACACGAGATCCGGCTTCAATTTCTAACCTAAAGTCATAGAAGTCTGACATCGAGAGGGATTGGCGACAAGTGGGGCAGCTGAATGCCCCCGCCTCAATATCCCCTCTTTCCAAGTCCAGACAGTCTCCACAATTCGGGCAGAGCATCTGATTTGCGGCAAACTTTTCTGCCATTAAACAGCCCTTCCTTCACGCGGTATCACCAATAAACGCTTCAAGCATTCTTACGACAGCTTTCTTTTTCTCGCTGTCTTTAATCTTCATCAGTAGTTGCGCGGCCCGGACGATCTCGGGGTCGTCTTCTGGGATCGTGCCGCCAGCGTCCTCGATCATTCCACCGATAACCGCCAGGAGATCCTCTTTGGTGAGCTTTTGTGGTTCGCGGCCCAGTATATAGTAGTCCATGCTCATGCCGAGGAATGCGCAGTAGTCAGCGGCTGTTGCAGTCGTTGGCGCAACATTGCCGTACCAATGCTTTCTCAGTCCTCCGAGGCTCACACTGAATCCCGCAGCTATCAAGGCGTCGTAGAGCTTCTGTGCTGATCCGTAGCCTTTTTTGAAGGAAAAATCGCGGAGCCTACTACCAGCGATTTTTGCCAAGTCTTCCTCTGACACGAACAAGACTACCACGCCGATCCCTTTGCAGTCAATTGGCTTATAACAAAGTTATAAGAAAATATAAAAAAAGTTATTGACATGCCCTTAAAGGAGATTAGATTGTCCCACAGATGGGATAAATTGCCCAGAAAGGAAATTGATGAATCTGATTCGTACCAGCCGCCGCAAACTCTCGAGGCAGGGCACTCGGCTCATAGTCGGTATCCCGGGGGAGCTTGCGGAAGACCTGGGCATCACGGAAGAGCACAGCGCCGACTGGCATAAGGTGCTGGACGACGAGGGCAAGGTCATTCCTGACCGCGCCGTCCTGATCTTTACCAAGAACGGTGACGGGGAGGCTGAGGCGTGATTATCAACGTTTACGTGGGTTTCGCCAAGCGCCCAGGTAGACAGGGGCTGGGCATATTTGCGGTTCGCGATCCCTTCTGCGCCGCAGCGGGTGGTACCACCCAGCCCCGCAGAATAAACACGGGGGAGCCGCATTACGAGGCTCCCCGCGTGCGGACGGCCGGGAGTAGCAAGTGACTCCTAAAGTGACATCGCTCACTGCTGAAGTGACGTCGGTGGGCACGCTGGCGAGTTACGAGCGGTGCGTGCAGGATAAGGTGGCGATGGAGATCATTGGGGTTAGCCGCGCCACGCTGGCGAAGATGAAGGCCGGCGGTGTCCTGCGCACGCGGATCGTCGCTGTCACGGCCAACGGGCCGATCCGTCGCACCAGCGCGGAAGAGGCTCGACGCTATCGCCAGTCTCTCAACGGGGGAAATCAATGACTGCAAGAAGAAAGCCTGCTGAGTTTGAGGTGAGCCTCCATCCGTGCAGGCGATTGAAGATAGCATGTTTCGCGATTCTGTCAAGGCGGAATCGTGGAGTAGTTGCAGACAAGTTCGCTACGGCTTTCTGTAGTGCTACTTTTGGCCGTGGCTGTTGTGAGGGGCGCGAGAGACTCCTTGCGCCCCTTCGACATCGCATCCAAATCACATTTGCGTCGCATGAAGGGAGGTGAACATGGAACACACGCAGACATCAGATTTGCGAGAGCTTGAGCAATTGCTGCGGCGCGCCGGCATCAGCGTCGGGCCGCACATACCGGGAGTGACCCGGATTGGCGATGCGCCGGTGCAACTCACGCTGAGCACACTCAAAGCGCTCGACGAGGAGAGCTACAAGCGCGGTGTCGAGGAGACGATCGCGGCTTGCGTGCGGCTGTACGGCGGCAACGGAGCACTCTCCAAGTCGATCAAGAGCGGCGCGCTCGAATTCTCGGAAGAGGGATTCGCTGAGCTGGTGCGGGATGAGGTAAAGAAAACACCCCGCGCCGTGAGCACGGGGTGAGTTGGAGACAATCGAAGAACGATCGTCGCCCCGTGGCAAGCGGGGCACAGGCAAGGTAACAGGAATAGAGTTGGAGACAAAGTATTATGAATGACCAGGTACAAGAACAGAATCCGGGGAGCGCGTTAGTCGCGCAGGCAAGCCCGGATCAGATGGCCGCCAACATGCAACGCATGTCGGCGATGATCAAACTCAAGAGGCAATTCCTCAATGATAATCTCGCCGAAGGTATCGATCGCGATTACGCGGTAATTCCCGGCACAAACAAGCTTTCTCTACTCAAGCCCGGCGCTGAGAAGCTCCTGGATTGGCATGGCTACTACGCTAAGTTCATTCTCATCAACGAGAAGGAAGACTGGGAGATCGGTCTTTTCGCTTACGTCTATCGCTGTGAGATCCGGCAGAAGGGAAGCAACACGCTCGTAGCCGACTGCGAAGGCGACGCCTCAAGCTTCGAGTCGAAGTATCGCTTCGAGTGGAAGTATTCGAGCGAGCTGCCCAAGGGCATTGACAAGGATTCGCTCGTCGCTAAGGAATTCGGGCGTGGCGACAAGAAGACGGTCAAGTATCAGGTGATCGTCGCCAACCCGGCTGATAAGCGGAACACGGTAAGAAAAATGTCGCAGAAGCGGGCTTTGATTGGGGCCACCGTATTGGCTACCGCGACCTCCGACCTCTTCGCCGCCGACGTCGAGCCGGGCGAAGACGGCGAACAGACTGAGCCGACCGGCAACGGCGGCGGAAAGACAACGTCCGCTCCGGCGGGCGACCACGGCGATCCGATCAGTGAGCCTCAGGCTAAGCGGCTTTACGCTATTCGCAAGAACAACAACATCGACGACGGCCAGTTCAAGGCGTGGCTCAAAGCAAAGTATGGCATCGACGACGATCGCGCGATCGGCCGCAAAGTTTACGAAGAGATCTGCAAGGCCTGTGAGTCCGGCCACCTCGAAATGCCGAAGCCGGCGCAGTCGGCGACCGAGCCGGAGAAATCCGGTGCTGGGGCTGCGCCGGTTGCCGGCGCGAAGATCACCGTCCCGCAGATCAAGGACGTCAACATGCTTCTCGGAGAGCTGAAGCAGACTGAAGCGCAGTTCAGAGAGTGGCTCGCCGAAGCCTTTCCGCAATACGCGGGCAAGGGCATCAACGACCTGCTGTCGGCGGACGTTGATGGCATCAAGGCGCAATTTCGTGCCTGGGTGAAAGGGGGCCTGGCATGAAAGAGATAAGACTCAAGGGCGGTGAGATTGTTCTGGTCGATGACGACGTCTTCGAGTGGGCTTCAAAGCTCAAGTGGTATCTCAATAAGACCAAGCGCAATCGGATTGGTTATGCCATTACGCACGTCTGGAGAAATGGAAAGCGCACCAGTGGATATCTGCACCGGATGATCGTTGAAGTGGCGCCAGGTATGCAGGTTGATCACGTTAACCAAAACAGCCTTGACAATCGCCGCGAAAATCTCCGCCCAGCCTCTGTGATTCAGAATATGAAGAACTTTCCTAAACGTAACGGGACGGCGTCTCGCTTTAAGGGGGTCACCTGGCATAGACACATGAAGCGCTGGCAGGCAAAGATCGGGAGCGGAAACAGACGAATACATCTGGGTAGCTATCTGACCGAAGAGGAAGCTGCCGCAGCCTACAACGAAGCCGCAATGAAGTTTCACGGCGAGTTCGCCGGTCTCAATGAGGTGCCCCATGTCTAAACTCGTACATATCACTGATCAGCACTTGGGTGGTGCTTACCCGGAGAAGGCCGAGCGTTCATTCGACCGCCTGATCGAACAGCTCTGGGGCGACGCAGAGAGCCCGGCTTACATGCCGGACGTAGTCTTCTCAACGGGCGATCTTACCGACCGTCCGATTCACATTCATTCGGAATACCTCAGGCCGTTCCTGCGGTTCGTGAATGCCGCGAAGTGCCCGATCGTGTTACTCCAAGGCACGATGAGCCACGAGCCGATCGGCACGATCAACAACATCGCGGACGCTACCCGCGGGAAGGTGATCGTCATCGACAGTCCATCCACGAAGGTCTGGGTCGACGACTTTGAGATTCGGGGAATTCCTGGACTCTCCCGGCCTCAAATCCAGCGTTGGTGCAATGCCATGGGTCTTGCCGTTGACGGCTTCAGTGACCCGAGGGAAGGGATGAGAGCGATTCTCGAAGATATCGGGAAGAAGTGGTCAGAGGAAGGCAGGATCAACGTATTGGGCGGCCACTTCTCTCTGACCGGATGCGTCACGTCCAGCGGCCATACTTTGCCGGGTAATGACATTGAGCTGAGCCTCGACGAGCTCGCCCTCGCCAAGCCGATGATCGTCACGCTGGGGCACATTCACAAGCATCAGATCTGGGAGCACGAGGACATCCACGTCGCATACGGTGGCTCGAGTCACCCCTGCAATTTCGGTGAACTTGATCCAAAGGGCTTCTCTGTTTACAGCTTCAACGAGGGCGATCACGGATTCAAGCACTTCCGCATCCCGTTCCCACATCGCCCGATGGCGAAGATCGAACTCTTCTTTTCTGGCGAGCAGCAGGATGGCAAGTGGAAATACGAAAGCTGCTGCCCTGACCTCCCGGATCAGGAGACCGTCCTCGAACTCAACGGAGAGCACGAATACAAAGTCGTTTACGAAATCCCGAGAGAAATCGCAGCATCGGTCGACGACGCATACATCCGCGTCCTCTTCGCGCAGTACGGCGTCACGCTGGCGGCAGTCGAGCGCGTGATCAAATCAGAGAAGCGCGAGCGCATCGAAGGTATCCGCTCGATTACATCGACGCGGGCTCAATATGAAGCCTGGTGCAATGCCAAGAATCGGGAGCCGCGTCCGGGCG
>CAZOYE010000043.1:0-6509 GCA_964584025.1 uncultured Ignavibacteria bacterium
CGCCCGGACGCGGCTCCCGATTCTTGGCATTGCACCAGGCTTCATATTGAGCCCGTGTCGATGTGATCGATCGGATACCCTCGATCCGCTCGCGCTTCTCTGATTTGATAATCCGCTCGACGGCGGTCAGGGTGACACCCATTTCCGCAAAGAGGACGCGAACGTAAGCGTCGTCGATCGCCGCCGCGATTTCGCGGGGGATTTCGTACACGACCTTGTATTCGTGCTCGGAATTAAGTTCTAAGACGGTCTCTTGATTCGGAAGGTCCGGACAGCAGCTATCGTATTTCCACTTGCCGTCCTGTTGCTCGCCCGTAAAGAAGAGTTCGATCTTCGCCATCGGGCGATGCGGGAAGGGGATGCGAGTGTGTTTGAACCCGCAGTTCTCCTCATTGAAGGCGTAGACCGAAAAGCCCTTCTGATCGAGCTCTCCGAAATTGCAAGGATAAATCGATCCGCCGTAGGCGACGTGGATGCCTTTGTGCTCCCACGCTTGATGCTGGTGGATGTGCCCCAGCGTGACGATCTCCGGCTTAGCGATTGCCAAGTCGTCAAGGCTCAATTCGATGTCATTGCCCGGAAGCGTTTGTCCGCTGGACGTGACGCAGCCGGTCAGAGAGAAGTGGCCTCCGAGTACGCGAATTCCCGACGACCAGTTATTGCCGATGTCAGCGAGAATCGCTCTCAGTGCTTCCACCGGATCGGCAAAGCCGTCAATCGGGATGCCGCGAGCGTTGCACCACTTCTGAATCTGCGGCCGCGAGAGTCCGGGGATTCCGTAGATGCTGAACGCTCCGATTCGCGCTTCAGCGAACGGGCTATCGATAACGATGATCTTCCCGTCCGTGGCCTCGGCGATGTTGTTAATCGTGCCGATCGGCTCGTGGCTCATGGTGCCCTGCAAGAGCACGATCGGGCACTGTGCCGCCTTGGCAAACCGAAGAAACGGCTTGAGATGGTCGGAATGAATGTGAAGAGGCCTGTCGGTAAGATCGCCCGTCGAGAAGACAACGTCTGGCATGTAGGCCGGGCTCTCTTCGTCGCCCCAGAGCTGTTCAATCAGGCGGTCGAATGAGCGCTCAGCCTTCTCCGGGTAAGCACCGCCCAAGTGCTGATCGGTGACATGTACCAGCTTAGACATGGCTCACCTCGTTCAGAACAGCGAATTCGCCGTGGTACTTCTTGGCGGCTTCGTTGTAGGCGAGGGCGGCCTCAATTTCGCTTTCGAATAGTCCGAGGTACTTTTGCTGCTTGCGGACACAGATCTTCGCCATCCACTTATCCTTTCTGTCCTGCTTGAGTGAAACCCCCTTGAATTTTGATGAACATCGGCCCGATTGTCTGCGATTCATCATGTTCTGAGACTGCGTGCATAGGCGCAGATTGTCTCTGCGATTGTCGAGAAAGTTTCGATTGATATGATCCACTATCATATTTGGAGGAGCGTTCATTATCATCCTATGTATAAGGACTTCGACTCTCCTCCCTTGTTGATTGATAGTTGCTCCCACACAGGCGTTACTCAAGCGCCAACGCAGTTTTGACGCCCACTCGAAGACGTCGTCATCGACCAGAACAATCTCACCGCTCCTGAGTCTTATCTCCTTCATGCCAGGCTCCCGGTTACCCACTGCCGGAAGGCAGCCTTGACGTTGTCAACGTCCGCCGACAGCAGATCGTTGATGCCGCGGCCGGCGTACTGCGGGTATGCCTCTGCCAGCCACTCCTTGAACTGCGACTCGGTCTGACCCAACTCGGCGAGCATCATGCTCATGTCCTTGATTTGGGCAACTGACGCCTTCGGACCGGTGACCGGCGTGGAGGCAGCGGGTGCTGACGGTTGCGTCTCAGCGGGCGCCGCTGCCGCCGGCTTCGCCATCTCGAGGTGGCCCGACTCGATAGCTTTGCAGATATCGTCGTAGGCCTTCCAGCCCACCACTTCAAGTGATTCGAATCCGTACTTCGACTTGATGTAGGCGAGCAGCTGGTCTTTGGTGATTGTCGTTCCCTTCATCAGGCCGAAGAATCGGCGGCACTGGGCCTCGCTGATCGGCTTGCCGTAGTCCTTTGGCCCGGAAGATCCGGATGCACCCTGACTACTGCCGTTGCCGCTCTGTCCTTCGGTGCCGTCGCCTTCGCCCTCAGGGTCAACATCGGCGGCAAAGAGGTCGCTGGTCGCCGTGGCGAGAACCGTCGCGCCGATGAGCGCCCGCTTTTGCGCCATTTTCCGGACCGTATTCCGCTTGTCCGCCGGGTTGGCCACGATCACCTGGTATTTGATGGTCTTGCCGAAAACTTTCTTCGGGAGTGAATTGCGATCAACCCCATCCGGCAGTTCGCTATCGTATTTCCACTCGAAGCGGTACTTCGACTCAAAACTGGAGGCGTCGCCCTCGCAGTCAGCGATGAGGATGTTCGTGCCCCGCTGCCTGATTTCGCAGCGGTAGGTGTAGGCGAAGAGGCCGATTTCCCAGTCTTCCTTTTCGTTGACCGGGATGAACTTGGCATAGTACCCATGCCAGTCGTTCAACTTCTCGGCGCCCGGCTTCAAGAGCGAAAGCTTCTTTGTGCCGGGGATCACGGCGTAGTCTTTCTCGATCCCTTCCTTGAGGTTTTCCTGTAAGAACTTCCGCTTGAGTTCGATCATCGCCGACATGCGCTGCATGTTTGCAGCCATGACTTCCGGGCTGGCCTGGGCGACCAGCGCCGTCGTCGGCGATTCGTTTCTGATATCTTCTGTCATTGCTTTGTCTCCTCTGTCTGTCTATCTTCGTGCTGCCCCGTTCCCCCGGGGCCATCAGTTCATTGCTGATGTCTCTAATCACCCCGCGTAAGTGGCGCGGGGTGCTTTTTTAGTTCCTCCCGCACCAGTTCCGCCAGCCGCAATGCCGGTGAAAACATCGCGACGCGATTCGTAGCCAGCACCTTCAAGCAGGCGTTGATAGTCTCATCCACGCCGCGCCTGTAGCTTTCGTCATTCAGCGCCTTGAGCGCCCCGAGTGTGATGTGCAACGGTGCATCACCGATTCGGGTCACGCCCGGTATGTGCGGACCGACGCTGATGCCAGCGCTGCGGAGTATCCGCTCAAGCTCGCGCAGATTGTCAGTCTCCAATTGTCCCATGGTCACCTCCCTTCATGCGATGCAGATGTGATTGTGGCGCGATCTCGCCGGAGATTGTCGCTTGACAAATCGCGGAGTCGCATTATCTTTTGCGTGTCCTCAGGGATGAGCACAAGACTGAATCCCTGGGGATTTTTTGTTCTCGTCATTGTTGCCCCCCGTTCAGGCTCGCTACATAACGGCGAACCTCTTCCAGACTCGTGCGCCGGATCGGGCCATTAGCTCCAACCGCCACCACGCGCGTCTTCAACGTGCCAGCAATTTTCATTTTAAACAGCGTGGCCCGGGATACTCCGAGGATTGCCAGCGCCTCCTTGTCCCGAATCGGGCGTTCATACAGCGGCAGCGTGCCCAGCGAAGTCACTTCCGCCTGACGCGATGTCGTATTGAGAGTCACGACTGCTCGGCCTCCGCGTCGCCGTTCTTGGTGAAGATCAGTACGGCGCGATCGGCAATTACCTTGCCCTCGTCGTCCAGCACCTTATGCCAGTCGGCGCTGTGCTCTTCAGTGATGCCAAGGTCTTCCACGAGCTCGCGCGGAATCCGAACGACAAGCGTATCACTATGCCTCGATATCTTCCGCCGGCTCGTTCTGACAATTTGCATGTTATCCTTTCATCCAAGCGTGATGGATTGTGATCCGAAGATATTGGATATATATCCCATGTCAAGCGATTTTTGTATAAAAAATGTGTATTTATATAACATTGGCTTGACATTAAAGGAAACCTGACGCAACTCTATGGGTGTCAAAAGATAACATGGCCAAGGATTCGGCTCAGAGACTCCGCGACAAGTGCCGCGAACGGGGAATAATCTCGTCGAAGGAGCTTTACCAGAAGATGAGGGAAGCTGGAATCCAAGCTACGTTAGGTGGGGTTCAAGGGGTTTACTACGGCAAAAGCGCACCAAACGTCTCAACGGCAGTACCCATCTGCAACTTCCTGAATTGGAGTTTGGACGAATGGTTCTTCGGTAGACCAGCGAAGAAGCTCACCAAGGAGGACCTGCTGGCCGTCATCGGCGGGATGATCGAAGCCGAGGGCGGCACGATCCCAGGCGATGATCCCGACATCGTCCGAGCCGCGCAGTTGTTGATGAAGATCAAAGACGGCGATAAAAAGAAGGCTGTCGTGAGGATGTTGGAAGCATTTATTGGAGATACAGCGTGACAGAAGGGTGGTCGAAATATGGACGTGAAACGATTTCCGTGCCCTGTTTGTGACCGGATTCTTGAAATCGAATCAGGGGATTTTGAAAGACCGACATTTGCATGCGCCTATTGTGCTGCTGAGCTCACAATCGAAGACTATCTAAACTTCCTCACCCAAAGACTCGTGAGACTTCGATCTCTGCAGGGCATCGGTCTCCGAATCGCACTGACAGGGCTGCTTCTGACCATATCCGCGCAGGGCGTCTCCGGATGGATCGGTTACTCGAGCCCGAAATCATACTTGGAATTCAGCGTATTGATGCTCACGTCAATACTCCTTGTGATAACGGTGGCTGTGCTCTTCCTGATCTGGACAGTTCGCCGGACTCCAGATGAGCCGTCCATCGTGTCCCACTTGAGACGCAGAGCGAGGATCCTCCAGGCACGACCGAAGTCAGCCCGGTAGTGTGATGCTGGTAACGCTGATGTCTGATCGACCGTTAGAAATTCAATCTGACCTGTCGGTAGATCGAGCATGAGTAATCTCATCCGGGACATCCTCGACGGCTGGCGCGCTGCCAAGTCTGGCGGCGGCGATGTTCGACGAAAATTTCTCGAATTTGCGCGACTGCACATCGGCTCGGATGACCTCATGGTCATGGAATCGTTGCTGCTCGATCACGACTTCGGATTGACTATTCAAGAGCGAATACTCTTCCGCGAATTGGCCGCAGCTATCAGAGTTGCCACGATCGCGGAGGATTCGCGCACATGCGATTCTTGAGGTGACTTTCACATGATTTACTTCCCTCTCTCTGGCCCGATCTTGTACCCCAACATTAACTGCATCGGAGGACTGCATGGCGGGCAACTCAAAAGACGAGCTGGACGAAAGGCTGGGGCTACTCAAACTCGCGTACCTGATTGTGAGATCACTCAAAGTTGTGGGGCTCCTTGCACTGCTGCTTCTACATGGTTCCGGCCCAATGGCATGACTAATGCCATTTCGGCATTACGGAGGCCGACTCCATGAGACGGCCGCCGCAGCATCGGCGCAGAGATACCGGAGGCGTTTACGTCCGCCAGGACTCTCCCTATTTCTGGATTTACTACTATGACCGGCAGGGTCGGCGCCATTCCTGTTCGTCGGGCACGACGGACCGGACCGAAGCCTACATCGTGCTGCGTCGCATCCAGAATCGTGTCCGGATCAATGCGCCGCTGCCGGCCGGCTTCGGCAAACGCACGCCGCTGCTCCAGGCCCTCATCGAACGATTGTCGGAACAGGAGCGCGCGAAGCAGAAGACGTATCTCACGCTCAAGACCGATCGCGGCCGGGTGGAACGCTTTGCCGCCTGGTGCAGTGAGCAGGGGATTCAGATTATTGAGGCCGTCGACGGGGACGTGATCGATGCCTTCAGCGCCGACTTGCTGCGGACCGGGCTGCAGCCGTCAACCGTGGGTCGCTATGTCGGCTGTCTCACCGGGCTATTGCCGCACAAGTTCAAGGTGAAGCGATATTCCGGTGGCCGGCGCATCGGCAAAGAGATCCCGCAAGAGATACTCACCCGAATACTCGCGGCAGCGTCGCCTTTGTTCAGGGCGTTCCTGGCGCTGTTGGCCGAAACCGGGCTGCGCACGTCTCATCTATGCCGCGCCGAGACGGCTTGGATGACCAAGTACAAGGACGGTGACGAGACCAGGTACTTTCTTAACTTCCCCCCGGATGCCTCCAACAAGACCAAGAATGCCCCCTTGGTTCCGCTTTCCGACAGTGCCATGAATATCATCGACCGTCTCCCCTGCAAAGGAAGGTATCTCTTCGAGCATGACGGCGCGCCGATGTTTGACAAGAACCGCGTCGGCCGTCGCTGGCAATACCTTTGCGGCAAGTTGGGCATCAAGGGCTATCGCGTATATGATCTCCGGCACACTTGGGCGATCAGGGAGATCATGCGCACTGGCGATATCAGTTACGTCTCCAAAGTCCTCGGCCACTCGAATCCCGGCACCACGCTCAAGTATTACCAGAACCTCTCCCAGGCGCGCCTGGTGGAGCGAATCAAGGGAGCGCACATCACGCAGTTGGATCAATCGCTGCTGGACGAAATCAACGTGTCGACTGCATAAGCTGCTACGCTGAATTCACAACCGAGTATCTACCAAGAAGTTTTCAGACCTTTCACGGCGGCGACACGGGTTCGACTCCCGTTGGGGACGCCATTTTTGTTTT
>CAZOYE010000044.1:0-6252 GCA_964584025.1 uncultured Ignavibacteria bacterium
CGCGGCAGGAGTATGTTGGAAATGAATTGACCGGCGTTCGCTCCTCGCAATGACAGCGGTAACGAGAGGGGATGCGATGGTTGGCGTTGGAAAAAGGCACGTCAGGATCGCGGGGATCCTGACCTACAGGGATGATAGAGGGTAATACACGGGAGATTGCCTCGTCGCGGCAGGAGTATGTTGGAAATGAATTGACCGGCGTTCGCTCCTCGCAATGACAACATTGGGGCAGGCTTGGCGGCTGTAGGTCCAAATTCATTCGGATGTGAGTTGGGTGTGTAATCTGACGAAGAAGGAATCGAGCTGAGGAAAAATCCGACTGAAGTCGGACCTACAGGGAATTGGCCAGCCGGGGAAGATGTGCAACGAGCGTTTCATGTTGAATCGTTGCGGGCAGGGGAAATCGCAGAAATCTTGATGAGCGCAGAGGAGGCGGGAGCGCAATTGTCCGATAATCAGAGAGATGGAGTGGCTGTGCAATTATCGCACGACTTGTGCCCAGGCACGGCGGCAATTGTCTGCTGTTCTATAATGTAGAAGTGTAGGTTCGCTCGGCTCGGAAACGATTGCCCGAGGCAGTTGGCAGTAGCCGATCGTGAGTCCTTATGTCGAAACGGAGAAAATGATGCCTTCGTCCGCTGCTGCAAAATCATATCCCATCATCCCGATTCGTTCGACAGTGATCTTTCCCGGTTGTGTCGAAACGATGCAGATCAGTCTGCCGTCGAATCTGGCTTTGCTGCGCGACCTGAAAGACAAGCCGTGCGAACTGGCGATGATTCCGGTGCGCGACGGGCGCGGCGAGGTGCTGGAGCTCGACGATCTGGAAACGATTGGCGTGCTGGCGCGGCCGATCGTGACACAGAAGTCGCGCGACAATACTTACAGCGTAACTTTTGAGGCGGGGCGACGCATTCGTCTGGAACGGCTTACGGCAACAGATCCGTATCTGGTTGGCGAGTGCTCCGAGTTGGCGCGGGAAAGTGAAGATGATTCGCTGGAGCGGACGCTGGAAAAGGTCTTCGCTTATGCCGTGCGGCTACTGGCGGCGGACACGCACTATTCGCCCGAAGTCTATGAAATCTTCAAGGCCAATCGCGCGGACGCCGGGCGATTCGTCGATGTCGTTTCGCATCATTTGCATTTTCCGTTTGTCGAGAAGCGCCTGTTGTTGACAACAGTTTCGCTCAAGGAGCGCGTGTTTCACTTGCTTGATCTGCTGAGCGCGGCATGCCAGCGCATCGAGCTGGAAGACGAGCTGAAGATCAAAGTAGAAGATTCGATCAACAAGTCGCAGCGCGAGTTTTTCCTGCGCGCCAAGCTTAAGGAAATTCGCCGCGAACTGGGCGAGGACTACGAGGACGACAATGTTTCGCAGTCGTACCGGCGGCGCATCGGCATGCTGACGGACCTTCCGGTGGAAGTGCGCGAGCAGTTGTTCCTCGAGACGGAACGCCTGAAAGTGCTGTCGCCGGCGTCGGCTGAGTTTGGATCGATCAAGCGCTATCTCGACTGGTTGCTGGCAATTCCGTGGAACAAGTTTTCCACGGATGAGCACGACCTGGCACTGGTGGAGAAGGCGATCGCGGATTATTTCTTCGGCGGGCGCGATATCAAAGACCGCATTACCGAATACCTGGCGACACGACAATTGACGCACAATGTCTCGGCACCGGTGATTTGTCTGGCTGGTCCGTCGGGAACGGGCAAAGCGTCGCTGGCGAGTGCCGTGGCGACAGCGCTCCAACGCAAGCTGGTGCGTTTTAGCGTGGCGGGATATTCGTCGACGGCGGAATTGCGCGGCGAGCCGCACACGCTCGAAGGCGCGATGCCGGGCAAGATCCTGCGTTCGCTCATCGACGCCAATTGCGCCGACCCGGTTTTTCTGATTGAAGATCTCGACAAGCTGACCGCGGATGAGACACGCGTCTCGATCGCCCTGTCGTTTCTCGACGCGATTGACCCGCGGCAGAACCGCAAGTTCATCGATGACTATGTCGCGCTGCCGTTCGACCTCTCGCATGTGATTTTCATTTTCAGCGTGCGCGGGTCGGAGTCGATTCCGGAACCGCTTCTCGAACGGATGGAAGTGATCGAATTCTCCGGCTATGTCGACCGCGAGAAGATCACGATCGCCGAGAGACACTTGATTCCGTCGCTGCTCAATGCGAACGGGATTCAGAAGGGCGAGTTGGTGATTACGACCGGCGCGATCAAGGCGCTGATTCGCAACTACACGATGGAAGCGGGCTTAAGCCAGGTGAAGGCCAAGCTGGAAGCGCTTTGCCGAAAATTCTCGAAAGCGAAAGCGACGGCGGAGAAGAAAGTCAAGTGGGTGATCTCCGAGGATAACCTCGAGCAGTATTTCGGGACGCCGATCTATATCCCCGAGACCGCCGAGAGCCGGCCGGAAATCGGCGTGGCGGCGGGTGTGGCCTGGACAGGCGCGGGCGGCGATATCATGATGATCGAGGGCTTGAAGATGCGCGGCGGCGGCAATGTCGCGTGCACGGGCTCGTTGGGAGACGTAATGCGCGAGTCGGTGCAGGCGGCGCACAGTTTTGTGCGGTCGCGTGCTGATGTGTTGCGGATTCCGCACGAGGACTTCGCCAATTACGATATTCATATTCACTTCCCGCAAGGCGCGATCCCAAAAGACGGGCCCTCGGCGGGCGTGACGATCTCGCTGGTGATTGCCTCGGTGATGAGCGACCGGCCGATCCGCAACGATATCGCCATGACGGGCGAGGTGTCGTTGCGCGGCAAGGTGCTCCCCGTTTCGGGCATCCGCGAGAAGGTGCACGCGGCGCATCGGGCGGGGATCTACAAAATGGTGCTGCCGTCGCAGAATAAGAAAGACATCAAAGATATTGCGAAAGAGTTGCGCGAGCAGATGGAGTTTATCTTCATCGACCGCACCGACCAGTTGTTTGAAGTTGCGCTGCTCGATTACGATCCGGCGGTGGCGACGTTGCAGGATTTGGTGATGATCGAGATGCGCCGGCGCTCGAAGAAAGAGCAGAAGCCGGTCAAGCGTTCGGCGGCAAAGAAAGTACCGCCTCCTGACGACGAGCCGCGCGAGAAGAGATCGAAGCGGCGAAAGAAATCGACGCAGAAGCGGAAGGTGCGGTAGGGGGGCTACAGCCTTTGACGGAAAGGGGAATTGATCGTATATCGTGAAGCAAGAAGTGTCGTCGTCGAGCACTAATAGAAAGGCTGTCAGGATTGTCAGCCGGTTGCTCTGTTTGTTTGCATCCTTCGTAGTGGGCTTTGTCGTTTACATGGTAGAGGCCATCAGGACATCCTACGATGGTTTTCCTTCGATATTCATTTTGCCGCTGATGGCGACGGTTGTGAGTGGTGCGTTCGTTCTGATCGCATTTCTCGTCGGGCTGATACTCCTCATCGAACCTCTCAAGTCGTTTTGGACAAGAACCCGGCTGTTGGCGGCGGCAACGTCATCCATTGGTTTATTGACGTTAGTTCTTGGATATAGCCTCGGCCTTCGAGACATCGGGGTTGATCCGGAGACTGGGATGCAGGTAGAGATGTTACATCCGGCCGCAGCCGTGGGTGGATACTTCCTGCTCTTGTTTGGTATTGCGAATGTGCCGGTGTTGCGAAACTCGCGAGATGGCGCCGAGATAGTGAATGAGTCGGAGGGTGGTAGCCAGAATGTGAATGAAGGCAAGGAGTAGAAAGCGGGGCGTTCAATGAGAAGGGGGAGCGATGATCCGGTCATACAGTTCGGTGCGGCGCATATACTGCAGATAGTGGCGGAGGACGTGGCGAAAGTAGCGGTCGGATAGCCGCTGCGGGCACGAACGCAGGACCTCGACCACTTTGTCGGGGCCGAAATGCACCCATGCCTGGGATAGGCACGACACATGAAGGAACAAGTCGTGTTCATTGCATAGAAACTTTGTGATGTACTCGAGATGAAACTTCGATATACTGTCCATATTTTGTATCTGCGTGAACATATCCCACGCCACCCGCGATTTCGCCGGCCCTGGATTCAGCATTTCGTATACGGGGACCAGCATCTTGAAATGACTCTCACGACCGACCGGAAAATACACTCGGTCCCCAACCATTTTCGATTGAGTAAACACCCTCTGCATCTCTTCGTCTGAAATTGCGTCCATAGTGAATTCGACTGGTCCCAGTCTGTATTTCTCAAGATAGAGCCCGGAGATGGAGTAGTGGCCCGCAGAGTAACAGGTAGCGCGATTTGAATTATCGGGGTCTGCATAGATTTCAGTGTAATAGACGATTGTATCGCCGGGATCCACGGCGAGGCGTTCTCGTTCGTTCCACCAGTGGCAACTAACGCCGCGCATGCGAAAGACGGCACTGTCGGGCTGCAATACCGATAGCTTTAACGCCGGCTCGATGCAGGCCCCGACGTACGGCAGTATCCGCGAAATCGGGCCATGGTTGACGACAAACAGGTAAATCGGGATATTTTCACATTGCTGAAAACGATCTCCGGGTAATTCCAGCCAGACTTCAAGGCTGTCGGGGGGAAGAGTGGCCGCGGAAACAGTCGTGACGAGCATTACCAGAGCGAACAAGAACTTGATGTACTTCATTTCCGTCTACCGCTCCAGCCTCAGCAACAGCGAGTCAATATCGCGGCGCATCCAAGTGTTGGTAAGCGAGTCTATCGCTATTCGAAGTTTCTTAGCAAGCGCGGCTCTTTGAGTCTCTCTGAGCTGCCTGAGATCCAGGTCTTGGAACGCAATCGCCGCCATTGGCGAGGTTGGAAATCTCTCGATCATTTGCAGCGCATATGCCTGGACCTTGGTTGAGTCGCGATGTGCTTCACTGAGCTGATAAAGAGAGATCAGCTCTTCGAGGATGCGTGGAGCATACGGCGAATTGGGAGATTCTGTGAGGATGCTCTCGTAAAGAGGTATTTTGATGTTCGGGTCAGCCCAGGAAATCTCGGATTCGTACAATTCGATAAGCCTCTTCGAGGCTGCTATGTCCGCCCCGGTCACAGGAGCAACGACTGCGAACGTGATTGTGTCGGAGGCCACGAGTTTGCTCATTAGGGCATACCGCCCTGGGGGCAGGTAATAGCTCATGTAAGCTTTGCCGCCTCCATAGTGTTCGAGAATGTTGGGAGTGTGTCGGCCGGTGCTTGACTTTGGAGGAATCGCATGCCAAATGTGATCGCCTTTGCCGGGGACAAACGGTTTGGCAACGTAGTTGACTTCGAACCAACCTTGCTTGAGAGGAATTTCTTCCCCAGCTTCGTCAATGATCCTAAATTCGCGAATCTCGTCCCAGCGGTAGTATTGAAATTCATGGGTCGTGTTTTCGATCCACTGGTAAATATAGATCGGTTCGGCGACCAAGAAAGCTTCTTTGAGAGGCGTGAAGTGCATTACGAGTCCGCGAGCACTCAGCGGTGGTATCGGCGGTATCGACGAGTGCTGGACTTTCGGTTCGGCATTGGCTAGCGCAGATAGACTGGTACACAGGATTGCTGCAGTGGCAATGATCACAGAGAACCCTGGATTGTATTCCCTTTGCATCGAGCCCTCCGATGACATGATGTCAAGCTAGTTAGTGGCACCGTGTTGCGCCAATCGAAATCTGCATGAAACTATCCATATACTTGACGCGGGGGACCGAGATGTGTGCAGTCTGAGCGGAGCCCCTCACCCCCGGCCCCTCTCCCAAAGGGAGAGGGGGAAAGGCCGGGAGGAAGGGCAGCCTCAGAATGTCTGACCCACCGGGGGGCGATGAAAGATTGCTTCGTCGCGGCAGGAACGGTAAGTGGTCAAAGTGTGCGTTCGCTCCTCGCAATGACAACGCCGAGTGTCTTCCTAGGTGACATAACAGGCGTCAGGTCACAATCCCGTCCTCGCTGGCGCTCGGTCGGGATCAAGACCTGACGCAACCGCCATCTGCCGGTAGGGTAGACATTCTTGTCTGCCGGGGCTGAGTGTCAGACAGGAACGTTGTCAGACAGGAATGTTTGACCTACCGAGGAGGGATGGAAGATTGCTTCGTCGCGGCAGGAACGGTAAGTGGTCAAAGTGTGCGTTCGCTCCTCGCAATGACAACGCCGAGTGTCTTCCTAGGTGACATAACAGGCGTCAGGTCACAATCCCGTCCTCGCTGGCGCTCGGTCGGGATCAAGACCTGACGCAACCGCCATCTGCCGGTAGGGTAGACATTCTGAGGCTGTCCCATAAGTTGGTTTTTGTCTCTTCAATTCAGCGTCACTTGGCGCGC
>CAZOYE010000045.1:0-4918 GCA_964584025.1 uncultured Ignavibacteria bacterium
TTCGTAATCAGCAGGTCTGGGGTTCGAATCCCCAGGGTGGCTGTTTTGATTTTCGGAAAAGCGAGTGTTTCAGACGACCGTGGGTCGCCAATTGTTTGAACGCTCCTTGCGTATGTCCGACAGTGATTTAAGAGCCTCCGGATCTACGCTTTCTGCAATCCGGCTGCCGTTGTAACGAAAGGAAGGTAAATGCAGGTCCCGATCCTCAAGAGCACATACCGGACTCTGACCGACAGAATTGCTTCGCTCAAAAAGGATATCGAGCAGAATTCCAAGGATATCGGAGCCGCGGCAGCGCTCGGCGATCTGAAGGAAAACTCCGCCTACCACAGCGCCCGCGAGCGGCAAGTGCTCCTGCTCGAGCGTATGCAACGCTTCAACAGCTATCTGCGCGGGCGGATCATCGATCTGAACGGTGATCACCCGGAAAAGATCATGTTCGGCTGCTCGGTCACCGTGGTTGACGCCGCTTCGGCAGCCACTCATCTCTTCAACATCGTCGGCCCGGTGGAATACGAGCTCGACCTGCTTCCGGAAATGGTGACCATCTCCGCCCCGATGGCGAAACTGCTTCTGGGGAAGAAAGTCGGCGAAGTCATCGAGGTGCCGTTCGGCTCCAAACCCTGGACGGGCAAGATCACGGAGATCAAGGCAATCGCCTGAGGAGGGATTATGGGCTCTGGATCGCTGGTAAAGCCGTTTCTCGAATTCGTCTGCTACACCCAATCCGACCAGGACACGCTCGCATTGGCGCGCTACATCACGATGGACCCGGGCGGCAACGCGCAAGCGCATCTTGATGCTTATCTCAAGGGCTACGGCCTCGACATGAAGGTGAATCTCTCCAAGGTGCTGCTCGATGACGACGGCGTCAGGGAAGAGGTCACCCGCGAGATCACACTGGCTATTCAAAGCGGACGAACTTCCGGTTCAGTCGCGATTCCGCAGAGTGTCTATTCGAATCACGATTGGCAGTTTGCGATCGGCAGCATGAACATCAAGTGGTCGGCGATTCCCGGTACCCCAAACTATCGCCTGACTTTTCGCAACAAATATCGCTGGCATCCCAATGAAGCGCGCATGACCCAGTGCGTGCACAAGGCTGCCGAGAATCTCAAGATGAAGGGTGCCAAAGACTATTGGATGTACGGCGAAGCTGTCGTAACGATCTCCAATGACGACTTTGTCAGCAAAGGCTGGAGCAATTTCAAGCGGCCGATTCTGAAGATTCTGTCGAATCCGATGTAGGGCGCCGATGATTCCAGCGCACAAAATCAGGGGCGATTGATCGAGTTTCTCGAAGATTCTTTGACTCAACTCAACTTTTTCTGGTTCAGCACTTGACAAAAACGGGGAGTGGGACGTCCTTGTATATGGGACCGAGCGATTTTTCGTCCTTGAAAGGGAACACCACTTCGCCCCATTGTGAACGTCGTGAGATTTGAGCCTCGCACGTTTATATGATTTGAACAACACCGCCGAAGCCGATAACCGTCTCCTAATAGGAAGGGAGTCCAGTATGGTTTTGCGTCTTCTAATGTTGGCAGTCCTCTCGGTTCTGTTGACCGTTCCCGCCTTTGCCTCACCCCAGGATTTATCAGACACCTTGGTAATCACCGGCGGGCCTTTGTATCTGGGGAAATCGAAACCACTGTATGTGCAGCTGGGGAGTGACGAAGCTTTATCGGGATTGTGTTGGAGCCTTCGCTTTGAAGCAGCTCCACTCAATGGGGGCTTTGCTCGGATGGACTCGATTGTATTCGTGGATCGACTCCGCGATCCTCAAGTGCTCAACATGCGCATGATATTCGCCGCGATTGACGGTATAGGAGACGTTGACACCTTAAGTGCTTACATGTTCAAAGCTGCTGGCGAGGATCTTTCGCCTGGTACTGGCAGGATTGCAGCACTTTATCTCACTGGGTTGAGACAAGGGGAGTTCAACATTGGTAGGAGTCAATCGCCCCACGGCAACATTTGGGCTGCATTTCGTTCAACGCCAGATGCAAGCACCAGTGAAAAGTACCTTCGCTTTGACGGCTATAGCGTTCAGATCACAACTGCGCCCGCGGAGCCGCAGATTGTTGCCGAGGTCGGTGTTATTCGGAGTCACTACGGAAATACCGTAAACCTCCCGGTCAGTTTCACGATCCCATCCGGGAACGAGAACGGCACGCTCTCATATCGCATATTCAAAACGGAAAATCCGAGCCACACGCCTCTGAGCCAGCCAAGCTTGTCGTCGGGGAATCCTGCAACCTTTAGTTGGAATCCTTCCGACGGAGACATTGGCATTTGGACCGCGCGATTCATCGTCTCGGATGAGATCGGCCAAAAGGATTCTGTTGATGTCTCAATCCAAATCGTCGGCGAATCGGAATTGTTGGTCGAGTTTGCGAGCACTGATCAGGTCGACGGCATGGAATTCAGTGGTATAGCCCACGGCAATCTTGACACGGATGCCGAAGACGAACTCGTCGTGACCGGATGGGGGAGTCCACCAGAGTACTCGTTGGAGGTCTACGACGCCAACGGTGGTCTGCAGCGGATTGTTGGTCGCGAGGCCGATAGCACACGTTGTGCTCCGGTCGTTGCTTATATCAATGGGGACAGTTACCTGGACATCGCACTGAAGCAATACAGCTTCGCCGGCTGGCGAGCAAACGCGCTCTTAGGTGGTCCTGGAACATCGCTGACTCAGGCAACGGGCGGGCTTTCAAATGCGCTGGCTTTCTCGTCGGCGGTCGGCGAGTTTACTGGGGATGCCAACATCGATTTCGTCACCTATGATTTCAATTCGCTGCTGTTGCACCCGGGAAGCTCCAACGGGGTCTTTGGCCTGGCGCAGATCACGCCCGCACAGAGCCGCCCCAAATCAATCAACGCCGCCGATTTCAATGGCGATGGGCTTGATGACGTGGCGCTGGGAACCGTGAATGGCGTGGAGATTTATCTGCGCACCGCTCAGGGGCAATTTAACCGCGTGGCCACCTACGCGCAGCAGTACGGCTCCGTCGATATCGAAATCACGAATCAAGGAAGCGACCTCAATGGCGACGGTATCTTTGATCTCTGCATCTCAACTCCTTCCGTCGGCGGATTGCAGAGCCAAATGATCGTCTACTACGGCAACGGCGACGGCACGTTCGCCCAACATGAAATTCGAACCGTCTACGGCCATATCCTCGGCAATAGCATCGGTGATTTCAACGGCGATGCACTCTTGGATATCGCCTTCATCAACGGCTCCTATCGCTACGTCGGAATCATCTTCGGCGATGGCGAAGGCAATTTCCTCAACGAGCTGCGCTACGAGATACCCGGTTACGATCCCCAGTTGATCGATTGCTTCGACGCCGATCTCGATGGCGACCTCGACATCGTGGTCGCCGCCCGTCGAATTTCAACGGAGAACGCGCTGTTCCTGCTGACCAATGAGACGAATCCCTCCGGCCTGTCGCCGCGCAAGCTGGAGATATTCGCGCATGACAATGTCAAAGTGGCGGTCACGGCGCAATCGGGACGGATGATCAATGATCTTTGCAACTCGATGCCGGCAGCATCGATTCACAAACGGCGTTTGGATACAAATACCGCGCTCGATCGCTATGTCGATATCAATCTCGTTGAGTCCGGCGAGTATATTATCGAAGTACTCCCCAAGAAGGCCGACTTGGCGAGTACGTTCTCGCTCGAGTGCCGCGTCGACGGCAATCTCTATCGTTTCGGCAAGAATGTCACGTGCAACGCTGGCGGGCTTAGATTTGGCTTCTTCCCGGAAGGCGGCGGTGTTTCACCGACACCGGGAGGATTTTTTAATCGCAATGCGCCGACATTTCGTTGGGCTGAAGGTGGTTCGAATCGCCTGCAACTGGCTACAGACCCGAATTTCGAGAATCTGCTCTTGAATACGACCGTAACCGGCAACAGCTACACTTACTCCGGAGCTCTCGGCGGTGCGGAGCGCGACACGGTCACCTATTATTGGCGCGTTTGTCCGCTGGGTGGCAAATTCAACAAGGTGTATGCCTTCAATGTCTCGGGAACGGCAACCCCGGTAGCGGAGGGCGAAGAAGTCCTACCTGCCGAGTTCTCGGTCGCGCAGAATCACCCTAATCCCTTCAATCCAGCCACCACGATTTCGTACACGCTCGCCAAACCGGACGCGGTGAAAGTCGAAGTCTTCAACACCCTTGGCCAGACTGTGGCGATCCTCATTGATGAGTCACAGCCGGCCGGTCAGCATGCCGTCGAATGGCGCGGTGTGGACGCAACCGGTTGTGCGGTGCCCTCGGGAGTGTATTTCTATCGCGTGACAGCCGGATCCAATCAGGCGGTGCGGAAGATGGTGTTGCTGAAGTAGCTATCCAGGTTAGGCAACGGGACAATTCGGAGCCGGGCAGCAGAAATGCCGCCCGGCTTTCTTATGCCTTGTCCACCGGGCTTCCTGCTCGTGCATCGCGTAGGGGCGTCAAGGCAGTGCGCCGGGATTGCCCAAATGGGACTGATTTTGAGGATTATCCCCGATAACAAATTTTTCCAAAAATTCTCAATCAATCCCCTTGACATGGGCTTTGCCATACGTATATTGGTCGTCCGCTGATCGGGCAGTTGCTCCTTTACAAAAGGATTGAGACTGTGACTGGTAGCGTTCCGAGGCTCCCGGTAAGGGAGACTTATCGCTCTTTGACAAGTAAATAGTGTGCCAGCAAATAGAAAGCTTGTGATACGGGCAAGGTAGAGAACACCGAAAGGTGGAATTTACCCTTGTCTTTTCTTTAACACAGCTAATCTGAACATCTTGTGGCTTCGAGTCTTACTTGAAGTCACGGAACTTCGTGATAAGCGAATATATAGGATTAATTTTCTTCGGAGAGTTTGATCCTGGCTCAGAACGAACGCTGGCGGCGTGCCTCAT
>CAZOYE010000046.1:0-4540 GCA_964584025.1 uncultured Ignavibacteria bacterium
TGCCGGGTTGCATGCACGGCGGCGGCTCGCCGGATGGCGCCAAACTGATGATCCGTTCGCTCGGCAAGGTCGATGAAAAAGTTGACCTCGCCAAACGTCTGGCGGGAATCACCGAAGACCTGCCTGAACCCGGCGGGAAATAGCGTCCAGCCCTTCGGTCGGGTTATCCACGCTGCCGACCCTTCACCGTTCGGAAATGCTCCCAAGCGCGAAACCCGATGGGGGCGTCTGCCAACGCATGATGACGACAGATTCCCCTTTGGCAAAGGGGGTTAGGGGGTTGTATCTAACCCTGCTCCAAATCCCCACCCTCCGTTGCCGCTCCGGGTGGGCTACCGACTCACGCCAATAGCCCTGTAATCTGCCGCGCCAACTCGAAATCCATCTCGGTTACGCCTTCGATGTCGTGCGTGTAGATATCGATCACAACGCGCGGATAGGTCAGCAAGATATCGGGATGATGATTTAACTCGTCGGCGATACTCGCGACCTGATTTACGAGCGTCACGCCGTTGGCAAAATTTAGCGTCTGGAACTGCGCGCGCAGCCGCCCGTCAATATAGCCCCAGCCCGGCGCCGTCGGCAAGAGCGCCCGGACTTCCTCAGCGGTCAACTTTTTTCGACTTGGCATGAATTTTCCTCGCTCCGATTCTGTATATTAAGTGCAGGTTTTGCGCACTGATTCTTGTCTCAAGAATAAGTGCGCTTTGCATGAGATACGATGGCTAACGTTAATCTGTCAGAATCGTTTTCGGTCGCGATCAGCGCCCTGCTCGCCAACCGCATCCGCCTGGTGCTGACCATGCTCGGCATCATCATCGGTGTCGGCGCGGTCATTACCATGATTTCGATCGGCGAGGGCGCCAAGCGGCAGGTCGAGTCGCAGATCCAGTCGCTCGGCACCAATATCCTCACCATCCGTCCCGGATCGTTCGGCCCGATGCAAAACCGCGCCGCCGGTGCGACCGTCGAGTTGAGGCACGAGCACCTTGACGCTATCAAGTCCGAAGTCGAAGGCGCTGAGGCGGTCGTGCCCGAATACTACTCCAACACGCAGATCAAGTACGGCAATAACGTCATGTTCTCGCAGGTGCTCGGAACCGAACCGGCTTACGAGTGGGTGCGCAATTCGCCGGTCTCAAGCGGCGCGTACTTCACCAACACCGACAATGCCCGCCGCGCGCGCGTTTGCGTAATCGGCGAGACCGTGCGCTCGACACTCTTCGGCGAGAACTCGAATGTGATCGGCGAGCAGATCAAGATCAAAGGCATCAACTTCACGATCGTCGGCCTGCTCAAGGAGAAGGGCGAGGGTTGGGGCGATCCGGACAATACCGTTGTCATCCCGATCCTGACCGCGCACAAACGGGTCTTCGGCACCGAGCGGATCAACCAGATTTCAATCAAGGTCCCAACTGTCGAGCAGATGGACCCGGTCTCGATCAAGGTCGAGCAGGTGCTGCGCAAATATCTGAAGCTGCGCCCGGACGAGGAAAACAACTTCTCAATCCGCAGCCAGCTCGATTTCCTGACGACGATGAGCCAGGCCTCGGAAACCATGACCATGCTGCTGGCTTCGATTGCTGCCGTCTCGTTGCTGGTGGGTGGCATCGGCATCATGAACATCATGCTCGTCTCGGTGACCGAGCGCACGCGTGAGATCGGCATCCGCATCGCCATCGGCGCGCGCAAACGCGACATTCGTTTCCAATTCCTGATCGAGGCGGTGACCATCGCGATCTTCGGCGGCTTGATCGGCATCGCCGCCGGTGTCGGCGCGTCGTTCCTGCTGTCCAGCTTCACCAACTGGAGTACCAGCATCGCCCCCAATTCGATCATCCTCTCCTTCCTCTTCGCCTCGGTCGTCGGCGTCGCCTTCGGGCTTTTCCCGGCGATCAAGGCCTCCAATCTTAATCCGATCGAATCGCTGCGCTACGAATAGCGCCGCCTTGACAGCATCGACAGCAGCGCCTATCTTCTCCCCACCTACGAAGGAGTCATTGTGTCTGAATATCTGAATTCCCTGAAAGCCAAACTGCTTGAGCTCGTCAACAAAAATGCCGTAGTGCACGGGGACTTTGTCCTAACCTCCGGCCAGCGCTCGACCTATTACATCGACGGCAAACTGCTTTCGCTAATGCCGGAAGGACTCAACTACCTGTCGCGCGTGATCCTCGAAATGATCAAGGATGAGGACGTCGACGCCATCGCCGGGCTCACCCTTGGCGCCGATCCAATTATCGCCGGCGTGACCGCGCTCTCCTACGAAAGCGATGCGCCGGTCGCCGGGCTGATCATCCGCAAGGAGAAGTCCTCGCACGGCCGCGAAAAGCGTATCGAAGGTCCGCTCAAGCCGGGGATGCGCGTCGTCGTCGTCGAAGACGTCGTCACCACCGGTTCCTCGTCCTTCAAAGCGATTGAGGCTCTGCAGGAGGCCGGCTGCACCGTCGTCAAGGTCATCGTCATGGTGGATCGACTGCAGGGCGGCGCGGAAGCCTTTGCCGCGAAGAAGGTGCGCTTCGAACCGATCTTCACGCTGAAAGACCTGACGCTCTGATGTCGTCGCTGCGCGTCTATCACTCTGTCGACTGTGACCGCACCGTGCTCAGCGGCAAGCATATCGGCGTGATCGGTTGTGGTTCGCAAGGTCGGGCGTTTGCGCTCAACCTGAGAGATTCCAAATGCGCGGTAACAGTGCATTTACGTGAAGGGAGCAAGTCGCGCGCGCTGGCTGCGTCGGAAGGACTGGAAGTCGCCGATCTTGATCGCACAGCCGCCTGCGATATCGTGGTTTTCGCCCTTCCCGATCACGAACAACCGGCCTTTTATGAGAAGTACCTTCGATCCGCATCGCGCCCGCAAACGATTATCCTGCTTCACGGCTCAAACTTTCACTTCAAGAATATTGCCTTCCGCACTTCTGATGATGTCGTTCTCGTCGCACCGCACGGCCCCGGCCGCGATCTGCGCGAGAACTACCTCAGTGGTACCGGACTCTCGTGTTTCATTGCCGTCGGGCAGGATGCCTCTGGTCACGCTCAAACAACGGCCTTAGCGATCGCCGATGCCATCGGTGCCGGCACGGCCGGCATCTACGAAACGACCTTCGCCGCCGAGACAATTGGTGACCTCTTCGGTGAACAAACCCTGCTGGTTGGCGGATTGGCGGGGCTGACCGATGCTGTTGTCCGCACGATGCTTGACCGCGGCCTCGCGCCGGAAAATGCTTATCTCGAAACGATCAAACAACTCAAGCTGCTGGCCGCGTTGATCGAGGCGCACGGCCCGGCCGGCATGATCGCACGCGTGTCGAAGACCGCCGGCTACGGCTCGCTGCTGGCGATGCCATCGCTCTTTGACGATGTGTTCATGAAGCGGCTCGAGTCGATCTACTACGCCATCGAATCGGGGCAGTTCAACCAATTGCTGCGCGACGAAGCCGCCACCGGATTCACGACCTATCAGCAGTTGCTCGACATCGTGTCCCGTCGTGCCTCGCAGCAGATCGCCGACCAATTCCACCGCAAGGACGGCGCGGATGAGTAACACCATCGAATATCGGGGGCTCCGCAGCGATGACTGGGAGCGAATGATTCACATCTGGTCGGTCTCCGGCCTGCGCGTCAAACCGCAGGGACGCGACAGCCGCGAGCACATCGCCGGCGAGATTGCGCGCAACCCCGACTGGCTCATCGGCGCCTACGACGGCGACACGCTGGTCGGTCTGATTATCGGCACCTACGACGGCCGTCGCGGCTGCCTCAATCGGCTGGCGGTGCTGCCGGAATACCGCCACCGCGGCATCGCGCGTCGGCTGGTCGAGCTGTGCGATCAGCGCCTTCGCCAGGCCGGCGCCCTGATCGTCTACGGGTTGATCGACCGCGAAAATGAGGCCTCCCGCAGCCTGTTCAGCGGACTCGGCTATCATTTTCATGAGGATATTCTCTATTACTCCAAGCGCGACAACCCGGAAGTGTAGCCTCGGGGGCAACAATGACTGGGAGTTAGCGTAGACTGGACTAGGAACAAAAGGTGATCAAGGTCCTCAACCTCTCCAAACACTTCGGCACTTTGCGCGCCGTTGACCAACTCAGCTTCGACGTCCGCGACGGCGAGGTCTTCGGCCTGCTCGGTCCCAACGGCGCCGGCAAAAGCACTACCGTCAAGATGATGGTCGGCATGCTCACGCCTACCGACGGCGACATCGAAATCAACGACCGCAGTGTGCGCACCGCGATCAACGACATCAAGCGCGACCTCGGCTATGTCCCGGAGAATTGTGCCCTCTACGAGAACCTCACCGGCCGCGAACATCTCGAAATGGTCTGCCACCTGCATCATTTCCCGATCGAGAAGGTCGAAAGCCAGGTCGAGAAGCTGTTGACTTTGCTCGAACTCAAGGAGTTCGCCGACAGCCGCATCGCCGGATACTCCAAGGGCATGAAGCAGCGCCTGCTGCTGGCCGGTGCGATCATTCACAACCCGCGCGTCCTCGTGCTTGACGAACCGCTCTCCGGCCTCGACGCCAACGCGCAATCGT
>CAZOYE010000047.1:0-1399 GCA_964584025.1 uncultured Ignavibacteria bacterium
CCTTCGGCTTAGTTGTTCAGTGTACCACTGCAGTGCACTCCAACTCCCGAATAAAAGCCGGTAACGATCTGTCCGGTGAAATCACGAACGCCGGGGTTGGAAGCGGTACGTCCAGTGAATTCGGACTGGGACTTGTTGTTTGCGGCCGTTACCACGCTGGAAAGTGCCAGAACGAGGAGGGCCGACGTCAGACTGAGCCGTTTCATGGTCATCTCCTTTTGATAGCTGATCGGTCCGGCAGATTTTCCTGAGTCGGCGAGCCAGAAATCGCGACATCTACCGGGCTACTCCATGTTTCGGAGAGAAACGGGTCAATTCTTAGAAAAACTATCCAAAATCTAATCGTGTTGTGGGACAGCGGGTTAGGCCAAAATTCGAAGGTCGGGCATATGCCCGGCCTTCATTAATAGTGCGTTGGAATCAGAAGGATTGTCAGACGAACCGGCTACTTCCGGGAAGCCACCTTCTCAATCAAAGCTCTCAAGTCGTTTAACTCCTTACGAAGCTGTTCATTTTGATCTCGCAGTTCCTTGCCCTGTTCGAGCAGCAGTTGATTCTGCTTGTTCAGTTCTTTGATAGCGGCGAGAGCGATACCGGACGGGTCGATTGTCGAGATGGTCTTGTCATTCTCGCCGATGCCAAAGACCTTTTGGAAGTCCTGGGCAGTCGGGCCGATATGCTTCACGTCATCAGATTCGATCTTGTAGTTCCACTCGGAGATGGGGAGCTGCTCGATCTTCTCGAGCAGTTCGGCGCCATCAATCGGCTGGAAGTTCTCTTTGAGGTTTTCGTCGGATGCGTTGGTCCAGACACCGCCGGAAGTAAGGTGGGCGCCGGAGGAATGTTCGATCGGATGACTCGAACTGGACGAACTCAGTTTGAGCACAGTCAAACCATCATCGGTGAGATGAATGTATGAATCAATGCCCGACGACGTGATCTGTACCGCCGCCGACCCCAGGCCGCCGTCTTCGTGCCTCACGCTGAAAGTGGCGCTGTCAACGTTCGTTCCTGAGGTGATTGAAACCACTCGTCCGTTTTGCGCTCCGGTCCCTTTGGTGTTGACCGCGTGCATTGCGACAGTCGGAGTAATCTTCATCATCACGTCGGTATTAGATATGCCGTCATCGTCAATGTCGCCGGAGGCTATGAAGACCGCAGACTTTTCGGATGGTGCTGTCTCGTTGGCAAGATTCTGCAGTATCCTGCCTACGGCTACCTTGCAGACTGAATGAGAATCAGATACGCTCGCGTCGAAATCAGTATCTGTATGACCATCGCCATCGACATCCAGGGTCAAGGAAGAACTGGCGCCATTGCTGTCGCACACACTGCCGAAGCTTGAAGTGCGTCCCGTGATCTCCACTTTGAAACCTCGCACCTGGGCGAATTTGTCGCT
>CAZOYE010000047.1:1499-2619 GCA_964584025.1 uncultured Ignavibacteria bacterium
GCTACTACCCGGAAACTTTGGGGAAAAGCGTCCAAAAGGTTGAACCGTCTCTTGGACGCTTTCACGCCGATTTTGGCTGATCCGTCACCTGCCGAAAAATCCTCAACAATGTCCGGTATAGCATCACCATCGTCATCGTGATCGAGGTAATTCCGGGCGGTGCCACCCATCACTTCACTACCGCTGCTGCTGGATTGCGACTGCGCGGGGTCATACGCTTTGAGACCAAGCAAGGCGCGGTCATCGGTAAGATGCACGTAGCTGTCGATCACACCCATGGCGCTCTGATGCGAGGCAGTGATCTTAGTGGTGTCGTCTCCGACACTGGCATGCAGGGTGCCGACATTGGGAGTCGAGGTGTTGAGGCTGGAGGAGGCGAACGCACGCGGGACGGTTCCGAGGGCCATACGCGGTGTCAAAGCCTGTCCGGAGAGAGCGAGCTGCAAATAGAGGTCGTCACCTCCATGGATCACCAATTCGCCGCCGAGTGGCTGGGTATTTCCCAATTGGGTGGAGAAGAGTCCGCCGCCGGAAACCGACACGTTTTGCGTCTCTGACCAGATCATAATGCCGCCGACCGAGTCGGTCCAGAGGCTGAATGAAACGGAATACGAACCGTCTGCAACCGGAGTGCCGGACGAGTTGGTAAGACGTCCTTGGTAACTAACGGTGGACGGAGCGCTCATGGCCGAACCGGCCAGAAGAACGAGAGTAAAGATGGCGGAGAGGCTCCAGACTAGCGTGCGACGCATGGTATACTCCTTTGGTGAACCCAAATAGCAAATCACATTGGATCTCTGAGATTAATTCTGACCTATCTGCCCGACAATGTCCACTAGATGATAGATTGCGAACAAAAGGGGCGAGTCGATAGAAGACCCGCCCCCGGAATCAGAGAACCATCAGATGATGGCGATCACTTCTTCTCAACGAGCAACTTCTTGAGCTGTTCTATCTCCGTCTTCAAAGAGGAGAGTTCCTCGATCTGCTTTTTCAGTTCGGTATTCTCCTTCTTGAGTTGCTTGATAGCGGCGAGGGCGATGCCGGACGGATCAATAGTCGAGATCGACTTGCCATCGGATCCGACACCGAATGTCGCCTGGAAATCCTGGGCGGTCGG
>CAZOYE010000047.1:2719-4308 GCA_964584025.1 uncultured Ignavibacteria bacterium
TCATCATCCGAATCGGTGTACCAGCGTCCAGTAGCGGCGTAAGATGCCGATGCGGCGCCACCGCCGGGAGGGCTCGATACAACCGAACTGGAGGCGTGAGCCTCAAAGATGCCGTCGGCGTCATCGTCGATATCCAGATAATCGACCGCTGAGCTGTCGTTGGCTGAACTGCCGGCGACGCGGTCTTTGTCAGCGCCAGTTCCTTTGGTCTTAATGGCCACACTAGATGTGGTCGGAGTCACCGTCTGAGAGATTTCGCTCTCAGGCACGGTATCACCATCATCATCAATGCCGGTACTATGCACAGCGCTGGCGGATCCAACAGATCCTGAAACGAAGATCAGTCGATTGGCGTCGGCCCCGGTTCCTTTGGTCTTGATGGCATGATAGGCCACGCCTGGCGACACCTGCATAATGGCTTCGTCTTCCGGCACGCCGTCACCATCCGAGTCACTGTCAGTAGTGAGTACGCCACGAGTGCTATCTACGCCAACCATGCTGCGCACGACCTCATTCCCCTCGCGATCGAGGTAGATAATCGAGCCAGATTTGCGCTCCACCGTGGAGGCCATACTTGTCTCGTCAATGCCGTCCAGGTTTGAATCGGATCCCTGAGAGATGACGCATCGTTGGGTCTGTTTGGGCACAGTAACGTTCATGCTGATGCGATTAGGCATGCCATCATTGACGGAATGCATGGAGAAAGCCGCACCATCCGAGCTGCTGCTTGCGGAAACGCGTGATTCGGCAACGCCGTCGTTATCGTCGTCACAGTCGGCAAAGATCTCTGAATCGGTGTCATCGCAATCGCCGCCGGCGCTCAGGCGCTTGGCGCCGGTCCCTTTGGTGTTGATGGAAAGTCTGGCGCTCGATGGGCGAACCGAAGATGCTACAACCGCATCCGGGATGCCGTCGCCATCCAGGTCGGTAGAAAGCATTTGATTGGCGGAATCGGTGCTGGCTCCTTGCGTCACGCTGCTGCGCTGCATAGCATCGGAATCGTCGTACAATTTCATTTCAATGCGGTCGACGCGAACCTCCAGAGCGGAAGCCAATTCGGGTGAGCCGTCGCCGTCCAGATCGCCGCCGGTGACGTGATGAACGCCGTCAGTTCTGGCGCTGTCCGTGACGAAGAAATCATCGTGACCATCGCCATCGGAGTCCGCGCCCAAGCGGGCATACGAGGCCGCGGCCGCGCCACCGCCTCCACCGCCGAGGCCGGTAACCGAACTTACCGCCGCGCTGACGATGGCACCGCCGGGGACGACTTGCTGACCATGCAGGCTCGAGGAAGTTACTGAAGACGGCACGCTCCGCAGTCTGGTGCGCGGAGTCATTGCCGGTTGGCCGGCCAGCTGGGTCTCCAGCCAGAGCGTGCGGCCGTCGAACAGCTCTGCGATGGTGCTGCTCCCACACCCAATACAAGTTGAGTACAACCCGCTGCTGGTGGTGATCACCACCATTTCGCTGTGCAGCATGGTGCCGCCGGTCGAGTCGGACCAGAGCGAGATGATCAGGTCGCGATTGCCGTTCGGTACGGGGACGTTCGAGGCATCGGTCAGACGACCCTGGAACGCGATCGAGTCGGC
>CAZOYE010000048.1:0-3872 GCA_964584025.1 uncultured Ignavibacteria bacterium
CACCGGCGAGTTCGACGCCGGTCGGGCCGCCGCCAACGATGACGAAGGTCTGGTAGGCGTCGCGCTCAGCCATGTCGCTGGTGAGGAGCGCCTGCTCAAACCGCTGCAGGATGAAGTTGCGCAGGTCGAAGGCGTCCTGGATCGACTTCAGCGTCATTACTTTGCGGCTCAAATCCTCGTTGCCGAAGAAATTCGGCCGGCTTCCCGTCGCGATCGCCAGATAGTCGTACTTGATCCGCCCAATGCTCGTTTCGATCTCGTTGCTTTCCGGGTAGATCCGCGTGACCTCGGCCATGCGGAAGATCACGTTTTTCTGTTTGCGCAGGATTTTCCGCAGTGGGTAGGCGATCGAGTCGGGCTCCAATCCCGCCGTCGCAACCTGATACAAGAGCGGCTGGAAGGTGTGGTAGTTGTTCTTGTCAAGAACGACGATTTGCAGGTCGGCGCGCTTGAGGCCGCGCGCCAGATTCAGGCCGGCAAACCCGCCCCCGACGACCACCAGCCGCGGCTTGTTGGTTACGGGGATGTTGAAGGTCATATCCACCATTCCATGCTACGCAACTTTCACTGGAATCAACGCAAAATAGAGCCGATTGTTCCACTTTTCACAAACGATTTTTGAGTCGGATACGGTGCGTACAAACAAAAAACGGCGGACATCAATGTCCGCCGTTGTCGCACACTCTTACGAGCGTTTCATCCAGGTCGCGCCTATCTGGTGATGAATAAGGTGAAGCCAAACATCACACCAAATTGGTTGCCACTTGTTGATTCGCCGTCTTCTGGCTTGGCGGAATCCAGCTCAAAGAATCCTTCCCCAGTGAGGGCAGCGGAGTTCGTTAGCATATATGCGAAGCCACCACCAAAATGAAACGTGGTTCCCGAACCGTCACCCATATCTCCAGATAGATTCAGATACTGGAACGCGCCTCGTATATACGGCAGGACCAACCCTCTTCCTTCAACAGCACGATTGCTATTGAAATAGTATCGTAAGTCAGGTCCGACGCCAATAGCTGTCACGCTATAATCACCCTGAGACTGGTTTTCAATGTCGAGCAGTCCGCCGATCGAGAATCCGTTCGAAACAAAATAGCCAAAATTGGGGGCGAACACTATGCTTGTCGCGCCGTCTCCGTCTAGATTCTCGTAAAGGTCACCCGATGACATGATTAGCGATGCCCCACCGCCGACAAGCCAGTTGCCCTTTGCGCTTGGGAAACTCTCGGCCATTAGCAGATTACATCCGAAAAGCACGACCAACAAAGCTACTGCGGTAACTAGTCTGTTCACAGAAACCTCCTTATGCCGATCTACTTACCCTAAAACGGCGGACATTATTGTCCGCCGTTCAAAGTACTCAATGAATAAACTGATTACTTCGCGGTACCGAAGAATCCAAGCACACCGATCATGATACCGAATTCGCTGCCGCTGATACCGTCACTCTCGGTTTCAGTTCCGCCGGCCGGGGTGCTCTTCGTTTTGCTGTTCTGGAGTTCGAAATATGCCTCACCGTGAACGCCAAAACCATTGGACAACATCCACACGCCGCCACCAGAAAAGCGCGCTGCATAGCCGGTGTGCTTGACCTCATCAGTTCCTTCCTCCACAGTGGAGGGCTGCTCGACCTTATCTGTCATGTACAAGAACGAACCGGCTAGAAACGGCAGAATCTTCCCTTTCGGATCTTCAGCGTTCTTGGCCGTCGGGAACCAGTAGACCTTCGGACCAGCGCCGAGTTCGTTAAACTTGACGTCGCCTTGAGTCTCGCTGGCAAACATCACAGTTGCGCCAACGCCGATGCCCGGAGCAAGGAAATAACCCAAGGTCGGATTGAGCTGAATCACGGTCTTATTGTCTTCACCAACCTTATTGAGGTCACCGCCCTTAATAGCAAAATTGGCCGTCCAGGCGCCGTCCATGAAGAGCATTCCTTTGGCAACCGGGTTTTCGGCGAACGCGGAAGCCGCCATCGCCAGAACGAGCAGCGCGATTAAGAATCGCTTCATTGTGTGAATCCTTTCGTTGATGTTTGGTCGTCTATCCATTCATTCCATCAATTACGACAGTAAGTGTAAGTTTCGTTGGTGTCCAGTTTGTGAAATCGTTCACCGTCCGCGCCCCGATCTCCGGCCAGTTGCGGCCGGACAATCCAGCGGGACGACATCCATCCTTAGAAGTCGTGGCGGCGATCACTCTCCTTCGAATTCATCGAGTTAGCGCATTCCAGCCGAAGTCATTACGACCCGGCTCTCTCCATCTCGGAGCGAATTCAATCTCTTATATGTTTCAACGCAACAAAAATTTTCAACACAAGAGGAGTGACTTAGTCGTTTTTTGTGTAGCAATCTCTTGTCTACTAACAACTTGACTTCCAAAGAAATGCGTGGGCAGGCACTAACCTACCCACGCGGAATCTTAGCTCTTAGTTATTACTAATTCATTGGTGAGCCGGTGTTGCCCAGCCAGAAGTGCAATCCGACCGCCAGTTGCAGCATCGTGACTGTATCGTCGGCCAGTACGAAGTGCAGTCGCGGATTGACGAAGAGCGACATCGTTCGTCCGACCATCTTTTCGTACATAATGCCGCCGTAGATTCCGATCTCGGTGCTCTCATCGCCGTAGATCCCAGCGCCGGCATTCAGCAGCAGCATCGAAGCCTGCATGTAGCTCAGTGCATACAGCCCGCTGAAGAGGAAATTGACCTCGGTGTCCGACTCCGAGCGGTCGATCCCCGGCCCTTCGGCGCTCACGGAATACCGCTGCACGTATACATCGCCGCCGATCATCATCTTGTCGGACAGACCGTAGTGAATGTTGCCGCCGAAGTTCAGGTTCGGGCCGTTGGAGTACTTGACGTCGCCGATTTCGTAGTCCTCGAAGGCGTCGCCGAAGCCGATGGTGTACCCGGCGTAAGGCCCGACCATCATACAGCTCTTGAGACCCTGCGCCGCCAGCGGACTGCAGGCCAACATCGCGACGATCAGCGTCGACATCAGCAGTTTTCTCATGGGGTTCTCCTTTCGGATATGACAGGTAATTCGTGTGCGAGTTTAGGTCTGCTCCGGCGGTCGCGGCCGCAAGTGCATAGCGTAGCCCCACGCTACAAACATCGAGTAACGCGGTCAACAACAAACTTCGCCCCGAAAGCAAGACCGGGATCGGCCGTGCAGGCCAGTCCCGGTCTCAACTTCGTATCGTCCGCGCAGACTAATGTTTTTCTTCCGTCCGCGTTTTCTCGTACTCGGCGATAATCTTGTCGGCGATTTCGCGCGGCACCGGATCGTAGTGGTTGAAGCGCTGGATATGCCGGCCGCGACCGCCGGTCATCGAGCGCAGGCTGGTCGAATACTTATACAGCTCTGCCAAAGGCGCCTGGCCTTTAACGCGCTGATACTTCCCGGCCGGTTCCATGCCCATGATCTTCCCGCGCCGCGAGGACATATCGCCCATAATGTCGCCGGTGTATTGCTCCGGCACCAGGATTTCGACATCGTAGATCGGCTCCAGCAGAATCGGATTGCACTCCGTCGTGCCGGTCTTGAAGCAGATTGACCCGGCGATCTTGAAGGCCATATCGGAGGAGTCCACATCGTGATACGAGCCGTAGAACAGCGTCACTTTCACGTCGACCACTTTGTTGCCTGAGACGATTCCCTGCTCCATCGCCTCGACAATGCCTTTCTCGACCGAGGGGATGAATTTAGCCGGGATCACGCCGCCGGTGATGGCGTCGACGAACTCGAATCCGCCGCCGCGCGGCAGCGGCTCGAACTTGAGCGACACGTCACCGTATTGCCCGCGACCGCCCGACTGTTTCTTGTAGCGATATTGTTTCTCGCCCTTGCGGGTGATGGTTTCGCGGTACG
>CAZOYE010000049.1:0-3705 GCA_964584025.1 uncultured Ignavibacteria bacterium
ACGATTGCGCGTTGGCGTCGAGGCCGGAGAGCGGTTCGTCAAGCACGAGGACGCGGGGATTGTGAATGATTGCACCGGCCAGCAGCAGGCGCTGCTTCATGCCCTTGGAGTAGCCGGCGATGCGGCTGTCGGCGAATTCCTTGAGTTCGAGCAGAGTCAGCAGCTTCTCGACCTGGCTTTCGACCTTGTCGATCGGGAAATGGTGCAAGTGGCAGACCATCTCGAGATGTTCGCGGCCGGTGAGGTTCTCGTAGAGGGCGCAATTTTCCGGGACGTAGCCGAGATCGCGCTTGATGTCGTTGATCGCCGTGCGCACGCTGCGGCCGTTGATCTCGATGTCGCCGTCGGTCGGCGTGAGCATGCCGACCATCATCTTGACGGTGGTACTCTTGCCGGCGCCGTTGGGACCGAGCAAGCCGAAGATTTCGCCGTCGCGGACTTCGAAGCTGAGCTGGTCGACGGCGCGCAGAGTACCGAAGTGCTTGGAGAGGTTGAGTACCTTGATCACCTTTTGTTCCTAATGCTGTCTACGTTATCTTCCGGGTGTTGTTGCCACCAAGCTACGCCCCCAGGTTGTCGCGCTTGGAATAATAGAGGATATCCTCATGAAAATGATAGCCGAGCCGGGCGAAGAGCGCGCGGGAGGCTTCATTTTCGCGGTCGATCAATCCATAGACGATCAGGGCGCCGGCCTGGCGGAGGCGCTGATCGCACAGTTCGACCAGACGACGCGCGATGCCGCGGTGGCGGTATTCCGGCAGCACCGCCAGCCGATTGAGGCAGCCGCGACGACCGTCGTAGGTGCCGATGATCAGGCCGACCAAAGTGTCGCCGTCGAAAGCGCCGATGAGCCAGTCGGGGTTGCGCGTAATCTCGCCGGCGATGTGCTCGCGGCTATCGCGTCCCTGCGGTTTAACGCGTAGTCCGGAAACCGACCAAATGTGGATCATCCGCTCGTAATCATCCATATCGAGGTTACGGTATTCGATCGAGCTATACATCCGAATTATCCTTCTTGCTGAATTGATCCGAAATTCGTTGCGAGGTGCGGCGCGACACGATGTCGAGCAGTTGCTGATATGTCGTGAATCCGGCGGCGGCCTCGTCGCGCAGCAATTGGTTGAACTGCCCCGAATCGATGGCGTAGTAAATCGCTTCGAGTCGCTTCATGAAGACATCATCAAACAGCGACGGCATCGCCAGCAGCGAGCCGTAGCCGGCGGTTTTGGACACGCGCGCGATCATGCCGGCCGGGCCATGCGCTTCGATCATTGCGGCCAAGAGCTTCAGTTGTTTGATCGTTTCCAGATAAGCATTTTCCGGCGCGAGGCCGCGGTCAAGCATTGTGCGGACAACAGCATCGGTCAGTCCCGCCAATCCCCCGACCAGCAAGGTTTGTTCACCGAAGAGGTCGCCGATCGTTTCGGCGGCGAAGGTCGTTTCGTAGATGCCGGCCGTGCCGGCGCCGATGGCATCGGCAATCGCCAAGGCCGTTGTTTGGGCGTGACCAGAGGCATCCTGCCCGACGGCAATGAAACACGAGAGTCCGGTACCACTGAGGTAGTTCTCGCGCAGATCGCGGCCGGGGCCGTGCGGTGCGACGAGAACGACATCATCAGAAGTGCGGAAGGCAATATTCTTGAAGTGAAAGTTTGAGCCGTGAAGCAGGATAATCGTTTGCGGGCGCGATGCGGATCGAAGGTACTTCTCATAAAAGGCCGGTTGTTCGTGATCGGGAAGGGCGAAAACCACGATATCGCAGGCGGCTGTGCGATCAAGATCGGCGACTTCCAGTCCTTCCGACGCAGCCAGCGCGCGCGACTTGCTCCCTTCACGTAAATGCACTGTTACCGCGCATTTGGAATCTCTCAGGTTGAGCGCAAACGCCCGACCTTGCGAACCATAACCGATCACGCCGATGCGCTTGCCGCTGAGCACGGTGCGGTCACAGTGGACAGAATGATAGACGCGCAGCGACGACATCAGAGCGTCAGGTCTTTCAACGTGAAGATCGGCTCGAAGCGCACGTTCTTCGCGGCGAACGCCTCCGCGCCGCCCTGCAGCCGGTCCACCATGACGATGACCTTGACGACGGTGCAGCCGGCTTCTTGCAGCGCTTCAATTGCCTTGAACGACGAAGAGCCGGTGGTGACGACATCCTCGACAACGACGACGCGCATCCCCGGTTTGAGCGGACCTTCGATCCGTTTTTCGCGGCCGTGCGAGGATTTCTCCTTGCGGATGATCAGCCCGGCGACCGGAGCGTCGCTCTCGTAGGAGAGCGCGGTCACGCCGGCGATAATCGGATCAGCGCCGAGAGTGAGACCGGCGATGGCGTCAACGTCCTCGTCCTTGATCATTTCGAGGATCACGCGTGACAGATAGTTGAGTCCTTCCGGCATCAGCGACAGCAGTTTGCCGTCGATGTAATAGGTCGAGCGCTGGCCGGAGGAAAGGACAAAGTCCCCGTGCACTACGGCATTCTTGTTGACGAGTTCAAGCAATTTGGCTTTCAGGGAATTCAGATATTCAGACACAACGACTCCTTCGTAGGTGGGGAGAAGATAGGCGCTGGTGTCGATGCTGTCAAGGCGGCGCTATTCGTAGCGCAAGGATTCGATGGGATTGAGATTGGAGGCTTTGATCGCCGGGAAGAGCCCGAAGGCGACACCGACGACCGAGGCGAACAGGAAAGAGAGGATGATCGAATTGGGAGCGATACTGGTGCTCCATTTGGTGAAGCTCGACAGCAGGAACGACGCGCCGATGCCGGCGCCGATGCCGATCAAGCCGCCAAAGATGGCGATGGTGACCGCCTCGATCAGGAATTGGAAGCGAATGTCGCGTTTGCGCGCGCCGATGGCGATGCGGATGCCGATTTCGCGCGTGCGCTCGGTGACCGAGACGAGCATGATATTCATGATCCCGATACCGCCCACCAGCAGCGAGACGGCGGCGATCGAAGCCAGCAGCATGGTCATGGTCTCCGAGGCCTGGTTCATGGTCTGGAGGAAATCGAGCTGGCTGCGAATCGAGAAGTTGTTTTCCTCGTCCGGGCGCAGTTTCAAGTACTTGCGCAGCACCTGCTCGACCTTGATCGAGACCGGGTCCATTTGCTCAACGGTCGGAACCTTGATCGAAATCTGGTTGATCCGTTCGGTACCGAAGACCCGTTTTTGTGCGGTCAGAATTGGGATGATGACGGTGTTGTCCGGGTCGCCCCAGCCCTCGCCCTTCTCCTTGAGCAGCCCCACGATCGTGAAATTGATGCCTTTGATCTTGATCTGTTCGCCGATCACGTTCTGGTTTTCGCCGAACAGCGTGGAGCGCACGGTCTCGCCGATGACGCAGACCCGCGCACGGCGGGCATTGTCGGTGTTGGTGAAATAGGCCCCGCTCGAGACCGGCGAATTGCGCACCCACTCGTAAGCCGGCTCTGTGCCGAGGATTTGCGAGTACATGACGTTATTGCCGTACTTAACCTGCGTGTTCGAGTAGTACTCGGGCACGACCGCCTCAACGCCCTCAACCTCGCTGCGGATGGCCTCGAGGTGTTCGGCTTTCAGTTCGACGGTGGCGCCGGCGGCGCGATTCTGCATCGGGCCAAACGAGCCGGGGCGGACGGTGAGGATGTTGGTGCCAAGCGACTGGATTTGCGACTCAACCTGCCGCTTGGCGCCCTCGCCGATCGAAATCATCGTGATG
>CAZOYE010000050.1:0-3289 GCA_964584025.1 uncultured Ignavibacteria bacterium
CAGGATTCGCCGAGAAGGCGTTCGGATCAAGTACGCCGTTGGCGACCGCTACATAAACCTTCCCTCTCTGCAACGTGACAGGGATGGTGGCAAGTATGTCGGCTGAGGATGAGCTAGTTCCCGGCGCGACGCCGATATTCAGCTGCACTTCGGCGGGAACATCGATAAACGGAGTCGCCGCTCGGAACGCGAAATCGTTGAGGAGGAGTTCGCCATTGACGTAGATATCAACCACGGCTGCCGCCGGATCGGCCGCGTTGTGAATCACCTGCAAGCGGGCTGTCTTAGCGCGACTTGCGAACGCAGAGGTGGCCAGAAGGGCCAGCGCCGCGACGAGAATTAGTAAGCGTTTCATCTTCTTGTGCTCCCAGTCTTTGTTAAGTTCTTATTTATAGGTAGGGGCCCCGGCATCGTCCAGCCGAGGCCCGAACTTGTCTGGTTAGTTGTTGACGATGATCTCCGCGCCAAGCGCCTGTGCGGCAGCGCCGCCGACAAAGCCTTTGGCGAAGACAGTGTAGATCTCACCAGCCGCGAGGGTAATACCGTTCAAGTTAAGCACGACGGTGTTGTTGGTCGCGGCATCGCGCACCTGCAAATCGTACGTGCCGGCATCAAGAGGGGTGAAGTCAGTGGCCTGTTTGAACGCCTTATTTCCGAACACGATAGTACCGTTGGTCAGAGTGATATTGACGGCCGGGGCATTCGGAGAGAGGTGGACAAAGCGGACATGCGCCTTGCCGGCGGCCGGCATCGCCAGGTTATCCTCGAGCACAACGGCTGAGATCTTGCTCACAGAGTCCACCGCAAAGACAGAGTAGTTAGTGTTCGCCGTCAGCGCGAGATCAGCGTTGATGACGGTCGTGGTGGTCCCAGACACATTCACTTTCACATTGCGGGTACCGGCATTCACCGCGAGGTAGCCGGTATTGTCCGGGAAAGCCAGGCCGGTGCCGGCGACGGCGTTGTCGACCAGCAGGTCAACGGCGGGGGCATTCGGCGAAGCGTGGACGACCATCACATTGGCCTTGGGCTGTGACGCTACCGGGTTGTCATCGTCGCTGCAGGAAGTGATCGCCAGCGGAAGCGCGGCGAGCATTGTCACGAAAATTGCTTTCTTAAACATTGGTTTTCTCCTTTATCTGTATTCGCTCTTGTCAGTTTGGGTCGGGTCGCGCCAGCAATAGGCGGCACGACCCGTTCGATCAGTTCTCAGTGATGTTATTCTTTTTCTTTAGGCAGGATGACCGTGTCGATGACGTGGATCACGCCATTCGAGGCGGCGATGTCTGTCTTCACGACCTTGGCATTGTCCACCATGACGCCATCTTTATTGGCGGCGATCTTCACGCTCTGGCCATTGACGGTCTTGGCTTCAGTCAGCTTGACGACGTCGGCGGCCTTCACTTCGCCGGCGACAACGTGGTACGTCAGGATCGCGGTCAGTTTCGCTTTGTCCTTGAGAAGAGCTTCAACGGTTCCGGCCGGAAGTTTCTTGAATGCTTCGTCGGTCGGCGCAAAGACGGTGAAAGGACCTTTACCCTTCAAAGTCTCTACCAATCCGGCGGCCTGAACAGCAGTCACCAATGTGGTGAAGCTACCGGCAGAGACCGCAGTCTCGACGATATCCATCTGCTTGGCCGGGGCTTTTTTGTCGGCGTCACCCGCCTGAGCGGAGACGAACAGGCCCATCAGGGCGACAGCGAATGCGAATGATTTCAGAGTCTTCATTGTAGTCATATCCTCTTTTTCAGATCTTTCACGTTTAATGGGAATTCAGAGTTAGGCGCGGGCCGCGACCATTCCCCAGCGACGCTGAATCGCTTTCCACTGTAGCATCTGATAGATGGCGCAGGCGCCAACGACCACATAGACCAGGCGGCTTAGCATCGTGGAATCACCAAACAGTGTGGCGACCAAATCAAAATTCATGAAGCCAACGAGTCCCCAGTTTAGGCCGCCGACGACCAGCAGCAGGGCGACGATTGTGTCTACAGATTTCATTATTTTCTCCTCTCTTGAAGGTTCGAGTGTCTGAGACACCCAACCTGTTTGTTCATCTTTTGTCTATCATTTGCCTAATTAAACTGACGAGGGTCGGTAAAAGTTCACGAAAAGCTATGATTTTTCGAAAAATCGTATAATAGCTTGGTATGTAATATGTTCACTATATGTCAAATCGAAATGGATGGACTTATTACTTCAGAAATCGGAACTTTAGGCTTGTCTAATGTCTTAAGGTGGTGTATAGTATGTCTAAATTGTTGGATGATTGACACAGCGGGTTATATAGTGATGGAACTAGCCAAAGAACCGGGATTGGGCATTCGGGCCGTGGCGAAACGACTCGGCATCAGCCAGCACTTGATAAGGGTGTGGGAAAAGCGCTATCGGGCGGTCACACCCAATCGTACAGATACCAATCGTCGTCTTTATTCCGAATCAGAAATCGAGCATTTGCGCCTGCTTAATTTGGCGGTGCAGGCCGGTCACCGGATCGGGGATATCGCGTCCATGACCAATACCGAGTTGGAGCGATTGATCGGATCAAGAACCACGACCTTGCCAGCTATCGAGTCGGAGAATACGGCAGTGTACTTCGTAGAGCGCGCGCTCAAGGCAATCAAAAAACTGGAAGCGGAAGAGTTGGATGCTGTGCTGACCCTTGCGGAGGTTCAACTCGGGCAGGCTGTAGTTCTGGACAAAGTAATACTTCCGCTGATGGATCAGGTTGGGTCACTCTGGAAAGAGGGCTCTCTGCGCATCGCACATGAGCATATGGCGACCGCTATGGTGAGTCAGCATGTTGGGGCAATGCTGCTCTCGCACCGATATCCGGCCAACGCGCCCGGAATAGTGATCTCAACACCGGCAGGCCAGTTGCATGAACTTGGCGCGATGATCGCTGCAGTCCAGGCAGCACTTGAGGGATGGCGCCCGATCTATCTCGGACCGAGCCTTCCAGCTGAGGAGATTGCCGGTTCCGTTCAACAGACGGGAGCCACGGCGATAGCGTTGAGTGTTGTGTTTCCCGCGGATGACCCACGCTTGCCGGGTGAGATGGCCAGACTTCGCCGTCTGATCGGCGAGCAGATCCCTATCATCATGGGGGGATCAGCGGCACATACTTATCAGTCCGCGTTGTTAGGTGCGGGAATCACGCTTGTGGATGATATGCACGGCTTGCGCAGACAGTTGGCGGTGCTCCGATCAGCGTGATCTGGTAGTTTGGACATCTCACCCCGCGTTGTCGAAGGCCTGTTTGATCCAGCCAAACAGCTCGTCATTGACC
>CAZOYE010000051.1:0-3198 GCA_964584025.1 uncultured Ignavibacteria bacterium
CGTACCGCGAAACCATCACCCGCAAGGGCGAGAAACAATATCGCTACAAGAAACAATCGGGCGGCCGCGGGCAATACGGCGACGTGTCGCTCAAGTTCGAGCCGTTGACGCGCGGCGGCGGATTTGAATTCGTCGACGCCATCACCGGCGGCGTGATCCCGGCCAAGTTTATTCCCTCGGTCGAGAAGGGCATTGTCGAGGCGATGGAGCAGGGGATCGTCTCGGGCAACAAGGTGGTCGACGTGAAAGTGACGCTGTTTTACGGTTCGTATCACGATGTTGACTCCTCCGATATGGCCTTCAAGATCGCCGGATCGATCTGCTTCAAGACCGGCACGACGGAGTGCAATCCGATCTTGCTGGAACCGATCTACGACGTCGAAATCCTGGTGCCGGAGCAATACACCGGCGACATCATGGGCGATATGTCCTCGCGGCGCGGGAAGATCATGGGCATGGAACCAGCCGGGAAGTACCAGCGCGTTAAGGGCCAGGCGCCGTTGGCGGAGCTGTACAAGTACTCGACCAGCTTGCGCTCGATGACGGGCGGCCGCGGACGGCACATGCAGCGCTTCAACCACTATGATCCGGTACCGCGCGAAATCGCCGACAAGATCATCGCCGAGTACGAGAAGACGCGGACGGAAGAAAAACACTAGTCTGCGCGGACGATACGAAGTTGAGACCGGGACTGGCCTGCACGGCCGATCCCGGTCTTGCTTTCGGGGCGAAGTTTGTTGTTGACCGCGTTACTCGATGTTTGTAGCGTGGGGCTACGCTATGCACTTGCGGCCGCGACCGCCGGAGCAGACCTAAACTCGCACACGAATTACCTGTCATATCCGAAAGGAGAACCCCATGAGAAAACTGCTGATGTCGACGCTGATCGTCGCGATGTTGGCCTGCAGTCCGCTGGCGGCGCAGGGTCTCAAGAGCTGTATGATGGTCGGGCCTTACGCCGGGTACACCATCGGCTTCGGCGACGCCTTCGAGGACTACGAAATCGGCGACGTCAAGTACTCCAATGGTCCGAACCTGAATTTCGGCGGCAATATCCACTACGGCCTGTCCGACAAGATGATGATCGGCGGCGACGTGTATGTGCAGCGCTACTCCGGCAGCGCGGAAGGACCTGGCATTGACATCTCGGAGTCGGATACCGAAGTCAATTTCCTCTTCAGCGGGCTGTATGCGCTCAGCTACATGCAGGCGGCCATGCTGATGTTGAACGCCGGCGCCGGGATCTACGGCGATGAGAGTACCGAGTTCGGCATCTACGGCGGCATCATGTACGAAAGAATGGTCGGCCGGACGATGTCCTTATTCGTTAATCCCCGGCTCCATTTCGTGCTGGCCGATGAGACAGTTACGATGTTACAGCTTGCTGTGGGTCTGCACTTCTGGCTCGGCAACACCGGCTCGCCGATGAATTGACCTGGGCCAACCAGCGATTCGAGCATGGGCAAGTTAGTGCTTACCCATGTTTCTTTGTGTTTGTAACTTACTACAAGACAGCAGCTTGTCGAACAAAAGACGATAGTTTGCATCCTCTTGTGTTGAAAATTTTTGTTGCGTTGAAACATACAAGAGATTGAATTCGCTCCGAGATGGAGAGAGCCGGGTCGTAATGACTTCGGCTGGAATGCGCTAACTCGATGAATTCGAAGGAGAGTGATCGCCGCCACGACTTCTAAGGATGGATGTCGTCCCGCTGGATTGTCCGGCCGCAACTGGCCGGAGATCGGGGCGCGGACGGTGAACGATTTCACAAACTGGACACCAACGAAACTTACACTTACTGTCGTAATTGATGGAATGAATGGATAGACGACCAAACATCAACGAAAGGATTCACACAATGAAGCGATTCATGATCGCACTGCTCGTTCTGGCGATGGCGGCTTCCGCGTTCGCCGAAAACCCGGTTGCCAAGGGAATGCTCTTCATGGACGGCGCCTGGACGGCCAATTTTGCCAAGTCCGGCGGTGATCTGTGGAAAGACGGCAACGATGACACTCCGACCTACCTTCAGTTGAACCCGACCTTGGGTTACTTCCTGGCTCCGGGCATCGCCATCGGCGCCACCGTCATGTTTGAAAACTGGAAGTGGGGCGACATGAAGACCACATCGTTCGGCGCCGGCCCGAAGATTTACTGGTTCCCGACCGGGAAGAACGCTGAAGACCCGAAGGGCAAAGTCCTGCCGTTCTTGGCTGGATCATTTGTTTACGTTCAGGACAAGCTGGAAACTCCGGCATTATTAGAGGACGAAGGCACGGACGAGACCACGACGACGGGATATCAGGCTCGTCTCTCCGGCGGCGGCGTGTGGATGCTGACCAACGGATTTGGCGTGCACGGCGAAGCCTACTTCGAACTTCAGAATGCAAAGGCCAAGTACACTCCGGCTGGCGGCACTGAGCTCGAAGGCGACGGCGTAAGCGGCAACGAATTCGGTATCATGATTGGCGTACTTGGATTCTTCGGTACCGCGAAGTAATCAGTTTACTCATTGAGTTCTTTGAACGGCGGACATTGATGTCCGCCGTTTTTTGTTTGTACGCACCGTATCCGACTCAAAAATCGTTTGTGAAAAGTGGAACAATCGGCTCTATTTTGCGTTGATTCCAGTGAAAGTTGCGTAGCATGGAATGGTGGATATGACCTTCAACATCCCCGTAACCAACAAGCCGCGGCTGGTGGTCGTCGGAGGCGGCTTTGCCGGCTTGAATCTGGCGCGTGGCCTCAAGCGTGCCGACATGCAGATCATCGTGCTCGACAAGAATAACTACCACACCTTCCAACCGCTCCTGTATCAGGTCGCGACGGCCGGGCTGGAGCCCGATTCGATCGCCTACCCGCTGCGGAAAATCCTGCGCAAACAGAAGAACGTGATCTTCCGCATGGCCGAGGTCACGCGCGTCTTCCCGGATAGCAACGAGATCGAGACCAGTATTGGCCGCATCAAGTACGACTATCTGGTGATCGCGACGGGAAGCCGGCCCAACTTCTTCGGCAATCAGGAACTGAGCCGCAAAGTCATGACGCTCAAGTCGATTCAGGATGCCTTCGACCTGCGCAATTTCATCCTGCAAAAATTCGAGCAGGCGCTCCTGACCACCAACGTGGCCGAACGCGACGCTTACCAGACCTTCGTCATCGTTGGCGGCGGCCCGACCGGCGTCGAACTCGCCGGTG
>CAZOYE010000052.1:0-2989 GCA_964584025.1 uncultured Ignavibacteria bacterium
CGGAATTTGTCGCTTCGCACGCGTTTCTGTCCGCCAACCACTCTATTCACACTCCAATACGGAGAGTGTGCCCCTAAGTTTCCGCCTCACATTAAAATAACTAATCCAAACTAACTTTACCTTGTTGTACGTGCAATCAATATGCTATCTTGCCAATGGCAAAGAGGTTATCTTCACGCGCGGAGAAACCGGCGCACGGCATATCTCGTAGATTAGGTGAAGTAAATCTCAAGTGAAACTCGAGTCTGTTTGAGTTCAGCCGTTTGGACCCGATGACCAACCAGAACCACCCCATTCTGCAAGCCACGAAACTCAGCCGGTACTACCATCGGGGGCCCCAGACAATCAAGGCTGTCGACGAGGTCGACCTCATTGTTTACCCGGGGCAGTTCCTCGCCCTTGTCGGCTCGTCCGGTTCCGGAAAATCTACTCTTCTGAACCTGCTCGCTGGACTCGACACTCCCACCGGCGGAAATATCCACTTTAGAGACCAGTCCCTCGGCTCCTATTCCCGACGTCAACTGGCGGGCTACCGCGGAACCCATATTGGAATGGTCTTTCAGTCCTTCAATTTGATCAATCATCGCACGGCGCTCGAGAATGTCGAACTGGCCATGTATTTCGATTCTACTCCTCGACAGGAGCGTCGCAACAAGGCGTCGGCCATGCTCGCACGCCTCGGCCTGGCTGACCGGATGACGCACCGTCCAGCCGATTTGTCTGGCGGAGAACAACAGCGCGTCGCTATTGCCCGCGCATTAGTGAAAGAACCATCAATTCTCTTTGCCGACGAACCAACCGGCAATCTTGACCAGGAAAATTCCCGCCAGATCGTAGCGCTCATGCGGGAACTGAGTGCCAATGGCCTTACCGTAGTGATGGTCACGCACGATCTCGAATTGGCGCGTACATTCGCTGGCAAGACCATCCGAATGCATTACGGCAAGATCGTTGAAGATCCATCTACTGAGGGAGGTCACCGGTGAAGCTGGTCGATTCGCTCTCCATCTCTGCCGGAAATCTAGTTCGCCTCAAGCTTCGCACCACCTTGACTATCGCTGGCGTGGTCATTGCCATCGCTACGTTTGTCGCCATGCTTTCATTTGGGGCGGGCAATCAGCAGCGTATCGAGGAGCAGTTCGAAAAGCTTGGGCTATTCAACACTGTCCAGGTCTACCCACGGGAGAAGGAAGGCGAGAAAGATACGCTAGAAGTCCGCCTACTCGACGCGGCTGCGCTCGAGGAGCTCTCCCGAATCCCTGGTGTGCGCCTTGCCTACCCGTACGACGCTTTTGGCGGAACCGCCATTTTCGGTGATTCGGTGCTTGATACCCGGGCGCAGGCGGTCTCCATGCAGGCCCTCCGGACAAAGCTCTATTCCGGGTTGAGCGCAGGCAAATTGATCTCGGGTGATTCCACTCGGGAAGCACTGGTTACAGATCGATTCATTCGTGAGGTCGGCCAACCTTTCCCCGATTCGGTCATCGGCAGACAGATCATCCTGAGCGTCAAAATTCCGACAATTGATTCAGGACTAGCCCGCGTTCTTCCGCCCGATATCAATTACGTGCGAAATCGCTTCCGCGAAATAGATTTTGACTCGATCATGCATCGCCCGTACGTCGAACGGATACTCCGCAACGAACTCAATAATGCCATGGCGAATTTCCTTAAAGGCTACTGGGAATCCCCCAACATCCTGACCGAGACGCTTACCGTCGTTGGCGTGCTGCAGTCATCCGGCCCCCAAGCCCGCAACATGGCGCCAATTATCGTGGGAGACCAGGTCGGGCGACGTCTCTCCGCCAGTCCTTTCAGCGGTGATCCTTCCGAGATGTTGGCAGCGCTTTCATCCGGCAGCCTGTTCAGCGTTTCGGCCGACCCAAACAGCAAGACCTATGCGCACCTGACCCTCGACATTGACCCCAAGGTGTTGTCACAACCCATCCTTGATTCCGTGAAAGCACTCGGCTTCAAACCCTTCTCGTTCGCCGCTCAATTTGAAGAGATAAAGAAATTCTTCTTCTACTTCGATCTCGCGTTGGCCGTGGTTGGCCTCATCGCCCTGGTCACCGCCTCACTCGGCATTATCAATACCATGGTCATGTCCGTGCTTGAACGTCGCCGCGAGATCGGCATTCTGAAGTCGCTCGGCGCGGACGAACGCGATATCCGCTTCCTCTTCCTAACCGAGTCGGCTGTTATCGGCCTCGCCGGATCGGTGTTCGGCATTCTTTTGGGATGGGCCATAACCCGAATAGCCTCCGGTGTCGCCCAGTATTTCATGGCCAAGGAAGGCATTACTGGTATCGATCTCTTCGCACTCCCCTACTGGCTGATCGGAGCCGCGCTCGCGCTTGGCCTGATCGTCTCCTTGCTCGCGGGCTACTACCCGTCGGCGCGGGCCGCCCGTATCGACCCGGTCGAAGCGTTGCGCAACGAATAGGCCGCTGTTCATCGTTGCGTGAAACACTCCATTTTACTATCTTGAGCCTGTTCAACTGCCATCTCACAAACCCGTTCGATATAGGGAATGTCATGTGCGCCTGTCGCTCTTTGTGCTGATCGCAATCTGCTGTTTCCAGAACGCTGCCGCCGGAACCCGCTTTGCCGTTTTAGGTGACTACGGCTCCGGCTCTGTTGCTGAGGGTCAGGTCGCCGCCCTCATCAATTCCTGGCAGGTCGATTTCATCGTCACGACCGGCGACAACAGCTACGGTTCTAACTCGATCGATTACAACATCGGCCAGTTCTATTCCCCCTATATCGGAGCGTACATTGGGGGCTATGGCGGCGGTTCGCCAATCAATCGGTTTTTCCCGTCGGCGGGCAACCACGATTACTCCGATGGCGGCGGCTTCACTGCGTATCTTTCGTATTTCACCTTGCCCGGCGCGAATATCCCGACAACGGCAACCTCCGGCAACCCTCGCTACTACGATTTCATCCGCGGACCAGTCCACTTCTTCGCTATCAACAGCAATTTCCA